>NZ_OBQC01000020.1 GCF_900220965.1 Ureibacillus acetophenoni | reverse complement strand
GAATATTAGATACAAAAGAATGGCTAGAAAATAGTTCGGTTTAAGTGGCTCAGTTTTTAATTAATAAATGGCTCAATTTTTACTTGCGAAATACAGATGCCCATCTTTCTCAAGAAGAATTAGCATTAAAATGTGATTTAGATAGGACATACATAGGACTTTTAGAACGAGCACAACGACAGCCAACGCTTTCTACAATTTTTAAGATTGCCAATGTGTTAGAGATTGCTCCAAGTGATATTATTAAGCTGGTAGAGCAATTAATTAATGATACAAACTTAAATTGACTAAGTGCTTAGAAGTTCTATTCAACATTCCAATAATATTTTAATTACAATGCACCCCTAGTGAGAGTGAATATATTTTACTTCAATACCCTGCTATCAGCTTACAACTCAATGCAAGAGTAGTTAATTGTAATTAGATTTTAAACCTAGCATAAGCAGTGTTATTATTGTGTTTTAATTTCATAGATAAAATAGTATTAAGTCAGTTTTATAAGAATATTATAGAAATGTAATTATCACTTTTTTAAAAGGAGATATTCAGATGACTAATGAACGAATCGAAGAACTAGCAATAGAAGAAACTGAGAAGGCCTTCCCAACATTAGAATCTAATAACCAATCTTATTTCTGGGGAATAGTAAATAGTATTAAAAACACAATAATAAATGATTACGACATTAATTCGATTGAATCTGAGCAAACTGTAAGAAAGTTAATGCAACTAGATATAGAGAATCTCAAAAAAACTCTAAAATGAAATGTATTTTTTGAGCACTCTTATACAAGGGTGCTTTTCAATAGGAATATGAAAAAAGGTAATAATCCCCTCTCAGTCATCTTATCTTCCCTATCTAATTGGTATAACAAGTAATGTACCAGTTCAATAAACCTTACATGGTCAATTGAATCTTGACATCCAAACTTAAAAGTAGAATGTTATATCTCTACTAATTGGTACAAAGGTTTATAAAAAAACACCTGTCAATCCATAAACACAATAAAATATAAAACCATTATTTTGAATAAAGATTAATCAAAATAACGGTTATCTGTTTGAGTAATTATCTACTTCTTTATATTATAAAGTTTAATTTTTTCTTATTGAACTAATGCCCCTATTAGTAAGTGAGATGTTTCATAATATACCTTAGATTTACTTGGAATTTTATTGTCCTTTGTGTATTTTCATTTCCTCCCACGAATAATTTGGTATGGTTGCAATCCATAATGTATCGCCCATGATATCCACATCCATAACTATGGAATCCCCCGCATCAAACACTTTTTCAAGTTTTCTTTCATCTTTAGTGTTGATGGAATAAATAGCTTCACCTCTATCTGCATATCCGAATAATTTCTCACCTTTTTTAATAAATTTAACTAAAACTTCATCAACTTTAATTTTTCTCCAATTTTCCTCTTGAAGATCTCGGTTATAAATTCCACTTTGTGTGGTAATGAATAGCTCATTATTAATTACTTTCATGTCATAAGGTACTTCATTACTATTCGGCATGGTTATCTCATTCCATCCACCATTTGTCATTTGTAATATCTTTCTTTCTTCTGTTAACCCTACCAAATCACCATTGTCCGATATTTGAACCACATAAAGTGGTTTAGGAACAATAGCTTGTTCCCAACTCTCCCCTTGATTGATTGTATAGTAAATATTTTCATTCGATATCACAGCAATATTGTTGTTAATTGAATAGTCGATGTTCTCAATAATCTGTTCTAATGAGAGAATTTTAGTGCCTTTACCTTTTGAAGTAATACCTGCCCATAATTCTTTATCCGTAGCTACGTATAATTGATTGTTCCTATCAAACCACGTATGTGTTACATAATTATTTGTTTGGAGCTCTGTCCATGTTTCTCCATTGTTCTCGCTCCATTCAACAAAAGGTTGCTTGGTTGTACTAAATTGAGTTGGCTTTCTATCTCCCCATACAACTAAATAGTTTTTTCCAGCGACAACTCCCGTAATTGCCATCCCTTTTTTTGTTAGGTTATCAGTGCCATTACGTCTAGATATTAATCCTCCACCGTAGGGTAATTTATGAATGGCACTGACTACTTCACCGTTTTGGGCATTGAATGAAATTCGAGTAAAGCGGTTGTCATAGTCATTTCCAACCACAGTTAGAATAGGCTTACCATCGATACTATCAAGCATAAAATGATATCCTGTTGCCCAATCTTTGCCTTGCTTTAGTCCGTATTTATCTTTTGCTATTTGGAGAACATCAGAGCTATCGAACTTAATCTCATCGAGGGGTATTGTTGGATCTGGAGTTTGCTTACTTGGTCTAAAAACGGTAATTTTCTTATCTGAGATACCAATCAGAACATAATCTTCTGTACCTGGAACTATAAATATCATAAACCAATTAAAGCGTTTCCCTTTTTCTCCTCTCGACCCACCCATCGTTTCATCTACACTGTTTATACTTGTGAGCGTTGCTTTTTCATTCCATTCTTTTGCTCTCTGCAATCCAATGTTAATTGCTTCTTTTAGCGTAACTTCACCATCAGAAGCGACTGCTTCATGATCAAACAAATTTACAAGAACTAAAAAAATAACTAACAAATAAGAGATTTTTTTTAAGAAACTCAAAATTACCACCATCCCATAACTAAATAAACACATTAATCACAGGATTGATGTGTTTATTTAGGATGGAGAATATACTCCGTTATATACTCTCTTGATCCAATATAACTAACAAAATACTACTTTTATCAAGAATCCTTTTTCAACTTAATTGCCCGATAGTTGAAGAAGAACTGCAAAAGTAACCTTATGATCTTTAATTATTACATTCGTAAGTTTAATAAGTTATTTTGCACTTTCTGCAATCCTTTTTAGTTCTTTTTTTTGTTCTTTTGCACGAGAAATTATAAATTCTGTCATATACTTTTCCAAAAATAATTTGTCAGCAATCATACCAATAGAACCAAAAGGTGATTTATACTCAAATGTATCAATCATTAGAGTTCCACCCTTTTCTTCTATAAATTGATGTGTGTGAGTAAAAGAACTAAATGCCCCTTTTACCATAATATCAACAAACAAAGTAGGCTTTTCCATATGAGTTACTTTAGCCGTTAGCCTTTGTTTAATACCAAAATGCGTGGCTTCCCAAGTAACAGTATCGCCCTCTTCTAATAACCCCTGTGTAACCCCACCAATAGCTTTTTCCTTAGTTTTAGTAGTAGTTTTAGTATGTATATCTACGTTTCTTGCAAGGTCAAAGCACACAATCACAGGTGCTTCTATAAATTGCTTATGCTTAATAATTCTCCTTTTAAAGAACGTTTTTTATGTCCCTTATTCGACTCTTCTGCCTTCTTTACTTCAAAAAGAACAGGCATTTCTCCTTCTTAAAGAAACGCCCTCCGTTACCATCCATGAATTAGAAATTTACCACAGAAAATGTAAGAAAATATCGTTCTTACATGGTAGTTTAATAACAACTGTTATTTTTTCCAATCTTTGAGCATTTCTGCATCCATGGATTCTACTATTTCCTCAGTACCATCTTTTCTAACAAACTTTACTTGAACTTCTTTAGCAGGGCTGATAGCATACCAAAACCTTTTGTTTCCTTCTACATCAATAATCTTTGCTTTTTCTCCTCCAGCATTAATTTCTTTAATATCATTATCACTAATTGCCCCTGAGTAGATATACGGTATCTCGTGCATAGCAGACCATTTGTGAGGTGTATCCCATTCTGCTCCTCTTGTTTGTGCCGTTTGTTTAAGTGCAATTATTCACAATCTTAATTACTATTCTAAATTAAAACGTTTGAGCAATACTCAAGATTATTTAATATTGTACTAATAGTTTTTGTCTTTATTTAATAAATTCGTTCCTTTGCCCCTTTAAACATTGATTCAGATAGATTAGGAAATTCCTCTTTCCATAATTTATAAACATTATAATTCTTTGAGATTCCATTTTTAGATAACTTCACAATATGGAAACCATATTCATCGTCACTTCTTGCCATGAATCTTTGGCTTTTCACTGAATATATTTTACCTGTTTCAGATATTTCATAGTATCCTTCATACCCCTCAATAGGTTTTCTAATTTCTTCATACCCAATAAATTTATACACTTCGTAATTCATATCATCTAATTTACTAGTCCACCTCAATCCTGAAACTTCAGGTAAAAGGTCTCGATGATTACCCCAATTCAAAATATGTATGTCCTGAAGTTCCGTGTCTGAAACTGATGCGATGCTTTTCGAATTAAATGCTGGTTTATGTACATAAATTAATAAACTTTCAGCTAAGTCGATTTCTCTAGACCATTCATCATTAGTTGGAGTTTGTCGTCCATGTAATCTTCCAATGTAAATTTTGATATTATTAGAATCATTTACATACTCCCAACCTTCTTGTAAAATCCTCTTTCCAACAGTTTGTTGATCGGCTTTTCCAATATACAAAAGTACATCACTCCCGTATATTTGATGCTTTCCATAAATTTGATAAATTCCATAATCAGTTTCTTCGTTTTGCAAAGTATGTAGTTCATCTAATTTATAAGGTCCTTCCCAATCAATTTGAATATGATGTGTTTTAGCAATTTGCATCATTATAACCCCTTCTTTGTTTACTTATATTAAATCATAATTTTACAGTTAGGATAATAGATCATACATTATTGGTGATTTTCTAATTTACAATATAGAAGGTATTAAAATGAAAAAAGCAGGTACAAATTCAAATATGAATTACCTGCTAACTAGTACGAACCTATCTTTAACTAATTCCCCGTTCTTATTTAAAACACACACTTTAATAATCAATTTACGTTTTCTTCCCCTTCAAGAAGCTTAAGAAGAGCACTTTTTGGAACTAAGATTCTTCGACCAATATTGATATGTTTAAGCTCAGTATGAACCAATTCATACGCTTGGGTACGCCCTATTCCTAAAAACAAGCGAACTTGATCGACTGTCAATACATCTGGTAAGTCTTCATACTTGTTAGTCATATAATTCCTCCATTTACTATTGATGATTAAATCAACATTATTATGATTAATACTTTTGATTAATATTCATCACATTAAAAATCATTTAGATAAAGAACTCTTAAAGATTGGTCATAAAAAGAATAAAAACCTAATGATTTGTCAAAAGTGATGATTAAGGAGGTGGTAAATGATGATTATTAATCAGTTCGGAGATATTATTAAACGTTACAGAGAAAAACTCGGAATTGGTTCTAGAGAGTTATCAAGAAGGATTGGGATGACTGATACTTATGTGGCTCAACTTGAAAGAGGTTCAATAAAAAAGCCAAATTATTATGTAACAAAGAAATTAATTGATTGTCTCAATGTCCCTCAAGACGTTGCAGAATCATTAATTGCAACAAATGGTACTAAGCCACCTGATACATTTAAAACGCAACAGGATGACGTTAATGAGGTTTATTCAACAGATATATTACCTTGGTTAGACGATGGAATTGAAGAAAGCAAAATGAAATTTGAGAAAATATGCTCAGCACTATGTAAATTTATAGAGAGCGATTATACAAGGGCACAGCCTGTTATTTCAAATTTAGATTTACTGATCACTAGTAATAAGGAAGACTTCATGTTTTTTTGTGATGTAATCAGTACTGGCCTATCTAAGTTAAACGTAGAACAAAGAAATGAAGTTATTAATTATATCAATTCTACTTTGAAAGAAGATCAAATTCCTAAAACATCATGAATAATACAAACATTGCCAACCAGTATTTGAATTTAAAATATCAATAGATTAATAAAAATATTGTATAATGTTATTGTCGGTAACAATAAACTGGGGTTGGCATTAGAAAGGATAATTGTCAATGTCAATTTATGTGGACAAAGAAAGAGGTACTTACTATATAGCTTATAGTTATACTAATGACTATGGCTTACGTACTCAATTTAGAAAAAGAGGATTTAAGACAAAAAAAGAAGCAGAAAAAATATTAACTGAATTCAAAAACGATTTATTTAAAGGAACATTAATTATTCCAAGTAAGATACAGCTAAGTGATTATATTACAAAATGGTTAAGAGCAAATGAGTATACTTATGCAGACCAAACATTCCGATTGTATGAAGGGGTTATTAATAATCACATTAATCCATTCTTAGGAAATGTGATTATTTCAAAAATTAAAACTCAACACATACAGGGTTTCATTAAAAATTTATATGAAAAGGAATTAAAAGTTCCAACTATTATTAGAATCCTTGGTATCTTGACAACATGTCTTAATTCAGCAGTCAATGAGGGATTAATAAGAGAAAATGCTGCTACTAAGGTTAAGAAACCAACAAAACACCCAAAAGAAATGAAGTTTTGGAATGTGGACCATATTCTAAGTTTTTTAAAGACTGCAAAAGATGACCCTTTATATATGGTTTTTTTCTTGGCTATAATGACTGGGCTAAGACGCGGTGAAATTTTAGGACTACGTTGGAAAGATGTTAATTTTGATGATCAAGTTCTATCGATTTATCAGACTGTTGATAATACAGGAAGAATCAAAATGGGTACGAAAACATTAAAAAGTACTAGAACAATTGCAATTTCTGATAAAACAGTTGAGGAATTGAAGAAACATAAACAAATCGTTGAAAGTCGTATGGAAGAATTAGAGATATTTTATGGAGATCTGGATGTAATTAACTGTACATCAAAAGGTACACCCCTCTCTCCAAGAAACGTAAATAGAAGTTTTAAAAGATTAGTAAAGAAAGCCGGTGTACCAGATATTCGATTCCATGATTTAAGACATACACATGTAGCACTAATGATATCACAAAATGAACCAGTTAAGTTGATCTCTGAACGCTTAGGTCACAGTAAAATTAATATTACAATGGACACCTATGGTCATATCTTACCAACTATGCAGCAGGAAGCCGCAAATCGTTTGGATGATACACTTTTTAATAAAAATGATGAATGATGCCAAATTGATGCCACGGATCAAGTAACGATTAAAAATCAGATTAAGTTAAGAAAATAGAAAAGCCGAAAACCCTTGATAAATAAGGGTTTCAAGCTTTCGATTACAGTATGGTCTCGACAGGGCTCGAACCTGCGACCCCCACGTTGTCGACGTGATGCTCTCCCAGCTGAGCTACAAGACCTAATCGTGATAACCAAATATTAGCATAAAATTATAAAATTGCAAATATTAATTTTGATGTTAACCACGACTTATTTTTTATTAAATTGTAAGTATATTTTCTTCTGGATATCCGGCACCTTTTAACAATTCGATACAATTCAATTTTTCTGTGTCATTCCCTGCAAATCCAGCATCACTAAGGACAACACTACTTGTTTCACGACCATAATGATTCCATTTTTCAATAATTGCATTGGCAATGTTTACGTTTATTTTATCTTCTAAACAAATAAATAAGGTTCCATTGCCAATATCATAAACAGTCATACCTTTTACTAAAAAGCAATCGATTGAATCTGTTAATTCTAAACCTTGTTTTAACATTATCTCATACACAATATCTAATTGGGTTCTACTTTCGATAAACGGTGTTTCAAATAAATCTAATCGATCTTCTAATGAATCAAAATCAACATCCCACTCTCGAATATTCGATGAATCTAGTTGGAATACTTTAAAGCCAGTATCTAGCACATTTAATTTTGTTTCATCCAAATCTTCTTTAATCTTCTCACCAGCACGTCGAATTCGTTCTTCACCGATATCACAAATCGTTTCAAAGCCATCTTTAAAAGCTTCCGAGTTTTCATCCAACTTTTCGGGAAGTTGAACTAAAATAAATTTACGATTTCCTCCGTCTTCTGCATTTAACTGCATTGTTGCATGAGCCGTTGTTGCAGATCCAGAAAAGAAATCAAGAATAATTGAATCCGGATTCGAGTATAATTCGATGACACGTTTAACCAATTCCACCGGCTTTGGATAAGTGAAATATGCTTTATCATGAAATAACTTTTTTAAGCTTTGACTTGCACTTTGGGAATGTCCCACATCTTGGTACTTCCAAATTGTCATTGGAGTAATCGTATCTTTAACCTCAGATAAAAATCTTTTAATAGAAGGTACGTTATTTCCATCTGGACCAAACCAGATACGATTATCATTAACATACTCTTCAAATTTTTCTTTGTTAAGTCGCCAACTATAACCACTTGGGGGCATCACTTTTCTGCCACTTGGCGTTGTAATTTCATAAATGTTTTTCTCAATCGCCGGACCTACTGATAAATCCGAAGATTTCCATAACCCCCTAGGATCATTATCTGGATTACTATATCTGTCATTTGCAGCTTGAGTTCGTTTCAATCCATTCGATTCAAGACCATGAATATTTTTTCCATAGACTAAAATGAAATCATGACTCTCAGAAAAATTCTTTTTTAAATTTACCGGTGAGTATGCCCTTTCCCATATAACTTGAGCAAGGAAATTTTGTTCTCCGAAAATTTCATTACAAATCATTTTCAATTTTTCTTGTTCACTATCATCGATACTGATAAAAATAACCCCGTCATCCGTAAGCAAATTCCGCGCTAATTTCAATCGTGGATACATCATGTTTAACCAATCTGTATGAAAACGACCATTACTTTCTGTATTCGTTGAAAGTTGGTTTCCTTCCGCATCGACTTGGCCTGTTAATTCAAGGTAATTTTGAACGCCATTTGCGAAATTATCTTTATAAACGAAGTCTTTCCCTGTGTTATAAGGCGGATCTATATAAATGACTTTAATTTTACCGTTATAGGACTTTTGCAGAAGCTTTAAAACTTCTAAGTTATCCCCTTCTATATAAAGATTTTCTGTTTGATGAAAGTTTTTACTTCTATCTATTAGAGGACGCAAAGTACCTTTTGAAGGTTTTTGGGCACCTAAAATCGCTTGTTTTTTTCCACTCCAAGTAAATTGGTAGCGTTCATGTTGATCTTCTAAAACTTGACCAAGAACTGTTTTTAACTGTTCAAAATCGATTTTATCCCCTTCTGTAATGACCTCAGGAAATAATTCCTTTAAACGATTTATATTTTGTTTTGTAATATTTAGCGACTCACCCTGTAATTTATTCATTATTAATTGCTCCTTACTTCACTTAACAATACTTTCAAGTGGATTTTCCCTACAACTTTAAGAATAAATTGCCTGATGCTCTGATGCTTTCTTAAATGTAATACCCGTATCAAGTGCCGCAAAATGTTTTTCTCCACAACGTATTTTTGCTAATTCTGTAGGGCGTAAATCTTCTGCTGAGGTACTTCCCTTTGTTTCAACAATAAAGTATAACTTTTCATTACCATCTTGCTGTAACGATAATGCCCAATCGGGATTATAAGTACCTAATGGTGTTTTAATCTTAAATTTTTGCGGTAGTTTAATGTAGAACTTAACGTTTTCATCTTTCTCACATGCTTGTGCAAATTCACGTTCCACTGCTGAATCCACTACTACATGATCATATGGGGAACGATTGTTTTGAACAGGTACGATAGAGTCAGTGTAACTCTCTACTTCTTCTTGTAAAAATAAAGTCTGTTCATAAACTTCACCACTTGATAATTTTTCATATTTAATACCGTCTACAATAGCAAGTCGTTTAGCAGCATTTAGAATTCGTGCTACTTCCATCATATAACTTTGAGGGTTTCGCTTAAAATCACGTAATGTTCCACTTTGTTTCAGCACTGCAATAAGCGTTTTGCGCGTTAACTTCGTTTCGTTTTGTAAATAAGTTAAAAGATCTGGTGCCTTTTTGTACTGTTGGGAACTTGCTTCTAATGTCGTTTGTTCTTCTTTTATTGTCATAATACCACCGCCTGTTGTTTCAAGAAGATGACGCTCATATTCAAGCCTTGCAATTCGTACTTCGAGTTCTTCAGCTAATTTTTTGGCCGCTTGCTCTATAAATAATTGTGAATCCATTTCAATAGAATAAGTAGTTTTATATTTTATCCGCTCCCAAAGCTCTAAAAATGGCCCTGATAAAGCTTCTTTATTTAACTTAACTGGAACTTTGTTGTGATGATCTTTAATTTCAATTTTATCGACATTGAATTTTTCTTGAATGGCAGCTGTAATTTTTTCTTTAATATTTTCAGCAATTCCCTTGAAGCTTTCAGGTATATCAAATGTACCTTCTTTAATAGCTTTCGCTAGATTTGGTGTTCCTTTATTTTTCGAATCTAAGTAATTTTGTTCTTTTAAGAAACTAACTAGTTCCCTGGACTTTTCGTGACCTAGTGGTGTTTTGTAACCTGTTTCTGGATCAATATCAATAACTAGTGAACTAAAAATATCGTCAGAAAAAATACCAAACTCAACGCCTTCTTCTTCGTATTCTTGTTGTAAACCAGATGAAAATTCCTCATAGCTTTCATTAGCCATAATCGTAAGCGTATTCACTTCAAATCCTGGCACACGTTCACCGTTTTGGTTTACAGCAATCCGTAAGCCACGCCCTATTTTCTGGCGTTTTGTAATCGTATCTTTTGATTCGATTAATGTACAAATTTGAAAGACGTTTGGATTGTCCCAACCTTCTTTTAATGCTGAATGAGAGAAAATGAAGCGTAGTTTATTTGCTTTTTTGACATTCCCTTTTTCTTCATCATAGAAAGTGAGTAAGTCTTCTTTATCTTTCATAATAATTTGATAAGTATTTTCGTCCGATTGGCTAGTACCACTCGTATTTTTTACTTTGCCTTTCCCATCAACAGAAAAATAGCCATCGTGTACTTCTGTTACAGGGACATGGCGGTCACGTAATGCTTTATATTTTTCAGAGCGAATTAGATTCGCATACTCTTCTTCAAAAATTTTTGCATAAGCCCCTGGTACTCGGTTATTTTCACCTTCATATTGTCTATAATTTGCAACATTATCAATAAAGAATAGACTTAACACTTTTACGCCTATTGGATTAAGTTTCAGTTCCTTATTTAGATGCTCTTCAATGGTCTTTCTAATTTGCGCACGTTTCATTTGTAAATCATTTTCTAATGCTTGACTAAGTCGAATGATTGAAGGCTCTCCTGAAAACTCAATATATTCATTTCCGGGTTCAGCTGATATGTCCTTCACAAAACCTACCGTTTCATATGCAGCAATGCGTTTCGATTTTAGATAAACATCATCGTCTTTTTTAAGCTTAATTTCTTTTTTCTCGATCGTTGTTTTATTTTTCACATACATTTCAACTGTTGCAGTAATGCTCGATTTTGTTGCTTTTATTCCAATTAATTTAATGTAGACTTCATTCGCATCAATGGCTTTTTTTATTCCTGCTACTTCAATTTGCTTTACTAATTTTTGTTGATAGGCTTCTACAGGACCTAGTTTATAAATTAAAGGATAGCTTTTATTTTTATGTGTTGCAGAAAAGCGAAAAACTATTGATGGATTTAAAGCAGCAATCGCTTGTTGAGCATTCTCTGTATTATCAACACTTTGGGGTTCATCGATAATGACAATTGGATTCGTTTCACTTACTAACTGTTTTGGAGAAATACCAAAAAGCGAATCCATATCTGTTCTGTTGAAAATATTATCGTTACTATTAAAGGACTGAATATTAATGATCATTATTTCAATATCATCATTCGTAGCAAATGCTTGTACATTGTTTAAGTTTTTACTATCATACATAAATGCGCGGTAAACGATGCCTTGCATTTGTGTTTTAAAGTAATCCTTCGTCATACTAATTGACTTCATAACCCCTTCTTTAATGGCAACAGATGGAACAACAATAATAAACTTCGTAAATCCGTAATTTCTGTTCAATTCAAGAATGGATTTTAAATAGACAAACGTTTTTCCAGTTCCTGTTTCCATTTCAATATTAAATTGAGGAAAAGGCATTGGGATAGATTCGGAAATCGGAATCCCTTGTTCTATTTGAATTTGTTGGACATTTTGTAGTAGTTTACTTGCCGATATATCAATTTTATTTCCAATCCCTTGATCCCCAAATAATTTCCCTTGTGAATCTTGTTCCATAATAGTGAATTCGGATTTACGAATTCCCTGTCCGTCAAATACGTTGAGTATGGATTTAATCGCCATGTCTTGATAATCTAGTTCTTTAAATTGTATTTTCATTCTTATCACCTCTATATCGTCAACAGATTATCTTCAGGATAGCCTGCTTCCTTCAACAGCTCGATACAATTCAATTTTTCCGAATCATTTCCACCGAACCCCGCATCACTTAATACAACGCTACTTGTTTCGTTTTCATATTCATCTCGTTTTTCGATGATCGCTTTTGCAATGTTTGTATCAATTTTGGCGGCTAAACAAATAAATAAATTGCCATGTGCTACATCGTAAACGTTTCTTTCGTCGACGTTGAATGTATTAATTGGAACCGTTAACTTCAAACCGAATTTAATCAATATTTCAAATACGATATCCATTTCCGTACGGCCATCAATAAATGGCGTTTCGAATAAATCTAAAGTTTTTTCAATATTTTCAAAGTCTGTATTCCATTCGCGAATGTTTGATGTATCCAGTTTTAATACTTTAAAACCAATATCTAAACTTTCAGGTTCAATCACATTACGACCGGCCTTTTGCATTTCAACTAACTCATGTTTAATCAGGTCACCAGCTCTACGAATCCGCTCTTCTCCAATATCACAAATAGTCTCGTAACCATCTTTGAAAGCAACTGAATTTTCATCCAGTTGTTCAGGCAATTGAACGAGGATAAATTTTCGATTCAATCCATCCTCTGCGTTTGCCTGCATCACTGCTTGGGCTGTTGTTGCAGAACCTGAGAAAAAATCCAATACGATATCGTTTTCATTCATTGGGATTATTTTAATTAACTTCTGGATGACTTTTTCATCTTTAGGAAAATCAAAGTAGGTTTTCCCCTCAAACAAATCCCTTAAACGTTTCATTGCACCACGATTATCGTTATATAGAACGCTTAGTGGAACTTGTGTTTCTGTTTCTTTTAAGTAACGTTTGTAAGTAGGAACTCCGTTTTCATCTGGACCAAATGCAACTCTTCCGTCTGCAATCAGCTCTAACATTCGCTCCTCTTTAAATAACCAACCTCTTGAAGGGATTTTCACTAGTTTTTTCGTTATTGGGTGAATGACATCATATACAGGGCCACCCCCACCAGGCCAAGAAATATTATCTTTATAATAAGGACCATGCTCGTCCACATTTGCGTAATGTTTATTTGCTAATGCAGGATCATCTGGTGATAACCGTTGGAACCACTGTTTTAATCGTTTGGATCCTTCTTCTTCCCCATATGTTTCATAGAACTCCTTCGCAGCAACATAGATTTTGTCCAAGCCTTGCTTTTGTTCTCGCCAAAGGATTTTATTTTCCGTTAAATAGTTACTATTTTTTACATAGATCAAAATATATTCATGGGAATTAGATATCAATTTGGAGTCATTTTTTCTTCCACCGTACCAAATAAAGTTTGAAACAAAATTGGATTCTCCGAAGATTTCATCACAAATAAATTTTAAACGACTTTGCTCATGATCATCGATACTGATGAAAATAACTCCATCTTCTGTTAATAAATTCCTTGCTAATTTCAATCTTGAATACATCATATTAAGCCAATCCGTATGGAATCGGCCATTTCGTTCCGTATTTGTAGAAAGTATATTACCTTCAGAGTCCAACTGTCCGGTTAGTTCTAAGTAATTTTGCACCCCATCAACAAAGTTATCTTTATATACAAAATCTTTACCTGTATTGTATGGCGGATCAATATATATCATTTTAATCTTGCCATTGTAGGATTTTTGTAATAGCTTTAATACTTCTAAATTATCCCCTTCAATATAAAGATTTTCAGTTGTATCAAAGTTTTTACTTTTTTCTGGAAGCGGTCGGAGTGTACCTTTTGATGGCTTTTGAGCACCAACGATTGTTTGTTTTTTTCCATGCCAAGTAAACTGATAGCGATCATGCTGATCTTCAACACTTTCACCTAGAATCGCTTTTAATCGATTAAAATCTATTTTATGGCCGTCCGATATGACTTCTGGAAATAGTTCTTTTAAACGTTCGATATTTTGTTTTGTAAGGTCGAGTGATTCTCCGTTTAATTTTTTAACCATAGTAGTTCTCCATTTCTAGCATGCATCTTAAGTAATATAAATTGTATATATCAAATTTTATCTACAAAGTTTTCAAGGAATATTATAGCATGTCATGTTTTCAGAAGGTGAAATGCGGTCCATCTATAACAATTAATACTAAGAAAATTAGAAAATAAAAAAAGGCCAGTTTGAATTGACTGACCATAAATTTACTTTCTTATTTCTATCTGCTTTTTAATGTACTGAAAAAAATGCTGAAAAATTATAAGCTATCGAATAAACAACTGTATACAATAATAAAAATGAAATGAAAACGTAGCTTCTTCTCCCAATCCAACAAATCACGATAATTGATAAACCGATGCCAAAACCTAATAATGACTGCCAAGGAAATGTGTTTGAAATGAAGGATATACAATAAGCAAAGATTGAAATAAGTAAAATGCTTAAGAGTGATTGTGAAATTAAGTTAAGTTCTTCTCTTTGATACTGATTCATTCCCTGTCTCCTTTCTTATCCTCTTTCTATACATTCGTTGTTTTTCTTTTTTTGAATCCGATGTTTCTTCTATTTTAAATTCATCTGTCACTTCATCTACAACGCTTTTTGTAGAAGTCTTAAATTCTCGTAATGTTTCTCCAACCGCTCTTCCTAATTGTGGTAGCTTTTTTGGTCCAAAAACGATTAGTGCGATTACTAATATAATGATTAATCCCGGAACTCCTATATTCGGCATCCCAATTCCCCCTAATTTTTTTATGAGCTTTTCCAATCAATTCTTTAATTTAAAACTTCCTTATTTATTGATTCTTCATTTGCTTGTTGTCTTTTCAATGACCAACTAGATACCCAGATACTTATTTCAAACAGTAATAGCAATGGAACAATTATTAAAAAATCTGAGATAAAATCGGGTGGAGAAATTGATACTCCAACAACAATTAGAATAAAATATGATACCTTTCTCATTTTTCTTAGTTTCGTAGGAGTTACTATTCCTAGTTTTGTTAAAAATAAGATGACAACCGGTAGTTCAAAGACCGCTCCTACTGGGATGGTTAAATTAAATAATAAAGAAAAGTATTGATTGATTCCGTATGTTTCAACTGCCCCTATTGATTGGTTAATAGAGGATAAAAAGTTTAACATTAATGGAAATAAGATAAAGTAACTAAAACTTAACCCTAACAAAAATAATAGAAATGATACCGGAACATAGACTAATGTACTTTTTGCTTCTTTTTCAGTTAACCCTGGTTTCAGAAATAACCATATTTGAAGTAAAGCAATAGGAAGAGTAATTAATAGAGATAATATAAAAGCACATTTTAAATAAATCATGATTCCATCTGTATATCCAAAAAGGTTCCAATCCACACCTATCGCAGTAGGTTGTCCTTTCATAATATTCAGTATATTGGGAGCAAACCAAAATCCAATACCTAGCGATACGACAAAGGTTATTGTAACGATGACTAACCTTTTTCTTAATTCTTCTAAATGTTCCAAAACGGTTAGTTCGTTAGTTTGTGTCATATCCATTCACCACTCTAAACTGTATTTCTCTAGCATCAATATTTAATAAAGATAAGCTTCTAAAATACTAGGTGTAAATTTATAAATTAAACTAAAGCTTTAGACGTATTTTTCCCGACTAATAGCCCTCCACCATCTTTTAGATATTTAATCATGCCTTCAACCGCATGATACGTTAATGCCGCTGCTGTTGTTGTTGGGTTTGTACAACTAAAGTGTGGAAACGCCGAAGAACCACAAACAAACAAGTTTTCACAATCCCAAACTTGAAGATATTTGTTAACAACAGAAGTGTTAGGATCAGCACCCATGATTGCTCCACCCGCATTATGTTCAAACGAAGAAACTCCAGAAAATTGTTCTGCAATCGGGAACTCTTCTACAATATCTGCTCCCATTTCCTCTAAAATTTCTTTCGCTTTACCTTGAACAAATTTAAGTAAATTTTTATCATTTTCAGAAACATTCCATGTTACTCGAAGTAGAGGGTTTCCTAAATCATCTTTATAAACAGGGTCTAAATCTAAATAATATTCTTTATAAGGTAGTGTTGCTTTTTGGATTGTTGCAGCAAGATAACGATTATGATAATAAAGGGATTCTTTCTTAAATTCTTTTCCCCAAGATGGTGTACCTGATGGAACATTATTTGTTATAATCGGTGAATTTCCGAAAATACTCATTCTCATTTCGATCTGTCCACCGTGCAGAAAATCAAGATTTGAGTGATCAAAAATATCACCTGTAAAATCAGTAATTGTTTCTCCTAAACACCCAGTAGAAACATAGTTATTAAATTTTTTATTTTTGAAAAATCCTCCTGCTCCACCAGATATATGATGATCAGTAAAGTTTTTCCCGACAACCCCTTCTCCAGTTACAGGATTATAAGGTTTACCAATTTGTGATAATAACAATAAGCGAACATTATTAAAAACAAAACTTGTTAACACTACTAAATCAGCTGGCTGTTCAAATTCTTCTCCTGTTCTCGTATCTACATAAAGTACACCCGTGGCTTTATTACCATCGTGTAATACACGAATAACTCTTGCATTGTTACGAAGTTCAAACTTACCTGTCTTTTTAGCCGTCGGAATAACCGTTATAACTGGGTCTGCTTTCGCTCCATATTCACATCCATTATAGACACAAAACGCACAATATTGACACGCATTTAATTGTTCTCCATCTGGATTTGTATAAGTTTGAGATACTGTCCCAGATGGGGTAACAAAGGGTTTATATCCTAATTTCGTAGTTGCTTCATGAAACATATGCATAGGTTCAGTTTTTTTTAGCGGTGGATTTGGGTATGGATTTGAGCGTTCAGGATAATTTGGATCAGGCTCACCTGAAACACCAGCCATTTTCTCAAATTTATCGAAATATGGTTCTAATTCATCATATGTAATACCCCAATCTTGCAGTGTCATATTTTCAGGTATTTTATCTTCACCATATTTTTCAATCGTTTTTGTTCGAATTTCAAAATCATATGGATAATATCTATGTGTTTGAGCGCCCCAGTGTGCTCCACCTCCACCAGTCCCTGTTCCAATTCTAATCATTGCTTTGTCTCGAACAGGAATTGCTTCTTCATTTAAATTCCGACGAATTGTGTAAGTTTCTTTATTTAATTTACTTTCCATTTCACCACGAATTGTATAACGTAATTCATCATGTGTACGTAAATAATCTTCTCGTGTTCTTTCAGCACCTTTTTCCAATCCAACAACAGTAAATCCAGCTTTAGTCAATTCCGCGGCGACAATACCTCCCATCCAACCTACACCAACAGTTACTACATCTACTTTATCTAACCTTTTTACCATTTAAATTCCTCCTTCTATATTACTAATGACTACTTAAACTTTGTGGCTTTTTAGCTACAAACTCTTTATTCTCAACCACATCAATATGTGATAAATAAGCTCCAGGGAATTCTTTCATCTTCCAACCTTCTAAATTTTTATTCCCCCCATAAAGTGGATCACAGTAACATCCTTCAATTGTTAATTGACGTAGCAAAGCAAAGAACGTAGCTGATGATGTTAATATCAAATCAATTTTTCCTAATTCAAAATCTTTTAAAATAGTAATTTGCTCATCTTCTTTTAATTTACTAAAAGTATTGTTATGATTAATTTTGCTTACATCATTAAGTTTTCTTAAACCTTCTAACATAATTTCTCCTCTCGTAGCTTCGTTCTGTCCGTTTTTAAATGGTCTTAACATATAATCATCAACATTTCTTCCCCAAGGAGAAGCCAATTGTTTATCAATATAATAAGGTGCACCTAATTTAATCGCACCAGGTCCATGTTCATCTTCAGGAAATATTTGTTCTGTCGCAGCAGATAATGCTTGGAAGTCTTCTAATCGTGTGAAGAATTGTAATGCTTCATTGTAATTTACTATTTCAGTTGGATGAGCTGTAACCGGTACTTGAGTCATAGTAGTAGTCTCATTTTTAGTTCCAAATAGACTACCTATTGCGCCACCTAATACGACACCTCCAACCGTTAATCCTGAATTTTTAATAAATGTTCTTCTTGATGAACGCTTTTCTAAAATTGAATCTTTCTCTTTCTCTTTCTCTGACATCTTAAAACCCCCTATTACTTGAATTTCAGTAAGTTTCAACTACTTAAAACGGCAAAATATTCTCTAATTTACAAATGATTTCACCATTTATTACCTAGTTCCTTTAGAATTCTAACAAGTGAACATTTTGTTAACAACCACTAAAAAAACTAGAATTGTACAGCCATACGACACTATCCGCATTTCTGTAGCATAATATTTAGAATTTTGGGGAATTTCAATATTTTAATTGATACATTCAGAAAATAAATTATACTAGGAATAAAGTTCATGTTTTAATTAGGGGTTGTAAAAATGTTTGAAGTTTTAGATAGAAGAGTTCGAAGAACAAAACTAAATTTTTGTAATCATTTTATCGATCTCATTAAAGAAAAGGGATATAGTAATGTTTCGGTAAAAGATATAGTTGATAGAGCTGATTATAATCGTAGTACTTTTTATCACTATTACAAAGATAAAGAAGACTTAACTGAAGAATTAGTAACAGAAATGTTTAAGAAAATGGAGATATCTTTTAAACAAGGTTATAGTACTATGGACTATGTTACTATTCGTGAACTTACTCCAAAATACTATTTATTTTATGAACATATATATGAATATAAAAAATTTTATTCACTACTGAGGTATGAGGATTCAATTCCAGGTCTACTTACAAATTTCATGGATAACTTTAGAGCGTTATATAAGGTTCTAGTCTATAAAACTGATGAAAAAGAAATTCTCACTGATGAATTTTATAGAGAATATATTATTTATGGCTTATTTGGTTTGATTCTGGAATGGATTAAAACTGATTTTTATCTAACACCTATTGAATTAGCTGAAAATATTATTAATATCCCTTATTTAAGGATACATTCTGTTAAATTAGCTCATTGACGAATTCTACATAAATACTCACCATAATTTCATCATAAAAAGCGTTAATTTAATGAATTAACGCTTTTCCCGGTCTCGTTTACTTTGATTTTTATATTTAAGTATTAATCCCCATCAGAAATATACCTCACATGTAGGTTATATAATTTACGAACTGATTCGACTAACCAAAATGGAACAGGTTTTCCATCTATTAAAGGATAATATTGTTCATATCCTTTCTTTAGTAACTCCCAACGGTAGTCATTGCCAGGTTTCAAGTATTCGGAAACATCGAGAATTTTTGCTCTCCCATTTTGTAGTAAAATGTTTTTTAAGTGAATGTCCCTTGGGTTAAGTCCTTTGGTACGAGCGTACGCTCTAGCATCTTCCACGTCTAAAATTACCTGATACGGTATATGAATTCCTTGTAAAATGCAATCATAAAAAGTAATACCTTCCTCAAAACTTAATACTAGAAAATCGTCATAAGATGCATAGCATTTTGAAAAAAAAGGTGAATCCATCAACATATGATAAACTTTCTCTTCAATCTTAACTTTATCGATTTTTTCATTTGCGTACTTTTTGAATGCATAGCCAGGAGCTTTTAAATATTTAAACACTGCTGCGTCTGTTCCAATACCAATACAACGTAAATCGTCTGGAATTCCCTTTGTAGTGACTGGTTCATTATTTGGATTTGCAGTGACAGTCACACTGGTTATAGAATCAATCGCTTCCTCCCATTCGGTCCCCATAACATCTCTCCCCAAAATGGATTGCACTCTTAACTTTATACAAATTACTAACTTTCGATTCAGTAAAGCATTTTAAAAAAATATAATTTATTTTATGAACTAGTGTATGAAAAATGAAAAACAATCTATACTATTAATGATTTCACTTCAATCCAAATGACTAAGGAGGGTTAACCCGATGAGTGCGAATGATCGTTAACTCAGAAGGACCAACGAAACTGACAATGCGAGTGCTTGTTTTCTTAGGGTAAAAACTTAAGATGTAAAGCAGAAGCGGAGGCAGGGTGTCATGGCGGAAGATAGCAAGTGATAATCAAGCCCGGAAATTTATTTCCGGGTTTTTATTTTTTTCTTAAATATTTATTATTCAAATCCTTTACTTGCCGGAATCCGGATACGACATAATTAAAAATAAGTGCAAATGCACATAATTTTGACTATGTCGTATCTCAATTTCGTTAGCTATCGAATTATTGAATTTTAAACGATACATTTATAAAAAAATGAGCGTCATCCTAATCGGAGTTGACACTCATTCCCTTAAAAATTCTTTATTAATAAAAATAATGAAGCGCTATAAATATCTGCAGGTACAACATTTAAATAGTAAATCATTGGTATAGATTTTAAATAGATTTTTGATGGCACTTTTAAAGCTATTTGATTTCCACTTTCGATTTGGTTATTATCTGTAGATTTTGTTTTATTTTGCTCAATTTTCTTTTTGTCGAAATTCAAGTTAGGGTTGTTAAAATCAGCTTCTAAAAATGCATATTGTGAGTTTAAGATTGCCAAGAAGACACTCCTTCACACATTTTTTCACCTAATACGAAACTATTCTAGTTTATTTTTCGACATTAATAGTTATGCCTGATCTGACAAAATCCCAAATTAAACTTATTTAATGGAACCTAATACTCCAATAAGTGCCTGTTTAAATGCTTCACGGTTAACTTCTTCACATACCCTTACATTTTTTGTACGACCTAAACGATCATTAATGTCTACTAAACTGTATCCTCTTGTAAGTTCACCTACTGTTTCAACATCAACATGATATACATTTGATTTTGTCATAATTTCTTCATTGGCTGCAATAGCGACTAATAATGTATCTGGATGTGTTGTACCGTTTAATTTATGTATTGTTTTATTAAATTTCATTACTACTTTGTTCACGTCTTTAAAGAATTTGGCACCTTTCGTACCTAATGCTTCAATTTCCTCATGATCGTGATCATCCATTATTGAATATTGTGTGCACATTTCCCAACCAACCATTGTAATTGGAATACCAGAATGTAGTACTATTTTTGCTGCTTCAGGGTCAACGTAAAAATTGTATTCAGCAGTAGGTGTAATATTTCCTAAAGCATTGTTTGTACCACCCATTATATAGATATGTGGAATTTTTGAAACAATCGTTGGATCTTTTTTAATTGCCATCGCAATATTTGTTAATGGAGCAATCGCCAAAATATTAATTTCACCAGGATTTTCATGTACCGTTTTTATTAGAAAATCCACAGCATGTCCGTCTTCAGGAAACTGGATTGCGTTTTCAAAAAATGAATCACCCATTCCGTCTCTTCCATGAACATCTTGAACTGTAACATGTTGAGATTCACCAAGCCCCATAATTGGACTTTCATACCCTTTATAAACTGGAACTTTCCCACTCATCCCAGCAACTTGAATCGTGTAAAGTGCATTTTCAACTTGTTGGTCAAATTGAACATTCCCACCTGTAATCATTACTCCTTCAACATTAAAGAAATGTAGTGCTGTTAATATTGCAAACGTATCATCACCAGCTGTGTCAGTATCAATTATTACTCTTTTTCTTTCAGTCATGTAATACTCCTCCATCGCCTGATATGTCATCTTACACGTTAATTATAGCAAAATATTATTCCATATTACCTAGTAATAAAACGCTATTCTAAAAAGACAGCATTTCATCTGCAATCAAAATATACAACAAAAATTATTCGAAATGAGATAATTATTTATTGATATTCGATAAATACCGTGTTAATATCAATTGAACAATAAATTAGTGAGGTGTTTTAAATGAAAAGAGGAACAACACTCTTCTTAAAATTAGCGTTAATCATAATGGGGGTTCCTGTACTAGCACTGGGGATATTTGGGGTTTTTTATCTAATGAAAAACCCTGCAAATCCAGATTATGCACACATTCTGTATCCCATTGTTATTGGAATGTATTTATCAGTTTTACCTTATTTCGGTGCACTGTATCAGTCATTTAGACTATTGAACTTCATTGATAAGAATGAAGCCTTTTCGCAAATTTCTGTTAATGCTCTAAAGTTTATTAAATATTGTGGTATCACTTTCAGCGCATTGTATGTCATTGTATTGCCTTTTGTTTATGTAGTTGCAGAACTAGACGATGCACCAGGCCTAATCATTGTTGGAATGATTCCTGTTTTTGGTGGATTAGTTATTTCAGTGTTTGCTGCTGTACTTCAAAGACTTTTACAAGAAGCGATCAACATCAAATCTGAAAATGAGTTAACGGTCTAGGGGTGAAACTACAATGGCGATTATTATAAATATTGATGTAATGTTAGCAAAAAGGAAAATGAGTGTAACAGAACTTTCAGAAAAAGTAGGAATTACAATGGCGAATCTATCTATTTTAAAAAATGGAAAAGCTAAGGCAATTCGCTTTTCAACATTAGAGGCAATTTGTAAGGCATTAGATTGTCAACCTGGTGACATCTTAGAATATCGAAATGATGAAGAGATTTAGGGTTAAATTTTTAAAAGAAGCGGAGGCAAAATTTATGAAAGCAATAAAACAATTTATTCGGTTTGGTTGGGAACAAGCACTTTCTTGTTTATTTCCTGTTGTTATTTTTGCCTCCCTAGCAATAACACAAGTAATACCACTTCCCTTTCTGCCACGATATGACTGGTTACTTATTATCTGCTTATTCATGCAGTGGTTAATGGTTCGGTCAGGACTTGAAACAAGAGATGAACTAAAGGCAATCTCACTGTTTCACATTATTGGTCTTACACTTGAAATATTTAAAGTACATATGGGTTCCTGGTCTTACCCGGAAGAAGGATACTTTAAAATTCTTGGGGTGCCTTTGTATAGTGGGTTTATGTATGCAAGTGTAGCGAGTTATCTATGCCAAGCATGGAGAAGATTAAATGTCGGACTAGTGAAATGGCCTCCATTTTTAATCGTTGTACCCCTTTCAGCTGCAATCTATTTGAATTTCTTCACCCATCATTTTTGGATTGATATTCGGTGGTGGCTAGGTGGACTTGTTCTCATTGTTTTTTGGAAGTCTTGGGTGACGTACGAAGTGAATGAAGTTCGTTATAGAATGCCGATTGTATTTTCATTTGTCCTAATAGGTTTTTTCATCTGGATAGCTGAAAATATAGCTACTTTTTTAGGGGCGTGGCAATATCCCAATCAAAGGGAGGCTTGGAGTCTCGTCCATTTAGGTAAAGTGAGTTCATGGTTATTATTAGTTATAGTTAGTTTTCTTATTGTAGCTACGTTAAAACTAGTGAAAGAACAATCTATAAAATTAATTCGACCGAAAACTTTGTTGGATAGTTTAAAAAATTCATTTAAACTACTCGAGCGGGAAAAATTATAAAAATAATGCGGAACTAAACTAGCTTCGATGGATATCGTAAGAGCAATTAAAAATGCACAATGTTTGAAGCTGGGAGTGGATTGAATTTGAGGAATGTGTGTTAGAAAAATAACGGGAGAATTTACCGTTATTTATAGAATCAGGACATTTTTAGGGAATATAAGAGTAGATTTTCCCCTTATTTTAAGAAAATCACCTCATTTTCTCTTCTTTTAAACAAATAAGGGTAATTTCTCCTTCTATTTAAGCTATTTTTCGGACTTTTTACTAAATAGGGGGAATTTCTCCTCTTATTAATTCGATGAATGAAATTCTGCGACCAAAGGTAGACCGAAATACCACACAGTATAAATATTTTTATCATTTAATAAAAACTAAGCCGATCGCATCTTATCTGTAATGCTTTCGGCTTTTACAATTCAGAGAAAGGTTTGTCTAATTCTCTTTTCAATATTTTTCCCTTACGGATGAATTAACCAAATTTAGAGGTTTTTCACCATTTACCCCCATTAACAAATTCGTTGCAGCAAGATCCGCCATTTTCATCCGTGTGTTATAACTAGCACTGCCGATATGAGGAAGGGTAACAACGTTATTTAAAGTTAATAATGGATGATCAGTAGGCACAGGCTCTTCTTCAAATACATCTAATCCCGCCGCCCAAATTTCATTATTTACAAGAGCTTCATATAGATCATTTTCATTCACAATTCCACCTCTAGCACTATTAATAAGAATTGCGTTTTTCTTCATTAATTTAAAATGCTCAGCTGTAATTAAATTTCTAGTTTCAGCCGAATAAGGTGTCATTACGACAACAAAATCTGATTGTTGCAACAGTGTATTAAAATCTACAAAATGAGCTTCAAGTTCTTGTTCCACATCTGACTTTCGGTTTCGATTGTGATATAGAATGTTCATGTTGAACCCTTTTGCTCTTTTCGCAACTGCTTCACCGATTCTTCCCATACCAATAATACCAATTGTCGCGCCGTAAACATCTTGTCCAGTTAATAACATTGGAGACCACGTTTGCCATTTACCATCTCTTAAGTAATCAGATGCTTCTACTAATCTACGCGCAGTTGCCATTAATAAGGCAAAAGTTAAATCAGCAGTAGTTTCTGTAAGAACATCAGGAGTATTTGTTACCATAATTCCTTTATCAGTTGCAGCTTCGACATCAATATTGTTATACCCTACAGCCATATTACTAATAATTTTTAAATTCTTCGCTTTATCAAGTAATTCCTTATCAATGGACTCAGTGATTAAGCAGAGCAAACCATCCACTTCTGGTATTTTGCTCTCAAGCAGCTTTCGCGGTATAGGAGTATCTTCGTTTTCCCAAACAATTACTTCACAGGATTCTCTTATTCTATTTAGTATTGAATCCGAAAGTTTTCTAGTGATTAACACGCTAGGTTTCATCTAGTTTCCCCCTAATTCATTAATTCAACTTCTTATGTCATGTTCCCCTTTTGTAGTTTGGGTTCCTTAAACTAGTTAACATAATAATATTATTTAATAATTTTAATTTTCTTACAAACATAAATCATCTGACTTGCACTGCTCGTTATAAGTGTTTCATCCCAATCCTCATATACATGAATAATTTCGAAGCCATTTGCCGCTAAAGTTCGCTCCATCTCTTTAGGAAATACAAACCTTAAACGAATAGTTGTGTGAACTGCGTCTATAATTTCACCTTCGGTATTTTTAAACTTCCTTATTGTTAAGTTGTCTTGAATTTGTGTTAAGGCGTCATACTTACTAACCATATACATATCCACTGTATTTTGAGTTTCACTATCCGTATATGATCTCCAATATTCCTCTTCATTTGAATCAAACAATTCATCTGCACTTGGAAACCTTGTTCCAAAAACAAATAGTCCATCATCATTTAGGTGGTTGCACACAGATGTTAATACTCGATCTTGTTCGGCATTAGTTAGAAAATGTTGAAACGAGTTACCAACCATGTAAATAAAGTTACTCTTTACATTTAAATTTAAATTCGTACAGTCTTGCTCAACCCAATCAACCTCTAAATTTAGTTTTGATGCTTTTTTCCGTGCCTCATTTAACATACCGCTATGAATATCGACACCCATTACACGATGACCATTACTTGCTAATGGAATCGTGGCTCTTCCTGTTCCGCAAGCTAAATCAATAATAACCCCTTCAATAGTTGGAGCTAATTTCAAGAGATATTGAATATCAGCTGTATAGGCATTATTTTCTTCATCATATAATCTAGGATTATTATATTCTTCGAAATTATCTAGTTTTTGCATTTATTGTCTCCTTACTGTTTTTCCATTGTAATAAGTTCTATTGAAAATGTGTAAATCCTTCTTCGAGGATTTAGATAAAGGGATTTTATAAAAACAGGGGAATTAATTAAATATCGAAAAGTGTGTGAGGAACATTTTGTATTGGGGGTAAATTGATTTGATAATTAGACTAAACACTTTGACAGCTTTTGAATGGATTCAAAAGGAAACTGAGCAAATGGTTTTTAATAAAAAAACAATGAACTACGAAGGACTTCCCTATGTGCGACATTTTATTCCAAAGAGATTTAATCACTTTTGCAAAATTTTGCACCCGATCTATCGTGATCATAACGTAAAGGATGAAAACCTTTTGTGGGAAGATGCACCAGATGATGATGAATTCAAACCAGGCGATCGATTGTGGTTTAAGGATTTAGCAAAAAATTATAACATTCCTTATACAAATGAAATTACCTCAGGTGATATCCGTCGAAAAGTAGGTTCCGTTCCAAGATACATCCTTTTTGCAGATGAAGGATATATAGAACTAGAAGAAGTTGAAAGAATTGTGGCCGTCCTCCACCCCTTTACAAAGGAAGACACATGCTATTTTCAATATGATTTCTAAAAATCGTAAATATGGACCGTCATGCTAAAGAATATTTATATAGTGGGAGTTTAATAGATGTACTGAAACTTACGAAAAGACCACATGGATCCCCTACTTACTGGTGGAATGCAAGTAAAACATGGTGTATCTATTCTGATTTTAATTTAACTTATTCCATTCTAAGTGGGTCAAAGGAAATTATTGATTCATTTTTATCAAATCCAACATTAGAATGTTTTAAAATTGACAAAAACTATATACTTAAAGATTAATTCAATAGAATTTAATGACGGAACTTACCTTCCGTCATTAAATTCTATCTTTTTAGCTAATATCCAACCATTTAATCCTAAAGATGCAGATATGACATAATAAGAGTACTGTCCATTAATTAGTATATTTTTTAAGTCTTCTAGATCCTTATAATCTACAGGCCACCAATAATTTTTATTTTTCTGTAACAATTCCTT
The DNA here is from genome assembly GCF_900220965.1 of Ureibacillus acetophenoni. GTDB lineage: Bacteria > Bacillota > Bacilli > Bacillales_A > Planococcaceae > Ureibacillus > Ureibacillus acetophenoni. The sequence goes on along the minus strand of NZ_OBQC01000020.1, from coordinate 12,164 downwards.
GTTATAGTTTAAAAATTCGTCTAATTCCCTTCTTTCTAAATCTAGAATAATACTACCTCGAAGAATATGTTCAAACCAGTGTGCAAGCACACCCGAAAATTTAACAGTAACATCCGGTGCTCCTTCCCAATGAGAGACGGTATGCATAATAATTTCTTCTTTTTTTAAATTAACTTCGTAAGATATAATTTCATTGTCGTGAAGACTATACATTAGGTCACGTCCTTATTCTTTTTAATAATTTATTTCACTTTTTATAATTTTTCCCTTTAATTTCTATTAAAAGTAAATGAGTAAATACTTGTTTTGTTACCAATATTTAAGTGTTTTTATCATGTTTTATCCATGTTAGAGTAGAGTTGTCAGAAAGATACGACTTATATTGACAATAACATCTAGGGAGTAATCATCATGAAAAAACATTTAATTACAGCAACTGCAACCGTAGGAATACTATTTTCAACTGCATTTTATACACCTGCATCTGCACATGAGCTCAATCACAAAGTACAAGCAGGTGACACACTTTGGAAAATTGCGACTGAAAACAATGTCACTGTACAAGACTTAATATATTGGAATAATTTAAAATCAAATACGATTTATGTGGGACAAGAACTGTCATTGATTGCACCGCATTCACATAATACATATGATTCATATACAGTTAAATCGGGAGATAGTCTTTATATAATTGCTACTAATCATAATACGACTGTTTCCAACTTAAAATCTATGAATCAATTAACTTCTGACGTTATTTACATAGGTCAAATATTAAAAGTACCAAGCGAAGCTACATCTAAAACATATACTGTTAAATCAGGAGATACATTATGGCTAATTGCCTCTAAACACGGTTTATCTGTCCAACAATTAAAATCGATCAATGGTCTTACTACTGATGAAATTATAGTTGGACAAGTCTTAAAATTATCATCAGAAGGTTCAACTGCACCTGCACAAAAAGTTAATAAAACATTAAATGTTGATGCATTAATCGCTGAAGGAAAAAAGCATCTTGGTGTACCTTATGTTTGGGGTGGAACTAGTCCAAGTGGCTTTGATTGTTCTGGATTTTTACACTACGTCTTTGGAAAAGTCGGAGTATCAATTCCTAGAACAGTAGAAACAATTTATGATGCGACAACACCAGTTTCAACACCTCAACCTGGGGATCTTGTATTCCATGCAACGAGTCATTCAGGTCCAAGTCACGCTGGTATTTATATTGGAGATAACAAATTTATCCATGCCGGTTCTTCAACTGGTGTAACAATTACTGATATGAACAATCCTTATTGGAAAGCTCGTTATCTTGGTGCGAAAAAAGTAAACTTATAGGCTAAAAAGAATAAGCCATTTTGAACTTCATTGCTCAAAATGGCTTACTTTTATTTTTTCAATAATCCCCTTTTTAAATCGGATGATCCTTTAATTACTTCGACAATAAACACAAATAGTGGAATACCAATAATTAATCCCCATGCACCAAATAATAATTCACCAACCATTAATACCATAAACGTAAAGAAGATTGGTATTTTCATTGTAATTGAATATAGCTTTGGATTTAAGAAATAGGCTTCAATTGCATGAATGACCATAATCATAATGAATACATAGAGAATATATATGACTCCACCTATTTGAAAGGCAATGATTGATAGTGGTATTAAGGATATTGCAACTCCGATAACTGGCATTAACCCTAAGAAGAAAATCATTATTGCTAACCCTAAAATGTTAGAAAAACCTAATATAAACAAACCTATAACGGATAGAATCGTGTTTACAGTGGATATTTGAATTTGAACTTTAATAGCTAAACCAAATGTATTTAAGAAACTATTTCCAAAGTGAACTATTTGATTGTATATTTTTTCTGTTTTATTTGTTTTAAAAGATCGGCAAAATGTTTTTATTTTATCGATTTCTAATATAAAGAAAAAGCTTAATAATATTGCTACAAATGCTTCTAATAAAAATGTTCCTACATCAGCAATTTTAGCAATTAGTGTATCAGCAAAATTCTTTAAAATGCCGTCCATATCTAAATTTTGAATATATTCATAGATTTTTTCTGGAATGAGGCCTTTAATTTGTTCAATATTAATAGATGAGCTTTGAACAATTACCGCTGTTAATTGTTGTGTTGCTGCAGGAAGGTAAAGGTAACCTGTTAATACAACGATAAACAGAATAATACTATACATAAATACGACTAATAGTTTTGGTCGTTTTAACGATTGAGGTAAAATATGTAGTATTTTAACGAATGCCGTATATGCCAAATATGTAAAGATAAATGTTAGTAATAAAAAGTTTAATGCATTTTTAAAAAAGAACAGAAGACCAATAATAACAATAATGATCATCCATTTTATGTTCACTTGCTCTTTCAACCAACTCACTGGCGTAACCCCTTCACTTCCATATTCCTATTCTGTTTTTATTTTCATAGGATATTTATCACTTTTTTCAATTAAAGCGTAGCATGTTAAGGTATACATAGACAACAAAAATTTTCATAATTCACACATTTATTCGATGTTTCTACATGAAACATCATATTTCGATTTGTGAATTTAAAAAGCATCGTCCATTGTACCCACCTTTAGATAAAAAAGAACCAACTCAGATACAACCGAAATTTCTCATAGATTGTTTAATAGCCCCTTTACCGCATTCTCTAATATATTGTTTAACTTAGAAGTGTGTGACATCAGTAAACAGAATTTTGGATTTTATAGAGGTTTAACATCCACCATGACAAATAAGCACGAGAGTAAAACAGCGATAATATCCTATGTACTCGAACTATGGGAAATTAACTTAGTATGAAGTAGTTGCTCTTACAGTGCCAGAGCAACGTAAATATCGCTAATCCGGGGTAGAAACTCTTATGGGACCATCACCGATCATGGAAGTGAAAGGTAAAGTAGCTCTGACCGGTGGTGAAAGTGGGATTGGTACTTCGTTGCTTTTGCAAAAGAAACGAACTGCAGTAAAAATCAAATTGAGGAACTCAGGAGAAATTACAGTTTATTACCCGGGGATCTTAATGAAAAATCACTGTGTTAGCCCTATCATTAATTTATTATAAAATTCGACAAAATATGACGAGATAAATGAGCCTTTTGTAGATTTATACGGTTTGTTTAATAAAAAAGTCCCTATCCATTCGAACCTTGCTTAGGTTTATCGGATAAGGGCTTTTTATTAGTTATAAACTTCTATTGAATACTTTCTACCACTTCTAGAACTTGCTCTAAAGTTAATTCATTACTAGATGATGCTGCTTCGTATAAAAGTCCATTTTCTTCCCAGCTAATGCTTACATAGTCTTCCATTTCAAAAATTACACCATTTGTACCACGAACAGTGATATCGTCACCATCCATATCTTGAAGACTTAAGTATTCTACTGGATTACTTGATACCATAATCCAGTTATTTGGGTCTTTATCATAGCTTAGCATAACCATTTCCATAGTTTCATCGTAGTATCCTTCTGTGTAAACATACCCTTCTGGAAGATGAGTTGGTTCTACAACTTGATAGCTTGATAATTCTTGAATCTCGTCAACATTCATACTTTCACTTACAGAGTACATCTCATCTTCAGTGATTGCATTATCAATTGCTTCTTGAGGTACTTCGATTGGGTCTACTCCATTAATATTAGAGATTGTTGCTTCGCCCTTCATTTTAAGAGGGATTTTAATATCATCCATTTCCATTTCTAGATCGATATTGAATACTTGTGTTGTTTGAATGAATGTTTCTTTATCAACATGATACTCTAAGTCTATTTTATTAATGTTAATAGAATTTAATAATTCTTCCATTTCTGGACTAGATGCTAAATCAGAACCCATTGAAGATGAAACATAATCTTCAATTAACGTTTTATATGTTTCATCATTACCTGATAATGTAAGAATATACTTTCCTTCTTCTTCTTTCATTTCAATTTGTTCTGTAAATTGATTTAACTTTTCCATACTCTCTTCATTTAACTGATCAAAACTTGAGATTCCTAACTCTTCTGTATCCATTTTGATCCATTCACCAAACATACTCATATATGCAGCATCTTTAGTCATGTACATTTCAGAAACGATGTCCATACCAAGCGCTTCCATTTTCATGTTCAGGTACATTGCATCTGGATTATGTGTAATATCACCAGTAATATCCATTTTTTGCTCCATACCATCCGTATCAATATCTAAGTTCATATCAATTGAATAGCTTTTAAGTGCTGTACTTTCTTCGATTGATTTAGCCAATACTTCTGCTTTGTCTAAATCCTTTGTTCCACAAGCTGATAAAACTAATAGTAGTAAAAAGCTTGCTATATAGAATCCTACCTTTTTCACGGCTGTTTCTACCTCCAATATTAGATTAATCAATGAAACATTATTTTATAATAACATTCATTTTTCTATTTAGCTATCTCTAATTCTATCTTTAAATTGTGTGAATTCAAGTTGAATATTATGTCAAATAATTTGAATTACAAACGGTCAACACTCTACATTATTAACAATTGTTCCAATACTATCAATTAATATATAGACGACTTTTCAACAATAATTGATATGACAGCAGTTGTAAAGCACTTTCTCCAAAAAAGAAATCCCCGCAAAATGCAAGGGACTTAACATAATTTCTACTATTATTATGTAAAACTTAAACTACCATTAATTACTGTTTTTTTAATGGATCAAGACTGTATCTGATGAAAAATGGAAGAATAAAAGTTATAAGACTTCCAAACAAGAACAAAGCCCCAATCATAAAACCTGTTGAAAGTGTCATTGTATTTCTTAAAATGATCCCAAATAAAAATAATGGAATAATCATAGAAAAGGTTGTTTTGTATCTTGTTTTAAAATCAATAACGTATTGTTTTCCGCATCCACTGCATTTTATTGGTTTATAGCCAAGCCAGATCGATTTGACAATAGAAAACCAATCCAATTTTTTGTTACATCCCTGACATTGTTGTATTCCCATAACTTTCCTCCAAAGGATATAATATCTATGTAAGATTAATAACAATTTAAATCTATTTCTATAGATACAGTGTACCATTAATGATTTAAAACAACAAAAAGTGACGAGATTATTTCTCGCCACTTTAGTAATTACAATTTTACTATAATTCTACCTCTAGCCTGTCCTTCAAGTAAGATTGGCAGCACATCTGGAAGTTCTTTTAGTGATACTTCTTGTTGAATGAATTGTTCCATGTTCGCTGGTTTAAAATCTGTAGCTAAACGATTCCAAACTTTTAATCTTGTTTCCATATCACAATACACAGAATCAATACCTAGTAAGTTAACTCCACGTAATATAAATGGAAATACCGTCGCAGGGAGTTTTGTGCCCCCGGTTAAACCACTTACTGCTACTGAACCTCCATATTGAATTTGACTCAATAATGATGCAAGCTGTTCACCACCTACTGGATCTACAGCAGCTGACCATTTTTGCTTACCTAATGCACGGATTTTCCCATCATAAACTTCGTCTCGTGAAACAATGGACGTTGCACCTAGGTTTGTTAAATACGCATGCTCAGATTCTTTTCCTGTACTTGCTTCTACTTCGTAACCAAGAGTGGATAAGATTGAAACAGCAAAACTACCAACGCCCCCTGTTGCCCCAGTCACAAGTACTTTTCCCTTATCAGGTGAAATATTATTTTCCTCTAATCGTTGAACTGATAACGCAGCAGTAAAACCAGCTGTTCCAATGACCATCGCTTCTTTTAATGTAAGACCTTTAGGTAGTGGAACGATCCATTTGGCAGGTATTCTTGCATATTCACTATATCCTCCAAAATGGGAAACTCCTATTTCATAGCTTGTTGCAATAACCTCGTCGCCTTCTTTAAATTGAGGATCATCTGACGCTACTACCACTCCAGCTAAATCAATACCAGGAACAAATGGATATGTGTTTACGATGTTGCCGTTAGGAATAGATGCAAGACTATCTTTATAGTTAACACCAGAGTACTGAACCCGTATTAACACTTCACCTTCTGGTAAGTCCCGAAGAGTTAACTCTTCAACATTGACTGAAAATTGTTCTTCTTGTTTATTAACGACTAGAGCATTAAATGTTTTGTTCATTTTTAATAACTCCTTTCAACGAGAGTGACTGTCTGTAAATATTTTCTATAAAAATATTTATAGGGTAGAATTATAACATTTTTTTAATATCTTCGTAGTATTCTTTTATGAAAAAATAACTGCCATCCGTATCGAGTACTGTCTCAATCGCTGAATTGTAGTCAGGTCCTTTTTCCTCCCATACATGAACAATATGACGCGTATTAAATAACGTCTTTGTTCCATTTGATAATGTTAATTCTATGAACATAGTATTCAACTCCTAAGGCAGATCATTTAATTGGCGCATTCTCATATTTGTAGTGTTCGATATATTCATCATAGTCAAATACTTCTATAACGTTCGACCAATGTAATACTGTCCCTACAAAATCTCTAATATCTAAACCTTTCATTTCATAGGTTTCTTCCGTATTTACTGTACCTGTTGCATCTTCGATAAACGTCACTTTATAGCCTCTATCAAATGCAGTAATGGCCGTAAACATGCAACAAAATTCCGTTTGAAAGCCGGTGATGAACAGATGATCCACTTCATACTTTTCTAGTATGTTCGATAAATCCGTTTGGAAGAAGGAACTAGGCGTCTGTTTTTCAATTACATAATCAGCATATTCTTTAAGGGAACTATGCAGCTCAGAACCTTCAGAATCCCTATATAACGAACTATTTTCATCATCATCAAAATGCCTCATGAAAATGACAGGAAGATTGCTTTTTTTAAAATCTTTTATAATATTTTCTATTCTACTTAGTTCCTTATTGAAATTACCAAAGTTAACGATTCCATTTTGAACATCAATTACTAAAAGGGCTTTCATGTAATCACCTTCCTACTATAGTTAGATTATTAATTCGATTAAATGGGTATGATTCCCTTTTATTTAACTAACTTATCTATATATCTTAGTTATTGTTAATTCGTAGCACCAATGATTAACTAGTTGTACACACCGCAAAAAAGCGATAATCAATTCAGTGATTATCGCTTCCTGTTGCTATTAATTTTATACTACACAATAAACTGCGTAAACCAAGCAACATAATGTGCACCAGGAATAAATAATACTTGAGCCAAAATCGTTCCTAACAACCTTGAGGTTACCATTAAAATTGAGGCACTTTTTAATGTAATGTAACTTCCTTTTTCGTTAATGACATCGTCTGCAAGAATTGAGATCTTCGGATCAACAAATATGATTAATAAGATGGTAGCTATTCCATTTATTAACCCAGATGCCATGACAGCAGTTGTTGCTCGATCAGGTACAAGTAACGCCGCATAAAGTGCTGATAAAACTCCAATCGTATAGATAGCCGTAATTAACATGTTGATGATAAATAATTTAACGGGAATTTCTCTCCAGTTCATATCTTTTAAATAAGAAATTCTAGGTAAGTGTAGATGTTTCATTGCACGTTTAAAATATGCTAATGAAAATCCTTTTTTCAATAACCTAGGGACGGATCCTCGTTCGTCCGCTAAATGAACGATTGTCCTTGAAAAGATTGCTATAAAGGTTGGTAACAATAGTACTCCAATGATCGTTCCTAATGTGGCAGAACCGATTAGAATTCGATATTGCCCTTCTACGAAATCTAACGCGTTTTCTTTTGGAGCATTATCGATTAAGCTCCCTGTAAAGGGCTGTTGCATCATATTCGCTAATCGTGAAACCATGACCATAACATTAAAAAGCGATAGGGCCGATGCTAATAATTTTACTCTAGCCCCTGACAAGCGTACAGAATATGCTAATGTTTCGATAGAATGGATAATTAGAATGAAAAATGCAATTAAAAGTAATTGTGATGTGAAAAAATCCAAGTAATGACCTACTTTATTTTTTAATGAAAATCTTTAAGCCTTAATTTAATGGATTCCATTATATTGAAGCTTTTTAATCAATAAATATTTTACTCAATTCTATTTCATCTCGAATTGGAATTCCATCATTACCTATGAGAGGAATTTCAGGTTTAATCGCTCGTGCCTTTTCAACGGCATTAAAGTAAATATTTGAAAGTACATATCCTCTTTTTTGATAGAATTTGAGTGCTAGCAAATTATCATTTGTAGTAATCAGTTTGACAAGTTTACAATTATTTTTGACTGCCAACTGTTCAACTTCTTTAATTAGAGCTGAACCAATCCCCTTTCCTTCTTCAATACTATCTAGAGAAATGATTTCGCACTCATTTTCTTCTATTATATAGGTTACTAATCCAATGATTTTGCTCTCACCGTTTACAACGGCAAAACCATTTAAAGTGGAACAATCATAAATCCCACTTGAAACAACCATTTGTGGACTCCCCCAATGTTGAGTGAAGAAATTGATTATTGTTTCCTTATGTAAGTTATTAGTTGATACAATTTTCATTTCCTCTCGCTCGCTCCTTTAAAAACGTATTTATTTGAATAATTTACTTTATGAACTAGTTCTGTTGCATTGATTCTTTTATTTAGACGTTAAATATCTATTGAGGTTAACAAATCACTTTACTACTTTTGGATATATTAGCATATTTGTACCAAGTTTTCCTATTTGTCTTAATTGGTCATCCATCACCTTTATTAGGACCATTTCCATGCATTTTTACAGCGTTTTGGTCCTCATCACCTTCATCAAGACCACTTTCAGGTACGAAAGTAAGCATTATAGTCCTCATTCTGCTAGTGATTTAAAAATTCAAGAAAAATTCAAAAAGAAAAGACCAACCAATAATGGCTGATCTTTTCGTCAAAAATTACTTATTCAAATATGCCCATGCATATTGTGCATATAGTTCTGCACCTGTTACGAGTGCGTCTTCGTCTACATTGAATTTACCGTGGTGGTGAGCCCATTCCGTGTCTTTTTCTGGATTACCTGAGCCAACTAATGCAAAGCTACCTGGTACTTCATCTAAAAAGAAGCTGAAATCTTCCCCACCCATAGTTGGTTTTTCGTAATACAATGCATCTTCACCAAAGGCCTCTGCTGCTACTTGCTGAACTAACTCCGCGCTTTCTTTACCATTAATGACTGGTTGCGTACCACGGATATATTCAACTTTTGCTGTTCCACCGTAAATGTTCGCTGTATTTTCCGCATACACTTGTAGCTGTTTTTCAATATGGTCACGCGTAGCTGCGTCAAAGCAACGAACAGTTCCTTCAATCACTGCATTTTCTGCGATTACATTAAATCGTGTCCCGACTTCCATTTTTCCAACTGTTACGACTGCTGGTTGCTGTGGATCAATCGTTCTTGATACAACTGATTGTACATTCATGACGAATGAAGAAGCAATTACAGCTGCATCTATCGTATCTTGAGGCATAGCCCCGTGACCACCGCGCCCTTTAAACGTTACTTTAAAAATATCAGCAGATGCAAAAGATGGACCTGGATTACATGACACTTTGCTTGTTGGCATTTGTGACCAAATATGAATACCGAATACATTGTCTACACCTTCAACGGCACCTTGTTTAACCATTTCTTTTGCACCCGCTGCTGCTTCTTCAGCAGGTTGGAATATTAGACGCACATTCCCAGGTAAATCTTCACTATTTTCATTCAATACTTTTGCTGCAATAAGTAACATTGCCGTATGAGTATCATGGCCACATGCGTGCATTTTCCCTTTTTCTTTTGAAGCATATGGAAGGTCTGTGTTTAACTCTTCAACTGGTAGTGCGTCCATATCCGCCCGTAGTGCTACTGTTTCTCCAGGTTTTCCACCTTTAATTTCAGCAATGACGCCTGTAGGTTCCGTTTTTCGATGTTTTATTCCTAGTTCAGTTAAATACGCTGAAACAAAATTAGTAGTTTCGTATTCTTCCCATGATAATTCAGGTTCACTGTGTAATTTTCGGCGAATGGCTGTTAATTCATCGCTATATTTTTGAATACCTTCTTTTATGGTTTTATTAATCATTTGACGCAACCTCCACTAATTTCTTAACTTCATTAAGTATACTTGTCTTATCATATCAATCTCCGATAATGTAATTTCGTTCCAGTAAATTTATTTAAGGAATGTTACAAAAATTCCTGCTAAAATTACCGATACCATCGTTACGGAAACAAATCCTCCAACTAGCATTGGTGGTAACATTACGCTCGTTAATGCTTTTCGTTCTTTTTCATCAGTTGTTAAGGATTTAATGACCTCGTTTGTAATAACAAAGTCCGCTGGGAATCCGTATAAGGCAGTTAAAGATACAGCAAACGCTAGGTTTTTACTTACTTTTAGTAATTTACCAGCGATGAATGAGAAAATGTACATACCGATAACACCTAAGGCAATACAAACTACTAATGGTGTTAATAGATCAAACAGCATACTTGGCGTTGCACTCTTTAATGCATCAAATACAAATAACATTAAGCCCATGATGGCAAAACCAAATCCGTTTGCTTTTTGTAATGCATGTGTTTCTAAGAAACCGATACTTTTTGCAATAACACCAAATACTAAGGCCAGAACAGCTCCATTAATTTCAACCACTGGAGCCAAGAACGTAGATGTTAGATACGCTAAACAACCAACTAATGCAATCTTAAAGAATTTAAAGTATTCTGTATTGTACTTTTCAGGAACTTGGAAGATTTTCAAGCCCTGTTTCTTCTCTTCTGTTTCTTCTACTTTCTGATCATCCGTGTTTATTACTAACTCGCCATTTCTATATTGTTGTAAAAGTTTCTTTCCTTCTTTTTTCAATACGATAGAAGTTAATGGATATCCAGCAAACCCCTGCATTACATAAATAACGACAGCAAATACAGCTAATGAAGTAAGTCCTGCCTGAGTAGCTCCCTCTGACATGATTAATGCTGATACAATTCCTCCAACTAATGGCGGAATTGCAACGATTACAGTGTTCATATCAAAAATTAATGAAGCAATTCCTAGTAACACAACAATGATTCCTAAAATTCCAGATAATGAGATTACAACTGTTTTCCATTGTGCAATTAATTCTTTAACGGAAAGAAGCGTTCCCATATTTACGATTAATAGATAGATTAATAATGTAGCAACCGTATTCGGAATACCTGCAACTGCGACAATATCTTGTGGGAAGAATGTCCAATACCCAATTAAGAACAATACTGCACTTACGAATATAGACGGTATCCAAGCTTTTGTACGTATCGAAACAAAATCTCCAATGTATAAAATAAATAGTAATATTACTATTGCTACCATTTGTGCCATATTGTTACCCTCTCTCTTTTTTAATTGTTAAAATATTATTTAAATTCTGTTTTCAAATAATAGCACAATAATAATGTATTTGTATACATTTGTTTTGAAAGTTTTTATTTCGTTCATATTATTGGAAATATATGAGTTTTATATAATTTTTTTGGAAATTACATTATAAATTTTACTATATTAAAAAAATAAAAAACTGAACCATTTCGAGCATTCAACTCAAATTGGTTCAGTCTTTAAATTTTAATGAAATTAGTCATCACAAGCCCTTCTATCACCACCTATCATCTAGTTGGTCTTCATCTGAATATGAGAATTAATCTTTTGTAAACCGATCAGAAATTGCTTGGGATTACTAGGAGAAACTGAAATCGTTTCGTATTTTCCATAATTGATTTCAAGTCGATTGATTGATAAAGCAGGTGCTACAAAAGGGTTTTTAGTATATCGAATGGTTGTAATTTCTTTAATGTCAATTGACTTTTTAAATGGTCCAAACGTTATTTTTAATATATCTTCCTCAATTTTGTAACTCGTAAAGACCCAGATATAACTTAATAATAAAATCATAATACTCATAATTATTATTCCGAAAATATTTTGAGGTTCTTGGGATGATTCATAGATACCCCAGGCAAATAAAACAATCAAACCAAAAAAGATGATTCCAAAAAACAGATCTCTTTTAGATGTAAATGTCATGTATAATCCCCCTCGTATATTAGTAGTAAGAGCTCTTTCTAATAGAATTTCCAGTTGATCCGGACAACTGGAGGATCTATTGGATTTCCTATAGGATGTGGT
>NZ_OBQC01000015.1 GCF_900220965.1 Ureibacillus acetophenoni | reverse complement strand
TGTGCAAAATAGCCCTCTATCTGAAAAAAATTAGCATAGTAGGGCTATTCGTAATGCGTACCAATAAGGTACGTTTTTTTATATTTCGGGCTTACCAAAATCGCAAGTAACCTCGCAAAATTCGCAAGTAAAACCAAAATCGCAAATAATTTTTAGAAAACGCAAATAAACTCCCGTAAACCGCAAGTAAATCATTCAAAATCGCAAGTAACCCAGCAAAATTCGCAAGTTAAACTCCCCACCCCATCCTCAACCCCCAAACATCCCAAAATTTTCAGAAAATAAATTTCCGAATATTGTAACTTATCCAATATAAATAGGTCTAATCCGATAAAGAAGTACTTAAAGGAGTGACAAGATGAAAAAACGATTCTATATAGGAGGATTACTTATTGTTTTAGCTGCAATTGTAGTAGGAGCGGTACTATTCCTAGGAAAGAAGGTTGAGGTAGAGGCGACATCTAAAGTAATGGTGAACCATCCATACCTTATCCATTTTTCTCAAAGCCTAGATGAAGCAAGTATAGATAACGAGCACATCTATTTAACGAATAGTGCAGGAGAAAAAGTTGAAGTTTCAATGAAGTTGCTAAATAACAATAAAACTCTTGCAATACTTAATGCAAAATCAGGCACGTATACAGCTCACATAGAAAAATCAGCTTTTAAGGATATTTCATCTAAAACGGAAAAACAGGAAATTGAATTTGAAGTAGTTGATGAAATTAAACATATTGCATCGAAAGAAGATCTCCAAAACTTCTTCTTAAATGTAGCTAATCGTGAGAAACGTTATTACTCTGGAGGAGAATTCGAAACAACTACAGTTGAAAGTTCTGACATGTCCGCAGCTGAATCAAAAAGTGATAGCGCTGGAAGTGGGGGTTCTGATCATTCTACAACGAATAACCAGGTAGAAGGGATAGAAGAAGGGGATATCGTTGTTACGGATGGTGAATTTATTTATTCTACTTTCGATAGCAACATTATCATTACAGATACCCGTGACCCAAAAAATATGAAACAAGTAAGTAAAATCCCACTGGATCAGTATAGCTATCCAATGCAAATGATGATACATGAGAATATGTTAATTGTTATTAAAGATCAGTATGTAGAGACGAAACATCCAGACAAACAACATTATATGGGTGGGTATAGCCTAACAACGGCAGCCATTTACAATATTGAAGACCCTACAAATCCATCATTAATACGTGAAGTAGGTCAGGATGGGTATATGAGTGCTGTGCGCAAATATAATGATGTACTTTATATTGTATCGAACAAAACTCCAAACTATTGGATTTTATATGATACTCCTGCAGACGAAGTTGAGTTAAGACCGTATGTTTATGATAGCGCGGAAGAAGAAAAAATCGCCCCAATGGAAATTGATCAGTTAACAATTTTACCTGGCGCGACAGAACCAAGTTACACGATCATTTCTGCAATTGATTTAAACAATTTCCAAAATGAAAAAATTGAAACGAAAGGTTTTTTAGGTGGGAGCCAAAACCTTTATATGTCATATAACGCTATTTATTTAACTGCTAACAACTACGAAATGCCTACAACGTTAGAGCTTGATGTTGAAGTTGATACTTCAGACGCTGTTTCTACATCAATTGCTAGAGATATGATCATTGCGCCTATGTCGACAAATACAGACATTTATAAATTCTCAATTGATGGAACGACAATTAACTTCTCTGCTTCAGCTTCAGTTGAAGGGACAGTATTAAATCAATTCTCGATGGATGAATATAATGGACATTTCCGAATTGCTGTAACCGAAGGACATTCTTGGGGGGCAGAACCTACTTCGAAAAACCATTTATACATCTTCAATGACAAGTTAGTTAAAGTAGGGGAAGTGACTGATTTAGCAAAAGGTGAGCGCATTTATTCTGCGAGATTTATGGGAGACAAAGCGTATATAGTTACCTTTAAAGAAGTTGACCCTCTATTCGTCATTGACCTAGCTAATCCAAGTGCACCGAAAGTATTAGGAGAATTAAAAATCCCAGGATTCAGTAATTACCTACACCCACTTGATGAAAATCACCTAATTGGGATTGGATACGATACGAAAACTATGGTTGATAGCTATTCTAAACAGCCATTTACAGTAACGGGTGGGATGAAAATATCACTATTTGATATTACCGATTTCTCAAATCCAAAAGAACAAGATAACGTAATAATTGGTGGTCGCGGTACGTACTCAGATGTCCAATACAATCATAAAGCGCTATTCAGAAATACTGATTATAGTTATTTTGGGTTCCCGATAACACTTTATAAAGAAAAAGGGGAATATGAAACTCAATATCAAGGATCTGGAGCAGTCATTTATGAAATAACAGATGAAAATGGAATTCAACTTAAAGGGAACTTAATAACTCCAGCAGCTAATGGTGAAATGTATGAAAATTGGGAGTTAATGATCCAACGTATGCTCTATATCGACGATACACTTTATACAGTTTCTAGAAATGAAATTAAAAGCTACGACTTACAGACGTTTAATTTGTTAGGTAGTGTTAAATTGCAGTAATTGAAAAACGATTGGCAACCCTGCAAGGGGTAATGCCAATCGTTTTATTTGTGTTATTTATTTTGTAGTATTTCACTAACTGTTACAAATTCATAGCCTTCATCTTGCAAATATTTTAGGACACTTTCAAGTCCATCAGCAGTCGATTGGTGGATGTCATGCATTAAAATAATGGCGTTATTGTGCATATTTTTTTGAACACTTGGTAATAGATTAGTAGAATCGCGGTATTTCCAATCCAACGTATCAATTGTCCACATCACTACTGGTAGGTCAATTACGCTAATGACAGAATCATTTTTTGCACCATATGGTGGTCTGAATACTGTTGGATATTCACCTAATACATTATGAATTGCAACATTTGTTGCGTTAATTTGGTCCATTACTTGATTTGAGGATACTTTTGTTAAGTTTTCATGATTCCAAGTGTGATTTCCGATTTCATGACCACGTTCTAACGTTTCTATTACAATATCAGCATACTTTTCTACTCGATTACCAACGACAAAAAAAGTTGCCTTTGCATCGTACTTATCAAGCGTGTCTAGTATACTTGTTGTTACCGTTGGGTGAGGTCCATCATCAAAAGTTAAAGCAACTTTTTTGCCAGTATTGCTGCTACTTTCTTTTTGTGGTGGAGGATTCGTGATTACAGAATGATTTTCGATTCCTGTTTGAAACTCTTTAGATAGTAAAGGATATATTGATGATAATGGAATAGTAGCCATAGGTACACCTATATCGCTATTACCAATTTCCCCTTTATTGAAATACAGAACTAGTGACTCTTCAATGATTGCAAATCGCTTGAAGTAAATCCATTTTGGTTCAGTCACTTTAAATAAAGCTTCTTGATTAATATGTTTTTGATAATCGTGGTTATTCACTATAGAATAACGTACAACATCTGATAATGATGTTAAGTGATTTTCATCGTCATTTAATATTTGTTGAAAATCAATTATACTTCCCGTTTCTAGATTAAAGAAAAGGGTATAGATTGATGTGTCGTAAGTATTACTTTTTACAGCCACATTTTTAGTGAAAACGAGTGAAAGATATTGATCTTGATGTGGATACATTTCTACTTCTATCTTTAAATTGTTTTCTAGATTTGTAGTCGTTTCATTTTGTTCAACAGTGTCTTTTAGGCGTATGATATTTTCATATTGGTTTTTTGCGTCGGATATGTATTTGTTTATTTCAGTATTAACTGATTCAAAGTTTGTTTTTACATATTGAATTGAGTAGGGTTTTGTGGAATCTTTTAATGTTTCATTTACTAAACGAATTCCGTCGATATTTGTATTAACAATTTCTTGAGTTGCTGATGAAGATATTTCTGGTTCAACATTTGAGTTTACGGTACCTGAACCTGATTGGTTTGCCGTTTGACTGTTTGCAGAAGCATTTTGAAACTTAAATTCATTACTAGTAGTAGTGAATATAATGATGAACACGGTTAACGTAGCAATCGTAGTAATTAGGACAATATCAATTAATCGACCGCCAAACTTGCGATCATTATTATTCATATTGAATACAAACCCCTTTCAAAAGTAGTTGCTTATGAAAAATATGTAAAAATAAATTGAAATAATATGCATTTGTATTGAGATTTCTATTTTTGTTCGATACTATGAGCAAGGAGAAAAAGGAGAATCTTGATTATGTCGAATAATGAAATCAATTTTGAAATGGCCTTAGACTGTTTCTTGCTTGCAGGTCGAATTATGATAGAGAGTGGAGCTGAAACATATCGTGTGGAAGATACGATGTTACGCATGGCCCGTTCACTCGGAATAGAAGATGCTCAAAGTTATGTAACACCAACAGGAATTATCCTATCGATTGGAAAAAAGCAAATAACAAAAATTACCTCTATATCAAACCGTATTACTGATCTTCACAAAATAGCACTAGTAAACAATGTTTCTCGCAAACTTACTAATAAAATAATAACATTAGAACAGGCTTACGAGGAGTTAATAAAGATACAAAAGACGAATTATTTTTTACCGATTTCCCTACAGTTGTTAACTGCAGCTTCCGCCGGCAGTGCATTAATGATTTTGTTTGGTGGACTATGGTCGGATCTACCAGCAACATTTGTAGCAGGTGCAGTTGGTTTTATTGTGGTGACTATCCTACACGATCTGACAAAAGTAAAATTTTTCTCAGAATTTTTAGCAGCACTCTTTATAGGATTAGTCGCACATTTTGCCGTAAAGTTTCACCTTGGTACAGAAATCGACAAAATAATTATTGGTGGTGTCATGCCACTAGTTCCGGGATTACTAATTACAAATGCAATTCGTGATTTAATGGCAGGTCATTTTACCTCAGGTATATCACGTGGTGCAGAGGCATTCCTAACTGCTTTTGCTATTGGTTCTGGTATTGCGCTTGTTGTAGTTGCTTTTTAAGGAGAATGAAAAATGGACTATTTAATACAATTTATAATGAGTTTTATTGCAACTGCATCGTTTGGAGTTATTTTTAATGCACCAATAAAGGCAATTCCTATTTGTGGTCTAGTTGGTTCAGTTGGTTGGATGGGTTATTACTCGTTTCTTCAAGTCAATGCCACAGAGGTTCATGCCACATTTTTAGCATCATTTGTAGTGGCAGTTGTTGCGCAAATATTTGCAAGATGGTTTAAAACACCGATGATTGTATTCTATGTAGCGGGAATTATACCGCTTGTCCCTGGTGGTATTGCTTATAATTCTATGCGCAGTATTGTGGAATTAGACTATACAAGTGGGATTGAATTTGGCATGCGAGCATTTATGATTTCTGGAGCCATAGCGATGGGGCTTGTATTTGCGGAAGTAATAATTCAACTAAATTATAGAACGTTAAACAAAGGGAAGACCTCAATGCAATCATTTGCAAGAATCAAACGTCAAAAAGTTAAATAAAATTTAAAAAAGGCTACTAATCATGACGTATTAATCTATGATTAGTAGCCTTTGTTCTATTTAACAAGTCTTTCGATTTCTTTTTCATTCACAGGTTTACTAATTAAGAAACCTTGTATATAGTTGCAGCCAAATTGTTTTAGTTGTTGAAGTTGTTCTTCAGTTTCAACGCCTTCTGCTAAAACAGTAATATTCATTGATTTCCCAAATTGAACGATACCATTCACTAGTTTTTGATTTTTGTCTGACATCATTAATGAATGAATAAAGGTTTGGTCAATTTTTAATATTTCTATCGGTAATAACTGCATATAGCGGAATGAAGCATAGCCTGTTCCAAAGTCATCTAAGACAAAGGTAATACCTTCATTTGCTAGAATCTTCATTTGTTTAATAATATTCGATTCAGCTTCCGCTTCTAACGCAAATTTTTCTGTAATTTCGATTTGTATTAAATGAGCTGGACAACCTGTATTCGTTAATGAATTCATAATGGTTTTTGCCATGTTTTTATCACGGAATTCTCGAACAGATAGGTTAATACTTACCTTTAACCCGAGTCCTTTTTTAGACCATTCCACAGCTTGATTACAAGCTTTTTCAATAACGAATGAGCCGATATCATTGATGAGTCCAGTTTCTTCTGCTATAGGTATAAGCTCGTCCGGAGAAACTACTCCGATTTCTTCATCTTCCCAACGTACCAAAGCTTCAACACCAATGATTTTCTCTCTACTTAGATCGTATTGTGGCTGATACAGCACTTCTAAATTTTCCTGGTCAAGGGCAAGGAGCAAACGTTTTTCAATCAACGACTTGCGATGTAATGCTTTATGTGATGCAGAAGAAAGTGATGTAATGCTATTACCACCGGCTTCACGTACGGTTTGTAACGTTTTTAAGGAAGCTTTCATCAATTCAGTAAAGTTCGATTGGTCTTTCGGAGAGTGCGTAATACTCCCACTTAGTGAAATTGGAACAGCTACATTTCCAAGATAAATCGGATTTTGTTTTAAATAGTGTAAAAATCCTTGGATAAACCATTCGCTTAATGGAGTTAGGATAACGAACTCATTTGAGTTGATTCTTGCCATAGTACTATCTTGGAAGTAAATTTTCATACGTTTAACGAATTCTGTTATGAAACTCGTTTCAATTTGAACATTATGAATTTCTTTTAAAGTATAAAATTTATCAATACTGATATATACAAAGGCAAAACTTAAACGATCATCAATCTTTTCATTTACAACTTGTTCTAAACGATAAGAATTCATTAAGCCTGTTTCGGGATCGATATAAGCTATTTTTTCTAGACTATCTCTTTTTAACTTTTCTTCTGTAATATCATGTTCTATTAAAGTGTATTGAAAGCGATGTTCTGTAGCTGAATAGGTAGGAATAGCTGTCAAATTTACCCAATAAGATTGTCCATCTTTTGTAACTTTTTCGACTTCTCCATGCCATACATTTCCTAAATTGATGGCTTTCCAAATTTGCTCTGTCACTTCTTTACTTTCATCTGTATCAGGGAATAGCTGCCAAAACGTTTTACCAATTACCCGCTTAGGCGTCCAATGACTTGTTTTTAAAAATTTTTGATTGCAGTTAATGATGAATCCCTCATCATCAATTGTAACGTACATAAATGTAGAGGTGAGACCATCTCTAAGGTCAATTAACTCTTGCATCGTTGTATTTACTTTTTTCAATTGATCATTAATGGGGCAAATAACTAAAGTACAAGGTTCACCTTTATAGTTTGAAGGTACTATAAAAATTGACGAATCAATTAAACGTTCATCCTTAGACAATAGTTGTATATTTTCAAATTGATAGATATCTTGTCTACTAGCTATAAGTTCCCAAGAATGCTCCGACAATGTTGATAGTAGGGTAGTTTTTATCTGATTGTTATTTGTGAATTCACTAAAGGAATATTGAAATACATCTTCACATAATTGGTTCCAGATAATTACTTGATTTCGTTTATCCATCAGAAAAGATGGAAAAGGAGAATTTAGTATTAACTGTTCGTCAATACGCTCATTCGTTTTTACAAGTGTCATTCTTTTAATCTCCCTTTTAGAAGAATATTTTACTATCTATTATAAAATCAATTCGATATTTAGTCATTATTTTAATAATGGATTATTTATGGCAAATGGTTAAAACGAGACTAAGTACCTAATGAATGATGTAAAAATTATGTAGATTATTAAAAATGTACGATAATTTTGTGTCTGAAGAGAAATTAGTAAAGTATCATTGAAATAGTAAATACATTTTTTAGTTGTTTTATAGGAATTTAGAATAGAAATGCAAGTTCAAATGTGTGAAGATTTTGACAAGTTGTTCTATACTAGTAGGATAAAATTTATATAGATAAATAAGTAAGAACAAAAGGGGGTTCTTACAGGGGTTTAGGGGGTAGGCATGAAGACAGTATATTCTTACGTAAAACCGTATTGGTTACCAGCATTATTTGCCTTCATCTTAATGCTAACTGAGTTATTCATCGAACTTGTTCAGCCGTTAATTATTGCGAAGATCATTGATGATGGAATTGTTGTTAATGATATCGAAGCTATTAAGAATTGGGGAATTGTTTTAGTCTTTTTAGCAATTGTGGCACTCATTGCGGGAATTATTAACTCTTATTTTGCTGCACACGTTGCTCATAGTTTTGGGTTTGACTTAAGGAATGCTTTATTTAGTAAAATACAAGCATTTACTATGGCGACCTATTTAAAATTTCCTACATCTGGTTTAATTACTCGATTAACCAATGATGTAACTCAAGTTCAAAACGTTTTATTTATGAGTCTTCGAATCTTGGTAAGGGCACCACTTTCCGCGAGTTTAAGCTTGGTAATGGCTTTTATTATCAATCCTAAAATTGCCTTATTTTTATTAATTGGAGCGCCAATTGTAGTTGGATTTTTGTACTTTATGGTGAAAAAGGGAATTACCTATTTTGCACAAGTACAGTGGCGACTTGACCGAGTAAATCGGGTTTTACAAGAGTGTTTGCAAGCGATTCGATTAGTAAAAGCTTATATGCGTAACGAATATGAATCTAGTAGATTTCAACAGGTAGCAAATTCTTTAAAACTTGATACAACTAGGGCACTTCGAATTATGGAATTTATAATGCCTGCATTGTTATTAATTATGAATCTTAGTTTACTAGCCGTTATTTGGTTTGGATCAATTGAAGTAAGTACGGGTAATGCACAAGTAGGTGAGTTAGTTGCAATTATTAACTATGCAATGCGAGTAACAGGAAACTTCTCTATGTTTGCTTTTATTATTATCGCGATTGCACGTGCAAAAGCTTCATCAGACCGAATGAAGGAAGTTCTTTTAGTTGATGGTAATGGTCTTGAAGTTGAAAAATCTGAAAGTGAATTGAAAAATGATAATCTAATAGAAGAAATAGGAACTGTTCGTTTTGAAAAGGTATCATTTACATATCCGAATACAGAGTTACTAGTACTATCAGACATTTCTTTTGAAATTAAGCAAGGAGAAAAACTTGCTATTATGGGTGAAACAGGTTCTGGAAAAACAACATTACTTAATTTACTACCAAGGTTTTATGAGCCTACTTCAGGAAAGATATTTGTAAACGGCCGAAATGTTCTTGACTGGCAATTAGAAGAACTAAGAGCCATGATTGGGTTTGTCCCACAAAAATCATTGTTATTTACAGGCTCCATTCAAGAAAACTTAAAATGGGGAAAACAGGATGCGATATTTTCTGAGGTTCGTTTAGCAGCAGAACAAGCTCAAATCCATGAAACCGTTGAAACATTCCCAAACAAATATGATACACGAGTAGGGCAAAAGGGTGTTAATTTATCTGGTGGTCAAAAACAAAGACTATCGATTGCAAGGGCACTCGTCCGAAAATCGAGAATTTTAGTTTTGGATGATAGTACTAGTGCTCTTGATGTAAAAACTGAGGCTGCTTTATGGGATGCTTTAGAGGAAGAAAACACAACGATGTTCGTAGTAACACAAAAGGTAAGAACAGCAAAAACAATGGATAAAATTCTATTGTTACATGACGGGAAAGTAGAAGCATATGGTACACATGACGAATTGCTTCAAATAAGCGAGCGTTATCGCCAAATTGTCGAATCCCAGCAAGAACAGGTAGGTGAAGAAGGGTGAACTTCATACGAAAACCGTTCGGATATGAACCGATTCTGACAAAAGACGATTTAAAAAGAAAAGTTGAGAAGAAAAAAGGACCGCGGGCTAACGACTGGAAAAGCACGTTGCTAAAGATATGGAAAATTGTCGATGAACAAAGATTTTTACTTATTACCGTGTTCTTTATGGTTGTAATTAGTTCGATTCTATCATTAGTAGGACCTTTGTTAATTGGATATATTATCGATGAATATATATTAAAAAGTCAGTTTCAAAATATGTTGCCAATTGTTCTTACGTTGATTGGTGTATATATTATTTTGTCGATTTCTCTATTTTTACAAAATTTTTGGATGATCGGTATTTCGCAAACAACTATTTATAAAATGAGAACTGGACTTTTTAATCATTTAATGAGATTACCTGTTTCGTTTTTCGACAAACGTCAACATGGTGAGCTGATGAGTCGTGCAACAAATGATATTGAGACAGTAAGTGCAACATTAAACACGTCGTTTATACAAGTATTTTCAAGTTTACTAACTTTAGTTGGTACTGTGATTGTGATGCTTTATTTAAGCCCGTTATTAACGGTTTTGACGATGTTAATCATCCCACTTATGTTTCTTTCAATGCGTTGGATTACAAAAAGGACTGGAAAATTATTCAAAGAACAGCAAGCAGCCGTTGGAGCGTTAAACGGAACGATTGAAGAAACAATTTCTGGGCAAGCAATTGTTAAAGCTTTCTCCCAAGAGAAGCGAGTTATTGAAGAATTCCGTGAGAAGAATGCAAAATTACGCAAAACAGGATTTTGGGCCCTTACTTACTCAGGGTTTATACCAAAAGTTATGAACTTCTTAAATAATATAAGTTTTACGATTGTCGCTGGTATTGGAGGGATTTTAGCTTTTCATGGTCATGTATCAATTGGTGTAATTGTTATTTTCACTGAATATGCACGACAATTTACACGTCCTTTAAATGACTTAGCTAACCAGATTAATACGGTTCTATCAGCAATTGCCGGGGCAGAACGAGTTTTTTCAATTATGGATGAAACGAAAGAAGTAGATGATGGGAAACTATCAGAAGATACACGTTTGAAAGGTGAAGTTGAGTTTAAAGATGTTCACTTTAAATATGAACTAAGTGAAGATCAAGAAACGTTAAAAGGTGTAAGCTTCCACGTAAAACCAGGTCAAACAGTAGCTTTAGTAGGTGCGACAGGTGCTGGGAAAACAACAATTATGCAATTAATCGCACGCTTTTATGACGTAGGTGAAGGTCAAATTTTATTTGATGGAAAAGATGTTCGAGAACTGAAACGGGAAACCTTACGTAGTCAAATGGCGTTTGTATTACAAGATCCGCTTTTATTTGAGGATTCTGTATATGAAAATATTCGCTATGGAAAATTAGATGCAACTGATGAAGAGATTATAGAAGCTTGTAAAAAGGCAAATGCCCATGAGTTTATTATGAAGTTGCCAAAAGGGTATGACACGATACTTGCTAGTGATGGTAGTGAAATTTCCCACGGGCAAAAGCAACTTCTATCTATTGCACGAGCACTCGTAGCAAATCCTGTAATTCTTCTATTAGATGAAGCTACTAGTAGTATTGATACTGTAACAGAAGTGAAAATACAAGAAGCTTTAGAGTTATTAATGGAAGGAAGAACAAGTTTTGTCATCGCACACCGTTTAAATACAATTAGACATGCCGATCTTGTATTTGTTATGCATGAAGGGCAACTAGTCGAATCTGGTACACAACAAGAGTTGATTAATTTAAATGGTATCTATGCTAAAATGTTGGAACAAACAGATGTTTTAGGGAATAAGTGAATTTAATAGTAAACAACACAAAAATTCGTGGTTGCACTCCATTCTATGTAACTCTAAAATGATAGAGAATATACAAAAGAATTGGAGTATAATCATGAATTTTTCTATTATAACGGCATCTTTCCCGATTGATGCTGAGACGTTTGAAGAGATTAAAACATTATGTGATGAAGCAGGAAATGTAGATAGAGTTAGTTATTCTTCCCTGTTAAATTTACATGAGTGTAGAGAGTTATATAGTAAAGGTTTTTTCGTTTTAGCTTATGATGATGGGCTAGACAAATTAGTAGGGGTTGCTAGTGCTAGTGATATTATGGGGTTAAATACATACGAATGGTCAATGGTTGTAAGTCCAATGTATCGTCAAATTGGTATTGGAACTGCCATTTTCAAAGTGTTACATGAAGGTTTATATGATCGTGGTGCAGAAGGTGAACTTGCCCTTGCTCATGAGAATAGTACATATGGAAGAACATTTTTAGAACGTTTCGGTTTTCGTTATAGTTTTTCTGAAGCAACCTTTGAGGCCAAAGCATCTGTAATTGATTTAGAAGATCATATCTCTATTCGACAATATACAGAGGATGACCAAAATGCATTAATTCAAATTTTTGGTGACGCTTTTGGTGATTTCCGTGACGAATCAATTGATTTAATTGAGTACAATACAGCAACTGAAGGAAGTGTTGTTTGGGTTGCTGAAATGGATGAGGAAGTCGTTGGAACGATGACAACGACAAAAGAAGGCGAAGTGCAAAAGATTACAGCATTAGCTGTTCATCCAGATATGCAAGGAAAAGGGATTGGAACAGCGTTATTAAACTGGTCAAAACATTTTTCTTTAAGAAACGGCGAAAGATTTGTCATGTTAGATGTAGAGTTAGAGAACGAACGAGCTCTATCTGTTTATGAAAAAGCAGGGTTTCAAAAATGTATGCAAGTAGATTATTTTGTCTATAGTAGTAAACGAGATTAAACAAAAACGAAAAGCCTACAAATCATTCTGGTTCGTAGGCTTTTTTACATGTATACGAAGATTAATAAATTGGGATTTCGACAATTTAAGTGGATAATCTTTCATTCTCGCACTTATGAAAGAATTTGTTATAATGGATAGATGGAAAGACTCATCAAACAATATGTAGATGAAAATTATAGTAGTTACAAATATTATTATAGGGAAGTTGAATCGATCAATGGAAGCAATTCAAAAGGAAATTAGCCCTGCAAAACTAATGTGGAAGATGACACGACCACATACATTAACTGCAACTTTTGCACCAGTAATATTAGGTACGGTAATTGCGTTATATGATACAACAATTAATTGGTTGCTGTTTGTTGCGATGATGGTTGCCTGTCTAGCATTACAAATAGCGACAAATTTATTTAATGAATATTATGATTTCAAACGTGGTTTAGATACAGCAGAATCTGTCGGCATAGGCGGAGGAATTGTTCGACACGGTTTGAAACCGAAAAACGTACTGACAGTCGCAATTTTGCTATATATATTTGCAGCAATCATTGGTGTTTACATATGTGCGAGCAGTAGTTGGTGGTTAGTGGTCGTTGGATTATTTGGTATGGCAATAGGCTATTTATATACAGGAGGTCCACTTCCAATAGCATATACACCATTTGGCGAATTATTTGCTGGTGCATTAATGGGATCGGGCTTTGTATTAATTTCATATTTTATCCAAACAGGTACAGTAACGTTGTTAAGTTTTATGATTTCTATCCCAGCGATGATATTAGTTGGGGCTATTAACATGTCTAATAATATTCGCGATATAGAAGAGGATACGAAAGGTGGAAGAAAGACGCTTGCCATTTTATTAGGTAGAGATGCTGCTGTGATGGCATTGGCGAATGCATTTTTCATTTCGTATTTATGGATTATTATTTTAATCGTGATAGGGGATTTAAGTGCTTGGGCATTAGTAGTTTTATTAAGTTTACCAAAGCCAATTTCGGCAATTAAAGCATTCCGAAACGGTGTAAAAGAACCTGCACTTATGCGAACTGCCATGAAATCAACTGCCTTAACAAATACACTTTTTAGTTTTTTATTGTCTATTGGATTATTTATTAACTATTTTATAAACGTATAAAAAAAGAAGTAATCTTTTCCTCTATGTTGAGGGTAAGATTACTTCTTTTTTATATTCTGTCATTCTATATTTAGATTTGTTGTTTCAAACATTCTACAACTCGATTATAAATATCATCACTAGTCGTTTCTAATGAAAGTGCGAGTTCCGAGAATAATATATTTTGTATAGATGTTAATAGCTTCATATCTTGTGAACTTAACTTTTTTTCGAACAGTTGTAGTTCATGTTGTTTAACCATTAAAGTGTTAACTATTTTGGCAATCTCGTATCGATCTCCATGTTTAATAGCTTCAGAGTAAATATGAATGCGATGATTATTTTTTTCAATCCAGTCTACACCGGGGTGTTCGAAGGAATCAATAATCTTTTGAGCAGTTGCTTTATTAACAACATCTTGTAAATTTATTTTATCGCTATGAATTGGAACATTAATAACAAGTTGAGCATTATTAATAGGATGCATTACATAATAGGTTTTAGTTTGGTTCGAAAAGTTTTTTTCAGTTATATCGTCAATTTCACAAATGCCATGGGAAGAATACATGATTAAATCCCCAACACTATACATACAGTCGCCACCTATTCGGGTATTTTCGTCAACTAAGTTTACAATATAAGTGTAACATGGAATTGTCAAAATGTCAATTTGGTTGACAAAGAATGGACGCTCTTCTATAGTAATATTGAAAATTTAGTAGAAGAGGTGCTCATTTTGAGTAA
The DNA here is from genome assembly GCF_900220965.1 of Ureibacillus acetophenoni. Taxonomy (GTDB): domain Bacteria; phylum Bacillota; class Bacilli; order Bacillales_A; family Planococcaceae; genus Ureibacillus; species Ureibacillus acetophenoni. The sequence continues at coordinate 93,976 of NZ_OBQC01000015.1, read as the reverse complement.
ACATCTAAATAGTCTTGGTCTAGTTAACTTAATAATTGAGAAAAACGATTATGTACGTCATATGATTGAAAGTATGTGGGAAGAACAGAGTGATATAAAAATTTCACAAACTGAATGGTATATCATGCATAAAATCTATGGCCAGAAACCAACCATATCAGATGTTTCAAAAAATGTGACTATTACAAGACAAGCAACTCACAAAAATATTAAAAGTCTACAAGCAAAAGGGTTAGTAGAAATAAGTAATTCTGAACATAGTAAGAGAGATAAATGCATAAGTTTAACCCAACTAGGGGTACAATGCTGCGATAAACATACAGAGTTAAAGTCCAACTTAGAAAATAAAATTGCTCAAGTAATTGGTGAGGAACAATTAATTATTTTGAAAAATATTTTAAAGTTAAATTGGGATATATAAATTTTTTTTGCGAGAAGGATAATGGGTCCTCTCGCTTAGATAAGCCTAGAAAGTGGATATATTAATACATTGTTCGTTACAATTGAAATAATTAAGTTAGTATAATTGAAAAACTGACAAAGGGGGAGTTCAATTGATGCGATTAAGCGTATTAGATCAAGCACCAATCACTAAAGGAAATACAGCACAGGACGCATTAGCAAAAGCAGTTGAGCTTGCTATTGTTACTGAAGAACTAGGTTATGAACGAATTTGGATGGCAGAACATCATAGTACACAAGGTTATGCAAGTTCAGCACCTGAAATAACTGCTGCGTATATCGCAGCAAAAACAAATCGTATCCGTGTTGGTACTGGTGGGACGATGATTATGCACTATTCACCATATAAAGTGGCTGAAAACTTTAAAACGTTAAGTGCCCTTGCACCAGGACGTATTGATTTTGGTATTGGACGTGCACCAGGTGGAGATCAGTATGCAATGTATGCCTTATCCGATGGACGAAGACCGGAAGTTGAAAATATTTATGAGAAGATTGATGCTGCATTAGCATTTATAAATGAGGAAATTCCGGATAACCCTTATTATAGAAGAGTTACAGCTTCACCAAATAATGTTCCGTTACCTGAAGCTTGGATATTAGGTTCAAGTGGAAACAGTGCAATAGAAACTGGTAGAAGAGGAGTCGGCTATTCTTACGCGCAATTTTTCAATGGCTACATGAACAAGGGCGTTTTTGATGCTTACCGAGATAGTTTTGTGCCATCAGCCTTTATGGAAAAGCCGGAAATTATAGTTTCTTATTTTGTTACAGTAGGCGAGACCAAAGAAGAAGCAGAATATGAGGCAAAACCAGCAAATATCTCGCGAATGTTATTTATGCGCGGCCAAGTCAACCCACCACGCCTTACCCCTGAAGAAGCAAAAGATTATCCGTTAACAGAAATGGATAAGATGTGGCTTGAAGAAAATCGTAAGTTGAATATTGTAGGTACTGCAAAAGAAGTAGGGGATTATTTAAGACAAGAGCAAGAACTATATGGCTTTGATGAAGCGATGATTTGTACAATTCCCCATTCGCAAGAAATGCGTTTAAAAGTATATCGTTTGCTTGCGGAAGAATTTAAACTAAATAAAAATGAATGAACAAAAAAGTGCGTCCTTTATTTCGACGCACTTTTTATTTGATGTTTTTAAGTTTTTCATTCACCAATTCAATCGGAATAAACAGTCCTACATTTCCATGTTCTTTATCATCCAACGTTGCAAACACTACGCCAATAACATACCCACTCATATCAATGACAGGACTGCCACTGTTTCCTTTGTAGACGGGTGCATCCATCATATAGACGTCCTCTTCCCAATCCGAAAGACTCTTTGTCCCAAGTATTTGTCCTTCATTTGCAATACCTGAAAAGAAGAGAGGGTTACCGATAAAATAAACAGCCTCCCTAAATGTGAATTCATAGTTTTTAGCCAAATCTAAAGTGGGTAGGTCAGTTCCTTCTACTTGTAAAAAGGCAATATCAATCTCCGGATAACTTTCAATTACTTCAGCTTCATAAATACCGTCCTCAGGAAAATAGACAGTTAGAGATAATGCATCTTCGATAACATGAGCATTCGTTACAATTAGGCCATCATCTGAAATTGAAAAGCCTGTCCCTTTACTTTCATGTGTTGAGATTTGTACGACGGACTTTTTATATGTTTGAATATTACTTTGGAATGACAGTGAAGTCGATTTCTTTAAAAATTCTACGGCTGGAATAGAGAATATTTCAAAGAATATAGCAAACGTACTAAAGGTAAGCATAATGGCGATGAGCCATGCGATAAACCTTGCAAAAGGCGGTTGACGTTTTCGTTTTATTTGTTTACCTTCAAGGCGATCTAAACGTTCTAGTCGTTGCTTTTCTAGCGCTTCTGCTTGTGCTTCAAGAACAAGTTCTATTAACTCTTCTTCGCTAATAGGATCTTGTTCAGGTTGTTCCTTTTCTTTAGCCATATCAACACCTCCAGCAAACCTTTCTTCTATCATAACGGACCTTTGGTTTCTTTTAAAATGATAGATTTTCAATGTAGTTCTTATTCATTATAGGAAAAACCAATTATTAACAAAATAGTATATATTTTTACGTTATTATGGAAAACTTTTCTATTATTTGTTCTACTATTCTAAGTTTTTAGTATATAATTGGTTTGATTGCAAATTATTGGGAGGGAATGTTTTGAAACTTATAAAAAAACTAGGGGTCATAACTTTGTCTACTGGTCTAACAATAGGGATATTAGCACCAGGTGCAAGCGCTACATCGTTAGGAAATATTCAACAGAATGATGTACAAATTCAAGTTTCTCAAGTTGATAGTGTTGTTACAAAAAGTGATTTGATTAAAAGATTTAAAGAATTTTTCCCAAATCAATTTGATTTCTTAGATGATAGTGATTTTCATATGTGGACTGGTAGAAGCTATCCTGATGAAGAAGATACAATTCGATATGACCTTAGCTTCGATAAATCAGTAAATGGTAACTTTGTTTATGGTGGTGCAAGCTTTGTAGGAGATGACTTAGAAATTGTAAATTTCCACTACCGTTCAGATAACGCGGTAGATGCATTATTCCCTGCAAAAGTTTCGAAAGAAGAAGCAAAACAAGTAGCTCTTTCATTTATAAGTAAGTTTCCGGAAAGTAGCGAATATAAATTACAACCAGATAATTTCAACTACTATCCTAGTCAACTTCTAACTGAACCTTTCCGCTATTCATTTACTTTTGTTCGTTTGAAAGATAATGTACCTATTTCAGATCAGCAGATTCAAGTAACTGTACTTGGTAACGGGGAAGTTAGTGAATTTTATCGTTATTCAAATAGTACTGGAAGTAAAACTTATGATGATGTAACAAAGGTATTGCCAGAACAAGATATGTTAACAAAGATTAAAGAAAATCTATCAATTGATTTACAGTATAGTATTGATGTTGACTATGAAACAGGAGCTAGTGGTGTAAAGCTCGTTTATGCACCAAATAGTAGTGTATACGGTATTCATGCTCTTACGGGAGATTGGTATAAGTTGTATGAATTTTCACCACAAGTACCGAAGAAAAATGAAATTCAACCTATTGTTACACAAGCATTACCACCTAAAAATCCAAATATCACTATAGAAGAAGCAAAAGCTTTAGCTGAAGAGCTGCTCGCAGTTGATTCTGAAGATTTTAAACTAAGAATTGAATCTATTGATGAGGTAAATGACTATAATGGTCAAGACGTAATCAATATAAATTATATGTATGAATATAAAAATGGTGGAACAGGGACGAATTTAGTTCTTGATAAACGTACAGGTGAAATCATTCAGTATACGGATATTAGAAATCATTTATCCCGTGATTTGGGTATTGATGAAATTGAAGATGAGAAAAATGAAAATGTCAAACTACTTTCCGAAGAGGAAGCATTGAGTCACGCATTGGAGTATTTAAAAGAGTACGCACCATCTTATCTTCATAACTATTCTATGCCAATTGTAGAAAATATTTTTAACGAAGATAGAGGAACATATAGTTTTGCCTTTCCAAGAATTGTGAACGGTCTTGTAGTTAGTGGAAATTATATTTCATTAAGTGTATCTTCTGAAGATGGCTCATTACTTGATTTCAATGTGAGTTTTACAGATATTAAGAACTGGCCATCTGTAGATAAGGTCATTTCTAAAGAAAAAGCGACTGAGAAATACTTTGAAAACTTTAAGTTAGATCTTAACTATACGAATTTATGGTCAAGCAAAAATAAGGATCACTACTATCTTGTGTATACTCCATTATTCAATGATTCACGATTTAACTCATTAGATGCAAACAATGGTGAGTGGATCGATTCAGTAAAGAGTAAGCCGGAAGTAATCGCTCCAGATTGGGCAGAAAATGAACTTAAATATATGATTGAGTCTGGAATTATCAACGCTGGTGATGCGAAGACTTTTGATGGAAATGCAAAGGTTACAAAAGGTAGTGCCATTGAAGTAATCATCAAATCGATGTCACATACTTATTTCGGTTACCCATATGGAGAAAGAAATAAGTCCCACTCCTTTGATAATATAAAACCGGATCATCGATTATACCAAGTTGTTGAGCGCGCGGTTTCAAATGGTATTCTTAAAAAAGACAACAATACGTTTAATCTGGATGAGAGTCTTACAAGAGAAGAATTAGCAGTTTGGTATATTCGTACATTAGGACTTGAGGAAGCTGCAAAGAGCCAAGGAATTTATCAGCTGAACTTTGATGATGCAGAAGATGTAAGTCAAGAAAACGTTGGATATGTTGCGTTAGCACATTCATTAGGATTAATTACAACTGAGAATAATAAATTTAATCCAAAACAAGAAGTATCCTATGCAGATTTAGCTGTTTCCACAGTTCGTTTAGCACACGAGGTATATAAAAAGGGAATCCATATTAGATACTAATAAAAAATCCGCCCACAGAGGGCGGATTTTTTCCGTTCATTCAAAAAACCTCAATAAAATATTGAAATCTTTCATGAACTGTGAAATAATATGAACCAATTGAAAAGTGAAAAGTTTTCTAGGGTTCCGCTCATATTGAGGTCAGGTCCGAGAGAAAACGCACGTATACATACGTGTAACACGGAAGGACAAAAGCCTGGGAGATACTATTTATAGTAATCTCTTTGGCTTTTTTTGTTTCGTAAAAATAGGAGGGAACAAACATGAACAAACACTGGATTAAACTGCTAATTGCGGTCGTTTTAGAAGTAATTTGGGTGATTGGTCTAGCTCATTCATATGACGTTTGGACCTGGTCTGGAACGATTATAGCAATTCTTTTATGTAATTACTTTTTAATTACAGCTACAGAATATCTTCCAACTGGAACTGCCTATGCCGTTTTTGTTGGGTTAGGGTCAGCGGGGGCTGTCATTTCAGAAATTGTAATTTTTGGAGAACCAATTCATCTAATGAAAATTCTTTTCATTATCCTTTTACTTATTGGGGTAATTGGTTTGAAATTAGTAACTGATCAGGAAGAGAAGAAGGAGAAAGAAAAAGTTGAGGAGGTTAACGAATAATGGCTTGGATTGCATTAATTTTTGCTGGATTATTTGAAACATTTTTTGTTGCGATGATGAATCAGTATAGCGTTAATCGAAACTGGAAACCCCTTGCATTCATGCAATTAGGATTTGGAATCAGCTTATACTTACTTCAATACGCAATGCAAACAATTCCAATGGGAACAGCTTATGCAATTTGGACTGGAATTGGGGTTGTAGGTGGAACATTTGTAGGAATGCTTTTATATGGAGAGTCTAAAAGTTGGAAAAGAATCTTATTCATTGCACTAATTCTTATTTCTGCAATTGGCCTAAAATTAGTGAGTGGATAATTTGGTCGAATGATGTAAAAGATGTTAGTAGTTCATTGTATGTACTTTAGTAAAGGGATGACGTTATGACAGATAATAAACACCATTACTTCTTTGCAATTAAGTTACCAAATGAAGTGAAAACTTTCTTGAATCGTTGGGTGCAAATGCATAATACACAATATCCATTTAAAAGATGGGTTCACCCGGAAGATTATCATATTACATTAGCTTTTTTAGGCTTTGTAGAAAAGAATCTGTTAGAAAAAGTACAAAACCAAGTTGGAGATATGCTTAAACATGAAGATTCTTTTGACCTTACCCTTGATGAAATAGGAACTTTCGGATCTAAAAAGTCCCCAAGAATATTTTGGGCGGGTGTAAAAGAATCAGAAGAATTAAATCTGTTGCAAAAAAAGATCTTTAAAATTTGCTTAGAATCTAATTTGAATTTAGATAAAAAACCATTTAATCCACATATCACTTTGGCGAGAAAATGGGAATCAAATCAAGTATTCCCTAGTGAAAAAATGCCTTTACTAAAAAATAGTGAGGATGGGGATTTTTCATTTACAGTAAGTGAAATTGCATTATACGAGACGCATCTCAATCGAACTCCTAAATATAAGGAATATGCACTTTACACATTTTAAAAAGTTAATAATATCAACTAAATCTAGGGTGCCTCAGAAGTATGTATTTAAGCTTCTGAGGCACCCTTTTAATATTAGATTTTTTAAGATGATAGAGTGATTGTAAAACTATACAAATATTTACATAAATTTATCCAATATTCAACAGTTTTTACAGCTGATTTACTACCAATTAATAAATTTACAAAACCTTTACAAAAAAGCGGTAGTAAATTTACACGTCAAATTTATTCTAGAGTAGGCTAATTGATGTTTCGGAGGTTTAATAGTGATGTTAAAAAAATTTAAAACGTTTGGATTAGTAGTAATTCCATTAACTATTTTATTATCAGCTTGTACTCCATCAAATGATAGTGAATCGTCAAATGGAGGTAATTATACACTTGCAATTTCAGGTTCAACGTCAGTAGGGCCATTAGCTGAGAAATTGGCAGCCAAATACGAAGAAAATGCAGATATTAATATAGAAATTAACCAAATTGGTTCATCTGCAGGAATTACGAATGCCACAAATGGTGTATCAGAAATCGGGATGGCATCACGTGATTTAAAAGAAGAGGAAATAGCAAACGGCTTAACGGACCAAATCATTGCTTATGACGGTATCGTGGTGGTTGCTCATCCGAGTAATAAAGTAGATGATCTTACAATTGAACAAGTAAAGCAAATTTTCACTGGTGAAGTAACAAATTGGAAAGAGCTTGGCGGAGAAGATATGGAGATCGTCGTTGTGTCCCGAGAAGACGGGTCGGGTTCACGTGATGCATTCCAAGAAATTGTTGGATACTCATCAGGAGAACTTATTAGAAATTCTATTGTAGCAAGTGGAAACGGAAATATTAAAACGACTGTAGCAACAAATAAACATGCAGTTGGATTTATTTCCTTTGAATATATTGATGAATCTATCTCACCTATAAAAATAAATGGGGTAGAAGCTAAAGCGGAAAATGTTTTGAACGGCACATATAAATTATCTAGACCTTTCTTATTCGTTTATAAAGACGAAAACCTAAGTGAAAAAGGTCAACAATTCATCGATTTTATTTTAAGTTCAGAGGGACAAAAAGTTGCGTTGGAATCAGGCGTAATCCCTATTAAGTAAACGAAATTTATCTAGCAAGTGATATATATAGCAATTTTGGAGGAATGAAGAATGGCTAGGCCACCTGTTGAAAAGGCGAATAAAAGAAAATATATGCTAGAGAAGTTATCAGGTAGAGTGTTTCTATTCTGCGCTCTTCTGTCGGTTATTAGTCTATTGTTAATCATTGGATTTGTATTCTTTAAAGGGATTAATCCATTTGTAGCGGAAGGATATAGTTTTATTAACTTCCTTTTTGGAGATGATTGGGTACCAAGTGAAGATCAATTTGGGATATTCCCAATGATTGTCGCATCAATTTATGCAACAATTGGTGCACTAATTATAGGGGTTCCGATTGGTTTGTTTACCGCAATCTTTTTAGCTGAAATTGCCCCTAAAAAAGTAGCAAAAATAATTTCACCTGCTGTTCAGTTACTTGCAGGTATTCCATCTGTTTTATATGGTGTGTTCGGGTTAGCGGTAATTGTACCATTTTTACAAAACAATCTAGGCCTAGCAAAAGGGCAAAGCTTAATTGCGGTTATTCTGGTCCTTGCTATTATGATGTTACCAACTGTAGTGACAGTTTCAGAAACGGCTATAAGAGCAGTTCCTAAAAGTTATCGTGAAGGTTCATTAGCTCTTGGGGTATCACATATTGGAACAATTTTTAGAGTAGTTGTACCAGCTGCAAAATCAGGAATACTAACTGCAGTGGTGTTAGGAATGGGTAGAGCTATTGGAGAAACAATGGCAGTAATTTTAGTGGCTGGAAACAGTCTTATTGTTCCTACAAGTTTAACGGACAGTGTACGTCCATTAACGACAAACATTGCGTTAGAAATGGGATACGCTGCAGGTGTACACCAAGAAATGTTATTTGCAACAGGTATTGTGTTATTCTCATTCATTTTAATTTTAAACTTTGTATTAGCGAAGATTAGTGCGAAAGGTGGTAATTAAGTTGAGAAGCTTTAAAGATAATGTATTGCGTGGCCTATTATGGTTAGCAGCTCTCTTAACAATTGCTATCCTAGTCACAATTGTTGGTTATATATTTTATAAAGGAATTGGGTTAATTAGTTTTGATTTTATCTTTGGTGATTATTCTCCTACTGGTGGTGGTGGAATTTGGCCAATGATAGTAACAACTATTTACACAATTGTTATTTCTTTAGTTATTGCTACACCTATCGGGATTTTAGCAGCCGTTTATTTGCAAGAGTATGCAAAACAAGGGCGACTAGTAAGAATGATCCGTTTTGCGACGGAAAGTTTAACTGGTATTCCATCCATTATTTACGGATTATTTGGTGCGGTATTCTTTGTAACGACATTAAAGCTAGGGATGTCTATTATAGCAGCCTCATTAACTCTAACAATCATTATCCTGCCGGTGATTATTCGTACAACAGAGGAATCGTTAAAAACAGTACCAAGAAGTTATCGTGAAGGATCTTTAGCTTTAGGAAATACTAAGCTTCAAACGTTATATAAAGTCATTTTACCAAGTGCAATGCCTGGTATTTTAGCAGGTATTATTTTATCGATTGGGCGAATTGTCGGTGAATCTGCAGCGATCTTTTTAACAGCTGGTACGGTAGCAGCGTTGCCTGAAAGTATTTTTTCATCTGCACGAACGTTAACAGTTCATTCCTACTTAGTAACTCAAGAAGCTGGTGACATTGAGTTGGCAGCTGCGATCGGGATTGTGCTAATTGTGATTATTTTAATTTTAAACCTTTTAGCAACGCTTCTATCGAAAATTTTAAATAAGGCTGATTATTAAAGGGGTGAATGGTTATGACTACATTATTAAGCAAACACAACAAAAAAGTGAAGGAAGATCTACAACAAATGACTGAATCAAATGGAAAAACAAAAATTAGCGTAAGAGACTTGAATCTTTTTTATGGAGAAAAACAGGCACTCTATTCGTTATCATTAGATATTCAGGAAAAAGAAGTGACAGCATTAATCGGTCCTTCTGGTTGCGGTAAATCAACTTTTTTACGTACATTAAATCGAATGAATGACTTAATTGATGGTGTAAATATAACTGGAGATATTACCATTGATAATGAAAATATATACCAGTCTACAGACGTTATTAAACTACGAACAAAAGTCGGAATGGTATTCCAAAAGGCGAATCTGTTTCCCATGAGTATTTATGATAATGTCGCATATGGACCTAGAGGCCAAGGCATTAAGAGTAAAAAAGAATTGGATAAAATCGTTGAAGAAAGTTTACGTGGCGCTGCCATTTGGGATGAAGTAAAGGATCGTTTAAAAACTTCAGCACTTGGATTATCTGGTGGGCAACAACAACGTATTTGTATTGCACGAGCGATTGCGATGAAGCCAGAGATTATTTTAATGGATGAACCTACTTCTGCATTAGACCCAATTTCGACTTTAAAAGTAGAAGAATTGATTGCAGATATGAAAAAGGATTATACGATTGTTATCGTGACACATAACATGCAACAAGCAGCACGTGTATCAGATAAAACTGCCTTTTTCTTAAATGGAGAAGTTGTAGAATTTGATACGACAGATAAAATTTTCTCAGTACCGAAAGACCAACGAACGGAAGATTATATTACAGGTCGATTTGGATAAAAATAAAGTCCTGATTCTAATTACAGAATCAGGACTTTATTTTTTAGTGATGAAAGAAAGGTCATCCCACGGGTAAACAAACTGTAAAGAAGGCAATAGTAACTTAGGTAATAATGAGAATATAGTTAAATCTTGTACGTTTTAGAGGGGATAGTACGAAAAATTTGTCGTTATTAAAAGAAATATAAAACCGATGGAATATTTTACTTATTGTAGCAATATAATATATGTAAAGGAGGAATATATTATGAGAATGCCTGCATTGCCACAATCAAAAATGGAAGTTGAAAAGAAAGAGAAAAGATCATTTTTTCAATCCATACGCACATTTTTTTCAAAAAAATTTACTAGAAAACAAAAAACAATTCGTATACCTCCAAGAGAGTAAAGCTGTTCTATGTAAAGTCAATAGAACAGCTTTTTTTTATTAGGTAGGTTTCGAACATTTTTAGTTTTTTACAACAAGAATGTTTCCTCACTAGGTCCCACTAAATACAATTCATGCATTGCCCTTGTTAATGCCACGTACAAAAGTTTCCGATCGATTGGAGTATCATTATACGGGAACGAGAAAGCTGCGACTATTACCGCATCAAACTCTAATCCTTTCGCCAAATGACTTGGTAATATGAGAAGTTTCGCTTGGCCAAGTTCCGATGATTCAGTTAATAGTTCAACGTCTAATCCGTTCTGAAGTAAACTTTCCGCAAAATAGGCTGCTTCATCGGACGTCTTGCAAATGAGTGCTACTGAACGATGGCCATTACTCTTAATGGCATCATAAATATCGCGAATTTGTATTGGGTTAAATTTCACACTTTGAACAAAGGTAGGCGGATTTCCGTGTCGTACTACTGGCTCAACTAATGGCAAGTTTTCGTCCATTTTTGATAATACTTTATTCGCCACTTCCATAATTTCAATTGTCGTCCGGTAGCTTTTTTGCAATGTGAAATAGTTTGCTCGTGGGAATAACTTTAATACTGAGTCCCATTCAGTGAGTGAACGATAGCTATGAATACCTTGTGCCAAGTCACCAACCATGGTAAACATATCTGTTTCTAGACCAGCCTTTAATGCAGCTAGTTGGAACAAGCTGTAATCCTGAACTTCATCGATGAATACAACCTTCATTTTCCATTCATCTTTAATTCCTTTAATTTTCGCCTGCAAATAAAAGATAGCCGCTAAATCCTCTAATGCCCATCTTTCTTTAGCGTGAACACGAATAAATTGTTCTTGCTCTTCGAATGTCCATTCTGGAGTGAGTTCACGTAGTAGCATTCGGTCTGTTAAAAATTCACGGTACATTGTTTTAATTTTTGCCTTTTCAAATCGACGCATGTAGTTAGTAACAGTAGATTTTATTTCTTCCTTTATTTTCGGAATACGTGCATCACGTTCATCGATGAATCGGGTCACATTGCGTTTTCGTTTTTCAGGATCTCGGAATCCATTCAACGCTTTACCGATCATTTCTTCATAACGTGAATTTAAAGAAGTAAGAACTGCTTTCGATTTTCTTTTAACCTCGGTTTGAACAATCTTCTTAATTCGTTCAAGACGTTTTTCAATTGGCATGTAAGCAAATTCTTCTAAAAATAGCTTTTTTAAATGACTACCACGCATAATTCTGTACTTTTCAATAAAAACATCTTCATCAAAGTAAGAAGCAAGTGTTCGTTCATGACGTTTTATTAAACGATCTAATATTTCCTTATATTGCATGGACCCCTTTACTTTAGGAATGTTAAAAGGGGGGAGGGGGGTATTATCTTCAATGATTTGTTCTAACAATTCATTTGGGTTCTGTAGTTTTAGTTTTATTCCCGTTGCTTTTTGTACATAATCCGCATAGGTCGTTTGACAAATTCGGTCTACACCAAGCTCAGGTAAAACTTCACCTATATACTCTATAAACAAATTATTTGGTGCTAAAATCATTAAATGTTCAGGGTTGAAGTGTTCACCCATTGTATATAGAAAATAGGAAATACGGTGGAGAGCAATGGTTGTTTTACCACTTCCAGCTGCCCCTTGTACTAGTATTGGTTGGCGCAAGAGTGCTCGGATAATTTCATTTTGTTCTGCTTGAATGGTTGCGACAATTTCTGTTAGTCGAACATCCGCTTTACCTGAGAGTGCCTCTTGAAGTAATTCATCGTTTGTTGTTAAATCCACATCTTGAAAACTTAGAAGCTCTCCATCTTCAATCTTGTATTGTCGTTTGGAGTATAGGTGACCAGAATATTCCTCATCCCGTACACGGTAAGTTACATCTCCCAGTCGACCGTCGTAGTAAACGTTGGCAACGGGTGAACGCCAATCTACGATAATCGGCTCAAAGGTTTCACTATGAATAAGTGATGTTTTTCCTATATATAATAATTCTTCAGCTTCGTCTGGGCGTTGGAAATGGATACGGGCAAAATAAGGCTTTTGTCTAACGGCTTCTAAACTTTCCTTTTGTGTTCGGGCTAGTTCAAAAAAACGAGAGTTCGTCAAAATGTTAATGAAGCTATCACTGGAGTCTAAATATTCAACGTTTGCCATAGATTCTTTAATTTTCGAGTTCGCTGACAATAGATTTTCTTGAGATTTCCTCAAGATGTCTTCCATATATTTTCTTGTGTAGTCGAGTCGCTCAACTTCTTTTTGAAAATCTGGGTGAACAGTAATTGAATCGTTAGCATTTTGTTTTGTCTCAGTCATATACGAATCCTCCTATCTTAAAAAGTTGATGTATCGAACAATAATCGTAAAGATAATCTTACTAAATATCCCAGGTGAAGTGAAGTTTTAACATGTAGTAGATGAGAAATAAGGTGAGGGGAGCACAAAAAACTGCACCCCCGAAAAGGGCGTGCAGAATTAAACTATTGAATACTGAGCATAAGTGATAAGTAAACGGAAAAGACTAAACAAATACTCATTAAAAAAGAAAAGATTGCAGGCGCCTTTCTCATGAATGAAAAGATAGTTAGTGCTAAGAAAAGGGTTGCTAAAACTAGTAACGCTAGACTTGTCGTGTTCAAACTTATACTTACAATCATATCAGGGAAGATTTGCCCTTGATATATCGCAGAAAATAAACTAGAGACGTTACTGTCATTGATTGCTGTTTCTTTAGGTGGAGATTGTTCACTTAATGCAGCAGTTGCAGAAAAAATTAGTAAAACAACGATACTTTCAACTTTTACCCAAGGTCTTGGATCGAAGCTTGGAAATTGCTTTAGTTTCCAGTGGATAAAGAAGCCGTTAATCAAAGCGTAAACTAGCAACGGGATAATGAATAAATGCTTCCATAATAATGCTTGTCCATAGGGGACTACCCAAGAGTTTATGTATTCATCCCAATTTACCATGAAATTCATAAGAAGAATTCCTGACAGTGAAGTTACTAGCAAGGAAATGATCGCAACAGGTGTAAACCACTTTAAGAATTTTACCCAGTTTACAGTGTTCTTTGAGAACCAACTAACAACGATTAAAATTCCAATCCAAACACTCACTGCAAGTAAATGTAACGAATCAAAAGTGAAACCCCAAACTCGATCGATAGAGCTAGCATGGCTAGACCAACCTAATGTTAAAATTAATAGGATGGAAAGAGTAAGTCCAACTAGACTGTATAATCTATTCTTTACTTCATGAAACAAAATAACAAATAAGAAAATAATAGTGGATACAATTAATGTAAGCATCCATGATCTTCCGGTTTGGAATGTAAATAGTACTGTTCGGATTCCATCAGAAAATCCAATCCGAGAGGTTAATAGTAATATATTTTGTAAAATCGGTATAAATGAAAAGATGGCTATTCCAATGATAGCCATCATTAATACACTAAATGGAACAACAATTTTTGGTTGGACCGTTCTAGGGACGAAAGATAAAATGAAATAACCTATACAGAGTGCAACACATAAATATAACAAAGCTTGGCTAATAACTGTAATGACGAACATTAATTATCTCTTTCTTCTCGCTAGTATTACAGCACTAATAATGATAATAACAATTAATGCACCAATGATAATAAATACAATATTAGAAATTCCTTCGTCTTGTACTGCTTCTGCGTTTTCAGATGTAGTAGATTGATCTACTTCACTTTCTTCTTCGTTTGTTTGAGTAGTGACTTCTGTATCACTTTCCTCGTCCTCTGATGTAACTACACTGTTTTGTTCTTCAGACGATTCTGTAGTCGAAGTGTCTATAGAAAAAGTAAAACTATCTTCAATGAGATGTCCATCTTCGCCAATAATGCTCCAGTCAACTGTATAATCCCCGTTCCCAAGTGGAGTTGAAAGAACTCCAGCTAAAATGTTCTCATTGATAGCGATGTTATCTACTGCAATGGTTTCGCCATTTGCATCTTGAAGTGTAAATGTACTGCCTTGTTCAATGTTTCCTTCAAAAGTCAATGTGATTGTTGTCAATTCTTCGTTAAGAACTTCGCCATTTTGTGGATTTGAACTTTCTAATCCTGTATGTGCAAATGCAGCACTCACAAAAGTAAATAAAAGAATAAAAGTAAATAAAGAAACTTTCTTAATCATAAAAATACCTCCTAAATTGTTACAGGCTTTAAAAAAGCAATGTTTAGTAAAACCAATAACTTTTTACAGCATCTTAAAGTATAAGTCAAAACGTAACAATTTGCTGTGACGAATAGTCTACAATCCTGTGAAATCGGTTTCACAATTGTTTTTGCGATGCTAACAAAGTTCACCATAAATTAAGAACACTATAGATATGGTGTTTTTTAACATCCTAAACAAATCTACTAATATTTATTCATTTGATGTGATGTAATGGAATTTTACTTTTAATATTATTCAAATATCCATTTGAATGTTTGGGCTATACGGTATAGAATAATTTATATGAACATTCAAACGATTATTTGAATATTATAAAGTGTGAAATTTATATGTATTGGAGGTGTTTGTTTTGGTTAAAGAAATCGTTTCATGTGAAGTAACGTGTGTTGACGAAGAGAAAGTAACACGTGTGCAAAGTAAATTAAAGGAAGAAAATCCATTTGATGTAGCGAAAATATTCAAAGCATTATCCGATGATACTCGCATTAGGATTGCATATGCACTTGCTCAAGAAGATGAGTTATGTGTATGCGACGTTGCTAATATCGTAGGTGCAACAACAGCAACTGCTTCTCATCATTTAAGACTCCTACGTAATCTTGGTTTAGCGAAGTATCGAAAAGAAGGAAAATTAGTTTATTACTCATTAGATGATGAACATGTGAAAAAACTAATTGAGGTAGCTTTTGCACATCAAAAGGAGGTGGCAAAACTTGAATGAATTAAAAGAAGCTACGAATGAACAAGTCTTTCGGGTGGAGGGGTTTTCCTGCATAAACTGTGCAGGTAAGTTCGAACGAAACGTAAAAGAACTACCAGGAGTGCAAGATGCAAAAGTGAACTTTGGTGCTTCTAAAATTTCAGTTATAGGGCAAACGTCGGTTGAGGATTTAGAGAAAGCTGGTGCTTTTGAAAAACTAAAAATCTTTCCAGAAAAGATTAACGGACAAAAGGCAAAAGCACCCGAAGATAAAAAGAAAGAGACGAAAGTACCGTTCGTAAAAAAATACGAAGAATTATTGTTTTCGGCTTTATTGATTGTATTCGGTTATATTTCAACTTTTACGAATGGTGAAGAAAACCTTATAACAGTATTGCTATTTTTAGCTGCGATCCTTATTGGTGGTTATTCATTATTTAAAGTAGGATTACAAAACTTAATACGACTTGAGTTTGATATGAAAACGCTCATGACAGTTGCTATTATAGGTGCAGCTATTATTGGTGAGTGGGCGGAAGGTGCAATTGTTGTTATTTTATTTGCCATCAGTGAAGCTCTTGAGCGGTATTCGATGGACCGAGCGCGAAGATCCATTCGTTCTTTAATGGATATTGCACCAAGTGAAGCATTAATTCGTCGCAATGGTCATGAGCTAATGGTCCATGTTGAGTCCATAGAAATTGGTGACGTTATGATTGTAAAACCTGGACAAAAAATTGCGATGGACGGGGTTGTCATTAATGGCTATTCTTCAGTGAATCAAGCAACTATTACTGGTGAATCTGTACCAGTTACAAAATCTGTGAATGACGAAGTATTCGCAGGTACATTAAATGAAGAAGGTTTACTTGAAGTTAAAGTAACGAAATTAGTGAATGATACAACCATTGCTAAAATTATCGAACTGGTAGAAGAAGCACAAGCCGAACGGGCACCGTCTCAAGCCTTTATCGATAAATTTGCAAAATACTATACGCCTATCATTATGGTGATTGCCACTTTAGTGGCTATTGTCCCACCATTATTCTTTAATGGAAGTTGGGAGAGTTGGGTGTACCAGGGATTGTCTGTGTTAGTTGTCGGTTGTCCATGTGCATTAGTGATCTCTACACCGATATCAATTGTTTCTGCGATTGGGAATGCGGCTAAAAAGGGAGTATTGATTAAGGGTGGAGTTTATCTAGAGGAAATGGGCGGCATAAAAGCCATAGCTTTTGATAAAACAGGGACGTTGACGAAAGGGGTTCCTGTAGTAACAGATTTCGAAATTGTAAACAATGAAGTTAAAAAAAATGAGGTTCTCTCTATAATTTCAGCATTGGAGAGTCGATCCGGGCACCCGTTAGCATCAGCAATCGTGAAAAAAGCGGAGGATATAGGAGTTACTTATCAAAATGTAGTAGTTGAAAACTTCGAGTCCATAACGGGGAAGGGTATAAAAGGTTCTATTGGAGGAACTACATATTACGTAGGAAGTCCGAAGTTATTTCAAGATATAGTAGGTCTACACTCAGTTGAGGAACGAATTGTTCGTTTCCAATCTGAAGGGAAAACAGTGATGATTGTTGGTACAGAGTCTGAAGTTCTAGGATTGGTTGCTGTTGCGGATGAAGTTCGAGAATCAAGTCCATCAGTGCTAGAGAAACTTCACCATCTAGGTATTAAGAAAACAGTAATGTTAACAGGTGATAATGAGCGCGTGGCTGTAGCTATAGGACGTAAAGTGGGGGTATCTGATATTCAGGCGGAGCTTTTGCCGGAAGGAAAATTAAACATAATAAAACAATTACGTTCTGAATACGGAAAGGTTGCCATGGTAGGAGATGGTGTCAATGACGCACCTGCATTAGCCGCTTCTACAGTAGGAATTGCAATGGGTGGTGCAGGAACAGATACAGCACTTGAAACTGCAGACGTTGCGTTAATGGCTGACGATCTGGCGAAACTTCCATTTACGATAAAGCTTAGTAGAAAAGCGTTAACGATTATTAAAACAAATATCGCTTTTGCATTAGGAATAAAACTCATAGCGTTATTGCTAGTTGTACCAGGGTGGTTAACACTTTGGATTGCGATTTTCTCAGATATGGGAGCAACTTTATTAGTTTCGTTAAATAGCATGAGATTAATGAGAGTAAAAGAATAGATCATTTGAAAAATCAGTGGGTGAGAAGCCTACTGATTTTTTATTTCGTCCGACAAAATACAATTTAGCAGATGAAAAGTCAATAAGGCTCGAGAATGAAAATGACATACTGCATATGTCGTATAAAGATTCCGACAGTAAGCCAATGTTGATGAATTAATAATTAAGATATTATGAAATTATAACTATAACTAAATCGGAAGGCCATTAACTAGAAGAACGTTTGTTAATATTTGGGTGTAGTTTAACAGTTCTTAACAATTTGAAACTTATAGAATTTCCAATCGTATATCAATTAGAATATCTTTAACCTATTTAAGGGGAGATGGTCGAAATAGTACGAGTAGATATTAAAAAAGCAGGATATATAGAAAACGAAGCAGTTATTGAAAATATAGAATTTGATATTCCTAATGGTGAGTTAGTAGGTTTAATCGGAGCAAATGGAGCAGGGAAGAGTACAACGATTCAAGCAATAATGAAAACGGCACCTTTTCTAGAAGGAGAGTGTGATGTTGAAACTTATGGATACGTTCCTGAACGTCCAATAATCTATGAGTATTTTACACTTTCTGAACATATTGATTTCCTCATTCGAACTGTTAAACAAGATGAACGTGTGTTAAGAAAACGAGCAGAAGAATTGTGTAAAGTGTTCCGCTTAGAGCAAAAATTACACGAATACCCTACGAACTTTTCAAAAGGGATGCAGCAAAAAGTGATGCTCATTTTAGCGTTAACTCCAACTTATGATTTTTATATACTAGATGAACCGTTTATGGGATTAGACCCACAGGCGATTCGAAAATTGATTCAACTTATTGAGGACTATAAAAACCGTGGAGCTGCTATTTTAATGTCGACCCACGCATTAGATACAGCAGAAAAAATTTGCGATCAATTCGTATTGATCCACAAGGGCACCCTTTTAAAAAAAGGAACGCTAGAAGAGCTTCAACGACATAAGGACGAGCCTTTATTAGAAATATTCGATGATTTAATCGAGGATGCTGATCATGGAAAACTTTAAACTGAGGGTACAAAAACAATGGCAAATGAATAGTAAGCTATTTAAAAGTATTGCAGACTGGACGGTACTACTCTATCTTCTAATTCCTGTATCTTTATTTGTTTATTATTTATATAGGGAAACTGTTTTAAAAGGGGAGTTTGGAATATTTGAAGTAATTCCGCTCCCATTCTGTATATTTATCTTGTTGCTCATCACAACTGGGGGATACATAAGGACCTTTGTAGAACCAGCAGATAGACTTTTTTTCATCCAACATAAAGGCTCTTTTAGTGAATTAAAAGCGTTTTCGTTTATCTATTCAATAGTAAAACAAATTGTAAAAGTTGGGGTTATTCTACTATTATTTTCAGTAGTTTACATACAACTTTATGAACAGACGCTAATTGGATTAATAGATTTAGGATTTTTACTATTAATTGCAAATGTCGTAAATACGTTCATTCATTTAAAGTATTCTCTAAAGATCGTTCAATTTTTATTGAATTTAGGTCAATTTATTATTTTAACAGTAATAGCGGTAAATTTGGAAAGTCCAGTTTCTACGGGAATCTATTTAGCAACTTTTATCCTATTATGTTTTATGTATTGGGTAAAGTATGTAAGGGCTACAAAGTATTTTGATAAACAAATCGACCTGGAAATCCAATCTTATTATAAATGGCAAACTATGATTTTCTCAGCAAGTCAAGAACTGAAAAGTATGAAACCATCTAAATCACCTGCTTTATCTCCATTTTTATTTAAAGAGCGTCTGTTTAAGAGGGACCAAGACTATTTGCTCGACCTTTTAAGCAAAACGATTCTACGACATAAAAAGTATATTTGGGGGTACCTTCGTTTAGTTTTAGTAATCATCGGGCTAACATTTGCGCTCCCATTATGGGCAGATATAGTGCTTGCTGGGGTGTCTTACTTTATGTTGAAAAGTTGGGTAGAGTCACTTGTGTTCGAAGTTAGAGGGCATCCGATTTTTGTTATTTATCAGGTGAGTGATAGTGAATGGTTAAAGGCAGTGAAAACATTATCTAGATATCTAGCGAGTTATCCAATTTTATTCATAGGATTGATAATAGTGTTAACTGAATTTTTGCTATAATGGAAGAAAAGAGGGAATCCAAATAGATTTCCCCATTTTACCCTTAAATCAAATTAATATAATGATTAACCCAAAAGTTCCTGCTACAACAATAATCGAGTATATGATACCTGTTAAAGAACCGACAAATTCTAATCCAAGTGGTAAAAGGATAGTCAATATACCAATCAGCATACAAAAAAAACCTACAGTTTTTGCTAATTTATCTTTGTCACCTTTATAAGTTTTCTCATCGAAACCTGCTATTAGTGAAAGTTGTTTCTTTTTTCCTATTTTATAACCAAAAAAGAAGAGAATAAAACTTACAAGGAGACATGTAATAAACGCACCCCAAAACATTTAGAACACCTCAATTATTGTTGTTTTCGAATAAACAATGGATACTTTTATACTATCCTATAAATTTAAAGTTATCCTTAAAATTGTTGACTTTTAACTAAATTAGTAATATTCCAGTCTAATTACTGACTAAATCATGTTAAACTTTATTAGCAATCCAAACAAGGTTGCTATTTTAATCTAATTAGTAGATAGATAGACTAAAAGGAATTAAAAATTTATTGAATATCGATAAATTATTAATTATAATCAATATATCGAGAGTGGGATTAGTGCGAAAAAATTGCCTCTAAAAATGAAAAGGATAGATAACACAATGAAGGATAAGAAATGTAAATCGGTATATGTGTTATTGACCGATACAGGTACGTTATTTACAAGAATGATAAAGTTGTTTACAGATGCGCCATACAATCATGTTTCCATTGCTTTTGATGAAGGACTTGATGAAGTTTATAGTTTTGGAAGGAAATACCCAAGAAATCCACTAATCGCTGGATTTATAAAAGAAGATGTTTATTTCGGTACTTATAGATATTTTTGTAATACAAGATGTTTGTTATTGAAGATTGAAGTTTCACCAATGCAATATGATTGTATTCGTCATGTAATCCACAACTTTAATAACAATAAAGATACTTACTCTTATAATTTGTTAGGTCTCATTGGTGTGGCGATCGGTTACCCAATTAATCCAAAAAATAAATTCTTTTGTTCCCAATTCGTAGCAGAAGTGTTTAATAAAAGTGGTATGGGCTTGTGGACACTTCCTCCTGCTCTTGTTACACCTAATGATTTTTTAATGCATCCAAATTTCGAAACGGTTTATGAAGGGTCATTGTATGATTATCCATTATTAGATAAAGACTATCTTTCTGTTATTTAATGAACAACAATCATAGATTATAAGGAAAAAATAAATTTAATGAAAAGTGAAATCACTAAATAAAAGTCTCGGATCTTTGAGTAAAATAGCCGAGACTTTTTTCGTTCATGTATATTCTATGAGTGACATATAGCGGGGAAGTTTTCGAAATTATTTTAGTAGCTGTTCCACTTGTTCCATGAAAGTTTCGTCTGTGACTAAATAGCCCTTACTTTTATCGTGAAATGTTATTATGTTTTCATCCAAATAAAGTAATAGATCGAAATTTTTATTTTCGTTAGAGGTAATTCTATAGTCTGCCTCTCCTCTTGGATAAGCTTTGTTGGTTTTCCTTAAAGGAAGTTCCATTAACAATGTAAGGATTTCTTGTTGTGAAGGTTTCGAAATATCTATAGTAGTAAGTTTGGTGCCGTTGACTTTTTCAATATGTAAAGAAGGTTGACTCATTAAAAATTCTTCGGATACAAAGTCAGTTAGTTGTGAAGTTCGATTAGTAAAGATGGCAATCAATATGACTAACATTAAAATCATTGTAAGCATACCAAATAGTATTCTTCGGTTTCTCAAGAAATCCATCCCTTCACAGGTTTGTTAGGTATATCGGGGTTTACTAACGTATTTATACAATAGTAACGATTGGTATTAGTAAAGTCAATCAACTAAGTGCAGCTTATATGGCAGGTTAAAGAGGAAATAGATTTGTATAGTAGGTGTAAAATAAAGAAATGGCAGATTCTCTAAATAGGGAATCTGCCATTATTTATTAAGCTGTTTTCTTTGGAAATAAAATATAGGAAAAACTGAGGATATTGTACTGGAGGAGGAGATTGTTCATCTACACGAATTAATCGATGGACTTGCCTTACACCGTTTAATGGGACTTGTGACAATTCCGGATGATCGTGTTCGCTATTTAGTTGAACGGGAGTTAAACCGATTATTTAAATAAATGATTAAAACGCATCATAAACTTTGATGCGTTTTTTAATATGCACATAACTAACCCTAGTAAAATTTAATTATTATTAGATAAAATTTTACAATCTATGGATTGAAATGTTGAAGGTAGTAGTAAAATAATGAAATAAGTTATGAGTTGATGTTTAGGAAGGGGATGGAAAGTTGAAAATTTACGCACATAGAGGATATTCTGCAAAATATCCTGAAAATACGTTAGTGGCATTTCGAGCAACAGCTGAACTTGAGGTAGAAGGGGTAGAGTTTGATGTTCATCTCACTGCTGATCGCCAAGTAGTTGTCATTCATGATGAAAAAATTAATCGTACATCAAACGGATCAGGTTATGTGAAAGATATGACGTTTGAAGAGCTCCGCCAATATGATTATGGTTCATGGTTTAGTGATGAGTTTGCTGGTGAAGTCATTCCTACATTAGCTGAAGTGCTGGACGTATTCAAAGACACAAATCACCACATTAATATTGAACTGAAATCGGATATTTTTGTCTATGCTGGGCTAGAAGAGCTTGTGCTTCGTGAGGTAGAAAAGCAGGGGATGATGGGGCGAGTAGTCATTTCATCCTTTGATCATGAGGCCGTTAAGCGTGTAGCAGAACTTGTACCGGATGTGGAAAATGCTGCGTTATTCGTAAACATGATTTTAGATGTCGCAGATTACCAAAAAAAACTTCCGGCCAAGGCATTACATGTGTGTCTTCCTACAGCAGTTCGTAAACCGGTACTGGAAGCCATTTCGAAAGGTTCGATTGTACGGGTATGGACAGTAAATGATATTCAATACGTAGATCCATTACTTCAAATTGGGGTAGATTCAATTTTTACGGATGAGCCTGAGATGATGTTGGAATTTTTAAAAAAAGGCGTTCGTAAATAATAAATACAGCCGTATAACAAAAAATTAGATATAAATTATGTTGCTCCATATTTGGTATGTAAACTTTTAAAACAGCCTACTACCAGACTATGGGGCGTTCTTATTTTATTAGTAAAAATATATCTATATAACCAACTCTTACAGCATTACACAAAATATTAAAAATTTTGTTGAAATGTAGAAAAAAATGATTTAATATTTTGAATATTAATATTATTAAATAATATTAATCTTATATTTAATTAAAAGACGCTAAAAAATACTAGGGGGGTAAATGATGAATAGAAAATCACTTTTGGGAATTTTCCTGTTTGTATTCAGTGCAATTCTATTAGTAGGCTGTTCTGGTGGAACAACTACAGATGAATCAACTGATAGTAAGACAACTGATAGTGAACAAAAAGGGACAGATACTAAAGCTGACGGCGAGGTTGACAGAACTTTAACAGTTGCTGTTGGTTCGGATATGGTATCTTTTGATATCCATAATCATAACAATACTTCTACAGAAGCAATTCATGTCAACATGTTCAATTACTTGTTCAAAAAAGATGCAAATGGGGAAATCTACCCTGAGTTAGTTGAAGAATATAATACTATTGATGATTTAACAATTGAGATGAAATTAAAAGAAGGTGTTACCTTCCACAATGGTGACCCACTTACTTCTGAAGACGTAAAGTATACGTTAGAAAGAGTAGCAACAGACGATACGCTTAGAGAATATCCAAACTATAAACAAATTAAAGAAGTACAAGTTATTGATGAATTAACATTTAGAGTTGTTACACATGCTCCAGAACCTTCTCTACTTCACAGACTTTCACGTTTAGGATCTGGTATTCTTCCAAAGAACTATATCGAAGAGAACGGCTTTGACCACTTCCTTTCAAATCCAGTTGGGACAGGCCCATACCAGTTTAAAGAATGGGTTCGTGACGATCGTATTACTTTAGTTCCTTACGATAACTATTTTGAAGGAAAAGTTGAAGAGTGGGATGAGGTTGTATTCCGTGTAATTCCTGAAAATTCAACTCGTGTATCTGAATTACTTACTGGCGGAGTTGATATTGCTGTTAACATTCCACCGGCTGACTGGGATCGTGTAAATTCAAATGAAGGTACATCGATCGTACAAGAAATTTCAAACCGTGTAATCATGTTAATTGTTCGTTCAACTGAAGGATTACCAACTGCAGATGTACGTGTGCGTCAAGCATTAGATTATGCAATTGATGATGGAACATTAGCAAATGTTGTTCTTAAAGGCGGAGCGGTTCCTACAACTACAATGGTAGGCCCTGGTAACTTTGGTCATAACCCGGATCTTTATGAAACATACAATTATGACGTTGAAAAAGCAAAAGCATTACTTGAAGAAGCGGGATATGCAGACGGCTTTGAGATTACGCTTCAAGCTCCACGTGGCCGTTATTTACAAGACGCTGAAGTAGCAGAGATGATTGCTGGTATGCTAGCAGCTATTAATGTAAAAGTTAATGTTGAGTTTTTAGAGTGGAGTAACTTTGTTGAAATGCGTAATGCAAATGAAAACAAAGAATTATATCTACTTGGATTAGGAAATTCAATGTTTGATGGTGCTTATTCTGTTGACTGGTACCGTGCTGAACGTATGGCAGGTCATACAGATTACAAGAACGATAGAATTGAAGAATTGTTAGCTGCTTCTGCTTCAAATATGAATCCAGAAGAACGTGAAAAACAAATTCAAGAAATTTCAGCAATTGCAGCTGAAGAAGCGCCATTCATTAAGCTTTATCAAGAAAAAATTAACATCGGTGTAAGTGACAAAATTGATTTCGTTCCAACATCAGATGAAATGATTAACGCTAAAAATATTAAAAGAAAATAAATATTTATTAAAAAGGACTAAGGAGTAATCCTTAGTCCTTTACACTAAGAGGTGAGAAGATGGGTAAATATTTGATTCGACGTCTATTGCAAGTCATTCCGGTTCTTTTCATTATTTCTTTTGTTGTATTTTGTCTAGTCTTTGTAGCTGGTGATCCAGTTGCATTGATGCTTCCAGAGGATGCAAGCCAAGAAGATATTGAACTACTTAGAGAATCACTAGGTTTAAATGAACCATTCCACATTCAGTACTTTACTTACATGTTAGGACTAGTGCAATTAGACTTTGGAGACTCATTCCGTTATAACCAAAGTGCTTTACCAATTGTCCTTGAACGGCTTCCAGCCACCCTCGAACTTGCAATAGCTGCGATGATTATTGCAATTGTTATAGCAATTCCTTTTGGTATTTGGTCTGCGACGAAAAAGAACTCCCCAGTAGATTTCCTGGCAACAGGTGGAGCGGTATTATGGAAAGCGATGCCAAACTTCTGGCTAGGTATTATGTTAATTTTATTATTCTCAGTTACACTGGGCTGGTTCCCTGTATCAGGAAGAGGAGATCTAAGCCATCTAGTTCTTCCAGCAATCACATTAGGTACTGGTATTGCTGCAGAAATGACAAGGCTAATTCGCTCGAGCATGCTTGAGATTCTAAATCAGGATTATATTAGAACAGCTAAAAGTAAAGGGATAAGAAATTTCTTTGTTATTAATAAACATGCATTCCGAAATGCACTAATTCCGGTAGTGACAATTACTGCACTACAGACGTCAACTTTAGTCGGTGGTACGCTTGTTACTGAAACTGTATTTTCTTGGCCAGGTTTAGGACAGCTCCTAATCCAAGCTGTAAATACGAGAGACATGGCTATTGTACAAGCAAGTGTATTTGTAATTGCGTTTATTGTTATCCTTATGAATCTAATAGCAGATATCCTTTACAAAATACTAGATCCAAGAATTAAGTACTAGAAGGGGGAGGACATATGTCGGTAAATACAGAGACTCAAAATCAAAATCAAGTTGTAAGTTCAGTCGAGAAAAAACAAACAACTAATGGCTTTGTCCGTTGGATGCGCCTTCTATTAAAAAGTAAAACAGGAACTTTCGGGTTGATTATTGTTCTTGCTGTTATATTAGTTGCTATTTTCGCAAAATACCTTGCACCATATGATCCAAATATGATTAATCCCGCTGCAATGCTTAAACCTCCATTTTGGCTCGAGGGAGGGTCTATGGAGCATATTTTAGGCACAGATAATCTTGGTCGGGATATTTTAAGTAGAATTATTTATGGTTCGCAAGTTTCCCTTGCTGTTGGGTTAGCAGCAGTTGCACTTGCAGGAGTGATAGGTGTTTTTGTAGGTTTAGTAGCTGGGTACTACGGAGGCTTTATAGACAATGTGTTAATGCGATTAGTAGATTCATTTTTAGCTATTCCAACAATCTTATTTGCCCTAGTTATTTTAAGTATTTTCGGACCAAGTGTTACTACATTAATTGTTGTATTAGGTATTACAAACTGGGTTCAATATGCACGTCTTGTTCGTGGAGAAGTACTATCTATTAAGGAACGTGAATTTGTAAAAGCAGCCAAGTCGATTGGTGTTCGTGATAATAAAATTATACTAAAACATTTACTTCCAAATGTTATCTCACCTTTTATCGTTATATCTACTTTGAGTGTAGCGACAACTATTATTCTTGAAGCTTCTTTAAGCTTTTTAGGTTTAGGAATTCAACCTCCAACAATATCGTGGGGTGGAATTTTAAGTGACGGTCGAGATTACATAGCTACTAGCTGGTGGTTAGCAACCTTCCCAGGGCTTGCAATCACAATTACAGTGCTTGCGATTATCTTCTTAGGAGATTGGCTACGAGATGTCCTTGATCCTAGATCAGCGAAATAATAAAAAGTATTATCTTGGAATAAATACATGATAAAACAAATAACACCAGTAGATATGAAGAGGGGGTCTTGAATATGACAGAAGCTTTATTGGAGGTTAAAGATTTAAAAACCTATTTTCATACGGAGAATGGAGTGGTTCCGTCAGTTGATGGTGTCTCTTTTTCAATTAAGAAAGGGGAAACTATTGCGGTTGTAGGTGAATCAGGTAGCGGTAAAAGTGTTACATCACTATCTATCATGGGATTAGTTGGATCTCCAGGGAAGATTGTGGATGGAAAGATATTGTTTGAAGGAAAAGACTTAACAACTATTTCAAACCGTGATATGAGAAAGCTTCGTGGAAATGAAATTGCGATGATTTTTCAGGAACCTTTAACTTCATTAAACCCATTATTTACAGTAGGAAATCAAATCTCTGAATCTATTAAACTACATCAAAAAGCGAGTAAGGAAGAAGCAAAGGTTAAAAGTATCGAGATGCTTAGGAAAGTGGGAATCCCTAGACCTGAGAAAGTATATTCATCTTACCCGCACATGTTAAGTGGTGGTATGAGGCAGCGAGTTATGATTGCGATGGCCCTTTCCTGTAACCCTAAACTATTAATAGCAGATGAGCCTACAACGGCCCTAGATGTAACGATTCAAGCACAAATTTTGCAGTTAATGAGAAACCTAATCCATGAAAATGATACGTCCATTATGTTAATTACCCATGATCTTGGTGTTGTTGCAGAAATGGTTGATACAGTTATTGTTATGTATGCTGGACAGGTTGTTGAGTATACGGATGTTTATACGATCTTTAAGGAGCCTAAGCACCCTTATACTAAAGGGTTACTTGACAGTACACCGAAAATTCATGAGTTGAAAGATGAACTTCAATCAATTGAAGGGACAGTACCGGCACCTGGAACGATAACGAAAGGTTGCAGATTCCAAACACGCTGTCCGCTAGCAACTAGCAAGTGTTTCTCAGAAGAACCGGAGTTAAAAGAAATTAGACCGAATCACCAAGTCCGTTGCTGGCTCCATGAAGAAGGAGAGGTGGCAATCTAGATGGTACAAAAGCTGGAACAAGTAGAAACACAAACTAAGAAAGAAGAGTATTTACTAGAAGTAAAGGGTTTAAAGAAATATTTTGACGTAACTGAAGGATTGTTTAAAAAGGAAAGGCAATATTTAAGAGCTGTAGACAATATTGACTTTTTTGTAAGGCAAGGTGAAACCTTGGGGATCGTTGGTGAATCAGGTTGTGGAAAATCTACAACTGGTAATCTAATAATGCAACTGCTAGACAAAACAGAGGGAGAAATCATTTTTGAAGGCGTTGATTTAAGTAAATTAAAAGGCGAAGCTCTAAGGAAAAAAAGAGCTGAAATCCAAATGATTTTCCAGGATCCTTTTAGTTCATTAAACCCAAGGATGCGAGTATTTGATATTATTGCAGAGCCCCTAAAAACCCACGGTGTAGCTAAAGGAAAAGAATTAGAAAATCAGGTATATGAATTAATGGATGTCGTTGGGTTGGACCGTTCTTACGCAAGAAGATATCCACATGAATTTAGTGGTGGACAAAGACAAAGAATTGGTATTGCAAGAGCTATTGCTTTAAAACCTAAGTTAATCATTTGTGATGAGCCTGTATCTGCCCTTGACGTTTCAATTCAGTCACAGATTCTTAATCTAATGTCTAAACTACAAAAAGAGTTCCAATTAACTTATATTTTCATTGCCCATGGTTTGCCGGCGGTTAAACATATAAGTGATAGAGTGGCAGTTATGTATCTTGGGAAAATCGTTGAGATTACAACAAAAGAAAAATTGTTCGATCAGCCTTTACATCCATATACAGAAGGATTATTAGCGGCTGTTCCAATCCCTGACCCGACACTCCGTGACCAAAAGCATCGTATTATTATAGAAGGGGATATGCCAAGTCCAGCAAATCCACCTTCAGGCTGTCGATTCCATACGAGATGTCCTTATGCACAGGATAAATGTCGTAGTGAAGAACCAAGTCTTATTGAAGAGAAGCCAGACCATTTTGTAGCGTGTCATTTCCCATTGGAGAAAGGGCATGGGGTACTAATAGAAAAATAAGTATTTGGAGATGGTGGAAGTGGAAACTTTCTTAAGAGAGAAAAAAACAGAGATGCTTCAACTAATTGAGCAACTTGTCAATATAGATAGTGGTTCCTATTATAAAAAAGGTGTAGACCAAGTTGGGTCCATATTGAAGGAAAAGTATGAAGAGCTTGGTTTTTTAGTAGAGGTTAAGGAAGAAAAAGAGTACGGAAATAACTTAGTTATTCAACATAAAAATGCTGTAGATCCGAAAATTATATTAGTTGCTCATATGGATACTGTATTTCCGGAAGGCACTGTTGCCAAACGTCCTTTTTATATAGAAGGTAGCAGAGCCTACGGACCAGGTGTTGTAGATATGAAGGCTAGTCAGGTTGAGTTAATCTATGCTATTAAAGCATTGCAAAAGATAGGGTCAAAAAGTGTTGAAAACATTCAAATTATATTAAATGGGGATGAAGAAATCGGTTCTATAACATCCCGTCCATTAATTGAAGAACATTCAATTGGAAAAGAATATGCTTTAATTATGGAACCTGCGAGAAAGGATGGCTCCCTTGTAACGGCAAGAAGAGGTGGCGGTCGTTACGATATTATAGTAAAAGGTGTAGCTGCACACTCAGGTATAGAACCAGAAAAAGGTAGAAGTGCGATTGAAGAGCTTGCCTATAAGATTATTCAATTACACCAGTTAAATGATCACGAAAAAGGAATTAGCGTAAACGTTGGTATAATAGAAGGTGGTACTTCAGTAAATACTGTTTCAGCAAATGCAGTAGCCCATGTGGATATTCGTATATCTGAAATGGAACAGGCAGCCTATTTAGAACAGAAAATTAAAGAAATATGTTCTAAAACAGTAGTTTCTGGAACGGAAATTCATCTTGAAGGCGCAATTAATCGTCCGCCAATGGAATTCAATTATAAAACAGAACAACTACTGCATATTATCCAAGATGTTGGTGGAGAAATCGGTCTAAAAGTTAAGAATACGGCCACTGGAGGCGGAGGAGATGCTTCCTTTACATCAGCAACTGGAGTAGCGACTGTCGACGGTCTTGGCCCAGTTGGTGGAAATGCGCATAGCGAAGAGGAATATCTAGAAATAGACACACTTCCAGAGCGTACATTACTCCTTGCAAAATCGATTAATCGCCTTTCTGGATGTTAAGTATATTGAATTAATAAAGAGCCCTTTCCAAAGGTAATTCTAAGGAAAAGGCTCTTTTTTTACTTCAATACTATGAATAGAGCAAGGGGAATGTTTTTACCATTTTGCCACATGTTCTTCAATACATCCAAGCATTTGTTGGATTAAAAATGTGCTACCATCTTCTAATTTTACTTGTCCGTTATAGTAGCCAACTAACTGATGGACTTCAGAATTTACGACTTTCAGTTCATTTTTTGCAACACGTTCGAAAAATGGATGGAAAGTGAGCATCACCTGATCTGAAAATTTTGTAGTCACATACCAAGGTTTCATAAAATCCGTTCGGTCATAAGTAAACACAACATCTTCATGAACTTTTGTCATTTTTCCATCAATGAAGATCGCATTTTCCGTCATTCCAGTCCCGTCAGTCCATTGCCCGCCAAAATTCAAACCAACACGATGATTTCTTACAAATTGTGAAGCCATTGCCCAATTCCAAGTCACTTCACGTGGCCAAATTCCACGACCAAAGTCCAAAACAGCAAAACATTCTTCTCCGCTGAATTTATAAGTACGATTTCCTAGTTTAACAAACCCAGCTGTCGGTAATGTATGGTGCTTTGCAGTAAATTGAAATACTTTACGATTTCTTGGAATGACTACATTTAATGTTTCGTCTTCTAATGGATGTTGAATGATTAACTCTGCTTGGAGGGAGTCATTTTCAAAGTTGTTGGAAGAGACGGATAAATAGGTAGTCGATTGCAAGTGTGTAATGCTTATTGTTAGTTCCGAATTGGAGAATTGAACGGGTTCCAAAACATTCGTAGGCATTTTTAATTTACCGCCGAGTGGAATAGTGATCGTTTTTTCGATGAACCGTTGTGTTTCGTATTCTAAGAAATAAACAAAACAAACCGCAGCATAGTCTAAATGACTAACTGTTACAGAGAATAAAATTTCCTCCCCAAAAATGCACCAATAGTTCCATTTCTTCTTCCGCATAAAATGGCCTGATAAATTACAATCAATTAATGGTTTCCGAGCATAGCCAATAGCTAGTGGATTTAAATTCCCATTTTTATCGCATAAACGGGTGCGCTCCATAATTTCTCGTTCAGCGTGCTGCGCCAATTCAAAACACCCTTTCACATCAATTCTTCCTTTACCCCGTAGCAACCGTTTAGAAAACATCACCCAATTTAACATAGGAAAAAAGAAGCTAAAGAGGGAGTAAACGGATGCTTAACATCTTTAATTTTACACTTTACATTTGCAACTTAAAATATGATTTATATCTAGATAATATATCATCTATTTTAGCGAGAAAGGTAAATTTTATATGAAATTTAATGTTTCATTTTGGTTACAAACAATTCAGTCAAACTCTGATTGACTGAATTGTTTGCTTCGAGGATAGCGTTAGCGTCGCAGAAGCAAAGAAATGAGAATGGAACATTAATTTTAAATGATATAACAAATAAAGAACGTTTGAGTTATTTCTTTGCTTCGAGGATAGCGTTAGCATTGCAGATTTAAGCTTTAGCAATAAATACGAAAAAATTAGCGCGATTTAGCAGATTAAATGTGTCACATGCATACGATGTTAGAGAGGAGGGACGAAGATTCCAACAGTTTATAATCGTCTAGCAGCTGTACAATATGCAAGAACGTGGTGGAACGGAAGAAATCCAAGGTACCCGGCGTTTACAGATGATTGTACGAATTTTATTTCTCAATGTTTGAGGGCAGGTGGAGCGCCTATGACAGGAATGCCAAACCGTGGTAGAGGATGGTGGATTACAGATGGTTGGCAATCCAATCGACCCGGTGTTTTTGCTAGAGAAACTTGGAGTTATAGTTGGTCTGTGTCGCATGCATTTAAATTACACTTAGATAATTCAAAATCAGGACTAACAGCAAAAAGGGTTAACTCACCTTCAGAATTAACGATTGGTGATGTCATTTGTTACGATTTTGAAGGGGACGGTAGAATTAACCATACAACGATTGTGACAAGTATGGTAAATGGTGTTCCGTATATTCATGCACATACAGTGAATAGTGCAGATCGACTTTACGACTACAGAAACTCAAGGGCATATACGCCAAACACGATTTACTATTATTATAAAATTGATGATGTATTTAATTAATTTCTTTAACTAACGTTTTTATCTACTGTTAGATGTTTGGATGTAGAAATGGTCTAAAGATGCATAGTGAACGGACTTATTAAAAAATAAAGTAATAACTTTGGATACTATTACAGAAATTCTGTAATATGAAAGTGGATAAACTTGTTGGAGACAACAACGTTGTTAAGGAGAGAAAAATAAAATGAGTGAACAATCTTTATCGATTAGAAAAGCAATTGTAGAAAGGCGTTCTATAAAGAAGTTCAATGGTCAGCCGGTTGAGCGTGAAAAATTAATGCAAATAATCGATGATGCCGTATGGGCGCCAAATCATAAAAATCGTGAGCCATGGCGAATGGTAGTGGCGTGTGGAGATGAATTGAAGGATCTACAGCAATTACTTAGAGATACTGCAATACCGAAATGGAGAGAACTAACTGCTGAATCGCTAGAAAAACAGATGCAAAAGTTTACGACACCTGGTGCCTATGTGTTTGTAATTGTCCCTGAGGATGTGCGTCAAAAGATTCGGTTAGAGGATTATGCTGCTGCAAGTACTATGATTCAAAACATGCAACTACTTGCTTGGGATTTAGGAATAGGATCATGTTGGAAAACACCAGAATACTTAGATGCGCCTGAGTTTCGCTCGGTGATTGGGGCTAAATCAGGAGAGAGGATTATTTCAATGCTTCAATTAGGTTATTTTGATGATATACCTAAAGCGCGTGAACGAAAAAAATCTAGTGAGATTGTGACCACTTTTAGCTTAAAACGTGAAGAATAAGGAAATTGTTTACTTTGGATAGGGGAGAACTGTCCTAGTAGACATATTAAACGCTTATCCAGCAAGTTTGGATAAGCGTATTTTGATTAAATATAAATGAAATGTCTTATATAGAGAGAGCGAATTTCTTAATAGAAATTTCTAGTTCCTGCATAAACCAACCATCTTCAACTTGAGTAGTTAGATCGACAGCATCGTAGTTTTTCAGAATGTCTTTCACATTATTTAATCCAATACCTCGATTTTTTCCTTTAGTAGAGAAGTTTTCTTTATAAATATCATCTAGTTGAATCTTAAATTCCTCAACAGTATTATCAATACAAATTAAAGTCGAATTATTATTTGTTTTCATGAATGCAATGCTAATTTGAGGGTCCGTTTGATTGCTGCAAGCCTCTATTGCATTGTCAGTTAGTATTCCAATAATACGAGTTAAATCAATGATATCCATGTCAATTGAATCTATCGGTTCAGGAATCTCAACAACTAACCTAATTCCAAGTTGGTCTGCTTGGATTACTTTTGTAGCTAGCAAACCTTTTAATTCAACGAGTTTTAAATTGTCTAGATTATTAAAAGCTTCATTCTTAAAAAGTGTATTTTGTTCTGCTTTTAAAATATGCGATTGGAAATAGTGTTTTAATCCAGGTAGGTTATCAGTTTCTAAGTAACCTCGAATCGATAGTAAAATATTTGAATAGTCATGCTGGAATTTTTGCATTTCTTTATTAATTTTTTCTAGTGAATTCATGTAATTCATATGTTGTTTATTTTCTATTTCGAGTCGTTCTAATCTTTCTTTAATTTCAATACGTTTTGTAGATGTTCTATACAAAACGATCATACTAAAAAAATATACTCCTTCTAATACAAATTTAACCCTTGAAATAATGAGCTCTTGGTTAAGTTCAAGACTTATACTATTTAAACATAAAAGTGTGATAGTTAATGCTGATGTGAAAACGATAAATAGACGCGATTTCACCGAAACAACTATAGTAGGATTTACTCTTAATATAAACTTTTTATAGTAGTATGTGAAAGTGAAAAATGTAACTAAATAAAGAGAAATATATATGTACGAAAACATTAGTCCTTCTAAAACTAATAAGGACGATAATCTAAAGGCTATGTGTTCAGTAATAATTCCTCCGAAGACTAGTGAACACATATCGACAAAAGCTCTAATAGATTTAGAAGCATAGTTAAAAAAGATTAATGTGCAGATTGAAATATAGGCTATAGTTATAAATTCATAACCTAAAAATTGTAGCCCTATGGATGGGATGAATATAAAAGTTGCACATATAAAGATCATTTTATATGTCGGAATAATATGTAATGTGTAAAAAAGTGTAAAGAAAAGAACTATGACCTCTATAAGAGGTAAAGCAGGGAGAACCAAAAACTAGCACCTCGCATTCATATGAATATCATAAAATCAACATTTATAAGATTCTGAAAATTAAATTTATTACTATGTATAAACTTGTAAAGGATGCATAAATTATATGAAAATTTAGAGTGGTTCAATAATAATTACATATTAACATGTTTTTCCTAATAAATAAACATTTTCTAACAGTGATTATTATTAAGTTTTTGAGTATATGAGAGAATGAGGAATAGTTAATTACTATTTTATGAAATATATTAATTGTTATATTAAAAATATTAATTATCTAACTCATAATATAATGTAAAAAATCCCCATTCCTAAACGGAAAGGGGATTTTCATTCATACGTTTTTCTGGATAATATTCATAACTTTTACTAGGTTTAATTTTAGTGAATTTCTTACGCCAATCTTGGTATAAAGAAATAACTTGATCGTAAGCTTTATTATCTTCTTTACGAACATGTAGAATCATATCATAGTAAACTTCTACTGCTTCACAATATTCTTGACCAAACAATTTGCAACAAACATCTTTATCGACACGACCGTGTTGAATTCCTGTAGAAATTGTCTTCAGGTGATACAGTGCTTCGTGAATATCAAACTCTTCTCTAGTCGCTACTTGATCTCTAGTTAAGGGGAAATCGTATCTGAAATTATGAATTCCCTTTACATCCGATACAAAAGAATTGTCATAGTACGCTAAATCAAAGACATTTGCCTTATACTTTCGTAGATGCGGGATAATTGTTTCGGTGAAACGATCGGCATACGTAATCGCTTTTTCTGTTGCATCACGCTTATCCTTTGCTAAATCGATTTTGACCAATTTATTTAATCTTACCCAGACAATGACTAGTAAAAAAATTGTAAATAAAAGAATAGCAGTTTCTATAGGGTTTTGTTGCACTAGTCTAATTAGTAATTGATTCCAAGTTTCCAAATGTTCTCACTCCCATTCAATGAAAATATATTTATCTTTAGTATGTTAGTTAATAATGAATTCTATTCTTCATATATGCAAAAAAAATATAAAATATGAGTAATAGATTAAAAAAGTATAAAAATACATAAAAGTTTTATATAAAAAACCGTATTTTCTAAGAAATCTCTTAGTAGGGATTCTCTTTTAAAATACGGTTTTTTTAAGTTAGTAAAGTTTTTGCTAAAGAATTTTAGAATATTAACATACTGGATCTCGTAGTTTCGTAAATTACAATAAATCATTGAAAAGGAAAAATGTCTTCCTGTTGGAGGTTCGTATGAAAATTCTCTTAAGAATCTATTTAGTTATAACTCAAATAATATACATTTTCACTTTGCTAACATGGTTCCGTTGGGCAATGCTAGCTTTAGCAGTTTTAGAAAATAATCTGACCTTCGATATTGTTCTATGGATTTTATTCTTACCAGTCTTAGGATATCCTCTTCTAATCGTTAGTTGTGCATTTTATAGTTGGAAAAGTCATAATCAAAAACCTATTCGATCCCTCATTATGAATACTGTACCAATACTTTGGATTATTGCTCATTCGGTTCTTTGGCTAAATCTTTCAACTTAATTAAAAGCCGTATTTGGAAAGATAACTCAATGATTTGAGTACACCAAATACGGTTTTTATCGTTACGTTAAAATTAAACATACTCGTCCTAAGTTGAACGTAGATTATATTATGAGATAACTTTTTGATTTGCTTGTGACATCACATACCTTGGGGGAGAAGGATGAAGCTTTATTTAATTGCAACGCAAAGCATTTATTTTGTATCTTTAATACCTTGGCTTTTTTTCTGGGTGTTGGCCTTTATATTGATAATGCATGACCCGACTTCTCAAAATACATTATATTTTATGATTATTACACTCTACCCAGTTGCAGTAATTATTTGCACCATTATTGCATGGTATTTTCATATAAATAAGAGAAGCATATCTATTGCGATTAATTTAATTCCAGCGATTTGGTTAATTATTTATTCGTTATTATAAAAATAAAGGGGTCCAAGCATTGGAAGAGATTTTACTTCCAATACTGGACCCCGAAATTATTAATTTTCTTCTTTCCTAACTAATAGTGAGACACATTCAACATGTACTGTATGTGGGAAAAGATCCACTGGTTGAACTGTAACTAACTCATAACCAAATGGTGCTAATTCTTTAATATCTGTAGCAAATGTATCTGGGTTACAAGAAACGTAGACAATGCGTGATGGTTGTGTACGGCCAATTCTACGCATTACTTTACCACCTGCACCTGAGCGCGGTGGGTCAACTACTAATAAATCAGGAACACCAAAAGTTTCTAATACTTCAACTAAGCCATGTCTAGCATCTCTTGCTAAGAAGAACGTATTATCAATCCCATTATCCTTTGCATTACGTTTAGCAGATTCAATGGAAGTTTCTACGATTTCAATACCTGCTAACTTTCCAACTCGGCTAGCGAATGGAAGGGAGAATGTACCAACCCCACAGAATAAGTCAATCATACTTTCCGTTTCTTTTGGTTGACCCATTTCCAATGCTAATTCAACTAGCTTTTGTGCTTGTGTTGGATTTGTTTGGAAGAATGTATCAAACCAAAGTCTGTAGCGGTAACCTAACATTTCATCGTAAATAAAGTCACGTCCTGCTAACACATGTGTTTTTTCAGATTGAGTTCTGTCAGCCCAGTCGCGATTTTCAAGCCATAATAAGCTTTGCACTTTAGGGAATTTCTCTGTAATGCGGGCAATTAAATCTTTAACCGCTTCTTCTAATTCACCTTCAGGAGCTTCTGTTACAAATAGAGCAAGCATGATTTCTTCTGTTGCAAATGATTGACGAACCATTAGATGACGAAGTAATCCTTCGTGCTCGTCTTTGTTGTAGCCAGGAAGTTTGTGATCTTTCGCCCATTTCCCAACCTCTAGAGCTGCTTCAACCATTTCTTCTCTCGCAATTAAGCAAGTCTCAAGAGAAATAACATTTCGGAAGTTACCTTGCTCATGTAAACCAAGTTCTCCTTCTTTTGAAAAAGTGAACTCCATTTTATTACGATAGCGCCAAGGGTTGTCCATACCAATTGTATCTCTTACTAGGGAAGGGTCAAAACCTTGTGCTCCTACAACTTCTTTAACGTATGCTGTTTTGTGATTTAATTGGCCTTCGTACTGCCAGTGTTGCCATACACAACCTCCGCAAAGTTCAAAGTGAGGGCATTCCGGTCCGATTCTTTCAGGGCTAGCTTCTAGGATTTCTTCTGCTAAAGCTTTTACTCTTCTTTTGTCAGGACGTTCAATCGATACTTTCACTTTTTCGCCAGGTAAAGTTTGGGGAATTGTGAGCTTTATTTTTTTTGGATTTACTTCGCCTGTTTCTCTCCAAACTACGGCCTGTCCAGAACCTTTTGGATCTAATTGACGAATTTCTGTTTCAAAAATTTCACCTTTAATGATAGTCAATGAAGGTTCCTCCTTCTAAATTTCTAATATATGAATGAAGCATTTTCCATGCATAAATTCAAAGCGCATAGTTTCTATTATAACGAAACATGCACCATATTGGAATCATTCAGATATTGGATATGGAGGGGAGAAGTTGAGTGAGTGGATTGATTGAATTGATAGTGATTCGTGAAATTAGTTGGGGATGAAGGACATTTGGGTAAGTAATTAGGTTTGAGATGTCCTTCATCGGTGTTATGAAAGACATTTTAAGTAGGATTTCGCTTTGAAAAGTCCTTCATGGGCGTTATGAAAGACATTTTAAGTAGGATTCCGCTCAGAAAAGTCCTTCATCGGTGTTATGAAAGACATTTTAAGTAGGATTTTGTTTTGAAAAGTCCTTCATCGGCGTTATCAAGCCCGTTTTGAGTAGAGTTTGGCCCGAAAGTGGTCCTGATGAGCGTTATCAGAACCATTATGAGTAGGATTTGGCCCGAAAGTGGTTCTGATCGGCGTTATCAAGCCCATTTTGAGTAAAGTTTGGCCCGAAAGTGGTTCTGATTGGCATAATCAAGACCACTTTGAGTTGAATTTCGTACAAAAGTGGTCCTGACCAGTGTTATGAAATCCGTTTTAAACTAAATCTCGTTCGCAACTCGGCATCATTAACTATCTTAATCTCCAATCGGCAGTTTATCAGGGTTCAATGTCATATAAATGTCTTCAATCCGCTCATTAACAATAAAGAAGCTAATAATATTACTTAGCTGACCATTAAGATAAATGATAATACCTGGTTGGCCATTCACGTTTTTCACCTCAACTGCGAAATCTTCAGGGGCTTTCTTTAAGATACCAAGTAAAAAGGCAGAAACATTCGGAAGTGTAGAAATTGGTCGAATCGCTGCTCGAACAACTCCACCTCCGTCAGAGTATAACGTCACATTTTCGGATAGAAGCTCAAGAAGGGTATCCGTTTTTTGTTGTTGGAATGCTTCAATAAAGCGGTTTACGATAGATTTATTTTTCTCGTAATGAAGACTTTCTCCATCTACACGTGATATTTTAGACTTCGCACGACTAAAAATCTTACGGCAGTTATCCTCACTTTTTTCAATAATATTAGCAAGCTCTTTATAAGAAAACTCAAAAACTTCCCGTAATACAAGAACAGCACGCTCATTAGGTGTCAAATGTTCCATCATTCGCAAATAGGCGATACTTAAACCTTCTTTTTGGAGAAATATTTTCAAGGGATCATCGTCTCTATCCAATTCCTTCAGTAGAGGTTCTGGATTCCAAGGACCAATGTACTGTTCTCGCCTAAATCGCGCAGATCTTAGCACATCAAGGCTACGGTTTGTGACCATCTTGCATAAATATGCTTTTTTACTCTCCACCGTTTCCATATCCACTTGATAAGCCTTTAAGAAAGTCTCTTGCACAATATCTTCTGCCTCAGAAATTGAACCTAACATCCGGTAACTAATAGAAAATAGTAAAGGTTTTAATTGTTTATATTCATCATTACTAATTTGCAAAAGAATCAGCTCTTTTCTTTTTGAATGATTTCTAATGCCGCTTGCTTTGCGCTTGTGACGGCCGCTTCTGAAAGAATGCTGTCGGGGGAGGCCCAGTCTCCAGCTAAATATAGTCCGGGAATTGCAGATTTAGAACTATTTAGTCGCGTTTCATCTTCAGGCAATGGCAAGCGTTCATTCACTGTAATATGCGGAATGAAGCGGCTTGTAATTTCGTATCTTTTCCAGCCGGGTTGAACCTTCTCTAGAAATTGTTCAAGTTCTAATTTGACAACTTTAGCGTCTACTTGTTCATCAGGCTGAAGGTATTTAAATACATGTAAAATGATGTTTTTTGGATCGTTAGATAGACGAGCATAAGTTGAATGAACAGAATAGTAAAGTGGGTCATTTAAATCCAATGCGAAAAGTTTTGTGGGGTCTGGAAGTTGGGTTAATGCCACATCGAATGTAGCGCCTTTTACAGGTGTAAATTTTGAGAAGATTCCTTTCATTGCAGTAGGTGCATGTTCGCCAAGTAGTCCTAGTAACTCTAGTGGGCTAATTGTAGAGAGTATATTTTTAGTAGAAATGCTTTCACCGTTAGCAAGAATAATTTCAAAAGCGTTATCTTGTTTAGATGGAATAATCTGTTTTACGGTTTGATGAGAACGAATTTCCGAACCTAGCAAAACAGCTTTGTTGTGTAGTTGATCAATCATAGATTGCCATCCACCGTCCAGATAAAGTACACCACTCATAACGGATTTTAATTGCGATACGACGATTTTCGCACTCACTTGATCTGGTGCATTGCAATAAGTTGATAATCTTGCAAGTAGTAAGAGTACAGATTGTACTGCTTTTGAAGGTGTTATTTGTTCCACCCATTGTGAGAAAGTTAGTTGTGATAGAGAATCAGACTTCATTTTTAAAATAGTAAGTAAAGCCTTTAACCAATGAAAACGATCTTTCATATTG
Source organism: Ureibacillus acetophenoni (assembly GCF_900220965.1). Taxonomy (GTDB): domain Bacteria; phylum Bacillota; class Bacilli; order Bacillales_A; family Planococcaceae; genus Ureibacillus; species Ureibacillus acetophenoni. The sequence continues at coordinate 53,822 of NZ_OBQC01000015.1, read as the reverse complement.
AAATAGCGAGTCGTGAAAACCCCAACTAGATTAAAGGGAGCTCTGTAATGGGTTTCTTTGTCTACCAATATTCCATCTAGTTTCGGAGATTTGCCATGTATCTTGATACCTACTTGTTCGAGAATCAGTTTTGCTTTTCCTTTTTTATAAAGAGCATGAGGACCAATATTAAAGAGCTGATCACTAATCCGGTCTGTTTTTGCTCGACCTCCAACCGTTTTTCCTTTTTCTAAAACCAAAACAGATAAGTTCGACTTTGCAAGAAAATTTGCTGAGACTAACCCAGCTAAACCTCCGCCAATAATTACAACATCCCATTGTTTCGTCAGTTTAATGTACCCCCTAAATTTGTTTTCATATTCATAACGAGGATAGCTAATGGATTGTGACAACATATTAATTTAAATTTTGAAAATGAAGAATTTGGCAAACGGCATACTAGTCAAAGGCTTAGCTTCACTAAAATTTTTTTCATAGATTAAGAGTATGTAAGACATCTACATTTAACTGAATTATGAAAGGAGAAACGTAATGCCTACAGTTGGTCCTATAAATGCATTAAACGGATTTCCCGTTTGGTATAAAGATGATAATGGATTACGGCTAATGCTAAATACCGATGTAGACGATCCATTTAATATCGTAACTCGTGCAGATTTACCAGATCCATCTGCACCAATTTCGTTTCCAGATAATTTTCCTGGAGAGTTATTTTATTTTACTGCAGAAGCAGAAATGCGAACAGACGCAATGAGAGCACGCTTAGTTTTGGCGTTAGAAGCTGCGTTTGTAAATGAAATCCCGGATCATGGAGAGCAAATTGTATTCGGTCGTGTTCGAATTCGAGTGGATGGGTTAGTAGCTGGTGAGACATATACTGTCACACACCCTTACGGAATCCAATCTTTTGTAGCAGAAGATGATGGTGATGGTGGCGGTGAAATCAATTTTACAGAAGATATTGGTGGAATGAATGGTGGTAACTTTGAGATGGCGTTGGATTCTAAAGTTTTCCCCTTTGTAACTTGGGATCCATCCATTGAACCACTTGCGCCAGAAGGATATATTGGTGATCCAACTATAGAACACGAAATTACTGGTAGCCCTGTGGAGAATATTTTTAGAATTCAAGGTCCGGGCATTGGTATTGGTTCACCATTTGCATCACCCTTAGATCCAATAAACACGATTGAAACAAATCTTTTTAATGTATCTGGAAAAATCTCAACGATTTCTGGTGTTGAAGTAACGAGGGCAACGTATACACAAAGTGATGCAACAGGTGGGGTGATTGATGTATTCGCAATTTCAGATGTGACTCCACAGAGTATTCAAGTAACTGGTAGTGGATTGAATCCTACTTTATTAGTAGGTGGAAATGGACTTTATTTTGCACGAGTGTCATATGAAGGGGCAGAACCACCAAGTAGTATAACAGTTACAAATCTCGGTGATAACGACCCGACCAGCGTTCAAGAAGTGGAACCAGTTGATTTCATCACTGCGGCTGCAAACTACAATACGATTACTGAAACCCTTACAATTACTGCTACATCAAGCGACTCAATTCATGAAGTCACTTTAACTGTAACTGAATTCGATTTACAGTTACCGACAACAGGCCCTTTATCTTTATTAACAGATATTGTTCCTGCAAATGTGACAATTGTATCTTCTAGGGGAGGAAGTCGGACGGTACCTGTGACAATAGACGGCGAAGTAACGCCTCCAACAGGGGTGGTAGCTAACGCTGGACCAGATCAAACGGTATTTTTTGGATCCACTGTTCAATTAAATGGAGCTAACTCAAGTGGTACAGTAACTAGTTATCAATGGGTGCAAATCTCAGGGGATCCAGTAGTCACATTAACAGGGGCGAATACGTCTAACCCAACTTTCATCGCACCGAACGTTAATACTTCGTTAACTTTTCAATTAACAGTAACTGGAGAAGGAGGATCATCTTCAGATACAGTAGTAATAAATGTAGTCGATATTGGGCCACCACCTAGTGCCAATGCTGGACTAGATCAAACGGTTCAACAAGGTTCATTAGTGACGCTAACTGGTAGTGCTACCGGGGTTGTCTCGACATATCAATGGCTACAAATATCCGGCCCTACAGTTCAATTAAATAATGTGAATTCAGCAACGGCTTCATTCACTTTCCCAAATCAAAATGCGACTTTAATATTCCAATTAACTGTCACAGGTCCAGGTGGAACATCTACTGATACAGTTCAAATTTCTTCAATTGCGGATGTCATCACAGTTACTCGAGTTCAATTTAGAACAGGTGATAGTGAATGGAGAATAGCAGGAACTTCTAACGTAAACGGTGCAACAATTACAATCTATATAGGAAACACGTTAAATGGTACTGTATTGGCCCAAGTTGTTACAGATGCGCTAGGTGAATGGGAATATCGAGTAGAACCTTCAACCGTTCAACCAGACGCGACACGAGCAATTTCAATTCAATCCAGTTCAGGAGGTGTGCTGGTCAATGTACCGATTAATATCAGAAATTAAAAAACAGGAAAGCATCCTAAATCATATGTTAAAAAGGGTAGTTAGCAATCGAAAGAGAATATGTGATCCGTGTATTGAAAAGATAGAAAATGATTTAAACGAAATTAAAAGCTTACTAACACTTAAGAATAAAGAGTTAAAGTATATTCTAGATGCTATGAATGATCCGTCGTGTAAATGTCCTTGTGAAAGTCCATCCCCTGAACCTGAACCTGATCCAACTGAAGATCGGTTATATGGCTTTGCTTATTCTGACGCTGATAGTAGTGTAAGTGGCAATGTTAAGTTCCAAGTGTTTAGTCCTCGTCATGAAGATATAATCAATAAAGATGGAGGGCTCCAAGTTAGTAAAACTGGGGTTTACCAAGTTAGCTATTCAGTTTCGTGCAAAGTGTTAAATGGGGCAGCGAATCCAGTAAAATTCAAAATTGTAGTGAATGATTCATTCATACCATCGACTTCAGTATTAGAGACAAATACTTCTCAACATCTCTTTTCAAGTCAATTGGTTCCTTTAATGGAAGGGGATATAGTGAAACTTGATGCAGAAGTTTCAGAGGGTAATAGTTATTCGAAACCTACACTTCAAATACTTATGATTTGATAATAAGAAGAACCAATTAAAGCATTTGTAAAATGAAATTTAATATATAATTGCAATAAATAGAGGCAGTGAAATCTTCACTGCCTCCTTTTTCAGGAGAAAGACAGGTTTTTACTATTTGAATAAAATAAAGAAGGAGCTTGGAATGACAATAATAAACAAATTAGCATCACAGCTTGATCGCCGTGATGAAGAACCGAATATTGAGCTCGCACAGGAACTTGCAAGTGAGAATAAAACAGGGATTCATGAAATTATTGAGAACCTCTCCAACAAAGACAAAAAAATACGACATGATTGTATAAAAGTTGCTTACGAAATTGGACAAGTAAAGCCAGAATTAATTAGTGATCATGCGATTGTATTTGTTGAGCTGTTGAGAAGTCGAGACAATCGGATGGTGTGGGGAGCAATGCAGGCAATAACAACCATTGCTGAGTTAAAGACGGAATTACTTATGGAACAATTACACGAAATTCAACTTGCTATAAAAATTGGTTCGGTTATAACAGTGGATAAAGGGATAATTACACTAGCAAAATTGGCTGCTTCTAGCGAAGAAAATAACGAGCAAATATTTCCGTTCCTAATTGAACACTTAAAAAACTGCAGAACAAAAGAAGTGCCACAACATGCAGAAAGTACGTTGATTGCAGTTAATGAAAAAAATAAAGAGGAGTTCATTCAAGTTTTACAAGAAAGAGAACCGTACATGACAGAACCTCAAAGAAAGCGAATTAAAAAAATTTTCAAGTCATTTGAACAATAAATTAATGCAACGCATGGTGTCAATTTCCGTGCGTTTTAAACTTTTAAATTGTCGGAATTTGATATATTAATTCTTATTTTTGACCACTCAGTAACAAAATCCGATTATTTCCAAGGAAATAATTCACAGAATACCACATAACATGTCAAAAATTCACGAAACAATGAAGAACAAAATAAAAAGGTCGATCCCTAGAATAAGGAATCGACTAAAAGTGAGGTGTATGAAAAGGGTTATAATAACTAACAACTTTTTTCTTATTAGAACAACTATTATCAAAAAATCTAAGAGCCACTGCAATAGCGATCCAAGAAGAGACATACACAGTGAACATCACAAGCGACATATATTACTGTATACGCTTACATACTAAAAATAATTACTCCAAATTTTGTATCATTTTATTATATTCTTGAAAATTATTTACTGTAGGGACATTCACTTATTGTTTTTAGTTTATTGCACCATACATATTAACTGTTAGAATGAAATAGATGTGAAACAAGGACAAATGCTAAGAAAGATTTTTTGGCTCTAAATATAATACAAAATGATAAATTTGAAGATAAATAAAAGGGGTCTATAGGACAAATGGAATATTATAAGTATTTAAGGCAACACGTAGGGACAAAGCCGTTAATTTTACCAGGGGCTGTTGTAATTATTCGCAATAACAAAGGTGAAGTATTACTACAAAAACGACCCGAAGGAAGATGGGGATTACCAGGTGGGTTGATGAATCTAGGTGAAAGTTTTGAACAAGTGGCTATTCGAGAAGTATTAGAAGAAACTGGCTTACATATTCAAAACTTAAGATTGTTAGCGGTGTTTTCTGGTGAAGATACCTATGTGAAAGGTGAAAACGGTGACGAGTTTTATTCGGTAACTGCTGTGTTTATAACAGACCAAGTCAAAGGAGAAATTCAGTTCGAAACACCTGAAACGGTAGATGTTCAATATTTTAAGAGTAATGAATTGCCAGAACAAATGGTTGGAAGCCACCGACGATTTATTTATCAGTTTATGTATGAATAAATCTCTGTATATACAATGACGGTTGAAAGCATAATGAGTTTGTCAAAATAATAATCATTTGATACTAATGCTTGGTATGAGAGGGTGTAGCAGATGATTAGAAAACTAGGACAAGTGATGATTTATGTGAATGACCAAGAGGCTGCCATAAAGTTTTGGATGAGTTGGTATGAAATCGCTCCAACAAAGAGCGCGGAAACGAGTTTTGTTCTACAAAACAAGGAACTAGTTGCAAAACTGGAGCCTGAAGTAAACGTAGGTACACCTTCTTTATTGTTTTATGCAGACAATCTTGAGCAAGTTTATGAAGATTTTAAGAGTAAAGGTATTACAGTTGGTGTAATAGTTAATGTACCAGAAGGAAAAGTATTTAATTTTGCTGATGAAGAAGGAAACTACTTTGCGATTGTAGAAAAATAATGAGCTGGTTTAAATGCCTGTCCACGTGTTGTGGGTAGGCTTTTATTATTTAAGATAATGTATAATTAAAACGAAGCAATTATTAGAAGTAACAAAAGGAGTACTGTATGAATCTAAAAAAACAATTTCAAGAGTATACCCCGTGCAATGCACAAGAAGAGAAGGACCGAGAAATCATCCTCCGTTATATGGATACATTTGATAACTTGTTAACGAGGGAAAATGAGTTTGCTCATTTTACAGCGTCTGCTTGGTTAGTAAATAAAGAACGAACGAAAGTATTAATGGCGTATCATAACATCTATAATTCATGGTCGTGGGTTGGTGGACATGCAGATGGGGAAGAGAACTTACTTTATGTAGCCATAAAAGAGGCGAAAGAAGAAACAGGGTTAGTAAATGTAGAGCCTGTTTCAAGTGATATTTATTCTATCGAAATTTTAGGAGTCCCAGCCCACGAAAAGCGAGGGCAGCATGTTGCAACACATGTCCACTTAAATGTTACATACTTGCTAGAAGCTGATGAAGATGAATTAACGCAAATTAAACCTGATGAAAATAGCGATATCGCTTGGATGGAGATAGATGAAGCGGTGGAAGCGAGCACAGAGCCTGAAATGAAGGTTGTGTATCGTAAGTTGAATGAAAAGTTACGGGTTTACCAAGCTCGTTAAGCATTATTGATTGAAGTAGGGAAGATCTAAATAAGATGCTCCAGAAATAAAACGCTTGAAGAATGGTTGCCTTTATTAAAGAGGGTACTCGCATAATTCAAGCGTTTTATTAGTTGAACGATTAAGATTGTTTCGCCTTCATATCAAATAAGTGTTTAAAGTAATGCCAGTAGTAATAAACCAAATAACCATAAGCTATACACATCACAATGGCTAGCGGTAGTAACGACCAATCTAAGAAAATATGAAGGAGTAAAATATTTACGATAATTGCAGATAATGCAGCAAGTGTGAGAACGACAAAACGATTAGCTAATAATAATATCCCACAAATGATTTCAAGTCCTTTTTCCGCAAATAACAAATAGTCAAATTCAAATAAGGCCATTGCTGCAGGACTAGTAGGGGCGATTGGGTCAAAGCCGAACCCTACTATGAACCCATTAATGCCAGCACCTAAAAAGATAATTCCCAAGAAAACTCTAGCGACATGCATTATTTTAACTTTCAATACAAGGCTCCCTTAATAGATGATGTAATATAAATATATTAAATAACAATCGTATTTATCTTCCAAAATAAAAAAAGGATCTGAACAATGCAAGTTCAGACCAAAGTGGCATTTTAACGAAATATGGTTAAATTAGAAGGTTTACAATAATTAGCGATCCAATGTGAATCCACCAATTCCGATACTCATTGGTTTAAGAGCTGGTTTTGGATCGATTTCATGGATTGAAGCTTCTGTAGGAGAAGCAGTATAAACTGCGAATCCACATACTAAAGCAAGTGCTAGAACTATTTTTTTCATTTTGTTAGACATTGTTCTTTTCACCTCCCTTTAAGAGATTTGCGTAAGCATCAAAGGCATATTTATAGAGCTCATTACTTTTTTTATAAAACTTATGTTTTTCTAATATCGCACCAAATTCTTTTGAGTAGAATATGATTAATTCATAGATACGGTTTTTTACGATATGTGGAAAATTAGAATTTAAGGTTGTGAATATTTCATCCATATCTTTGTAATCTATAAATAATAAGCAATTCAGTAGATTATTAGAAATGATATATGAATCATTCACTTTCGTAGATTCCATAACCTGATTTGCCTTATTTAAGTAAACTTTTGCTTCTTTAAAATCTCCAATTTTATAATAAGTTCTTGCTAAATTCGATAATATATTAAAGTTATTTGGCTCAATTTTTAAGGAAGATTGATAATAATGTATAGCATCATAATATTGATTCTGACACTCGCTGCAATAACCTAAGTCGTTATAAATCATAATTTTTTCATAATCAGAAAAAATATTAAGCTGTTCCACAATATGTAAGGCTTGTTTATAATATTTAATCGATTTGTCCCATTCGTAGATATTGTTATATGCAATACCTAAAAGTACCAGAGTCTGCACCATTCGGTTAAGATGATATTGGTCACTATATTCATTTAAAGCTCTTTTTGCGTAATCAATACAAGCTTTATAGGAACGAATACGTCTATAACAAAGAGCGATATTGTAATATAAATTTCCATGTTCTTCTTTTGTACCGTAATTGATATTGTGGTCTTGCGTATACTCTTCGAAAATTTGAATTGCATCTTCATTTTTATTTAAAATAGTAAAACAAACTACATAAGTATTGATGAAAATAAATTTTTCATAATTATTTAGACTAGGTAAAACTTGATACACATCATCCAAAATCTCTTTCGCTTGATTGTATTTTTCAATAGTTAAAAGATAACGCGAATAGATGATTTTATATTTAATAACTAAACCTTGGTTAAGTTGACTCTCGAGGTTTAAATAATGTGATAACTCCTTTTTTAAAGGAGTTTTTTTAGTTAAATGCGCGTACCAGTCATCGAGATCTTTTTCCATTTCTATGGAGCTGTAGATAACCTCATCATAGTCCGCTCCAAGTTTTCCAAGTAGCAGACGATAGATCTCTTCGTCTGGTGTGACGTGGTTGTTTTCAATACGACTTAAATAGGAATTGGTGCATATTCCTTGTGCTAGTTCTTCTTGGCTAATTCCTTGTTCAATCCGTTTGAATTTAATAATATCTCCTATTTTCATATTAAATCCCTCCGAATTAATCTCATTATTACATAAAGTTGGTAAAAGTTAAATCTCATTCAATGTTTTCACAAACGGGATTTTTTTTGGCACTTTAACTTATATTATTTAGTCAAACTTTCATAAAAAGAGAGAAAGGTAGACTCACTTTCCTCAAATTTGTTTTATAACACCACTTTAAGTGGGGGTTGTTGATAAAGTTTGTTCGATTTGAAAAATTCAGAAATGTCCTATAATTAATAGTAACACAGGTAGATGAATTGATTTCAATAATTTGCATAAAGATAAAATCAAGTGTTCCTATAAGAAATGGAGGGATGAGTATGTTTGCAAAACTTCAAGAGAGAAAAATTGAATCTGGTAATGTAATATTCCGATCAAAAGTAACTTCATATAATAAGGTAAGAACAAGTGGATTTGCTTCAAAGTTAAATAACGAAAAGAATATTGAAACATTATCAGAAAAGTCAATTTCACTAATTAACAACACCTTAAATAAACTTTTTACTCAAGGTCTACTCAATAAGTTCCATTCGAAAGAGGATAAAAGTGTATTAATTATAACTAAAAACCTTTCAGAAGAAATACAGCAATGTATTAGTAGTGAGAATTTTGCTCACGATATACGAGTTAATCATATAGAAAACATCGAAAAAACGAATTTTAAAGTAGATATCATTATTGCATTTGATTTTGACTATGAGACTATTTTCTTTAATGAAGTATCAGAACTATCAAGGGAAATAAACGTACCGTTGATTCAATTTGGTATAGCAGACGGTAGTTTATTTATGGGTCCTGTCTATTTATCGCAAAAGCCATGTTGATTGACTGAAGAAAAGAGGTCGCTTGTTTTTGGGCAAATCTATTTCAAAGCAAAAGGGGTGCTAATGATGAATCATGTAAACGGTTCTAAAAAGTATCAAGAAAAGCTAATCCATACGATAGAAAGTGTTCCTATAAGTATGATGAACAACCAATTTCATCGATATATGGCCATAATTAAACAAAAAAGTGGTCAAAGGATCTTTCCAGGAACAGGATTTTCTATGGATTACCATGTAGCGAAATCCCATGCAGTAGGGGAAGCGATCGAGCGCTATTGTGCTGGAATTATGAACCCAATAGATATTGTAAAGCGACCAATTAATGATTTGGACTATCCATGCATTCCGCCACTACATTTCAATCGATATACAAATGAGCAATATGCAAATCAAGACAAGTTTGAACAGTATAATAAGAATAGTGAACATAATTGGGTTCTAGCCAACAACTATATGACAGGTGATACAGTTTATTTACCTATCGAAACGGTTTACTTGTTAATACCAAATCAATACAAAAGGTTTCGAGATGTTGTATCAACAGGTTTAGCATCTGGGCCATGTTTTGACGCTGCGTTTGAAAATGCTTTGAATGAATGTATAGAAAAAGATGCATTTATGCTTTCATGGTTATTGAGAAAAGTAAACTATGAAATTTCATTAGATAGTTTAAAAACTAAGAAACTAAATAAATTAATACAGTCAATGGAAAATATGAATTACTCGCTTCGGATTTATGATATATCTCAACCAGAAATAAAATCCTTTACAATATTGACTGTAATTAAGGCGAATGATTCAATAGGTTTTTATATGACAGCATCAACGAACCGAAAATTAAGTAAAGCTATTAAAAAGTCGATTGAAGAAGCGATTAGTGGATACGTCACATTGCAAGAAAAGAGTGTCTATCATTCAAATTCTGACTTAGACATGTCGAAAGAAGGATCTACTTATTACTATTTCAAAGGGTTTGATGACAGTGTGTTATCAGAAGTAATTAGCCCTGAAATAGAAGTGAAGAATTTTGAATCAATTGAACAAGAATATACGTTTACAGAGATGATTCAGTCTGTCGCGAGTCAAACGGATATTTATTATAAAGATTTAACAACAGTTGATATTCGAGAATTAAATTTAGTCAGTTTGAGAGTGGTTACTCCGAGTTTATTAATTTTACCATATGAAAAAGAAGCGCTTTTAGAGTCGGAGAGACTACAAAGATTATCGGACGGAGTAGAGTTAAATTTAAAACCTCATCCGTTTCCGTAAACACTTGGGGAAGTGGGAGATTAAAATAGAAAAAGTCGGATCCTTTATGGATTCGACTTTTTTATTGTAATCCTATAACTAAACGTACTTCCTTCTCTTAATCAGCTTATATAAAAAAACTAGAAAAATTAATATTAATAATGAACCGAAAACACCGATCCAAAATGGGTTTTGAGCAATAAATATTCCAAGAAATTCAAAGGGTCTTGGAACCTCTAAGGCATCCATAATTGGGAAAATAATATACAGAAATAAAAACACACCTGCAATGAACGAAATCGCAAAATATTTCACCTAAACACCCCAAACATTCAAAGTTTAACTTCTCGTTTAAGCTTTCTTGCATGTCTTAGAGAATCCGACCATAATCTGTTTAATGTATTACATATTCTCCGTTTATCACAGGTATCCTTTAAAACTGATAGTAATTCCACAAGAAAAACGAGATTTTCGATTATACATAGTCTTTGAATCTAGCCATATATTAATAGAGACATTGCTTTGAAAGGGGATCTGATTATTTGGCGATTGTAATACCAGTCATTAATTTAAAGGGTGGAGTAGCGAAAACGACGACTAGTGTAGGGCTAGCAGAGATGTTGTCATCGGAATTTAAGAAGAAGGTACTTTTCATAGACCTTGACCCTCAAACCAATGGTACGACGATGTTGATCGGAGAACATCGGTGGAAGGACTTAAATGATAATGGCTACACGTTAGCAAGGCTATTTGAAAGTGCACTTCATCCAGAAGAGTTCACATTTGACTTGAACAGAACACTTCAACGGAATGTATCTAATATTTTGTCCGTTATGAATTTAGATTTAATCCCTTCAAGCCTCGATTTAATTAACCTTCAAGACGATTTAACAAGAATTCCAAGAGGAAGATTTTATACGAATCATCCATATGACATTTTAAGAAAAGGCATCCAGCCTATTTTCAATCACTACGATTATATTATTATTGACTGTCCGCCAAATTTAGGTTTAATCACACTTAATGGGCTACGCATTGCAAATGGTTATATTATTCCAACGATCCCTGATGTTCTTTCTACATATGGCATTCCGCAAATTATTAATCGTGTGAACGATTTTGCATGGGAGATTAGCTATCCAATAGAAACATTAGGGATTGTAATTACAAAATTTAAGGAAAATTCCAATGTACATCAAACAAATCGTGCAAAACTTCAAAGAGAGATCGACGCTCCTTTGTTTAATGCAGTATTTAAAGAAAACAACCAAATGGCAAGTGCAGCAGACTTCACAATGGAATATGCAACATTCCGACAGAAATGGGGGTATGGTGGTCAATTCGATGCTTTCTATAACCTAGCAAATGAAATCGTAGAGAGGTATGAACGAAATGAAAATTGAAACACAGTTGGAACAACTATTTAAAATTATTGTGCAAGAAGTAAATGCGAATCATGAATTTGCAAAGAAGATTAGGGGGATTTTCAATGCAAATGAGAAAAAGCCACATCAAACTAGTAGAGGGTGGGGCGGCAGAGGGGCTGGAGAACTTTCTGCAGCAAACCCAACTGAACATGCGAATACCGCTCTTCCAAGCGTTACTTCTAAAAGGAAAACACGTAGACGAAATGCTGCGCTTTTCAACCCAGAAACGATTTTAGAAGAACATGGAGAAGGTACACTTCTTGATTCACTAAACCAATTAGAAGTAGATCAGTTAAAAGACATCGTTTCAGAATTCGGAATGGATCCTGCAAAGAAAGTAATGAAATGGAAAAAGAAAGATCGATTTGTGGCACATATTGTTGAAGTAACTAATCATCGTTTACAAAAGGGAGGAGCATTCAGAAGAATAAATTAGCTATTTTTCACTCTGGATGAGTAGTTTAAGAGAAAATTAAGAAAAAGAGTAAAATATATGGAATGTATTGTAATCCAAGTGCATACAATATGCATTGGGGATACAATCTTGTTAAATCTGTCGAAAATTAGTATAATTAGGTTAACAACATAAATAATAAAAGAGACTGCTTGATGCTGCAACATCAAACAGTCCTTGCAATAGTCGGTCCCAACAAGGGATTGGCTCCAGAAAAGAAGGTATTACCTAACCCATCTGAGCTACCAACTCAAAGGTGGGTTATTTTTTTACGTTAAAAGACAGGATCGCGATGACTAATGTTGAAAATGAAATTGCCAACATTAGTGCTTCTGAGACTGTCATGGCATCACTCCTTTCTACTGGAGTGAGCCAACCACCCTTGAGCCCAAAAACTATTACAATTTTATTTTAGCACAAAAGTTCCTTTATTTGAATAATTTAACAGTAGGTAAAAAGACTTGAAAAACTTGTCCGTAATATAGGTTGCAAGACATTGAAATTGATAGAGAAAGTAGGTCGAATCCAATAATAAAGGGATTCGGCTTTTTTTTCTCTAATAATGAAGAGCAAAAAAATAATAACTTAATAATATTCCAACATTTTGATTTCTATAATTATTTTGTGTTTTTATGATATGGATAGTAAATTTCCGATATCAACCCTATAGAGCCATATAAACTAACCTTTCATATGCGAAAAGACTGTGAAAATATTTTTTTGTTCCACCAAAGGATTTGAAAGCCTATCGAAAATTCCACTTTCATCTTTTGAGGTGCTAAAAATTAACTTTTCCAATTAAATGAGAAATATGAGCAATTTGACAAAAACAGTAAAGGAAATAAAATAGAATTACCTTCACTTCAATACTTCCCCTTCCCCACTCAAACTGTTAATCCAAACTAATAATGTACGTATCATTTGAAAAAATGTAGGAGGTAATATGTATTGGGCTCAATTATAGAAGATGTAACATGTCCTAAATGTAGCTTGATGGCGATTGCGGATTATTATTATCGTACTGATGAAGTTATTATCAAATGTCCTCGTTGCGGTTACAACTATAATAGATATTTTAAATGGAACAGAGATCATTTCTTTAATTGTGCTAGTGAGATAGAAGATGCTCACGAAGATGATGAACTAATCATCGATGAACAGGAAGGTTTTGGTGTTTACGTATTGAGAACAAAAGATGGTTATAAGACAACAAACTTATACAATTGTAGGATTACAAATAAACATATTGACGAGTTTAAAAAACTTTACTTCTCGGAAGAAACTGACCAAGAAAGAAGTTACCTTGTTCGTTATGAAGAAGGAGAATTTAAAGTCATCATTGGGACCTTGCCAGAAGACTTCTTTACTTATTCTGAAAATACAATACAGCCATATATATTGCGTCCATTATGGAAATTGGAGAGGTGAAAAATGACCACAGATACTCAAAAGCTTTTAGAATCCAAAAGATTAATAGAAAAACTAGCAAATGGTGAAAATCCACTATCAGGTATACCAATCCATGATGAAAGTTTCTTAAATAACCCGAAAATTTTACGATCGTTTTATTTCCTCGTAGATCATCTGACAACTCAAATTGAACAAAAAACTCTTCCGCCTGTTAAACCTAAAAAATTCGTTATAACTGAAGAACAACTTGAGAGCGTAAAACTTCCTACTGGAAAGATAGGTATTAATGAATTTGCAAAAGCAATCAACAAAGTCATCGATCCTCAAGTTAGTAAAAAATTAACTGGCCAAATGATTAATAAAAAGCTTAAAGAACTTGGAATACTAAGTGAAATGGTTGATGAAGAGGGCAAAACGAATACGGTTACTAATGAAAACTCTGAAGGATATGGCATTGAAAGTATAGCGAGAAGCTTTAATGGTCGCGAATATCAAAAGGTTGTTTACAACGAAGTGGGGAAAGAATTTTTACTTAAAAACTTTATGGGTTGGATGAATGACAATTTAGAGTAAATTTTGCTAAACATCTGATCTTTTGGTATGGTTTTTAATTAAATCCTCGGTTAAATTAACTATGAATAGTATGAATCCAACAACTAAAACTATGTACAAGAATCAATTGTTCATTCCGCTAAGTATTGGCTAAATCGTCATTACATATTTCGATATCATTCACTGAATACTAACCATAGTAAGTCAAGAAAATGATAATGAAGGGATGAGGCAATTGACGAAACCGAAACATTCAAGTGGAAGTTGGAAACAGGATCATCCAAGTACTTTGTTTGGAAACTCTGTTCAAAGAGCAGAGCGCGCGGTAAAACAAGCGATGTCCCATCCACAGGAGATCGCCATCGAACATGCTTTTAATTCCATCGAACACGCGGAAAATGCATTTCAAAATGCATTGGAGCATAATGAACATCTAGACATGGTCGAACAAAATAAAGATCACCTAGAAACAATTAAGCAACAATTAGACGAAGTTGAACAAATTGTAGAAGAACAGCAATAATTGAATTGTTATACTTTGTAACACAAAGCGCCATTAGAGTAGCACCTATTTTTACTCTGTAGTTCATTACAACTACAGAGTTTTTTTGTTGATTAAATTTAATGTTTATTAAATTGATATGATTAATAAGATAAGATATGATGGAAATACGAGGTGATTTAATGATGACGAAAAAAGTTTATATCATTCACGAAAATGATGATTGGACTGTGCATTTAACAAAAAGATTAGATGAACTAAATATCCCTTATGAATCTTGGCATTTAGACGAGGGCATTGTAAATTTAAATGAAGCTCCACCTGAAGGTATTTTTTATAATCGAATGAGTGCCTCATCGCATACACGTAACCATCGATTTGCTCCAGAACTAGCGACGGCTGTTATTGATTGGTTAGAGTTCTATGGGCGAAAAGTGTTAAATGGTAGCAATGCATTACGCCTTGAGGTTAGTAAAGTGAAACAATATACACAATTAGAAAAATACGGAATACGCGTTCCGAAAACTGTTGCAGCTGTTGGGAAAGAGCAGATTATGGAAGCGGCTAAAGCGTTGAATAAAGTTCCTTTCATTACGAAACATAACCGTGCTGGAAAAGGGTTAGGTGTTCAATTGTTCTTTTCACTAGAAGCACTTCAAGAACATCTAGATAAACCGACTTTTGAAGATTCTGTTGATGGAATCACACTTGTACAAGAATATGTTCAATCACCTGATTCATCGATTACTCGTGTAGAGTTTGTTGGTGGCGAATATATTTACTCAGTACGAGTTGATACATCGGAAGGTTTTGAATTATGTCCTGCAGATGCTTGTCAAATCGGCGACTTATACTGCCCAGTTGGTGAAGAACCAAAAGATCTATTGAAATTCCGTATATACGACAATCCTCGTACGGAACTTATTGGAAAATATAAACAGTTCTTAAAAGGGAACGACATTGATGTCGCAGGAATTGAGTTTATCGTTGATGCAGAAGGAACTGTATATACGTACGACGTTAATACAAATACAAACTACAATTCAGACGCGGAAGAATTAGAACAAAAATTTGGTATGTTGGAATTAGCAAAATTATTAGGTAGAGAATTAGAAAAATTAAATGAACCCGTTGAAAAGTAGAAAAATGGAAGAGAGAGCACGAATTACAGTGTTTTCTCTTTTTGTTTATTTGATTAATTATTATTGAAAACTCAGTTTAAAGAATATTATCATCGTAATTTCATATGATAATTGCTATTAATATAAAAATTTTTTTTCATTAAAGGGTAATTGTGACGAAAAAACGAACATATATAAAAGATTAACAACTTATTTTTTAATCAAACAAAGGGGGAATGGATATGTACGAAGTATGGAATGAATTTCAAATCACACCACTTTTCAATTACATTCGAGAAAAAGCAAGGGAAGCAGGCTTATATCCTGAAAATGCAAAAAACAAAGAATCCATTCAATTATTTTTAGACCATGAGCTTCTCGAAGATCGAGCAATACGTGTTGGGGCTATACAATATGAGGGGATTAATTCTACACAGCTAGAACCAAATTTGGTGAATTGGCGATTTGATCGACGCTTACTGCCAGATGATTTAAGAACAGAGCTTGAGGCTATATTAGCATTCCGTAGGGATACGAATGCGGGTCTTAATATAAATTTAAATGCTCAATCGATTGCATTTAAGTTTGAGGAACTAACCGAACAATCGAAGGAAGCTATTGAACAAATAGTGGGTGTCATTAGTAAATATGTTAAACGTAAAAAAGAAGCGTGACAGTTCATAAAGAACTGTCGCTTTTTATTCTATGATAATTGTAAATGAGAAGTACATTGGGATATAAAAAACTTTGTATTACATACTTAAGCAGAAGGAATTCGGCATTTTAATATAGAATTTGCTAGTTTTGTAAGACATATTCATAGAATTGGGGAAAAGAGAATGAACATTAAAAAGTTGGCTCAATGTACTTTGGATGATGTGCTAACAGCCTGGAATGAGGGATTTGAAGGTTATTTTGTCCAGATAAAATTAAATGCAGAGGCATTTCTAAATCGACTTGTAGGAGAAGGTTTATCTCCAAGCCAATCAATTGTTGCTTTTGACGAAAACAACCCTGTAGGAATCGTTTTGAATGGGTTTAGACAGGTGGATGGCAAAAAGATTGCTTGGAATGGCGGTACAGGTGTTGCAACGGACTATCGTGGAAAAGGCGTTTCGAGAGCTATTATGGAAGAAACATTAGAAATTTATAAGCAAGAGAATGTTGAAGTTGCGACCCTTGAAGTAATTAAAGAAAATGAACGAGCAATAAAACTGTATGAAAAGTATGGTTATGAGATTACTGATCATTTATTGTTTATATCAGGTGAATATAAGCCAGAAGTAAGCGGCTCTCTTGGGATAAAAGATGACTTAATCCGACCAGAACAGCTTTCAGGATTATCGTTTTATAAAGAAGATGTGCCATGGCAATGCGGTTGGCAAAGTGCAAAACAAGGTGAAGCTAAGGTGTTTTATAATGATGTAGATAAGCCGTTAGGATATGCAATTTATCGAAGAGTTTGGAATGATGAAAAGAAATTAGATCGAATCGTTTTTCATCAATTAGAGTTGTTAGATAAAGAGAAAGTGGAGTACATTCCTAAATTTATTGCGAGTATTACAACTGAACCTGTGAATATTACAACGATTAATTTCTCTGCGTCTAATCCGGTATCTAATTACTTTATAGAGCAGGGGTTAAAGGTCTCTACTGAACAGTATCAAATGAAGAAAATAAACGGGTAGAAAAGGTATGAGCAGGAGATTTGTGATCAGATGAATCTCCTGCAATTAGGATTACAACGATTTAAGATACTCTTCGGCTGTAAGCGAATAATAGCACTGACCCTCAAAATCGCTTAACTCTTCTTGAAGGTGGCTAATTCTGAAGTGGTACTTCATCCCGAGATTTTCTAATATTTTCAGGGAAGGAAGGTTTCTATAATCCGCAAAAGCCATTATCTTTTTTAATCCAATAACTTCAAAGCCATATTCCAAAGTAGCTTTTGCTGCTTCGAGGGCAAGCCCTTGCTTTCTATACTGAGAAGAAATTCCGTAATAAATCTCCGTTTCGCCCATTCCTAAGTCATCCGGTCCAAGCCCGCAGTAACCTATAATTTTGCCATCCTCTTTGTGAATGATAGCGAGATTAAATTTGTAGATTTTATCAGCTGTATTCTTCTGATTCTGAGTAATTGACCACTCAATAATCTTCCGAACGCCTTCTCGATCTGGAATTTCCTCTGGTATATACTGATAGAAATCTTTTTCACTTACAACGGCATAGGTTTGGTCAATGTCTTCAATTTTGTACGGGCGGATGATCAACCGATCCGTTTCTAATTTTGCATTTAAGAACATGTAGTTACTCCTTTAAGTAAGTTTGCAACACTACTATTCTATATGACAGTTTGGAATTCCTTTTCTCAAGATGGTACAATTTCTTTTTTATTCTTTAACCCAATAAGAAGAACCATCATTACTCCGGTCTATAAAGCCATACTCTACTAGATGACGTCGTAATGATACAAAATCCGCGTTGACTGTTTTTAAAATTTCATTTACTTCTTTTTCATTGTATGTTTTTCCTATTTCAAATCGCTTTAAAATATGTTGAAGAATGATTAACTTTTTCTTCTCTTTACTTGGAATTAAGTCAATACCACCGTCTAAACCATTTTTAAAATACGTATTTAGAACCTTTTCTCTTTCCTCTCGGTCGATACTATAACGTTCATCCACTTGTTTTGCTCCTTTATGAATCTTGTATTTTTCGGGATCATTAATTAATTGCATCAGTGCTAAGAACATCTTAGCTTGTCGCTCCTTTTCCCGTAATTTGAAGCGGTGCTGCCTTACAGTAGAAATACTTTTTACACTACTTCTGTTTACTATTTCCAGGTCAGGTATTTGCTCATAGAAATGTTGTAGCATTTCGACTTGCACGTCAGTTAGTCCAGTCGTTTTTTTGTCTAATTGAATGATGGCGTGAAAAGAGGATTCGTGGGCAGTTAAAATATGTTTTTTCATTCTTCCTTCAGCAGTTAATAGCTTATCTTCATAGGGGTAAATTTCATCGGTGTGATAGGATTCGCTACAAAATAGACAGTGATATTCAGAATCCTGTAACTGATAGCCCTTCACTAACTCTTTTGTTGATATATTTTGAAATTTCAAATTATCACCTCCATAAACATAATAATATAATGTTAGTTTATTTGTAAACAAATGTTAGTAACATTTACAATAATTGTGATGTTAATTCGAGTGTAACCGGAATGATGGATTAAACAAAACGTAAGAACAAGAATAAGGATGCAATTCGTGTGAGTTACTTGCTAAAATGAATTCAAATATAAGGAAGCTTTTAAAGAAAGGAATTCCGAAATGAATTGGATTGATCACAAATCGTATATTGAAATTTGTCCTCCCCAGGAATTTAATTTTGAGGAATGCTTAGTCTTTTTAGGGAGGGCTAATCATGAAATCCTACATCAAATTAAAGAGGGAGTAGTGTACAAACTATTAAAAGTGAATGATTCTTTGGTTTTATTCACATTGAAAAATGTTGATGAAAGTATAAAAGTTGAGTTTCCTTTAGGGCCTCCCTCTATTGTAGAGCGTAAAAAAGTAGGAGAGTACGTTTGGGAATGGTTTGACTTGGATCAGGATTTAGGGGAATTTTATCGATTAGCAAGTCGTGATAAAGTGTTAAAGATGCTTGTCCAAAAATATGAGGGTTTGCGGATTATGTGCATTCCAGATTTGTTTGAGGCACTTGTGTGGGCAGTAATGGGACAGCAAATTAATTTAACATTTGCTTATACATTAAAGAAACGGTTTGTTGAACAATTTGGGGAATCGATTACTTTCGAAGGAGATGAATTCTGGGTCTTTCCTTCCTTTGAGGAGATTGCAACTTTGTCTGTAGAAGATCTAACGAAACTTCAAATTTCTACAAGGAAGGCAGAATATATCATTGGCATTGCTAAAGAAATGGTAACTCGTAAACTTTCGAAAGAATTATTGCTACAGAGAGAAGATTATAATGAAATGAAAAAATCATTAATGTCAATCCGAGGAATTGGGGCATGGACAGCAGATTATGTATTGATGAAATGCTTACATGAAGCGACTGCTTTCCCAATAGCGGATGTAGGACTTCATAATGGTCTTAAAAATGTATTAGGTCTTGAGAAGAAACCGTCGATTGAAGAAATAGAAGGTTATGCTGCAGGTTGGAAAGGTTGGCAGGCCTACGCAACCTTTTATCTATGGAGGTCATTGTATGACGAAAATATATAAAGTAGATTATGAATCGAAGCGGGTTAGGACTATATTTATCGAAGAAATTAGTTGAGAAGATGAATGGGAAAATGGATGCGAAGTTAGAGGGTAAGTGGTTTATTATTAAAATAAAACTTCCGAGAATGAGGTAAACGGTGAAGTGCCATTCCAAGCAGAGAGAATGGCGCTTTCTTATTAGAAATCACAACAATTATCAAATAAACTAGAAAACATCTCATTATAATTAAATTAGAGGTGTAGTTTATGAAAGAATATATACAGCAAATGACAGTCATTTGTGAAAATTATTGTTAACCAAAGGGAGAGTGCCGAAAGAGTGGATGTAATGAATGAAGTCAAACTACTGCAAAGATCAAATGGTGAATTATTTGATGAGGATGTCTTAAATATTTTAAACGGTCAGATGATGTATGAAGAGTTTAAGACTAAAAAGCTCATGGGAAATTCGGATTACGTTCCTTTTAATGAAGCAATGTGTGTTCATCCAACGACGAGACAAATCTTTGACGATGAATTTATTCGAATTCGTGCTGCTGGCCACCACGACACTACTCGGCATTATACCGAGTTAGTGATAGACTCATTAACTCCACTGTTTCATAAACAATATAACTACATTGTCTTATGGTTTGGAGAAGATGTATTTTGTCAGATGAACTTGCTAACAATATTGGCTTATTTAGAACAGGCGCAATATACAGGGAGAGTATTTTTAAACACTTTCCGAGATGATGAATTTAAAGTAAGTCAAACGGAGCTTCAATTAGGCAATTATCGTGGAGTGTATGAAGAGGTACTTCTTCACCATCAAAAGCCGAAAGCAAATCTATTACCGGTGATGTATCAAGCAGTAGAGCTGTACTTGAGTATGCAAACGGAACCTAATGATGTAACAAAATTTATTAAGAATAACGAGCACTTATCGACTGGAGAATTAGTGAAACAGTTAATTACATTATTCCCTACGCTCGGGTACGGGGATTTGCAGTATATTGAAATCATAAATGAAGTACGAAAATAAAAGATTAAGTATAGGAAACCCTCCTTTGTTTTGGAGGGTTTTATTATTTGAAGGGGAGTAGAAGAATTACATATCTTCTCCTGATTGGAAATACGGTTTATGTTTAACTAGATGGATATATAGATAGATCGCAAGTAACAGAGCAATAAATGCAAATATACTTGTCATAGCTTGTACAGAATACCACTCTGCCACTAAACCAAGTACGAATGTAAAGACAATTTGTAGAATGCCTTGTAATAAGTTTAGTATGCTACCGAATCTCCCCATGATTTCTGGAGGGATTGATTTTTGATAGAGTGTGGCATAACCAGTATTACAAAATGCCATAAAGAACCCCAGTGCGACAAATGAAATGACCGCTACGATAATGCTTTGAGACATGTAAAAAATAACGTAGCTTAATAATGTGATAGAAAATCCAGCACCTATATAGGAAACAAGAGAAATCTTTTTAACATAGATGGCTGCTGCAGCTCCACCTAAAATTGCCCCAACACCTGCAACACTGACAACAACTCCATAGATGGAATCGGACACATGAAGATGGTCTTTTAGAAAGGTTAACTCTTGTGAGTCAAGGGCGAATGTAATCGTTAACGCAATGGAAAAGACAATAAAAAATGTTTGCAATATTTTATGTTCGCGGCTGAACTGGATAACATGTTGAAAATCAGAACGTAGTATTTGAAACGTTATCATTTGTCTCGTATTGCTTTCGGAAGTTTCTATATTAGGTAAAAATGATAGAGCCAGTGCACAGATGAAGAAGGTAATACCATTAATCCACATAGCAATGGACGTATTCGTCATCATAATAATAGCTCCACCTAAAGCGGGCCCAATCATAAAGGAACCTGAACTAAGAATACTATTAATCGCATTGAATCGTTTACGATCCTTTTCTTCAACGATTTTAGTAATCATAAACGTACTACTTGGACCGAAAAATGAACTTGCTATATTTGCAAAAAATATGAATGTGTAAATTAACCAAATGGAAGAAATAAAAGGCATGATACAAACGATAATCCCTCGTATAATATCTGTCCATATTAAAATCTGTTTCTTATTTGACCGGTCAATAATGGAGCCTGCAAAAAAGCTACATAATATTCGAGCAATCGGTCCAACTAAGTACAGTCCTGCAACGGCTGCAGGTGAATGAGTTAAATGCCAAACAGCTAAGTTTAATGCAATCAGGTAAATCCAGTTGCCAAGGTTTGAAACACCAAAACCGAATAATAGTAAAATATAATTTCGAGGATAACTCATTGGGATTCTCCTAACGACTTTGACTTATGTACTCTTCTTTCCCACTATGAATCTTGTCCTCATTATAATAGACTGAAAATTGGGAAAGTGTAAAGTGATTACTAGATTGGGGGCGAGTCAATGCTATCGATTCGACAAATATATAAAGAAGATTATCCTGCAGGAAAAAAGGTTTCTTATCAATACACTTCACAGAAATATTACGAAATCATATATGGAAGAACCGATAAAGGTTGGAACTTTTCCTTAGTGGAAGAGAACTTTGAAACACCCTTTGTAAAAGAGCTAGAAGAAGAGATCTTTGAGCCATATAAAGAGGGAGCGGAAGTTTATGTTGCAGAAATCAATGGGGAAGAAGCTGCAATTATGGTCATTCAAAAAATGGAGTGGAACAATACTTTATTGCTTCATGATTTGTATGTAAAGCAAGAGTTTAAGAAAAATGGAATTGGTACTAGATTAATAGAAAAGGCTAAGGAACGGGCGGTCAAACTAGGAGTTCGACTTATTACGTTAGAAACGCAAACATCCAATTTTTCAGCAATCCAATTTTATTTGAAAAACGGTTTTGAGATCATTGGGTTTAATACAATGTCATACACGAATGATGATGTGAAGAATAAAGAAGTAAGATTAGAAATGGCGTGTATTGTATAATGCCCGTGCAGATCTAAACAAAAAACCTTCCACCCAATTGAGTGGAAGGTTTTTGTTAGTCTTGAAGTGCTTTCGCACCGATGATAAAGGATTTATTCTCCGTACTTTCGAGAGAAAAGGAATTTCCCATCCCGTCTGACACATCAATGACGATCTGCAAGTGTTTCCAGTAGGAAAAGTTTGAGTTGTGCATATAGTAGGGCACACCAGCAACTTCACCAATTTGTTCATCTCGGCTACCGAGATAGAAGTCACCCTTTGTCATACAAATGGGTGAAGTTCCATCACAGCAACCTTCAGAGTGAACGAAAATGAGCTCACCATGTTGTGCTTGCAACTGTTGAATTAGTTTTGTAGCTGCTTCTGTCGCAATGACTTTTCCCATCTTAGAAGAAGCCCATTGATCCTTTGTTGTAACCAACTAGGATACATTTTGTTTGTTGGTAGTGAGAAAGCATCATTAAGTGGTTTTCACGACCGATACCTGATTGTTTGTAACCACCGAATGCTGCGTGAGCAGGGTATTGGTGGTAAGTGTTTGTCCAAACACGACCAGCTTGTACAGCACGACCAGCACGGTAAGCAAGTTCGCCATTACGAGTCCATACACCAGCACCTAAACCATATACTGTATCGTTTGCGATTTCGATTGCTTCGTCAAAGTCTTTGAATGTAGTTACTGATAATACTGGACCAAAAATTTCTTCTTGGAAGATACGCATGTTGTTTGTACCTTTGAATACAGTTGGAGCTACATAGTAACCTTCCGCAAGTTCACCTTCTAATTCGTTACGGTGACCACCGATTAAAAGTTCAGCGCCTTCTTCTTTACCGATTTCAATGTAAGATAAGATTTTATCTAATTGTTGTTTTGAAGCTTGAGCACCCATCATTGTTTCAGTGTCTAATGGGTTACCAATTTTAATCGCTTTAATACGTTCCATAACTCTTTCCATGAATTTGTCATAGATTGACTCATGTACTAATGCACGAGTTGGAGCTGTACAAATTTCACCTGAGTTAAGAGCGAATAATACAAAACCTTCAATTGCTTTATCTAAGAACTCATCGTCTTGATCCATAATATCTGGGAAGAAGATGTTTGGTGATTTACCACCAAGTTCTAATGTTACAGGAATAATGTTTTCAGTTGCATATTGCATAATTGAGCGACCTACTGCAGTTGAACCAGTAAACGCGATTTTCGCGATACGTGGGTTAGTTGCAAGTGGTTTACCAACTTCAAGACCAGTACCTTGAACTATGTTTAAAACACCTTTTGGTAGTAAATCTTGGATTAACTCGATTAATACAGACATTGAAGCTGGTGTTTGCTCAGCTGGTTTCATTACGATACAGTTACCTGCAGCTAATGCTGGAGCGATTTTCCAAGCAGCCATTAATAATGGGAAGTTCCAAGGAATAATTTGTCCAACTACACCTAGTGGCTCATTGAAGTGATAAGCTACAGTATCACCACTGATTTCACTGATGCCGCCTTCTTGTGCACGGATTACACCTGCGAAGTAACGGAAGTGATCCACGATTAATGGTAAGTCTGCATTTAATGTTTCGCGAACTGCTTTACCATTATCCCAAGTTTCTGCAACAGCGATCATTTCTAAGTTTTCTTCAATACGATCTGCGATTTTATTTAAAATTTGTGCGCGGTAAGCAACTGTTGTTTTACCCCAAGCATCTTTTGCTGCATGAGCTGCATCAAGTGCTAACTCAACGTCTTCAGCAGAAGAACGAGGTACAGTTGTAAATACTTTACCTGTCACTGGTGAGATTACTTCTAAATATTGACCTTTAACTGGTGCTACCCATTCGCCACCAATAAAGTTTTGATATTGTTCTTTAAATTGAACTAAAGAACCTTCTGTATTTGGATTTGCATATATCATAATTATTTCCCCCATAATTATATATTTTGCTTCACTTTGCCATTATAGGGATGTTTATGTTTTCGACAATTTTCCCTATGAATCTACTATGCCACACTTTCGACAAAATTGCAAACGCTTTCAACATAATTAAATATTTAGTTTTTTTAATTGGAATTATTAGAATAATGATAGAAAGATTTGTTAATAAGCAACATAATAAGATAAATAGTTTTATATGTTTATGAAAAATACAAGTAAGACAAAGGGGAACGTTATATGAGAAAAACATCGTTTGCACTAATTGGAGTAGGTGTTGTAGGGGAGAGAATTATTAATCAGTTACTAAATAATGAAGCAAGTGAAATTCTAGCAATTTATGATGGTAATAAAACAAGACTAGAAGAAGTAGCATCTAAATATAAGTTACCAGTCGTACAAAATGTAGAAGAACTATTTAAGATGAAACCGGATTGGGTTTATATTGGTACACCTCCTGTGAGCCATGCTAGTTTAGCAGAACAAGCAGCAAGTTTCGGTTTAAACATTCTTTCTGAAAAGCCGCTTGCTCATAATACCGAAGATGGAGAGAAAATGGTTCATTCAGCTGCAGAAGCAAATGTACATACAGCGATGCATTTTCCAATGATGTATAGTCCCGTTGTTCAAAAGTTGAAGGAATCAATTGCTAATGAAGATTTGGGTAAAATTGTACGTGTAGAACTACATACATATTTTCCTGTTTGGCCACGTCCTTGGCAACAAAATCCATGGATCGGAACACGTGAACAAGGTGGATTTATTCGAGAGGTGTTCCCACATTACTTGCAATTGATGCATCATCTGTTTGGGGATTTAGAGATTCAATCTCATGAGATAACATATCCAGAAAACGAAGAATTATGTGAAACAGGTGTGACAGCGTTAGCGAAAACGGAATCTGGTGTTCCCGTTTTATTGAATGGATTATCAGGAATCGGGCAAAAAGAAAGACTTGCGTTTAAAGTATTCGGCACAACAAAAGTAATGACGATTCGCAACTGGTCAGAGCTTTGGGTAAGTGAAGAGGGAGAAGAGGCAATTCAAGTAATACCGGAATCAAAACCATTGTCACTAATTGATGCGTGTCATGGATTAAATAATGGAGATGAAGTATTAACAGTTTCGTTTGAAGAGGGGTTAAAAGTTCAACAATGGATTGATCAACTGTTACTG
The DNA here is from genome assembly GCF_900220965.1 of Ureibacillus acetophenoni. Classification (GTDB taxonomy): domain Bacteria; phylum Bacillota; class Bacilli; order Bacillales_A; family Planococcaceae; genus Ureibacillus; species Ureibacillus acetophenoni. The sequence goes on along the minus strand of NZ_OBQC01000015.1, from coordinate 27,853 downwards.
AAGTAAATAGAAGAAAATGGCCGATACATGCAAGAGTATCAAGAATTAGAATGTCAGCAATAATAGAACGCCAAGCTTCATTTTTAAAGAAGCTTGGCGTTTTTATTATTATTTGCAAGAGATTGGCGAAAACCTGTAAACGGAACGGCGTTATTTAATCGATTTACAATGAGGTTAGCACATACTGACAAAGGTTGTTGTTCTGTATTTACTTCAATATCATATACTTCTTGCTTATGGACAAATTCAAGTTGTGAGATTGCTAATCCGATGTGGCGATCACCTCTTAATAGCTCTCTTCGGGTTAGTTCTTCAGGCGAACAATGTACGCCTACGAAAAGAATAGTATATTCACTTAAGGTTTCATAAAATGTATGCATTGTTTTAGTGTCATGGATGATTTGATCGAGTATTAAATTAACTCCTCTGTCTGCAAACATTGCTACATTTTTATGATAGAAATATTCTGTTTCAATGGGGATTAGTCGTTCATTTTCCCGATCTTCCATTTTATCGATCACGATGTCATAGTTATCAATACTAAAAGTAAAAAAGTCTGGCAGTAATTTTGTTAATTCGTGAGCTAACGATGATTTACCTGAACTTGAAACGCCATTAAGTACTATTATTAACCCTTTTTCCATAAATGAGCTCCCTTTATATTAATACACTAATTTTAAGGAGTAGGATAAGTTTGGTAAAGAAATTTTTAATGGAACAAAGAGCTGTTGAAAAGGTCTGAAATGCCCCTCTAATAGAGGAGGTAGCGTGCTATTTTAGATTTCCTTATTCATATTCAAGTCGAATAATGATAAAGAATGCAACAGAATTTTATACACATCGAAACTCACAAACCATTGGAGGATTAGAAAATAAAATCGCTTCTAACATAGAATATGAATGTTCCAAAAAAGGGTTTTTTGTCAACTTGGTTTACGGAAGTAGGGTTGGCTTGTTATCGTTTTGTCGATAAAAGTAACTGAAAATGGATGTTTTACTAAGATAGATATAAAAAAGACTAGTAAGAATGAAAAACATGGATAAGAGTTTGCTTTATTAGTACTAGCTTTATATTATTCTGTCAACTGGATTGACAAGATAGTTATCGTATAGTTCTTGTGGGTAATTTAGGGGCTTTTATCTATTTATTATTTGAAAATAGGTTATATAGATGAGCGATTGAAATCTTAAGGGGTTTTAAAAAGAAGTATATTACAATAGATGGAATGTTTTATGTCAACTTAGTATACGATAGCGTTATTGTACTCAAAGGATTTGTCGAATATAGTAAATAAATTATTATTATTAGGATATAAAATTTATGCGTAGGTGCATAAATTTAGCAAATCTTTATTAATTGTATATTTACTGAATCTATTAACTTAGTTTTTTGTAAACTGGGTTGACGATAATGTTATGAAAATCATAATCAAAAGTCGCAATTAGTACTTTATTCTTGTCGAAGGTGGCATAACTCGAATTTTGTAGGGGATGTTGAGTTAGATAATTTATATGTAAACTATTCAAACGTCTAAGTTATTAGAGAATAAGACCATATACTACTTTGAAGATTAGTTTATTTGGATAGGTGGTGAATGAATGGTATTTTATCCTCGAGATCCTTATGGTGGACCACGTTCTCCAATGTATTCACAAAGGGGGGGACCCGGACCTGTTCCTCCAATGAGAAGACAAGATGAGGCATATTTTTATCCGAATGAAATGAGAAGACCAAATGAAGCGTACTTTTATCCAAATCAGAGAAGGCAAGAAGAAGCGTATCCTTACCCTAATCAAATGAGAAGGCAAGGGGAAGGGTATATGTATCCTGACCATAGAAGAAGGCAAGAAGAATTATACTACCAAAATCAGATGAGAAGGCAGGATGAAGCGTATTTTCATCCCAATGGCATGCCGGGGCCAAATCAGCCTCCGATGGCAGGACCAAATCAACCTCAAAATCGACGTCCTCCATCCAGGTTACCAGAGCAATTAAACACCCTAGCAGGTCATATGGGAACGATTACACAAGGGATTAATATAATGAGGCAAGTAGGCTCGTTGTTAAGTATGTTTAATACTAGAAGATAAAATTGTTCGAGTGCCAGGTACAGAAATAATTCTGAATATTCGGAATTGTTTCTGTACCTGGCACCGTTTTTTTAATCTTCTTTATAGAATCGCTCGCCAGTTTCTGGGTTAAAGTAAACTACCAATCTTTTCTTAGTTGTTGGATCGATTGAGACTTCATTTGTTCTCCTAAATCCAGGCGGTACTTGTTGTCCATGTTTTTTGGAGAAACGTTGGTCCCAAATGAACCAAGAGCCAAAAGCTAAAATAAGAAAGACTATAAACGAGATACCGTAAATTCCGAAAATCCATTCCATAGCTTATACCTTTTCTACAATAACCGCAGTACCATAAGCGATAATTTCACTCATGTTTTGGCCGATTTCTCCTGAGTCAAAGCGCATCATAATAATCGCATTGGCCCCCATTGTTGTTGCATTTTGAACCATGCGGTCAATTGCTTGTTTTCTAGCGTCCTCAAGCATTTCAGTGTATTGATTAATTTCCCCACCAATTAGCCCCTTTAATGAGGCTACAATATCTTTTCCAAGACCTCTTGCTCGTACAGTTAGTCCAAAAACTGGTCCTAACACTTCTTTTACTTCATAATTTGGTATTTTTTCAGTAGTAACAATAATCATATGATCGGCTCCTTTACGACTCTTCTTACTAGTTAATTATATGTTATCCATAGATGAAGATGCCATTATTGTGTGAGTACCAGGTACACAAACAATTCCGAATATTTCGAATTGTTTGGGTGACAGGTACCGATTTATTCAATAATAGTAACGGAAGAAGTAATGTGGTCAAAAATTTCAATATCACTATCAACTGTTTCGGCTCTTGCAGAAAATGAGAATATATAAGCTATATCATCGTGGATGATTGTTCGTTGTACGAGGTGAGCATCACCTGTGCCAATATCAATCACACTGATTGTTTCATTCCACTGAAGATCATTAGATTCATACGTTTTGTTACTTACGAATTCTTCACCTGTAATTTCAATTACATAGTCAATGTATTCCTCTACATTCATCGGTTCAGGCAGCTCTTCAGCAACGACATTTAAGTTTGCTTTTGTTGTTGGATTCAAGTAAACCGCAAGAACTGGAAGAGGTTGCTCTCCTACATCAATCGGCTCTGCATTTTCTGGTAGAACAAATGAGATACATTCAAAATTGGTTTCAACAAATTGAATGTCAGCGGTAGTTGTTTCTACCATTTCCGTAGAATCTTTTTCTTCTGTACTTTCCTCAGATGTTTCTTCCGAATTAGAAGAGTCTGTTTTTTTACTAGCTTGTTGTTCAATCTCTTCAACTGGTTGTTCCGTAGTGGATGATGAACATCCGGATAATGCGACTAATCCAGCTAGTAGCAACGGTAAAGTGTAATAGAGTTTCATTTTATTCTCCTAAATTCTAAAATTTAATAAACGATCAAAAATTGAAGCCGCTCAATCAGTAGACTATCAAAATGCGAATCTTGCTCTTGCTGCCTTCATAAATCTAAATCATCAGCACCATCTATATTATTCTATTATGAGGAATTTATTCAAACGCTTTTTAATAAAAGGAACTAAAACCTCCTAATTTTTCATTTTGTTATATACTAAAAGTATTGTATGTTGGAATTTCCATTAACAAGTTAGAGTCAGGTGTATAGTATGAAGTTAGAGGAATTAAAATTACTACAACAACGTGTTACCTCACTAAGGGCAGAAGGAAAGTATAAAGATGCGATTGAATCAAGTCAGGAGCTTTTAAAACTTGGGCTAGCGTTTAACGATTTTAAATCCGTTTTAATTGCTCATTTAAATAAAGCAGCATCTTTTTATTGTATTGGAGATATAGAAGCTGCTTTTCATAGTATTGATGCATATAGTGAAGTATGTTTACAATACGGAGATGATGTGGATTGGTTAAGTTTTTATAATGTGAGATTCTTATTATATGAGTTTCAAAAGGATTATAAAAAGGCAGAAGAAACGCTACATCGCACGATTGAATTAGGCGAAAAAACGCTGAAATATAATATCGTAAGCAATGCCTATAGCAATTTAAGTCACTTATATATAGTGGATGAAAATTTTGATCAAGCATTAGAAATGGCCAAACTTGGATTAGAAATGGCAAAGTTACATCAACCTAAAAGTGAAATCTTGGAAATAAGAGTTGTGTTAAATATGGCTAAAGCCTATATTGGGCTTCATAAATTTGTAGAGTCTAGAAGAATAATGGATGAGATTATTCGTACCAACATTTTAGATTCATTTATAAGGGAAAAATCCCAATACTTTCATTTACTAGGTTTATGGCACACAAAGTTAGAATTATTTGAGGATGCATTTAATGCTTATACGATTTCGAAACAACTTGTCGAAAGTTATAATGATTTGTATCTATTAAAGAACATTCAAGAAGAGAGAATGAAGCTTTGTGAACTAATGAAGGATATACAAAAAGGATATATCGTGCAAAAAGAATATATTAAACTGTTGGAAGATATAAATGAAAGAGAAGTTGCATTAACTGCTTTAAAGCTTGAAGTGAAGCATAGCCTTAGAACCATTGAAAAGAAGGCAAATACTGATTTTTTAACAGGGGTATACAATCGTAATTATTTGGAGAGCAAGGTTAGTGAACTATTAAATAATGTGACTAACAAACAAGAAAATATTGTTTGTATTTTATTTGATATAGATGATTTTAAATTGTACAACGATGAGCATGGACATTTATTTGGTGATGAAGTCATTAAACTTGTTAGCAAAACTTGTGAAGGTCTCATGCAGAAAGATGAAATGATTGGGCGATTTGGTGGAGATGAATTTGTCATCATTACAAAAGGCAGGTCCCTTGAAGAAGGGAAGAACAAAGCTATTCAAATTGCCGAAGCTATACGTAATTTGGAAATAAAGTCTAGCGGCAAGTCCTACTCAATTACGATTAGTATGGGTGTAGCAGATAATCAAAAAGGGAAAATTACCTCTTTCCAAGAGTTATTCCACCTCGCAGATATGGCACTCTATGAAGCAAAAAAACGTGGCAAAGATCAAATCTATGTAAATAGCCAGTCAAAAATATAGTAATGAAAAAACACTATCCTCTAAAAGGATAGTGTTTTTCTATAAGACTAGTACTAAAACTAGTTACGAATTAAATAATCAAACGCTGCTAATGAAGCAGTTGCGCCAGATCCCATGGAGATGATGATTTGCTTATAAGCGCTGTCAGTACAGTCACCAGCAGCAAATACACCAGGAATTGTTGTTGCTCCACGTTTATCAACGATGATTTCGCCGAAACGAGAACGTTCAAGAGTTCCTTCTAACCATTCTGTGTTAGGTACAAGACCGATTTGAACAAAAACACCTGCTAATTCGATATGTTTTTCTTCGCCAGATTCACGATCTACATATGTAAGACCGTTCACTTTGTCAGTACCAGTAATTTCTTTCGTTTGAGCGTTTGTTACAACAGTTACATTTGGAAGTGTATGTAAACGGTTTTGTAATACTTCATCAGCTTTTAGGCTGTCGTTGTATTCAATAACAGTTACATGATTTACAATTCCTGCAAGGTCGATTGCAGCCTCAACACCAGAGTTACCTCCACCAATTACTGCAACATCTTTTCCTGCAAATAGAGGACCGTCACAGTGTGGGCAGTAAGCAACACCTTTGTTTTTAAACTCTGCTTCACCAGGAACATTAATGTTTCTCCAGCGAGCACCAGTTGAAATAATGACAGATTTACTCTTAAGAACTGCACCGTTTTCTAATTCAATTTCAACAAGATCTTTTTTCTCTAAACGTGTAGCACGTTGTAGATTCATAACATCAATGTTGTATTGCTTTACGTGTTCTTCTAGAGCAGCTGCAAGTTTTGGACCTTCTGTTTCTTTTACACTAATAAAGTTTTCAATAGAAAGGGTATCTAAAATTTGACCACCAAAGCGTTCCGCAACAATACCTGTACGGATTCCTTTACGTGCTGCATAGATTGCTGCACTAGCTCCAGCAGGACCGCCACCAACAACAAGAACATCATATGGTTCTTTATCGGCAAATTGTTCTGCACTTGGACCAGATCCTAATTTTGCAAGGATTTCATCAAGTGTCATACGACCATTACCGAATTCTTTACCATTTACAAATGCAGCAGGTACGGCTAAAATATCTTTACTTTCAACTTCTTCTTTGAAGACTGCACCGTCAACCATTGTGTGTTTAATATTTGGATTAAGCACACTCATGATATTAAGAGCTTGTACAACTTCCGGACAGTTGTGGCAAGTTAAGCTCACATAAGTTTCAAAGTTGTATTCACCTTCAATAGATTTAATTTGATCGATGATACTTTGATCTACTTTTGGAGCACGGCCACTAACTTGAAGAAGTGCAAGTACTAAAGATGTAAATTCGTGTCCTAGTGGAACACCAGCAAAGACAATACCAGTATCCTCACCAACGCGGTTTACACTAAAGCTCGGTGTTCTTTCAAGTTCAGCTTTTTCTACCGTAATTTTAGATGAAAGAGAAGCTAGCTCATTTACTAGAGCTAGCATCTCCTCTGAAGCTTTATCAGTACCTGTACTCACTTTAAGGACGATATCGTTCTCAAGCAGTTGAAGGTACTGATTTAATTGTGATTTAATTTCTGCATCGAGTGCCATTTAATATCGCTCCTTAAATTTTACCTACTAAGTCAAGGCTAGGTTTAAGCGTTTCTCCGCCTTCTTCCCATTTAGCTGGGCAAACTTCACCTGGGTTTTTACGTACATATTGTGCTGCTTTAATTTTGTTAATTAATGTACTAGCGTCACGGCCAATACCACCAGCGTTAATTTCCATAGCTTGAACTACGCCATCTGGATCGATGATGAAAGTTCCGCGGTCAGCAACACCTTCTTCTTCGATTAATACGTCGAAGTTACGGCAAATAACGTGTGAAGGGTCACCGATCATTGTATAAGTAATTTTGCTGATTGCTTCTGAAGAATCGTGCCATGCTTTGTGTACGAAGTGAGTGTCAGTTGATACTGAATATACTTCAACACCTAGTTCTTGTAATGCTGGATATTGGTTTTGAAGATCTTCAAGTTCAGTTGGACATACGAAAGTGAAGTCAGCAGGGTAGAAGCATACAACACTCCATTTACCTTTTAGATCTTGATCTGATACTTCGATAAACTCTCCGTTTTTGTAAGCTTGTGCTTTGAATGGTAAAATTTCTTTTCCGATTAATGACATAATCAAAAACCTCCATTAGTTTAATAATAATAATTCTAATATAGTTATAATTCTCTAGTAGATGTCGTCTTTTGTCAACTAAATGATATGTGTATATTGTATGAACAATATAGAAAGCTTACTTTGGAAATAAAACGTGTGGATAAACTACGAAAAAACGTCATATTAATTTTCCTTAGTAATTTTTATATATTTTCCAAGAACAAAGAGAATCATAACTATTAGAACCTAATTGAAAAAAATAGATGAAAAAACTATTGTTTTTTATTTTTCAATTTCTCAATTAGGTCTGTAACTTTATCTATTGTAACCATTGTTTCTTCTCTTAATACTCCAATTTCAACGTTGTCATGAATCGACAAAATCCTATCCATATATAAGAAATAGTTACTTCATCTTTTTGAAATTCTCCTCGTTTTAATTTGTCACTTTTTAATAGAAATACATAAGGGAATATTCAATGTCGTGCATAAGTAATATGGGGAATATTAAGAAAATTTTTATTAGTGGCTGGAGTGGAGGAAACGACGGCTTCTAATGTAGAATCTAACTCATCAATGGAGGGCATTTTATATAGAGCAAATCACCTAGTAAATTAGCGGATGACCTTTTAGATGAGGTAACACAGTTTAATGTAAAGTAGTATTTTATTAATTTTATAGAATAATGGATAACCCAGCGACTCGTTTTTGGGTTTATTTTTTGGAGGTCAATTATAAATGTTGGAAGCATTAGTTTACAATTTATAGAAATAGGTTTACATATCTGTTGAATATTCGTAAAATTTTGAATTATAAAGTGAATCTATTTTATTAAGAGATTGTTTTCACTAAATAGGGGAGTGAGAAGAATGAAGGTTGATTACTTAAATCATCCATTTGCTTCAAAACGACATACGGTATTCGCGAAAAATGGTATGGTGGCGACGTCTCAACCACTTGCTGCACAAGTAGGAATTGAGATTATGAAAAAGGGTGGAAATGCAATCGATGCTGCTATAGCGACGGCAGCTGCTTTAACTGTTCTAGAACCAACCTCTAATGGTATAGGTGGGGACGCATTTGCTATTGTTTGGGTTAAAGGTGAGATTTATGGTTTGAACGCTTCAGGACCTTCTCCAGAATTATTAACAGCTGAAGCGGTAAGAGCACTTGGCCACGAACAAATGCCAAGACTAGGTCTAGTACCAGTTACAGTACCTGGAGTGCCAGCTGCATGGGCTAGCCTTTCAAAAAGATTTGGAAAACTTTCTTTAAAGGAAACATTAGAGCCAGCCGTTCGTTATGCTGAGGAAGGGTATCCTCTAACGCCGATTTTAGGGAAGTATTGGAAAAGGGCGTATGAAATATATAAAAAGCAAGAAGGGCGAGAGTTTGAAGCGTGGTTTGAAACGTTCTGTATTGATGGAAAGGCACCTGAGATTGGAGAAGTTTGGCGCTCTAAAGATCACGCAGATACGCTTCGTAAAATTGGTGAAACGGGTGCGAGAAGTTTTTATGAAGGAGAACTTGCTGACAAAATCGATAAATTTATGGTGGAGCATGGTGGTTTCCTTAGAAAATCAGATCTTGCCGCATATCAAGTAGAATGGGTAAAGCCAATTTCCACAAATTATCGTGGATATGATGTGTGGGAGATTCCTCCGAATGGACAAGGAATGATTGCGTTGATGGCATTAAATAATTTCGAACAGCTTGATCCACCAAAGTGGCAGTCGGCTGAGACGATACATCAACAAATTGAATCTATGAAGCTAGCTTTTGCTGATGGAAAGGCATTTATTACAGAAGAAGCGGACATGCCGATTAGCACGGAACTACTACTATCAAAGGAACATGCTTTATACCGTGTAAAGGAAATCGGTGAATTTGCGATTGAACCGAAGCCGATCGAGTTAGCAAAGAGCGGCACAGTTTACCTTGCAACAGCGGATAGCGAAGGGAATATGGTTTCTTATATTCAAAGTAACTATATGGGATTCGGGTCTGGAGTGGTCGTTCCTGGAACAGGAATTGCATTGCAAAATAGGGGAGCAGATTTCTCTTTAGATGAAAACCATCCTAATTATTTGAAACCGAAGAAACGTACTTATAATACAATTATTCCTGGATTTTTATCGAAAGGAAAAGATGCTGTTGGCCCGTTTGGAGTGATGGGTGGGTATATGCAGCCACAGGGGCATTACCAAGTGGTGATCAATACAGTTGATTATCTATTAAATCCACAAGCAGCTCTTGATGCGCCGAGATGGCAATGGATTAGTGGAAAGAAAGTCCATGTGGAATCGGAGTTTCCAAATTACCTTGCTCAAGCATTGCAGCGAAAAGGACATGAGATTGAAGTACTAGCCGATCCTGGAAGTTTTGGACGAGGACAAATTATTTGGCGAAACCCTAAGACTGGTGTTCTTGCCGGAGGAACGGAGTCTCGAACGGATGGTATGGTAGCTGCTTGGTAGTGGTGAATTTCAGGAATGAAACTTGTAAATAGGATAGACCTTCAACATGATTTATACATGTTGGAGGTTTTTTATTTTTATAAAATTAATTTGGATTGTTAGTGTTCTTTTTTCATGGATTTGGCCCCGCGATTGCTTCTCGAGGACAAAATTCCAGAAAAAATTGGAAAAGTGTCCACGAGACGGATTCTAAAGGAATAAAAATCTAAAAAAATTGAAAAAGTGTCCACGAGACCACTTCTCGAGGACAGAAATCCAGAAAAAGACGAAAAAGTGTCCACGAGACCACCTCCCAAACACGGGTTGAGTTTAATTGTGCTATTTCCTTCTTGGAATCACCAAGTCGATTTTTGGCGTATAGATTTTTATTGTTATTGTTGACAATATTTCCCCTTTGTTCTATAGTTAGTTACACAAGTAACTAACCAAACAACCTAGAATGGACTGAAATTTTGGAGGAAACCGTGTGAAACATTCATTATCGGATCAGAAGCCGATTTTCCAGCAAATTCGTGAGCGCGTAGAGGAAGCGATTTTGGATGGTATTTTACAACCAGAGGATCGGATTCCATCAACGAATGAATTTGCAAAGGAATATCAAATTAACCCTGCTACAGCAGGAAAAGGGGTCAATGAATTAGTGGATAAGGGGGTCATTTACAAAAAGCGTGGGGTTGGTATGTTTGTTAGTCTAGATGCGCGCAAAATTTTAATCAATGAGCGCAAAGAAAACTTTGTAGAGCAATATATTGAACCATTAAAGACAGAGGCAAAACGTTTAGGCATTACCGAAGAGGATTTACGAAAAATGTTATAAAGGGGTAACTTGATGAAAATCCAGGTGAGCAATGTAACGAAAAAGTATAAGGATAAAGTGGCGTTAAACAATGTAAGCTTTACGATTGAAGGACCAAAGATTGTTGGGTTTTTAGGTCATAATGGAGCGGGAAAAACAACTTTCCTCAATATGTTATCAGGTATACTGCCTACAACAAATGGAGAACTTCGAGTAAATGGCATGCATGTATTTAATACGGCTACAGTTTTACGAGATATTTGTTTTGTTGCAGAAACAGGGAATTTTCAAATGGAGATGACAGTGGATCAATCCTTAAAGGCAAATCGATATTTTTACCCGAATTGGGATGAAGAACTTGCGAGAAAGCTCCTGAAAGTATTTGCGCTTCCACCGAAAGCAAAGGTGAAAAGTCTATCGAAGGGGATGAGTTCAGCTTTAGGTATCATTACAGGTCTAGCCAGTCGTGCACCAATTACAATTTTTGATGAGCCTTATATTGGACTTGATGTGGCAGGTCGCAGCAAATTTTATGATTTGTTAATTGAAGAACAGGAAATAGACCCTCGACTATTCATATTATCAACCCACCTTATTGACGAAGTAAGTAACTTATTTGATGAAGTGCTAATCTTAAATGAAGGGGAACTTCTATTACAAAAGGATTATTTGGAGTGGGATGAAACGATCCTTGCAATTAGAGGTTCGTCGGAAGAGGTTGCTAATGCTGCGATTGGTCATGAAGTAATTTATGAACAAACGTTTATGAATGAAAAGATGGCTGTTCTTTATTTGAAAAATCCTGTACTAAATGAAGAGGTAAAAGCAGAACGTGTGTCACTGCAAGATTTACTCGTTTACTTGAGCAAACAGCAGAAAGAAGGGTATGCGTTATGAATCTAATCAAGGGAAGCTTTTATGTATTCTATCAAAGCTATAAAAGGCAATATCTCATTTTCTGGACAATTTTATTAGCCATTGTGTTATTTTCAATTTTCATGGTTCTAACACTTGTCGATGGATTTACAGTATATCTAATGGTATCTATTCCTGTGTATGTTTTTTTCATAATTATGGGCTCTAAATGGTTGACGAATACTTTCTCTTATTTCATAAGATTTGGGGTTAGTCGCATACAGTATGCAGGGATGACGGGGTTGTTCTTTATTGCTTGGAGTCTAGTTACAGCGATTTTTACAGCAAGCCTACATCAAGGGATTTTCTTTATCAATAGAGTTTTGGAGATTGATTATTTTACGATTTTCCATCCAATGCTTTTCATAGATTCAACATTACCTTTTCATTTAGTATTTTTGTTTGATTTTGTGATTTTGTTTTTCTTCTTAGTGAGCGGCCTCTTATTGAACTATGTCTTTTTCCAATTTGGAATGGTTGGAGGTTATACGTTTATTGGGGTAATGGCGTTTATACCTCTTTTAGGAATTATGCTGAAATGGTATGAACCAGTCTTTCGTTTTATCGGAGACCAGTCATTCTGGTCACTATGTAGTGTGATTGGTCTAATTGGAGTTTTAGTTTATGTAATAGTTACTTTAAGTTTAAAGAAGCTGTCGGCAATACCTGTCTAATTAAAATTGGTGCAAGATACACAAGTTCGATTGTGTACCTTGCACTTTTTACTTTGTACGTAGTTTGTAAAACAGCCAGGATTTAAAAATTGACTCGCCAGAACGATGGGTCGCGACTTTGTTATAAAAATAGAAATCGCTTGGGTTTACTTCGAGTTTGGCAATAGGGGAGACGGGTTCATAAGAAATCCATTCATCGAATTGGAATGGACCTTGTCCTATATAGGTAAATGAATCCTTTGGTAGAATATAAACCGTTCCCGAATCCCAAGGATGATTTAACTTCGTTTCTTTTGTTAATGAATAAAAGTGAAATGTTTTGCTTCCGTCAGTAGAAAGCGCGGCATTTCGAATATTTCCCTCTACTTTGTCCTTTTGTAAAGTTGCAAAGAACACTGGCCATATCGGATCTTTCGTAGCAAAGACAGCAATTGCAGGCTTACCGTTATAGAGGGTTTGTTCACGTGGTTCAAAGGACTGAATGTATTTATAATTGGAGCCGTGGAAAACAATTGGTTTATTCATTGATAAATAATATAGAAATTTATATTTTGGGATTGGAAGGTTGTAGTTAATCTTCTTATCTGGGCTTTCGATAGCAGCTTCGTATAAGTGATTAAATCGAATTTCTTCTTCCTTACTAGCGGTAATTTTAGGAGAAGGATAAAATAAAAGATTTAATAGTAATTTAGTGAAAAATTTTTTCGTTTATAACACCTCTTTCCTATACAATAATTATTCTGGTGGGATTGTAGTTATACATTGGGTTATAGTTAAGTATGGAAATTCAATTTTTGTAGGAGGCATTTACTTGAAAAGAATAAATAAAAAACTACTTTTAATAGTAGTTATCATAATATTAGTGATTGCAGGTCTGCTCGATCTAAAGTTTGAAGGATTATTTTATCAAATGTTACCTGAATCAGTTCAGTCCATGATTTCGAATATTTTTAATGGATAAATGCATATCTTTGAAAATCGGTTAGCGTATTATTATAGAATGGTATTTTCTGTTTATAGTTAATAGAATTCGATTTCATAACATCTTTTTATAGAAAATTAAAAATACATTTGAAAAGTTATGAATCTATATTAAAATATCTCTATCAACTTGAGAGAAGGATCATAATAATGTGGCTCATAGCGGCAGTAGTGACGATGTTATGTTTTGGAATCAATAATTTTATTTTTAAAGCAACTTCAGGATCAGGACTTTCAAAGGTCCATATGCAATTTTTCTTTAACCTAACTGCCTTTTTAATAATGTTAGGCTTCGGGTTGATAGAAGGGTTTGCAGCTTTTAATGCATTAACTATTTTCTTAGGTGCCATCATTGGTATTTTAAATGCAAACGGTAATATTCAAATGTCAAAAGCATTTGAAAAGGGACCTGGAAGTATAACGTCGCCATTAATTAGTACGAATACGATTATTCCGATACTAAGTGCTGCATTAATCTTCCACGAGCATATTACATTAATTCAGTGGCTAGGCATTATAGTCATGCTTGCTTCAGCAGCGGTCATTCAATATACACCTGGAAAAGGTGGCGTGAAAATCGATTATAAACCTTGGATGTTCCATATTTTATTATCCATTGGATCCTTTGGGGTATTAGGTGTGCTGATGAAGACATCTTCACAATTACATATCGATTCAGTTAATACGCTTGTTTGTATGTATGCAGGTGGTGCGGGGTATTTAATTATTAATAGTCTTCTTACGAAGGAAAACTGGCAGCCGAATGAGTTGAAGTTTGGTTTAGTGATTGGGTGTATAAGCACTGTTGGTTATAGTAGCTACTTCTTTGCGTTAAATACAGGGGTTGCAAGTATTGTATTCCCAATCGTTAGTTTAAGTTGTTTAGTAGTTGTTATTGGAAGCTGTTGGATGTATAAAGAAAGACTTAAAATGTATCAAGTCGTTGGTGTGATCACTGCGCTGTTAGGGATTGTGCTGACGAAAATTTAAAAAAAGGTACCAGGTACACAAACAATTCGGACTATTCCGAATTGTTTGTGTACCTGGTACTTATTTTAAAGAGAGGTGGACTTGGACTTAAAATGTGGATTCTAGCAGCAGTGTTGACGATGTTATGTTTAGGAACGAATAATCTTATTTTGAAGGCTACCTCAGGAAAAGGACTTTCAAAAATACATATGCAGTTTTACTTTTATCTCACCGCATTTTTATTAACATTAGGTTATGGATTAGTACAAGGATTTGAAATGTTTACTCTATTAACCTTTGTACTAGGTTCGCTTGTTGGAATATTAAACGCTAATGCAAATATCCAAATGACTAAGGCATTTGAAAAAGGACCAGCAAGTATAACGGCTCCACTTATTAGTACAAATACCGTCATACCGGTACTGAGCGCAGCTCTACTTTTCCATGAGCATATTACGTTAATTCAGTGGATTGGTATTATCGTGATGCTTGCTTCTGGGGCTGTCATTCAATATGTGCCAGGTAAGAATGGTAGGGATATTGAAATCGATTATAAACCGTGGATGTTACATGTTTTAATAGCCTTTTTCTCGCTTGGTATACTCGGTGTGCTCATGAAGACTTCTACCCATTTACAATTAGATACAGTAAATATGCTTATTTCTATGTACGGTGGAGGTGCTCTCTATCTTTTAATTAATAGTTTTATTACAAAGGAAAACTGGCTACCTACTGAGTTGAAAATTGGTGCATTCATGGGATGTATTAATCTTGTAGGTTATATTAGCTATTTCTTTGCTTTAAATACAGGCTTTGCAAGTATTGTATTTCCAATCGTTAGTTTAAGCGCATTAGTCGTCGTTATTGGTAGTTGTTGGCTCTATAAGGAAAGACTTAAGGTGTATCAAATCATTGGCATCTTTACTGCATTATTAGGGATTGTGTTGACGAAGATTTAATAATTACATAGTGTAATTAAGTAACCCATCCGTGAGGTAACTCATGGATGGGTTTGTTGCCGAAATTAAGCCATTCCTGGGGGGATGTAAAGATTAAGAAAAACAAAAATTGATAGATTTCCAACATCGACGAGCATATGTGAATAAACTGACCATCTGAGGCTATTTGTTTTATATCGAATGAATGACCAGACAATTCCCATAACAAATAGTGCAACGTACATTTGAATAGAGCAATTGGCAATTGAAAAAACTCCCCACATTAGTGGGTGACTAAGAACAAAAAGAATAGTGGAATAAAGAACAATCAACCATTTTGGAAAATGACTCCCTGCATCTAAAAGGAGACCTCTCCAATAACCTTCTTCAAACCAAGGGTTAATGAGGGCGAACAAAATTAAAAATAGAGTAAGTGTGGTGTATTCAAAGAGTAGAGAAGAGTTAGGTAGTAAAATGCCTAATGCAGGAAAGATGCCTATAGCCAATGCTATAGCGAACCATTTAGGTTTATAAAGGGGCTTTTGAAACCACTCTGTCAACGTCTTTTTATCAACAAAAATGGCTTTACACAATCCAGTTAATCCCCAGTAAGTGAGGGCTGTTACTAGCCAACACCATTCTGGAATTGTTTCGAGACCCCAAATTGCAACAAAATGGACCATACAGATAATGAAAAAGGGGCTAAGAAGTACAATCAAACGTTGTTGCTTCGTCCAATTCAAACGCATTCCTCCGAATCATAATTAATACGTACCTGTACTTTAGAGAAGGTGGTGCTCTAAACTATCAGCGAGTTCTTCCATGCTGCTGTGAATTTACTGTTCTAATCTAAAAGCCAATACATGAATACCGTCAACCGCTGACATTAACCTTAGGAGGGTAAGTTGGAAAGTAAGAAAAACCCACCGGAGATTGTTAATTAACTGGAACCTCAGGTGGGCTTTGTTGGGGACACACACAAGTGTGTACGGAATCGTTCGTTAGGTATTTCATCCTTGTGTTTCTATAGTAAACTCCATAGTAGCTCGTTTTGCTTCAGCGTATGGCCAGATTTGGTTGGCCTTTTGCACAAGCTGTTCCAATTGGCTTTTTTCAATGTTATTGCCTTTCACTTGAAGATGCACTGCTAGTTTATATCCTTCGCCATCTTCTAATAAATCCACTTTCGCCGTTACTTCTGATTGGAATTCAAGCTGTTCTTTATCTGCTACAATTTGTAACGCACTATCAAAGCAAGTTGCGTATGCAGCAGCGAATAATTGCTCGGGATTAGTAGCCTCTGAATCCTCGGATTTTTGACTTCCTGGTAACGCTGTTTCGAAATCAATCACTTGATCGTCTGATTGAACTCGCCCTTCTAAACCTCCAATAGTTGTAGCGGTTGCTGTATATAAAACCTCTGACATAGCTTCATCTCCTTAATTTACTTATGGATAACACATTTATTAACATTTCCATTAATGTGCTTTATTATGTAACTTATTGAGTGTAGCTATCACCATTTTTTACTCTTTATATAATTAATTATATTTATATTACTTAGTGAAAATTATGTTGAATAAGTAAATTTTTATAAATAATGAAATTCTAAATAAAAGGGGGGAATTGTTTTGATTAAACAAATTGACATTACGCAAAGTAAGGATGCTGAAGAGGTTTTAAACGTTCAAATTCCGTCATATAAGGTAGAAGCTGAAATAATAGGTTCATATGAAATACCACCACTGAAGGATACGGTTAATACTTTGCAACATTGTGGAGAAACTTTCTTTGGTTATTATGAAAATGGAGAGTTATGTGGAGTCATTTCTATAAAAGTAGATCGTGACCAAGTTGATATACATAGGTTAATTGTACATCCAAACCACTTTAGAAAAGGAATTGCTCAATTGCTGTTAAATTTCATAGAGACCGATTTCCAGTTTGAGACCATTAAAGTAGCGACAGGTTCTAAAAATATTCCGGCAGTTCGTTTTTATTTAAAGAATGGTTTTCAAAAAGTTAAAGAAGTAATCGTAAATGAACAATTATCTTTAACGTTTTTTGAAAAAAAACGGGGGAGCTAATAAAAATGAGCCTTATTGAATTAGTAGAAGAAGTGTTTACCAATTTTCAAGAACGAATCGATAAAGTCGCCCCTATGTCGTGGGTATTGATGGTTTAAGTGGAGCTGGAAAAACGACTTTAGTTAATAGACTGCAATCTGAAATGAAAGACCGATGCAATGTTATTGTTATCCATATTGATGATCATATCGTGGAGAGAAATAAACGATATGACACCGGATACGAAGAGTGGTATGAATATTATTATTTACAATGGGATATTAATATGTTGGTAGATAAGTTATTTAATGAAATTCATCGAAATAGCTCAAAGATAACACTCCCATATTATGAAAAGTCTATGGATAAAAGCATTGATAAAACACTCCTCGTTACTCCCGAGAGCATGATTGTCATTGAAGGGGTTTTCCTACAAAGGAAAGAATGGAAGTCCTATTATGATTTTACTGTTTTTATTGATTGTCCAAGGGAAGTAAGGTATGAAAGAGTGCTACAACGAGATCGTTATATAGGAAATGAACAAGCGATTTTGGATAAGTATAAGAGAAGGTACTGGTTAGGGGAAGAACATTATCTTAAAACCGTAAATCCTCTTAAAAAGGCAAATTCAATATATAAACCCACAGTGTTGTGAGAGTTGGGAAGGGTGTCCAATGAAAAGATGGAAACTAATACCGGTACTTATTTTTGTTATTTCTATTTCAGTGATCTGGGGTGTATTTGAGAAATTACAATCATATGATGAACCTCAAGAGGCGATATTCGCAATTGAAGAGGACCTAGTGTTAATACCGGGCTACAAACTTAATAATAAAGCACTGTTCTTTTTTATAAAGGATGGAAATAGTTTAGGTTCAACCTATGTGAATGAAGGATTTTTTGGATGGAAGACGGATATGCTTGCTTGGAGCTCAATGGCTATTGATAGAGATTATGAGCGTTTAAGTGGATATAAAGGTCATGGAGATTATTTAATTTATGGGTTAATTAGGCATGGTCATGAACGAGAAATCCGAGTTGGCGAAAGCGAAGCGCGTATACTAGATTTAGCAATGTTGCCTCCGAATGAGGTGGAAAAAAATCAGTTAGAGGGTCTATATTTATGGTATTTTGAAAGCGAAACGCCAATTAGTGGTGTGGAAATAAAATTATTAGATAAATATACTGGGGAAGAGTTAGATTCTCTTCAGGTTGAATAGCATTTTTTACTAAAAATTTTTAAAAGCCCAATTTCTCTACTAGTTACTGAGAAATTGGGCTTTTTCAATTGATCCTTTATTTATTTTTTCGTAGTTCTTTATTGATTTTCCGAAGTGCTTTTTTCGACCCTCGTTCAATATCATGATTTAGTTTTCGTGTTTTATAATCTACGAATAGGGATTCTAAGTCGTAGCCCTCCGGATATAATTCCGTAGCTTTTTCCTCCAGTGACAGTCGCTTTTCATTCACTTCTACGAATTGTTTTTTATAAAACACAGTCACATTAGAATATTTATCTTTCTCTTTATAGACAATGCCAAAGTCGTTGTGATCGAGCAGTTTCACACGGTCTCCTTTTTGATAATCGACTTGATTTTCTGTATTTTCGACTTTAGGTGTACGAATCTTGCTCGAATTTAGTCGTTCTAATCGATATTCTTTACTTGTCATATAATCTTCGGCACGTTTTAGCACATGTTCTGGGACATTCATTTTTCGTGAAATCCATAATGCGTTACTGTCTCCAGATTTCCCAATTAGCAATTTATATAAAGGCTCTAAGGTTTCGTTATCAAATTGCATAGCTGCATTCATAAAGTCACTATGCAGTTCAGAGAAACGTTTAATTTCTCCGTAATGGGTAGTTGCAACAGTAATACAGCCCTTAAGGTAGAACTCTTCTAAAATCGAGATCGCAATCGCCGCACCTTCGTTTGGTTCTGTTCCACTGCCGATTTCATCAAATAATAGCAACGTATTGTTGTTTGCTAGACGCAGGATTTCGGACAAATTCTTCATATGAGAAGAGAATGTACTTAGTGCATTTTCTAAGCTTTGATTGTCACCAATATCTACAAATACGTTATCAAATATTGCGATTTCAGTATCTTTAGATGCGGTAATATGGAAACCAGACATCGTTGCCAGTGTTACAAGACCAATCGTTTTTAATACGATGGTTTTTCCTCCAGCATTCGGTCCAGTAATTACTAGACTTCGATAATCCTCTCCAATTTGAAAATGAAGGGGAACTACATGCCCTGATAACAACGGATGCTTACAAGCTTTCAAATTCATTTTCCCGTAATCATTGATTTTCGGCTCAATACCATCGATTTGTCGGCTATATTTTGCTTTCGCAAAAATCATATCGTACTGGGAAATGAGCTCAATATTAATTTTAATAGGGTGGAGATGATCATGTACTAACCCTGTTAACGTAGCGAGTATTTGATATTCAATAATGGCCTCTTCGGATTTCAATGTTGCTAGTTCTGCGCTTAGTTTTCCTACTACATTCGGTTCCATAAAGACCGTAGCCCCTTTAGAAGAGACTTCAACGACGGACCCCTGAACATGGTTTTTAAATGATGCTTTAATAGGAATCGTATAGCGATCATCTTTCAATGTAATAATGAATTCCTGAATATACTTACTGTTTGCGCTACTGTTCAAAAATTGATTTAAGCGATCTTTTATTTTTTGTTCAGCCGTTTGGATATGGTTTCGAATACGTTTCAGTTCACTGCTAGCGGCTGAGTCCACCTGGTTATTTTTAATAGAAAAATTGATTTCTTCTTCTACATCTAAAAACTCAGTCATGGACCGGGCGTAAGATGCTAATGTAGGTGCATCAAACTCTTTGCCTGACATGAACGTTTTTATTCTTCGACATCCTCTTAAAAAGTCAGAGATACTTAATAATTCCGATGGGTCAAGAATCATTCCTTTTTCTAACTTAGTGATGATATGTTCGATGTTGGAAACACCAGAAAAAGGGACATTTCCACCTGCGTCTAGGATTGCGCGGGCTTCTGATGTTTCATTTAATCTGTGTTTGACGACTTTTACGTTTGAACTAGGAAGTAATTGATCAATCAGTTGTTTCCCAAGTCCACTCACACAATAGGATTTAACAATTTCTTTTAGTTCGTTGTATTGTAATTTTTCAAATGTATGTTCATTCATGATTGGATGCTCCTCAATGTGATTTTAGTCAACAGTGAAGAAACCTACTCTTTAAGATTTCAATGAGATATTTGAATATAAAAAAGCCACGGTAGATACCGTGGCTGGACTTTTACAAGGCATAAGTAAATAAACCCATCCATAAAAATGAAATGGTGCGCTTGTTTATAAAGTGTTTAGGTAGGTATCTTCATAGGTGGAAATAAGTCCATAACGAAATAAGGGGTAAGATTCTAATGAAAATCCCCATTTGTTAACAATTCCTTATTTCCTATTAATGTTTTCCTATTTAGAAGCTACCGCACTCACAAATAAGCACCTCGTTTATTATTAAATTGATTTACTCATTGAAATCAACTTTACTGCACCATTATACGTTGCCTTACAGGAAATGTAAAGGATGTTAAATGCCAATTTTAATACCTACTATTTTATGAAACTATTATTTGTCCGAAGGGGTGAATGGTGGTTTTTTTTTGTTTAGTCGAGGTATGGAAAACTTGGAAGTATACCCATGAATTAACCCTCAATTGGTAAGAAATAAACTGCTATGATGGTAGAGTTAAAAGTTACTAGATTAATATAAAGGAGTGATAATTTGGCAGATAAAACCAAAGTCGGGATATTACTAACTATGTTTTTACTATTTACATTAATAAATAGTAACCCGCAAATAACAAATGCCAATAGTATAAACCCCGTTCCAATTGAAGATCCTCAGATAGGGAAAAATAGTAATGCCTATTTACCTGTATTCTATCCATCTACACAAATGAAAAAAGACTTCGTTAACGAAATCTCTCAATATGCAATAGAAGCAAATAAAAAGTGGGGGATTCCTGCTAGCGCAATTATTGGAATGGCAATGATTGAAAGTGGATATGGAACTACTAGAATAGCAATTAATGCAAACAACATTTTCGGAATAAAAGTTTGGGGATATAGTCCGAGTAATGCTTGGCAACTACAAGGGCAACCCGATGAAGATTATGAAGCGATTCCTGTTATAGCTAATTATGGGGCAGATCGAAAGATATATGATGAAAGCAAAAGAAGAGATAACTGGTATCGTGCCTTCGATTCCTATAAAGGAGCGGTAGATTATTTAGCAGGGGGTTTGCTTTTAAATCAGAGGTATCGTTTCGCAAAAACAAATTATGATGAAAGACTTAAAAGCGGATGGAGTTTTAAGAACGCATCTAAATATTATCTTTACGACATTGCCAATGCCGGATATAACCATTTGGGCGGAGAATATTACAAAAATAAAGTAGGTTTAATCATGGACCAATGGGATTTATATCAATTTGATGATGAAAGAAAATTCATTGACATTGGTGGACATTGGGCTAAAAATGAAATTTTGTTTTTAGCAGAAAAGGGTTGGATAAACGGATATCCTAACAGAACATATAAACCGAACGGCACTTTAACAAGAGCAGAAGCCGCTGAAATTATCAGAAATTTTTTAGCGCTGACTTCAACGAATGAAAGCATTTCTTTTAAAGATGTTCGTAATGAATCTTGGGCATCGGAACCTATTAGTTTAGTGGCACAACATAATATAATGAATGGGACTGGCGAAGGATATTTTTCACCTGATGCCATATTAACGAGAGCGCAAATGGCACAGACATTTTATAATGCCGGATTTTATAGTGAATCTGCAACGAATGAGTTGAATTCTTTTGCAGATGTTGGGGAAGATTATTGGGCATATATTGCCATTGAAACAATGAAACAAGAAGGGATTATGACTGGTTATCCAGACAATCAATTCGGCCCGAATGATCCAATCACTAGAGGACAAATGGCTGCTGTTATTTATCGAATACATAGTAAAGGGTTAGATAGATAAATAAAGAAGAAATGGGCATTTCTCTGATGAGAAGTGCCTTTTTTAATAGAAAAATAGGGCGATTAAAGGCGAATTACGTGAGAAGTTTTATGCAATTGAAAATAACTCATTTTTTATACTTATAGAAAAAGATTCTAAAAGGAAGACTTGAATGATGAACTGAGATTGTTAGTTTTATGTCAACCAGGTTTACGAATTGATAGTTCTGTAAGTAGGGGGATGTCGAAAAATTGTCTGGTAATTATAAAGTCTTCTCAAATAGTTTCATAAATGAGTTGAAAAAAGATAAATGATCTACGAGAAGCGATTAATAATACCTTATTGTTGGATTTTTCGTCAACTAGGTTGACCTAATAATTATTGGAAAGTAGTAGTTGGGATGAAATTAGGAACTTTGGATTTTTTTATGTAAATATAATTTTTCATAGGGGTTAAATTCTTTTATAACTTGTGCTAAAAGCAATGTTATTGGATAGCTAATATAATAATTCATCAACTTAGTTTACGAATTTATTCTATCTAACAAATGACTTGTCGAATAATCCCTAAATTTTATTGGTTTACCAGAATAATGTATACATGACTGCATAAAAGTGATGAATATAGAACGAGTGTTAGTAATATGGCTTCATTTCTCAAGTTATTCATCAACCTAGTTGACAAATAAACTAATAAACTAAAACGAAATGTCGTAATATACATCTTATTCTTGTCGAAAATATCGAAACTCGAATT
This sequence comes from Ureibacillus acetophenoni, assembly GCF_900220965.1. GTDB lineage: Bacteria > Bacillota > Bacilli > Bacillales_A > Planococcaceae > Ureibacillus > Ureibacillus acetophenoni. The sequence continues at coordinate 4,947 of NZ_OBQC01000015.1, read as the reverse complement.
TTGGAAGTGGTATATAAAATACTTATACTAAAAATAGTGCCTGGCACTCAAACTGTTGCGAAATTAAGAGTTATCTGAGCGCCAAGCACCAATACAACATGTACCAATATATACCTCTTCCTCATCAATAAGTATAAATAGTAGAATAGTTGTAATTGATATATTAGAGGTGTTCTTGTGAAAAAATGGGCCATTTTAGTATTAGTTTTGTTTTCTATTCCAATACAAATGCTTGAAGTACAAGCAGCCGACTCCGACTGGAAAGAAGGAGAAGTTATTAAAGGTCATTACTCAAATACTGAAAGGGGTCAACAACAATTAGTACTTGAAGAAGATGCAAAAGTGACGTTTATATTAAAAGATAATGAAGATCTTGATCTTGAATACGATTACCCTAATTGTTACAACGTCATCTTGTTTGATAAGAGTGGTAAGCGTATAGCAAATGTAACAAATAATTTCGAAGATAAAGATTTGGAAAAAACGATACAGTCCATCAATTTGAGAAAGGGATCCTATCAAATAATCGTTTCAGCTTGTTTTTGGGCTAAAGGGGATTATGAAGTAAGTTACGAAACTAGTTCAATAGATGGGCCAGACATTGAGCCAAACAATGAATATGCATCAGCACATTCATATAAGATTGGTACTGTTTTAAACGGTTCGGTTTATAGTGAAACGAGTCCTAATGATTTTGATGTATACAAAGTAGAGATTTCAACCTTTGGCAAACTAAAATTGAAGATGTACGATACGGGGCTCGATAAAACAGATATAAAACTGGTAGCGATTAATGAAAAAGATATAAAAGATAAAAAGGATATAGAAGATATAGAAGATGAAAGATCATTCGCATTTAAGAGTTATGGTTATCCAACTGAAATTGAAGTGTTAATTCAGCCAGGAACATACTATTTTAAAATAGGTATAGAAGCCGATAATACACCAGTTGTCAATTACACACTATCAACACATCTTGAGCCATTAGACAAAAATGCTTGGGAAAGTGGTCGCAATAAAAATAAAGAAAATGCGGATGTAATTCAAAATAATAAAAAGGTAAAAGGATTTTTATATGGAGGAAGCCATAGTTACAGTGAAAGTGGCGATTATTATAAGTTTACATTAGAGAAAGATGCAAAAGTGACGTTTATTGCCAATTACCGCGAAGGGTTTGGGGCACTTTCTTTCCATGATGACGCAAGAGGTACACAACTGATTTCTGGTGGATATGTAACAAGTGATACGGGTCAAATTATAGAAACAAAACAGTTAAAAGCAGGTACATATTATGTAAAATTCCTCCCTAGATATGGAATTGACCGCTATGAAGAATACGATCTAACGATACGTATTCAAAGGTTTACAGACGTACCTGCAATGCATCCATATTATGAATCGATTGAAGCTCTTGCACAAGTAGGTATTAATAAAGGGTATCCTGATGGAAGTTTTCACCCTAAAGAGCCGGTTCAGAGGCAACACGTTTTTGCCTTCATCAATCGTATTGAAGGACTGAATATTCCTAAAATCCGTAACATGAGATCCTTTATGGACGTAAGTACTAGCCAACTTTTTTTCCCGGAAATTAAGAAGTTTTATGAAGCCGGAATAATTAGTGGGTATGGAACTTATATGGGACCTAGTTTGAATGTATCGCGTGGCGAACTTGCAAAAATTTTAGTGAATACGTTTAAGTTGAAAATGAACGGAAATGGAATCCCTTTTAAAGACGTGAAGTCATCGAATATTTTTTACAATGATATTCAAATCCTTGCAAGTAATGGCATTACAGTTGGAGCCTACGGAAATTTTATGCCTAACAATCCGGTAACAAGAGAACAATTCTCGGCTTTTTTACATCGAATTTTGAATCAAAAATAATCGCTTTAAAACGATCATGTTCAACCATGGTTGTTTTTTTACATTATAGGCGATTGTGATTTAACTGATGAGACCCAATATATACCACTATATCTAGTATCTCATGACTATTAAAATAATTATATAAAAATGAAAGTATGTGGTATTACTATGAAAAAATTGGCCATTCTCATTTTTCTTTTGGTTTTCTTTCCGCTGGCAATCATTGAAGTTCAAGCGACTGACGACATCTGGGAGGAAGGTGAAGTAATCTCAGGGGACTTAGGAAAATATCAATACGATAATCAATATAAGATTACGCTTGATGAAGATGCACGCCTAACCTTTACCTTAAAAGACTTTCCCGATAATGATAAAAATAGGGGTGGAAAAGATTATATAATAAAGGTCATAGGTTTACATTACGAGGGTCTTGCTTACATATCAACTAGCCAAAATGATGGTGATCCAGCTAAGACAGTACAGTCTGTGAATTTAAAAAAAGGGTCATACGATGTCAATATCACTAAATTTAATTATGACTCTGAAGTTGAATATAGTGTTAGCTATCAAACGAGTCCAATTATAGGAACTGATATTGAGCCGAATAATAATAATCAAACAGCCATGCTGCTAAAAATGGACGATACCGTATCTGGTGAATTAAATGGTATTGGCATTAATCAAGATCATGATATGTACAAAATAGAAGTCACAAAGTTTGGGAAAATGAAGTTTCAACTGAAACGAACGGAAGGAACGAATAGCCCGGATTATTTGTTACTGTCAGCCAAAGGAAAAGATGGTAAGCAACATAGGTTCTACTTAACGAGTTATAATGGAACTCCTAATGAATTTGAACATCTCTTTGAACCAGGAACTTACTATATTAAGATTTTTTTAGGAAATTCGGAGCAAGCCATCTCATACTACACATTAAATACTAGTTTTACAGAACTAGTTGAAGAAGATTGGGAACCAGATGTCCTTAAAAATAACAAAACGTATAATGGGTTTTGGTATAGTGTAGTAGAGTCGGATTTGTTTAGTTTTACACTGGCAAAGGATGCCAAAGTAATATTCTTTGGTGAAACATTAAATGGTTTAGGTGCACTTAGCTTATTGCGGCCTATAAACGTAGAATTGATAAGTAATAGTAGTAAATTTCGTGTAGAAAAAGAGTTAGTAGAAGGTAGATACTATGTGAACTTTAGGGCGAGCGGTGAAAATAAAGATGAATATAAAGGTTACACTTTGAAAATGCAAATTCAAAGTTTTAAAGATGTACCAACTAACCATCCGTATTACGAACAAATTGAAGCTCTTACTCAATTAGGTGTCAATAAAGGGTATCCTGATGGAAGTTTTCACCCGAAGGAGGCTATACAAAGGCAACATGTCTTCGCATTCATTGATCGATTGGACGGTATAGAATTCCCTAAAATTCGTGAAATGAAATCCTTTACAGACGTGAACACTAGCCAACTTTTTTACCCGGAAATTAAGAAGTTTTATGAAGCTGGTATTATTAATGGGTATGGAACTTATATGGGACCTAATTTAAATGTAACGCGTGGCGAACTCGCTAAAATCTTAGTGAATACGTTTAAGTTGGAAATGAACGGAAATGGAATCTCTTTTAAAGACGTAAAATCATCGGATATTTTTTATAATGATATTCAAATACTTGCAAGTAACCGCATTACAGTAGGGTCAAATGGAAATTATATGCCTAACGACCCAGTCACAAGAGAGCAATTCTCTGCTTTCTTACATCGAATTGTAAATAAAAAATAATTACTTTAAAACGGTCATGTAAAAGCATGGTCGTTTTTACTTTTCTTCAGCCTATTTTTCATAAGGGAGAAACTGAGGTATTTTTCTAAGAAGGAGAAATGCATTTGACTATTGAATTTAGGGAAATGTTAGATGTTAAGTATTTGAGAAACGAGGGTGAACGATGATCACATTAATACGAGAAATTGTGAGTTGGATTCAAGATTCCGATAAGAAGTTAATAATCGGAATTTCTGGTCATGGAGCTGCAGGAAAGACGACGTTTGCTCATAGGTTAATGGAAGAGTTAGAGATGAATGTAAACTATCTTAATACAGATCCTTACATCGTAAGCTCGTCAATTCGAAAACACGCACAGATCGATTATACATATGAGGGAATACTTCACCGTTATAAAATGACTGCTTGCCATCCCGCAGCTCATCACATTCCAGCTTTAGAAAGAGATGTACAAATGTTAAAGGAAGGAATGGATTTACGCACGATTGATACCCATTATTCAGAAAGTAAAATCCTTACGTCACAAAAAAAAGTAACTATTGTAGAAGGAATGTGCGTTGCTTTTGCAAATCCAGAACTATTCGATCTGCTTATCTATTTCTATACAGATGGAGATACGGAAATGGAGAGAAGACTAGGTCGCGATATTAAGGAAAGAGGAATGGATGTTGAGTATTTAAAACAATCACACAATGAGCGCCGTATCCAGTATGAATTGTTTATGCATCCATATAGTAAGAACTTTGATGTTGTTGTTAAAAGTAGCAATGAAGTAACTAATATAGAAAGAAATACTTTTAAGATTATTTAGTTTTAAGGAAAATCATTCTTCATAATGTCATGATATGCGTAGCTTTATTTTTCCTCGATCCATCATAATGTGTAGTATTAGTATTGGGGCGGTTGCATAAGTTAGTATGCAAATGACTAATTACTATTTAGGAGGAATTCTACTGTTTAGTGAAATAGTTTGGGGGAGCCCGGGGAGTTTATTGTGCTTAGGTGTTTTCTTGGCAGGGCTAGGAGTTTTTTTGAAGTTTGCGAGAGTGTCGAAGAAATAGAACATAGTTTATTCATAAAAGTAAGGCAAAGGTATTTCTTTATAAAGGAGAAATGCCTTTTATTATTGAATTTATAGAAGTAGTTATGCAATTTATAGGCGAGACCAAAAGTTGAAAGTCAATCACTTAATAAGCACAGTGGTGAAATGTCAACCTAGAAAAACATCAAAATTGGAAATTCATTAAGCATTCAACATCTCAATTTCCTTTTTTAAGCGCACTTAAA
>NZ_OBQC01000001.1 GCF_900220965.1 Ureibacillus acetophenoni | reverse complement strand
TACGCTCCTAACTCTATGAAGTTAGGATTATTTTCATATAAAAGTGGCTCACTTTTCAATTGCTATGGTGGCTCAGTTTTAGCTTATCAAATACACACCCACTTTTTAAACCACTTTTGTCCATTAGACCCCTTCTATTAGACACTTCATCTACTTTTCCATCCTCTTTTGTCTAATATAGCCCTTCTATTAGACAATTCATCTGCTTTTTCATCACCTTTTGTCCAATAGACCCCTTCTATTGGACATTTCACATGCTTTTCCATCCTCTTTTGTCCATTAGAGCCCTTCTATTAGACACTTCACATGCTTTTTCATCACCTTTTGTCCATTAGAGTCCTTCTATTAGACACTTCATCTGCTTTTCCATCCTCTTTTGTCCAATAGACCCCTTCTATTAGACAATTCACATGCTTTTTCATCACCTTTTGTCCAATAGACCCCTTCTATTAGACAATTCACCTGCTTTTTCATCACCTTTTGTCCAATAGACCCCTTCTAATGGACACTACATCTACTTTTCCAACCTCTTTTATCCAAAAAAAAGCCCTTCTATTAAATACTTCACCTGCTTTTGCCATAACCCATAATCACTCCAACCTCAATCACTCCACAAAAAAAACACCCGGCACAACTAACGTGCCGGGCGCGCAAATCTATTTAATACCTTGCTCGAAAACTAGCAGCTTTCTTTTGGTATTCATTCCATACTTTATCGAAATCTACTTTATCTTCGTCCCTCAAGCCTACTAATGGAAGTCTGACGTGTTCTACATCAAAGCCCATTTTACTCATGGCATATTTCACTGGGACGGGGTTAGGGCTTACGAATAGTTCGCGAATCAATGGAAGTAATGCTTGATGAATTTCAGCAGCAACTTCATGGCGGCCCTCTTCAAAAGCACGCATCATCAGTTGCATGTCATCCCCTACGACATGGGATGCCACGGATACGACACCGCGCCCACCAGCCGCAAGTAACGGCAACGTTAAGCTATCGTCGCCACTATAGACATAAAATTCATCGTCCACATTTCCTAAAATCTCCGTCATCTGATCGAGACTTCCACTTGCTTCTTTTACAATACGAATGTTTGGTATTTTACTTAAAGCGATTGTTGTTTCTGCTGATATATTTACCCCTGTACGACCTGGTACATTGTAAATGACAACAGGTAAACTTGTCGCTTTGGCAACAGCTTCGAAATGCGCATAAATGCCTCGCTGATTTGGTTTGTTGTAGAAAGGTGCAACGACCATGATGCCGTCAGCACCTGTTGTTTCTACCCATTGCGCTGCACCAATCGTATAGGCAGTGTCATTATATCCAACTCCTGCAACGACTGGAATGCGTTTGTTCACCGTTTTAATTGTAAATTCTATAATGGATCGTTTTTCTTCTATTGTTAAGGTCGGCGTTTCACCTGTTGTTCCACACACTACGATTGAATCTGTTCCACTTTGAATTAAGTGCTCAATAATTCCTTCTGCCACGTCATAATCGATCGCGCCATTTTCGTCAAATGGGGTAATCATGGCCGTAGCAATCCGACCTAAATCCATTAACTTACACCCCTTATAGTAAGTTATCCTCCAACATCGCTTCTGCAATCTGAACTGAGTTTAGCGCAGCACCTTTTAATAAATTGTCGGATACAACCCATAAGTGGAAACCTTTTTTATTATCTAAGTCTTGACGAATGCGTCCAACATAAACTGGATCTTCGCCTTCAACGTAAATAGGCATTGGGTATTCTTGTTGAGTAATATCGTCTTGGAGTACAACGCCCGGAGCATTTCTTAACACTTCAAAAATATCTTGTTTTGTCGCGTCTTGCTCAACTTCAATATATACAGATTCAGAATGTCCTGAAACGACTGGAACACGAACACAAGTAGCAGCAACAGAAAGCTCTGGTGAGTGCATAATTTTTTTCGTTTCATTGATCATTTTCATTTCTTCGTACGTAAAGCCGTTGTCAGTAAATACGTCGATTTGCGGAATAACATTACGTGCGATTGGATAATGTTTTTTATCTGATTTAGCTGGTAAAATGTTTGCTTCAACATCTTTCCCTTTTTCCCATTGAGCACTTTGCTCGCGTAATTCTTCAATAGCTGAGATACCAGAACCTGACACAGCTTGGTAAGTTGAAACTACCACTTTTGATAAACCGAATTTTTCACTAATTGGTTGTAATGCAACAACCATTTGAATAGTTGAACAGTTTGGATTTGCAATAATTCCGTTATGCTTAGCTAAATCCTCGCGATTCACTTCTGGAACCACTAAAGGTACCTCTGGATGCATACGGAAGTGACTTGTATTGTCAATAACCACTGCTCCACGTTTTGCAGCCTCTGGAGCTAATTTCGCTGAAACTGATCCACCAGCAGAGAAGAATGCTACATCCACACCTTCGAAAGCTTCTGGAGTAGCTTCTTCAATAATATATTTTTGATTATTAAACTCAATCTCTTTACCTGCTGAACGTGCAGAAGCTAGAAACTTTATATGTTTAATCGGAAATTTACGTTTAATTAATTGTTCTTTCATTTGTGATCCTACTGCGCCTGTTGCGCCTACAATTGCCACTACTAATTCTTTTGCCATTACTCATCTCTCCTCAAAACATTTACATAATGTTAGAAATTGTATCATAGATTATTTGATTTGTGTGAGAAATGTTTGATAAATATTTGACTATTTATAATATTGGATCAATAAAGGCTGTAACTGCTTTTTATATTCGAGGGCATGCTCTACTGTTTCTCGCATTTTCGTAAAGTCTGCGATCAATGAGTTTGGTTTTTTGAAAGGATCGTCTTGACCGAAAGGAATAAAATAAATATTTTTAGAGTTCATTAATTTCATAATGTTAACGCCGTTTAGCCCTAGCGCATCATTTGTTGAAATTCCTAATACGACAGGGGATCCATTACGTAATGTCGCTTTTGCAGCCATTAATACTGGACTATCTGTTGCCGCATTTGCAAACTTACTAATTGAGTTACCTGTCATAGGTGCAATCACCATTGCATCTAGTGGATTACTAGGTCCAAATGGTTCTGCTTCAAGAATGGATGACACTACTTTTTCACCAGCAATCGACTCGATTTTTTTAATCCATTCTTCTCCTGTACCAAATCGAGTCGCTGCTGTTAATACTGAATGTGTAATAATTGGTACAACTGTTGCACCTGCTTCTGTAAATTGCGTAATCTTCGGCACAACATCTTCATACGTACAATGCGACGCCGTAATGCCAAGACCTATACGTTTACCTTCTAGCATTCTTCGCTCCCCCTTATTTGTCCAATTATTGATTCATATAAAACATGAGCTGCATCTTGTGGAAAATATTTCCCAGGAAGTGCAGGTAGTAAATCATAATTCGAACGTTTCACATCATCTTTTAAACACCCTGGAGAGGAAGCTAAATCATAGATTGGCATTTCGATTGCGTCATTAAATTTTTCGTCGAACCATTTTGCAGGAATCGTGTTGATGAAATAATCTCCTTTAACCTTACCTACTTGGTCTAAATAAACCGCTTCATAATGGAATGCTTTTGCTTCGTTCAATTGAACATGAGAACGTACAGCAATACAAACTTCCCCACCGATATTTTTTAATACGTGGGCAAGCATTTTCGCCACGCGGCCAAAACCTGTAATGATGAACTTTTTCCCATATACTGCCTGTTTTGTATTATAGAAAAATGAAACAAACCCCTCTGCAGTAAGTTGTGCATTTTTCCAAATGAATGATTCATCTTGTAAATAATAATGAATATCGTGATTTTTTAAGACTTCCTTCCACTCATCACTTAGCTTTCCTGCAAAAATTCTTGCGTTAGAAAGCCCAAGTACAACAGCTACTTGGATTGGTAGTGGATGGATTGGTAATACAACAACATCTGGTTGAAAATTGAACGCAGTTAAATTTAATTCTTCGCTCCAAACCGTTTCATTTTTATAATAAACAGTACGATTCCCTACACTTAGCTTTTTAGCTAAACTTTTTAGTCTTGCATCAGTTCCAATTACTAGCCATTTCTCGTTTACCATTAGTCATACTGTTTTCTTGTTGGTTTTGCCTTTCGAAATAGAATTCGATCCTCGCCAATTAGATGAATCTCTTCCCAAGGGATAAATAACGTTTGTGTTGGTTTTTTCTTTTGAAAAGGCATTTTAGCAGATTGGTCCAACAATTCGAATCCGTAAATAATTCCTGTCTTTGGATCAAAAATACATTCTGTTTCTGCTAAAAATCCAAAACGAACGCCATTTTCCATTTCGATCAGCTCTTTTTCAGCAAGCTCCGATAACAGCATGTTTTCCCTCCTCCCGAGCTCATTGTTAGCATATGCAACACTCAATTTTTGGGTGATGCTCCCAATGAAGTTTTAAAAATTGAAATAAATGTTAGAAAAACACGCATTACGACCTAAAACAAGACGAAAGCATATTTTTCTAGTGCGGATGTTAGGAAAAATCAAAAAAATCCATCCACGCGAAAGATATCACTAGACAATACTTTTCCGACTGTATATACTGTACATATACAGTTAGTAACAAGGTGGTGCAAGCATGTTTATTCGACTTAGTAATTCTAGTGATAAACCAATATATGAACAAATTACGCAACAAATTAAACAAACCATTCTTTCAGGAAAACTTACAGCTGGTGAACCACTGCCTTCCATCCGCGCTCTTGCAAAGGACTTAAAAATAAGCGTCATGACAACAAAGCGGGCTTATGCAGATCTAGAACGGGATGGCTTCATTGAGACAGTGGCTGGCAAAGGTAGCTTTGTAGCACAACGCAATCAAGATTTCCTAAGAGAAGAGCTTATAAGACAAGTAGAAGAACATTTACAAAAGGCAGTAACTCTTGCCAAAACAGCAGGACTCCCATCGAAAGAGGTACAAGAATTACTTTCATTGTTATTAGAGGAGGACGTTTAAATGACAAATGCAATTGAAGTACAAAACTTACTGAAGCACTTACACAGATTTCAACTAAAGGATGTTTCTTTCACCCTTCCTAAAGGAACGATTATGGGGTTTGTAGGTGAGAATGGTGCGGGAAAAACGACTACGATTAAATGTATTTTGGATTTGCTAAAGAAAGACGGCGGAAAAATTAAGCTTTTCGGTAAAGAACTGCATGAAGATGAACTAGCCATTAAATCTGAAATCGGTGTGGTTTTTGATGATCTTAACTTTCCTGAATCATTAACAGCTAAGAAAATTAGTAAATTCATGAGAAAAGTATACTCAACTTGGGATGACTCGTATTATTGCGAACTTTTAAATAAATTGAAAGTTCACGAAAACAAAAAGTTAAACGAACTGTCTCGCGGAATGAAGATGAAATTGTCTATTGCCATTGCCCTTGCCCACCATCCTAAATTATTAATTTTAGATGAACCGACAAGCGGTCTTGACCCCATTGTGCGTGATGAAATTCTCGACCTCTTCTTAGATTTTATGCAAGATGATGAGCACAGCATTTTATTCTCATCTCACATTACAAGTGACCTAGAGAAAATTGCTGATTATATTACTTTCATCCATGAAGGTAAGCTTTTATTCAGTGAGAGTAAAGATACATTGTTATATGACTATGCCATTTGGCGAGGTACGAAAGATGAATTTGAGGATTTACCTAGCGAGAGCATTCTTGCTATCCGAGAACAAGCATATGGACTTGAGGTTCTTTTAAAGAGAAATGAAGTAAGTACAGCATTTGAACTATCTCAACCTACCATTGAAGAGATTATGCTAATTTATGTGAGAGGGGTTAAAGCGGATGAGAGCTTTGTTAATGAAAGATTTTTTAATGCTCAGTAAACAAATTAAAATGATGGTAGCCATTTTTGCCGTGTTGATTATCATTTCATTCATTACAAATATGACAATGGTATTGGTTATTTTTTCACTCATTTTTGCATCCCTGCAACTAACAACCGCTTTTACATTTGATGAGATGAGTAAATGGGATAAATATGCCAATACCCTTCCTGTCGATCGAAAGACAATTGTTCAAAGTAAGTATGTGTTAGGATTGATACTAATTGCAAGCGGAATTGTGATCTTTACTCCGGTTGTTTTCCTATCAGATGAAATGACAAGACAACTTCCATTCATTGACATTTTCCAAACGATTGTTATCGTCTTATCAATAGCTTTGTTCTATATTTCTTTAACGATTCCTTTATTTATAAAGTTCGGCACTCAAAAAGCTAGATTCATTATTTTTGCCATTGTGTTTCTACCTGTTTTTGGTTCTGGCTTTATCCAATACGGTTTACGAACTGTTGGTTTGAATCAACTAATGAGTTACATCAAATATGTGCCGATTGCTGCCTTTGTATTTCTACTCTTATCTTATTTTGTTTCTGTGAAATGGTATGAGAGGAAAGAGTTTTAGGAGGTGTTCGTATGAGGGCTAGCCTTTACTTAAATTTTAAAGAACATCTTGCGTCAATCATCTTAACGGTTTGTCTAATTGTTCTTAATGCCGTCTCCATTTACATGTTTGATGCGATTAAATCAATCGAAATATTCATTATTATTTTTAATGTCACGCTAACAATAGAAATTATTTCAACTTACCGGAGAAAAAGCTGGGAAAGACATCTCCATACGTTTCCTATAAAGAAAGAAAGTTTTATAAAAGCTCCAATGATTATTGCTTGGGGTCATTGCACTCTACTTTTTCTCATTTCAATACCTGTCGTATTTTTAAGAGATGGTTCACTCTTTGATAATTTCAGGGGATATTTATTGTTCTATTGTGCATCCATTGTGACGATCGCTGTAATTTTTTACTTAAATTTCCGATATAAATACCGGGAAAAAATTAAAGGACTTTCTTACTTTGTTGCCTTTGTTACAACCATAGTTGCGGCAATTGGTTATATGTTCGTCGTTGTTTTACTAGGATTTCTTCCCCTCTATATCGTGCCACTACTTTTCCATATTCCATTATGGTATAGCTATAAATGGTGCGTAAAGAAGTATAAGCAAATGGATATCATTTAAGGGACCGGGTTCAATGTCCCGGTCCCTTGTTTTTGGTATATTTTCCAGCATTTTATTTTACATTCTGCCCAATTAAAGCTACAGCTGGTTCCACACTTAATATTTGTCTAAATAAAGAGTTTACTTGCTCTTGTGTAATTAGATCGATTTGTTCAATGATTTCATCCACTGTTAAATGTTTACCGTGAATTAATTCATTTCTTCCATTATGACTCATGCGAGCATTCGTACCTTCCAAGCTAAGCACAAAGCTACCTTTTAATTGCTCTTTCGCGTTATCGACTTCTTCGGCAGAAACTCCTTCACTTCTCGTTTTCAGTAATGATTCGTCAATTGATTGGTGAAGTAGTGGGTATTGCTGATTGTTCGTACTACCATAAATTGTTAATGAACCTACATCCGCATAGCTCGAGTGATAGGAGAAGATTGTGTACGCTAGCCCCTTATCCTCCCGAATATCTTGGAATAAACGGGATGACATATTCCCACCTAAAATATTGTTCATGGCGATAAAACCGAAGTAGTTCGAATCATTAACTCCAACTCCCGGATAGGCGATAGCAATATGAGATTGCTCCACATCACGATTTTTCACAAACTTGCCAGAATGGAATGTTGGGTACGTTAATGTTTGTTTTACCGCTTGAGGTGAACGCTCAAAGTGGCTAAACAGATTCTCAATATGTACTAACAATGTTGGTGTAATATTTCCTGCAACGGAGATGACCACATTCTCCGGGTAATAGTGCTTTGCCATATATTCACGAATCGATTCAGCCGTGAAAGTTTCAAGCGTTTTGCTGCTCCCTAAGATTGGCAAACCAAGGGAATCATTTGGATACATTACTTGCCATAGTTGTTCATGGATGTCGTCATCAGGGGCATCCTCGCTCATAAGAATTTCTTCTAGTACAACCTGTCTTTCTTTTTCTAGATCTTCATCAGCAAACATGGAGTTAAAAAACATATCCGCTAAAATCGATACCGCCAGTTCTCCATGATGATCTAGAACTTTTGCATAGTAACAAGTATTCTCTTTCGTCGTAAACGCATTCACTTCTCCACCAATACGGTCAAATTCTTCAGCGATTTGTCTAGCTGTTCTTGTTTTCGTTCCTTTAAACAGCATATGTTCAATGAAATGCGTAATCCCGTTCTCTTCCGGCGCTTCATAACGAGACCCTGCCCCAACCCAAATTCCTACAGAAATCGATCGCACATGGGGAATCGCCTCCGAAACAACCCGCACACCGTTTTGACATGTATATACCGTAACCATATAGTCCACTCACCTAACTAAAAATTCTAATATGAAGTAATAATATGCTAAAGTGGGAGAGGTTTCAACTGATGGGGGTTTTATACACTGTTGGGGATTGAAATAGGATTTCGTACGAGCATTGAGAAAGCTTTCGGTTACCTTTAGCGGGAATTATGGCTTTGTTCGGGCACTGAGAGGGGCGTTCTGTAACATTGTGATTGATATGCGACTGCGTTCTGGCACTGAGAGGGCCGCTCTTTTACCTTTTGATTGGAATTCGACTTCGTTTGGGCACTGAGAAGGCCGCTATGTTACCATGTGCTGGAATTACGACTGCGTTCGGGCACTGAGAAGGCCACTCTGTTACCTTTTGATTGAAATGCGACTTCGTTTGGGCACTGAGAAGCCGACTCTGTTACCTTTTGATAGAATTACGACTGCGTTCGGGCACTGAGATGGCCGCTCTGTTACCTTTTGATAGAATTACGACTGCGTTCGGGCACTGAGATGGCCGCTCTGTTACCTTTTGATAGAATTACGACTGCGTTCGGGCACTGAGAAAGCCGTTCTGTTACCTTTTGATAGAAATACGACTGCGTTTGGGCACTGAGAGGACCGCTCTGTTACCTTTTGATAGAATTAAGACTGCGTTCGGGCACTGAGATGGCCGCTCTGTTACCTTTTGATAGAAATACGACTGCGTTTGGGCACTGAGAAGGACGCTCTGTTACCTTTTCTTTGACATATGACTGCGTTCGGGTACTGAGAGGGCTGCTCTTGTTACCTTTTGATGGAATTACAACTTCATTCGGGCACTGAGAGGGCCGCTCTGTTACCTTTTGATAGAATTACGACTGCGTTCGGGCACTGAGATGGCCGCTCTGTTACCTTTTGCTTGAAATGCGACTGCGTTCGGGCACTGATGAGGATGCATTTTATATTTCCCCGCAGTTCCTCACTTCTATGAGACAGTTCTCACGCAATTCTTCTCACCTTTGTCCCATAGAACGCTTCTACGAGACACTTCACCCACTCTACTTACCGATTTTGTCCCGTAGAACGCTTCTACGAGACACTTCTCCCTCTCTACTCACCGCTTTTGTCCCGTAGAACGCTTCTACGAGACACTTCACCCGCTCTACTCACCGATTTTGTCCCGTAGAACGCTTCTACGAGACACTTCATCCACTCTACTCACCGATTTTGTCCCATAGAATGCTTCTACGAGACACTTCTCTCACTCTTCTCCCCGATTTTGTCCCATACAACGCTTCTACGAGATACTTCACCCGCTCTACTCACCGATTTTGTCCCATAGAACGCTTCTACGAGACACTTCATCCACTCTACTCACCGATTTTGTCCCGTAGACCGCTTCTACGAGACATTTCCCCCTCTCTTCTCCCTGCATTTGTCCCATAGAACGCTTTTCACCCTCTACAACCTCATACAAAACCCCATAATTCCTCACCTTTCATCATTTCTTAAGAAAATCTTCATAAATCCCCTCCCCTTTTCTTCAGATTCGTTGGCTAGAATCATATTAGTAAATCAATAAAAAAGGAATGAGTATATGATTACAGTTCAGTCACTGAGCCATACATTTAAAATCGGAAAGAAAGGTAAAGAGAAGAAAATTGAAGTGTTGAAAAATATCGACTTTCAAATACAGCAAGGTGAGATCATCACAATTGTAGGGAAAAGTGGTTCCGGAAAATCTACCCTATTACAAACAATAGCAGGCTTTATGAAACCGGACTCTGGATCCATCAAAGTAAACAATACAGAAATTGCGAATTTTAATGAAAAACAAAGCGCAGCGTTCAGACTAGATAACTTCGGATTCATCTTCCAAAACTTTCAATTGTTGCCGAATCAAAACGTTTTCGAAAATGTCGAACTACCTTTAAAACTCAAAGGGGTTCAAGCTTCCATTCGTAAACATAATGTGAAAATAATCCTTGAAAAAGTAGGATTGACAGATTACGCAGACCACTATCCAAATGAACTATCAGGTGGACAGCAACAACGTGTATCTATCGCACGAGCTTTAATTACAAATCCGCCCATTATTTTAGCGGACGAGCCTACGGGAAGTCTTGACTCGCAAACGGAAAAAGAAATCCTAGAGCTAATTCAACAATTAAACAAAATAGATAATATTACTTTTATGATCATTACACATGATGAAGAAGTTGCTCAAATTGCAGACCGCAAACTTCGCATGCACGATGGTATATTGTTAGGAGATGTAAAACATGTTATTTAAAGACCAACTTTCATTCGTATTTCAACATATGAGAAAAAATAAACTACGCGTCACAATGACAGTCCTTGCCGCAATGATTGGCTGTGCCTTTCTAATTGTCCTTGCTTCAGTTGGTTTCGGCCTTCAAGCTACAATTAAAGGTGAAATTTTAAATCAAGAAGACATTACAGAAATTAATCTTTGGGGCGATGAGCCTTTAACACAAGAGGAAATGGTAGATATCGAAGAAATTGACCATGTCAACGTCGTGTTAACAAGAAATGAAATCTCAGGTTCAATTCGTTCAACATTTGAAGACCGCGAAGTGGAATCGATGGGTATTGCCGTTAATATGGAAGACCAAGCAAAACTCCCTTCTACATTAAGTGAAGGACGACTTCCAGAAAACGCAAATGAAATCGCAGTAGGCTACCATTTTGCGCGAGCGTTATTAAATGATAAAGATCGTGAAATCATTGAGCAAAAATCAAAAGAAGCTGAAGAACAAGGTACTTGGTATGATGGTTTAGAAGAAGGTTATAAAGGGGAAATCCTAAATAAACAAGTCAACGTTCAATTTATGGATCCTGAGACGATGGAATACTTAGAACAAATCAGCACTTATACAATCGTAGGTATTTTAGATGAACCAGATTATGAATTCCAGATCGACAGCAGTATTTTATTCAGCGATGATTTATTCCTAGCACAACCTAATTTAGTTTCATATCCAGCGACTACAATCTATGTCGATACATTAGATAACGTATTGCCTGTATTGGATCAATTGAGAGAAAGCAACTATCAAGTTTACTCACCAATCGAACAGGTTAAAGAACTTGATTTATTCTTCCTTATTTTCAAAATCGGACTTATTTTTATTGGTACTATTTCAATTTTAATTGCATCTATTGGTATCTTTAACACGATGACGATGGCGGTAACGGAAAGAACCCGTGAAATTGGGGTATTAAAAGCAATTGGGGCATCTCCAAACATTATTCAACGTCTATTCTTAATGGAAAGTGCTTTCATTGGGCTACTCGGAACAGCTTTAGCCGTAATCGTATCATACGGTTTAAGTTATTTAATTAACGCATTACTTCCTTCTATCGTAGCCTTTGCATTATCAGATGAAAACGCAGATATGGCTGGAATCACGTTCTCCATCATTCCTGTAAGCCTAGTTCTTATAGCTGGTGGTATCAGTATATTTGTCGCAATCCTATCCGGCTGGCGCCCAGCAAGAAAAGCGACAAAAATCGAAGTAATCCAAGCATTAAGACAAGAATTATAATTATTAAGAGGAATGAAGTTTCGCACTTCATTCCTGTTTTTTATTTCTTAAATATATTTACCCCTCTTGTGATAACCTTTCAGTGGCACTGTTTATTTTCGAAGTTATCGGAATTTGTTCCATCGCTTTTGCAAGTCCATATAACGGCATATTGCGATAGACTGATTCGTATTCGCCTTTTCTTATGACATATGTCTCATGATATACTCCAACTGCATCATTATTTCCGACTTTCTGATTGAACTCTTTCCAAGCCTTCAAATGATTTTGCCCTCTTGCATAAGCCATGAGCTCATCTGTCGATCTCCAATACTGAATCATAACCGATGTTCTAAGCCCAAAATAACTTTCCATTGAAATAAATCCTAAATCTTTATTTTGGTACAGTTCCCGAATCATCTTAGGCATTGCTGTAAAAACCGGTAACCACTTTCGAATTGCAAGTCTTTTATTAATTCTCATGCCAATTAAAAACACTACGATGTCTTGATCATTTTCAGTCGTAAATCTTCCTGGAAAGATTTCTTTTCCCACAATTATTCCTCCTTTAATTGATCAATCGTGTCATTGCACCATTCAATTGCACTTTTTGCAATACGCTTTCCATAGTCAAGGGTAAACAGCCAAAACTTCGCATCTTCATTGTCACTTGAATAAAGAAGTATACTTTGTTCAATATTGAGGTACGTGTTGTATCGTTCTTGTAGTTTTTCCTTATAATCATTTAAATGAAGTATCGTCACATCATTGGTTTGGTGGCGACTAAAGAAAAGTTTCAAAAGTAATTCGTTTTTTTCCGTTGGTATATCTTTAATGGGTGCTAGGAGCCATGTTTGTAATTCAAGAACACCTTTTTCTGTCAGAAAATATTCCTTCTTATCTGGTTTGCCATCCTGGGATGAATCTGTTACAGTTGCAAGTCCTTCGTCAACTAATTGTTTCAGTACCGGATAAATTTGGCCATAACTAATTTTCCAAAAATGATTTAGACTTCGATCGATTAACTGTTTAATCGCGTATCCTGTGCGACATCCCGTTGTCAGTACACCTAGAATGGCATACTTTGTATCAGATTTTTTACTCATCTAACCAACACCTATCATTTTGATATATATCTTAATGATATACTATCACTTGCAGGATTATTCTGTAAACAAGAAAAAGTCCTATTTAACAATAATAGGAAATACACCTAACCATCCTGTAAAAGGCAAAATAAAAAACAGAAAACGAAGTCTTTCTTCATTTCCTGCTTGCCTGTTTACATATATAAAGTGCCTGGCACACTGCATAACAGTGTCCAGAGCGGTTAGTTTTATTATTGTTGTGCTTGTTCAGCGCGTTCTTTTTCTTCTTTAAGTACTACTTTACGAGATAAGTTTACGCGGCCTTGATTGTCGATTTCGATTACTTTTACAAGTAATTGATCGCCAATTTTTAGAACGTCTTCTACTTTGTTCGTACGTTCTTCTTGGATTTCAGAAATGTGTAATAATCCATCTTTACCTTGGAAGATTTCACAGAATGCACCGAATTTCTCAATACGTTTTACAGTAGCCATGTAGTACTCGCCTACAACTGCTTCGCGAACGATTGACTCGATGATTTCTTTTGCACGTTTGTTCATTGCTTCATTTGCAGAAGAAATGTAAATTGTACCATCTTGTTCAGTATCAATTTTTACGCCAGTTTCTTCAATGATTTTATTGATTGTTTTACCACCAGAACCAATAACATCACGGATTTTTTCTGGGTTAATTTGAATCACTTCAATCTTAGGCGCATATTGTGATAACGAAGTACGAGGTTTGTCCAACGTTGAAAGCATATGATCTAAAATGTGCATACGACCAACTTTCGCTTGTTGTAATGCCTCTTCTAAAATCTCACGAGATAAGCCATCGATTTTAATGTCCATTTGAAGTGCAGTAACACCTTTTGCAGTACCTGCTACTTTAAAGTCCATGTCTCCAAGGTGGTCTTCCATTCCTTGAATGTCAGTTAACACTGAGTAGTGTTCGCCTTTTTTCACAAGACCCATTGCAATACCAGCTACTGGAGCTTTTAATGGCACACCTGCGTCCATCATTGCTAATGTAGAAGCACAGATCGATGCTTGAGATGTTGAACCATTTGACTCTAATACTTCAGATACACAACGGATTGCATAAGGGAAGTCTTTTTCATCTGGAATAACAGCAAGTAACGCACGCTCACCTAACGCACCGTGACCGATTTCACGACGACCTGGTCCACGGATTGGTCCAGTTTCCCCTACTGAGAATTGAGGGAAGTTATAGTGATGCATGAAACGTTTTGACTCTTCTAATCCAAGACCATCAATAATTTGCACGTCACCTAGTGGCCCTAATGTACAAATCGATAACGCTTGAGTTTGTCCACGAGTGAATAAACCAGAACCGTGAGTACGTGTTAATAAACCTACTTCTGATGATAACGGACGGATCTCATCCACTTTACGGCCATCAGGACGGATTTTTTCTTCTGTAATTAAACGGCGAACTTCATCTTTCACCATTTTATCTAAAATTGTTTTAACTTGTTTTAATGTTTCTTCATCTGCTTCTTGCTCTTCGTAACTTGCAATAACACGTTCTTTTACAGCAGTAATTGCTTCTTCACGAGCGTGTTTCTCAACAGTTTGAATCGCAGCAATCATGTCTGCTTCACAAGCAGCTTTAATTTGTGCTTCGATTTCTTGATTGATTTCAAATAAAGTTACTTCAATTTTTTCTTTTGCAACTTCAGCAACGATTTGTTCTTGGAAGGCAATTAATTTCTTAATTTCTTCATGACCGAACATAATCGCTTCTAACATAGTTTCTTCCGGTACTTCTAAAGCTCCAGCTTCAACCATGTTAATAGCATCTTTGTTACCTGCCACTGTTAAGTGAATCGTACTTTTTTCTGATTGTTCAACAGTTGGGTTGACGATAAATTCTCCATCAATATAACCAACATGTACACCTGCAATAGGTCCGTTAAATGGAATGTCAGAAATTGATAGTGCTAATGAAGAACCAAACATTGCTGCAATGTCAGTTGGACCATTTGGATCTGAAGACATAACCATAGAGATTACTTGTACTTCGTTACGGAAACCATCTGGGAACATTGGGCGAATCGGGCGGTCAATCAAGCGAGATGTTAAAATCGCATGCTCTGATGGACGACCTTCACGTTTAATAAATCCACCAGGGATTTTACCAGCTGCATATAGTCTTTCTTCATAGTTTACAGTTAACGGGAAGAAATCTAATGCTTTAGCCTGTTTTGACATAGTTGCAGTTGCTAATACAGCTGATTCGCCATATCGAACTAAAGCTGCGCCGTTTGCTTGTTTAGCAAGTTGCCCAACTTCAATGACTAATGGGCGACCCGCCCATTCATAAGTGTAGACTTTTTTTTCGGTCATTTAATGAACCCCTTTCTCCTTAGAAAAACACTAATTTATCGCAATTTATGGCGAAAACTGATGTTTCTTTATACTAATTTACATTTAATTCTTTATTTATCAAAATTAGAAACACAATACGTCATAAAATATATACTGTACCAATAGTAAGTGTAACAAAAAACGCTATTGTATGCTAAATATTTTCAATAAAAAAATGGATATTTCGTTAAATTTTACATTCAATAAATCGATGAGTTAATGAATTTATTTTTACATAAATAAAAAGCGGGAAAATTCCCGCTTTTTAATGATTAGCTTTCAATTTGTTCGCGAAGAAGTTTCTTGGTTATAGTATTCATCATTGAATACAAATTAAACATAAAACAACTTCGAAAAGACGACTGAAAACTTAAAATTATCGACGTAAACCTAAACGTTGGATTAACTCACGGTAACGTTGAACGTCGTTTTCACGTAAGTATTTTAATAAGTGACGACGACGACCGATTTTTTTAAGTAAACCGCGTTCTGAATGGAAATCTTTTTTGTGCGTACGGATATGTTGGTTTAACGCGTTGATTTCGTGTGTTAAAACTGCGATTTGTACTTCTGGAGAACCAGTATCTCCTTCGTGTGTGCGGTATTCCGCAATAATTTCGTTTTTACGTTCTTTTGTGATTGCCATAATTATGGACCTCCTAAATTTGAATTGATCACCATCAGCACAGCAGTCGTTGGAGACTCGAACAGCCGAGCTAAGGTTAAGTACATGACTGTACTAAAGAATAGTAACATAATTCGATAAACCTAGCAAGGAATATCCTTTTCCAATCGAATTACCACTTTTTTAATTATATGACTGAAAGTATTTAATAGCTTCTTGTTTATCTTTTTCGATTTGAGCTTTTAATGATTCAATGCCATCAAATTTTTGCTCACTTCGAATTCGTTTAAACCAACCAACGACAACTTCTTCACCATAAATATTTTTCCCGAAGTCTAAAATATGAACTTCAATCGATAATTGTTTATCTTCTGGATTTTTAAATGTTGGCTTGTATCCAACATTACAAACTCCATCATACCATTCGCCTTGAACTTTTATTCGTACAGCATAGACTCCTGTTGCAGGGATAAAACTCCCTTCTTGGGATTGGATATTTGCTGTCGGGAATCCGATTGTACGACCGCGTTTATCTCCATGAACAACAAGGCCAGGTACTTCGAATGGACGTCCTAAAAGATTGTGGACCTCTTCCATATTCCCCTCTTGTAAACTTTTACGAATTCGGGTTGAGCTAATTTTTTCTTCATCGTCTGTTAATTTATCTACCACTGTAACTCCATAATCACCATTACTTAACTCTTTCATCGTTTCCATGCTTCCTTTTCCAAAAGCACCAAATGAAAAATCAAATCCGGCAGTTACATGGACTACATTTAACTCACGAATAAAGAAATTGATAAATTGTTCAGGTGTAAGTTTTGCAAAATCTGAAGTAAATTGAACGACAAACACCGTATCAACACCAAGTTCTTGTAAAATATTAATCTTTTGTTGTAGTGGTGTTATGTAAAATACCTTTTCCTTACGTCCACCAAGAACAATCGATGGATGCGGATCAAATGTCATTACAGCACTTTTCACATCTAGTTCTTTTGCTTTTTGAATTGCGCTTTGAATAACTGCTTGATGCCCTCTATGTACACCATCAAAAAATCCTACAGCTAAGGAATATGAAGAAGTTTTTTCCCCCTCATTGAGTTGGTGTGGATATTTTAAATGAATAACATTCATACGTTTGGCCTCCTACGTAACGATTGGGAACATTTTCTCTGGTTTCATCAAATCCATTTTTTCAGGATGTTGGATATAAACTGCAATCGCTTTACTATTTTTAGTAAATACTATTTTATCATGTTCAGTTAATAAACTATGCTTTGGAAGCACTTGCCCATTGAGAATTTGTTTTTCATTCTGCTCAGTAATTTCAATAAATGGAAATGAAGATAGTGCATACTCTACAGGGAAAATTATATCATGGATTGTTCCTTCTTCCATGAAATTTTCAATTTGTTGAAGTGTATAACATTTTTCACCTGTGAAACTTCCAGATTTTGTTCGAATTAGTGAAGCCATATGGGCAGGAAACCCTAGTATTTCACCAATTTGGACTGCCAATGTTCGAATGTAAGTGCCTTTACTACATGCGATTCTTATTTTGAAAGTAATTTCTTCCCCTTCAAATAACTCACGATCATCTAACAATTGTAAGGAATAAATAGTCACTTTACGTGTAGGACGTTCTACAGTCTCCCCTTTACGGGCATATTCATAAAGTCTACGGCCATTTACTTTTACAGCTGAATACATTGGCGGTGTTTGCTCAATTTCACCTGTTAGTTGATGAAGAGCTTGCATAAGTTCGTCTTTTGAGATGGATTTGTGAGTGTTGTCTTGTTCAACAGTTTCACCTTCCGCATCTTCGGTCGTTGTCGTACGGCTAATTGAGACAATCGCCTCGTATTCCTTACCAGCGTCTGTAAGATATTCTGCAATGCGGGTTGCTTGTCCAATACAGATTGGGAGGACACCTTCCACACCTGGATCGAGTGTTCCTGTATGGCCCACTTTTTTCGTTTTAAGAATTTTACGTAGTTTAAAAACGCAATCATGACTCGTCATGCCACGCTCTTTCCATAATGGAAGGATGCCGTTCATTGATATACCTCCGTGATCGTTTGTGTTCTTAGTATGTATGAATTAATAATTGATAAGGAATCAAATTAAATTGATTTACGAGACAAAATTTTAGGGTTCGCCGATGAAGTGTCTCGTAAAACTAATTTACAGGACAGAATTTCAAGGTTTACCCATAAAGTGTCTCGTAAAACTAATTTACGGGACAAAATTTCAAGGTTTGCCCATAAAGTGTCTTGTAAAACCAATTTACTGGACAAAATTTCAAGGGTCTCCAAAAAAGTGTCTTGTAAAACCTGTTTTCTGGACAGAATTTCTTGATTTCAAGTAATAGTGTCACAATAACACCCGTTTTTTGACAAAATTTCTTAATTTCCAGAAAAAGTGTCACAATAACGCTCGTTTCTTGACAGAATTCCCTAATTTCATGAAAAAGTGTCATAATAACACCCGTTTCTTGACAAAATTTCATAATTTCCAGAAAAAATGTCATAATAACGCTCGTTTCTTGACAGTATTTCTTGATTTCCCGAAAAAGTGTCATAATAACACCTGTTTCTTGACAGAATTGGTCTTCTGTCAAGAAAGTGGACAATCAAATTTGAGATTTAGAATAGACAAATGCCTACCGCACTTCGTTTGGTCCGGTATTCGAAATGACCGGTCGAAAAACCTGACCGCTCATTTCGAACACCCTGTCTTTTTTTATGAGATCAATTCTACTTCACGTCTGTTATACTTCCTCTCAAATTCAGCTGGTGAGATATTCCCTAAAGTTGAGTGT
This sequence comes from Ureibacillus acetophenoni, assembly GCF_900220965.1. Classification (GTDB taxonomy): domain Bacteria; phylum Bacillota; class Bacilli; order Bacillales_A; family Planococcaceae; genus Ureibacillus; species Ureibacillus acetophenoni. The sequence goes on along the minus strand of NZ_OBQC01000001.1, from coordinate 567,494 downwards.
TTTCTTCTCGTATTATAGAAGCTGCTAATGTAATAATTTATAGCTTTGATGGCCTCATCTCTTGTCTTAAATCGTCTTCTGTAAATTAAGTCTTTCTTAAGTGTGGCATGGAACGATTCAATACAGGCATTATCATAGGGATCGCCTTTTCTGCTCATACTTATTATCATTTTATTCTCGTTTAAGATATCATTATAGTCTTGTGAAGAATACTGGGAACCCCGGTCGGAATGATGAAGTAGTCCTTCACCAGGTTGTCTATTAACTAGCGCCATGTTTAAGGCTTGAATTGTTAGCTCCTTTTTCATATGAGACGCAAGGCTCCAACCTACAATCTTTCTTGAAAATAAATCCATTACAGATGATAAATAAACCCAACCTTCAAGCGTCCAAATGTATGTAATATCAGCTACCCACACTTCGTTAGGCTCATCTACGTTAAACTGTCGATTAAGTTGATTAGGATACGTCTTATCATCATGATTGGAATCCGTTGTAACAACAAACTTTTCTTTCTGAACCGCGTTTAATCCCATTTCTTTCATCATCCGAGCTACGGTCTTTTGTGAAACGGAATATCCCCATTCAGTTAGGTCGTCATGAACTCTCGGGCTACCATAAGTTCCAAAACTCTCATGGAATGACTTAGCGATCTTCTGTTGGATTTCTAACCGATATTCTTCTCTTTCCGTTATAGCGCCAGATTGATTAAGCCATTTGTAATAACCACTCGTTGATACTCCCAGTACCTTGCACATCTTCGAAATGGCGTGTTCATCAGAGTGGGATTGAATAAAGGTATAAACTACGCTTGGTTTTTGGTGAAGATGTGCATGGCCTTTTTTAAGATTTCGTTTTCCTCTTTAAGTTGTTCCAATTCTTTCTCGTGTTGCTTTTTAAGTTTCTCTAGATCCGAAGGGGTAATATAAGCTTCCTCAGACTTACCACCATTTTTAATCGCTCTATACTCCTTCACCCAACGACTAACAGTCTTTGGAGATAGTTCTAGTTCGTAAGAAACTTCGCTTGCTTTTCTACCTTCTTCTACCACTAGCTTTGAAACATAATCTTTAAACTCTTGGTCATAATGCTTCGCCAAAATGAACACGTCCTTTAATATGATGATTTGATTATAAAACAAATCTCATTTTAACGTGTCCACTTTTAAGACTAACCTCAGAATTCCCTAATTTCGTGAAAAAGTGTCACAATAACGACCGTTTCTTGACAGAATTCCCAAATTTCGTGAAAAAGTATCACAATAATGCCCGTTTCTTGACAAAATTTCCTAGAACCCCGGAAATTTGTCATAATACATTGATTTCAAAGTATTAACTTTGAATCTTCACACGAAAATCATAATCACTAAATGAAAAAAGCCCGCCTGCATACTAATGATGCAGTTGCAGGCTTTTGTGCTGTTTTCACAACTTAATGCGATGTATTAATCTTTATTAATCGAGCGAAGTAGTTCTTCGATTTTATTTCCGTATTCTACGGAAGCGTCAAATTCAAATGTAATTTCTGGTGTACGGCGTAAGCGAATGCGTTGGCCGATTTCAGAACGAATAAAACCAGTAGCTTTCACTAGTGCAGCCAATGATTCTTGGCGTTCTTTTTCATTACCTAAAGCGGTAATGTACACCGTCGCCTGTTGAAGGTCACCTGTTACACGAACATCCGTAACCGTCACAAATCCAACACGTGGATCTTTGATTTTACGAGTAATGATTTCTCCAAGCTCTTTTTGAATTTGTTCACCAATACGATTGGAACGTAATGACATAGATTGTCACCCCTACTAATAATCAAATGCGCCTTGGCGAATTTACGACTAGATTTTAAATGTCGAGCAAGCTCGATAAAAATCTAGGGCACCCGCCATAAGGCTCTAACTTCATTCAATAGGAGTACTAACCCCAACTGAATGATTTACTGTTTGCATTCATTTCATCACTTTTAGAAGTGGCTACCTGAATGAAGTTAAAACTTGTTAAGATATTTATCCCCTAAAGGTTTATAAATATTCCCGCCACACATCGAGTTGTTCCCATGCAGGGTACGATTGTAGAAAATTCAATGCATGATTAATTTCACGTTCTGCGCTGTCTTTAGAAGAGGAGACAGCGACAAGAGCAATTCTTGTTCGCTGCCACACATTTTGATGATCAATTTCAGCTATAGAAACGTTAAATTTTTGTTTCGTACGTGTAATCATTCTTTGAAGTACTGCACGTTTTTCCTTTAACGAATGGGCTGTTTGAATCATAAACTCTACTTCAGCGTAGACGATCATGCGCGTTTAATTTCTTCCATAACGAAGGCTTCTAGCACGTCGCCTTCTTTAACGTCATTGAAGTTTTTAATCGTAATACCACATTCGTATCCTTTGGCAACTTCTTTCGCATCGTCTTTGAAACGTTTTAACGAATCGATCTCACCTTCAAAGATTACGATACCATCACGAATTACACGTAAACCAGAATCGCGTGTTACTTTACCTTCTGTAATATAAGAACCAGCAATTGTACCCACTTTTGATACTTTAATCGTTTGACGAACTTCTGCTTGACCGATAATTTTTTCTTCGAATTCTGGGTCTAACATACCTTTCATCGCTGCTTCAATTTCTTCAATTACTTTGTAGATAACGCGGTGTAAACGGATTTCTACACCTTCTTCTTCTGCAGCACGTTTTGCATTCACATCAGGACGTACGTTAAATCCGATAACGATTGCGTTAGATGCAGCAGCTAAAGAAATATCTGACTCAGTAATTGCTCCGGCACCTGTGTGGATAATTTTTACGTTTACGCCTTCTACATCGATTTTCATTAATGATGCAGCCATTGCTTCCACAGTACCTTGTACGTCAGCTTTAACGATCACGTTTAATTCTTTTACATCGCCTTGGCTCATTTGTTCGAATAAGTTATCAAGCGTTACACGTTGTTTTTCAGAACGGCTTGCTTGAATTGCAGTCATCGCACGAGATTCACCAACTTGACGAGCTGTTTTTTCATCTTCGAATACAACGAAGCGGTCCCCAGCTTGTGGTACATCGTTTAAACCTGTAATTTCTACTGGAGTTGATGGTCCAGCTTCTTTAACACGACGACCGATATCATTAACCATTGCACGAACACGACCATATGCATGACCAACTACGATAGGATCTCCTACACGTAAAGTACCGTCTTGCACTAATAATGTTGCAACAGATCCTCGGCCTTTGTCTAATTGAGCTTCAATAACAGTACCGATAGCAGTACGGTCAGGATTTGCTTTTAACTCCCCTACTTCTGCCACTAATAAGATCATTTCTAATAGTGTATCAATACCTTCACCTTTTAATGCTGAGATTGGAACAAAGATTGTATCGCCGCCCCAATCTTCAGGAACTAATCCATGTTCAGTTAGTTCTTGCATTACGCGGTCAGGATTGGCAGTAGGTTTATCCATTTTATTCACTGCAACAATGATTGGTACTTCTGCAGCTTTAGCATGGTTAATAGCTTCAACTGTTTGAGGCATTACACCGTCATCAGCAGCTACAACGATAATTGCTAAGTCTGTAATTTTCGCACCACGAGCACGCATTGTAGTGAAGGCTGCGTGACCAGGTGTATCTAAAAATGTAATCTTTTTACCGTTTTCTACAACTTGGTATGCACCAATATGTTGCGTAATCCCACCAGCTTCGCCAGCAGTTACTTTTGTATTACGGATTGAGTCTAGTAGCGTTGTTTTACCATGGTCAACGTGACCCATAATTGTAACAACTGGCGGACGTTCCATTAACTCTTCTTCAGTCGTTTCTTCAGACTGTTCAAAGTAAACTTCTAAATCCGTTTTATCAATACGAATTTCTTCTTCTACTTCTACGCCATAATCAGCACAAATTAGTTCGATTGCATCTTTATCAAGATCTTGGTTAATTGTTGCCATTACACCAAGCATGAATAACTTTTTAATTAGTTCAGATGGTTCACGATGTAATTTTTTCGCTAATTCTGCAACTGTTAATGATTCATAGAAAGTAATTTTTTCTGGTAATTCTTTTGGTACAACCGGTTGAGATGGTTGGTGAGTTTTTGGATGACGACGTTTTCCACCGTGAATTCCTGGTTTCTTACGTTGGTTAAAGCCACCTCTGTTATTATTACCGCCTTTAGAATTACCACCAAAGCGATCGTTTTGGTTTTGATTGCCCTGATTGTTGTTATTACGTTGATTAGTTTTTGGCTTATCGTTGTTCGATGCAGCTCTTGGCTTATCGTTATTTGTTGCAGGTTTTTGTTTGTTTTGTGGTGCGTTATTATTAGTTCGCATAGTTTTATTTTGTTCTGTCATTCTCTCTTCTTTTCGTTTATCAATTTTTTGGTTTTGACCTTTAGCCGCAGGTTTTGCTTGTTTAGGTGCCGATCCACCTTGATTATTTGCATTACTGTTTTGTTTTGGTGCTGACCCACCTTGGTTATTGGCATTACTATTTTGTTTGAATGCATTATCTAATTGAGACAAAGCATCAACTGTCAGTGTTGACATATGGTTAGAAACAGTAATATTTAATTTTTTTAGCTCTTCAATGACTTCTTTACTTGATTTATTCACTCTTTTTGCATATTCGTGAACTCGAATTTTGGTCATCAGCTCACCCCCGATTTATTTTTCGTTGAGTAGACTAGACATTTTTTTCGCAAATCCGCTATCGGTTATAGCAAGTGCGACCCGGGCTTCTTTACCAGTAGCATGTCCTAGTTGGTAGCGATCACCTATCACATGATACTCAACATTGTAATACGTACACTTGTCTTGAATTTTTTTGGAAGAATTAGGTGATGCGTCCGATGCTAAGAAGATAAGCTTAGCATTACCACTTTGAATCGTTTTCACCACTAATTCTTCTCCAGATATGATCTTACGCGCTCTCGCTGCTAATCCTAGTAATTGGAAAAGCTTATCATTTGTCATAAAATCGACTCCCTGCGGATTAGCCTCAGGATTTCTTCATATACCTCTTCAGGGATTTTCACTTCTAATTGGCGTTCTAAACTACCTTTTTTACGTGCTAGTTCTACCGCCTCTTCAGTTTTCGAGATGTAAGCACCGCGACCATTTTTTTTACCAGTAGGATCGACGAATACTTCTCCCTCTTTATTTCGAACAATTCGAATCATTGATTTTTTTGGAAGCATTTCACCTGTTACTACACATTTACGTAACGGTACTTTTCGCCCTGTCGACATTAGAATTCACCTTCCTATTGTTTCCAAATACGCTGAACTTCTTAGATGATTATTCTTCGTCGTCTTGATATAAATCGTATTCCACATTACTATATGAATTATTTTCATCTTCATCGTCTTCAAATTGACTAATGAAAGAACTAGATTCAGATGGATAAATACCTAATTCACGTGCATCAGTTTCACTCTTAATATCAATTTTCCAGCCTGTAAGTTTTGCTGCTAGACGCGCATTTTGACCACGTTTACCAATAGCTAATGATAATTGATAATCAGGTACTACAACCGTTGTCGATTTTTCTTCTTCGTTCACTTGAACATCAAGAACTTTTGAAGGACTTAGTGCGTTTGCAACAAATACAACCGGATTTTCAGACCATTCAACAATATCGATTTTTTCACCATTTAGTTCATTAACGATTGTTTGAACACGTTGTCCTTTTGAACCAACACATGAGCCAACAGGGTCCACATCTTTGTCATGAGCATACACAGAAATTTTAGAACGATCGCCAGCTTCACGTGCAATCGATTTAATCTCTACTATACCTTCATAGATTTCAGGAACTTCCATTTCAAATAGACGACGTAATAGCCCTGGGTGTGTTCTAGATACAATTACTTGTGGCCCTCTTGTAGTACGTTCCACTTTAGTAATGTACACTTTAATACGACTTTGAGGTTTGTAGACTTCACCTTGAATTTGTTCGTTAATTGGAAGTGCTGCTTCAACTTTTCCTAAGCTAACATAAATGTTACGGGAATCCATTCTTTCAATCGTACCGTTAACGATATCGTCTGTTCGATCGATAAATTCTTCATAAATGATTCCGCGTTCAGCTTCACGAACTCGTTGTGTAACTACTTGTTTTGCTGTTTGAGCTGCGATACGACCGAAGTTTTTTGGAGTTACTTCTTGTTCTAAAATATCACCAATTTCATAAGCGGGATTAATTTGCTTTGCTTCTTCTAGGGAAATTTGAAGTCGATCGTCTTCTACTTCATCTACGACATCTTTACGTGAGTAGACTTTCATCGATCCATTTTCTAAATTTAAATCGACACGCACATTTTGTGCTTGATTAAAATTACGTTTATATGCAGTAACTAAAGCTGCCTCGATTGCTTCAACTAGTACATCTCTGGAAATCCCTTTTTGTTGTTCAAGAGCAGTTAAAGCATCTAATAAATCACTACTCATTTTAATTTTCACTCCCAAATATTCTGTTATGATGAAAAGTCAATTGCGAGTCTTGCTTTTGCAATCTTATCTTTTTCAATAAAAATAGTTAATTTACGTGTTTTAATACGAATTTCCATTTCTAAGCCATCTTCATTATATGCTTTTAAATAGCCTTCGAATTCTTTCATATCTTTAATGGGTTCATATGTTTTCACATAAATAAACTTTCCAATCGCTTTTTCAAAATCCGATTCTTTTTTTAATGGACGTTCAGCTCCAGGAGATGAAACCTCTAAATAATAGTTTTGTTCGATTGGATCTTTTTCGTCGAGTACTTCGCTTAGTCGTTCACTCACTAAAGCACATTGATCTATATCAATTCCGCCACCAGGAGTGTCTATATATACTCTAAGAAACCAATTGCGTCCTTCTTTGATAAATTCAATATCAACAAGTTCAAGGTTTAGCTCTTCTAAAATTGGTGTGACAAGCTCTTCTATCACTGTTGTTACTTTGCTGCTCATAAGATCCTCCCAACGTACTCGTTCTTGTCTTTAAGCTTATATTTCCAAGTTGTAGTAGATATATACAAAGAACATATGGAAAACAACATGTTGTGTACAAAATTACAACATATAGCTAAAAATAAGAAAATCCACCATTGTTTGGTGAAATAATGTAACGGTCGTCTACGAAATTTGAAGTAGCCGTAACAACAGAAAAGAGCGGGAGAAAAACCCACTCTTTGCTGCAAGACTATCAACAAATTATTAATATTACAATAGCACAGTTTATGCTTGAATGCAAATTTGCGTAATTATGACACATGTTTCTTGTTGATTTTTTTATAGTTTTAGTTCCTGTTCACATTGTTAAAAGTTAGAACAAAGACAACTGATTTGCATCTGGTAATCCATCAAGACATCCCATTTGATCCATATATTCAATCAATGTCTTCGAAACACGGCCGCGCAACTGTAAATCTTCTTTCGATAAAAATTCTCCATCTTTACGGCTTGCAACGATAGCTTTTGCCACGTTTGTACCTAAACCAGGTATTGCATCGAAAGGAGGGATCAAAGAATTACCATCAATAATCCATTCACTAGCCTGTGAACGATATAAGTCTACCTTTTTAATACTCATGCCACGTTCAGCCATTTCTAGTGAAATTTCTAAAACGGTTAATAAATCCTTTTCCTTCTTAGAAGCCTCTAAACCCTTAGCATTTATTTCTTCAATTTTTGCTCGGATCATAGAAGGACCTTGTGACATAGCAATTAGGTCAAAGTCGCTCGCTCGAACTGTAAAATAAGTAGCATAATAAACAATCGGATGATGCACCTTGAACCAAGCAATACGAACCGCATTTAATACGTAGGCAGCAGCATGGGCTTTCGGGAACATATATTTAATTTTCTTACATGAATCGATATACCAGTTCGGTACATTTTTCTCCCTCATAGCTGCTTCCATGTCTTCAGTTAAACCTTTACCCTTACGAACGGATTCCATAATTTTAAAGGCTAACCCTGGTTCTAATCCTCTATAAATTAAATACACCATAATATCATCACGACAACCGATTACTTCAGCTAGTACACAAGTTCCGTTTTGAATGAGCTCTTGAGCGTTACCTAGCCATACGTCCGTCCCGTGGGATAATCCCGAAATTTGTAATAGCTCACTAAAGGTTGACGGTTTTGTATCTTCTAACATTTGGCGAACAAATCGTGTACCAAACTCAGGAATACCCAATGTCCCCGTTTTACACATAATCTGTTCCTCTGTAACACCTAACGATTCTGGGCCAGAGAAAATTTTCATTACTTCCGGATCATCAGTTGGAATTGTTCTTGGATCAATTCCTGTTAAATCTTGTAACATACGAAGTACAGTCGGATCATCGTGTCCTAGTATATCGAGCTTCAAAATATTATCGTGAATGGAATGGAAGTCAAAATGGGTTGTTTTCCATTCAGAATCTTGGGCATCCGCTGGGAATTGCACAGGTGTAAAATCGTAAATATCCATATAATCAGGTACAACTAGAATACCACCAGGGTGCTGCCCTGTTGTACGTTTAACTCCCGTACACCCTTGGACTAATCGATCGACTTCAGCTCCACGGAATGTTTTTCCATGGTCATTTGAATACCCTTTTACATAACCATAAGCTGTTTTTTCAGCAACCGTACCAATTGTTCCAGCACGGTATACGTAATCTTCACCGAACAAAACTTTCGTATAGTTATGGGCATGGGCTTGATATTCACCACTAAAGTTTAAATCGATATCGGGTACTTTATCTCCATTAAATCCTAAGAACGTTTCGAATGGAATGTCGTGTCCATCCTTTTTCAAATTAGTTCCACATTCAGGGCATTCCTTATTAGGTAAGTCGAATCCTGAACCTACAGAACCATCCGTAAAGAATTCACTATAATGACATTTCGGGCAAATATAGTGCGGTGCTAATGGATTTACTTCCGTAATTTCCATCATTGTCGCTACAAATGAAGACCCTACCGAACCACGGGAACCTACTAAATAACCATCCGACAACGACTTTTTAACAAGCTGCGCCGAAATTAAATAAACTACCCCAAATCCATGTCCTAAAATTGAATCTAATTCCTTTTCAATTCGTTTTTCAACAATTTCAGGTAATGTCTCTCCATAGATTTGATGAGCCATTTCATAGGTCATATTTGTAATTTGCTCATTTGACCCTTCAATATTTGGTGTATATAGCTTGTCCTTAATTGGCACAACTTCACCAATCATATCAGCCACTTTTTGAGTATTCGTCACAACGATTTCTTTTGCTAAATCTGGTCCTAGGAAGTCAAATTCTTTAAGCATCTCATTTGTAGTACGGAAATGCACTTTTGGTAATGGGTAACGATTTAATGGGTTCGCCCCACCTTGAGAACTGATTAAAATCTCTCTAAATATATGATCATTTTCATGTAAGTAATGGACATTCCCCGTTGCAACAACAGGTTTACCAATCTTTTTACCAAGCTTCACTAGTTTTCGAATAATATCTTCTAAGTTCCACTCATCATGAATAATCCCACCATCAACTAATTGGGAATAAACTGGTTTAGGGTGGACTTCAATATAGTCATAAAACTCAGCTACTTTTTCAGCATCCTCAGGTGATTTATTCATCATCGTTTCAAATAACTCACCGTTATTACATCCTGAACCTACAAGTAGTCCTTTTCGGAATTTAATTAAATCTGAACGTCTAACCCTAGGAACACGGTGGAAAGTTTGTGTATGTGCAACAGATATAAGCTTAAACATATTTTTTAATCCGTCGTTATCTACTGCTAAAATTGAACAGTGATAAGGACGACCTTGTTTATAACTTTCATCGGCATTTATATGTTTATTAAAATCATCGTGATAATGAATACCCTTTTCCTTTGCTTCTTTAAGCAAGTGTAGCATTAATTCACCTGTTGCCTCTGTATCGTAGATGGCACGGTGATGTTGAGTTAATTCAATACCATATCTTTTACTTAATGTATTTAATCGATGACTTTTAAGCGTTGGATTTAACATACGTGATAGTTCCAACGTATCTATTACAGGATGAACTACACCTTTAATTCCTGCTTTTTCATAGGCTGTATATAAGAAGCCCATATCAAACGATGCATTATGGGCTACTACAATCGCATCACCGATAAAATCACGGAATTCTGTAACAACCTCATCCACTTCTGGTGCACCGACAAGCATATCATCTGTAATATGAGTTAACTCGATAATTTTTGCTGTCAATGGTTTATGTGGATTTGCAAAACGTTCAAATTTATCTATAACTTTACCATCTTGAATTTTAACTGCGGCTAATTCAATGATTGAATCATAAGCAGTTGATAAACCTGTCGTCTCAACGTCAAATACAACAAAGGTTGCAGTATCTAATTCGATATGTTGTTCATCATAGGCAATTGGTGAACCATCATCGACTAAGTTTGCTTCAATACCATAAATAATTTTAATGCCATGCTTTTTACCAGCAGCATAAGCATCAGGGAAACCTTGAGCTACGGCGTGGTCTGTAATTGCAATGGCTGAGTGTCCCCATTTAGCCGCCTGACCAACTAATTGGTCAATCGGTGTAACAGCATCCATTGTACTCATTGGTGTATGTAAATGAAGTTCTACCCGCTTTTCTCCCTCAGGGGCAGTATCTTTTCGAGTTTCTCTAAATATTTCATGCATACCTTGTGCCATGATAACTAAATCTCGAACAAAGGTATCATTTTGAACAGATCCACGAACCTTGATCCACATCCCCTTTTTCAATTGGGACATTTTTTCTGCTTCCTCATCGTTACGTGAGAACATTTTCACTAAAATAGAATCCGTATAATCTGTCATTTTCACTTCTAGAAGTGAACGGCCACTCTTCAGCACTTTTACTTCTACTGCAAATACGAACCCTTCAATAACTACGCTTCGCTCTTCATCTTGAATACTCTTAATATCAACAATCTCTTGTTCTTTAATTTGCGTTCCAATTTGGAATGGACCACTTGATTCAACTGCAGCTGGACCTTCACTTTTCTTCGTTTCATTACTTTGGAAATCTACCATTGCTTGTCTAGCTAACTCAGCTTCCTCTAATTGACGTCTTTGGATATATTCATCCTGTGCTTGACGAGCTTCTTCCGTCATTTCTGCTAATTTAAAGTCAACGGCAATGTTTGAAAAACCAAGATTACTATAAGTTTGTGAAATTTTGTCTGCATATTTCGCTTTTAATGTAAGCTGCTCTACTTCCATCACACAATCTACTGTAAGTTTAGTGCCAGAAACTTTAGGGATTTGTGAGATAAGAATATTTCTTAATGTTGGAGCCATTTGGTCAATTTGATTTACTGCAGTTAACCAATAGTCTGTTAAAAGCTGTTCATTGATCTCTGGATTTTCAACTTGAATTGTTAAATTCGTTTGGGCAATTTCTGAAAATTCCTCTGCCATTCTTGAAGTTAAAAGTTGATACAGAGGAAATGGTAAAACATTATTTAGTTTAATAGAGAAATTCCAAACACGCTCTTTTTTATGAACTGTAACACGAGTGAGTTCACCTTGTTCAAAAAATGACATGTAGACATCTTCAGTTAGTTTTAACTGCTGTAAAAGTGTTAAAAATAATTGACGCTCTTTTTGTTTGTCCGACAATTGACTCACCTACTTTCTAAACTTGAAAAGAGGAGTACAACATTGCACCCCTAGTAAACCCTGAAAAATTCACTTAAACGATCCATTAATTCTTCCTTGGCACATTCAAATGATTCTCCAGTACGTCTATAAATGACTTTTACATTGCCTTGAATAGCATTATTTCCTACGATAACTTGAACAGGTATTCCAATTAAGTTTGCATCCATTAATTTTACATCAAATGGAGTATCACGGTCATCAAACAAAACATCAAATTGATAACTTAATAAAACATGATATAGTTGTTCGGATATCATCCATTGTTCTTCATCTTCAACTGATTCAGTCAATAAATGAACATCAAATGGGGCGATTGAATTTGGCCACGCAATACCTTTGTCATCTTGATATAATTCCGTTGAAACGGCAAATAGTCGGGAAACACCCATTTCATATATACCCATTTGAATTGGGTTGGATTTTCCATCCTCATCAATATAGTTCATTTCGAATTTTTCTGAGAAACTAGAACCTAATTTATATATGTGGGCAATTTCATATCCTTTGGAAAATTGGATTTCACCTACTCCATCAGGTGATGGGTCTCCTTCTTGGATATATCGTAAATCTTCATATGCATTAATAGCAAAGTCTCTCTCTGGATTAACATTACTATAGTAAAACCTGTCCTCATTCGCAAAAGTGATTCCATTACAAATCGTTTTAATACCATAATCTGCAACCACTTTTACATTAACCGGTAGTTTAATTGGACCAACATAACTTGATGAACATCCAATCACTTCTCGAACGGTCTTTTCATCAGCATATTTTATTTTTGGGACATTCAACTTATTTTTTAATTTCACTTCATTTAAAGTATGGTCCCCACGGTATAGAACAACGATTAGTTCTTCATTTACTCGAATTATTTTAGCTTTAATCATTTGATCTGCAGTTGTATCTAAGCTGTGAAGAAAATCATTTATCGATAGTTTACTATTACTTACTTCTTGTTTGACTAATTCTTTCATATCACAGCGATCAGATGTAGTGATTATTGGGACTTCTGCCAAATCAGCATTCACTACATAATCAGATTCGTTGGAACAGGCAATTGTTGCATCACCGTTTTCTGATAGAACGATATATTCATGAGATAGTTGGCCGGGGTAACTCCCTAAATCGGCTACAACTTTTTTGTACGGTAAACCGAGCCTTCTAAAAATTGATGTGTATACTTGATCTATTTTTTCATAAAACTCATCAAGTTGTTCACTTGTATGATGAAAAGAATAAACATCTAACATTTGAAATTCTTTATTTTTAAACATTCCATTTTCATGAATTTCATTTCTGTACTTGTTTTGAATTTGGTAAAGTACAAAAGGTAATTGTTTATATGAATTTATTTTTTCTTTTACGATGGATGTTAGTATTTCTACATGGGAAGATGCTAGATAAAACTCTTCCTTTTTATTTTTTTTCCAATGAAATAGTTCTTGATCATCCATTTCGGTTGGACTTTCTGACAAAGAATTTAAAATTGGTAATGTGATTTCATTGGTTGAAATTGTGTTTAATTCTTCTCGAATAATTTTTTCTATTTTTTGTAACACACGTTTTCCTAACGGTAAAAGTGAAATGTACTTCCCGTTTTTCATGTGTATATATCCAGCATGTACTAATAGTTCGTTTGGATGGATAGGGTTATTATTAGAAGGCACTTCATGGATTGTACTTATAAAAGCAAGACTTTGTTTCACCTCGCGCGCTCCTTTATTAAAAATAGTCCTCTTTCTAGCATAGCATAAGAATAAGTTGTTAAATAGTTTTATTGTTAATTCAAATTTTACAGATTCAGTTAAAAATCTCCACAAAAATAAACCTTATTCAGATAATTCTACTGAATAAGGTCTATTGTCATGTGATTAAAATTCACTTTAATGTAATTAGAAGAAGAATCGTTGTATATCGTTCCAAGTTACAACAACCATTAGAATCATTAATAGAACAATACCAACAAAATGAACCATACCTTCTTTTTGACGGTCAATCGGTTTTCCACGCAATGCTTCAATACCGAAGAACAATAAGCGTCCTCCGTCTAACGCAGGAAGTGGTAATAAGTTCATAATCCCTAGGTTTATACTAAGTAGTGCTGCCCAGTTCATTAAATTGAAAATTCCGTGCTGAGCAACAGTTTCGGTCGCTTTATATATGCCGACAGGACCAGAAAGTGCGTCAATAGAAAATTGTCCAGTGATCAATTTCCCTAGTAATTCAACAATTAGGACTGTATAATCCCAAGTTTGCGTAGCTCCAAATACAACGGCTTTTAGAGGGTCTTGCTCAATAGGTCTTAAAATACCTAATTGACCAAACTGTTGTTCATTTTCTACTACAGTAGCCGGTGTAATAACGAGCTCAATATTTTGGTTATCTCGTTCAACAACAAAATTTAATGGCTTTCCAGGGTTTTCTTGAACGATTCCCGATAATTCGTTCCAACGTTCGATTGGTTGTCCATTAATTGATGTTACTCGGTCGCCTGCTTGTATACCTGCCTCCGCTGCAGGTAAATTCGGCATGACAGAATCAATAACTGGTTCTGATGCTGGAACCCCTCTCATCATTCCTAAAGCCATTAAAACAAAAAAGGCAAGAATAAAGTTAAAAAGAGGACCTGCAAAAATCGCCATTGCCCGTTGACCAACAGTTTTCGAATTAAATTGACGGTCAACAGGGGCAATCATAATTTCGTTTCCATTTTCAACGAGGATCGCATTTCTCGCAATTTTATAACGTACGAAACGTTCCTCTTCATCGTATCCTTCAATGAATAGGTCTTTTTCTAAATCGGCTCTTTCTACTTCTAAGAACACAATATTTGGATGTGTCACGCTTTGATTAAAATAAATCTTCTCAGCTACATCGTCTTCGTTTAGTATAATCCCTACACGATAGCCAGGTTGAAGTTCAACTGAATCCATATCTTCTCCAGCCATTCGAACATATCCACCGAGTGGTAATAATCGAATCGTATAAAGGGTTTCACCTTTCGTCATACCAAATATCTTTGGACCCATACCAATAGCAAACTCCCGAACCATAATACCCGCACGTTTTGCGAATAAGAAGTGACCAAGTTCATGGAAGAATACTAAAGATCCAAATATGATAATAAACGCGATTACCGTTTGCATTCTTTCCCCACCTTTAAAGAGCAATTACTCGTGTTTGCTCAAACTAAACTTCAGTTACAAGTTAGACCAAAATCAATACCAAACATGAATAGTTTCTATTTTACCATGCCAAGGACAGTTTTTCTCGTCTCGCTGTCTACATGTAAAATAGTTTCTAAATCTGGCATTAAAATATTGTTATGATCGTTCATAATTTGTTCTATGATTTCGTCGATTTGTAAGAATGAAATTTTCTCTTGTAAAAATAGAGAAACTGCTGCTTCATTTGCTGCATTCATCGCTGTTAAAACTGTCCCACCAGTGCGTCCAGCATCATAAGCAAGCTTTATAGCACGGTAGCGGTCAAAATCTACTTCTTTAAAGTGAAGTTGTCCAATTTGTGCTAAGTTAAGTCGCGTACTATTTTTTACTGGATAACGGTCTGGGAAACTAAGTGCATATTGAATAGGAACTCTCATATCAGGTGTACCAAGTTGAGCAATTACACTAGTATCATCATACTCTACTAGAGAGTGAATAATACTTTCTTTATGCAATAAAACATCAATTTGATCATATGGTAAATCAAATAATACATGAGCTTCAATAACTTCTAAACCTTTGTTCATCATCGTTGCAGAATCTATTGTAATCTTTGCACCCATTGACCAGTTGGGATGATTTAATGCTTCTTTTACAGTTACTTGTTTTAACTCTTCACGGGTTTTATCACGGAACGAACCACCAGAAGCTGTAATAATAATTCGGTTCACCTGTTTTTTATTTTCGCCATTCATTGATTGAAAAATCGCGGAATGCTCACTATCAACAGGTAAAATTGTTGCATTATGTTTTTTTGCCTCAGCCATTACAATATGACCAGCTGTTACTAACGTTTCCTTATTGGCAATGGCAATTGTTTTCCCCATTCGAATGGCAGCTAATGTGGATTCTAACCCAACACTACCTAATACAGCGTTTAATAAAACTGTAGAATCAGGATGCGTTGCTACTTCAACTAATCCCTTTTTTCCATATGTAAAATGAATCGTAGGGAACTGTTTTTGCAAGTCAGTTGCTGCTTGCTCTTCTTGCACTGAAACGAGCTCAGGTTGGAGTTGTTTAATAATTTCTATCGTTTTTTCTATATTTTTTCCTGAAGAGAATGCAACTAGTTTAAATTTTTCTGGATAAGCAAGTAATATATCAATTGTTTGCAACCCAATAGAACCAGTTGCACCTAAAAGACTAATTTTTTTCAAAACTAAAACTTCCTTTCACTAACTTACAAAATGCAGTAAATTTAATAACGGTAAAACGAATAGTAAACTATCAAAACGATCTAAAATTCCACCGTGTCCTGGTAAAATCCAGCCTGAATCTTTTACATCGTAGTGTCGTTTAATTGCTGACTCTACAAGGTCCCCTAATTGTCCAAAAATCGAACTAATAATCGTAACGATGATAAAATAACTCCAAGACATATTAAATGGAGTAATAATTTGCATTACAGAAGCTAAAATAACAGCAATAATAATCCCACCTACAAAACCTTCAATCGTTTTATTTGGTGAGATTTCTGGCCAAAGCTTCCGTTTACCAAATTTTCTTCCTGTAAAATAAGCACCAGAATCAGTCGACCAAACAACAAGTAGAGCATAAATAATATACGTAAGTCCTGCTTCTCTTGTTGTTATTAAGTAATAGAAACCAATTCCAATATATAATGAGCTCAGGACAATAAATCCAATTTCATCGAATGTGAAATGATTTTTCACCAAAACAGAATAAGCTAATAACAAAATTGTTCCTATAACTAATAACTCAAATTTTGAATAACTCGTTATTTCTAGCATTTGAGCTGCCCACTCAGGAGGCATTAATATTGCAAATAAAAGTAAAGTACCTATTAAACCAGGTACCGAATAGATCTTAATCCCTTTCATTCGGAGTATTTCATAAAGCGCTACTAGTGCTAATCCATATACTCCAATTGTAAAAGGTAATTTTCCATATACAACAAACGGGATAAAAATTGCTGCTGCTATGACTCCCGTTATAATTCGTTGTTTCAAACTTTCCCTTCTCCTTTCAACCCTCCGTACCTGCGATTTCTCTTTTGATAATCATGGATTGCATTTAAAAATGTTTGTTCATCAAAATCAGGCCAAAGAGTATCAGTAAACCAAAATTCTGTATACGCAAGTTGCCATAACATAAAGTTACTTAAACGTACTTCTCCACTTGTTCGTATTAATAAATCTGGCTCTGGTAATGTATTTGTCATTAAGTATTGATTTACTGTGGACTCATTTATATCATCAATCGTCAGTTGTCCATTTTCTACATTACTTAGTATTGCCTTCATTGCTTTTACTATTTCATCTCTACTTCCGTAATTCATAGCAAAATTTAAAATAAGTCCACTGTTATTTTTTGTTTTTTCCATCGCATCATTTAAAACGATTTGAGTATGCTTTGGAAGCCCGTCCTTATTTCCCATCATCGTTACTCTTATATTACGTTCCATTATCTCTGGTAAAAAAGAGTTGAGAAACTTTTCCGGTAAACTCATTAAGTATTCTACTTCTGATTTAGGCCGTTTCCAATTTTCAGTTGAGAATGCGTAAAGGGTAAGTACTTTTATACCCCCTAAATCATCGGCAATACGAGCGATTTTTCGAACAATTTTCATTCCTTCATGGTGCCCCGCAATTCGAGGTAAAGCTCGTTTTTTTGCCCAACGTCCGTTCCCGTCCATAATAATTGCAATGTGGCTTGGAAGTATTTCTTTATTAGACAAAATCGTAGCACGGTCTAATAAAGAGTTTTGTTTATTTCGTTTTTTTCCAAATAGTTTAGAAAACATTTTTGTATTCCCCCATTTACAATAAATCGGACGTATTCTTACATAATCATATCAAAAACGAATGTTTGTGTCTTTTTTAAGAACAAACAAATTTCAATCATTTTATTTACATTTACTGTATTTTAATATACGTAGTAAGTATAAAATAAATTATTACAAATAAAAACTGTAAGATATTTAGTAATAAGCGTTCACATGTATTGTGATCGTATGTATATTGAATTCTTTCACAATTATAAAAATGAAAAGAGACGCCCTTTATGGCAGGACGTCTCAATTGACATAAAGTTCTTTCACATTTTAAACTGCAAGGATTTCTTTTTCTTTTTCTTTTGCTAAATCATCAATTTTTACGATTGATTGATCTGTTAATTTTTGAACATCATCGTTAAATCCACGTAGTTCGTCTTCAGTAATATCGCCGTTTTTCTCTAATTTTTTCAAATCTTCGTTTGCATCACGGCGTACATTTCGAACTGCAATTTTCGCTTCTTCTGCCTCTTTTTTCACTACTTTTACTAGTTCTTTACGTCTTTCTTCTGTTAATGCAGGGATCGTTAAACGAATAACATTACCATCATTTGTTGGTGTAATACCAATGTCAGATTTCATAATCGCTTTTTCAATCTCACCTAATATTGATTTGTCATATGGAGTGATTACGAGTAAACGTGCTTCAGGAACTGAAACACCAGCTAGTTGGTTGACGGGAGTTGGGGCACCATAGTAATCAACAGTGATACGGTCAAGTAATGAAGCGTTCGCACGTCCAGCGCGAATGGATGCTAATTCACGTGAATATGCAGAAATTGATTTTTCCATTTTGTCTTTTGCTTGTGCTAATACATCTTTAGCCATTATAGACTCCTCCTAACAATTGTTCCGATTTTGTCACCTTGAACGGCGCGTTTAATATTTCCTTTATCCATAATTGAGAATACTATTAATGGGATATCGTTGTCCATACATAATGTGGAAGCTGTAGAATCCATTACTTGAAGTCCCTTTTGAATGACGTCTAAATATGTAAGTTCGTCATATTTAACAGCAGTTGGGTCAGTTTTAGGATCTGCTGAATAAACCCCGTCTACGTTATTTTTAGCCATTAAAATTGCTTCAGCTTCAATTTCAGCTGCACGTAATGCTGCAGTTGTATCAGTTGAGAAGAAAGGATTACCTGTACCAGCAGCAAAGATGACAACACGTTTCTTTTCTAAATGACGAACTGCTTTTCGGCGTATATATGGTTCTGCAACTTGTGTCATAACAATCGATGACTGAACACGAGTTTGAATTTCAAGCTTTTCTAAAGCATCTTGTAATGCAAGAGAGTTCATAACCGTTGCTAACATACCCATATAATCGGCTGATGCACGGTCCATCCCCATTTCACTACCAACTTTTCCTCGCCAAATGTTTCCTCCACCTACTACTACAGCAACTTCAACACCTAAATTAACAACATCTTTAATTTCTTCAGCAACAGACTTAATAATTTGTGGTGATAATCCAAAGCCTGCTTCTCCTGCTAATGCTTCACCGCTTAATTTAATTACAACTCGTTTGAATTGTGGCACACTCATAGTAAACCTCCGTAACTCATTATTTATGGATTTCTCTTGTTGAATTCATACGCTATTCGTAATAATACTCTCAAATCATCTATTTTATAAAGCAAATATTCGCGTATGTAAGTTTTATCTTGAAAAATAGGGAACACTGTGATGTGCTCCCTATTGTTTCAATGTGTAAATTAATGACACAATTATTTGATTTGTCTTAGTTACCTTTAACTTGGTTCATAACTTCTTCAGCGAAGTTGTCTTCGCGTTTTTCAATACCTTCACCAACAGCATAACGTACGAATGAAGTTACGTTTCCACCAGTTGCTTTTACGAAGTCACGTACTTTTTGATCTGAGTTTTTAACGAAAGTTTGGTCAAGTAAGCAGATATCTTCGAAGAATTTTCCAAGACGTCCTTCAACCATTTTCGCAACGATGTTTTCAGGTTTACCTTCGTTTAATGCTTGTTCAGTTAATACTTTACGCTCACGCTCAACTTCTTCTTCAGAAACTTGGTCACGTGAAACATAAGTTGGGTTAATAGCTGCGATGTGCATAGCTACATCTTTAGCAGCTTCTTCGTTTGTTGAACCTTCAAGTACTACTAATACACCAATTCTTCCACCCATGTGTAAGTAAGAACCGAATGCATCAGCATCTGTTTTTGTTTTAATTTCGAAACGACGTAAAGTGATTTTTTCACCAATTGTTGCAACAGCTGATGAAATTTGGTCAACAACTTTAACGCCCTCAGCATTTACTACTTCTAAAGCAGCTTCTACAGATTCAGGTTTTGCAGATAATAGAGTTTCAGCAAGGCTTGCAACTAATACTTGGAATTTGTCATTTTTCGCTACGAAGTCAGTTTCTGCGTTAACTTCTAAGATTACAGCTTCATTTCCTTTTGCTAAAATGTAAGTTGTACCTTCTGCAGCGATACGGTCAGCTTTCTTAGCAGCTGAAGATAATCCTTTTTCACGTAAGAAATCAACTGCTGCGTCAATGTCTCCGTTAGTTTCTACTAGTGCTTTTTTGCAGTCCATCATTCCTGCGCCTGTTTTTTCACGTAGTTCTTTTACTAATTGTGCAGTAATTGCCATGGGGGGTTCCTCCTTAAAATTGTACATAGTTTTTACTATATCTATTTGCTCAATTTAGACTTAGAATAGCCAAGAAACTTTCAAATAAATCGAAAATTATCGGCGGTAAACTTTGTCTAAAATGTTCTTAAAAAAAGGTGATAAGGGGAATATCCACTTATCACCTTAAATAGTGAATTACTCAGCTACTACTGCTTCTTCAGCTGCTGGAGCTTCAGATTCACCTTGTTTAGACTCGATTAGAGCATCAGCCATTTTAGCAGTTAATAATTTAACAGCGCGGATAGCATCATCGTTAGCAGGGATTACATAGTCGATTTCATCTGGATCACAGTTTGTATCAACAATACCTACGATAGGAATATTTAATTTGCGAGCTTCAGCTACAGCAATACGCTCTTTACGTGGGTCAACAACGAACATTACGTCCGGAATTTCTTTCATATCACGAATACCGCCTAAGAATTTAACAAGACGTTCGTGTTCTTTTTTAAGTTGAACAACTTCTTTTTTAGGAAGTACGTCAAAAGTACCGTCTTCTTCCATTTTTTCGATTGCTTTTAAACGTGCAACACGTTTTTGAATCGTACCGAAGTTTGTTAAAGTACCACCTAACCAACGTTGGTTGATGAAGTAGTTACCAGAACGGATAGCTTCTTCTTCAATTGCTTCTTGAGCTTGTTTTTTAGTTCCTACGAAAAGAACTTTACCACCGTCTTGCCCAACTTGGCGCATGAACTCGTAAGCTTCCTCTAATTTTTTAACTGTTTTTTGTAAATCGATAATGTAGATACCGTTACGCTCAACAAAAATGTATTTTTTCATTTTTGGGTTCCAACGGCGAGTTTGGTGACCGAAATGTACACCAGCTTCAAGTAATTGTTTCATTGAAATTACTGACATGAATGTTTCCTCCTAATGTTTTGGTTTTTTTCCTCCGCATTTTTCATCTGTAACAAGCAACTTTTAGTTCTAAAAGCACCACTTACTACATCAAAATGCGTGTGTTTTATCACATTTGCCTTGGCGAATGTGCCGCCCAGATTTTTTCGAGCTCGCTCGAAAATTCACCTTTAAAAATCTGTGGCATCCGCCGGAGGCAATTAACTTCATACTTCCTACTACTTTGAGAAGTATTAGGTTTATGGTTTAGCCTCAAATTGTTTGAAACAAAAATCACTTTAAATGAAGTTAATTTAACACCAAGTGATATCATAACACAACGTATTGCCTACTGCAACAATTTTAAGCTTGGAATTTCAATAATAATTCGATCTCAGTCTTACCTTTATTCGTCAATTTTGCTATTTCTTCTATATTTTTTCCTTGATTATGTAATTTTATAACATGTTCTTTAAAGGAAATTATCGGTGCTTCAGAATTTGACTCAAAGGCATTATCAACTGTTTTAGTATCGTTATTCGTTTTTAATGTTTTATTTTTACTATAGGCATTTCTAGCAATAGACTTCGGCACAAATACTTTTTGTTCATATGAAAGATTATTTGAATCTATATTTCCCTCGTTCTTATCGGTAGTCCGTTCTATTTCAGTTTCTACCATATCTGCTGTTTTTCTTACCTTTTTTGTAGGTTGAACTTCTGAGAGTTCTTTAATTAACCGATCGTTCTCTTCTTGAATTTCAACAAGGTATAGACTAATGGACTCTTCCATTTCACGCATTATTTTTTCTTGTCGTACTTCTAAATCTTTAAATTTAGCAACCTTTGCATTTAATAAGGCTATGATGTAAAAACAGAACAGCTGTGAAATAATTAATAAAATAATAAATATAGTGGTTAACATCTGTTTCTCCTATCCACTGTAATCAATAAAGTTCCCTTTAAATGGATGAGTTGCTTTCTTTGTTTCCTTAGTGTCTTTCTTTGGATGATTCTGTTTCGTCTGTTGATCGTTCCCGTTTTTGTTGTTTTCATCTTTGTTGATTTTTTCTGTCGGTTCAGTATCAATTACAGTCAATTGCTTTCGCACCAACTCTTTTTTTAAAGCCTCATTGGCATTTAGTTGCTGCTGTAGAACATTGTGCTGATGCTGTTCAGCTAATTTTCCTGCATCAAAAGTCTTAGGAATGGCTATTTGTAATTCCACACCTTTTAAACTCATTAGTGAACCTCCAATCTTAAATCAGTTCTCGCTTAGATTGGCAAAGATACATTCCAACTTAGTTAACATTTATCATTTCTGAAGAGAGAAGCTTTCTTAGTTTAAATAATGCCTTAGAATGAATTTGTGAAATACGGGAAGTTGAAAGATTCAACATTTCGCCAATTTCAGTTAGCGTCATTTCTTCAGTATAGAATAGACTAAGAACTAATTGCTCTTTCTCATTTAAATTTTGAATATTTTTTACCAATTCATCGATTAATTCTGATTGTATGGCGGATTGTTCTGGCGTTTTTGTACGTTCATCACGGAGAACGAATTCTTTTCCTTCAGATTCATCCTGATCTTGTTGTTCATTAATGGACAATAGATTTGAAAAGAAATGTTCTTGTACTGTTTGATAAATATCATCAACCGGGACATTCATGTGTTCTGCTAATTCTTCGGGAGTTGGGTGTCGCATTAACTTTTGCTCTAGTTTTTCAATTTGAGCGTCCATTTTCTTCGCCTTTTCCCTAGCAGAACGTGGTAACCAATCTTCTTTTCTAAGTCCATCAATGATTGCTCCCCTAATACGGAACGAAGCATATGTATCAAATTTTAAATCTCTATTAATATCGAATTTATTTAGTGCATCAAATAGTCCAATCATTCCTAAGCTGAAAATTTCATCTTTTGAAATATTTTTAGGTAATCCCGCACTAATTCTTTGTGCATGGTAATTCACTAATGATTTATATTTTTTAATCAGCTGATCACCAGCTTGTGGATCTCGATTTTGTGTCCAGCTATTCCAAAGTTTTTGTTCGTCTAAAGTTGGTTGTACCATCGTATCACCTTTCTTCAGGCTGTGCGTAAATTCTAATGTTATTATAACAAATACCGCCAAAAAAACACATTGTTCGATTAATCCGAAATTGTACTATTCTGTGTAATTTGAAAGATCCCTTTGAATTCTTATTCTAACAAGTAAAAAAGTACAATCATTCTTTTCCGATTGTACTTTTTGGATATAGTGTCGTTCGCTTCCGATGCAGGCCTCGCTTTCCACGGGGAAGCCTTGAGCCGCTTCGAGCTAAAGCTCTGCAGGGTCTCAAGTCTGCTTCTACATCCCGTAGGACAAGGAATGCTTCCTTGAATTTACATCACAACGAGAAAATGCTTTAGCATTTTAGAGAGAGTCTCAGCCTGCCTCTCCAGCGAACGTCTTTCTAATTAAAGTATGAGCATATTTTTATAACAATTCTCAAGACAATTTGATCGCTGAAAAAGTATTTTTTATCAAGCCTTTTTGTTTTGTTAACTATTCATCATTGTTCTTACAACTTTTGCAATCTCCCCTGAGCTACTATCATTCATTTCAAATGAAGATGTACTTTCCTTTGGTTGTTGAGAAGCCTGAGTATTGGATTTATTTTCGTCTTTATTAGATGCCTCTATGTTATCTTCCGGTGTATATAATATGTATCCAATTAGGTATCTAATAATAAACATTGCAACAAATCCAATGATTGCAAAAATAAATGACCCTATAATAATACTGAAAGGAGATTCGGGTTTTTGGAACATAATTAAAAAGTAAAATGTAAATGCAGCTAAGGCTGCCCAGAAATTTAAAAGAAGTGTACCTACCATCATATATCACACACTCCTTGATTGACGGTGCGAATATTTAGCAGACTATTTTCAGGGTTAAATTCAATCGTTCTACCACTATTTCCACCAGTATTTTCTGCAACAATTGGTATACCGTGTTTTTTCAAAGCATTTTTAACTGCTTCAACATTACGGGGGCCAATACGCATCGTATCGTTATCCGTTGTAAATTTGAACATCTGAGCTCCGCCAGCGATTTTTGCCTTCAATCGAAATGGTTGTACCCCTTCTGCTTTCAACTTATCTATTAAAGCTTCTATACCTGTATCAGCGAACTTTGCTACATTTAGAGTGCTTGTTTTCCCTAGACTTGAATCTGGTAACATTACATGAACTAAACCTGCAATTTTTTTCGTTTCGTCATATAAAACTACACCAACACAAGAACCAAGACCTGAAGTGCGAATTGTATCTGGTGATTTTACTACATCCATTTGAGCGATTCCTACTTTTACTACCTGTTTAGACGAAAACATTTAAACAACACCTAAAGCATTGAATAACGATTCAAATGATTCAGGATCTGGTAGAAGGAAGAAATGGCCACGTACTTCCTCACAGTCACCATATCCTTCTTCAAAAATGGATGTATTAATCACTATGACATGGTCACTGATTTGTGATATCTCGATTAAACCAATACTAATAATCGCTCCAAACATATCAACTGCTAGCCCAGGTACAGTTGGATATATCTTTAGTCCTGTAAAATCCGATAATGCAGATAAATAAGATCCTGACAATATATTACCTAGCTCTTGCATAGCTGATAACCCTATTTCTGATACAAGATTATTTGAAAAATCAAATTGTTCATCTTGAATTAATCGTTGAATAAAACGGTTTGCTTGCTCCACAGGTAATATAAAGAACATGCTCCCCTCTACATCACCTTCGATACGTAAATAGATACCTACTACAACATTTTCAGATCCACCCGCAAGTTCCATCATATCTGTAAAGTTCACCATATCTACGTTTGGGACCCGCATGTCAATTTTTCTACCTACAAGATTGGATAAAGACGTTGCAGCATGAGCAGCACCAATATTCCCAATTTCTTTTAGAATATCTAAATGTAATGCAGTTATTTTCATTTTTGTATCCCTACTTTTAATAGTTAGTTGTCTGGCATTAATACTCTATTAAGATGTAAAAGAATTAAAAGACGATTGTCAATTTTAGCAACACCAGATATAAATTCAACCTCAACGGTACCAACAACATTTGGTTGATTTTCAATTGAATTTACTGGTATATCAATTACATCGTTTGCAGAATCAACAACAAAACCAACTTCCATATTATCAAGGGTACAAATGATAATTCTTGTGGAATCCATATATTCTGCAGTTGGTAATCCAAAACGTTCTCGAAGGTCAATGATTGGCGTTACAACACCTCTAAGATTAATAACGCCTTTTACGTATTTTTCAGCTTTAGGTACACGAGTAATATGCATTAACTTCTCAATTCCTTGCACGTTAGAAACAGGGATTGCGTATTCTTTCTCACCTAATTGAAAAATAATTACCTTCATAAATTCTTGGTCAACTAAATTAGTCATATTAACACCTCTTTCATCCTTTACTTCATCAATGCGTTACAATCTACGATTAATGCAACTTTACCGTTTCCTAAAATAGTTGCACCAGAAATGGCAAAGATGTTTGTTAAATAATTACCTAACGATTTTAGGACGATTTCCTGTTGCCCAATAAAGGAATCTACTACTAAACCTGCTAGTTTATCGCCTTTACGAACAATGACAACAGATTGATACTCATCATCGATTTCTTTTTCGCGAGGAACTTCAAAAATTTCTTCTAAATAAATTAACGGTACAACTTTTCCTCTAAAATCGATTACCTTTTGATTATGTGCATTTAGTATATCTGACTTTTTAATAATTGAAGTTTCGATAATTGATGATAGCGGTATTGCATACATTTCATCTTCAATTTCAACTAACATGACAGAAATAATCGATAATGTAAGCGGTAATTGAATAGAGAAAGTTGACCCTACACCTTCTGTCGAGTCAATTGAAATACTTCCACCTAAGGATTCAATTGTTGTTTTCACTACATCAAGTCCTACACCACGGCCTGAAATATCGGAAATCACTTCTGCAGTTGAGAACCCTGATGCAAGAATTAATTCATTAATTTCCTTATCTGTTAATGTAAGGGCACTTTCTTTCGTAACGATTCCTCGTGCTATAGCTTTTTTCAATACTTTATCTTTATTAATACCAGCACCATCGTCTTCAATTTCGATGAAGACGTAGTTTCCGCTATGATAAGCTCGTAAAATAACGGTACCTTCTTCAGGCTTACCTTTTGCAATACGCTCTTCAGGACTTTCAATTCCATGATCAAGTGAGTTTCGAATTAAGTGAACTAAAGGATCACCGATTTCATCAATTACTGTTCGGTCAAGCTCTGTCTCGGCACCGATAATTTCAAGGTTAATCTTTTTATGTAAATCACGAGATAATGTACGGACCATTTTAGGGAAACGATTGAATACCGTTTCTACAGGAACCATTCGCATAGTTAGTACAATATTTTGTAAATCACCCATCGTACGGCTCATTCGTTCAACCGTTTCGTTTAATTCGGTATGATTCACCTCAGAAGAAATCGATTGAAGTCTCCCTCTATCAATCACTAACTCTTCAAATAGATTCATTAGAATATCTAGTCGATCAATACTTACTCGAATCGTTTTACTTGAAGCATGTGACTGTGATTTAGATGGAGTCGATGATTTTTGTTTCGTTTCATTTTCAGTTGGCTGAACAACAGGTGTTGGTTCAGTATCTGTGTTAGTAATTGGTTCTACCTGTGTTACTTCTGTTGCAGAGGTTGTAAACATATCTTTTGTTAATGTTGAAACTATTACTTTATCTACCTCTGAAACTTTCATAATCTTTTTCTGAATTTCTTCCGCAGAATCTTTCGTAATAAATGCAACTTGGAATTGTTGGTCAAAATTCTCTTCTTCAAGTTGATCGGCAGAAGGAACTGATTTAATAACATCGCCGTTTTTCTCTAAAATATCAAATACCATAAATACACGAGCTGCTTTTAATAGGCAGTCTTCACGAAGAATTACCGTAATTTCAAAAGCATTGTAATCCTGCTCTGAAGATTGTTGTAAAACAGTTTTTTCATAGTCATCATATTGCATATGCTCTACTTCGTTAATTTGCGTAACTGTAGCTGCAACTTCTTCTAAAGCTTGAGCTTGTTCTTGGGAGGAAATAGGTTGTCCAGATTCAATTGCTTTTAGTTTAGCTACTGTATCTTTTACATCACGTTTTCCATCTCCACCATCTGCAATATCCATAATCATATCTTCTAGGTGATCTACGGATTCAAAAACAACGTCTAATATGTCCGAACTGACACTAATTTTATTGTTTCGAATAGCATCTAAAACATTTTCCATTTTATGAGTTAAGTCTGCTAAATCTTCATAACCCATTGTGGCAGACATACCTTTTAATGTATGAGCAGAGCGGAAAATTTCATTTACGATACTTAAATCTTCTGGATTCTTCTCTAATTCTAGTAAATTATCACTACAAGATTGTAAATGTTCTTTACTTTCTTCAATGAACATTTCTAAATATTGATTTAACTCCACCTTATCCACGCTCCTCTATAAATACTTTGTAATCGTATGTGCAATATCTTCAACGCATGTAATCTCATCAATTAGCTTTGTTTCTACTGCGGCTTTTGGCATTCCATACACAATACACGTTTCTTGCGATTCTGCTATTGCAATCGTCTTACCACTATTTTTCAATGCCCTCAATCCTTTAGACCCATCAGAGCCCATACCTGTCATAATGACAGCAATCTTATCAAAGTCGTCGTAACAACTTACATTTTCAAACATGACATCAACAGATGGTCGATGTCCTGAGCGTGGCGGCTCAGTTTGGTCAATTACAATTTCGAAATGGTTTCTAACCTTTTTTAATTTTAAATGAAAACCACCTGGGGCAATGTAGGCAGTTCCATTCTCTATGACTTCCCCATTTTCAGCTTCTTTCACACGAATTTTACTAAGCTGATTTAATCGTTCTGCTAAGGATTTTGTAAATCCCTTCGGCATATGTTGGACAATTAATATAGGAGCGTTTATAGTCTCTGGTATATTTGTGATAACTTCTTGAAGTGCACGCGGCCCACCTGTTGAAGTTCCTATTAATACAATTTTTTTGGATAACTTATTCCAGTCAAATTGATGATTTACTTTATTAATGATTTCACTTTGATTATTTTGTTGTACGCTTTTAGTTATAGGCGTCGTCAGCTTTGGCTTAACAATCTGATTGTTTAATGATTGTATTCCTATGGGCTTTCTCAATTTTGTAATAGATACATCGGCTACTGATAGAACCTTTTGAATCAGTTCTTCTTTCACTTTGTGTAAATCAAGTGAAATCATTCCACCAGGTTTTGCTACAAAATCAACAGCACCATACTCCATTGCGGTTAATGTTGTATCGGCTCCACTTTGAGTTTCACTCGATAGCATGATCACTGGAACTGGACAAAGTTGCATAATTTGTTTTAATGCATCGAGTCCATTTAGTTCAGGCATTTCTACGTCCATCGTAACTACATCAGGTTGTAATTGTTGTATTTTTTTAATAGCATCTTTCCCGTTACGTGCTGTTCCAATTACTTCTACATTCGGATGATCATGAAAAAAATCTGAGATTAGTTTTCTCATGAATGCTGAATCATCAACGATTAATAATTTGCTTTTTTTCGAAAAGCCCATTATTAACCACGTCCTTTCGAAAAAATATTCTTGAGCTTCTTCAAGAAGGAATTTGGTTGATTTGGTGCGTATACTTCTTCTACTCGATAATTCACAAAACTACTTACCATAGCTTGTAATGTTTTTGAAATTGATGAATCTGGATAGGAAATCGAAAATGGAATTTGATCTATAACTGCCTTTCTTACTAAAGGATCTTCAGGTAATGATCCTAATAAATTAATTTCTTTTGATAAAAATTTCATCATTGTATTTTTTAAGCGGAAACCAGTCTCTCTACCTTCTTCAGTTGTAAATGCTCTATTAACAACTAAATAGAATTTTTTCGTTTGGTCTCTTAAATGGATATATTTCATCATTGAATAGGCATCAGTAATTGACGTTGGTTCAGTCGTTGAAATAACGATTATTTCATCAATCGAAGTTAGTAAATCTAATGACCAGTTCGTTGCACCAGCACCCATATCAAATAAAATATAGTCAAAATTCTTTTGTAACGTTTCAAAAGCGCTAATTAATGACTCAAACATCGTAGGAGACCATTGAACCACTGACGATAAACCGGAACCACCAGATATATATTTCAAATTATTTGGACCGTCTAGTATGACGTCTTGTAATGGCACTTCTCCAACTAAATAATCCTTTAAATTATATCGGGCATTTTTACCTATTAATATATTTATATTTCCCATCCCGATATCCATATCAAGGACTACAACTTTCTTTCCTAAATTCGAAAGCAGAATGGCAAAATTCGTAGTAAAATTACTTTTACCTACTCCACCTTTTCCACTTACAACTGCAATCGATCTTCCCAAGGACCCTTGATTCTCCAACATTTTCATTCTTAATTTTTCAGCTTGATCTCTCATTTAAATTCACCTTGGAAAAATAAATCTAACAAATTATTAAGATTTGCTTCTTTAATATCTTCTGGTACTTCTTGACCATCCGTGTAGTAAGCAAGTCCTTTATTATATTTAATCATTAAATTATACATAGTGCCAATAGTATTTGTTTCATCGATTTTCGTAAAAATGAACTTTTGAATTGGAAAATCCTTAAATTGTTCAATAATCCGTTCCATGTCTCTTTCTTTCGATGTTAGTGCTAATACTAAAAACGATTCTACTTCATCATCGAAGTTAATCAGCTGTTTTAAGTCGTCTACATACTTTTCCTCTTTATAGTTTCGACCAGCTGTGTCGATAAAAACTAAATCTACGTTCGACATTTTTTCAATCGCTTTTTTATAATCTTTTGTATTGTACACAACTTCAATTGGTGCTTGTAACAGATTGGCGTATGTTTTTAATTGTTCAATTGCGGCAATACGATACGTATCTGTTGTAATAAAACCAACTTTTTTCTTCTTTTCGAGGACAGAACGAGCAGCTATTTTTGCAATTGTTGTTGTTTTCCCAACACCTGTAGGACCAAGAACATTAATAAACTTTTTCTCATATGTAATACCACCCATAGGTAATCTTTCAAGTCTTGTTCTTAAATTGTGTTCTACCATTTGCCACAATTCTTTTTGGGAAACATTTGCATCTAATTTTTCATAATGTGCAAAAAGCTCATCACTAATTTTTGTGATGAGCTCATCATTAAGCTCTTGTTGTTTAAGGAACTCAATGATAGTAAGTAATTGCTCAGGATAGTTATTCTCCTGTGACTGTCTTTGAATGGATTTCACCATAGATTTTAAATCAGCTAATTCCTTCTTTAAATCCTCACTTGAATCATTTTTTTGCTCATGTTGTATTGGACTTGATAGATTCTTCTTTTGATCAAAATTTAAATCAGGTAAATGATCGGTTTTAGGCTGTATCTCAATTTGGTCAACACCTGCTAAAACTTCAAAATGCTTTTGTTTCACTAATCCAAAAAACTTTTTTGTTTCAACCACTTTCGAATTAATAATGACTGCATCCTCACCTAATTCAGCTCGGATATTTTTCATTGCTTCTGCTATGGAAGGAGCTATATATTTTTTCATTTTCATTCTACATTCACCACTCCAACACTTTGAATTTCAATGTTTGCATCTAATTCGTTATAGGAAAGAACCGGAATTTGCGGGAAATAATTTTGAGTTAACTGTCTTAAGTACATTCGAATTGCAGGTGAACAAAGAATGATTGGAGATTGTTCCATAAATGATACACGTTCTACTTCTTTTGCAATTGATTCTAAGACATTTTGTGAATCTTGAGGATTCATAGCTAAATAATTCCCATGATCAGTTTGTTGAATACTATCAGCAATTAGTTTTTCTAACTTTGCAGGAACCGTTATAACTTTTAATGTTGGTCCCCCTGCAGCATATTGTGCTGTAATTTGTCTTGCAAGTGCTTGTCTTGCATATTCTGTTAATATATCTGGGTCGCTTGTTAACTTCGAATAATCTGCTAACGTCTCAAATATAATTGGCAGATTTCGAATCGAAACGTTTTCTCTTAATAGTTTGGCCAAAACCTTTTGAATTTCACCAATTGCAAGGGGAGTTGGTGTTAATTCTTCGACTAAAATTGGGTATGTTTCTCGTAAATGATCGATTAACTGTTTCGTTTCTTGTCGACCTAACAATTCATGCGCATTTGCTCGAATGATTTCTGTTAAATGAGTCGACACAACGCTCGGCGGATCAACGACTGTGTAACCTAAAATTTCTGCATCTTCTTTCGTTTTTTCTGTAATCCATTTTGCTGGTAATCCGAATGAAGGTTCAATTGTATCGATTCCTTCAATTGAGTTATCATCTCCTGGACTCATCGCTAAGTAATGGTCAAGTAATAATTCCCCTCTTGCCATTTCATTGCCTTTAATTTTAATGCGATATTCGTTAGGCTGTAATTGAATGTTATCCCGAATTCGCACAACAGGAATTACAATACCAAGTTCAAGGGCAAGTTGTCGTCGAATCATTACAACTCGATCTAGCAAGTCCCCACCTTGAGCAGCATCTACTAGTGGAATTAATCCATATCCAAATTCAAACTCGATAGGATCTACATTCAGTAGATTAATAACATTTTCTTGGCTTTTCATCGTATCGGTAGCGACTTCTTCTTCAATTTCAAGAATTTCTTCAGGTGTTTCATTTTTCTTACGGTCAGTTAGGTAACCAATTAAAACAAGAACGCCAGCGATTGGAACCGTAATCCAAAGTGGAATCGGTGTAAATAACCCAAGTAAAAAGATTGTTCCACCTGCGATATATAATAGTTTTGATTGTGCAAATAATTGTGCAGTAATATCAGATCCTAAATTACCATCAGATGCAGCACGTGTAACAACTAAACCAGTTGCCGTTGAAACAAGTAACGCTGGAATTTGTGCAACTAAACCATCCCCAACTGTTAACTTAGAGAAGTGAGAAGCCGCGTCAGCCATTTCATAACCTAATTGCGTCATACCAATAATAATACCGAATAATAGGTTGATGAAAACCATGATGATGGATGCAATGGCATCCCCTTTTACAAATTTCGTCGCCCCGTCCATCGCTCCGTAAAAATCTGATTCTCTTGAAACTTTTTCACGACGTTCTCTGGCTTCACTTTCTGAAATCATCCCTGCGTTCAAGTCAGCATCGATACTCATTTGTTTCCCAGGCATCGCATCTAATGTAAATCGAGCTGCTACTTCAGCTACACGTTCCGAACCTTTCGTAATAACTATAAAGTTTACAATAACGAGTAACATGAAAATTACTAACCCGACTAGTACATTCCCGCCGGTTACAAACTCACCAAATGTTTCAACAACATCCCCCGCATCACCATTTGCTAAAATGGCACGCGTAGTGGAAATACTTAATCCTAAACGGAATAATGTAACTAATAATATAACTGAAGGAAATATAGAAAAATCTAATGCTTCCTTCATATTCATCGCTGTTAATAATATAAGTAGTGAAATTGTAATATTAATTATAATTAAAAAACTTAGTAACCATGTTGGGAGTGGAATAACGAGCATCGCTACAATTAGAATAACTACAGCTAATACGCCAAGATCGCGAAATTTCAATTGATTCCCTCCTCTGATCTACTAAGTCGTTTAGATTTTACGTTTAATTCTATATACATAAGCAAGTATTTCTGCAACAGCTTTAAAAAACTCTTCTGGTACAAAATCTCCTATTTCTACTTTGTCATACATTGCCCTAGCAAGTGGTCTGTTTTCAACCATTACCACATTATTCTCTTTAGCAATTAGTTTGATTTTTTGAGCAAC
Organism: Ureibacillus acetophenoni; assembly: GCF_900220965.1. GTDB lineage: Bacteria > Bacillota > Bacilli > Bacillales_A > Planococcaceae > Ureibacillus > Ureibacillus acetophenoni. The sequence continues at coordinate 534,320 of NZ_OBQC01000001.1, read as the reverse complement.
AAAATCAGTACCTTTAGCGACAACTTTTGGTGCTTCCATATCATTTTCATCGTATTTAAGAACAATTGCATAATGGGTTGGGTTTGTAATGACTACATCTGCATTAGGGACTTCTTGCATCATTCTTCGCATTGCCATTTCACGTTGACGTTGCTTTATTTTTGACTTAATTTTTGGATCCCCTTCCGCATTCTTATACTCATCTTTAATATCTTGTTTAGACATTTTTAATTGCTTTTCGTATTCATACTTTTCATACACATAATCTAAAACACCGATAAGTATTAGAATAAGTGAAGCTGCAATTCCCATAATTCCTGTTAAACTTGCAACAATCGTTAATATTTCCCACGGACTATGTAAAGCAAGGGAAAGTACATCTTCAAAATTCATCCAAATAATTAAGGCAGTCACTGTCCCGATAAAGGTTACTTTTAATAATGATTTAATTAAATTAATAATTGCTCGTAGTGAAATGATTTTTTTTATTCCTTTAATCGGATCCATCTTTTTTAAATCTAATTTCAATTGTTCTGTCGTAAATAAGAATCCAAATTGAAAGAAGTTAGAAGCTACTCCGATGACCATAGCAGCTAGAAGGATGGGTAATGCGATTTTCCCCATTTCCAATAAAGATTGCGAATAAATTTCCATCACCGTATCTTGATTTAAAGTATCAATCAACATATTCTTTTCGATCGATTGATGGAAAAAGGAAAATATACTTTCGAGCATCGATGGAGCCCAAAAATAAAGTAAAAGAAAAATCGTTAATAATAAAAATGCAGCGGATATATCTTGGCTTTTTACAACTTGTCCTTTTTTCCGAGCATCTTGACGTTTTTTCGGTGTTGCTTTTTCAGTTTTATCTCCGGCAAAAAACTGCAAATCTAATGGAAGAAGCAACTTCATTTTAAGCACCACCTAAAAGACTCATTAAATCTCGCATTGCGTAAATCATAAATTCTACTAAATATTTCATCACTTGGATCATGACGGCCATGACAATAAATAAAACAATAAAACCGATTGCGATTTTAATGGGAAACCCTACAACAAATATATTAAGTTGAGGAACCGTTTTCCCTGTAATCCCTAATGCAATCGTTACTAAAAATAGTGTAGCTACAACAGGTGCAGCCATTTGAAAGGCAATTGTAAAAACAGCTGCAAATAGTTTAATGATATATTCTGCTGTACCTGCATCACCGAAATTAGGAAAGACTTGATCGATCGGTAAAAATCGATAACTATAAAATATCCCATCTAAAATAAGATGATGTCCATTCGTTGCTAATAGGACAAAGATTAAAAGGACATTTAGAAACTGCCCCATAAGTGGACTTTGTGTTCCAGTTTGTGGGTCAATAATGTTTGCCATTGCAAAGCCCATTTCAAAATCTATAAATCCTCCGGCGATTTGCACAGCTGAAAAAACAATAAAGGCACAAACGCCAAGCATCAACCCTATAATTGCTTCTTTCAGAATTAATAATATGTAATTTCCATCAATTGAAATTGCGTCAATGGAGAACGTATAGTACATCATCCATGAAAGAATGAGTGCTAATGCAATCTTCAATTGTGGTGGAATCGTTCGATATGAAAATAACGGGATTGATACGAAAAATGCAGAAACTCTAACAAAAATTAATAACAGTATCGATAATTGTGGAATAATTTCCGTCATTTGGCTCACCCAATGTACCGAACTAAGTTATTTAAAATATTGTATACATAGGATGTCATTTGTGAAATCATCCACGGGCCAAAAAAGATAATTGCCACTAGTACAGCTATAATTTTTGGAACAAAGGCTAGTGTTTGTTCTTGAATTGACGTTGTTGCTTGGAAAATACTTACCATCAAACCAACCACTAATGCGATTAAAAGTAATGGGCCTGCTACAATGAGTACCGTCCATATCGCTTGTTCTGCTATTGAAATGACCATTTCTTCTGTCATACGTATCAACCCCTAGAAACTTTGAAGTAAAGATTTGACGACTAAGTACCAACCATCCACTAAAACAAATAATAATATTTTAAATGGTAACGAAATCATTACTGGCGGTAACATCATCATACCCATTGACATAAGGACACTCGCTACAACCATGTCAATAACTAAAAATGGAATGAAGATCATAAACCCAATTTGAAAGGCAGTTTTAATTTCACTTAAAGCAAAGGCAGGAACGAGCATCGTTAAAGGAATATCTTGAATGGTTTCTGGACGCTCTGCTTGGCTGTAATTCATAAATAATTCCAGGTCTTCCTGCCTCGTATGCTTCGCCATAAACTCTTTAAAAGGAGCAGAAGCCCGATCATAAGCTTCTTCAATTCCGATTTCTTCATTAAATAACGGTTGTAATGCCTGGTCATTCACCTGTTGAAATGTAGGTGCCATTATGAAAAAAGTTAAAAATAATGCAAGCCCGATTAATACTTGATTTGGCGGCATTGTATTAGTTGCTAATGCCGTCCTAGTAAATGATAAAACAATGATAATTCGGGCAAATGATGTCATTAATATTAAAATACTAGGTGCAAGTGATAGCACCGTTAAAAGAAGTAGAAGCTTCACTGAAGTAGAGACATTGGTTGGATCGCTTTCACCAAAGAACGAGATAAACTGTTCCATTACTTATCGCGCTCCTTTTCTTTCCATTTCTCCAATTCGTTTTGGCGATGCTTTTTAATATCCGAAAGTTTATTGTTAAAAATATCACCAAACGATTGCTGTTTTTCCTCTACTTCATTTGTTTTACGCATTTTCACATTCAATTTTTTTACAAGCTCGGAAATGTAAGGTGAAGTAACTGAAAACGATTGTCTTTCGTCGAAGTTTGCAATGATTTGTTCAATTTCTTCAGGATTTTCAATTTCCTTTATTAATTGAACATCTTCTCCAACACCAACAACGTAGATGGAATTACCAATTTGAATCAGTTGTACTGATTTTTGGGCTCCTAAATTTACCCCACCAATATTACGAACTAAACTATTTTGTTGATAACTGTGACTTTTTTTATTAATAAACTTTAAGACAAATAACAACAAACCTAATACAAAGATTAAAGCAAAGAGCATTTTTAAATAATCCCAAAAGCTTAACCCTTGTCCACCTGTAAGCTGTTTTTCTTCGGTGTTGTTTGTTTGTGCAGGTTCGCTTTGATTACTATCTTTACTATCTTGTTCCTTCAACCAATTATCAGTAACATTATTTGTTTCTGCAAAAACTAAATCTTGAGCTGGGACAACTAATGAAATAATGACGAAAAATATTAGTAGGAACCACTTTTTTCTTAGAAAGTCATACATCTTATTAACCTAATGCTTTTTGAATAGCTTCAATTACACGATCTGCTTGGAACGGTTTTACGATAAAGTCTTTTGCTCCTGCTTGGATAGCATCAATAACCATCGCTTGTTGTCCCATAGCTGAACACATAATAACAACTGCACCAGGATCATTACTCTTAATTGCCTTTAATGCTGCAATACCATCCATTTCAGGCATCGTAATGTCCATAGTTACTAAATCAGGACGTAATTCATTATATTTTTCTACAGCTTGTGCTCCATCAGCTGCTTCTCCAACAACTTCATATCCGTTTTTCGATAAGATATCTTTTATCATCATGCGCATGAATGCCGCATCATCCACAATTAGTATTCTTTTTGACATAAAACAAATTCCTCCAATAATTTCTATTTTAAATTATCTAATCGAGCAGCTTGGCTAACAATATCCGTAATGCGAACGCCGAAGTTTTCATCGATCACAACAACTTCACCTTTAGCAAGTAGTCGATTGTTTACTAAAATGTCGACTGGTTCGCCTGCAAGTTTGTCTAATTCAATAATCGAACCTGTTGCTAATTGCAAAATATCTTTCACCGAATGTTTTGTTCTACCAAGTTCTACAGTCACTTGTAATGGAATATCTAATAGCATATTTAAATTACTTGTTTCAGACTGTGTTATTAGCGGTTCTTGGAATGATGCAAATTGTGCTTGTTGTACATTTACAGGCTGCTGTTGTTGATAACGAGGTTGAGAAAAAATTGGTGCCTCGTCATAAACAGTTGCTGCAACTTGCTGTTGCTGTATCGGCTCCTGATATTTAGGTTGTTCATATGTTGGTAGTACAGGCACTGTTTGAGTATATTGTTGTTCAGGTTGAGTTTGCATAGGTTGTTGTGCAACTGGTTGCTGAATATGTTGTTCTGGCATAGGAGCCGGAGTAGACTCACCTAACAATGTTTTAACGATTTCCTGACTAAATGCTAATGGTAATAGTTGCATAATTGTAGAATCAATTAATGATCCTACTTTCAAACGAAACGAAACTTTTACCAATAAATCATCATTTGGAATTGTATCTTGCCCTTCGTTTTTAGGTAAATTTAACAAATCAATAGATGGCGGAGAAATATCCACTTTTTTATTGAAAATTGTTGACATTGAAGTCGCAGCAGAACCCATCATTTGATTCATCGCTTCTTGTACTGCACTTAAATGGATTTCACTTAAATCTAGGTTTGGATTTAAGCCATCCCCACCTAACATTAAATCAGCAATAATGGAAGCATCCGTTTGTTTGATGACAAGTAAGTTCATTCCAGTTAATCCTGTTGTATATTCCACTTGGATCGCTACATAAGGATGAGGGAATTCTTCTTCTAAGCGGCTACGTTGGACCATTGATACTACAGGAGTCGTAATATCTACCTTTTGCCCTAATAGTGTAGACAAAGCTGTAGCAGAACTACCAAAAGAGATATTTCCAATTTCACCTAATGCATCTTGCTCCATGGAACTTAAGTAATCCTCAACATTAAGTACTTCATCGTTTGAGTTATTAATTTCTGGTAATCGATCGTCTAAAGTTTCACCTCTTAGTAGAGCTTCGATTTCTTCTTGGGAGAGCATGCCATCATTCATCTTCGTCTCCTCCTTTCAACGTGTCCATAATTTGTACAGCCATTTTATTATTAAGTTTACCTGGCTGTACTGTGAATTTTGGTAAATTCCCCACTTTTAGCACTAGTGGATCTTCTATCTTTTTATCTAATTGAATGACATCACCTATATTCATATAGAGGAAATCTTCAATTGATATTGAAGCAGAACCAAGTTCAGCAATAATATTAATTTCAGCTTGCTTTACTCGATTTTCTAGTATTTTTGCCTGTTCAGGTGATGTTTCTTTTATATTCGATTGCATCCAATATTGAACAGATAGATTTTGTATTATTGGTTCTAACACTACATGTGGAATACAGATATTAATCATACCTGTTGTTTCCCCAATAATCGTATTCAATGAAATAACAATGACTGTTTCATTTGGTGAAATCATTTGTAAGAACTGAGGATTTACCTCAAGTTCAATGAGCATTGGATCGATTTCAGCAATATTGTCCCAAGCTTCTCGTAAATTATCGAAGGATCTCTCAAACAAATTCATCATTATTTTTTGTTCAATTTCTGTAAGATTATCAACATTATTATAGCTAGCACCAGTTCCACCTAATAGGCGATCCATCATGGAATAAGCAATGTTTGGATTAATTTCCATTAAAATATTACCATCTAAAGGTGGTACTTCAAATATATTTATTAATGTCATATTTGGAATTGATCGTACAAACTCTTCAAAAGGAATTTGGTCAACGGAAGCAACATTAATTTGAACATAAGTTCTCAGCTGAGCAGAAAAAAATGTTGTCAGTAGACGTGCAAAGTTTTCATGAATTCTTGTTAAGCTTCGTATTTGGTCTTTTGAAAAACGAAGAGCCCTTTTGAAATCATAAACTTTCACCTTTTTTGTTTCTTCTTCTTTTTTCATTTCATCTGCTGACATTTCCCCAGTTGAAATAGCAGAGAGTAACGCATCAATCTCTGATTGGGATAATACATCGCCTGCCATTTGACCACCTCCATTCCTTAAAATTTTCTTTAATGTGTTTTATTAATTTCTACTAATATTGTTTTTGGAGTGTGACAAAAATTATTACCTTCCAAAATGAGAAGCTGTTATTGAATTATGTAAGAAGTAATATAAACTTCAACGACTTCCCCGTTTTGCATCAATTCATTTAATTTCGATTTAACTGTAGATTGTAAGAAAATTTTCCCTTGTTTACCTTGTAAGTCTTCTTCAGTTAACTCCGATAATTCTTCAATTAATAAATTGTTAATTTGAAAATCACGTTTAGTTAATTCTGCTGCAGCATCTTTACTGTCAGTTGTAATTTTTAATGTTAGACGCACGAAACTATCATCAGCCAAGTTAGTTGTAATTTCAGGAACGTCTACACTTGCTGCGATAATTTCATCTATTGTAGGTTCTCCATTTGAAGCTGGTTTATTAAATTGAGTAAGTAATACAAAAATAACAACACCAATCAATGTGATCGTTACTAAGATGATTAACATGATTGTCAGCAGATTGTTTTTGCCTTTATTATTCATCTTCTTCACCTCGTAAATGCGGGTTAGATAAAACTTGGATTTCACGATAAAAATCCGAAACTTTTTTTCGAACTTCTGCAGTACTTTCTTTAACAATAACTTTTCGCCCAGTCGTAAGCGTTATCGTCGTATCCGGAAATGCTTCGACTGTTTCTATGTATAATGCGTTTAGTGACAATGGTTTTCCATTTAAACGAGTGAGTTCAATCATTGAATTAGGGCCGGGACCGGAGAGTGCCGGCCCGCCCCTCCTTAGCAATGAATTTATATGAAAAAGCTAAACTAGATTAATAGATTAACGTTTTAAGTTTACTAGTTCTTGTAAGATTTCATCCGACGTCGTAATAATACGTGAGTTCGCTTGGAATCCACGTTGTGCAACGATCATTTCAGTAAATTCTTCTGAAAGGTCAACGTTGGACATTTCTAGGAAACCGGATTGGATTGAGCCAATACCTGACTCAGTTGCAAAGCCTAATACCGGCACACCAGAGTTTGTTGTTTCTTGGTAGTAGTTACCTCCAACTTTTTCAAGGCCCCCAGTATTCGGGAATTTAGCTAATTGGATTTGCCCTGCAGATAATAAAACTCCATCTTTATCTACAAAGTTTACTGTGCCATCTTGACCAATTGACATACTTTGAGCTGTAGTTGGAATTCTTATCGGTTTTAACGTCGTTAATGCAGATTCAAATGTTAATTTTCCTTCAGCGCTGATAGCAGAATTAAATGCAGTGTGGTAGTTATTTCCAAGTGAAATTGTTATCGTATCTGTTGCAGGGTCTCCACCTTCTTTTAAAGCTGCACTATCACCTGTTAATGTATAAGTCTCTCCATTTTTATCTGTAAAAGTAAGCACTCCAGTTGCTAGATTTACTTCAATTGGGTAAGTCTCTCCATCATAATCTACTTCTGCAATTGTACCTGGTTCTTCACCAAAAACTAATTTTCCATCTTCAACTCTTAGTGCTTCATTGAGAGCATCAATATCTGCTTGTGTTGGTGGAGTAGAAGGTGTTATAGCTGTACCATTTTCATCAACACGTTGATCACCATTTAGTAAATACGTATTTGCATCAAACCCAACTAGATACTTACCATCAGAATTAACTAGATAGCCATCTGCATCCATATAAAAATTTCCTGCACGTGTATATTGTGTATTTGTGTAGCCAGATAATCCAGCTGCGCTATCAGCTACTTGGAAGAAGCCATCTCCTGAAATTGCTAAATCAAGTGTACGTGATGTAGTTTGTAATGAACCTGAACCGTGAATTGTATCAATTGCTGCAATCTGTGATCCTAATCCTACTTGTTTTGAGTTGATACCCCCACGTGTAGGAGTTGCAGCTGATGCACCTGAAATATTTTGAGAAATTAAGTCTTTGAATACAACACGACTTTTCTTAAATCCGTAAGTATTAACGTTTGAGATATTATTCCCAATTACGTCTAATTTCGTTTGGTGGTTTTTTAAACCTGATATTCCTGAGTACATTGAACGTAACATAGTTAGCGTTCTCCCTTCGTTTTAAAATATTTTACTCGCTTCGATCGGTCGGCGAGTTTAAGGCATCCATTAAGGTCCAGCCTTATAGCACAATCGTGCCGTCAATGTTTGTGAAAATTTGTTCCTTCGCTTCCGTGCGTTCCATCGCAGTGATTACCGTTGCATTTTTAGCACTTACAATCAACGCCGCTTGATCCATCAAAACGAGCGGTTGATTCACTCCTTTTTGTCGCGCCTCAAATACTTTATCTGTCACAACTTGCCACTCTTGATCTGAAATGTGAATATTGCGTTCCATTAACCGATCATTGGCATGTTTACTGATTTTTAATTCTTGGCTGTTCGTTGCTTGTTGTAAATGTTCTAAAAAACTATTATTCGTTGTAACTTTTGTATTCAGTTTTTGTTGTGCATGGTATGTCGGTTGCAATGGCACGTGCTGAATATGTATTCTTTGCATGTGCTTCACCAACCTTACTCTGTTATTAATTCAAATTGGTCTTTTGTTAATGATTCATTAGTTTCTAATAGAAACTCGATTGCTAAATTATTTGTTTTTACAGATTGGATAATCGATTCAATCCATTCACCATTTGATTCATAGCGAACTTTTTGTCCGATTAATTTACTCGCTTCAACTAATGGATTTTCAGTTGCTTCATTTTTTGAAGATGAACTGTCGAATACCGAAGAGATATTTCCAGGCGATAGTTCTTTCCCGTCTTCTAAAATAAAGACCGGTTCCCCATTGACAAACTTCATTTGATTAATGACACCTTTACCATTATTTACAATGAAGTTCCCTTCTTCATCTAACTCGTCAGTCATTTCATGCCACTCGACTTCTTTACCGATAAACGTTGTGTAATTCATCAATTGTGTTTGTTGCTGCGATACTAATAGATCTTCTATAGCCTTCGTCATATTTTGCATTTGCTCTAAAGAACTAAATTGGGCTAGTTGTGATATGTACTCAGTATTATCCATTGGTGCTGTTGGATCTTGATGTTGTAATTGAGTTACAAGTAATTGTAAAAATGCGTCTTTGCCAAGTGAATTATTGCCTGTTTCTTTCACTGTTTGCTTTTTATTCGTTAAATAATAATCATTTGTAATCGGCGCTGTACTTTGAGTTGTATTAGTATTAGTCAAGTACTACACCCCCTCATTAATTAAGTAGTCTTGGAAGCTAAGTTGCTCCTCATCTTCGTCATTTTGTTCTTCCTGATCATTTTCTGATTCTTGTTGTTGTCTAAAGAAGTTACTAAACAAGTTTTGATCTCGTAAGTTTCGATCTGGATCTTGTAAACTTTGGGCTATATCAATTCGATCCATTTGAATATTTGCTTGGGCAAAGGATGTTTTTAATTGATTGATTTGACTATCAAGTAACTCTTTTGCTTGTGGTGTTGATGCTAATAATCTTACTGAAAGTACACCATCTTTTTGCATTACTTCAATACGAATTGACCCCAAGTTTTCAGGATAAAGTTTAAGCAAAAGCTTCATTGTTCCTTGTCCGTTTGAAAACTGGCCTCGACCAATTAATTGTTGAATTTCTTTAACTAACGCTTCACCTTGAGCACTTTTTTCAACTGGCAACGTAATGGTTACAGTTTTTGGTACCGTTACATTGGTTTGTTGCCCAATTGCCGTAGTTGCTTGTGTTTCGGATGTTGAATTAAGCTTTTCAACTATTTGTTGGAAACTTTGGATTGATATATTACTAGTATTCGAATTTTGAATTGAGACACTTTGTGTTGAATTTAATAATTGAGATTGCACTTTATCTATAGTAGAAGATTGATTTACTTTCTCTTGATTGCCATTTATAAGTTCATTAATCTCATTCAAAATTGCTTTTAAATTCCCTAATTGAATTGGTTGTTCTCCAATTAAATCTGAACTTTTACCAATTGTTTCGGCTAACTTTAAAAGTTTTAACAATTGCTCAGCTTCTTTCGGTGTTACTTTATGTTCACCCTGCAAAGAAGTAGTCAATTGTGTAATTAAGTCAGGTGCTTGTTCGTTCACTAATTGAATAAGTTGCCAAACATCATTTATATTCAAATCAAGTTGCTCGGTACTTAACACTTGTTCCAGTACGTTTTGTTGTTGACTTTGGTCTATGTTCAATAATGCTAATAAATCTTCTAAATTCATTAATTCATCGATTGATTTAAAACTCTGCTCATCGGAAGTTTGAATTGTTAAGATTCCTTCGTCGTGGGGAATACCTAGTATATCTAGTACCTCTTCCAACGATTCCGAATTAACAAGTTCTGATAATTGGTTTAAATCGACATCATTACCCTCAGTAGAATCCATAACATTGTTTTGCTCGCTCATAACTTTACTGAAAATTGCTCCAAACTTACTATCACTTTCAGTAACGTTGTTTAAAGACGTTGTTTGGGACATAGCATTCAATTTTGTTTTTGATGCTGAGTTCATAGCAACAGTATTTAATTGCATGATTCCTAGATTCACAGTTTCACCCCCTTTCGACGCTAATTGTTTATGTCTATTGTGCTAATCGTTCAGTAAATTTTGCTGCATCTTCTGGACTCATCTTAGAAAGCACTTTTGATAGAGTTTCTGGTTTTAACTCCGCTAATATTTTTAGCGCTTCATTTTGATCCATTTCTACTAAAATTGGAGCAGCTTGTTTTGCGGTCATTTTTTCAAAAGCTGAAATAATTTCAGTAAATTCTTTTTGTGCAACACTTTGATCGTTCTTTAACTTTTGAATCTCATATTCAAGTTCTTCTTGTAAATTCTGAGCTTCTTGATTTTTCGCAATGGCACTATCTAATTGAGATTGAAGTTTAACTATTTGTGCCTCTTTTTCCTCAATTTCAGCTTGTAACTCTACAATTTTTTGACTGTCTATAGGCGTCGACTCAGGAGTCTCATCTTGAGATGAGACAAATGGTAAATTTCCAGTTATCTCTTTTGCCTTTTCAAATACATTCGTACCTGTAAAGGATGCAATCACTAATAACACCGCAATTCCGAATAGTAATGGAATTAACACTAAATAGAAGAATTTTTGGAAAAATCCCGGTGATTTTACATCTTCCATTGGCCTTTTTTCAATTGTAGGTCTAGTCATTAATGATCACCTTACTTCTCTTTTGGAATACATAATAGATGAAAGCTCGTCCAACATTAGCATTTCTACTTTGTCTTGTTCTTCTTTAAAGCTCTCAAAATCTTTCTCCCGCATTTTTTCAAATTTACGAACTTCTAAACTTTTTTCAACTAACTTTTGTTCATGCCAGTTCATTTTCGTTCGCGCTTGCATTACCTTTTGTTGCACATCGTTTATCGACTTTTCTAAACTATCAATAAATGAAGCGAAATGATGAATTTCATGAATAGTTGATCCTGTTTTTAACTTTTCTGCTTGGTCATTTAATAAATCTTCTTTTTTCTTTAACAATTCGTATAGTTTCGTAGCAACTTGCTCAAATGCTTGAACAGATTCCTTATATGCCATTTCCGATTGTTGTTTTTCTTGTTCTCGAATGGTTAAAATTTTTTCAAATCTATATTTATATTGGAGCATTATTATCCACCACCATTAGATAAAGCAATTAATTCATTTACACTATCTTGTAACGTAATTTTTTCTTTGTAACTTTGTTTCAAGAAATTCGTAATTAGTGGTTCATAATGAATTGCTTCATCTATTTCTTTTGAAGTTCCACGTTTATATGCACCGATATTAATTAAGTCTTCAGATTTTGAATATGTATAATACAGTTCACGGAGGCGACTTGCTGCTTTTACATGCTCATCGTCAGATATATTGTTCATAAGTCGACTGACACTTTTAAGAACGTTTATCGCCGGATATTGCCCTTTGTTTGCCAGGGCTCGATCTAAAACTATATGACCATCTAAAATCCCGCGGACAGTATCTGCAATTGGTTCGTTCATGTCATCTCCATCAACGAGCACTGTATAAAACGCAGTAATACTTCCATGTTGATTTGTACCCGTCCGTTCTAGTAGTTTCGGTAAAATTGAAAATACAGATGGTGTATACCCCTTTTGTGCTGGTGGTTCACCTGTTGCAAGACCAATTTCACGTTGTGCCATGGCTACTCGCGTTACTGAATCCATCATTAGCATGACATTTAAACCACGATCTCTGAAATATTCTGCAATCGCTGTTGCGGTAAAGGCTCCTTTAATTCGCATTAAAGCGGGTTGATCTCCAGTCGCTGCGATGACAATGGATCTACTTAACCCTTCCTTACCTAAGTCCCTTTCAATGAATTCTAAAACTTCCCTACCACGTTCACCAATTAAAGCAATGACGTTCAAGTCTGCGTTTGTATTTCGTGCAATCATTCCTAACAATGTACTTTTACCAACTCCAGAACCTGCAAAAATACCAACACGTTGACCCATTCCAACAGTTAACATACCATCAATTGCTTTTACGCCTACCTCTAGTTGGTCATTAATCGGTGGTCTACTTAACGGATTTGGAGGTTCTTTTTCAGTTTGTACAGTAACTAAACCTCTTGGTAACGAAGATCCATCAAAGGGATTACCCATTGAATCTAACACTTTACCTATCAACTCTGGACCCACTTTTACTTCAAGCGGGGACCCAGTTCCTTCTACTAAACATCCAATTGAAATTTCTCTAATAGATGTATAGGGCATTAGCATGACCAATTCACCATTAAAGCCTACTACTTCAGCTAAAATCACTTGATGACCATGTTTGGATGAATTAACGTGAATTTTACATACATCACCAATTGAACTTTCTGGTCCTTGTGATTCAATCATTAAGCCAACTACTCTTGTAATTTTTCCAAACTTTTTAAAGGTTGATATATTCGGTATTTGGTTTATTAATTGAGCCGCATGCATGTAATCATCCTTTACCCCAGTATCTCGCTTAACTTTAATCGTAGTTCATTTAGTTGTTCATCAATTGAAATAACGATACGTCCATGATTTGTTTCTATATAACAGTCGGTGTCGTTGAATTCTTCATTAACAAAGATGAAAAAAGGTACATCAGTAGGGAACAACTCTACTAGCTCATCACGATTTTTCGTAATAAGCCCATGGTATTTAGGAGAGGCATATAGCTTTATTTCCTTCATTTCCCTTGCCTCTTTTAAACCTCGCTTAACGATGGAGATGAATAATTCGTCATCCCTATCTAATGAAGCTCCAAGAATTCTTTCAGCAGCTGTAATTGCTAAGTCTAAAATTACATGTTCTTGATCTTCAATATACTTTCTTGCATTTTCTTTAGAGTTAATAATAGTTTCATTGGCTAATTGAAGAGACTGCATCATATCAGCGTTTGCTTTTTGAATGCCCTCTTCATAGCCCTGACTAAAACCTTCATCATACGCTTCTTTTTGAAGGACTAATTTCTCTTCTTCCCAAAGGTTTCTTAAATTTGTAAGTTCTTCAAGTTGGAGCACTCTTAGTTGTTCAAATTCTTCACGTTCAATTTGAAGTTGTTTTCGCTCTTCTTCTAATTGTTTTTTCTTTTCTTGAAAAATTTGTTCTATAGATGGTTCAGTATGTTCTTCAGCAAGCGAATCAAACTGTTCTGTAAAAATATCTCGTATTTGAATTTCAAATGGCTTTACTTCTTGTCTTGTTGAATTTACGGAGCGAATGATTCTAGACAATGACGTCATCTCCTCCACCACGAGCAATAATGATTTCGCCAGCATCTTCTAGTCTTCTAATAACAGCCACAATTCTAGATTGAGCTTCTTCAACATCTCGTAAACGAACAGGTCCCATAATTTCCATTTCTTCTCTAAATGTGTCCGCCATACGACTAGACATATTTCTGAAAATGATTTCTTTTACTTCATCGCTACTTACTTTCATAGAAAGTAGTAAATCTTCGTTTTCACAATCGCGGATAACACGTTGAATTGAACGGTTGTCCAATGTAACAATATCTTCGAATACAAACATACGCTTTTTAATTTCTTCTGCTAGTTCTGGATCTTGAATTTCAAGTGCATCAAGAATTGTTTTTTCTGTTTGTCGGTCTACTCCATTTAACACTTCAACAACAGCGTCGATTCCGCCAGTCTCTGTGTAATCTTGTGTAACCGTTGAAGATAATTTACGTTCTAAAACGGACTCAATTTCACTTATTACTTCCGGAGAAGTTGAATCCATAATTGCTATTCTTTTTGCAATATCCGCTTGTACCTCTTGAGGTAACGAGGATAATATTACTCCCGCTTGACCTGGGTCTAAGTACGAAAGTATTAATGCAATCGTTTGTGGATGTTCATTTTGTATAAAGTTAAAAATTTGTGACGGATCTGCTTTTCGAGCAAAGTCAAAGGGACGCACTTGTAAAGAAGAAGTTAGCCGATTGATGATTGCTTGGGCTTGTTCATGCCCTAAAGCTTTTTCTAAAATCGTTTTCGCGTACCCTATACCACCTTGAGATATATAATCTTGCGCTAATGCGATATTATGAAATTCTTCAATTATATCTTCTTTAATACTAGGTTCAACTTTTTTAACTCCGGATATTTCTAATGTTAAACGTTCAATTTCTTCTTCATTTAAATGCTTGTATACTGAAGCAGAAACCTCAGGTCCAAGGGAAATTAACAGTAAAGCAGCTTTCTGTTTGCCTGTTAATTCTTTATCTTTTTTAGACACACTTTAACCCCCCGTTATTCCTCAGCAATCCAACTTCGTAATAATTTCGCAAAGTCTTCTGGTTTTTCTTTCGCCATCTTTTCTAGTTGTTTACGACGAACTGTACTTTCTGTTTCTTTTTCTTCATTTATATCATCAACAAATAATTCTCTTTGTTCTTCGATAACTTCAATTTCTTCAGCTTGTGCTTGTTTTCTTTTTGATAATAGAAGCGTAACAACTAGCAATACAATAACAACAACTAGTATGCCTCCAATTACCCAAATCCACCAAGGGATGACAGGTTTTAAATCTTCAACTTTAGTAACATCGTTTCCATAAAACGGTTGAACGGAAACAACAATTTTCTCGTCGATTTGCTGATCAGTTAAATCACCAGCTACTTCTTTATCAATAGAAGTACGAACAATAGTAGATAATATTTGTTCGATATCCGCACGTACACTATCAGAAAGAGATGTTACATCTTCCGCAACTGGAGGCTCTACAGCTACTTGAATACCTATATCACGGATTTTATAAGGACTTTCTTGAATTTCCTTTGTTATACGATTTACATCATTGTTGATAGTTTCTTCAACACGTTCGTATTCTCCATCACCACTTCCAGTTTGTGGATACGTTAATGGATCTTCAGCTACACCGCCCTGTGGTGTACCAGTCGCTGCACCAGCATTTGAGCCAGTGTATGTTTCTGTAATTCTTTGTGCACTAATTTCAATTCCAGCCATATTTTCTTCATCAACTGGTTGAACAATATTTTCTTGTCTGTTTTCCTGCTTAAAATCGATATCTGTTGTTACTGATACAACAACTTTATCTTGTCCCATAAGCGTACCAAGCATTTGTTGTACTTGACGTTGAAGGTCGCGTTCAATTGTTTTCTTTACTTCCATTTGACCTTGAACAGTATCAACAGAACCTGAGCCAGTAGTCGCCGATTCTAAATCGAAATATTCAGAATGCTGGTTTGTAATAACAATATTATCAGTACTTAAATTAGGGATACTCTTTGAAACTAAGTTATATAAAGTAGCGATTTGTTCACCGCTAAATTGATGACCTGGTTCAGTATCAAGTGTAATAGCAGCACTCGCCTCTTGGTTCATATCATTAACAAAAACACCTTTTTTAGGAAGCGAAATCATAACATTTGCATTTTTAATGCCGTCGATAGTTTTTATTAAGTTTTCCAATTCTGTTTGTGTCGCTGCTAATCGAATAACCTCGAATTCATTATCTGTCATACCAAATCCGGCATTTGTCGTAAAGAAAGAGTTATTAATCTCTCCAGAGTTTGGATAACCTTGAGATGCTAATGATACTTTTAAAGAATCTACTTCACTTTCGGGTACTAGAATATTTGTTCCACCTGGAGCGATTTCAAATGAAGTACCTTGTGCTGTTAATACTTCAGAAATTTCTCCAACTTCTTTCATTGAAAGTTCAGTGAAAAGAGGTACCATTGTAGTTCTTGTAAAGAAATATGTAAGAATGCCAGCTAAGAGAATAACACCAATTAATGTCCCTACAATTGTACCTTTTTGTTTTTTTGATCTGCTCTTCCAAAATTGCGTGGAGTCAGTTTTCACTTTTGTAAGTCGTTCGTTCATTATGAGTCCTCCGGTTATATTGAATATACAAACAATTCATATTCGCATAACCAGCAGTTAGATTGACATACGCATAATCTCCTGGTATGCATCGATCACTTTGTTACGAACTTCCATTGTTGCATTCAATGTAATACTTGCTTTTTGAGATGCAATCATCACTTCATGTAAATCAACATCTTCTCCATTAATTAATTTTTGGGTCATCGTATCTGATTGGATTTGTTGATTATTAACAGATTGGATTGCCTCATTTAAGAAATTTGAGAACTTTTGACCCGCCTCATAAGGAGTAGGTTTAACTGTTAATTTATTTGCTTCATTAGTAATTTGGATAGGGCTCATTAAAGAAATTGAATTAATTGCCATAATATATCACCATTTCTTGGTTATTTTCCTATTTCTAATGCCTTAGTAAGCATAGCTTTATTTGCATTAAAAACTGTAATATTTGCTTCGTAGGAACGAGTTGCAGATATTAAATCTACCATTTCTCTTAATAAGTCTACGTTTGGCATTTCCACATACCCATCTTCATTTGCATCTGGATGTGTTGGGTCATAAACCAATTTAAGAGGTGTTTCTGTATCATCATTTATAGAGGTAACCTTTACACCATTACCTACCTCGTTTTTTCCCATTGCCTTATTTAAGAAATTTGAAAATCGACCTTCATTAGCTGATAGTGTCACTGTTTTTCTACGATAGGGTTCCCACTCACCATCAACTACTTTAGCGCGAGTCGTGTCGATATTTGCGATATTTGACGAGATTACATCCATTCTTAAACGCTGTGTCGTTAATGCAGATGAAGTAATATTCATACTCTTAAAAATTGACAAGATTAACGCCCTCCTTTAATAACAGTGTTTAAAGTGTTAAGCTTCCCGTTTATACGATCAACAAGAGCATTATAGTAGATTGTATTTTGAGCTAATTTTGCTTGCTCTGCATCCATATCTACACCATTTCCGTCGTTTCTATATGTAAAATTTTCATAACTCGATACATTAGATGGTTTGTTTGTAATTTCAAAATCATAATGTCTTATGTCAGTTCGATTAGCTGAAATGAAAGTAGTTTGTTTGTCCTGTAACATTTGTTTAAAACTAACATCTTTCGCTTTGTAATTCGGTGTGTCAACATTCGCTATATTTTGCGCTATCGTTTTATTTTTTAAAGTCGCATATTGCAAACCCTTTTCTAAGCTGTTAATAGTACCTCCAAAAAGATTCAAACGTTTCACCTCTATTAAAAAGTTTACTATTCTATAACAATCTCATCTAATTTTAAATAAGATAAGCAAAAGTGTCTATTACCTTTCGTCACTTTTTAATAGGGCGTCCGAACTATTTTTGACAATATTTTTCGAGAATTATTCACTTTTTTCATTCTGACTCAACTTTATTCGACAGGATAATTTATGTATTGAAAGAAAATAGTATATTATATCAAATATATATCAAGGTATTACGGTATATTAATTGTTAAATAAATGCCATTATTATAGGTCTATAATACCGACAATAAAAAAAGGATTTCATCGAAGCGATGAAATCCTAATATTTAACATATTTATTTCATTTTTATTTCAGCAAGGGCAGTTAAGAACTTATCGTTTAACACTTTAATATATGTCCCTTTCATACCTAGAGAACGTGACTCGATTACACCAGCAGATTCTAATTTACGAAGTGCATTAACAATTACAGATCTAGTTATACCAACACGGTCCGCAATTTTCGAAGCAACTAATAGACCTTCATATCCATCAAGTTCTTCAAAGATGTGTTCAATTGCTTCTAATTCACTATATGATAATGAATTAATCGCCATTTGAACTACTGCTTTACTACGAGCTTCTTCTTCAATTTCCTCTGATTTTTCACGTAAAATTTCCATACCTACTACAGTTGCACCATATTCAGCAAGGATTAGATCATCATCACCAAATTCAGTATCAATATGAGCAAGAATTAATGTTCCTAAACGTTCTCCACCACCATTAATAGGAACAATTGTAGTTAAACCATTTGGGAATAATTCCTTATTCTCAACAGGGAATACTGTATGTTCATTATTAACATCTAAATTTGGAGATGTTTCTGTAATTGTAAATAAGTTTGATGTATATTCTTCAGGGAATTGACGTTCTTCAAACATCTTTTTAATACGTTCGTTTTCAATTTTATGGTGAATTGAAATACCAAGTAATTTACCTTTACGACTTACGATAAATACGTTGCAATCAATAATATCGCCAAGAGTGTCAGCCATTTCCTTAAAGTTTACTGGTTTACCAGCAGATGCTTGTAGCATAGAGTTAATTTTACGTGTTTTACTTAATAAATTCATTTAAATATTTCCTCCTAAAGGGTTCGTATCCTTATTTTGAACATAACTATAACTTTTATAATATAAATTGAGATAAATCTTTATTTTTTGAAATCTCAGCTAATTTTGAATCAACATAAGCTGGTGTAATTTCAATATGACTCGGTCCGATTTCAGACGCTTCAAAGGATAGTTCCTCTAGCAGTCGTTCTAAAATCGTATGAAGTCTTCTTGCTCCGATATTGTCAGTATCCTGATTAACCTGAGTTGCAATTTCTGCAATCCGATCAATTGCATCTTCCGTAAAGTTAATCGTTACACCTTCTGTTTCAAGTAATGCTTTGTATTGTAAGATTAAAGATTGGTCAGGCTCTTTTAATATACGGATAAAGTCTTCTTTTGTTAATTTTTCAAGTTCCACTCGAATTGGGAATCGTCCTTGTAATTCTGGTATTAAGTCACTTGGCTTTGACATATGGAAAGCTCCAGCTGCAATAAACAGAATAAAATCTGTCTTAACAGGGCCATATTTCGTCGTTACTGTCGACCCTTCTACAATCGGTAGAATATCGCGTTGAACACCTTCTCTAGAGACGTCCGCAGAGGAAGATGAACCACGACTTGCAATTTTATCGATTTCATCGATAAAAATGATTCCTGATTGTTCTGCACGATTAATTGCTTCTTGTGCTAATTCGTCAGAATCGATTAACTTATTTGCCTCTTCGATAATAAGAATTCTTCTTGCATCTTTAACTTTCATTTTTCGTTTCTTTTTCTTTTTAGGCATTAAGTTTGAAAGCATATCTTGCATTCCAGAAGAACCCATATCAATGCCCATACCAGGCATCATATCGAACATGGCAGTATTTTGTTCAGTCACTTCCACCGTTACATAAGACTCTTCCAACTTACCAGCTTGTAAATCAGCAGCAATTTGAGAACGCTTTGAACGAATTTCAGTTTCTTCATGGCTCGTATCTTCTTGAACATTATCGTTCCTTTGGCCACCAAATAACATTTCGAAAGGATTTTGTGCCATTTTTTCTTTCCTCATGGATGGAACTAATAACTTCACAATTGCTTCATTCGCCAGTGTTTCAGCTTGATCTTTAACGTTGTTCATCATTTCATCTTTTACTAGACGTCTTGATGCCTCTACTAAATCGCGAACCATCGATTCAACATCTCTACCGACATAACCAACCTCTGTAAACTTCGTAGCCTCTACTTTAATAAAAGGTGCATTTGTAAGTTTTGCAATACGTCTGGCGATTTCTGTTTTACCAACACCAGTTGGACCAATCATTAATATATTTTTAGGGATAATCTCATTTTTCATGTCTTCACTTAATAATGAACGACGAAAACGGTTACGCAGAGCAATCGCAACAGCTCTTTTTGCTTGAGTTTGTCCTACAATATGTCTGTTTAAATGTTCTGTTATTTGTCTAGGCGTCAAATTTTGTACTGTCATTCTTCTAGCGCCTCCACTATTATATTATGGTTTGTATACACACAAATATCTGCAGCGACCGTTAAAGCCGCCTCCGCAATTTCTTTTGCAGTCATATGATCACCAGCGTGTCTTTTTAATGCTCTTCCTGCTGATAACGCATAATTACCACCTGACCCAATTGCCAATATTCCATCATCAGGTTCAATGACTTCACCAGTCCCTGAGATTAAAAGTAACGTATTTTTATCCATAACTAATAATAACGCTTCCAGTTGACGCAACATTTTATCTCCGCGCCATTGTTTTGCAACTTCTACCGCTGCTCTTTGTAAGTTTCCATTGTATTCATTTAATTTCGCTTCAAACATCTCAAAGAGTGTAAAAGCATCTGCAACAGAACCAGCAAAGCCAGCTAAAACTTTACCTTGATATAATCTTCTAACTTTTCTAGCTGTATGTTTCATAACAACAGCATTGCCTAGTGTTACTTGGCCATCACCAGCCATCGCACACTTTCCATTATGGTGAATAGCAAATATCGTTGTTGCATGATATTGTCCCATAAATTGTCCTCCTAATTGAAGTAATAACCTTTACTAAAGAAGTTAAGCTCTTGGGTGAGCATTCATATACGTATTTCGAAGATGTTCTTTTGTTACATGCGTATATACTTGTGTTGAAGAAAGATTTGCATGTCCTAATAATTCTTGGACAGTTCTTAAATCAGCACCGTTATTTAAGAGATGAGTAGCAAAAGTATGTCTTAGCATATGTGGGTAAATTTTCGTTTTCAAAGATGCCTTTTCAATCATCTCATTTAATATATAACGAACACCACCCGAAGTAAGTTCGCCACCTCGCATATTAACAAACAAACGATTATGTTTTTTGTTTTTCATCATTTGAGGCCTAGCTTCATTTATATATTTTAATAATGCATCTTGCGCATAATACCCAAATGGTACTATTCGTTCCTTGCGTCCTTTACCCATGACTCTTAGAATAGAATAATTTAAATCAATATCCCCTAATTCAATAGACGTGCATTCACTTACGCGAATACCTGTAGCATAAAGCAATTCAAGTAAAGCGATATTTCGAATTGACTTCAAATCATCGCCTACATTTTCTTCAAATAGTTTTGTAATCTCTTCTTCATAAAAAAAGTTCGGTAATCTTTTCTCTTTTTTGGGATGGTAGAGCGAAGAAAATGGCGCGTCATCCAAATTAAATTCCCGATTTAAGAAGCGAAAAAATGAACGAATGGAGGATATTTTTCTAGATATTGAAGTTCTTGCTTTCTTTTCATCATACAATTTTGTTACATACAATCTAGCATGAAGATACTCTACATCATTTAAATCTGAAATTCCCTCAGCCTGACAAAAATCAAGGAACTCATTTAAATCATATTGGTATTCTTTAACAGTATGTATCGAAAAATTCCTTTCTAACTGTATATATCGAATAAATTGTTCCAAGCTCTCTTGAATCTTAATCGCCAATACGAATCACCTCCATGTTAACAAACCTATTAGCGAAGATTCAGTCAATGATGGGCGATTGTTTTTTCTGACGTTATTACTTATTGATATATTCATAGCAGAACATAAATCATTGAAGAGAACGCTATTTTTTATATTCCATTAATTCTATTAGAATCAATGCTTCAAATTACCAAGATCTATTCGGTTAAAACTCCAAATATGACACTAACCTTATCTCACCAATTAATCAAGCAAAAAATACATAATAAATTGTTAAAAATACGTAAACGTTAACAATTTAGAAAAGATTAGCTAATTATTGAAATGTATACAAAAATTAAAGCCTCTAAATTATAACAATTTTTAGAGGCCAAAATCAAATATATTGTTTGAGAATTCACAAAATTATGAATCATTACTACAATTCGTTCATTTTTTGTTAACAAGTATTAATTTACATAGCTTTCACCATGTTCAGAACTTGACTTTAGTACATCTACTGGACCGGGCTTTCCTCATAGTCACATTTTGTACATTGGATTTGAATACCTTTTTTCAATTTCTTCTCTATTAATAATGAACTACATTTTGGACAAGGTCTACTAATTGGCTTGTCCCATGAAACGAACTCACATTCTGGATAATTATTACATCCGTAGAACGTTCGTTTTGTTTTACTTTTTCGCTCAACGATTTCTCCGTTTTCACAACTTGGACACTTTACCCCAATAAGTTTTAATATCGCTTTTGTATTTCGGCAATCAGGGAAATTAGAACATGCCATAAACTTACCAAAACGACCTAATTTATAAACCATTGGAGCACCACAGTTTTCACAGTCCTCACCAGCTGGTTCATCTTTTATTTCGATTTTTTCCATCGTTTCTTCTGCATGTTTTAAATATTTTTCAAAGTCTTGGTAAAACTCATCAATAATTTTTACCCAATTTGATTGCCCTTCCTCGATCTTATCGAGGTCTTGTTCCATTTTAGCTGTAAATTCTATATTAATAATTTCTGGGAAAAATTCACTCATTAATTGATGAACAATTTCACCCAATTCAGTTGGTACAAAACGTTTCGTATCTAATTGCACGTAGCCTCTTTTTTGAATTACATCCAGGGTCGGTGCATAAGTAGAAGGACGACCAATACCTAATTCCTCCAGCTCTTTTACTAAACGCGCTTCAGTATAGCGTGGTGGTGGCTGTGTGAAATGTTGGTTTGGAGTAATTTCTAAATTTTTAATTTTTTCTCCAATTTCCATTTCAGGCAATAGTTTTGTTGATTCTTCTGTTTGATCATCTGTTCCTTCAATATATAATTTCATGAACCCTGGGAATTTCACTTGAGATCCGTTCGCACGGAAAACGATTCCAGAATTCACAAGATCAACAGAGACAGTATCTAAAATTGCTGGGGCCATTTGGCTAGCAACGAATCGATCCCAAATAAGTCGATATAGTCTTAATTGGTCACGGCTTAGAACTTCTTTTAATGATTCAGGTGTTCGATGTACGCTAGTAGGTCGAATCGCTTCATGGGCATCTTGAGCATTTGTTGATTTTTTTGCTTTTTTCCCTTCACCAATTGCATACTCTTTTCCATATTTCTCAAGAATATATTCATAGCTTTCAGTTTTTGCTGTTTCAGAGATACGAGTTGAATCTGTACGCATATACGTAATTAATCCGACAGTACCTTCTTTTTTACCTATGTCAATACCTTCATACAGTTGTTGTGCCAGCATCATCGTCTTCTTCGCTCGGAAGTTCAATTTTCTAGCAGCTTCTTGTTGTAGTGAAGATGTTGTAAAGGCTGGCGATGCGTTACGCTTACGTTCTCTTTTTACTACATTTGTAACCGTAAACTCGTCACCTTTTAAACTCTTTAACACTTCATTTACTTGATCTTCATTTGTTAATTTAACTTTTTCTTTTTCTGTTCCATAAAAAACAGAGTCAAATGTCTTTTTACCTTTTTCAAAAGTAGCGTCAATTGACCAGTATTCTTCAGGAACGAAATTTTTAATCTCGTTTTCTCGATCGATGATTAAACGCATCGTTACAGATTGTACTCTACCTGCCGATAACCCTTTTTTCACTTTTTTCCATAAAAGTGGACTAATGTTATAACCTACAAGTCGATCTAAAATACGACGTGCTTGTTGTGCATCTACTAAATCCATATTTATCGCTCTAGGATTTTTAAAAGATTCTAGTATTGCATCTTTTGTAATTTCATTAAAAACAACACGACATTCAGAGTCTAAATCAATATTTAAAGCTTGAGCTAGGTGCCATGCAATTGCTTCACCTTCACGATCGGGGTCGGCTGCGAGGTATACTTTCTTTGCTTTTTTTGCAGCAGTTTTCAACTCTTGTAAAACTGGACCCTTACCACGAATCGTAATGTATTTCGGTGTATAGTTATTTTCTACATCGATTCCAGTCGTACTACGTGGTAAATCACGAACATGCCCAATGGACGCTTTAACTTTATATTTTTTCCCTAAATATCTTTCAATGGTTTTTGCTTTTGCTGGTGATTCTACTATCACTAAATAATCTGCCATCTATTCATCCCCCTATAGAGGTTACTTTGGTAATAATCTGTTTAAGTTAAATTTTATATTTGAAAATGAATACCTGTTGCAAAATGTATAACAGATTGAAAGATATTGCAACTTTTTTTCAATATTTACCCAAAAACATTTTTCTTTCCTCTATGATTTGATAGCCATTCCATATTGGAATAGCACCATCTTTTAATAGTTGATTTGTCCCTTTCGATTGCTCCGAATTTATCGGTCCAGGGACTACAAATATATCTTTTCCATGATCGAGTGCATGGTCTGTCGTTATTAATGTACCACTCGAAAGTGCAGCCTCTGTTACTACAATCGCTTCACTAATACCGCTAATAATACGATTTCTCATTGGAAATTGCCATTTTCGTGGCCCAACATAAGGTGGATATTCTGTAATTAATAAATGTTTTTCAGCCATTTTTAGTGCTAATGAACGATTTTCTTTCGGATATATATGAAAAAACCCGTTTCCTAACACACCAATAGTCTTACCACCATAATGAATTGCAGATGAATGAGCTAAACTATCTGCTCCTTTAGCAAGACCACTAACAATGACATAGTCATTTTCCACAAGTGGTGGAACAATTAAATCTAACGCCATTGAAGTATAATTTGTTGCATTTCTTGATCCAATAATTGCTATCTTATTATTTTCTTGTAAAAAGGATACATCACCCTTTGCATATAATACAGTTGGTGGATCGATTAGTTTGAGTAGTTCTTTTGGATAGTACGGATTATTAAAAGGAATCGGAATAATCCTTTCGGAATTATATGCATCTAGTAAATTAACTTTCAACATTTTTATAAATTCCTGTAAAATAATTTCTGATTTACTCAGCGGAATTTGTAATATATTAGCTAATTTTGTTGGGGAAGTTGTCGATAAATGAGTTATTGAACCAATGGAGTGAATGAGTTTTGAGTAAGCTTTGAAAGTAAGAGGATAAACATAATGCAAGGCTAGTAATTCATGAATTGGTTGTTCATGCAATTTACAATCACCTCTCATATTTAAATAGAAGAAACTCAAATTATTAAATAGACCGCACAAAATGAATTGGTATTTTTAAAAGAAGGGGCTGTCTAGAGTAAAAGTTTCCAGACAGCCTTTTTTAATTTTTCATTAGTGTTACTATTATTACACATTAATGTGTTTTACATTTTTCGTATAGACCTTTTTCTTTTAAAACTTTAATTAATGTTTCACCAATTACTGATGGAGTTGGAGCAACTTCAATTCCTGCTTCGTTCATTGCTTTAATTTTCTCACTCGCAGTACCTTTACCACCAGAAATAATAGCTCCAGCATGTCCCATTCGTTTTCCTGGAGGTGCTGTTTGTCCGCCGATGAATCCTACAACTGGTTTTGTCATATTTGCTTTAATCCATTCAGCTGCTTCTTCTTCAGCAGTACCACCGATTTCACCAATCATAACAACTGCATACGTTTCTGGATCGTTATTAAACTCCGATAATACGTCGATAAAATTCGTACCGTTTACTGGGTCTCCACCAATTCCAACAGCTGTAGTTTGACCGATACCAGCTTGAGATAATTGATGAACAGCTTCATACGTTAAAGTTCCTGAACGTGATACTACACCTACATGACCTTTTGTATGAATATACCCAGGCATAATTCCAATTTTACATTCATCAGCTGTAATTACTCCTGGACAGTTCGGACCTACTAAACGAGTCTTTTTACCTTCCATATATCGTTTTACTTTGACCATATCTAAAACTGGTATATGCTCAGTAATACAAATTGTTAAATCTAATTCAGCATCAACGGCTTCGATAATTGCGTCTGCTGCAAATGGGGCAGGTACGTAAATAACTGAAACATTCGCACCAGTTTCATTTACCGCGTCTTGAACTGTATTAAAAACAGGAACACCTTCTACAGTTTGTCCACCTTTTCCAGGTGTAACGCCTGCCACAATCTTTGTACCGTATTCTAACATTTGTTTCGTATGGAATAGAGCTGTTTCCCCTGTAATCCCTTGAACAATTACTTTAGTATCTGCATTAATATAAACACCCATGATTCTCCCTGCCTTCCATTAACCTACTAATTCGACAATTTTCTGGGCTCCATCTGCCATGGAATCCGCAGCAACGATATTTAATCCTGAAGCATTTAGCAATTCTTTACCACGATCAACGTTTGTACCTTCTAATCGAACAACTAATGGTACGTTTAGTCCTACTTGTTTTGCTGCAACAATAACACCTTCAGCAATAATGTCACATTTCATAATACCTCCGAAGATATTTACAAAAATGCCTTTTACATTTGGATCAGATAGAATAATTTTAAACGCTTCTGTTACTTTTTCCGTTGTTGCACCGCCCCCAACGTCAAGGAAGTTAGCAGGTTGACCGCCATAGTAACTAATTGTGTCCATTGTAGCCATAGCTAGTCCAGCACCATTTACCATACAGCCAATATTTCCATCAAGGGAAATATAACTTAAATCATATTTAGATGCTTCGATTTCTTTTGGATCTTCTTCATCAAAGTCTCTTAATTCAACAATATCTTTGTGTCGATATAGTGCGTTTCCGTCAAAATTAAATTTCGCATCTAACGCAACAACATCATCGTTACCTGTTACTACTAATGGATTAATTTCAAGAATTGACGCATCTTTGTCAACAAATGCATTATATAACCCTAGCATTAACTTAGCTGCTTTATTTACTAATTTTGCTGGAATATTCATATTAAATGCCATGCGACGAGCTTGGTATGGTAATAAGCCCGTTACAGGATCAATTACTTCTTTAAAAATCTTTTCAGGGTTTGTTTCAGCAACTTCTTCGATATCCATACCGCCCTCTTCTGAGCCCATTAATGTTACTCTTGAAGTTGCTCTATCTAAAACAAAACTTAAATAATATTCTTTTTTTATGTCTGATCCTTCTTCAATATATAATCTTTTTACTTCTTTACCTTCTGGACCAGTTTGGTGAGTTACAAGTATTTTTCCTAGTAATTCTTTTGCGTAAGTTCTAACTTCATCTAAATTTTTTGCAATTTTAACACCGCCAGCTTTACCCCTACCACCAGCGTGAATTTGCGCTTTGACTACGGTTACATTTGAACCTAGTTCTTTCGCTACTTTAACTGCTTCTTCCGGAGAAAAAGCTACACTCCCTTTAGGAACAGAAACTCCATACTTTCTAAGAATTTCCTTCCCTTGATATTCGTGGATATTCATCCTGCATCCTCCAATCAATCATCTGGAAATAAAATTTATTACCATTATTATTTTATACAAACAACATGATAATGTCTACGTTTGTTGTTTTCGACAACTTACATCTCTATTTTGCGCTATTTTTCTACTTAATGTAAATAGTAGAATATTAAATTTTAATATTTTTTTTTACTTTAAGTGCACTATGTTGTTCATCCAATCTGTAAATAAAGGCAAAAACTTCCGCTACTGCTTCATATAAATCCTCTGGTATCGCATCATTTAAATCTAGCTGGCTCATTAGTTCAACTAGGTTAGAATCTTCATAAATGGGAATATCATTCAAATTAGCATTCTCTAAAATATTCTCTGCTATTTTTCCTTTTCCTTTAGCAATTACTTTCGGGCTATTATACTCATTCGGATTATAAGAAAGTGCAATAGCTTCTTTTCGTCTATACGTTTTCTCATTCATACCCGAATATCAACTCCATTAAATTTTGACCCTTCTATCTGTTCTTGCCTAGAATTTTTTACAGTAGATTCGTTCGCAGTTTTGCCAAATGTTTTATAGAAAATTCCTGACAAATAATACCCTTTTTCAGACAATTTTTGTTTCAGTACGTTTTGATAGACTTCAGCAATCGTTTGTAAATTATTATTTTCATTAAATAAAGTAATCGACACAATTCGATTTTGTACTTGCATATCTACTACTGTTTCTTTTAATGATTCCATATCCAAATAAAATAATATTCTTGCATAATCAGAGTCAATTTTGCCATTATCATTCATCTTTGCATTCCATTGTAATGTTGCATCCATTGATTTACCGAAAAATTGTAATGGAATTTGCATAATGAGTTGATGCTGATGTCCATTTTCTCCTGACAATAGTTGCATCCCGTTCATTCTTGCTAGTAATATTTCCGCAGAATCCTTTAATGGAGAAACAGCCCCCTCTTTTATTAGTGATAAAAGATTTGGCTTTAATTGATCGGATATTTGCTCAATCTCTTCAATACTTTTATTGAGAGCTATTTCATAATTAACGCCTAGACTTTTTAAAACATTTTTTATCGCAAGTTGTACCGTATAACCATCGAGAGTCGATTTTAATTGTTGCTCAACTTTTTCGTTTAGACTTTGAATTTGAGGTTGTGTAGACTCATTTACAACTTTAGCAACATTCGACAATAGTTTTAATTCGTTTGACATACTATCTTCGTTAACAAGTGATAATAATTGACTAATTGCAGTTGATCCATTTGAATTTTGTGCAATTGATTGGTTCGTAATATTACTCGAATAAGCTCTTAATAATAAATCATTCAATTGCATTGAAAATTGTTGAATTGTTTGTGTTGTTTTTGGCATATTTTCAAATCGATTGATGAATGAAGTAAGCTCGCTCTTTTGTGATGGATTTAAATTTTGCTCATTTTGTATCCATAGTTTTACTTGATTAATTAGATTGGGCGCATTTTTTTCATCCATAATTTGTATCGCTTGAACGACATTTCTAGCCGAATGAAGTATTTGACCATCGTTATGTTTAGCTTGATGTAGGGTAGACTCCGACCAATTTGAAAGAGTTGCTTGCTTCGGAATGACAGATGCTTCTTTTAATAAATTTAGAGTAAATAATTTATTTGCAATAGGTTCTGTTTCACTAAATAACGTTTGGATAGCCCTTGCAATAACAAGACCACCTTTCATAGAATCTAGTGGTTTTGAAATATTATTTAAATTTTCTAAGATTGCTGATTTTGTTTTGTCAGAGATCGACGAATCTTTCAATTGCTGAGTAAAAGTTGCTAACTCTTGTGACATACCATTTGTTTTAGATCCATGTAAAACAGCCTGAAATATTTCTTTTGTTAATGGCATATTCGATTCAATTATTTTTTGTATAGCTAGAATAGCATCCTTTTTTGAAAGACTATCAACCATATTTAATAAGTTTTGAGCTAATTGAAACTGCTCCTTTGTTATTGGAACTTGTTCTTTAATGAAATGAGCTGCAAGTTGCATCATATTTGCAGTTTTGGGTAAGTTCATCGAATCTAAAAGTTGCTGAATCTGTTGTTTCATCGAATCAGAAGCGTTCATTGGCCCTGTAACGACTTTTAGTTCTGTTTGGGGAGAAATACTAGTCACTTGTAAAAAGTGTGAATCTCCGGCTTTTAAAGGGGTTTCTAGCTTTGCTAAAAACTTATGTCCGCCAACTTGAACTTCTGCAATTTGATCTGGGTATAGTTTTTTAACTGTCCCATGGAGAACTTGACCTTGTTTCAAAGTTAAAGGTTGATTTTGGGTTTTATTTGATTGTTGTATTTGAATTGGAGTTAATGAAGTGAAACTCATCATCTCACCCTTTACTTTATAATCATAGATTTTATTGGCTCAAAGCTTTTACGGTGATGAACAGTCGGTCCAAACTTTTCAATTGCTTCTAAATGTTGTTTTGTACCATAACCTGCATGTTGGTCAAAACCGTATTGTGGATATTCATTATGTAATTGTTCCATATACTCATCACGCGCATGCTTTGCTAGTATGGACGCCGCTGCAATTGCTAAACTTTTAGCATCACCTTTAATGATTGAGCTTTGTGGAATATCGATCGAGATTTCCATAGCGTCCAATAGACAGTAGTCTGGTTTAATATGTAATGTTTGTACACTTTCTTTCATCGATTGCTTTGTCGCTTCGTATATGTTTAGTTCATCAATTGCTTCAACACTTTGAAAATGAATAGAGTAGGATAGAGCATGTTGTTTAATCGTTTCTGCAAATTTAGCTCTTTGCATTTTAGTTAATTGCTTCGAATCATTTATACCAAACAACGCTTCACAATCTTCTGGTAATATGACCGCAGCCGTTACTACTGGACCGGCTAAAGGACCGCGCCCCGCTTCATCAACTCCAGCAATATTAGCCCCTTCAAAAGGTTTATAAGACTTATCAAAGTGGATTTTCATTTGATGTTCTTCTATTAGTTTTTGTTGTTTTTCATATCGATTTAGCCACGATGTCCAAGCTTTTTGAACTCCAGCTCTTTCATCAACTTTAATATCTTCCATCCATTTTTCATATTGGTCTGTCTGTTGTAAATCTATCGTTATTTCTTTTACCGTCTTCATGTGTACACTTCCTTTATTTCTTACACTTTATATCGACAGAATAGGATTCAATTCTATTAAAATCATAAAATTGTTGTCGATAATAATAAATTTAAAAATATATGATAATTAATTATTAAATTGTAACCTACAAATTCAAAATGAAAAACCCAATTACAACTTGGTAATTGAGTTTCACACTACTATTTTTTATTATTGCGCTCAAGGCACTCGTAAACTGCCATCATATCTTGCTTATTTAATTCGCGAATACGGCTAAAAATCGGAATATTACTCACTTCATCTGTTGTTAAACTTTCATCGATAACATCGCTTACCGTTCCAGTTAACCATGTTTTTACTTGTATTCCTTCGACAGTTACTTTTTGACCGTCATCATTTAAACCTGTCTCATTACAACTTACACATGGAATCGTTAATTTATAAACTCCGTCGTGTAAATTATCTTCTGATATAACCTTTTTTCCTTTACAGAATGGACACGGATTAGTTTTTCTAATTTTATTTATTTCGGTAACTAACTTTTTATATCCGAACGCTTCATATACATAAGTTAGTTTTTTATATTTTCCATTAGTGAAGTATTTATCTATGATCGCTTCCCTAGTCTCGTTAATATTCGGGAAGTCACAGATTGTCACTAAATTGTTTTTGCCAATCGATTCGATTGAATCTTTTATTGAATCCCAGAACGGATTTACATTTTGTAACACAATTTCATATCCACTAAAACTTGCTTGTTCTATTTCGAATAGTTTAAGTGCCACTTGTGTTTCTCTAGGTAATAGTGAAATTTCCTCTGTTAGAATCATCTCTCCACCAACAATTGATTTCAGCTTAAGGAGTACCGGTAAATCACCTACAATTTCTATCACTTCATCAATGGGCTTATTAATGATTTCACGTATATCTATATCACCAAAATTTAGTGATTTACGATGATTTAACACTGTACCCTCACAGATTGGACATTCAATCAACTCTTTTGAAGCTTTCATTTGTTCTTTTATTTCTGATTTTGAAATGACCATGTACATTCCTAGAATTGTATTAAATCCTACCCAAGTTCTACGTGCTTTACTATTTTTATCATAAAACGAATGATCAAAATATCCGTACCAGAAAACATGCTTTTCATCATCTGTCATATCATTGTAGCTTTTCGTGAAGTCATATCCAAGTTCGTTCTTAATTTCTTCAAAAATAAACTCTAATTTTGAGTATTGATAATACTTTAATACATCCATAACATCTTGATAGAACATTCCATCCCAAAACGGAACATTTTTGTCTTGTATTACTAGTTCTTTATCAAACACTTCAATTTTACGACGTCCTGAACAAGATGGACAGTGATTGTCCTGAGCATAAAAATCAAAGCTTCTAGTATCCTTATTCGTTGGGTGTGCTGCAATGATATGATTAATAACGCCTCCCACTTCAAAAAGGAAACTATATTGACTATATAGATGTCTTTCAAGGTCAATGGCTATAACAGGTGCGATTTTGTTTGAGTCATATTCACTACCATAAATTAAACGAGCCATTGATGATAAGCTTTTTAAAATCCCGCCTTTGTAAACTTGTTCTGCCTTTTTAAAATAATCAATTTGATTTTCTTTTAAAAACGATAGGCCATTTTGCAATTTCAACTTTGAGGCAATTGTAGTTGGTTGACTAGCTTGTACCTTATTGCTATCCGCAAAGTAATTTCGATGACTTACAACTTCTAATTGTGTAACAGGTTCTTCTTTCCTTTTCCCAAAGTCAACAATGTAATCGGAACTTTCCATCATATAGTCATTATGTTCAATCATAATAATCGATACAGAGTCATCTTCTAAAATTCCTCGAATACTATCGATAAATTGATTTAATATATTTTGCGACAATCCTTTTGATGGTTCATCAAAGATGAAGAGTGTATGTGGGTTTTTAGATTTTATGAACAACTCTGAAACTAAATGGACACATTGAAATTCACCCGTGGATAATGTTTGAGTTTTCCTATTTAAAGTTAAATAACCCAGTCCTAGTTTAATCAATAAACTTAAACGTTTATGGGCAATTTCTTCATTTGGAAGTTCATCAATAATATCTTCAATAGAACGATCGAAAATATCTTCCACTGTTTCGCTATATTTCGTAATCCTCTTTTTAATATCTAAAAATGTTGCAACCGTTGAACGACTCGTAATTGATTGGTTTCGATCCTGACCAACCATGACAAGCTTGTCTTTTTTATATTTTTTGGGGAATTCTTTAGCAATACATTCGTTTACAAGTGTAGATTTTCCACTACCAGACTCTCCGGTGATTGTTACTAGTCGATTTTTTGGGATTTTCAACTCATCGATTTGGATATTTCGGCTTGCTAAATTATTAAATTGATAATAATCTGTTGGCTCATCTTCATTTAATTCTAAATAGATTGGTTTTGGACGTGGGGATTCATCAACAATTTTCCCGCCATATTTACCACTGCCTGGTCCAAAGAATACTTTGGATTCAGTACTATTAAGAACTGTATCTGAATGGTCAATTAACCATATTTGATTTTGATATCCTAACTTTCTTATTTGTTCTAAAATTTTTAGTAATGTAACCTTATCAATACCTACTGATATTTCATCAATAATAATGACCGTATTCTCACTTATTGACATAAATTCAGCTAAGTAAAGTCGA
The DNA here is from genome assembly GCF_900220965.1 of Ureibacillus acetophenoni. Taxonomy (GTDB): domain Bacteria; phylum Bacillota; class Bacilli; order Bacillales_A; family Planococcaceae; genus Ureibacillus; species Ureibacillus acetophenoni. Next base: position 501,115 of record NZ_OBQC01000001.1, on the reverse strand, counting down.
GTTAACTCTCCACCAGACAAAGTCCCCATAATACGATCTATCGTTAAATAGCCAATATTCATATTAATAATATTTTGAAGGATATGCTGTTTTTGCTCGCTAATTTCTAATTGCTCACTAAGTGAAAGTACTTTTTCAATACTTAAATTATTTATGTCAGCGATATTATGTGGTTTATCCAATAAATTGAGTGTATATTGGAGTGTTTCTTCGTTATATCGAAGTCCATTACATTTAGTACATTCTTTATTACTGTTTGTACCTCTACCCTTACATTTAGGACACCAGCCGAGTTCATTATTAAATGAGAATACTTCCGGTGAAAGATTATATTGTTGTGCAATTTTTTGTCGGATTTCTGTAAAAACGCCAGTATGCGTCCCTATAGTTGAACGTGGATTTGAAGAAATGGAAGATTTTCCGAGGAAAAGGACTAATGGCATTTCTTCCATATGAATGGCACTGAAGTTTGTTTCCATAATAGTTGGAAATAAATATTGATATTCTGCTTTTGGCAATAAGGAGACGAGTCTTTTTTTCGATTCTTCACCAATTGTTTGGCAAAATGTTGTTTTACCAGAACCCGATAAACCAGCAATTCCTAACGATTGGTCTGTTGGAAGCATTGTATCTAATTTGTTAATATTGTTCGCAATTAATTGATTAATTTTCAAATAATTTCTCCTCCTTATTAATGCCATTTACGTATTGAAAGAAGCTGTTTAGAAAGTAACACTTTCAAAGCAGCTTCTTGTTTTTTATAAGTATACTATGTTTTATCGTTCTAACGATTCTTTCTCTAATTCTTCATCTACAATATCAAAGGAAAGCTTTCCAAGGTGTTGATCGCGAATATCTCGAACGATTAATTCTGCTACTTTATCATAATCAATTTCTCCACCTGGACCATACACACGGCGTAATTTACCAATATGGTCAAATGTCTCAACTAAATCTTCAGAAACAGACGTTATACCGTAACGCTCGTCCATTCGATTTGGGTAGTGGATCGATAAAAATCTTAGTCCATACACCGCAATATCTTCCATATTCGTTACAGCATCTTTTATAGCACCTGTAATTGCCAATTTCAAGCCAACTTCTTGATCTTCGAATTTTGGCCATAAAATACCCGGTGTATCTAATAACTCTATTTCTTTACCAACTTTAATCCATTGCTGAGCTTTTGTTACCCCAGGCATATTTCCAGTTTTCGCAATATTTTTCTTAGCCAAACGGTTAATTAAAGTAGACTTACCAACATTCGGAATTCCTACAATCATTGCGCGAATCGCTCTTGGTTTCATACCTTTTAATTTCATTCGCTCCCATTTTGGGGCTAAAATTTCTTTTGCAGCCTTTGTAACACTTTGCAATCCTTTACCTTCAAAAGAATTAATTGCAACTGCTGTATGGCCTTTGTCCGCGAAGTATTGTACCCATTTACGTGTCTCTGCTTCATCTGCCATATCTGCTTTATTTAATATCAATAGTCGTGGTTTTTGATTAATAACCTCATCAATCATGGGGTTTCTTGATGATAGTGGTAACCTTGCATCTATTAATTCAAAAACGATATCAACTAGCTTTAATTGTTCTTGAACTTCCCTTCTGGCTTTTGCCATATGTCCAGGAAACCATTGTATAGTCATATGTTTTACCTCCTACCTGCCGACTTGCAAAAAGAAAAGGAGATTACTTAGAACCTCCTTTTAAGAAATTATTCCACAAATCGTATTTCATTAATTGGCCAAAAAATTAGGTTTGTACTACCAATAATTTCATCAATACTTACAAGTCCAATATGTCGACTATCTTTACTTCCTCTACGATTATCACCCATTACAAATACATAACCTTCTGGAATGACTTCTATATTCGGATCAATATTCGGGATATCTTGCATTGTAAAGTCTTGTGTTAAATTTCCTGATGGTAATTGTGATTTATATTTATCTAAATAAGGTTCTTCGATGGGTTCGCCATTGATATATAATTGATCGTTTCTATATTCAATATGCTCACCTGGTAATCCAATTACTCGTTTAATATAATCTTTTCCTTCGGGTGCATGAAATACAACTATATCAAAACGGTTTGGTTCACCTACCATGTAACCAAATTTGTTTACAATCATTCGATCTCCATTTTCTAAGGTAGGCATCATTGAATCCCCATCCACCACTATAGGTGTAAATAAAAAATATCGAATGACTACAGCAATTAAAAACGCGATGATAAGTGCTTTTGTCCATTCCCAAAGTTCACTTTTCTTTTTCTCTTTTTTATCATTATGCTCTTCATTTATATTTTCCACGAGAGATGTCCCCCCATCTAACCTCATTTTATTGCAATGTAGGTATAAATTACAAGTGTTAGAAATAAAAACATAACCCGACCTTTAAATTTGGTCGAGTTGATAGTATTTTATGCTTATTATTTTCAATCTTATTCATTGATAAAAAAGAAAGGAGGCTTTTAGTTGTAAAAGCCCCCATTCTAAATCGTTATTATCGAATTTCTTTAATACGAGCTGCTTTACCACGTAGGTTACGTAGGTAGTAAAGTTTCGCACGACGAACTTTACCGCGGCGAATAACTTCTAATTTCTCGATTTTTGGAGTGTGTACAGGGAATGTACGTTCCACACCAACACCGTAAGAAATTTTGCGAACAGTAAATGTTTCGCTAATACCGCCACCACGACGTTTAATAACAACACCTTCGTATACTTGGATACGCTCACGAGTACCCTCTACGATTCTCACGTGAACTTTTACAGTATCACCTGGGCGGAATGTTGGTAGATCAGAACGAAGCTGATCTTTTGTAATTTCTGCAATAATGTTTGACATAATTTTCTCTCCTCGTACAGATGCTCTTATAGTCTTCTAATACTACAGCGGAACACCGTAATTAAGCGCTTCTAATAGAAGCACAGAATGTATCATACCACAAAGTAAGTTGCTTCTGCAACAATTATTCTTCTACTTTTTCTTTTTTCAACTTCTCAAGAAACGCCTTTTGTGACGCTGATAATTCGATATGTTCAAATAAATCTGGTCGTCTTTCAAAAGTACGTCTAATCGACTCTTCTTCGCGCCATTGTTCAATTTTTCCGTGGTTACCTGATACTAATACATCCGGCACCTTCATCCCTCTAAAATCAGCTGGACGGGTATAGTGAGGGTGTTCTAGTAATCCAGTGGAAAATGAATCGTGGATATGTGAATCTTCTTGTCCTAACACACCTGGTAAAAGACGAACTACAGCATCAATTACAGTCATGGCTGGTAATTCGCCACCAGTTAATACAAAATCACCGATTGAGATTTCATCTGTTACAAGATGTTCTCGGATCCGCTCATCATATCCTTCGTAATGACCACAGAGAAAAATAAGTTCTTCTTCTTTTGCCAATTCCTCAGCCTTTTTTTGAGTAAAGCGTTCACCTTGGGGGCACATAAGTATTATACGTGGCTTTTTAGTACTTCCTTCTGTTAGAGTTTCAACAGCTTGGAACATTGGTTCCGGTTTTAAAACCATTCCCGCACCACCACCGTATGGATAATCATCCACTTGTCTATGTTTGTTGTTACTGTATTCACGAATGTCCGATACAGCTAAAGAGACAGCGCCTTTTTCTTGTGCCTTTTTTAAAATCGATGAACCGAATACTCCTGTAAACATGTCTGGGAATAAACTAAGTACATGAATATTCATTTATAAAAGTCCTTCCATGACATGAATTATAATTTTCTTCTCGTCGATATCAATTTCTTTCACTACATCCTCAATGTATGGAATGTAATGTTTTTTTCCATTCGGATCTTTTAACTCCCATACATCGTTTGCACCGGTTTCTAAAATATCCGTAATGGTACCTAGCTTTTCGCCTTCTTCAGAGAACACTTCACAACCAATGATTTCAAAGTAATAGTATTCATTTTCTGCAAGTTCGTCTTCTTCAAGTTGATCTTTCGTTACTTTTAGTAGGCCTTCTTTAAACGGTTCTACTAGATTTATATTATGAAGTCCTTCAAATGTAAGTAGTATAAAGTTTTTATGACGACGTGCACTTTCAATAGTTACCCATGTAGGCTTTTTATCGCCTTTTTTAAAGACCGCTAGACGGTTCCCTGGAGCAAATCGTATATCTTCAAAATCAGTTGTAGAAATAACTCTTACCTCGCCTTTAATTCCGTGTGTATTAACGATTCTTCCAACATTAAACCATTCCAAACATATCACCTCTTTTTAGTTTGTTCTTAAATTACTAATCTGAATATAGTAAAAAGAAGGGAAACCAAGAAACGGCTCCCTTCTTTCATGTGTTGTATTACTTGATAGCTGAACAAACGGCCCAGCTTATTTTTTAATCCAATATATCGACGTACGTCTTTTTCTTTTGGTGGCCGCTAGCTACTGAGTAAACAATTGTACGAATCGCCTTTGCGACACGACCTTGTTTGCCTATGACTTTTCCTCTGTCATCAGGATGAACAAAAAGCTTATAAACAATTCGACTTGAATTCTCGTCCTTATCAACTCGGACTTCATCTGGAAAATCGACTAATGGTTTTACGATTGTTTCAATCAGTTGCTGCACAATGCCACCTCCGATTATTTACTGAATTTTAAGTTATGGAATTTTTCCATGATTCCTTGTTCTGAGAACAAGTTACGTACTGTATCAGATGGTTTTGCACCATTTGATAACCATTTAAGAGCTTTCTCTTCATCAATGTTTACAGTAGCTGGTACAGTAAGTGGGTTGTAAGTACCTACTGTTTCAATTTGACGGCCGTCACGTGGTGAACGAGCGTCAGCAACTACGATACGATAGAAAGGAGATTTGTTAGCTCCCATACGTTTTAAACGAATTTTAACTGCCATTTTTATTGCACCTCCGAATAAGTTTCACACAAGATAGTATATTATCAATGTTTTTGTTATTTGTAAAGTATTTTTTCTTAACAGTACTTTTTTTATTCAAAAACCGTATTTTATTTGAATAAAGAGTTGAATCCAGGTAGTTTCATTTTCTTTTTACCTTTACCTTGAGCCATACCTGTCATTTGTTTCATCATTTTTTTCATTTCTTCAAATTGCTTTAGCAATCTGTTTACATCTTGAATGGATGTACCTGATCCTTTTGCAATACGTTTCTTACGATTGGCATTGATAATTTCAGGATTCGTTTTTTCCGCTGGCGTCATTGAGTAAATGATGGCTTCTAAACGGCCCATTTGTTTTTCATCAACTTTGACATTGTCTAGGCCTTTCATTTTGTTGGCACCAGGGATCATTTTTAAGATGTCTTCAAGTGGGCCCATTTTTTTCAACGCTTGTAATTGTTCTACGAAATCATCAAAAGTAAAGCTTTGAGTCATAAATTTTTGCTCAAGCTCTTTTGCTTTTTCCATATCAACATTTGCTTGCGCTTTTTCAATAAGTGATAATACATCACCCATACCTAAAATACGCTGAGCCATACGTTCTGGGTGGAACGGTTCTAGGGCATCCATTTTTTCACCCATACCAACAAATTTAATTGGTTTTTGAGTAACAGAGCGGATTGATAACGCAGCACCACCGCGCGTATCGCCGTCTAATTTCGTTAAAACGACCCCAGTAATTCCAACTGTTTCGTTAAAGCTTTGGGCAACGTTTACAGCATCTTGACCAGTCATCGCATCAACAACTAAGAAGACTTCGTCCGGTTCTTTTAATGAACGAATATCTTTTAATTCCTGCATTAGTTCTTCGTCAATATGTAGACGACCGGCTGTATCGATGATAACAACATCTAGATGCTCTTCTTTTGCATGTTCAATTGCTTGACGTGCAATTTCAACCGGTGAAACATCTGTACCTAATGAAAATACAGGTAGTGATAACTGTTTACCTAATGTTTGTAATTGTTGTACCGCAGCAGGACGATAAATATCTGCTGCAACTAGTAAAGGTTTGCGGTTATATTTTTTTCTTAAAACATTCGCTAATTTACCAGTTGTAGTTGTTTTACCGGCACCTTGTAAACCGACCATCATAATGACAGTTGGTGACTTTGTACTGAATTTGATAGGGCTTTGTTCTCCACCCATTAAAGTAGTTAACTCATCTTGAACGATTTTAATGACTTGTTGGCCTGGTGTTAAGCTTTTCATTACCTCAGAACCAACCGCACGTTCACTAACGTTTTTAACAAATTCTTTTACAACTTTTAAGTTAACGTCAGCTTCGATCAGAGCAAAGCGAACTTCACGCATCATTTCTTTAACGTCTTGTTCAGATACTTTCCCTTTTCCTTTAAGCTTTTGGATTGTCCCTTGGAGTCGTTCCGCTAATCCTTCAAATGCCATAAGCTCTCCTCCTAATCCGTTTCTTTCAATTCATTAATTAAAGAAAGTCTTTCTTCAATTGTTGTATTTTCGTCTTTTATTGCTTTTGTAAGCTTTTCAATAATTTGTTGTCGCTTACCAAACTTTTCAAAAAGATTTAATTTATCTTCATATTCTTCAAGCATTGCTTCTGTTCTGCGAATATTATCATAAACAGCTTGTCTTGAAACTTTATAGCTCTCTGCAATCTCCCCAAGAGAATGATCATCAAGGTAATAAAGTTCCATATAACTTCGTTGCTTATCAGTCAGAAGTGCCTGATAAAAGTCGAAGAGAAAGTTCATGCGTGTCGTTTTTTCAAGTAGCATTCAATATCTCTCCAATCATAGTTTGTCAATTGTATCATAACTTTTTATGTTGATGGCTGTCAAGGTAATTTCCTTGAATAACATGATATTGAGGTTTGTTTGGAATGGTGTTATTGGGCATGTGAGTTTTGATGGGTTATTTGGAATTTCTCAAACTTATTTGCGGTTTTCGCGGAGTTACTTGCGATATTACGCATGTTAATTGCGATTCCCGGTTTACTTGCGAATTTAGCTGATTTTTTTGCGAATTCATCAAACTTATTTGCGAGTTTCGCGGAGTTACTTGCGATATTACGTGTGCCATTTGCGATTCCCGATTTACTTGCGAATTTAGGTGATTTATTTGCGAATTCATCAAACTTATTTGCGAGTTTCGCGGAGTTACTTGCGATATTACGTGTGCCATTTGCGATTCCCGGTTTACTTGCGAATTTAGCCGATTTATTTGCGAATTCATCAAACTTATTTGCGAGTTTCGCGGTGTTACTTGCGATATTACGTATGTTATTTGCGATTCTGGGTTTACTTGCGAATTTAGCTGATTTATTTGCGAATTCATCAAACTTATTTGCGAGTTTCGCGGAGTTACTTGCGATATTACGTGTGCCATTTGCGATTCTGGGTTTACTTGCGAATTTAGCTGATTTATTTGCGAATTCATCAAACTTATTTGCGAGTTTCACGGAGTTACTTGCGATATTACGTATGTTATTTGCGATTCTGGGTTTACTTGCGAATTTAGCTGATTTATTTGCGAATTCATCAAACTTATTTGCGAGTTTCACGGAGTTACTTGCGATATTACGTGTGCTATTTGCGATTCCCGGTTTACTTGCGAATTTAGCTGATTTATTTGCGATTTCATCAAACTTATTTGCGATTTCACCAGGGTTATTTGCGAAATTCCCTAGGGAGTTTACCCATCTCTACCCCATCACTTAAAAAAGCGCTCATAGCCTATGACTATGAGCACCTTCATTCATTAATCTTCTATCTTCTCTAATTCTTTTTCTAAGCCTTCAGCAAATAAACCATACACATAGCGTTCTGCATCAAATGGTTGTAAGTCATCCATTTTCTCACCTAAACCAACAAACTTCACAGGGATATGTAGTTTATTGCGAATAGCTAATACAATACCACCTTTGGCAGTTCCATCTAACTTTGTTAAAACAATACCTGTTACATTTGTTGCTTCTTTAAACGTCTGTGCTTGAATAAGAGCATTTTGTCCAGTTGTTGCATCTAAAGCAAGTAATACTTCATGAGGTGCATTTGGGATCTCACGAGAAATTACACGATGAACTTTTTCAAGCTCTTTCATTAAGTTTACTTTGTTTTGAAGACGACCTGCCGTGTCACAAATTAACACATCTGCACCACGTTTTTTCGCTGCGCCAATTGCATCATAAATAACTGCTGCTGGGTCTGAACCTTCTGATTGTTTTACTACTTCACAACCAACGCGATCTCCCCAAACTTGTAACTGATCAATAGCACCCGCACGGAATGTATCTCCAGCGGCTAATACAACAGATTTCCCTTGTGATTTTAAACGATGAGCAAGTTTTCCAATTGTTGTTGTTTTCCCTACTCCGTTTACGCCGACGAATAAAATAACCGTTAGCTCACCTTTTGGCTGCATGTTTAACGTAGTAATATTCTCCTCGCCAGCTTCGTAAATTTCAACTAATTTTTCAGAAATGATTGCTTGAATACCTTCTGTATCTTTAATATTTTTACGTTGAACTTCAAAACGAAGCTTGTCCATTAATTCCATTACTGTTTCAAAGCCTACGTCCGCTTGAAGTAAAAGCTCTTCTAATTCTTCGAAGAAATCTTCATCGACTTTACGATATCGCGCAACAAGGTCATTTACTTTAGAAGTAAATGTATCACGTGTTTTTGCTAAGCCCGCTTTAAACTTTTGTGTAATAGACCAAGCAGAAGGTTTCTTTTCTTGTTTAACCTCTTCTTGAACTTCAACGATTTCATTTTCAACAACAGGTTCTGTTTCCACTGTTTCATTTTGCTGTTCAACTACAACTTCTGTCGTTTCAACTTGTTCTTCGGAAACCTGCTCTTCTGTAGTTTGATCAGTTGTTTCTTCTTCAACCAGTGGACTTTCGTTTAATTCCTCTTGTTGTTCTTTTTGAACCTCTTCACTACCTAACAATTTCTCTTTCAAACGTTTAAAAAAACTCATTTTTATTCGCTCCTTTGCCCCACGAGTACGGCCTCTTTTTCAAGTTTTACAGATACAAGTTTCGATACTCCTGATTCTTGCATCGTAATACCATATAAGACGTCAGCACCTTCCATAGTACCTTTACGATGTGTTATGACGATAAACTGCGTTTCGCTGCTTAATTTCTTTAAATAAGCACTATAGCGATCAACATTCGCTTCGTCTAGTGCTGCTTCAACTTCGTCTAAAATAACAAATGGAACTGGACGGGTATTAAGAATTGCAAACAACAGTGCAATTGCAGTCAATGCCCTTTCTCCACCAGATAACAAACTTAAACTTTGTAATTTTTTCCCTGGAGGCTGTGCCACAATTTCGATACCTGTTTCTAGTAAATTGTCTGGTTCTAATAAAACTAAATCCGCTTGACCGCCACCAAACAATTCTCTGAATACGAGTTGGAATTGACTACGAATCATTGAAAAAGACTCACTGAAACGTGTTGACATTTCCTCATCCATTTCTTTAATTGCCTCATGTAAAGTATCTTGAGCTTCAATTAAATCGTTACGTTGTTCAGTTAAAAATGTATGTCGCTCTAAAACACGATCATATTCTTCGATTGCTGTTAAATTAACCGGCCCAAGCTCTTCAATCGATTGTTTTAACAATTTTACTTTACGTCGAACACCTTCAACATCTTCTATTGCATTTGCTGTTTCTTTAGCAAATTCGTAGTCTAATTCATATTGTTCGTCAAGTTGAGAATGAATACGATTAATTTCAAATTCTACCTTACTTTTTTTCAGGTCCATTGTTCGTAGAGATTCCATGTAACCTTTATGAATCCGTCCGAGCTCTTTTAATTGTTCCTCGAGGTCAGATAAATTGGACTGGTACTCAGAACGTTGCTGACGATTTTGTTGAATTGTTTCGGTTAATTGATCTCTTTGTAAAGACCAATTTTTAACTTTTTCATCAATTTCTTCGACAGTTGGTCCATCAGATTCTCCATTTTGAATCCAGTTAATTTCTTGTGTAACTGATTCAATTTGTTGCTTCGTCTTAGATCGTTTTAATGCAATATCTGCTGTAGCAACTTGAACTTGAGTTAATTGCTCACCAGCTACCGCTAAAAGAGACCGTTTTTCGGCTGATTGTTCTCTTAACTCATCTCTTTTATTTTCTCCGAGTAGCTTCATTTCAGTTAACTGTTCAACTGTGTTGTTTATATTCTCAAGTTCGATTTTTAATTCTTCTAAACGTCGATTCGCTTCTTCTCGTTGCTTTGTTAACGATTGCTTAATTGTTGTTACTGAGGATTGCTCTGATGTTGCTACGGAAACAGTAGCATTTAAACTTTTCTCCTCTATTTCTATTTCATGAAGTTTCGCTCTAAGTTCAATATCTCTTTTACGAATTTCTTCACCTTGGAGCTTCGACACTTCAATTTTTTCACGCAAACTACTAACCGTTTCTTTTTCATGTGAAACGGCTTTTTCAGCATTTAAAATTGACGCATCCATTTGCGCTAATTGATTCGTTAAAGTATCTAGTTCTGCTTTTCTAGTAAACAATGAAGATTGTTGCTTCGAGACACCACCAGTTAACGAACCACCAGCATTTACGATATCACCATCAAGTGTAACAACACGGTATCTAAAGCCACATAATCTAGCTATTTGACTTGCGCCTTCAAGTGTTGTTGCAACTAGTACATTCCCTAGTAGATTTTCAACAATTGTACGATTAGATTCGTCAAAGTTTACAATATTATAAGCTAAGTTAATAAACGCAGGGTGATTAATTGCCGATGAAATCTGATCAGGTGAAAGACGGCGAGATCTTATTACTGTTTTAGGTAAAAATGTTGCTCTACCAGCTCTTTTCACCTTTAACCAACCGATAGCTTTTTGAGCATCTTGCTCAGTTGTTGTAACAATATGTTGGGATGCTCCACCTAAAGCAGTTTCGATTGCTTTAGAATATTTACTGTCTACTTTAACGAGCTCAGCAACAGCACCTTCAATTCCTGATAATTCACCACGGTCACGTGCTAATAACACGTCTTTAACACCTTGGAAAAATCCAGAGAAATCGGACTCTAATTCTGCTAATGTTTCTTTTCGAGCCTTTAACTGTTGTTGATGTTGGTATGCTTGGTATAGCATTTTCTGCTTTTCTTCAAAGGAAGAAGAAGTTTTATTTAATTGAATTTGTAACATTTCAATTTCTTGAGTAGTTTTTAATAATTGTTGTTCGACCGACTGATGTTTTTGTAATAGTTCTTGCTTTTGTTGTCTAATCGATTCTAGTCTTTTCACCATTTCAACAGAGCGGTCTGACATGCGTTCTGCCGTTGCTTCATGTTGAGTTAATTGTTGTTCAATATGTTTCAGTTCATTTTTAACCGTTGCTTCTTCGTTCAACAAGTCAATATATTTGTTTTTTGACTGTTCAATTTGCTCTTCAATTTCAACGACAGAGCTATTTAACGATTGGTCAATCTGCTTAATTTCAGATTTTAACTGTTGTACTTCCTTTTGCTTTTGCTCAAATTGCAATTTTTTCTCTGATTCACTATGAGCTAGTTCCTCTTCTTCTTCAATTAGTTGATTTAACGATTGTTGTAATTGCTCGAGTTGCTTTTGGGCATTCATGCGTTTTTCTTGCATCAATGCTTTACGCCCTTCCCAACGTTCAACTTCTGTACTTGCTTCAACTAACTGTTCCTGAGAAATATCTAAAGTATGATCGATCTTTCTTAACTTCTCTCGTACGTCATTTGCTTTAGATTCTACATCTGCAATTTTATATGAGTACTTTTGCTCCTCAATTTCTAACTTTTCATAGTCACCTATTATTTTCGTTAAATCATCAAGGAAATTCGTTAAATCATGCACCATTAAAGAAATGTCAAATTCTTTAAGTTCCTCTGTCATTTGAACATAGTCTTTTGCTGCCGATGCTTGCATTTGCAATGGTTCAAGTCGGCTATCTAATTCATGTAAAATATCTAATACACGATTTAAATTTTCATCGGTTTCTTCAAGCTTATGCTCCGCTTTTTTCTTACGAAGTTTGTATTTTAATACACCAGCTGCTTCTTCAAAAATCGTTCTTCGATCATCTGGTTTGGAATTTAAAATCTCATCAACACGACCTTGTGAAATGATAGAAAACGCTTCTTTTCCTAATCCAGAGTCCATAAATAAGTCAGTAATATCCTTCAGGCGACATGACTGATTGTTTAATAAATATTCACTATCACCAGAACGATACACACGTCTCGTCACACTTATTTCTGTATAGTCACTTGCTACTTGTTCGTCTTCATTGTTAAGAATTAACGTAACTTCAGCGAAATTTAATGCTTTTCTTGAAGCACTCCCTGCAAAAATGACATCTTCCATTTTTGCTCCACGTAATGATTTGGCGGATTGTTCACCTAGAACCCATCGAATTGCATCAGTTACGTTACTTTTTCCACTACCGTTTGGCCCAACAACTGCTGTAACACCAGGAACAAAATCAATCCCTATACGATCTGCAAACGATTTAAAGCCAACCACTTCAAGTCGTTTAAGGTACATCCTAATCCTCCTTATGCAATGACTGATTTAACGCTACCATCGCATTTTGTGCAGCTTGTTGTTCAGCCTCTTTCTTCGATTTACCACGACCAATACCTAGTTCCTTATCGTTTAGAAGTACTCTAGAAACGAATACACGGTTATGCGCTGGACCTTTTTCATCGATAATTTCGTAATGTAATATGCCGTTATTATTTTGTTGAACTAATTCTTGTAATTGACTCTTGAAATCCATCACATGAGAAAAAGCACCGACTTCCACTTTTGGATAGACTACGCGTTGTAGAAATTCTACAACAGCATCTAAACCTTGATCTAAATACATAGCACCAATAAACGATTCAAAACAGTCAGCAAGTAATGCTGGACGTTCTCTACCACCCGTTAATTCTTCACCTTTTCCAAGTAATACAAATTTCCCGAAGTTTAATTCGTTAGCAAAGATGACAAGTGAAGGCTCACAAACGATTGAAGCACGAAGTTTAGTTAGTTCGCCTTCACTCATATGTGGATAACGTTCAAATAAATACTTTGACACTGATAATTCAAGTACAGCATCACCTAAAAATTCTAATCGTTCATTATCTGTGTATAATTTTCGTCGATGCTCATTCACATAAGATGAATGGGTAAATGCTTGGTAAAGTAAGCTTTTGTTTTTGAAAGAAATATTAAGTTCATGCTCTAATATTTCAAATTGGGCTTGTACTTTTTCTGGCAAAACCCCGAATCTTTGTTGTTGTCCTTTTTTTCTTATTGTCATGAGCTCTTCTGCCTTCCTAATAATTTCTATCTAATTTTTAATTTGCATTATTATATACATTGTACCCTATCAATGGCTAAAGTAGTTGTGATATTTTTATATCACAACTACTTTTTAAGTAAATATTAACTAATTCAAATAGAAAAACACATTTCGACCCAAAATAGGTCGAAAAGATGTCTTTTCTTATACGGATTACCAAAAAAATCTATACTTTCCTATCCGTCAATAAAGGTAAAGATTGAAAAGAGGCACGAATATCACTAGAGTGAATCGTGCCTCAAGCTGTTAATTTAGTTTACCTTCAATATATTTGATAGCATCGCCAACAGTTGCGATTTTTTCAGCATCTTCGTCTGAAATTTCCATATCAAATTCATCTTCAAGTTCCATTACTAATTCAACAACATCAAGTGAATCAGCACCTAAATCTTCACGGAAAGAAGCTTCTACTTTCACTTCACTCTCGTCAACACCTAAACGGTCAACGACTACTTTTGTTACACGTTCTAATACTGTAGTCAAGTCAGTCACCTCCCCTCAAATAGTATACATTATGTTAAACTTCAATCAATAGAAATTTATGAAATTTCTATAAAAATTCTCAAATTTAACAATTAAATAACAATTTTGCAATACATGATAATTACATGTACATACCACCATCGATATGTAATGTTTGTCCAGTCATATAACTAGAATCATCAGAAGCTAAGAAAACTACCGCTTTAGCAATATCTTCAGGTTGACCAAGTTTTGCTAATGGAATTTGAGATAGCATTGCGTTTTTCATATCTTCGGATAATGCACCTGTCATTTCTGTCGTAATAAAACCAGGTGCAATCGCATTTACTAAAATATTACGTGAAGCAAGTTCGCGGGCTGTTGTTTTTGTTAAACCAATAACACCTGCTTTTGCCGCCACATAGTTAGCTTGTCCAGCATTACCCATTACACCAACGATCGATGAAATGTTAATGATACGTCCTGAACGTTGTTTCATCATTTGGCGAGTAACTGCTTTAGTACATAGGAAGACACCTTTCAAGTTTGTATTAATGACATCATCCCATTCGTCTTCTTTCATACGCATGAGAAGATTATCTCTTGTAATTCCAGCATTGTTCACTAGAATATCAATTGACCCAAACTCTTTAATTGCTGTATCCATTAACTGAGTAACTGAATCAACATCAGCAACATTTGCTTGGACTGCAATAGCATTTGTACCCATACTATTAATTTCGTCAACTACTTGTAATGCTTTTTGCTCACTACCACTATAGTTAACAACAACTTTAGCACCTTCTTTTGCAAGATATAGCGCAATGGAACGCCCAATACCGCGAGATGCTCCAGTTACAACGGCAACTTTACCATCTAATTTTCCCATTTTATTCACCCCTTAAAGCTTCAATTACTTCATTTAATGTAGCTTCGTCATATACACAGTATGTGTTAACAGAGCGATCTACTTTTTTCACTAATCCTGAAAGTACTTTTCCAGGTCCACATTCTATGAAAGTTGTAACACCTAACTCTAACATTTTACGAACATCTTGCTCCCATAAAACAGGGCTGTAAACTTGTTCGATCATTTCTTGTTTAATTTCAGAGACGCTTTGTAAAATTTCAGCGCCTACGTTACTAATGATAGGAATTTGTGGTTCGTTAATTGAAATTTTTTCGATTTCATTTTCAAGCTTAACCGCAGCTTCACGCATTAGTTCTGAATGGAATGGTCCACTAACAACTAGAGGAATTGCTCGTTTTGCGCCAGCTTCTTTCGCAGCAACCGATGCTTTCTCCACACCATCTTTTGTACCCGAAATAACAATTTGACCTGGACAATTTAAGTTAGCTAATTGTACAACATCGCCTTCAGCAGAAATTTTATCGCAAACTTCTTTTAAGGTTTGAGCGTCTAAACCTAGAATAGCCGCCATAGCTCCTTCGCCAGCAGGAACAGCATCATTCATAAATAATCCACGTTTATGAACGATTTGAACTGCTTCTTCAAAGCTAATAGCTCCAGATGTTACAAATGCACTGTATTCACCTAATGAATGACCGGCTGTATAATCAGGTTTTATACCAGATTCTATTAATTTTGATGCAACCATAACACCAGTAGTAAGTAATGCAGGTTGTGCATTATATGTTAATGTTAATTCTTCCTGAGGACCTTCTAACATTAATTTTGAAAGTTCGAAGTCTAAAGCCTGATCTGCTTTTTCATAGAATTTTTTACTTTCTGGATAAGTTTCTACTAATTCTTGTCCCATTCCAACTTTTTGAGAACCTTGACCTGGAAAGATAAATGCAATTTTTGACATTATTCATTCTCCTCTTTCTTTTCCCCTTGCTCGGCATTACTTTCTGCTATTGTTGTTTTAATGATGGATGTAACGCTATGTTCAGCCATAATTGTTGCTTGACGAATTGCACTGTAAATCGCTCTTGCATTTGAAGAACCATGCGCCTTAATGACTGGAGATTGTAATCCAAATAACGCTGCCCCACCATGTTCTGAATAATCTAATTTACCTTTTAATTTTTTCAGTTCAGTTTTCATTAATAAAGCACCGATTTTTGTCTTTCCTGAAGCCATAAATGCTTCTTTCAGCATAGACATCATTGCACCGGCAGTACCTTCAATAGATTTAAGAACCATATTTCCTGTAAATCCGTCAGTTACTACAACGTCCGCAACATTATCTAGTAAATCACGGGCTTCAACATTTCCAACAAAGTTGAGATTAGAATCTTGTAGTAAACTATATACGCCTTTTGTTAGTTCATTTCCTTTTTTTTCTTCAGTACCAATATTCAATAAACCAATTCGAGGATTTTCAATACCACGTACTTTTTTGGCATAAATATTCCCCATAATTGCATATTGCAGCAAATGCTCAGGTTTTGCATCCGCATTGGCACCTAAATCCAACATTAAAAAGCCTTGTCCATCGATAGTAGGTAATGTAGTTGCAAGGGCTGGTCTAGCTACACCTTCAATACGTCCTACTTTTAAAAGTCCTCCGGCCATTAATGCTCCTGTGTTACCTGCGGATAAACACGCATCTGCAGTCCCTTCAGATACCGCTTCTAGCATTCTAGTCATAGATGAATCCTTTTTTCGGCGAATGCTTCGTGCCGGATCATCTTCACCTTCAATAACTTCTTCACAATGAATAATTTCAATACGATTATTTTGAGATTTTAATTCTTGAGCTATTTTATCTTTATGACCATAAAGTTTTACTTCTAAATTTGGGAATTCCTCTAATGCTAGTAAAACGCCTTCAACTACCGAACGGGGCGCATGATCGCCACCCATTCCATCAATAGCTAGTTTCATCGTTTTCACCTTTACCTTTCGTTCGATACATCTCAAATTCACCTTTAAATACAACACTATTATTTACTGTAGAAATTAAATCGATGTACGTCCGGTTTTTTTCTGTATTTTGTCCGCGCACGGTAGCTTTTGTTATTACTCTATCCCCAGCTTTTACTGGCTTAGAGAATAATACATTTGCCCTTACCGTTAACGCTAATTCGTCATTAATGACAGCCACTGCTAATGAATTGGCCTGCGCAAATAAATGATGCCCTCGAGCAATCCCATTCCGTTGAAAAACATGTTCTTCTTTTACATCAAAAATAGAAATAGCTCTAGCATCGAGCTCAATATCAATAATTTCCCCTATTACTTCATCTAAAGGCAAAGACTTAACTTCATTTTCTAAATTTTTTTCTGCTACATCTTTAATGCGCTCTCTTAATTCAGGTATGGATAACTCCATTCGATCTAAACGGATTGTTTGGACACTCACATTAAATTGCACTGCAAGTTGTTCATCCGTGACAAATGGATTTTCTTCGATTGTTTGTAATAAGAGTTGCTGACGTTCTTTTTTTGTTCGACGTTTCAATTTTCGCCATCACCTTATTATATGTATTAGCACTTGGTACTAACACCAGTATACATTTCCAAAAATAAGAACGCAACAATAATTCTAATATTGTTGCGTTCTAGATTAATTGTATTTATTATTAGAAAGTTCGGAAGTATTAATCAATTCTTTCTCCGTTTAATACTCCAGATTCTTCAAGCATTTCACGTAGGTGTTTATACTCAGTATCTATCCAAAAAGCGTCATTATATATAAGCGTTGCTGCATCTTGTCTAGCTACTTCTAACGTTCTATAATCATGGACTAAATCCGCCATTTTAAAATCAGGAAGACCACTTTGTTTCTTACCAAAGAAATCACCCGGGCCACGTAATTCTAAATCCTTTTCAGCCAACTGGAATCCGTCGTTAATTTCAGTCATAGACATCATCCGTTCTGTTCCTTCTTCTGTTTTAGGATCTGCTAGTAAAACACAATAGGATTGGAATTGTCCACGGCCTACACGACCTCGTAGTTGGTGAAGCTGCGCTAAACCAAATCGATCCGCATCATAGATCACCATGAATGAAGCATTCGGTACATTAACTCCGACTTCAACAACAGTCGTTGATACTAAAACATCAATATGCCCTTCAGTAAACTCTCTCATCACACGATCTTTTTCTTCAGAATGAAGGCGACCATGCATTAAATCTACTTTATACTTCCCTCTAAAAACAGTAGAAAGTTGTTCAAATACTTCCTGAGCATTATCTGCATCTATTTTTTCCGACTCTTCGATAAGTGGACAAATAACATAAGCTTGTCTTCCTTGTCGTAATTCTAATTCCATTTTAGAAATAACAGAATGTAATTGTTCTTTCTTTAACCAATGAGTTTCAATTTGCTTTCTACCTGCTGGTAACTCATCAATGATGGATACGTCCATTTCACCAAAAGCCGTTATAGCTAACGTTCTTGGTATAGGTGTAGCTGTCATAAACAGTACATCTGGGTTAGTACCTTTATCCCTAAGAATTCTTCGCTGTTCTACTCCAAATCGATGTTGCTCATCCGTTATTACAAATCCTAAATTTTTGAACATGACATCTGGCTGTATTAATGCATGAGTACCAATTAAAATATCAATTTCGCCATTTTGCAAGTTTTCTAATATCATTTTTCTTGCCTTTGTTTTAGTAGAACCAGAAAGTAGTGCAAGACGTACCCCCATTGGTTCTAACAGTTGACTTAATGATGTGGCATGCTGTTCAGCTAATATTTCAGTCGGGGCCATTAATGCACCTTGGAATCCAGCAGTTACAGCTGCAAATAAACCGATTGCTGCAACAACGGTTTTCCCTGATCCTACATCCCCTTGTAACAAACGATTCATTCGTGTTGATTCTTTTAAATCTTTACAAATTTCATTTACCACCCGTTTTTGAGCGTTTGTTAGATCAAATGGAATGGTAGAAATAAATTCTTTTAACCTTTGTAGATCATATTGAATTGCTATTCCATGTTCGTTTTCTTTATGTACTTTTCTTAACGCTTGAATTCGTAACTGGAATTGCAACAATTCTTCATAGACAAAACGTCTTCGGGCCTGTTTAGAGTGATTTGCATCAACAGGGAAATGCACTCCTTCTAGCGCCTCTATTATAGGTATTAATTTATATTTCGTAAGAAGGTGTGAGGGGATTGTTTCTTCAACTTCCCCTCCACACACATCTAACGCTTGCCTCATTAATTTTCTAAATTTCGTTTGATGCATATTACCTTTTAAACTATAAACCGGTTCAAAATCCGCATTTTCCACTTTTGGACCAAATTTAATCGTTGAAACATTAATTACTTGGCGACCACGATCCCACTTACCAGAAACTGTAACAATTGTTTCCGGAGTTAATTTTCCTCGTAAATAATTTTGATTAAAAAATACTAGTTTAATAAGGTGTCTTCCTACAATACACTTCACTGTTATTCTAGATTTGTTTCTACCAAGAAATTGAACAATTGGTTCACTTTCTATTCGTCCTTCTACTGTAACTTTTTCGTTATGTGGTGTTTCTGTTAAGTCCTTAAGTCGAAAATCCTCATGTCGATAAGGAAAAGTCCATAGTAAATCATTAATAGTATAGATCCCCATTTCAGCTAGTACATTTGCAGTTTCTTTTCCAACACCTTTTAATGTACTGACAGGATCTAATAACAAACTACTCAAGGTTAAGCAGTTCCTCCAAATATTCTAGCTGCTATCGCTTTTCCAGTTGGAGTAGCTGCTAATCCACCCCTAGCAGTTTCTTTTAAATTCGGACTCATTGCCTGACCGATTCTAAACATTGCACCAATCACTTCATCACATGGTATACGACTTGTAACACCAGCTAGAGCCATATCCGCAGCTACTAGAGAATTGGCAGCTCCCATTGCATTTCGTTTCACACAAGGAACTTCAACTAATCCTGCGACAGGATCACAAACTAGACCTAACATATTTTTTAACGTAATAGCGAATGCTTCTGCTGATTGAGCAGGTGTTCCTCCTGCCATTTCAACAATCGCTGCAGCTGCCATTGCACTTGCAGAACCTACTTCTGCCTGACATCCACCAGCAGCGCCTGAAATCATCGCATTATTGGCAACGACAAAACCAAATGCGCCGGAAGTAAATAGATAATTAATCATCTGTTCTCTAGTTGGGTTTAATTTATTTTTCACAGCAAATAATGTTCCAGGCACTACTCCAGCAGAACCAGCAGTTGGTGTTGCACAAATTGTTCCCATAGCTGCATTTACTTCGTTAGTTGCGACTGCTTTACTTACGGCATCTAATAATAAATCACCAGATAAGGAATTTCCTTTAGCGATATAATTTTGTAATAGAACCGCATCCCCACCTGTTAACCCAGTTACAGATTGAACACCATTAAGACCTCGTTCAACTGCTTGTTCCATCACAGTTAAGTTATTATCCATTTGAGCAATAATTTCTTCTCTAGATCTACCAGTAATATTCATTTCCTGTTCAATCATAATATCAGAGATGAGCATATTTCTACTTTCGGCAAGTTCAACTAATTCCTTTACATTACGAAATAATACGTCCATTTAGCCCACTCCCTTAATTATTAATCTTTGAAACTTTTGTTATATGAGGAATTAACGAGATTTGATGTAATATTTTCTCGTCAATATTTTGATCGACTTCAATGACCATTAAAGCAGTTTGGCCACGTTCAATACGAGAAACTTCCATATGTCCGATGTTCACATGATGCATCGCAAGTGTATTTGCCACATTTGCGATACAACCAGCACGGTCGTCATGGACTACTAGAATAGCTGGCATGCCTCCAGTTAATCGTAGTTTAAAGCCATTTACTTCACTAATTTCTATTTTTCCACCGCCAATAGAGATCCCTTCAACAGACATTTCACCTGAATCATCTCCAAGGACAATGCGTGCTGTGTTTGGGTGTTCTTTATTAGCCGTTTCAGTAATAAATTCAAATTCTAGTCCCGCTTCTTTTGCTAATTGAAAGGATGTTTTAATGCGCTCGTCAAACGTATCATAATCTAATAACCCACCAACAATCGCAACATCAGTTCCGTGTCCTCTATACGTTTCAGCAAATGAGCCATAAAGATGGATCTTAGCCCATTTTGGCTGACGTCCGAATAAGTCTCTAGCGACTCTACCTATTCTGGCTGCACCTGCGGTATGTGATGATGACGGTCCGATCATGACAGGTCCAATGATGTCAAAAACTGAAGTAAACTTCATCCTTCTCCCCCTTATCCTTTATGCTACATCCTATTAATTCTAAACTCATTGTATCATGAACATTTACTGCTTCCAAAAGGAATAATAATCAAATTCGCCTTGGCGTATTTGTGACTGCCGCAAGCTTTCGTCACAGCTGAAAAAACGTGCCGCCGAGATTTTTTCGAGCATGCTCGAAAACTACCATTGAAAATCTGTGGCATCCGCCGGAGGCTTTAACTTCATTCAGCATAGTTTAAAAAGCTCTGAATGAATCCACGGATTGCATTCATCTTACCACTTATAGAAAGCTAAAGACTTTTGCTGAATGAAGTTAAAAAAGGTGCATACTAAGTACGCACCTATCTAGAATTATTCAATTGAGAAAATAAATGGATATAATGCTTGTTTACCATCGACAATTTCAGCTTCCACACCTGGATATTGTTCTTCGATAAAACTTGCTAATTCATTTGCTTCGACTTCATTAGTATCAGTTCCGTAGATAATAGTAATGATTTCCGAATCCTCATCAACTAAATCTGTAATTACTTTTTTAGCTGCGTCCATTAGATTTGGAGTTGATAAAACAATTTTCCCTTCAGCAAGAGACATGTAATCATCTTTTCTAATTTCTACGCCATCAATTGAAGTATCACGAACAGCATAAGTAACTTGTCCAGCCTTTACACTCTCAAAGGCTTTTGACATACCCGCTTTGTTGTCTTCAACTGAAGCTTCCGGATTAAACGCTAAAATCGCAGCCATCCCTTGTGGAATTGTTTTCGTCGGAACAACAGCTGCTTCGATATCTAATAATTCAACTGCTTGTTCAGCTGCCATAATAATGTTTTTATTGTTCGGTAAAATGATAACACGTTCAGCTTCAATTTCTTTTACCGCTTTTACGATGTCTTCAGTAGATGGATTCATTGTTTGCCCACCTTCAATTACATAAGAAGCACCAATACTACGTAAAAGATTTGAAATGCCCTCACCCATAGCAATTGTTACTACTGCATATGGATGTTTTTCCTTTTTCGTTGGAACTTTTGTGTTTTCATTATTTGGTTGATTGTTAACAATTGAAGAGTGTTGTTCCCTCATATTATCAACTTTAATTTTAATAAGGCTACCATATTTTTGACCTGCACTTAGTACAGCTCCTGGTGTTTCAGAGTGGATATGTACTTTGGCAATTTCGTCGTCAGACACAACTAATAAAGAATCACCCATTGGGTCTAATTCTTGACGGAATTTTAACTCATCAAATGGTTCTTTATCTTTCTCAAGACGGACCATAATCTCGGTGCAATAGCCATAAACAATATCTTCAGTATTCATAAAATCTTGTACACGATGATGTTCAGCACTAATTAAATCATCGATTGAAGCATCATTTCTTTCTGGAAGCGCTTCACCTTTTAACGATGCAAGAAATCCTTCGTATATAAATAGTAGGCCTTGCCCACCACTATCGACAACTCCAACTTCTTTTAAAACAGGAAGTAAGTCTGGTGTACGATCTAAAGACTTTTTCCCTTCTTCTACTACAGCTTCCATTACCTTAATGATGTTCGCTTCATCTTTTGCAACTTCAACAGCTTTTGCAGCAGCTTCTCTAGCAACTGTTAAAATCGTCCCTTCAACAGGTTTCATAACTGCTTTGTATGCTGTATCAACCCCAGCTTGGAAAGCACCTGCAAACTTATGCGCATCAACAGTACTTTCTTTTTCAATATGTTTACCAAACCCTCTGAAAAGTTGAGATAAAATAACCCCAGAGTTTCCACGAGCTCCCATTAACAAACCTTTAGATAAACTTTGTGCAGTTTTTCCTATGTGTGCTTGAGCATTCGTATCAGTTTCCTTTGCTCCTGATGTCATCGATAAATTCATATTTGTTCCAGTATCTCCATCAGGCACTGGGAATACATTTAATGAATCAACAAAATTGGCATTTTGCGATAAGTGATGAGCACCCATCTGTACCATTTCTGCAAATTTTATGCCGTCTAGTGACTTCATTTATAATAAATCCTCCTCTTAAACCGATAAAACTTTCACACCATGAACAAATATATTAACTGATTTAACGCTCATTCCTAATGTTTTGTTCACTGTGTATTTTACTTTTGATTGGACTTGGTAAGCTACCTCTGAAATTTTCGTACCATAGCTCACGATTATATACATATCAATATGGAGGTCATCTCCTGATTGACGAATGACTACTCCTTTAGTGAAGTTCTCTTTGCGTAATATATCCGTTAACCCATCACGAATTTGATGTTTTGAAGCCATTCCGACAACACCATAACATTCAATTGCAGCACCACCTGCAATTTGTGCGATGACATCATTTGAAATATCAATTTGTCCGAAATCGTTTTTTATTTCTAATGACATGCTTTTGCCTCCTTTGCCTCTTTTTGGCTATACTCATTGTACTACACAAAAATCCATTATAAAAGAAAACGTTGTTTGTTGTATATAGTTTGTCTTGTTTGTTCATTTTATTTGTGAAAATTATAAAGCTTTTAGTCATGATTATCTAATAATCAACGTTGTTTCCTCCATTATTTTGACTGTAAAGGATTTTTTCTTGAAAGTACATGTAAAATTGGTTGCATCGAACCCAGACCTATGTTAAATTATTATGGTATGTGAAATCAAGAACTGAAGAAGAGATCTTTCAGATTCATCTGTAAGGAGGGAATTATAGATGCCAAAACAATGTGTTATTACTGGTCGTAAAACTCGTTCAGGTAACAACCGTTCTCACGCTATGAACGCTAACAAACGTACTTGGGGCGCTAACTTACAAAAAGTTCGTATCTTAGTAGACGGCAAACCAAAACGCGTTTGGGTTTCTGCTCGTGCTTTAAAATCAGGTAAAGTTGAACGTGTATAATTAAACCGTTAAAACCATCGAATGTACTATTTCGATGGTTTTTTATATTGTGAAAACCGTATGAAAAAGGAGTTGTGAGATGTTCACAACTCCTTTTTCTAATAAGAATATTACATCATTTACTTGAAAGTATAAGTGCATTATTCATTATTTATTTTCTTTCTTTTTTCCACCTCTAAACAAATTAATGCATGCACGTGTAAATGAACTAACAAATTTCGGTAATTGGAAAGTGTAAACTCGCAAAGTCTGCCCTCCTTTTTCAGTCACTACTTCTTATCATTAAACATATGCCTGAAGAAAAGGAGATATAACCTTCTATAGAATTCAGTTCATTACTTGTAAATCTTGATGTACCTAATTCAATTATTTCATTCGTTGTTTCATATTTGACTCCACGTAGAGTAACGTCTTTCACATTTTGTTCATAAGCAAAAAAAGATAGATATTGATATCGATCATCTTTTAAAATTGGGTGTTTTCCTGGAAATAAAAATTGAATTTCATTTTTTTCATTAACGATTTTCATTCGAATATGTAGGTTTCTAGATTGTACCCGATAAATTGTGCGTAAAGCAGATTCAAAATGATCTAACCGGCCACCTGTAACACCTGTAACAATAATTTCAGTGGGCTTATAATTTAGAGCTTTTTCTAAAGCTAAATCTGTATCTGTATCGTTTTTTTCAGCTTGTACTCTATCAATCTTCCGTACACAATTAGATACCCTTATCCATACTTCCTCTGATAGTGAATCAAAATCACCAACTATTTCCTCTGGGACAATTCCTTGATTTAATAAATAAATAGAACCTCTATCAGCACCTATAAAAATTGCATCTGTAGAAGATGCGTATGTTTTCAAAGATGGTAAATCTTGTTTTGGTCCTCCCGCACATACAATTACGGTAGTCATTTCGTATATGCCGCCTCACCAGCGTGCAAGATTTCTTTAAGTGCTTCTGCTCGATTCTCTTTATTATATATAGCTGAGCCAGCTACAAAAATATTCGCACCCGCTTTTGCACAAGGAATAATTGTTTCAGCATTAATACCACCATCTATCTCAATATCAATAGATAAGCCACGCTCTTTAATAATTTTTGATAGGTTTTCAATTTTCGGAACGACTGAATGTATAAACTTCTGCCCGCCAAATCCAGGGTTTACAGTCATAAAGAGTACAAAATCTATATCTTCTAAAATATGTTGAATTGATTCAATCGGAGTATGAGGATTTAATACAACCCCTGGTTTTACACCGAAGGAACGAATTAATTGAATTGTACGATGTAGATGTCGACATGCTTCTACATGCACTGAAATCCAGTCTGCACCTGCCTTTGCAAACTGTTCAATGTAATCATCTGGATTTTCAATCATTAGATGTACATCAAGTGGTAATTTGGTTACTGGTCGTAATGCTTCGACAACAATTGGCCCCATCGTTATATTTGGTACGAAGTGGCCATCCATTACGTCTATATGAATTACTTCCGCGCCTGCTTGTTCTACTTCTTTTACTTCTTCACCTAATTTAGCGAAATTTGCTGCAAGAATCGATGGTGCAATTTTAATCATTATTAATACCTCGGCTTTCGATCACTTATTTCTTGTAAAAACTCTAAATAATGTTCATAACGATACTGTGTCACTTCTCCTTGATCTACCGCATCTTTTACAGCGCATTTCGGTTCTTTCAAATGGAGACATCCTCTGAACTTACAATTTTCACTTATTGAAGCTATTTCAGGGAAACAATATGTCAATTCCTCTTTTTCAATTGTATCAAAGTCAAAGGAACTAAAACCTGGTGTATCGGCTAATAATCCATTTCCAATATCTATTAGTTCTACATGACGTGTAGTATGTTTTCCCCTTCCTAAGCTTTGAGAAATATCATTTGTTTTTAATTGTAATTCAGGGATTAGAGTATTTAATAACGTTGATTTCCCAACACCAGACTGACCTGCTAGTACGCTTGTTTTTCCTTGGAGGATTGGATGTAAAGATTTGAGTAATGTTTCATCATTTTTAAATGTATCTATAACCATATAGCCAATTTTCCGATAATCTTCAATATATTTTTGTAATCCAGCTAGTTCTTCGTCTTCTAGCAAGTCCATTTTAGTTAAACATATAATAGGCTTTACACGATAAGATTCCAAAACGACTAAAAATCGATCTAACAATAATGTACTAAAGTCTGGTTCTTTCACTGAGAAAACTAAAAGAGCTTGATCAACATTAGCAATAGGTGGTCGAACGAGCTCATTAAACCGAGGGTATATTTTCATAATATACCCATCGGATTCACCTTCTTTTGTATAATCCACAATATCACCAACAAGAGGCGCTTCCCCTCGATTGCGGAAGACTCCTCTACCTCTACATTGAATTAACTCGCCTTCGTGATAAACATAGTAATATCCGCTAAGAGCTTTTCGAATTTGGCCTTGAGCCATCTAACTCCTCCTTATTATTCTAAATCGTCAAAGTGAATTGTATCTTCTGCAAATAATCTTCCATCAATCTCAATTCGATAGGCTGCTGTCTGGCCTTCTACGATTTCTAATTGCGTGGAATATTCAAAATCTTCCTCAATTTCAAACACTTCTTTAGGTTGTGTCATGTTATTATTTTTATCTTGAATAAAAACTCTTACTGTTTGTGGTTCACCGTATTCTATTGGATCGTACGGAATTTCTAAACTTAAACGTAAAACTTTAAGGGCTGGTTCAGGAGGACCTTTTGAAATAACGACTTTTATCGTAGATCCTTTATCTAATTCTGTACCTGGCTCCGGATCCTGTGAAACGACACTTCCTGCTGGAATATCCTCAGAATGGACTTCTTCTTGTTTAACAATTTTAAAACCAGAAATCCGTTCATATTCCAATAGGTTCGATTCATTGTATTCTGTTAAGTTTGCAACTTTTACTTTTTCTAAACCTTTACTTACAACGAAAGTCGCCTCTGTATCTTTAGGTACAAATTCTTCTCCCACTTCTGGAGTTTGTTTGATAATCGTGCCTGGCGGTTGATCTGAGTGTACCTCTTCTTGATGAACGTCCTTAAAGTCCATTTTTTCAATGAGAGCTGAAACTTGGCTTATTTGTTGACCAACAAAGTTTTCCATCGTTACCTTTTCATTGCCTAGACTTATAATAATATCAATTTCAGTTCCTGTTGTACGTGTTTTCCCCGCATCCGGATCAGTACCAATTACCTTACCTTCTTCTATTGTTTCATCGTGCTTTTCCCTTTGATCACCTATTACAAAACCTTTTTCCTCTAATAAAGATATTGCATCTATAAGTTCCATTCCCGAAACATCAGGTATTTCAATTTTTTTCGGAGTTAATAAATTAAATAAAAATATTGCTAATAACACTATAATGAGAAGTGAAACTCCGATTATTGCGAAAATTTTACCTTTACTAACCTTTTTCTTTTCTTCTGGCGGTTGTTGTTGTTGAGTCTGTTTTTTAGAATCATTTGGTCTAATAATTTTAGTATTCGCAATTTCATTAATTGGTAAAGGTTCTTTAATAATCGGCATCGCCTTTGTTGCTTCATTATCAAAAGGTGGAAGGAATTTTGGTTCATTTAATCGACTAGGCGATAATACCGTCTCTAAATCTTCTTCCATTTCTTCAACTGAATTATATCGGTGTGCCGGATTTTTTGCTGTCGCTTTTAATACCACATTCTCAAGAGCTTGTGGGATTGAGGCATCTATCGCTCGAACAGAAGGTGTTTCCGATTGCAAATGCTTAAGTGCAATCGATACAGCCGACTCCCCAGAGAACGGCAATTCACCTGTTAGTAATTCATAGAGTACGATACCAAGTGCGTAAATATCCGATTTTTTCGTAGCAGTCCCACCACGTGCCTGTTCTGGTGAAAGATAGTGGACAGTCCCAAGTACAGAATTTGTTTTCGTAAAACTTGTAGCAGTTAATGTTGTTGAAATACCAAAATCCGTAATTTTACAGTTTCCATCCCCATCAATTAATATATTTTGAGGTTTAATATCTCGATGGATAATTTGATTTTCATGGGCGTGAGCAATAGCGCTCGTTAACTGCCTCATTATGTTTACACTACGAGCTGGCGATAAAGGCGAAAACTCATTTATGTATTGTTTCAATGTTTTGCCTTTAATAAATTCCATCACAATATAGTGCATATCTCCGTCTTCACCGACATCATAAATACTTACGATATTTGGATGCATTAGGCTAGTTGCAGAAAGTGCTTCTCGTTGAAATCTTCGATGAAATTCTTCTTCATTCGTAGAATCATATCTTAACACTTTAATAGCAACATCACGGTTTAAGATCATGTCATGTGCTAAATAAACATTTGACATTCCTCCACCGCCAACAAATTGAAGAATTTTATATCGATCACTAATTCTTTTTCCTATAAGCATTTATTACACCTCCTCATTACTAGTTGATAATAAGACGAGTGATATATTATCTTCTCCACCACTATCATTGGCTAATTGAACTAATTTTTTTCCTTTTTCATCGATTGTCATGTCTAACGTTAAAATTGCAGACATTTCATCGACGGATAGTTTATTGCTTAGTCCATCTGAACAAACTAATAAATAAGAACCTTCTTCCATCGTAACTTCATAAAAATCAGGATCTATTGTTAGTTCTGTCCCTAAAGCTTTTATTACGACATTTTTATGTGGGTGATTTTCTGCTTCTTCTTCACTAATTTCTCCATTATCAACGAGAACGTTTACATATGAATGATCCCTTGTAATTAGTTCTACCTTATTTGGTGTAAAATAATAGACACGAGAATCCCCAATATGGCTTATTAGGCATTTTTCATGGTCGATTAATACAGCAATTAAAGTAGTCCCCATTCCATTGCAATTTTCATTTGCTATTGAATGTTTATAAATATTTTCATTTACTTTTTTTATAACATCCAACATCCATTGTTTTTTGGAATGAGTCGTTTTAAATTTTTTTGAGATAGCGTTTTTAAATAAATATTCCATTCCTTTTATGGCCATTTCACTCGCAATATCACCTGCATTATGGCCACCCATACCATCTGCTAAAATAGCAAGTTTAAAGTGATCGGGGCGCTCAATAAGCGCAGCCCGATCTTCATTTATTTTTCGCTTTAACCCAATATCACTTTCAACTGTAAACTTCAAAAAGGTCACCTCGTCTCTTGAGCTCTCTCTTTCGCTCTTAACTGACCGCAAGCAGCATCAATATCAGATCCTTGTTCACGGCGAATAGTTACGTTAATGCCATTCTTTTTAAGCGTCTTTTCAAAAGCAAAGATTTTCTCGCGTGGTGTACGTACATAGTTGCGTTCTGGAACATAGTTTACTGGAATTAAGTTTACATGGCACTTAATTCCTTTAATTAGTTTTGACAATTCTTCTGCATGTTCAACAGAGTCATTTTCTCCACCGAAAAGACCGTATTCAAAACTTACACGTCTACCAGTCTTTTCTGTGTAATATTTAATTGCTTCAATTAACTTGTCTAATTTGTATGCTCTAGCAATAGGCATTAGCTTTTGACGTAGTTCTTGGTTTGGAGCATGTAATGACAATGCAAAGTTAATTTGTAATTGTTCATCAGCAAACTGATAAATTTTCGGAATAATACCTGATGTTGAAACTGTAATGTGTCTAGCACCAATGTTTAGTCCTTTATCATGATTAATAACTTTTAGGAAGTTCATCATCGCATCATAGTTATCAAATGGCTCACCAATTCCCATTATTACGATATGAGAAACACGTTCTCCTACTTCGTCTAGTTTTTGTTGAACTTTTACAACTTGTTCTACAATTTCACCAGCTAGTAAGTGACGTTTTAGCCCACCAAGTGTTGAAGCACAGAATGTACATCCAATACGACAACCAACTTGTGTAGTTACACAAATGGAATTACCATACTCATGTCGCATTAATACAGTTTCAATGGAATAGCCATCTTGTAATTGGAATAGAAACTTAATTGTGCCGTCTTTTGATTCCTGGCTAATAATTGTTGATAGTGTAGTTACCGCGAATGAAGCAGTTAATTTATCACGTAATGATTTCGATAAATTGGACATTTCTTCAAAGGATTTTACACGTTTTTCATATAACCATTCATAAATTTGCGTTGCACGGAAAGCTTTTTCTCCATTAGCTTCTAACCAATCTTTTAGTTCATCTAATCTTAACGAGTAAATAGATTCCTTAAGTTGAGGTTTTTCTTTTTTCTCACGACGGACCGGCTTATCTTCTGCTTCTTCTACTAAATCTTGAATTCGTTCGTTAAATTTATTTTCATCCATTACTTCTCGGATTCTCCTTTTTTCTTGGCTAGGATAAAGCGCCATACCCTCGTGCGCTTCGATTCCTCATTGATAGCTGAAAAGATGCTTTCAATGAGGGCTCTCCAGCGCATTTCGGGTATGAGCGGGCGCTTTATCACTTTTCTTTTGAAATGTAGCAACGAAAAATCCGTCACTACCAAAGTCTTGTGGGAATACTTGGAGCATTCCGTCTTGTTGTTTTTCAAGTAGATCCTCTGGCAAGTTTACAATTGGCATAAGTTCCATTTCTGGATGTGACGCTAAAAACTTCTCTACAGTTCCTTCATTTTCCAAACGGTCAACAGTACACGTACTGTAAACTAAACGACCGCCTGTTTTCAACACTTTAACCGCATTATCAAGTAACTGTAATTGAATCTTGTGTAAACTTTCAAAATCTTCTTCTCTTTTTGTATATTTAATATCGGGTTTTCTTCTAGTAACTCCTAAACCTGAGCAAGGTGCATCGACGAGTATAGCATCGTAAGATTCCCTTTGTAAAAGTTCAGCGGCTGTTCTTCCATCAACTGGTGCTGTTTGTATAATTTCAATGCCTAGGCGATTGCTAGTTTCTTCGATTAAATCTAATTTATGAGGATGGATATCAGTAGCTAAAATTGACCCATCATTATTCATTTTCTCAGCAATATGTGTTGTTTTACCACCAGGTGCAGCACACATGTCTAATACTCTTTCACCCGGTTTAGGATTTAGTACGTTTGCAGGCATCATTGAGCTTTCGTCTTGAATAGTAATAAAACCATTTTTAAAACATTCTGTATGTGTAACTTGTCCACCTATTATATGGATACACTCTGGAATAAGCTCGCTCTTTTTCGCTTGAATACCTTCTTCCTCCAGCATGTTCAATACATCTTGAGTCGTTGATTTTAACGTATTAACCCGTACTGTCAATGTTGGAGGAACATTGTTTTCTTCCAACATTTCTGTTGCAACTTCTATTCCATAGGAGTCGATTAATCTTTCAACTAGCCATTCAGGATGACTTGTTGCAATTGATAATCTTTTAATAGGTTCTTCTATTTCATCAATAGATCGTAGGCCTTGTCTTTGGATTGAGCGTAAAACGCCATTTACCATTGAAGCAATCCCTTTGTGCCCTCTTTTTTTAGCTATTTCCACTGCCTCGTTGACAGCTGCATGGGCTGGTATACGGGATAAATACACAACTTGGTATAATGAAAGGCGTAACAACCATCTAACCCATAAATCTATTTTCGTCCGAATAAAAGGCTCTAGATAGTAATCTAAAGTATATTTATGTTGCAAAGTTCCATACGTAATTTCAGTTAGTAATGCACGATCTTTTGCATCGATTTTGTATTTCTTAATAGTTTGGTTTAACAATAAATTACTATATGCTTGATTTTTATCGACTGCTAAAAGAATCGTTAAAGCGGCGTCGCGTACATTACCATCCCAAATCTGAACTTTTTTCTTAGATGTCATTCAAATCGGTCCCCAATCTGTAATTTTGAACCAGTTCCTCGTAAATAATCTTGAGCTGTCATCCGTTTTTTACCTGCCGGTTGTAAATCAAGAATAGCTAGTGTCTTCCCATCGCCTGTTGCAACTTCAAATTGGTCTTTTTCAATTTTTACAACCGTTCCAGGTTCTAAATCTGTTGATGTTGAGCCAATACTAGACCACCATATTTTTACGTTTTCACCATTTAAAGTAGTGTAAGCTACTGGCCAAGGATGTAAACCTCGTACTTGGTTATAAATTGTACGGGCATCATTTGTCCAATGAATACGTTCTTGTTCACGTGATATGTTATGAGCAAAAGTTACTTCATCTTCATTTTGCGGAATTCTATCATTTGTTCCAGCAATGATTGTTGGTAAAGTTTCCTTTAACAAATCACGTCCAACAATACTTAGTTTGTCAAATAGACCACCCGTGTGATCCGTTTCTTCTATCGGTATTTCGCTTTGAGAAATAATATCGCCTGCATCTAACTTTTGAGCCATATACATGATGGTAATCCCAGTTTTAGTTTGTCCATCTAGTACCGCTTGATGTATCGGAGCACCACCACGATACTTTGGTAATAGTGAAGCATGAACATTAATGCAGCCTAATTCAGGTGCATCTAACAATTCTTTAGGTAAAATTTGGCCAAAAGCTGCTGTTATAACGATGTCTGGTTGTAAATTGATAATTTCTTGTAACTCTTCTGAATTTCGAAGTTTTTCAGGTTGAATGACCGGTAAACCAAGACGTAAAGCTTCTTCTTTTACTGGAGGCGGAGTTAATACTTTCTTTCTGCCAACAGGACGATCAGGTTGTGTTACGACAGCTATTATTTCATAACCTTCCTCATGTAACATAGTTAAAATTGGTACTGAAAAATGAGGCGTTCCCATAAATACAACCTTTGTCATGTTACTCTTCCTCCCTATACATTTCTTCTAATTCTTCTTCCGTAACAACACGAAGAATTTTTGAATTAAACAATACACCATCTAAATGGTCAATTTCATGTAAAACTGCACGAGCATCAAAACCTACAGCTTCAACTTCGTACACTCTTCCTTCTCTATCACATGCTTCAATTTTGACGTATGTTGGTCTTTCAACTTCACCAAACAAACCTGGGAAACTTAAACAACCTTCTATATCAATATCCTTACCTTCAACTTCTATTACAGTAGGATTAATCATCTCTAAAATAGCTCTTTCTTCCCCTAGTTCTACAATTGCTACTCGCAGTGGAACGTTAATTTGAGGGGCTGCAATTCCTACCCCGTCGTATTCAACCATAGTGTCGTATAGATCATCTAATAATTGAATAATTTCTTCATTTATTTCAGTTACTTCTTCACACTTATTCGATAAAATATCTGCCGGATGTTTAACAACTTCTTTAATTGCCATATATTTATAAACCTCTTTTCTAAAATCAAATTCCTTATTAGGAATTTACAAATGACTCATTCTTTCGTTTAAGTTGGTATGATTATGTTCTACTCAAGGCAGAAAATATCAATTATATTAAATCGAAGATGGATTCAAATCTACTGACAGTTGAATCCCTTTTTTAATCCAATCGGATCTATAGATTTTGATTAATTGTATAAACGTGTCAATCAAGTTTGGTTCCACTTTGTATTTTATCAAACATTGATATCGATATCTATTTTGTAGACGGCTAATACTAGACGCCGTCGGACCTA
The DNA here is from genome assembly GCF_900220965.1 of Ureibacillus acetophenoni. Taxonomy (GTDB): domain Bacteria; phylum Bacillota; class Bacilli; order Bacillales_A; family Planococcaceae; genus Ureibacillus; species Ureibacillus acetophenoni. The sequence goes on along the minus strand of NZ_OBQC01000001.1, from coordinate 467,723 downwards.
TTATTGATACATTAAATGATAAATTCGAACGTAAATAATCTGCTGCTTTACCTGCATATTCGCTTGCCATTAAAACATCTTCATGTGAAATCTGAATGAGTGCCAAATAATAATAAGGTGGATATCCAGCTTGATGTCTCGTCCACATTTCTCGCTCATAAAACGGCTCATATTGCTGAACTTTTGCTAGCTCAATGGCATAGTGTTCAGGTGTATAGGTTTGGATAAACACTTCACCTGGTAAAGAATGTCTCCCAGCTCGTCCACTTACTTGAGTTAATAGTTGAAACGTTTTTTCAGCGGAACGAAAATCTGGTAAATGTAGAGACGTATCTGCACTTAATACACCTACTAAAGTAATATTTGGGAAGTCTAGACCCTTTGCAATCATTTGCGTACCTAGTAAAATATCTGCCTTGCCATCACCGAACATTTCTAAAATTTGTTCATGGGAGCCTTTTGTTTTTGTTGTATCAACATCCATGCGAAGCACTCTAGCCTCAGGAAATAGCTTTGCAATTTCCTCTTCTACCTTTTGCGTTCCTGTTCCAAAATATCGAATATGATCACTTTGACATTCAGGGCAAGTCGTCGGAACCCACTGTTCGAATCCGCAGTAATGACATTTTAGCTTTTCATTAGAACGGTGGTAGGTTAGTGATATATCGCAATTTTCACATTGAACAACTGTTCCACAATCTCTACACATTACGAAGGATGAATAACCCCTTCGATTTAAAAACAACACCATCTGTTCTTTTTTCTCTAAACGAACTCGGATTGCTTCAACTAGTTTCTCAGAAAACATTGAGCGATTACCGTTTTTTAATTCCTCTCGCATATCGACGATTTGCACTTCAGGTAATAGGGAATGACTTACAGCACGATTTTTTAATGTTAAAAGCTTGTATACATTTTTCTTTGCCCTTGCAAATGATTCTAGTGACGGAGTTGCACTACCTAAAATAACAGGACACTGATGGTATTTACTACGCCAAACAGCAACGTCACGGGCGTGATATCTTGGAGTATCTTCTTGTTTATAAGTAGACTCATGCTCTTCATCTATTATGAGAATTCCAACGTTCTCAAATGGAGCAAATACTGCGGAACGAGCTCCAACTACTACTTTTACTCGTCCTTCATGAATTTTACGCCATTCATCGTATTTTTCACCTACAGACAACCCACTGTGCATTACAGCAACTTGTTCTCCAAATCGTGATCTGAATCGTTCCGTCATTTGTGGTGTCAGAGAAATTTCGGGAACTAATACAATCGCTTCTTTACCATCATTTAAACAATGTTCAATCGCTTGTAAATAAATTTCAGTTTTACCACTACCAGTAATTCCATGTAGTAAAAATGTTTCAGGAACTTTCTGCTCCATTGCATTTATTACTTGCTTTAGTGCTCCCGCTTGTTCTTCTGTTAAATCTAAGAAATCTGTTTTTTTCACATCTTTAGTAAAAACATCGCGGAAAACTTCTTCATGAATAAATTCTGCTGCACCTAGTTCCATTACTGAATGTAATACGGCATCAGAACAATTTACTTCATCTAATATTTCTTTTGGTTCAAAAACTTCATCAACATGATTCATCATCCACTCGACCAGCAATTTTTGTTTTTTAGCCCGATTGGATATATTTTCATAAATAGATTGAAGCGCTTCTCTTGAATCATTTATTTTTACTTTACGAACTTCTTTTATATTCCCTTGTTGCTTAACTACGTTTTCAATTACAACTTGATTTTGCTTAATTGCTATTTTTAGTTCATGGAGTAATTGATCCTTTTCAAAGATCTTGTAATTCACTTTTTTTGTTTTCGTGAAGTATGGCTGAAGAAGGAAGGATAGTTGTTCAACGTTCACTTGTAAGGAAACAAATTTTTCGTATTTAGCTCTTAAAGCCGATGGAAGCATTGCTTGAAGTACGTCAATTTCATAACAGATCGTTTCGTGCTTTAGCCATTTTGCAAGAGTGAGCATTTCACTTGTTAGTACAGGTTCTATATCCAGCAGTTTTGTTATGGGTTTTAATTTAGCGATTGATAAATCAGTTTCGTTTTTAATGGAAACAACAAACCCTAACACACTCCTTGGACCAAATGGTACCCTAACACGACTACCACACTCTATTAACTCTTGCATCTCTACTGGAATTAAATAATCAAAAGGTCGATCAACAGGATAAGCTGCCACATCGACGATTACTTCCGCAATTTTAACAGTCATTGTTTATTCGCTTCTCTCTGAAAATGCTCAACTACTAATTGAGTAATTTTTTCAGGTTCTTCTAAACGGCCTTTTCCTACATAACCGCAAGCCAAATACCCTTCGGAAGGTTCTATAAACTTACATCCGTCTTCGTAAAGGCGAGCAATATTTCGTTTAATAGCAGGATGGTCGTACATGTGAACATTCATGGCAGGAGCAATCCATACTGGACTAGTTGTTGCAAAATATGTAGTTGTTAGCATATCATCTGCAATTCCATTTGCTAATTTACCGATGATATTTGCAGTGGCTGGAGCAACGATGATTAAATCTGCCCAATCTGCTAAATCTATGTGCGCTATTTTACTTGAATCTTTTTCATCAAAAGTATCAAAATAAACATCATTTTTTGACATCACTTGAAAGCTCAAAGGTGTAACAAATTTTTGTGCTGATTCTGTCATTATCACTTTAACGGTCATTCCAGCTTGTGTAAGCTTGCTAACCAATGCCACAGCTTTATAAACGGCAATTCCACCCGATACACAAAGTAAAACATTTCTATTTTGCATAATTTCCACCCTTTCAAATGATAAGCTCCCAAAGAATGTTCTTTTGGGAGCTAAAATTTCTGTTTATTAAAAAAATTAATGAATCTTAGACTTCGTCTTCATATACAGTAGCTGCATCTTGTTTTTCTTTCATCAATGCACCTGCAGCAATTTCTTCTAAAGCTTTTCCAACTGGCTTGTAAGAAACATACGTACCTAGCTTTTCAATACCTTCTTCTTGCATTTGTCTTGCTCTTTTTGAAGCTAAACTTACTAGTGAATATTTAGAATCAATTTTATTTTTCAATGAATCGACTGATGGATATAACATAAATTTATTCTCCTCTCAACATGGACAGATATAGTTTTTCAACACGTTCTCTACGGCAATGCTCTGCCATAATTATTGCATTAATTTTTTCACAAGCTTTTTGAATTTCATCATTTTCAACTACATAATCGTATAGACTCATCATTTCTAATTCTTCTCTCGCTGTAGCGATACGTTGTTGAATTATTTCTTCCGATTCGGTACCACGGTTTACAAGTCGGTTTTGTAATTCAGAAAAACTTGGTGGTGCAAGGAAGATGAATAAAGCATCAGGTGCTTTTTCACGAATTTGTGCGGCTCCTTGTACTTCAATTTCTAAGAAAACATCTCTTCCTGCATCTAATGTTTCATTTACATATTCTAGCGGAGTTCCATAGTAGTTACCAACAAATTCGGCATGTTCTAGTAAACCACCCGACTCAATTAGCGCTTCAAATTCTTCACGGGATTTGAAGAAATAATCTACACCATCTACTTCACCCACACGAGGTTGTCGAGTTGTCATTGATACAGAATATTCGTAATTTGTATCAGGTTGCGAAAACAGTTCTTTTCTTACTGTGCCTTTACCTACTCCAGAAGGGCCAGATAGAACAATTAATAAGCCGCGTTCTTTTCTCATATTTTACATTCTCCCTTCTCTTTACTCTGTCTACTTCAAATGCTATTATTCAATATTTTGTACTTGTTCTCGCATTTTTTCTAATAAAGTTTTCGACTTCACAACTGCAACAGAACATTCAGCTGATTGATTTTTAGAACCAATTGTATTGATTTCTCTTAAGCATTCTTGCATTAAAAAATCAAGCTTTCGCCCGATTGAAGTACCCTCATTCAGTGTATCCACAAATTGCTGAAAATGACTTTCAAGTCGATCTAATTCTTCAGAAATATCCACTCGTTCAGCAAATAGTGCAACTTCTGCTAGAATTCGATCTTCGAAATCATTTGAACTCGTGATTTCTTTCATACGCTCAATTAACTTATTACGATATTTTTCCACAGCTTGAGGTGAATATTTGCGAATCAATTGAATTTGTTCCAGTAACTCATCCTTATATTGTAACAAAAATATTTTTAATTGTTTACCCTCACGTTCACGCATTTGAACTAATTGTTCTGCAGCTTCATTGATCGCATTTTGGATAGCAATTTTTAGTTGTTCCAGTGGGATTTCATTTTTCTCAAATACAATTGCATGCTCGATCGATAGTATTTCCTGCATAGACCAGTTGTCATTAAGTGGCATTTTACTACTTAATTGTTCTTTTACCTCTTTATAGGCTTCAATAACTGGCCAATTAATTTGAACATTAAATGAAGATTGTTCCTCAGTTTTAACATGTATGTTAATATCTAATTTTCCTCGACTGACAAATTGCGATAATTGCTTTTTTGCCATTAACTCAATTTCTAGCCATTCTTTTGGAAATTTTGAGTGAATTTCTAGAAATCGATGATTGACTGAGCGAATTTCGACTGTCAGTTGGAAATCATCCGTCGTTGTGACACCCCTGCCAAAACCAGTCATACTTCGAACCAAGGTTGGTCACACCTTTCTGTATAATATTCCAATTATAACATATGCTTTGAAAATTATAACTTAAGAAGTATGAGAAATACATACTCAATAGCTAAATATAGTCAAGTTATTTTATATCTTTTATCTTAATAAGGAAATCTTTTCACATCTTTGTGAAAAAGATTATATAATAGAACTTATTTAAAACATATAGAAACGAGGAATCTATCATGGCATTTGATGGATTGTTTACATTTTCATTATCTAAACAACTAAACAAACTAGTATCCGGACGTATAACAAAAATTCACCAGCCGAATGCATTAGAAGTTGTCATTCATGTACGTGCAGGTGGAGAAAATCATAAATTACTTTTTTCCATACACCCTTCATACGCGCGAGTACATTTAACAGAACAACCAATCGACAATCCAAGTGAACCACCGATGTTTTGTATTTTATTAAGAAAACATCTTGAGGGTGGATTTATTCAAGCAATTGAAACGGACGCTTTTGAAAGGGTCATCACATTCGGCATCGAAAGTAAAAACGAAATAGGTGATACTGTTTTCCGAAAACTAACGATTGAAGTGATGGGTCGCCATAGTAATTTAATATTAATTGACAGTGAAACCGATAAAATCATTGATAGTTTGAAGCACTTGCCTCCATCGGTAAATAGTTACCGAACAGTTTTACCAGGGCAACCTTATATTGCACCGCCTGCTCAAAATAAGGTAAATCCTTCTAGTATAACGGATAATGAACTAAAATTATTCTTTGAAAGTGAAAAAACTTCAAAAGAAGTCGTGGAACACTTTAAAGGATTTTCAATGACTCATGCCAATGAATTACTTTACCGCATACAACAAGGTGAGGTTGTGGATAGCTTCCGTATTTTTATGGACGAGATTATTAATAGTAAAAACCCTACTTATTTAGAACTAAACGGGAAAACTTACTTTTCTCCAACGAAGTTAAGTCATCTATCTGAATCTGGGGTAACTTATAATAGTTTAAGTGAATTGTTAGATCGGGTGTTTTATGCCCGGGCTGAAAGAGACCGTGTAAAACAACAAGCTGGCGATTTGGAAAGATGGCTACAAAACGAAGTTAGTAAATTAAAGTTGAAACTGAAAAAACTACAAAAAGATTTAGATAACGCTTCAAAATTAGATAAGTTCCAACTGTACGGCGAACTGTTAATGGCCAATTTATATAATTTCGAAAAAGGTGCGAAGGAAGTTACTGTGACGAATTATTACAGTGAAGATGAAGAGCAAATTACGATTCCTATTAGTGAAAGAAAAACGCCTATCGAAAACGCTCAAAGCTACTATACAAAATATAATAAAGCGAAAAATGCACTTGTAATGGTTCAGGAACAAATAGAAAAAACGAAGCAAGACGTCGATTATTTTGAGATGCTAATTGCCCAAGTTGAACAAGCAGCACCAGCAGATATAGAGGAAATCAGAGAGGAACTAGCTGAACAAGGATATTTAAGAATGCGCGCTTCGAAGAAAAAGAAGAAAGTGTCAAAGCCGGAGCCTGAAAAATTCGTTTCATCAACTGGAATTGAAATTTCAGTCGGCAAAAACAATAAGCAAAATGATTATTTAACCTTTAAAATTGCTAAGAAATCTGACATTTGGCTCCATACAAAAGACATACCAGGCTCTCACGTAGTTATTCATTCCAGCAATCCAGATGAAACAACTTTACTTGAAGCAGCTACATTGAGTGCCTATTTTAGTAAAGCACGTGAATCTTCATCTGTCCCGGTGGATTACACAGAAATACGCCAGGTGAAAAAGCCGAATGGTTCTAAACCAGGGTTTGTCATTTATTTTGAACAAAAGACATTGTATGTGACGCCGGATGAGGATATGGTACTGAAATTAAAAACAAATAAACTGTCATAAATTAAACGTCCTTCGGGGCGTTTTTCCTTGTTTTTGATTAAAAAGAAGGATCCGGTAGAATAGCAATTTGAGGCGGATCCTTTGCTAATCTGAATAATATGTATTTAATAGTAAATGGTATGTGGGAAATAGAATTAGCGATACTTTGTGCTAATATTTAAAGAGATTATGAATACATATCCAAGGTTAGACACTAAAATTTCCTTTAAAAAACAGGACAGGTATTAATAGGTGAGATTGCCAAAGTTCTGTTTTCTTTTAGTTTAACTGCTCTACATTCATAGAATGTCATAATTAATTATAACTTCGGGAAGTAAATTCTATTTCATAGATCTCACCATCTATTTCTATCTCATCTATCAAACTAAAATTTATTGCTACCTGTGCATCCGTAAAATAGACAAGGTACAAACCCTCGGTATCTATTACTGGTGGTACCGTATCTAAAAAGTAGCTGCTTTTAAATTCTACAATATCTCCTGTTGGCATTTTTAATCGATATTCATGCATTTTAATCACCTACTTTTACAAATAAATTACCACAAAATAGGTTTATGTAAATATCTGAATTTTGACAAAATTTTGAATATCCTTAACTTGTTCAGAGGTTGATATTGGGTTGGGGATTTTTGGATTTATAAATCTATTAATTGTATTAAAAGTGAATTTTATATTCATTCGTGGAGTTTTATTGATAACAAGTGCGTAAACTATATTTTTTCTATGGTTTATTCTCTTAAAATATTTATTTTATATAAAGTTATTGATTTTATTTAATTCTTTTATATAAATATTTTATAGAAACATTAAGGAAGTGAATGAACTTTGATTGTTAAGTCTAGAAAAAAATCTGGTGAATTAAAAATCCTTGCTTCACTAAATAATAGAATGGATTTACCTGACAAATATAAATCCCGTTTCTTCACACTCCAAAAGGGATATGAGGGAGAAGTCTTATTCGAATCCTATATTAAAAAGCTTCAAAATAATCACCTTGTTCTTAATGATTTATTTCACCAAGTAAGTAGCACCTCTTTCCAATTAGATAGCGTTATGATAACTAACGAAAAAATTTTACTTTACGAAGTAAAAAATTACGAAGGTGATTATTATTATGACTCGGCAAAGGATCGTATTTATTCAAAAAGTAAAGAAATTCAAAACCCTTATTCACAAGCAGTAAAGGCTGAAACACTATTGCGGCAACTACTGCAAAATCACGGAATTCAAATACCTATTGATTTTTATGTCGTTTTTGTAAACCCGGAATTCACTTTATATAACGCTCCTCTAGATAAACCATTTATATTCCCAACTCAAATGCACCGCTACTTAGAACAATTCAATAATAATTCTGCAAACATAATAAATAAGAATAGATTTATTGCGGAAAAATTATTATCGCTCCACACATCAGATTCGAAATTTTGGCAAATACCGGATTATAATTATGAATGTTTAAAAAAGGGCGTAACATGTAAGGTTTGTAATTCATTTAATCTTAATATTGAGGGACAAAGTTGCGTTTGCTTGGATTGTGGAAATCGTGAAGGCGTTTCAAATGCAATTCTACGTAGTATAAAGGAATTTAAGACACTCTTTCCGAGAGAAAAAATCACTAAAAATCAGATTTTTGATTGGTGCAATGGAGTAATATCAAGTAGAACTGTACTGCGTATATTAAAAAGTAACTTTAAAATGGTAGGTAATTCTCGTTCTACTTATTTTAAATAAATAGTTGATCGGTTCACCTTAGAACTATTGGGTTTCTATTCTTTTTCAAGGCCATGTTGGGTATGTGACATCTTTTACGGATTCTTCAGTTTTTTGGCACGCAAGGCATGATTCCGTGACAACTTTCAAGAGTTTCCATTTTTTGTCACGCAACACACGTTTCCATGACATCTTTCAAAGATTTTTCCATTTTTTGTCACACAACTCACGTTTCCATGACAACTTTCAAGGGTTTTCCATTTTTTGTCACGCAACACACGTTTCCGTGACAACTTTCAAAGGTTTTTCATTTTTTTGTCACACAACTCACGTTTCCATGACAACTTTCAAGGGTTTTCCATTTTTTTGTCACGCAACACACGTTTCCATGACAACTTTCAAGGGTTTTCCATTTTTTTGTCACGCAACACACGTTTCCGTGACAACATACAAGGATTTTTCATTTTTTTGTCACGCAACACACGTTTCCATGACATCTTTCAAGGATTTTCCATTTTTTTGTCACGCAACAAACGTTTCCGTGACATCTTTCAAGGATTTTTCAATTTTTTGTCACGGAACTCACGTTTGCGTGACAAATTCACCGGAAAACAATGATTTATAAGATAACTATTGCTCTACTTCTAAGAGAAAAAGAAGAAGGGTGCATCTAAAAATCATAGACGCACCCCCACCCATCAAACCTACTATTCCTTCACCAACGTCCCAGCCTTCAACTCCGCATGCCATTCTTTCAAAAATGGAATTTGGTCTTCTGAGATGGTACCGGATTCTGCCGCTGCTTCTGTTAAGTAATCAAAGTTTGTTAAACTTACATATTTTACACCGATTTCTTCAAATGCTTTTTCGGCTCTTGGTAAGTTATATGTATAAACGCAAACGACACCTACTACTTCACAACCCGCATTACGAAGTGCTTCAACCGCTGTGATTGAAGAGCCGCCTGTTGAAATGATATCTTCCACAACGACAACTTTTTGCCCCGCTAGGATTTTACCTTCGATTTGATTGCCACGGCCATGTTCTTTTGCTTTTGAACGAACATACACCATAGATAATTCTAAAATATCTGATACCCATGCAGCGTGGGGAATACCCGCTGTTGCTGTCCCTGCTACCACTTCTGTTTCAGGGAAAGTTTCTTTAATACTGCTAGCCAAACCATTTGCGATTTGCTTGCGAGCAACTGGATCAGAAATCGTTAAGCGTGTATCACAATAAATTGGAGATTTAATACCTGATGCCCAAGTAAATAATTCTGTTGGATTTAGTTCTACTGCTCCAACTTTTAACATTGCATGTGCGATCTCTTTATGTAATGACATTTTATTTAGCCTCCCAAAGTTTAACAACCGTATTATATGCATTTACTGGATCTGCAGAATTTGTAATCGCTCGACCTACAACGATTAAAGACGAGCCGTGGTTTCGTGCAAAGTTTGGTGTTGCCACTCGTTTTTGATCATGGCTTTCTCCACCAGCCAATCTAATTCCTGGAGTCACACGAAGGAAGTCTTCACCACAAACTTCACTAATCGTAGCTGCTTCATGCACCGAACAAACAACTCCATCTAAACCAGCCTGCTTAGTTATTTGAGCATAATTTAATACTGACTCAATTAATGGTAATTTGATTTTTTGTTGTTCTTGCATTTGTTGTTCTGTTGTCGATGTTAACTGTGTAACTGCGATTAAGCCAGCACGTGACTGATCAGAAGGTGTGCCTGCTTCCAATCCTTCCAATGCACCTTCCATCATATTAATACCACCAGCAGCATGCACATTAACTAAGTCCACTCCTAATCGAGCTAGACCTTTCATAGCAGACTTCACTGTATTTGGTATATCATGAAGTTTTAAATCAAGAAATACATCGTGGCCGAGACCCTTTACTTTTTCAACGATATTAGGGCCTTCTTGTAAATAAAGCTCCATACCAATTTTAACGAATAAAGATTCATCAAAGTGCCCTAAAAATTCAACTACTTCTTTTTCACTTGGAAAATCGAGTGCGATAATTGGTTTGTTATTCATTAACGGTGGCTCCTTCCGATGAGATCCTTAATACTTTCTATCCCAAGTTCATCCAACTTTTTAGGAAGTTCCTCAATAATCTTTGGACAAACAAATGGGTCCACAAAGTTTGCTGTTCCAACTGCAACTGCAGATGCACCAGCTGACATAAAGTCAATTACATCTTGTGCACAAGTTACGCCACCCATTCCGATAATCGGGATTTCTACTGCTTTATACACTTCATACACCATGCGAATTGCGACAGGTTTTACCGCTGGACCTGAAAGACCACCTGTACCATTCGCGATGACTGGTTTACCAGTGCGTTCATCTAAGCGCATCCCAACTAGTGTATTAATCATTGTAATCCCATCTGCACCGCCAATTTCAACTGCTTGGGCAATTTCAACGATGTTTGTAACGTTCGGTGATAATTTCACATAGACCGGAACTTTCGAAACAGCCTTTACCGCTTCTACTAATTGTCTAGCAACTACGGCATCTGTACCAAATGTAATTCCACCTTGCTTAACATTCGGACATGAAATATTTAGCTCTAACGCTTTTACATTTGGAGCCTTTGAAATCTCACGGGCAACATCGACATAATCATCTAATAGTGAGCCTGCCACATTGGCAATAATCGGAACATCGAATCTCTCTAACCACGGAAGTTCCTCGCTCATTACCTTTTCAAGGCCAGGGTTTTGAAGGCCGATCGCATTTAGCATTCCTGCAGGTGTTTCTGCTACGCGTGGTGTTGGATTTCCAAATCTCGGTTCAACAGTTGTAGCCTTGATCATAATGGCTCCTAACTTCGATAAATCATAAAGATTCGCAAATTCTCTTCCAAAACCGAAACAACCAGAAGCCGGCATAATTGGGTTTTTTAACTCTAGTCCAGGTAGTTGGATACTAATATTACTCACAGCTTCACAACTCCTTTCGCAAATACTGGTCCATCTGAACAAACTTTTACATAATCTTTTTCAACCTTGTCTGTTGTCTTACAAACACATGCAAAACATGCGCCGATCCCGCAACCCATACGCTCTTCAAAAGATAAAAATCCTTGCTTTTCAGGATAAAAATTCTCAAGTGCTCTTAACATTGGAAGTGGACCGCAAGCATAAAACGTGTCAAACTCTGGTGTTAATTCTTCCAGTAAATCTGTTACAAAACCTTTTGTACCATGCGTACCATCAACAGTTACATAATGTGTGTCACCTAATGTAGAGAACTTTTCTTCATAAAAAGTAACATCTTCTGTTGCAAATCCAAAAACGTGAATAGTTCGTACATCTCGTGCTTTTAATTGCTTTGATAGTTCATATAGTGGCGGAACACCGATCCCTCCACCTACTAACAACGCCGTCCCCCCTTTTGGTACTGCATCAACGGGAAAACCATTTCCTAATGGCCCAAGAACATCTACTTCATCACCAATTTGTTTTTGTGATAAACTTTGTGTTCCTCTACCTTCCGCGCGATAAATTAACGTAAACTCACGAGATTCTTTATTTATATTCGCTATACTGATGGGTCTTCTAAGTAGAGGCTCAAAGGAATCTGATACTCTAATATGGACAAATTGTCCAGGACTTGCATCCTGAACAATTTCCCCTTGTAATGTCAATTCATATATATTTTTTGCTATCTTTTCTTGCTGTACGACTGTCATTCTTTCTTGTTGAATCATGAATGAACTACCTCCGCTTTTGGCATTTCTTCTGCTGTAAATGTCATAGATTCAATGACTTCTAACATAGCTTCAGCAGTATCTAATGATGTTAAACATGGGATACCATTTTCAACCGATTCACGGCGAATACGGAAACCATCACTTGCTGGTTGTTTCCCTTTTGTTAATGTATTAATTACTAGTTGTGCTTCACCGTTTTGAATCACATCGATTAAAGTTTTTTCTTTCGATCCGATTTTACCAACAACATCCGATTGAATCCCCGCATTGGCAAAGCTACGAGCTGTTCCTTCTGTCGCCATTATTCGATAGCCAACTGTAATAAATCGTTTCGCTAATTGAATAGCTTCTTCTTTATCTTTATCTGAAACAGTGAATAGTACTGTACCATAAGTTTTCACTTCAGTTCCTGCTGCAACAAACCCTTTATATAGTGCCTTTTCGAACGTTACATCTTTCCCCATTACTTCCCCTGTTGATTTCATTTCAGGTCCGAGGGTAATGTCTACACGACGTAGTTTTGCAAAGCTAAATACTGGTACTTTTACATAAACACCTTTTTGTTCTTTGGCAAGACCATATTCATAGCCCTGTTCAACAATTGATGTACCGAGAATCGCTTTAGTTGCGATATTCGCCATTGGTATGTTCGTAATTTTGCTTAAGAATGGTACTGTACGACTTGAGCGTGGGTTTACTTCAATAACGTAAATTTCACCTTGGGAAAGTACGTATTGAATATTCATCAAACCGATAATTCCTAATCCTTTTGCTAACCGAGTCGTATAGTCAACTAACGTTGCTTTTTGTGCCTCTGTTAGTTTTTGTGGTGGATATACAGAAATCGAGTCACCAGAGTGAACACCTGCGCGCTCGACATGCTCCATAATTCCTGGGATTAAAACATTCTCACCATCGCTAATTGCATCTACTTCGATTTCTTGACCAGTTAAATAACGGTCTACTAATACTGGGTGATCTGGAGATGCTTCTACAGCGTTTTCCATGTAGTGTTTTAATTCTTCTTCGTTATAAACGATTTCCATTGCGCGACCACCAAGAACATAAGAAGGTCGAACAAGTACAGGGAATCCAAGTTTTTTACCAATTGCTATCGCTTCTTCAGTTGAAACTGCAGTTTCCCCTGCTGGTTGAGGGATACCAAGTTCGTGTAAAGTTTGCTCAAACTTATCGCGGTTTTCAGCACGGTCGATATCTTCTAAGCTAGTACCTAAGATTTTCACACCATTAGCCGCTAATTTGTCAGCCAAATTAATAGCAGTTTGACCGCCGAATTGAACAACTACACCAATCGGTTTTTCTAAATCAATAATGTGCATGACATCTTCAATTGTTAAAGGCTCAAAGTAAAGTTTGTCTGAAATGGAGAAGTCCGTTGAGACCGTTTCAGGATTTGAGTTAATAATGATTGCCTCATAACCTGCTTCTTGAATCGCCCATACGGAGTGAACCGTTGCGTAATCAAACTCAACACCTTGCCCGATCCGAATTGGGCCAGAACCAAGAACAATAACAGAAGGTTTTTCCGTTACGATTGACTCGTTTTCCTCTTCGTATGTACCGTAAAAATATGGTGTTGTTGATTCAAATTCAGCCGCACAAGTATCCACCATTTTATATACTGGAATAATGCCTTTTTCCTTACGATAAGCATACACCGCTTCTGCCGTTGTATCCCAAAGCTCTGCAATTTTCTTATCCGCAAATCCCATACGTTTTGCTTGGCGAAGAACTTCCGCATTATTATTATTTACAGATAACGTTTTTTCCATTTCAATAATGTTTTGTAATTTATATAAAAACCATAGATCAATTTTTGACCATTCATGAATTTGTTCTACTGTCACACCACGACGTAACGCTTCACCAATGAAGAATAGTCGTTCGTCACCAGCTTTACGAATTCGTTTTTCAATCCATTGATCACTATTTTTCTCTGGATGTTTTAATTCAATATGAACATGTCCAGTTTCAAGTGAACGTACTGCTTTTAAAATCGCCTCTTCGAACGTGCGTCCTAAAGCCATTACTTCACCTGTTGCCTTCATTTGCGTACCTAAGTTTCGTTTTGCAGATTCGAATTTATCAAATGGGAAGCGAGGTATTTTTGCCACTATGTAGTCAAGGGCTGGTTCAAAATCTGCGTAAGTTGAGCCAGTAACTGGGTTTTTAATTTCATCCAATGAAAGACCAACTGCAATTTTAGCTGCCAATTTTGCAATTGGATAACCCGTTGCTTTAGATGCTAAAGCTGACGAACGAGACACACGCGGGTTTACTTCGATTACATAATAATTGAAGCTATCTGGATCAAGTGCTAATTGTACGTTACATCCACCCTCAATTTTCAAAGCACGAATGATGTCTAAAGAAATATTACGTAACATTTGATATTCACGATCAGATAACGTTTGAGATGGTGCTACAACAATTGAGTCACCCGTGTGAATTCCTACAGGGTCAAAGTTTTCCATATTACAAACAACAATTGCATTATCTTTCGAGTCACGCATTACTTCATATTCGATTTCCTTGAAACCTGCTATGGATTTTTCAAGTAAACATTGTGTTACAGGGCTATATTTTAAACCACTTTGTACAATCTCTTCTAGTTCTTGATCGTTATGGCAAATACCACCGCCTGTTCCGCCAAGAGTAAATGCAGGACGAACAATAACTGGATAACCAATTTTTGCAACAAATGCTTTTGCTTCAGCTATGTTATGAATAATATCTGATTCTGGCACAGGGGCACCTAATTCATACATTAAGTTACGGAATAAATCACGGTCTTCTGCTTTATGAATGGCATCTAATTTAGTTCCTAAAATTTCAATTCCTAACTCATCTAAAATACCTGATTCTTGAAGTTGAATTGCCATATTTAATCCAGTTTGACCACCAAGTGTTGGAAGGATTGCATCTGGACGCTCTTTACGGAGGATACGTGAGACAAATTCTAAAGAGATTGGTTCGATGTAAACTTTATCGGCAATCTCTGTATCTGTCATAATTGTTGCAGGGTTAGAATTAATAAGAATTACACGGTAACCTTCTTCTTTTAAAGATAGACACGCTTGTGTTCCAGCGTAATCAAATTCTGCCGCTTGACCGATAATGATTGGTCCAGACCCAATTACTAAAATGGTTTCTATATCTGTACGTTTAGGCATGTTGTTTCTCCTTCCCTGCATGGGCTTCCATTAACTCGATAAATTCATCAAATAAATGATTCGAATCTTCTGGTCCTGGTGATGCTTCTGGATGATATTGAACTGTGAATATTGGATATTTTTTATGACGTAAACCTTCGACAGTGCCATCGTTTAAAGCTACATGGGTAACTTCTAAATCCGTTCCTTCTAATGATTCAGCGTCAATTGCATAACCGTGGTTTTGTGATGTTAACTCCGTACGTCCTGTACGTAAATCTTTCACTGGATGATTTGCTCCACGATGTCCAAATGGTAGCTTGAAGCTTTTTGCGCCACAAGCTAATGCGAATAATTGATGACCTAAACAGATTCCGAAGATTGGCACTTTTCCGATTAGTTCTCGGATTGTTTCAATTCCTTCTGTCACATCTTGTGGGTCTCCAGGTCCATTAGATAACATAATACCATCTGGATACCACGCTAGAATTTGTTCCGCAGGTGTGTTATAAGGAACCACCAAAACGTCACAGTGACGTTTGTTTAATTCACGTAATATTCCATGCTTCATACCGAAATCTAGTAATACAACACGTTTTCCACGTCCTGGACTTGGGTATGCAGCTTTCGGTGATACTTCCTTCACATGATTTGTAATTGGTGGAGTTGCTAATAATGTAGCAACAAGATCATTTACATTTACATCAGCATCCGCTTCTGTTAAGAATGCACGAACGGCACCTTTAGAGCGTATTATTTTAGTTAATTTTCGAGTATCAATTCCTTCAATTCCTGGGATGTCTTTCGAGATTAAATACTCATTTAAACTCATATCAGAACGGAAATTAGAAGGCTCTTTTGCAAGTTCACGTACAACCATCCCGCGAATACTTGGACTTACTGATTCAAAATCGTCACGGTTAATTCCGTAATTCCCAATTAAAGGGTAAGTAAACGTAATAATCTGTCCGTAAAATGAAGGATCTGATAATGTTTCTTGATATCCTGTCATTCCTGTCGTAAATACGACTTCACCTTGTGATGCTTTATCACTTCCGAACGCAATTCCTTGAAATACAGTACCATCTTCTAAAACTAGCAATCTACTTTTCATAAATTACCTCCAGCTCATATACGATATTGCCTTCACAAATCGTCATAATTGGCCAACCTTTTGCTTTCCACCCGTTAAACGGTGTATTGCGACCTTTAGTTTCAAATTTTTCAACTTCTATCGTTTGTTCTCTATTTAAATCAATGATAGTTAAATCTGCAGAAGCACCTACTTCAATTGTTCCATATGGTAAGTCGAAAATCTTCGCTGGTTTAACCGTCATCCAATCTACTAATTGTTTTAATGTCCATTTCCCTGTTTCTACGAAATGTGTATAAAGCAATGGGAATGCAGTTTCAAATCCAACAATTCCGAAAGGTGCACCAACCATTCCACAACATTTTTCTTCTTCCGTATGAGGTGCATGGTCTGTAGCGATACAATCAATTGTTCCATCTAGTAATGCTTGATGTAATGAGTCTAAATCGTCTTTCCCTCGTAATGGAGGGTTCATTTTCCAATTTGCATCATCTGAAGGAATATCCATCTCTTCTAATAATAAGTGGTGTGGACAAACTTCAGCAGTCACTTTAATACCTGCAGCTTTTGCATCTCGTACTGCACGTACAGATTCTTTTGTTGACACGTGACATACGTGGTAGCGAGCACCTGCAGCTTCAGCTAATAAAACATCACGAGCGATTTGAACTGATTCACAGATCGAAGGAATTCCTGGTAGACCTAACTCTTTATTGCGAATACCTTCGTGCATAACACCATCATAGATTAACGAATTGTCTTCACAGTGTGCTACAACTACAGCATCTACTTTCGCTGCATCTTGCATTTGTTCATACATTGTAGAAGCAAGTTGAATTCCAATTCCATCATCCGAAAATGCTACTGCTCCATGTTCTTTAAGTTCAGCGATATTCGTACGTGTTTCTCCCGCTTCATCTATCGTAAGAGATCCGTAAGGTAATACACGTACAACTGCACTTTCTTCTATTAAACTATGGATTAAGTTTAAGTTTTCAATTGTATCTGGCACTGGTTTAGTATTTGGCATTGCACAAATTGTTGTGAAGCCACCTTTTGCAGCTGATTTTGTACCAGTTTCAATTGTTTCTTTATGTTCAAATCCTGGTTCACGTAAATGAACATGTAAATCAACAAACCCTGGAGAAACAAAATTGCCATTCCCTTCAATTACTTCAGCACCTGGAGGTAGTTGACCACCAATCTCTTTGATTGTTTTATTTTCAATCGTGATACTAGTTGTCACTAATTCACCTTGTTTATCTAGCAATTGAATATTTTGAATGTACTTCATCATTTATTTCTCTCCCTTTCAAAATTGACTCTAAGATGGCCATTCGAATAAATACACCGTTTCTAACTTGATCAAAAATTCTAGAACGTTCACATTCTACAAGTTCTGAAGCTATTTCTACGTCTCTATTTACTGGAGCTGGATGCATTATAATCGAACCTTTTTTCATTCTAGCTTCACGTTCAACTGTCAATCCGTATTGCTCATGATAACTTTCCTTAGAGAAGTTTTTATTATTTTCATGTCGTTCATGTTGAACACGTAATAACATGACTACATCACTATCTTCTAAAAGTCCGTCCCAAGAATGGTGAGCTTCGAAATCTCCTGCCCATTCTTGAGGACAAAGGAAGCGTACATTTACACCTAAATTTCTCAACGCGATTGCGTTTGATTTTGCGACACGGCTATGTGATATGTCACCAACAATCGTTACATTTAAACCATCAAACTGTCCAAATTCTTTATGAATTGTATATAGGTCTAATAGGCTTTGAGATGGGTGCTGTCCTGCACCGTCACCAGCATTAATGACAGAAACATTGATTCCTTCGAGTAATTCATTGTAATACGCTTCTTCTTTTGCTCTGATGACAACAGCATCTATACCAATCATTTCTAACGTTTTCACTGTATCGTACATTGATTCCCCTTTTAGTGCGCTTGAAAAACTTGCATCAAAAGGAATTACTGTACAACCTACTTTTCTTTCAGCCATTTCAAAACTTGTACTTGTACGTGTACTTGGTTCAAAAAATAAGTTTGCTACGTTATATGATCGACATAAATTATGTTGTTCTCCTCTTTCAAACTCTTCTGCCCTTAAAATGATGCTAATTAACTCCCTATTTGTTAAATGTTCCATTGAAAGTAAATTTTTCATGCATGTACGCCTCCATTGTGTATAAACTTGGGTTTAAAAATACCTCGCATGGTAATTGCGAGGCAGTAGGAGGTATGAACTTGAACAAATTTTCGTCCAACTTCATAAGTCCCCTTTTTTGCCTCTCTGGACAAATCTTTAAAGGTTTAATTTATAACATTATTAATTATTCACTAGTTTCATAAATTTCTATTTCTTCTTTATCTCGACCAGGTAAAACTAAGTTTAAAACTACACCGACGATTGCTGCTAATGCCATACCTTCGATTGCAAATGTTTCAGTAAATCTAAGTACTGCTCCACCAATCCCTATGACTAATATTACTGAAGCAATTACCATGTTTCGGTTATTCCCAAAATCTATGTTGTTTTCAACTAACATTCTTAAACCACTAGATGCGATGATCCCAAACAGTAGAATTGAAATACCACCAAGAACAGCAGTTGGGATTGTTTGGATTAACGCCATTGCTTTACCTACGAAAGAGAATAGAATGGCTAAAATTGCTGCACCTAAAATAACGTATACAGAAAACACTCGTGTAATTGCTAGAACACCGATATTTTCACCGTATGTAGTTTTTGGTGGTCCACCGATTAATGCACTTGCGAATGTACCTAATCCATCACCTAGTAACGAACGGTGTAAACCTGGATCTTTAATATAGTTTCTATTTACAACTTTACCTAACACTAATTGGTGACCGATATGTTCTGAAATCGTTACGATAACGATTGGCACCATTCCTAGTAATATAGTAGAAGTGATATTAAATTCATAATGTACTCCTGGAATTAAAAACTCAGGTAATGCGAACCATGCAGCTTCCTGTACTTTTGTAAAGTCTACAATTCCGATAATACTTGAGTATATGTAACCAACTATTAGACCTAACAATATTGGCATTGTACTTAAAATATTTTTAAAGAAGATTGTGAAGATGATTGCTGCAAATAACGTTACTAACGCTGCTGAGAAATGTAGTACGCTATATTGTTCCACACCATCAACTGTTATGTTCATCGCCATGCCTACTGCTGTTCCAGCTAATCCTAAACCGATAACCATAATTACTGGTGCTACAACGATTGGTGGTAGTAAACGCATTAACCATTTATAACCTGTCTTCCAAATGATTAAGGAAACAACTGCGTATGTGACACCAACAGCCATCGCTCCTATCATCGCGTTACCTGGGTTAATACTTTGCCCCGTCGTTGAGTCAATTCCTGCTACAACAAGAATTGGTGATATGAAAGCAAAGGATGATCCTAAATAAGCAGGTACTTTAAACTGAGTAATTATTAAAAAGATGATTGTTGCAATACCACTTGTTAATAATGCGATTGAAGGGCTTAGTCCAACTAATTGAGGTACTAAAATTGTTGCACCAAACATTGCAAACATATGTTGAAAACTTAACGTGATTAATTGTCCAGCTGATGGTTTATCGTTAATATCAAGTACAGCATTTTTTGCCATATTGTCTCCTACTCTCTTCCTAGTCCATTTTGTGTAGCGTAACTTTGTCTTCTCCGTCCACTTCAGAAATGTTAACAACAATTTGCTCACTGCTTGAAGTTGGGATGTTTTTTCCAACATAATCTGCTCTTATTGGTAGTTCTCGATGTCCTCTATCAATTAATACTGCTAATTGAATTTGTGATGGTCTACCTAAATCAATCACTGCATCTAGTGCTGCACGAATAGTTCTACCTGTGTAAAGAACGTCATCAACTAGTATTATTTTTTGATTTTCTACTACATAATCAATATCAACTTCTTTTACTTTTGGTTCGCCATTTTCAAATTTTGAAGATAAATCGTCGCGATACAATGTTATATCTAATTCACCAGTACGAATTGGCTTACCCTCAATCATTTTAATTCTCTCAGCTAATCGTTTTGCTAAGAAGTCGCCTCTTGTTTTAATTCCTACTAAAATACATTCATCTATACCTTTGTTACGTTCAATAATTTCGTGGGCAATTCGTGTTAATGCACGATTCATTGATGGTCCATCTAATAGTTCTGTAAAATTTTGTGACATGGTAAATCCTCCTTTGAAATTTTGTCATTCCGTTGTGTAGTGATGAAATTGTAACAATTCACCTTTTCCAAATAAAAAACCTCTTAAGCATTCGCTTAAGAGGTTGGTAGTAGTTGTGTTTATGGGCATGTTTAAATAAGCTGCTGGTCCTAAATATATGTACATAAATACATATACGGTGATCCGCAAGCATGCTTTTCAACATTTCACAAGTACCTTTTCAGCCTCTCTGGACTGCCTTTAAAGGTGAATATTTAATTTAAAAACAACTGTCGCTTTTTGCGATATTATTTTCATTCACTGAAGCAAAGTATAAACCTTTATTTTTAACTCGTCAACCTTCATTTCTTAAATTTTCTAGTAATGCCACAAAATCGTCTGGTAACGGCACTTCAAATTCTAGGTATTCTTTAGAAGTTGGATGTACAAATCCTAATACACCTGCGTGTAACACTTGTCCACCAAAATCTATCGTTTTCTTCGGACCATATTTTGGATCACCTACAAGAGGATATCCAATATAGTTCATATGGACACGAATTTGATGAGTTCGTCCAGTCTCTAATATACATTCAACAAGCGTATAAAGACCGCCGAAACGTTCTTTTACGTTGAAGTGAGTTACTGCATGTTTTCCATTATCAACAACTGCTTGTTTTTGACGATCTTTCGGATCCCGGGCAATCGGCGCATCAATTGTTCCCTTATCATGGGCAATATGACCATGAACTAGAGCGGTATATTTCCTAGTTACTGTTTTATTCACTAATTGTTCTACTAGGGAATGGTGCGCATTATCATTTTTAGCTACCATTAGTAAGCCTGAAGTATCTTTATCGATACGATGGACAATTCCTGGTCTCATAACGCCATTAATTCCTGATAGGTCCTTACAGTGATACATTAAACCATTTACTAAAGTTCCCGTTGTATGTCCTGGCGCAGGGTGTACAACCATTCCTTTTGGTTTGTTGACAACAAGTACATCTGCATCTTCATAAACAATTTCTAAATCTAAATCTTCTGGGATCACTTCGAGTGGTTCTGGTTCTGGAACATCAATCTCGACAACATCCCCTACTTTTACTTTATATTTTGCTTTTACTTCTTCTCCGTTCACAGTCACAATACCGCCATCTGCAATCCAGCTAGCAATTTGTGAACGTGACCATTCTGTTGCAATGGTCGATAGAGCTTTGTCTATACGTTCACCTGCATTATTCTCATCAATTGTATATGTCACAATTGTCATTATTTCACCTTTTTCTTTTCTGCTCGTTCTTCCATAAGTACCGTAATAATAATCATAATAATTGAAATTGTAAGTGCTGCATCTGCAATATTAAATATTGGGAAATGATAATTGAACACAGGGATTAAAACATCAACAAAATCAACGACTTCTCCACGGAATAGTCGGTCGATAAAGTTTCCTAATGTACCACCTAATAAAATCATTAAACTAACTGCGAAAAAGTGATTTCCTTTAGCTTGCTTATGAAAATAATAAATAATACCTATTACAACAACAATCGTCACAATGAAGAAGATCCACATTTGCCCTTCAAGCATTCCCCATGCCGCACCACGATTTCGATGGGATAAAATACCAAGCCACGGATCCCATATGCTTATACGCTCACCTAACTCCATATTTTGCACGACTATCCATTTCGTCCATTGATCTAGCAGTACAATGAGTAGCGCAATTCCATAATATATATACACAGTATTCCCCCGTTTACGCTAAATTCTTAATTATTCTATCATAAAACGATAGTCTGTCCTACTAAAGAAGAAGAGGCTGGGACATAAGTAAAAAAGTACAATCGATCATTCTTTTCCGATTGTACTTTTTGGATATAGTGTCGTTCGCTTCCGATGCAGGCCTCGCTTTCCACGGGGAAGCCGCTTCGAGCTAAAGCTCTGCAGGGTCTCGGGCCAACAGGATGTTGGTCACAAAGGCGTTGCAACAGGACGTTGCGCTCTTAGCCTTTGATCCTTGAGGCTTCTATATCCCGTAGGAGTCTCAGCCTGCCTCTCCAGCGAACGTCTTTCAAATATAGGTATGAGTAATTTTTTACTATACAAAAACTTTCTGTTTGTAGAAAATTATGTTTTGTCCCAGCCTCATTAAATATTTAAACAAATATTTAAACGTAATATTTCTCTACAACATCTGCACAGCGAGCACAGACTGTTGGGTGATTCTCATGTTGACCTACTGTATCTGAGTAAGACCAGCAGCGTTCACATTTTTCACCTTCAGCTTTTTCAACTACAATCGATAGTTTATCGAGTACTAGTGCATTTTCTGGAGCAGCATCTTTAGTACCTGCAACTTGTAGCTGAGAAACGATAGAGATTTGTGCAAAGTTAACTGCTTCATCATTAATAATATCTACAACATTGCTATCTGCATAAATAACTACTTTTGCTTCTAATGATTTACCGATTACTTTTGCATTACGTGCTTCTTCTAAAGCTTTTAACACTTCGTCGCGAAGAGTAATTACTTTCGACCATTTTTCACGTAATTGTGCGAAGTTGCTACGCTCAACAACTTCAGGGAAGTCCGTTAATTGAACAGAAGCTTCTTCTGCATTTAAATATGACCATAATTCATCCGTAGTATGAGGGATAATTGGTGTTAATACTTTTAGTAATGTTTGTAACGTATCGTACATTACTGTTTGCATTGCACGACGAGCTTTACTATCAGCACCTTCGATATAAACTACGTCTTTTGCAATATCTAAGTAAAATGCTGATAATTCTACTGCAACAAAGTTATTCACAGCATGATATACATTTGAGAATTCGTAACGATCATAAGATGCGCGTACTTGTTTTAATAAATCTTGTAATCGCATGTACATATATTGATCCATTTCACGTAACTCTTCGTATGCAACACGGTCAGTCTCAGGGTTGTAATCAGATACATTACCATGTAAGAAACGTAAAGTGTTACGGATTTTACGATACACTTCTGAAATTTGTTTTAACATATCCATCGAGATACGAACATCCCCAGTATAATCTACTGATGCTACCCATAAACGAAGAATATCAGCACCATATTGATTCATTACTTTTTCTGGAATGATTACATTTCCTAATGATTTACTCATTTTACGGCCATCACCGTCTAATACGAAACCGTGTGTTAATAGACCTTTATATGGTGCATAGCCGTTAATAGCAACAGAAGTAATTAAAGAAGAGTTAAACCATCCACGGTGTTGGTCAGATCCTTCTAAATATAAATCTGCTGGATATTTCATACCACGTTCAACTAGTACACCTTGGTGAGTCGAACCAGAGTCGAACCAAACGTCCATAATGTCATTTTCTTTCGTAAACTTACCATTTGGACTACCTGGATGAGTAAATCCTTCAGGTAATAAATCCTTCGCTTCACGTTGGAACCAAATATTTGAACCATGTTCACGGAATAATTTTGATACGTGTGCAATCGTTTCTGGTGTAATAATTGGCTCATTATTTTCTGCGTAGAAAATTGGAATTGGCACACCCCACGCACGTTGACGAGAAATTACCCAGTCACCACGGTCACGAATCATGTTGTATAAACGTGTTTCTCCCCAAGATGGTGTAAATTCTGTGTCACGTACCGCTTGTAATAACTCATCGCGGAACATATCTACTGATGCAAACCATTGAGGTGTAGCACGGTAAATAACAGGTTTTTTCGTACGCCAGTCATGTGGATATGAGTGAACGAATTTTGAAACTTTTAATAAAGCGCCTAGTTCTTGTAATTTTTCAACCATTACTGGGTTTGCTTTTTCATAGAATAATCCTTCAAAACCAGGTGCCTCATCTGTATAACAACCGCGATTATCAACAGGACTTAAAACAGGTAAGTCATAACGTTTACCTACTTGATAGTCATCATCACCATGACCAGGCGCTGTGTGTACACAACCAGTACCAGCTTCAGTTGTTACATGATCACCAAGCATTACTAAAGAGTCACGTTTATAAATTGGGTGTTCTGCAACTAAACGGTCTAAGTTTACACCTTCAACTTCTTGATCGATTTCATAAGATTCCCAACCTAATTCAGTTGCAACCTTTTCAACTAAGTCTTTCGCTACAATATACTTATCGTTATTTGCCGCTACTACAGCATATTTATATTCTGGGTTTACCGAGATCCCTAAGTTAGCTGGAATTGTCCATGGAGTTGTCGTCCAAATGATGAATTTAGCGTCCTCAGGTACTACACCTTTTGCATCCTTAATACCAAATGCTACATAGATTGAATACGACTCAACATCTTTATATTCAATTTCTGCTTCAGCTAATGCTGATTCGGAAGAAGGAGACCAATATACAGGTTTAAGCCCTTTATAGATATAGCCTTTTTCAGCCATTTTACCAAATACTTCAATTTGACGAGCTTCAAACTCTGGCTTTAATGTAATATATGGATTTTCCCAGTCTCCGCGAACACCAAGTCTTTGGAATTGACCTTTTTGGTTTTCAATTTGCTCATATGCGTATTCTTCACAAAGTTTACGGAACTCAGCTACAGACATTTCTTTACGGTTTACACCTTTGTTTGTAAGAGCTTGTTCAATTGGTAGACCATGTGTATCCCAACCTGGAATATATGGTACATGGTAACCAGTCATTGAACGATGACGGTTAATCATATCTTTAATCACTTTGTTTAATGCATGACCGATGTGGATGTCACCATTTGCATATGGAGGTCCATCATGGAGTACAAATTCTGGACGGCCTTCAGTGCGTTTATTCACTAAAGCATTAATATCCATCTCGTTCCATTTTTCTTGAATTTTCGGCTCATTAGCCGGTAAATTTCCGCGCATTGGGAAAGCTGTTTTCGGCATTAATAACGTATCTTTATATTCCACCACTATTTTTTCCTCCTAGTTGTCATTAATTGTTGCATCAGAAAACTTGACTCATCTGCCAAAATAAAAAAGCCTTTCATCCCTCAAAAGGGACGAAAAGCTATGCAATCGTGGTACCACCCTAATTCGCAAAAAATTAATAAAATAATTTTTGCCTCATAGACACTGTAACGTCGTGTACACGAAATCACTTACTCAAAATACCTCTAATAGTGAAATTAGATTTCAGTGATTTAGTTCAGGAGTGATTTTCTTTTTTGAATACTATGTTCGAGCTTCCACCATCCTCGAATCGCTTTTGTCAGCTTTCAAAAAATACTGTCTCCGTCAGCACTATCTAAATTATTAAATTTATATATTCGAGAATCAGTATATGAAAAGGAATAATTACAGTCAAGTAAAAAGTGTAATTTCACTATTTATATTGGCAAATAAGGCAAATATTATAGTAAATGCTTTAATTCATCATCAGAGATTTCTCTTTTATCTTCATTTTCTTCATCATAAAACGAATTATTGTTATATGAATCAGCTTGATACATCTCATCTTCAACTCGTTTTTGATGATCTTGTATTTCTGTTAAACCTATATCATATTCCATTAATGTATTCCAATCGTCAGACTTTAACATATCTAATTGAGCTTCAACTAACATTTTAAAGCGGTTTCTGAAAACTTTAGATTGCTTTTTTAAGTCATTAATTTCAATTGCGATTTTACGTGACTTCGTTAATGCCTCATTAATGATACGATCTGCATTTTTTTCTGCTTCTTTAATAATTAATTTTGCTTCCTGTTGTGCATTGCGACGAACTTCTTCAGCAGCCTCTTGTGCAACAACAATCGATTTCTGTAAAGTTTCTTCAAGTGTATTATAATGTGACATACGTTCTGTCATCGTTTTAATTTTCTCTTCTAATTCTTTCTTTTCACGTAAAATAATCTCGTAATCTTTTATAACTTGGTCTAAAAATTCGTTTACTTCGTCTTCTACATAACCGCGGAAGCCACGAGTAAATTCTTTGTTATGTATATCAAGAGGTGATAATGGCATTTAACTACACTCCTTCATTCTGATCATTTTATTCTATTATACAGATGAAAAAGGAACTTCGCATTATAATTTGATAAAATTTAACAAAGAAGGTTCATTTTTGTTCTAAATATCCTATAATAAGTCGAATTTTTTCCTTTTTTGTACGTCCTTCTATTTTCAATATCTTTATTCTTCCAAAACCGCTAACTGAAAGGATGTCACCATCCTGTATATCGAAAGATACCGATTCTCTTACAGTCCAATTTACTTTTACTTTACCTGCTTGTATTAATAGTTTAGATTTTTCACGAGATATTCTTAATGCTAATGATAGTATGGAATCAAGTCGCATAGATGATACAGTTAAGGTTTTTTCAACCCACTTCTCATTACTTTGAATTAGATTTTCAAAATCGGCCATTAACTCTAATTGGACTTTTGCTTTACCTATTGATACAAGATTTGTTTCCACATATTCTGCGATTTCTTTCGATATTGCAAATTGGATGTTATCATCTTCTATTGTTATATCACCAAACTTAGAACGACTCATTCCTAAAGAGAGTAAAGATCCTAATACATCGCGATGTTTTAGCTGAAGAAATTTAGAAGGATAGTTAACCGAAAAAATAGCTATCTGAAAATCGTCCTGGTTAGGTTCTATGTAGGATGGACAAATAATCATTCTTTTTCTTTCTGCCTCATCAAATATACCTTCAGAATACAAGTTGAGTTCATCACTTTGTCCAATGATAGATGATATGATGAACTGCTCCCGCGGATCTAAAAAATCTGTTAATCGAATATTATGGCGATACAACACATCACGATGCCATTCAATCACTCTTTCTATAAACGGTTGTTCATCTTTTCTAAAATGCTGGATAAGATGTTCCATAATAGCTCCTTAAATAGTTAATAGTAGTTCTTATATTGCACAAAATTTTAAAAAATAAAAAACCCTACATTGTAGGGTGTAGAATACATTAGGAGAATAGATTATAAATATTTTCGACGACGATAAAAACGCCTCTACGAATGAAATCTAATAACAATAATGCGATGATTGGTGAAAAATCAATCATTCCAATAGGTGGTATGAACTTTCTAAAGAAACCTAAATATGGATCTACTGCTTTTGCTAGTAGCCGCCCAACACTAGAATCTTGAGCTGATGGTATCCATGACATAAGTATATAACCGATAACCATAAATTGATAAATCATAAATAAATAAGAAATAAATTGTAAAATTTGATATAAAATTGGATCCATAAAATTTAATTACCTCACTCGTTTATTGTGTATCGTCGTACAAGTAGTTAGACACCTCGCCACTAACTTCAACATTTTCTGGTGTACATAAGAATATATCATTGCCGATTCTTTGTATATCCCCATCAAGTGCATAAACAGTACCACTTAAAAAGTCAATAATACGGATACCTTGTTCACGATCAATACGTTGTAAGTTGACAACAATTGAACGTTTATTTTTAAGGTGCTCTGCAATATCCTGGGCCTCAGCATATACTCTTGGTTCTACGATCACGACTTTTGAACTTTTCAATGAGTTGGCTGACTGAATACTTACCACATTAAAAGGTGCTTCCGGCTCTGGTTTACGCTCTTTTTTCGCTCGAGTTTTCACTGGTTGCTCTTGTTGTTGCTTAACTGGAGGTTGGCTAGCAGGTTGTACATCTTCTTCCTCTTCTTCTAAGTAAAAGAAATTTTTAATTTTATTTTTCATACTCATACGCTTCCCTCTTTTCTATCCAACAAGTGCTGTACCAATTCTTATAAACGTTGCACCTTCTTCAATCGCAATGGCGTAATCATTAGACATTCCCATTGATAGTTCTGTGCAAGGTGCATATGGTAACTGTAATTCGACAACTTCTTGTTGTAATTGTTTTAAATCTGAAAATACTTTTCTAATAACAGATTCATCCTCTGTATTTGGTGCCATTGTCATTAACCCAACAATTTGAATTTTTGAAAACTCTGCTAATGATTGAATAAAAGGAATAACCTCTTCTCTAGATAACCCATGCTTCGATTCTTCTCCAGATACATTTGCTTGAACAAAGCATTTGACAGGTTTTTCTGCCCGTTTTTCAATTTCAGTAGCTAAACTCATTCTGTCTAGGGAATGAAGATAATCAATTTCATTAATAACCTGCTTCACTTTTCTAGTCTGTAGTGAACCAATATAATGCCAAATTGCCTTATCATTTAATTCTTCTTTTTTAGCTAATAATCCTTCCGGGCGATTTTCACCTAAATGAAAAATATTATTATCTAATACTTCTTTTGTTCTTTCAGTAGACACTTGTTTTGTTACAGCAATGATTGTAACATCTTGACCATATTTACTATTCTC
This sequence comes from Ureibacillus acetophenoni, assembly GCF_900220965.1. Lineage (GTDB taxonomy): Bacteria > Bacillota > Bacilli > Bacillales_A > Planococcaceae > Ureibacillus > Ureibacillus acetophenoni. The sequence goes on along the minus strand of NZ_OBQC01000001.1, from coordinate 438,898 downwards.
TTTTGCTTGATCTATATCCGATTGTATATTAATTAAATTTTCACTAATCTTAGCCATATATTTCCCAACTTTACTTCATTTTAATTTATTGTAACAATGTGTATAGTAATTTTCAATGTTTAGCGCATTCTATTCATATGCAGACTTCACTAAAATAACATCTTTCCCAATAACTAATATATCACTTATTAGAACTTTACTCACGGCTTCCTCATTTTGCATAAAGGATAAGAATTTTTTTGGTTCTGAAACTAAGAACGAAACTATTTTCCCTGTATGTTCATCTACCTCAGCATCAACGATGAAACCAATAAATCTCCCACTCGAAGCTTCAATAATTTCTTTTTGCTGTACCGTTGAAAATCTCATAAATAAATACTCCTTTCACAGTTTTAAGTATAAGGGTATAGACTCCCACTGATTGTTTTACATCAAATAAAAATAAAGACGCACTAAGTAGATACCTAGTGCGTCCGATGTTTTGATGATATATTTGAATTTAATTTTTTTTAGACAAAATAGTTCTTAGTTTACTTTATAATCTTTTTGCATTGTTTCGATTGCATTTTTTTCAAGTCTTGAGATTTGGGCTTGAGAAATTCCTAAGGATTTAGCAATCTCTGTTTGCGTCTCGCCATAGTAAAATCTTTTCGCTAAGATTAATTGTTGTCTTTCATCAAGTTTTTGCATACTCTCTTTTACACTAACGTATGCTACCCATTGTTCTTCTGATACATCATCGTCACGCAGCTGATCCATTATAAATACCGCGTCACCACCATCAGAATAGATAGGTTCTTGTAAAGACAATGGATCTTGTATAGCATCTAGTGCATAGAGCACATCTTCTTTTTTCATTTCAATCATTTCAGCTAATTGCTCTATTGTTGGTTCATATAGATTTTCTGTAATGAAGGCTTCTTTTGCTTGCATAGCTTTGTAAGCAATATCCCTTAAAGATCTAGAGACTCTTAACGCATGATGATCACGTAGATGTCTACGAATTTCACCAATTATCATTGGTACAGCATATGTTGAAAATCGTACATTATGCTTTAAATCAAAATGATCGATAGCTTTTAGTAGACCGATACATCCAACTTGGAATAAATCATCTGCCTGTTCACCACGATAAGAAAATCTCCCTACAATACTTAATACAAGTCTTAAATTACATATGACGAGTTCATCTCTAACCCATTCTTCTCCACTCTGTAATCGAACAAACAACTCTCTCATCTCTTCATGTTTTAGTACTGGCAAAGAAGCTGTATCAACACCACAAAGCTCTACTTTTGTTCGCACCATCTTCTTTTCCTCCGAACTATATTTTTTTCTCTGAACTGTTTTTTAAGTTTGTCCGGATTAAAAAAGAATATGCACGTTATCCACGTCCAATTTCATCCAATGAACTTCACTAACTTTATAAGTTCATTTAGAGTTTTTCGCGGGTAATGTGCATATAATGGTTGATGGAAACGATATAATTTAAGTTTATATAAAAGTAGAAAGAATATTCAGTTTTTAAAAAACAGATTAAGAAATCGGCTGATTTAAATGCTCACGTAAATCTAAAATGATTTTTTTCTCAAGGCGAGAAATATAAGATTGAGAAATTCCTAAATGGTCAGCCACTTCTTTTTGAGTCATTTCTTGTTTTCCGTTTAAGCCGAAACGACATTCCATAATGTATCTTTCTCTTTCACTTAAGCCGTTAATTGCTTGAAACATCGTTGCACGCTCGATTTTTTTCTCAACATCGTTCATGATAATCTCTTCTTCTGTTCCTAAAATATCTGACAATAATAATTCATTGCCATCAGGATCTGAATTTAATGGCTCATCTAAAGAGACTTCACCTTTCATACGACTAGTTTTTCTTAAGTGCATTAAAATTTCATTTTCAATACAGCGGGATGCATAAGTAGCAAGTTTAATATTCTTTTCTGTGTTAAATGTTTCGATTGCCTTTATTAGTCCAATTGAGCCGATACTAATTAAATCTTCAATAGGTGTTCCTGTATTATCAAACCTTCTTGCGATGTATACTACTAGACGTAAATTTCTTTCAATTAAAGTATCTCTTGCTCGTAAATCTCCATTCATAAAGGCTTCAATAACTGTCATTTCTTCTTCTCTAGTTAATGGTACTGGCAATGAATCGTGCCCCCCTATATAGTACGTTCCTTTAGTGCGAAACTTACTGAATATTTTTTGAAAAAAGGCTATTACCGTTTTAAACAATCATTTTCCCCCTTTATGAATCACTTAAATTCAATTCCACTTGGCGTATGTGTGACTGCCGCAAGCTTTGGGTCACAGATTTAACATTTTTACTTTGAATTTATCGGCTAGATAAATTCATTTAAAGGGCTGTGACATCCGCTGGAGGCATTAACTTCATTCAATTGGAGAAGAACCCATACCGAATGGAATAATCCTTTGCATACAACTCATAACTTAATAAAGAAGCAAACTTCAAAGAATGAAGTTAACTAAGCGCTAAAACGTGCAATATCAATTGTGCATCTTGTGGGTACTTTGCATCATTACGGGTAAATACAACGTATTCGTCATATATTTCTTTATTTGTAGTTCCACTTATTTTCAGTCGATCGAATCGAAATGCAAGCACTGTGGACTTCTCTTTTTGCACAGTGGAGAGTGTCAAAATTCGAATTTTGGGGTAAACAGTTGATGGGAACATTTTTAATTGATAAGGATCTTTTTCATCCCATTGCAGTAGTGCATCGTGAAATTCACTTGGTAAATTATTTGATACTGCTTGATAAGATAGGAAATGTACTGGTTTTTGACTCATTGGCTCCACAGCTTCATTACCTGTATCGATAAAACCTTTTAGATAATAAGTGTTTTGTAAAAGCTGCAATTCACAATCCACTACAAACGATTGCTGTATTTTCTCTTGTTTCATCGTTCTCCACTTTAAATGAATAGCAGATAAACTTATAAATGCAATAGACGTACAGAAGATGAAAAATAGAAAATCAGATTGTTTGAGTAAGAAAGGTAATAAGCTAGTTAATAATCCACCGAGAAAAAATGTTGCAAGAAATAGTACAGTTCCCTGTTTTAATAGTGTTTGGATATTAAATGAAAATGCTACCCCAATTAGTATGACGAAACTAAGCACAGCTCCAAGTAAAGATTGATGCAAAATACTTGCGATTAGTCCGCTACAAAATGCACTGAGGATCAACCTACTTCGTTTAACATACAATCCCGTTATTTCTTGTGTGAATTTTAATAAAAAATAATTAAACAACGTATTGTATAGTACGAGTAATTCTCCAATCATTTTAGCGTCCTCCTATTGATAGATTAGCATTTAAGAGTTGTAGAAATTGTCAAACCGTCGTACACAATCTAAAAATAATTTTGACAAAGCTTAACATAAAGTCATGAAAATCGACGTTATCAAATTAATTTACAATAATATGAATAAACGCTAGCAAATTATGAACGCTATTTACTTTATTTATAAGTGAATTATTAGGAAGTTTATCGAATTTCCAATTATTGTGTAAAAACTCAAAATATTCAGAATTGTATTAAATTGTGTGTGTACCTGGTACCCGAAAGATTCTGAATTGTATTGAATTGTGTGTGTACCTGGTACCCGAAAGATTCTGAATTGTATTAAATTGTGTGTGTACCTGGTACCCGAAAGATTCTGAATTGTATTAAATTGTGTGTGTACCTGGTACCCGAAAGATTCTGAATTGTATTGAATTGTGTGTGTACCTGGTACCCGAAAGATTCTGAATTGTATTGAATTGTGTGTGTACCTGGTACCCGAAAGATTCTGAATTGTACTAAATTGTGTGTGTACCTGGTACCCGAAAGATTCTGAATTGTATTGAATTGTGTGTGTACCTGGTACACGAAAGATTCTGAATTGTTCCAGTACCTGGCACATAAAAAGGCACAAAAAAAACTGCCTTGAAAGATTGTATTTCTTTCAAGGCAGTTCGTATTTTTATAGTTAGCGATTTCTACGATTACGTAAAAATGTTGGAATGTCTAACATATCTTCTTGGGCTTGATTCGTTTGATTGTTGCTTCGAACAGGTTGTTCAACTTGAGTTTGTTCTATGCGCTCTCGACCATTCGTTGTAGGCTGTGAATTACGTACACCACCATTTACATTACGTGCTTTTGGTTGTGGTGTTAAAATATCTTCAGTAAAGCCTGTTGCAATCACTGTAACGATAATCTCGTCGTTTAAGTTTTCGTTAATAACAGAACCAAAGATCATATTCACTTCTTCATCTGAAGCAGATGCTACAATATCGGCAGCTTCTTGTACTTCAAATAAACTTAAATTCGATCCACCAGTAATATTCATGATGACACCTTTAGCACCATCGATAGATGTTTCTAGTAAAGGACTTGAAATTGCTTTTTTAGCAGCTTCCATTGCGCGATTTTCACCAGTCGCAATCCCGATACCCATTAAAGCTGATCCTTTGTCCGACATAATCGTTTTCACGTCAGCAAAGTCTAGGTTAATTAAACCTGGTGTTGCAATTAAATCCGAAATACCTTGAACACCTTGGCGAAGAACGTTATCAGCTTCACGGAATGCTTCAACCATTGGTGTATTTTTGTCTACAATTTGTAATAGCTTATCATTCGGGATCACAATTAACGTATCCACTGCATCCTTCATTGAAGCAATTCCACCGATTGCTTGAGTTTGACGTTTTTTCCCTTCAAATGAGAATGGACGTGTAACTACCCCAACCGTTAAAGCACCTAAATCGCGAGCAATGGATGCAATTACAGGTGCAGCACCAGTACCGGTACCTCCACCCATTCCAGCCGTTACAAAGACCATATCTGCTCCACGTAATAGCTCTTCAATTTGTTCGCGGCTTTCTTCAGCAGCCTTCTTTCCCACTTCTGGGTTTGCACCTGCTCCTAAACCACGAGTTAACTTTCCACCAATCTGTAATTTAAACTCTGCTTTTGATAGATTCAAAGCTTGAGCATCAGTATTAACTGCTATAAAGTCAACACCTTGTACTCCATGTTCAATCATTCTATTAACTGCATTATTACCGCCGCCACCAACGCCAATTACTTTGATGTTAGCTAGCTGGTCGATACTAGTATCAAATTCCAACATTCTTTTTCCTCCTACCACTCTAGTCGTATATATTAACAGTTTCTATTCAAAAAACTTATCAAACAGTCTCTTTGCTTTGTTGATGACACTTGTTTTATTACTGTTATCGGCTTTTTCAGCTGAATTTGAATTTTTCTTAGTAGGAGTTGCATTTGCTCCAACTGTGGCATACGTCACCGTAGAGTCTGTATTTGTTCTACCGTAAAACTCATCTTCCATACTAGCATATTTAATTAATCCAACAGCAGTGGTATAGGATGGTTCACGTACACCAATATAATCAGGAGTATAAACTCTTACGCGTGTTTGCATTACTTCACGCGCTAATTGAGCCACACCTTCTAACTGAGCTACGCCACCAGAAATAACAATTCCACCTGGTAAGTCTCTAACCCCAAGTCTAGCAAGCTCGTCTAATACTAATTCAAACAATTCTTCTAAACGTACACCGATAATCTCAGATATAAATTTTTGGTTATACTGATCTACCATATCAGTGCCAGAAACTGGTACTTCAAAGATTTCCTCTTCAGAAGCATCATCATAAAAGGCATGTCCAAATTGTTTCTTAATCTTTTCTGCTTGTTCAGTTGTTGTTTTTAGAATAATAGATAAGTCCTTAGTTACATGTTCTCCACCAACTGGTACTACTCCTGCATGTGTTAGTAGTCCATCTTCAAAAACTGAAATGGTAGTAGAACCTCCACCTAAATCAATATAGGCAGTTCCTTGATTTTTTTCATCTTCTGTTAAAGCAAAGAAACCAGCAGCTAATGGTTGTAAATAAATCTCTCTAATATGCAAACCTGAACGCTCAACACAACGTAATACATTATGTAATAAAGTTTTTGACGTTGTTATCATTGTAGCATCCATTTCCAACCGTATACCAATCATTCCACGCGGATCTTTTATTTCCTCTAAATTATCAACAATAAATTGTTTCGGTAATAAGTTCACTAACTCACGTTCAGGTGGAATCGACATCACTTGTGCGGATTCAATGACTCTTTCTAAATCATCATCCGTAATTTCACGGTTTTCACTATTTACTGCGACAACACCTTTAACAGATTGTAAAGTAGTCTGATTTGCTGGAATACCTAATACGACTTCATTGATAGAAATGCCTGTCATTCGCTCAGCTTCCTCAACAGCTTTTCGAATGGATTGTACCGTTGCATCGATGTCAACGATCGCTCCTTTTCGAACGCCGCTTGATTTCACATTTCCGACCCCGATGACATGTAGTTGTTCGTTGTTCACTTTCCCAATTAATACTTTGACTGAAGCTGAGCCTATATCTAGGGAAATATATATATCTTGGTTATTCAACTTTCCCGCACCTCCTTCGATTACTCTTATAACTCATTCTATTGTAAAATTTACATATTGTCTAAGTAATTTACTACTTACTATAAGATTTTACCGCTATTCTATAGTTTTTTCACTCTTTTTTATATGTCTTTCATCCCATTTTTGTATCAAAATTCGTCGAATAACCGCTATATTTTGGAAAAGCCGGACTCCAAAGGCAAAAATAGCAGCTAAGTACAAGTCAACTCCTAGATGAACACCTAAAAAAGCTAGTCCAGCAGCTAACACAATATTAAAGAAAAATCCGGAAATGAATACTTTATCATCATATACTTGTTGCAAGTAAGCACGGATACCACCAAATAATGTATCCAATGCAGCAAGTACCGCAATTGATAGGTAGTTTTCATACATAGAAGGGATTTGAATATCGGTTAACAATCCTAAGGCTAGTCCTAATATTAATCCTAAAAATGGCAGCCACATACTTTATTCCCCTTTTTGTTCGATTAAAAACTCATTTTCCAATGCTCTATCATATTCTGCGATTGTTACGCTTTTTTCGGGTTTACCAATAACTAAATTTAAATTATCGATATAAAAAGCATCTCTAAAAGATGAGATATTTAAGTAGTTGTTCAGTTTTTCTGCCTTTTCATAACTATCAGTAATTACTTTTATTTCAACATCTGACTTACTTATGGGAATACCATTTACTGTAGTTGAACCATTAATATCACGAATTGCCGTAGTATGGACAACTCTTTGACCATCTATTTCAATGAATTGCCCTTCAAATCGATTGATTTCATTCACTAACCGATATAGTAATTCAGGAGAAATGGGTTTAATGGAGAATCCAGATTGTACTAATTCCATAGCGGGGCTAATCGTAATGGTAATACCAGGTCCAGTTACTTCCAATAGACCTGCCTCTTGTTTTAGATGCTCTACTGTATTTGACAGAACATCTCCTAAATTTTCTGTCTCATTGTTTTTATATTTGTTGACTACGTCATTTAATGCGAGAATTTCAGAAAGTAACTGGGAATGCCTCTTTTTCTCCTCAGATAATGCTTGTCTTAGTTCCCAAGAATCCCTTGTATCCCTTGCTGACGGTTCCTTTACAGTATTATATTGGACAGCAATCATAAGTCCTACAATAAACGACACAATTGTGATTCGGGTCACTACTTTCATGTTCATTCTGTTTCCCTCCTAAAGCTGTGTCCTAACTTTGAGTTTCGTTTACAGAAGGCATTGTAATTTGTCCCTTTTTCTCAATCGTCACAACAATCTGATCATTAATAAGTTGGTCAAATACTCCTCCAACAATTTGTAAAGATGAAATTAATACTTCAGGATTACCAACCGCTTCTACAACAAATGGAGCAGGATATTGACTTCCATCAATTGTGATGACAGGACCTGTACAATTAATATAAGAATTCGATTTTAACCTATGTCCATTTATAGAAATCGCTTCAGCACCTGATATTTTTAGTTCATTGACCACTTTAAAAATATGGCTATCGTGAACAATATAATCATTTGGATTTGAATTGTTAGGGTTATATTCAGCATCATTTAATGTAATACGTATCCCTTGTCCCACTGCAGGAATTTCACCTAACATTAAGCGTAATTTTTCTGCTTCTTGTTGAAGTATTTCAAATTCATCCTTGTTAGAAGCAAAGGTTTTCTCAAAATCTCGAATTGTTTGTTGCAATTCGTTTAACTCTTCAGAAAGCTCTTTATTTCTTTCTTGTTGGCGAATTAAATCTTCTCGATATGTTTCCTCTTGGGAAACACTAGGACTTGTTATTTTTTTATTATCTTTTGTTAAATTATATGAAAAACCAATAATAAATCCTGTAATGATACATACAATGAGAATAATCATACTTTTTCGAGAAGGAGCTTTCATATATTTGTTTCTACTCATCTGCTAACACTTCCTGTTCGTCTGTATTAGCATTGTTGTCATAATTTGTAGAATCTATATCCGAAGATTCCTCCGAATTTTCTTCTGAATATTTAAAAGCGTATTCTTCCGAGAAAGATCTATAGTATGTTCCGACTTCAATATCAATAATACCTTTTTCATATTCGCCCGCATTTTCGATTTGTGCAACGATAGAAGGATAATAATTTAACTTTTCAGACAACGAAGTGATCTCCGCTCTTACTTCATATCCATCATTCATAAATAATGTGATGGCATAAGGATCTGATTCAGTAGGAGTTGCATTAATCTGGGATATCATTGATAACACTGTAGGATTAAGGTCAGCTAGTTCTTTTAACAATCTTTCTCGCATCTCGTTATCATCAAAAGCTAAAAAAATTGGTGCATCAATGGGTGCATTCGAACTAATTTCATTAAAAATAATCCCATTTTCTAAAATGGGATAAAACCCGTTTTGTTTAGAAATGTAAGCTACCTTTTGCCATTCCTCTATTTTTATTTCTACCGAAGTAAGCCACTTTTTATTTACCTCGACATTTTTCACCCAATCTAGCTCTTTTAAATGATCCTCAATTTCCTTTTCTTTAAAACTCCACATCGATTGTCCAACCTGTAAACTTGATTGTTTTATGTATTCCTCTTCACCAACTAAAGATGACCCTTTTACATTGATGGTTTTTATGTCACTATATGGAGATTGGAAATAAAGGAGTAAAAATAAGGTAACAAAAAATAATGTAATTAAGAATATAAATTTTTTGTTTGTTCGTTTTCTTCTTTTTTCTCGCAATGTAGGAATACGATCTTCTATATCTATTACTTTTTCCATTTTTACTCCTCCTCCCAAAAGTTATGAACTTACTTCACTTCGATTTGAAAAACTAATAACAATTGCTACGATAAACCAAATAATCATTAGTGATGTACCACCATAGCTTATAAACGGTAATGTTACACCTGTTACTGGTATTAAACCAACTACAACACCAATATTTAAGCATGCTTGGAAGCCGATCATACTAACTAGGGATACAATCGCATAAAAATGTGAGCTTTGGGTTGCTTGCATAGCTAATCCAATTCCTGAGTAGATGAACATACCGAATAATAGTAGTACAACACATCCACCTAAAAAGCCAATTTCCTCAAGAATGATAGAGAAGATGAAGTCGTTTTGAGGCTCTGGTAAGTACAAAAACTTTTGGCGACTATCTCCAAAGCCATGACCTAACAAGCCAGCTGGTCCAATTGCTAACATCGATTGCACACCTTGGAAGCCAGCACCTAGTGGGTCACCCCAAGGATCAATGAATGCAAAGATTCGTTGAAGTCGATAAGGTGCTGACATTATTAATGCAGTCAATCCTACAACACCTAGTGCAATAATTCCGACGTATAACTTAACTGGATACCTTGCAACAAAAAATAACATAAAGGATGAAACAATTAAGATAAATACGGAACCAAAGTCAGGTTGTAACATAATTAATGCACACGGTATGATTAAAATTAAAAAATGTTTTAATTGAACTACGCGTTCACTATTTTTAACTTTACTTAACAAAAAGCTTAAATACATTAAGGTCGTAATTTTCACTAATTCCGCTGGTTGCATTGTTAATGGTCCTAAACCAATCCAACTCTGGGAGCCATTACGTGAAAGGCCAATCCCTGGGATTAAAACTAATACTAACAATATCAACGAAAAAATGTATAACGAGATCCAAGCTTTCTCTTCTGTAAACAATGGCATATTAATTACTGTAAAGAAAACGATAAGTGCTATTGCTAAATAAATTGATTGTCTAATATAGAAAGGGGTCTGTCCTTCATAGTGAATCGAACTCCAATATGTACCAGCAGAAAATATAAACAATACACCTACTACTGATAGCAATATGCTCGAGATAATGAAAAGCCTCTTATACGTAAATTTCAGCTAAGGCATCCTTTCCTATAATTACTTAATTTAGCTTTAAGACGTTTTCTATAAACAAATCTCCACGCACCTCAAAATTTGGGTATTGATCCCAGCTTGCACATGCAGGAGAAAGTAAAATAACATTTCCAGGATTTGAAATCTCAGCTGCTTTTTGAACAGCATCCTCTACATCATCTGCAAGTTTTGTTATTGATATTCCACAAGATTGTGCAAATTCAATGAAGCGATTTTTAGTCTGTCCAAATGCAACTACCCCAACTACATTTTTCATAGACTCACGAAGTTCTTCAAAAGAATGACCTCTTTCAAGTCCACCGGCTATTAAAATTGTTGGCTCCGTAAAAGCATCGAGTGCAACTTTTGTTGCAAGGCAGTTTGTTGCTTTTGAATCGTTATAAATTTTTCTGCCGTTCCATTCACGAACAAATTGAGTACGATGACGTACACCAGTAAAGGTTTTTAATATATCTTCCATCTTTTCTTTCTCACAACCGTAAAGAATACATGCGGCTAAAGCAGCTAAAATGTTTTCTAAATTATGCTTGCCTGGAAGTGCGATGTTGGACCTTTCAATAAACGGCTTACCTTCCCAATAGATTGTAGATACGTCAGCACTAATCCCACTTTCAGTTCTTTGTTCAGAATTAAAAGGAACTTTTTTTGCTTTCGAATCTTTTACATATTGTTCTACGATTTTCTGATTCGCATTATAAATTAACCAATCAGATTCATCTTGATTCCTCGTAATATTCAACTTTGCTTGTGCGTAATCCTCAAATGTTCCATGGTAATCTAAATGCGCATCGTACAAATTAGTCAGAATTGCAATTTTCGGTTTAAACTTTTGAACACCCATTAATTGGAAAGATGAAAGTTCGGTAACAATACAGTCATCTTTTGTTGCTTCTTTAGCTACACCACATGCTACGGTTCCAATATTTCCTGCTATAAGCGGATTCCTATTTCCATTCTTAAGCATTTCAAATATTAAGGTTGTTGTTGTTGTTTTACCGTTTGTACCAGTTATTCCTATAAAGGGTGCTTCACTTATTAAGTAAGCGAGTTCAACTTCTGTTATAACGGGTAAATTTCGATTAATAGCATCTTTAATAATTGGGTTACTATAAGGAATTCCTGGATTTTTTACAATCCATTCAAAACCTTCATCAAGTAAATCTTCAGGATGTCTTCCACAAATGACTGTGATCCCTTTTTTCAACAAGTCTTGAGCCTGTGGGTTATCCTCAAAGGGCTTCGAATCATTCACAGTAACAAATGCTCCTAATTCGTGCAAAAGCTCAGCAGCAGCGACGCCACTTTTTGCAAGCCCTAATACTAGTACTTTTTTATATTGAAACTGTGCATTTTGAATCATAATAATGCCTCCGATAACACACCTATTAATGCTGCGATTAATGCTGTAAACCAAAATACTAGTACTACTTTTCTTTCTGACCATCCAGATAATTCAAAGTGATGATGAATCGGGGTCATTTTAAAAATTCTTTTACCACCAGTTAACTTAAAATAGGCCACTTGAAGAATAACTGATAAGGTTTCAAATACAAATACTATTCCGATGATTAGTAACAACAATTCTTGTTTTACTAAAATGGAAACTAATGCTAGGGCTCCACCGAGTGCAAGCGACCCGGTATCACCCATAAATACTTTTGCAGGATTTGCATTGAAAAGTAAGAACCCAAGTAAAGCACCAGTAATAGCAAATGTAAAAATAGCAACATCTATTTGGCCATTAAACAAAGCAATGACACCTAATGCAGTAAATGCAATTGAAGCAGTTCCTGCAACAAGTCCATCTAATCCATCAGTTAAGTTCACTGCATTTGAAAATCCTACTAACCAGAAGATTAAGAATCCTACATATAAAATACCAAGATCAACAGACCATTCAACAAATGGTATCGTTACTGTTGTATCAAATGTACCCCCAAGTCTTAAAAGTAAGAAGGATAGAATCGAAATAATAATTTGTCCTATAAGTTTTTGCAGTGATGTAAGACCTAAATTTCGTTTAAAAATAACTTTAATTCCATCATCTAAAAAGCCAATTAAACCAAATCCACATAAAACAAGAAGCATAACTACTGTTTGTGTAGTGAACACATTTATTAAATTTCCAACAATGACCGTTGTAGCAATGATTGAAATTAAAAATATGATACCGCCCATCGTCGGGGTTCCTGCTTTTTTCATGTGAGATTTTGGACCCTCTTCGCGAATGCTCTGCCCAAATTTTAACCTACGTAATATAGGTATGAGAAATGGTGCAAGAATCACTGAAATGAAAAATGAAATTGCTAAAATGGTAATTGTTGTTGCGATTGTCATGTTAGATCTCCTTTAAATCATGTTCTTTCATACAGTTTTATATTGTAATACACAAACTAATCCGTTTCATCATTAGAATTCGTTTCTTTATTCGTATTTGCTTCATTTTCTGAATTTGGCGTTGTTTCAGATGGTTCATTGCTTGTGTAAATATGAATTGTATCATCAACTTCTAATATATTTTCAGGTTCTGGTAATTGAGAAACAACTAAGTCCCCTTCTCCATGTATTTCGATACGATAAGGGTAGTGTAATTTCATAATTTCATCAACTTTTAAACCTACCAAATTCGGTACTCGGTCAGTAATTGGATCTCCCCAACGGTATTGCTTTTCAAGTTGACCTTCCCGATTAACTTCTAAACCAATCGTTGGTGCAATATCCTCAATAATTTGACCAACAATAGGAGCTGCAATCGTACTTCCAAATACAGTTGCACTTTTCGGATTATCAACTGCCACGTAAACAACAATTTCCGGATCATCTGCAGGTGCAAAACCGATAAAGGAAACAATATAATTGCCATCCATATATCTTCCATCTTGAACCTTCTGAGCAGTACCAGTTTTACCACCAATTCGAAGACCATCTCTAAAAGCTTGTCGACCTGAACCATTTGCCACAACAGACTCAAGGGCACTTCTTACTTTTGCTGATGTCTCTTCACTAATGACTTGTTTCTTAAGTTCAGGTTTGTTTTCTTGAATGACTTTCCCAGTATCAGAATCAACAATCCTTGATACAACATAAGGTGTAAATAATTTACCACCATTTACTGCTGCGGCAACTGCTGTAATTTGTTGTATTGGTGTGACTGAAATACCTTGACCAAAAGAGGTCGTAGCATGTTCTACAGGACCAAATCGATCTTCAGAAAATAAAATCCCTTTTGCTTCCCCAGGAATATTTGAACCAGTTGCTTCGCCAAAACCAAAGTCTTTTATATATCCCATTAATTTGTCAGGGCCAACTCTTTGTCCAAGTTCGATAAATCCTGGGTTACAAGAATTCTCTACAACTTGTAAAAATGTTTCATCTTTATGACCTTCACGTTTCCAGCAGCGAAGTCTCGCACCTTCAACGATTGTGTAACCGGGATCATAAAATCGATCATTTTCCAAATTTACTACCCCCTCTTCCAGGGCAGCACTAAGTGTAATAATTTTAAATGTAGATCCCGGTTCATATGTCATCCAAACAGGTAAATTTCGATTGTAGATTGATTGCTCAACCTCTTCGAAATTAGCTGGATCATAGGTTGGAAATGATGCTAAACCTAATATTTCACCTGTTTTTGCATTCATTGCAATCGCTAAGGCTTGATCTGCATCATATTTTTCCATTGCTTGTGATAACTCACGTTCGACTACTTGTTGCACTTGTAAATCAATTGTTAATTCTACAGTTGCACCTTGTTTTCCGTCCCGCCATTCATCATCAACATGGGGTAAAGCATTTCCAGCAGCATCTGTAAATAATCGGATAGCTGCATCTTTTGATGTCAGTATCTTATCATATTGATATTCAATACCAGCAAGACCTTGTGTATCATACCCTGTAAAGCCAAGGAACCTGGATAGTAAAGTTCCGTAAGGATAATGTCTTACATAATCTACTCCACTGTATAGCCCGTCTATTTTTAGACCTTGAATTTGCACAGCTTGTTCATACGAAATGTTCTTCGCTTCTGGTGCAAGCTTTACTAAGTAGGCTTTCGAGTTCATTTTTTCATAAAGCTTTTTCTCATCAAGATCTAATACCTCTGCAATTTGCCTTGCCGCTTCTTCGATATTATCGTTTTGTGCAGGCATAAAATATAGAGTAGGAGCTAACTTGTTCGTGACGATAATTTCACCATTTCTATCTGTAATTGCACCACGTTCTGATGCAAATGGCACTTCACGATCCCAGTTTTGTTTTGCAAGCTCAGTTAACCGGTCATATTGAAGAACCTGGACATAAAACAATCGAATGACGACAGCAAGCCCGAATATCATGAAGGCAATTACTATTAGTCTCAATCGTTTTTTGGATATGCTCGAAATCCACTTCATTCGACATTCACACCTCGTTTTTAACAAGGTATGAAATAAATTGGACTAGTATTCTATTAGAAAATCGAAAAAACCTTCCTTAACTCTGATTAATCTTGTGGTAGATCTATTAATTCACCACTTACTTCCTCAACTGGAGGTAAAAAAGTTTCTTCAGGAGTTTTTAAATTTACTACAATTAGTGAAGAGTCTCTAGCAATCACGCCTTCTGATACACTTTGATTTTCAACATACCCTTCTCCTGCTATTTCAATATTCAGCCCAGACATTGCTTTATATATTAATACATTTCGGAGTGACCAGTTTGTAAAGTCAGGTATTGTACTAGCACCTTCTGTTTTTAAGTAAACGAGACTTCCTTTTGTAACTTGCAAATCTTTATTTGGATATTGGTCAATTATTTTACCGCCTTCACCAATAATAATTGGGTTAAGTCCAGTCTCTCGTAAACTTTGTTCTACTTCACTTGTATTTTTAGAAATATAGTTATCCATAGTAAATGTATCTACTTCAGCAACATTCTCGGGGTCAATATTTAAATACTTAAGACTGTTTTCCATTACAGAATTAAATACTTCACTTACTGGATCAGATCCAGTTTCCCCTGTCTCTAATTGTGGTTGTTTCACAGCAACATACATAATTAGCTGAGGATCATCTGCTGGTGCCATACCTAAAAATGAATACAGATAATTATTTTGACCTGATAAGTAGCGGCCAGGATTATCTGGGTCAGCAATATATGCAGTTCCTGTTTTCCCAGCTACGTCATACCCATCAATTGCAAATTTTTTCGCAGTACCATACTGAGCTGTAACAGTTGATGCTAATATATCACGAACTTGTTTAGCAGTTTCTGCGGCTATAGGTGTACCTTTGACAGTAGGTTCATGCTTTTGTACGGTTTTACCCTCTGAATCTACTACTCTATCAATCACATATGGTTGCATCATTTTCCCCTCATTAGCTATAGCAGTCATAGCCTGTATAAGTTGAATAGGTGTAACTGTTGAACCTTGTCCATATGAAGTTGTTACGTAGTCGATAGCCCAGTCAGTTTTAATGGTTCCGCTTACTTCTCCAGGTAAATCAATACCTGTTTTCTTTCCGAAACCGAACTTATCCAAGTAATCTACAAAAACATCATTTCCTATATTTTCTAACATATAGGCCATCAATGTATTGGAGGAACGTTGAAACCCTTCTAAATAAGTTATGGATCCCCAACCAACATTATTATGATCTCGAATTGTTCTATCAAATACTGTATAAGATCCTGACGGGTAAAATGCACCTGGATGCCAATTTCCTGTTTCAATTGCAGAAGCTAATGTAAAAATCTTCATTGTAGAACCAGGCTCTAGTATTTTTTGTGTTGAAGTATTCAACCAATCTACTAAACCAACTCTATTTTCCGGATCAAAAGTAGGACGTTGACTCATCGCAAGTATTTCTCCCGTATCTGGATCCGCAATAATAGCAATCATAGATTCTGCTTCATATTTTTCATAAACCTTCGACATAGATTCTTCCAAAAAGTTTTGGATTGTTTTATCGATCGTTAAATAAATATCGCTACCATCTTTAGCAGGTTTAATCATCTTCTCACTATTTGGTAATAGGTAGTGAAAAGCATCACTTTTATATTGAAGTGAACCGTTTACTCCTGTTAGTTGTTCATTATAGAACTGTTCTAAACCCATCTTTCCAATCGTTTTAAATGAATTGTCATCCTGTTGTTCTTTCATTGCAAAACCAATTAAATGAGACGCAAATGGTCCATTTGGATAATATCTTTTCGTATCGCTCGAAAATACAATTCCAGGAAGTTCTTCTGCTTCGATAGCTGATTTTATTTCATGACTTATGCTACGACCAGCTACACCGAACTCTACTTGGTAAGGTTGCTTCAATTCACCAGTTTTTGAATCTCGTATTTTTTTAGTTAAATTATTATAAATATCAGTTTCATCCATATTAATGTATTTTGCTAATATTTTAGCGGTTGCTTGTGGATCAGTAACATGTCTTGGAGTCTTTGAGTTTTTTGAAGCTTCCGGACTAACGACTGCAATTAGTCGATAGCTTAATGTATCTTCTGCAATGATATTGCCACTTCGGTCTAAAATTTTCCCTCGCTCAGCTGTTAGCACAGCTTCTTTTCCATATAGAGCAGCTGCTCTAGCTTCTAATACTTGTCCATTTACGACACCGGTCGCTTGAATATGGACAATTTTTACAAATAATGCAAAAAAGAGCCCTCCGTAAATAACTAACATTAGAAAGGCTCCCCATTGGAATCGAAATTTTTTCTTTTTCATTCTCCCGGCACTACCTTTACATTTTTCTCATTGAGAGTTAAACCGAGTGCTTTTGCTTTTTTCATAATACGATCATATCTTGAAAGTTCAGCAACTTTAACTTTTAAATCGACATTTTGTTTAGATATTTCCGATATTTCACTTTGAATAGTTTGAATTTCCATCGTAGATTGTTGTATTGAACTTTGTTTATGTAATATTGTAACGGCCAGTATTGAAACCACTACAATAAATGCTATATATAGTACTTTTTCTTTTGCTGTAATTCGTTTCTTTTTCGGTTGTTTGATGATGGTTTGTTTTGGTTGTACGACTGTCGGTTGTTCTACATAAGTTTGAAATTGCCTTGCTCTCACTGCCATTTAATCACACCCCTTTATCGTTAATTTTTTCTGCAATTCGCAGTTTAGCAGATCTAGATCGGTTATTATTCTCTAATTCCTCATCTGAAGGAAGAATTGGTTTTCTTGTGACCAATTGTAAGGTTGGTTTAAATTGGTCTGGTACTACTGGTAATCCTGGTGGTAATTCAGGTAACGATGAAGCTTCTTTAAAAATTGTTTTCGTCAAACGATCCTCTAAAGAATGGAATGTAATTACGCTAATGCGTCCTCCAATGGCTAATAGTTCGATTGCATCTTCTAATGAATCTTCAGCAGCACCTAGTTCATCATTAACTGCAATCCGAATCGCTTGGAATATTCTTTTTGCTGGGTGTCCACCTTTTCTGCGAGCAGGGGCTGGAATTCCCTCTTTAATAAGTTCTACTAATTGTCCTGTTGTTTCAATTGGAGCATTTTTCCTTGCTTCCTCAATTTTTCGAGCAACTTGCTTTGAGAATTTTTCTTCTCCATAACGGAAGAAGATACGAACTAAATCTTCATAAGACCACTCATTAACCACATTAAAAGCAGTTAACTCCGCATGTTGGTCCATTCGCATATCTAGTGGTGCATCGTGGTGGTAACTAAAACCTCTTTCTGGTGTATCAAGTTGTGGAGAAGAAACACCCAAATCATATAGGATGCCATCTACTTTATAAATATTAAGTTTTGCTAGTTCCTCTTTGATATAACGAAAGTTTGAATGTACAAATGTTACTCGATCTAAATAATCTGCTAATCGTAATTTAGCATGCTCAATAGCTGTTATATCTTGATCGAAACAGATTAATCGACCTTCAGGCGATAATTGTTTTACTAAATATTCGCTATGTCCTGCTCCACCTAATGTACAATCTACATAAATTCCATTAGGCTTGATGTTCAACCCATCAACGGTTTCCCTTAATAATACAGTTGTATGATCGAACATAATGTATACTCCTTTTTGGCGCTAAATTAACTAGAAGTCAAAGCCAATTAAATTTTCTGCAATTTCATTGAATGATTCTTCAGCTTCCTCAGCATATGATTCCCAAGCTTCCTTCGCCCAGATCTCAATTTTGCTTGAAACTCCTATAACGACACATTCTTTTTCTATTTTTGCGTAAGTAGCTAATGTTGCGGGGATATTAATACGTCCCTGTTTATCTATTTCAACTTCGGTTGCACCTGAGAAAAAGAATCTAGTAAATGCTCTCGCATCCTTTTTCGTCATGGGCAATTGTTTTAACTTTTCTTCGAGTTTTCGCCATTCATCCATAGGATAGCCAAATAGACAGTTATCAAGTCCGCGTGTAATTACAAAAGTTGTTCCTAAATCCTCTCTAAATTTAGAGGGGACTATAAGACGTCCTTTTGTATCGACGGAATGTTGATATTCTCCCATGAACATGCTACTCACCCCACTTTAGTAAATAATGTACCACATTCCCCCACTTTCCTCCACAATTTTAAGTAAAATAATAACTTCTTTTAACAATTAATACGAAAAGTCCATTTTCCGACTAACAAATCGTGTAATTAGGCACAAAAAAAGAGTTATCTCTTTGAGATAACTCTTAAAAAACATTACAAATGGACTACGTTATGGTTATTTGAAAATTCAAATGGAAGTTCTAATAAATCTGAAATTAATGAAGGTCCATAAATCGTTAAATATTGATAAGGATTAAATACTCGTTCTTGATAATTGTCATTCGGATAGATTTCCGATGAGATTGTATTAAATTGACGAATAATTTTTTCATGTTTTAAAATTACTTGCTGATCTATTTTACTCTTCAAATAATCAAATTGTTGACGATGATAGGATTTGTTTTTTTGTACAATTTGATCTAGATGAATTTGTTGCCTATTTAAATGTTCTAATAGTTTTTCATAATGTTCTTCTACAAGTTCGTGTAATTGTTGGATTTGTTCCTTAGCTTTTTCGTCTTGAATACTATCTAAAAACTTGTCTTTTAACTCTTTAACTTTGCCATTGAAAACATCTTTAATTGTTAACTGATACTCTTCTAGCAATTGTTCTACTTGACGTGTAATTAAGGTAATATTCAAACGAGGTACAATTAATGGCATTTGTAAATTTAATAATTCAAAGGCATCCTTTAAAGTTGCCCAATAGGCTAATTCCCCTGGACCACCTACAAAAGCAAGGACAGGCATTGTCATTTCCTGCATTAATGGGCGGGTCACAACATTGTTACTAAGGTTTTCTGGACTGTTCACTGCAACCTCAAGTATCTCTTCCTTAGTAAGCTTAATATTTGCGGTTTCATTTATATAATAATCACTTTTGCGCTCTAGTAAATATCGCTCGCCATCTTTTACAAAAAATAAATTTGCATTGTCAGTCGTCGCACTAATAGGAGTACCAAAACCGAATTCACTCAATAACTGCTCTTTTTCAACAACTACTTGAGCAATCTTTTCATTATTTTCAATCATTTGTTGAAAGAATTTTGACTCAAATTGACGGAATGGTGCAAATGCAGCATCTATCATTAAGAGTCCTTCATCTTTAAACAATGAGTGCATACACCTTGTAAAAAAGTCAGTGAATGTATTACTTTCTTCAATAGCACTAACAACGGATTTGTATAAGTCTTGCGTATATTCCGTTTCCCCATAATCTTTGAAAATATCTTCAATTGTGTTTTTTAGTTCACTTTTATTTATTTCTGTTGTAGATGCCATTGTTTTACGTTTACTTCGTTCACTATAAACACGTTTTTTCGGCTCAGATTGTGAAATTGTAAACGTATGATTAATCTCTTCTAAATCATGGTCTTCTCCAGCTATCCAAAAAAGCGGAATTACTTTTGTACCCAATTTTACTGTTTGTTCCTTGGCAAGTAGTATGACAGAAATTGCTTTATGAACAGAATATAAAGGACCAGTTAAGATACCTGCCTGCTGTCCACCAACAATTACCGGTGAACCATCAGCTAAATACGAAAGGTTTTCATTTATTTTACCTGTTAACCCATATGGCTCCATAAACGACCGGATGGTTTCACTCAATTGTTTCGTGTTATAACTTTGATTTTTTAAATACTCAGCACGCTTAGAGTATGATTCATCACGTAACGGATATTGAAAAAAAGTATGTAATTTTTCGCTACCTGACCAATATTCAGATAACAATTTGTTGTTAACTGGCAAAGACACCTGTTCCAGCTTCATTCCTAAAATCTCCTCTACTATCTGCTAATATCGATAAATTTATAAGTTTAAGTTATTTCGAATTCATAATATATTGTAAACGTTTATTCGTCGCCTGCAAACGAATTTGCTTATGATAAGAAAACAAATGTGACTACTTGTTGAGTCATTCCCACAATCCAAATTAATATGTATGTAGTCATTAAGACTATAAATAAAAATCGCCAAACCTTTTTCATTAACGGAAGGATTTCAATCTCTTTCTGTGTTTTCCAATCAATATATGTAAAAATGATTGCAATCATAATGGCAAAACAAATTATGTAAGCACTTATATTCACATTCCACAAACTACTTATAAAAAGAGGTATTGAAAAGAATAACACAATGGTCGTAGCATCTGCTGCAAATCCAAAAGATTTAACTTCACTAACTTTTCTTTTTCTACAAATTGTATAAATTCCTATTAACAAAAGAATAGGAAATAGGATTATAAAGCTTATTAGATACAGTATAACGCTCACATTTTCTCAACTCTTTTCTCCTCTGCAGCTTTTATTAAGTAATATAATGTAGTAAGTGTTGGTAAATTAATTGATTTTTTGTCTGCCTTTTTTAAGATTGCACCTGCGATTGTTTCAATTTCTGAAGGTCTTTCATTTATAAAATCTGTCAACATAGATGATGTATTAGTAGCAGTTTTTTTGCACAAAGATATTACGTCATCAAAATTAAAATGAGACATTTCATCTGGAAATGCGTTTTTTAATTCAAAAAATAATTGTTCGAGTATTTGAAATGTTGGTTTATGTCCAATTAAATATCCATTTTTCACTTTTAATAGGGCAGTTAATGGATTAATAAAACAATTTAATAATGCCTTATCAAACAGCATTTGCTCTGCATTGGATACATATTCGAACTGGAAATAAGGTTCGTTATTTTGTCTAAGTAATTTAAAAAGGTCTTTATCTCCACGTTCAATCGCTATTTTTAAAACGCCAAATCCTCTATGTATAACCGTATGATCATTTTCTTTTTGTGCTCCAAACTGACATGAACCAAAAGCAATATTTTTTTGCGGTAAAGTTAGTACTTCCTCGAAGTGGGCCAACCCATTTTGTAAAAATAACAATGGTGTATCTTCCGGCAATGAAGTTAATAGTGGGTAAATAGATTGTAATTGACCATATTTAACGGCTACAACCACAAGTGAACTAGTATGAACGGGAGGAAATTCTGGTATCGCGAGTACCGAACTTTGAGAGATTGTATCGTCAATATTTTTGCGAATTAGTCCATTTCGATTCAATTCTTCTGCTTGCTCGCTTCTTCGAGTTACCAATGTTACGTTATTTTCTTGTGATAAGAAACTAGCTACTAACATTCCGACAGATCCTGCTCCAATTACTACAACTTCCACATTATACCCTCCGTTTTCCATGTGAAAAGGTCCACCAATTTGGTAGACCTTATAACAATTAACAATATTATACTGGATAAACAGAATGTTTACGAGCAGGTATTGTAATTTTGTAGAATAAAGGTTTAGTCTGTTTAACAATGTAATTATTATTCTACAAAATTCGATAGTATTATCGATTACAAATTTTGATGCGAGCTTTTATCACTCTTTTACATCTCGTAATTTTCTTTTGGTCCTCGATTTACTCTATTTGTTTAAATAGGCTGTATTTACCCTCATACAGGACCTTTACAGCTTTTAAACCCGTTGGAAGCGCTAAACATGCATCCGGTTCTATACCGGACAACACATCGCATATATCCCTGCTCCAAATGCTTTACTAATTATTACTTACAGTTACACTTCTTCGCTTTATTGCACTACTATTAATCAATTATAATTGCATTAAAATGTGTAGGTTAGTTCAATTATTTACTTTGATGTTCAAGAAAATTAACACCCTGATTTAACCACTTAATAAGTTTGTCATGTTCTGATTGTAGCTCTCTATATTTAATTTCTAATTCATTATATGCTTCAGTTAATTCATCGAAACTATTTAGTGCTAGTTTTAAATGACTCCTCATTAATTGTTTAGGTCGTTTTCTAACGCTATTTAACATTTGGCCATATTGGGTACGCAAAGTTTTATTCCAACGGAAACCACAAGCCTGTTTCGTTCGATTTAACACATTGGCAGCTTCAGCAAATGCCTCTAATTGTGTTTTACCATTTTGGACAGCTTGAATAACGATTTCTGCTAATTTTTCATCGTCTTCAGCAGTCCATTGATCTTTTCTTCTTTTCCCTTCCACTTTCTATCACCTCACATTTTTTACTACTATATGCACATAATGAGATTAAATAGAATAGAAGTACTTATAAAAAATAGGTAGTAACATTTTTTTGCGTATAAAATGTCTATATCATCGAAATATACGTAAAAAAAGACATCAATGTGACCGCTTCTTGGTCAGTATGATGCCTTTCTTTCATTACTACAAAAAATTTAAATTTGAATGTAAGAAGTTACTTGTTAGATTTATTTAAAAATCGATTCACTGCTTCAATATGTTCATCACTTTCCCATAGTTTTGCACACAGTTTTATTTCTTCCATTACTCGTTCAAACATATTTTTCTCTTTCCAACTTCGAAGTTTTATTTCTTTATAGGCGTGGTGTACAGAAGGGTGTATTTTTCGCATATGTTGAATGAAATTCTCTAGAGCTACTTCTTTCGACCCTTCAAATATGTTAGTAGCCCATCCAATTTCATATAATTTATCAGCGTCATAAGTGGATGAATCTACTAGCATTTTTAAAGCAAAATCTTGTTTTAATCCACTTTCCAATAAGTAGGTACCTCCACCCCAACCACTTGTAATACCTAATGTACCTTGAATGAATCCGCATTTTGCATCCTTTGCTACTAAACGAAAATCACAAGCTGTGGCAATTTCACATCCGCCACCAACTGCAGTACCATTAATTAAAGCAATCGTCGGAACTGGCAGAGTTGCTATTTCATATAATATTGTCCCCATTTTACTTAACATCCCAAATGCATCTTTTTCTGTTTGCAATTTATGAAACTCTGATAAGTCTCCTCCAGAACAAAATGCTTTTGCACCCGCGCCAGTTATTATTAAAAAGCGTACGTCTTTATTTTCGTAAATAGTAGTAACAATTTCTTTAAACCCATTCATGACTTCATCATTTACAGCATTTCTTTTTTCTTCTCTATCGATCGTAAATGTTAAAATACCATCTATGTAATCAATTTTATATGCCAACTTATCCATCCCCTTATTCATTAGCAATGAGTTTCCATTTGTTCCATAGTAAAACAGCTAAAATAGTTTGACAAGTTTTCTAAGATAATATTGTAAATAGAAAAAAGGCTAATAGAGAGCCATGGCCTCTCTATTAGCCTTTTTGTTTTAGAGCTTTTTCGATCAAGCTCAGTTTATTATTTGCTAACTACTTCTTTACCTTTGTAGTGTCCGCATGATTTACAAACGTGGTGAGATAAAGTTGCTTCTCCACAGTTTGGGCAAGCTACCATACCAGGTACAGATAATTTGAAATGCGTACGACGCTTTCTTTTAGCAGTTTTAGAAGTTCTTCTAAATGGTACAGCCATTATTGGCACCTCCTTACAGATCCATTATTCATCTGTTTGATCAAAATACTTAGCTAATCCAGCTAGTCTCGGATCTACTTTTTGTTCGCCAGATTCCTTTTGACGAGCAACATCCTCATCTGTTGAATAGCTCCAGTTTTTTCCGCCTTGCACTTGTCCTTCAGAACCTTCTTTAAACACTTGCATTGGAATTTCGAGTAGAATTAACTCCTCTAAAACTGGTTTCATGTCGATAACTTCACCATCAATATAATGGATATCCTCATCGTCATTTCCTCGAAGTTCCGGATCAATCCAACTAAAGATTTCAACCGCATCTACGTTTATAGGAAATTCAACATCCTCCCATGTTCTAGCACATGGTAAAGTTAATGTTGCAGTCATAGTAAATTGACAAGTCATTTGTGATGCACCGAATGTACAGTGCCCTTTAACATGTACAGGTGAAATATGGCGAATCTCATCGTTTCGCTTTTTTACTTCCTCTAACTGTACTTTTGTATCAATAGGCATCCCATTTTGGCGATACTTTGATAATTCATGAATAGACCATTTCATTCATTAATCACCTCGAGACAACAATGTTGATTATATAATGTGAAAATATAGATGTCAAGTTATTTTCTTGTCACTACAGTAAATCATAGACTATACTTTTATTAAACATCAAATTTAGGAGTGCTAATAGAATGAAAGCAGTCGGAGTAGTGGTTGAATACAACCCTTTTCATAACGGTCACCAATATCATATCCAACAATCGAAAACAAAAACAGGAGCTGATGTCGTTGTTGCTGTTATGAGTGGACATTTTCTCCAAAGAGGTGAACCTGCACTCGTTGATAAATGGTACCGTACGAAAATGGCCCTTCTTTCAGGCGTTGACATCGTAATAGAATTACCATACGTTTTTGCTACAAGTAAAGCAGAACAGTTCGCAAAAGGCGCTATACAGTTACTATCAGCAATGAAATGTGAATCATTTGCATTTGGTAGCGAGGATGGAAACATTGAGCCTTTTAAAAACACATTATCATTACTCCATGATTTTCGTACTGAATATAATGAACTTATTAAATATTATGTTTCCCAGGGAAATAGCTATCCAAAAAGTTTATTTGAAGCATATGAACAACTTAAACAAAAAAGACCCCAATTATACATTGATTTAGCACAACCAAATAATATTTTGGGCTATCACTACATTGAAGCTGCTTACCTTTTAAACAGTTCTATTAACCCTGTTACAATCCAAAGAATACAAGCAGGATTCCATGATGATATCCAGTCCGATACAACAATAGCTAGTGCAACAGGAATTCGTAAAGCATTATTTGAAAATGGAGAACTTAGTGATGTATTACAATATGTACCTAGATATACTTATGAACAATTGCAGGACTGGCTTCAAAACTACCAACAATTTGCTAACTGGGAAGCTTTCTGGCCACTTTTAAGATTTACGATTATTCGATATATACCAAAGGATTTAACGCAATTTGCAGATGTTTCAGAGGGCATTGAATATGCAATCGTTAAATATGCAAAAGTAAGTGATTCATTTACCGATTTTATGAATCATATAAAATCGAAACGTTATACTTGGACAAGACTTCAACGAATGTTAACACATATTCTAACAGGTATTACGAAAGAACAATTACATCGATTTTCATCTCCAACTTACATTCGTTTGCTTGGTATGACTAGTAAAGGACAACAATATCTATCAGAAAAAAAGAGTGAATTTGACTTACCATTGATTAGCCGAGTAGCTTCAACTAAAGATGAGTTACTCCAGATTGATTTACGTGCAACAGAAATTTACAGTCAGGGAATTCAATTCATTTCGAATAAAAAAATAGACGGAGATTATAAAACTCCGCCCATTCGAATTTAATTTATTTTTCTTCTAGCTGTTCTAAATATGCTAGAGCATCATCAATTGTCTTAACAGGTACGATTTTCATTTTCGTACCTATTTTTTCTGCAGTTAAAACTGCAACTTCATAATTTGATTTAATATCTGGATTTACTTTAAGCATTGCCTCTGTAATTTCATCATCTGGAGCAAAGAAAATTTCCATTCCATCTTCATGTGCAGCGGCAACTTTCTTTTCAATGCCTCCGATTCTTCCTACGGTACCATCTTCATTCATTTCTCCAGTACCTGCAATTAAATACCCCTTCGATAAATCCTCATCTAACAATTGATTTAATATTTCTAAAGTGAACATGAGACCAGCTGAAGGCCCACCAATTTCTTCTGCATCCACTTTTACAAATGGCTCAGTTTTAATAGATTTACTTTGGGAGTAATTAATCCCAATACCTATTCTCTTTGGGTCACTCCCCGGTATTTCTTTTAATGTTACCGTTTGATCTATAAGTTTATCATCACGATTTAGTACTAAGTGTACTTCTTCATTTTCTTTCTTTTCATTTAATATCGCAGTTAAATCTTCTGCTTTATGAACGAGTTGACCGTCAATTTCAACAATCTCATCCCCAGGCTTAATCTTTCCGTCTGCAGCACCCCCTGACAGTACATTCAATACTGTTATACCATTATAAGTAACTGTAAAAGGTAATCCTGCTTTTTGGAATGCAATATATAAAGCATTAAATTGAGAGTCGGTCATTAATTTTAACTGACGTACGTTATATTCCTCATCATCCTCTTCTTCATGTCGAACATCCTTAATGAGGAGAGTATCTTGAAACTCGTTAAAATAAGCGATTACATATGTAAGTGGTGTTGCTTGAAACATTGATACAGTCATTAAGTTAAATGTACCCTCATCGTCTATATCTCCATCTTGTACATTAACAAATCGGCTTACATCATAGGCGCTACCTGGTTTCATAATATAATAATCTAATCGATAAAAACAAAAAACAATTAATATTAGCATAAACACTATAAAACTAACGATTTTTTTCATTTGTATAGCACCTCCAAGTTCCGATATAAGACTAAAAAAATTAACAAGTGCATATATTAGTTTATCATTTCTTATTATTGGACAAAACATGAAAAGAGTTGGTGTAAATTCCTCTAGTATATTTATTCGTTTGTATTGGCCTTATCATTTTACTATTAATGTTTCCTGGTGTGGCACACGAAGGTACTGATTTAGGTGTAAATTTATTTATGGAAGCTTTATTTCCATACCTTTTGCCATACTTAATTCTAACACAATGGTTTATACGATTAACGCCGAATCAACAACAATCATCGTCAAGATTACAGTTATATTTAAAGACCTATGGTATCAGTGCATTAGGTGGTTTTCCAACTGGAGCTGCTACGATTGCTTTCTTAAAAAAAAGTAGACAGATATCTACGAAAGAAGCAAATGGCCTCTTAAGTATTTGTCATAGTCCAAGCCCTTTATTCGTCATTGGGTTTGTAGGTTATGACTTATTAAATGACACTATGTTCAGTTGGCGCTTTTTAATTTTATACCATATCGTTTCATTCGTCATATTGATCATATTTTATAAAACTTCTAGTAACAAAGATTTTCACATTAGTAGTGTAACATCTGAAAAAATACCAAAACCACAAAATCCATTTATTAGTAGTATTAAAGATAGTGTACCCACCGTATTAGTTGTTGGGTCAACATTAATCTTTTTCACTACGATTTATACGGTTGTCATGCATACGATTTCGACATTTGTCCCAACTATACATAATAGTTTAATCCTTCTAACCGCAGCTTCTCTTGAAATGACAAACGGTTTACAAATCACATCAGAAATGTTCTCAGGCGAATCGACTATGCTCTATTTATTACTAGCATTATTTTTAACGACACAAAGTCTTAGCATTCATATGCAAGTAGCAGTACTTGCAAAAAACGAGCGAATTTCTTTAAGACCTTATGTTGCACTTAGAGTCATTTTAGCGTTGCTAATCCCGGCATTGTATTATGTATTATTTTTATTATAAAAACCAAATAAATAAAAAATCGACGGAAACCATTTATATTTCCGTCGATTTTTTCTAGTCAAGTATTAAATTTCCCTTTTAAAGCCACTTCAACATGTGGAGGAACTAAACCTTCAACATTTCCACCATATCGTGCTACTTCTTTCACGATACTTGAACTTAAGAAAGAATATTGATTTTTCGTCATAATGAAAAATGTTTCTATAGATTCATCTAAAAATCGATTCATAGAAGTAATTTGCATTTCATATTCAAAATCTGAAACTGCTCGTAGGCCACGAACTATCGCCTTCGCATTTTTAGATCTTGCATAGTCAATTAATAATCCAGAAGACGAATCGATTCGGACATTTGGCATCGTATTTGTAACTTCCTCAATTAATGCCATTCTTTCTTCCAAAGTAAATAATGGACTTTTAGAAGAATTATTTAAAACTGCTACGTAGACAATATCAAAGACATCTGCTGCTCGTTTAATAATATCTAAGTGACCATTCGTTATTGGATCAAAACTACCTGGTACAACTGCGATTTTTTCAGACAAAATTTTCTCCCTCTTCCCCAATGATTACTATTTCGAATAGATTGAAATAATCGAGCTTCCATAGGTTTCTTTTCTCTTTAGTGGAAAAGTACCGTAAGTATCTGGTAATTGGACTTCTGTTGCATGCTCACAAACAATGATTGCCTCATCTGAAAGTTTACCACTATTTACTAATGACTCTACAAGATTGTAATATTCCATCTTATGGTATGGTGGGTCAACAAACAAATAGTCAATTTGCAAATCTCGTTTTAATAACCCTTTAACAGCACGTTTAGCGTCTGTACGAAATAGTTCAGTCACGTTTTCATATCGACATTTTTTTATATTTTCTTGCAATATTTGATATGCTTTAAAGTCTTTTTCTACAAAGATGGCTAGATCTGCCCCTCTACTTAAAGCTTCAATACCTAATCCTCCGCTTCCAGCAAACAAATCTAACGCAATACCACCATTAAAAAATGGCCCTATAATGTTAAATAAAGACTCTTTTACTTTATCTGTTGTTGGCCTAGTAGTCGTTCCTGTAACGGCTTTTAAAGGCATTCCTTTTCTATCACCAGCAACAACCCTCATTGTATTCACCGCTTTTCTTTATTGTAGTGTTGTAATAGGTGAAATAGTTATTTCGCTATTAGTTTTTTCTATTTCTACTAAAAATAATCGTTGTAGCCATGATTCTTCAATATATCGCTTATCCATAATCGTTGTAAAAGGATTTGAAATGGTATCGTACCTTCTCTGATTAAATACATAAAATTTATGATTTTCAGGGAAACGGAATTGTCTTAATTCACTATTTACATAATAGCCATTAGGACCATCGGATACTTCATAACCTAATGCCGCTAATATTTCATCAGATGAATAATATAGTAAACCATTCTGGTAAATTAAATTAACATCCTCTATCACATTTTGATCTAGTATTACTTTCCTATTGTCAGAAAACAATAGTGTGAAAACATCTTCTACAGTCTCATTTAGCTCAAAAAATTCAGTATTCTTTTGTAATACTTCAGAAAGCTCTTTATCTAATACCGTTGAAGTAATCTTTGTCCCTTTTAATTGTTCAAGCTTTTGAATCCAACTTTCTAATTGTTTATCTGACATATGATTTAATAATGCATTAACAATTTGTGATGACTTATTTTCAAGGGAAACTGAACCAGTCAGAAAAGCTGCGATTACTTCCTTCATCCATCGTGGGTTGTCCCCAAAATCATATAAAGAATCAATTTGAGATAAAAGTACGCTCTGATTTAAGCCGTCAAGTGTAAGATCATTTACAAATACGATTCGTTCACCTTGTTGCCCTGAATGACTTTCTCCTTGAACAATTGCCACATGATGTTCATTTAAAAATTGGATGCTATTAATTGATTCATGAAATTGTTCATCTAGCGGTGTTTTCGCATAAATTGAAATTAAATCAGTTGAATGTTGTAATTTTATATCATCTGCAATATAGTAGACTTCGTTTACTTCCCCTTGTCCACTAAACATTGAATAATTAACTAATGAGAGGGACTGTTGACCGATTAAAGGCAATCCTGTTACCCATTGACCTTCAATTTGACTATCCGTTGTTATATGTATAGTTGAATAAGAAACCTTCGCGTTACCTAAAGTAACAAATAAATCTTTTAACAAATGTTTTGATTGTAGTCCACCATCTAAAGGTATGACATAAGAAAGAGATTGAGATCTTGAGTCACCTATTTCAAACCTCGTTTTATCTTCACTTAACCTTTCGCAAGTTTGTTCACTTTCTAAAAAACAATCTGGATTAATGGCAAGAGGTGGCCATTTAATATCAATGTTTTGGTTTGGAAGATTTCTGAAATGTTGTCGTATATCCAAACTATTATTTCGGTAATCAATTTCTATTTCTTGAGTATATGTAAATTCACCTTGACCAGCTTCTAAGTTGTCAGAATAAACTTGATATTGGATAAACAACAACCCACTAACTACTAATAGTAATACAATAAAAAAGCTAACAGCATATTTCATGTGCTCAAACCTCCTCCTTCATGGTACTATTGGTACGAGAAAGGATGTGTATTATATGATTCAACGATTTATTGAATTAGGACAAGGTTATGGAGATATATATGAACTTTGCGAATTAATCCAAACAAATGAAAAAAGATTT
The DNA here is from genome assembly GCF_900220965.1 of Ureibacillus acetophenoni. Classification (GTDB taxonomy): domain Bacteria; phylum Bacillota; class Bacilli; order Bacillales_A; family Planococcaceae; genus Ureibacillus; species Ureibacillus acetophenoni. The sequence continues at coordinate 407,976 of NZ_OBQC01000001.1, read as the reverse complement.
CATAATGCCTTTTTAATTATTTCAAATAAAGGTGATAAAAAATTCGCTTCACCAGCTGTGGCATTCAAACCTGTTAGTGAAGGTAAATTTATGCCAATATATATTTGCCGTGAAGGAATTCCATACGATGATGAAAAACATTCAAAACGAATAGAATTATTTGAACAAGCATTAGAAAGCATTGGTAAAAAAGCAATTCCAATGGATGTTAAACATTCCTCATATTACCAGGAAACTGCTTTATTTTATAATCATTTGATTGGAATTTTACGAATGAACAATCTTATTCCACCGATGCAATAAAAAATTGTTTACATCCATTAGAATCGATTAGTTGTTCGAATTAAGCAGAAGGTTTATAGTACATAAGTTTATAAACCAATTTTATAATCATAATCATATTCCTTCGCTTTATCTGGTTTCGCATTTTCAAATTCAGTTTTTAAAAATGGACGATATGATGGAACAACGTCTTTCACAAAAGGAAGACGTTGAATTTTGTTCATTGCCATTTCAATTTCTTCTCGATTACAATAAATTACAACATATTTTAACTTTCTAGAAATATAATGAACATTGCCATATTTCCTTAAAGTTTTTGCATGTTTTAGTTGATTGACATATACGATTAGTCCTTGTCTTTCCTTCATTTCGATTCCCTCATTTCTTAATTAAAGAATACCATAATGTTATTTCTTATACCAACAGAGATTAGCTGACAGGATGGTAGATTTTCCGTTATAATCATCATTATAAGATTAAATATACTATATTATAAAATGACTGAAGTACAAAAATTTTAGATGGATTTTAATGAAGATTAAGTGAAACATTTATAATTGGGGATTCCCTACTACTGGGTTGTTGAATAGCTTATTCGATTTTAATCTGAGGAGGACTTTCATGGGAAAAAAGACAAAGTTAGCCCTAGCAATAGCAGCAGCGAGTGCAGCAGCATGGGCAGGAAGTAAGGCTGTGTTAAAACCGCAGAAGCGTGAAAGTAAAGAAGTATTGCAATTTGATCGTCCAATCGTACTTGCACATAGAGGAGGATCCCATTTAGCTCCGGAACATACAAGACCTGCATTTGATAAAGCTTTTGAATTGGGTGTAGAGGGTTTTGAAGTTGATATTCGATTAACAAAAGATGAGGAAATTATTGTTTTTCATGATGATACCGTTGACCGTACATCGGATGGTACTGGATTTGTAAAAGACTACACTTTAGAAGAACTAAATCAATTAAACCATGGTTTTAATTTTATAGACTTAGAAGGTAATACACCATATCAAGATTCAAAGTTACCTGTTGTAACACTAAGAGAATTATTATTAGATTTTCCAACTGTATATATTAATATTGATATTAAAGATTCACCTGATACTTATGAAGGAAGCTTAATGCCATCAAAACTATGGCGTTTAATTGAAGAATTAAAAGTCCATAACCGTGTAGTAGTAACAAGCTTTTATAGCGAACAAGTAGACAGATTCAATCTCTATGCTCAAAACAGTGTTGCACTAGGAGCTGGAGAAACTGACGTACGAAAAGCTTTCGCAGCCTTTACTAGTCAGTTTGGTCATCTATATAGCCCAAAAGTAGATGTATTCCAAATCCCACCTAAATTAGGTGTAATATCATTAGATATGCCTAAATTTATTTCTTATCTTGGAAATTTAAATATTCCAGTTCATTATTGGACTATTAACGATCCAGAACTAATTGAACGTCTAATTAAGCGTGGGGCAAAAGGAATCGTAACAGATCGTCCAGATATTGCCGTCCCGTTAGTAAAAAAATTATACGAAGAACTAAATTCGAATAATGAACAAACGGAACAATAAAAAAACAAAGTCTCCTTAGATTGATTTCTAAGGAGACTTTTAATATAATATTAAGCCGAACAAGAACAACTTCCACCTGATCCACAACCACTCCCACAAGATGAGCCGGTTGCGAAGAATGGATTACTTACAGGCACTTTCACAGATTCTGAAACTGATTTTCCGACAATTAGACTAATTTCATCTAATAAATCTTGATAATCATTTTCTGCGACTTTTAAATTCGCCACGCGCTCATCTAAATCGAGTTCGCGCTTTTGTTTGCGAATTTCCTTCATAATTTTATTGTAATCAGGATGATATTTCCCAAATCTTTGTACATCTTCATACTGCTCTTTCATTCTCGTGAAAGAAGCTATTTTTTGTACGAGTACTTGGTCATTATATACATTATGATAAGCCTCACGTAATTTTTGTGCTTGTTCAGAGGATAGTATCATGGAACTTAGTAAATCAGTTTCATCAAGAATTGTTACCCATTCAGAAGTTATTAACATCATCAATCCTCCATTCAACTCTATGATAGCAGAAAATAAGACTGTATGGTAGAATGAAAACTTCCCATATTTCTTAAATTTTAAAAGAGTGAATGGAGAGAAACTATCCTTGATTTAATTTCGATTCAAGAACAGATTGAACAAATTCAATATCTGAAAAACGTATTTGTGTTTTCCCAATCGTTTGTGTGTCCTCATGACCTTTTCCTGCAATTAGTATAGTATCTCCCTCTTTTGCTGATAGTATTGCTTTTGTTATAGCTTCACCACGATTCAAAATGGTTTCGTATTTTTGAGTTGATAAAAACCCTGCAGCTATTTGAGAATTAATGACTTCGGGGTCTTCACTACGGGGATTATCAGTCGTTAAATAGATCATATCAGCATATTTTGAAGCAACAGCTCCCATTTTTATACGTTTATGCTTATCTCGGTCGCCGCCACAACTAAATAGAACAATTAAGTTTCGTTTCGTTGTTTTCTTTAATGTTTGTAAAACAGCTCTTAAAGCTGCTTCAGTATGGGCATAATCAATATAGATGTCTAAATTCAAATTATTTTTAATATATTGTAGTCGTCCTTTAGGTAAGCTTAAACTTTCAGCAGCATAACATACTTCTTCAATATCAAAACCAAGTTCACTCACTGTTGTTATTGCTGCAATTGAATTTTGCAAATGATGGTCACCTACAAATGGTAGTGTGAACACCTTTTGCCCCTTTTTACTTTGTAAGCAAACAGTCGATGAATTATTCCCATCAGCAAGCAATTGTAATTGATAATCGACGCGATTTCCTAATCCGCAATATACTTTAGGTTTTTTTGCTTGTAAACCAACCGTACGACAAAAAGAATCATCACCATTTAAGACTAGTTTTTCCGATAGTGTTGATAAAATTTGCTTTGCGGACTTATATTTTTCAAAAGAACCATGATCTTCTATATGATCTTCAGCTAAATTTAAAAAGACACCAATGTTTATGGAGCAATCGTCTAATCTGTGCTTTGCTAGACCCATTGATGAAGCTTCTAATACTGCATACTGTACACCTTGGCTAACACCATATCGGAAAATTTTATGAAGATGTTTTGGTTGTAATGTAGTTAAATGTTCATATTCTAGGTTAACTTCTTTACCATTTATAAATACGCCATTCGTTCCGATGACCATTACTTTTTTATGTAGCGTGTTTAATATTTGACCAATGAAATGACTGACTGTTGTTTTTCCGTTTGTACCCGTTATTGCAATAACTTGCATTGCTTCTGCAGGGAATCGATTAAGTTTTGCGGCACTATATGACATAAACTTCATACAATTTGGAACCCATATTACAGGAACAGGAAGACTAACTTTATCGAGTAATTTTTCATCTTCTATGACAACACCTATTGCACCATTTTGTATGGCAATTTCTACATATTTAAATCCGTCATCGTTCGCTCCTTTTCGAACGATGAACAAATCCCCTTCTTTTACATGTTGTGCATAATCTTCTATACCAAGAACTTCTATTCGAATGGAACCACCTTTTACTGTGCACGGCCAGTCTTTTAAAAGCTCTGCTAGTTGCAATGTGTCACTCCTTCTTTTCCTTATAGTATGCCTAGCCTGAAATCATGACACAAAATTTTGAAGAATAGGAATGATTTTAGATAAAGCTTTTAAACAAAATAAACGAACAATTGGTTATAGTAAGTTATATAACTTTTCAATCTATTGATTTGTAATAATTATCTAAATTACTTATTTCTTGACACAATGTTGTCATTGCCAGGATTAGTATTTTAATCTATTATTAATAATGAGCGTATTCTATGTACGATTTGCTAAAGGAGGATATATATCATGTATTTCGAAAACAAAACTCTTGAAAATATAACTGCTGAACAAGAACTACTTGTTAGTGTTATGAAGAAAAACGGCTTAGAATCTCACGGTGGCTGGGATTGGGACCGCATGACATTTGACAAACGCTTTGATCTTAAAGAAGGACGCTTCTATTTACGTGTATTCTGTAGTGTTGTATCAGGTGATGTTGGAAATAATACTGCAATCTTAAAAATTTTAAAACCAGCACTTGGTAAATACTACTACCCACACGGAGTAGAATATGATGAAACTGAAGAAGTTTTCCCTACACACTTAGTAAAAGAATGTGAAGGAATTTTAGCTAACATTAAAAAACAATTCGCTTACCATGGTGCTGAAGCGTAATAAAAACCGATATATCAAGATAATGAAGAATTAGTCACTTTGATTAGTTCTTCATTTTTTATACGTAAATTGAATACGTAATACCGTTTAACCTAAAAATAAAAAGGCTGCGATGAAGTTTGAATTTCACCACAACCATTTACATATTAAAATCCAAGAATTGCTTTAATTACTGATGTTGTTTCACCAGGTTCAAATAGAATATAAAGTAGTAAGTAAACCATAACACCAGTTATCGCAACGAAAAACCAAACAATACTAGTAATTGGACCGATTTTACGGTGGATGGAAAGTTTATTTTTAAATCCAGTTAGTAAACTAACAATTCCAAATACCGCTCCTGTTGTTGCTAATATAATATGGAAGATTAAAAAGAATGTATAATATCCTTTTAAATTTTCCGGTCCTCCAAATGCAGTGTTACCAATAAACACTGTTCGTGAAGCATAAATAATAAAGAATATTAATGCAGAAACCCCTGCAGCCGTCATCACTTTTTTATGTGATTCAATATTCCTTTTTGCAATTAATACCCAACCGATAGCAACTAACACAGCACTTATTACTATGAATGCAGTACTAATAGTAGGTAGTAATAATGATAGTGACATTTAAACATTCTCCTAACGATTTCTTTCTTTCTCTATTAATGTTGTTGACTTTGTTTTAAAGCTTGGAAGTCTTTTAATGCATTTTGTGTAATTTCATCTTCGTTACTGCTGTGTTCATCTTTCCACCATTGTCTAAACACCTTCCACAAAATAACGCCGAAAATAATCTCTTGAATGATTTTCATTAATACTCCACCTGCTTGCTGGTCCCCAACTACTGTTAAAAACCCAGGGAAAAACAAATCTGGTCCAGTTAAGTTTAATCCACTTAAAGTTGAAGTAGGCACACATAACTCCATCGCTTTTAACCAAGTATCACCATCATAATAAGTTGCAAACAAAGGTTGTCCCGCAAAAATAATAAGTGCACAAGCTGGTGTAATTAAAACAGCATTTGAAATGATATATGCTATTTTGTATAGACTTTTCATTTGTCTTTGACCTTCAATGTTTTGATTAATGATTGGCCAAGTCATGAGAAATGCTGATAAGAATAATATGAACGTAAAGATTCCATGAAATGTTTGATCAAGTTTAATCGTATCGAATATAGCTGGTATATGATATAGAGAAAACATCATAGCAAACAAAAATACAGCAACTACTGGTTGTGTAAATATTTTAAAGACCATTCGAACTCCCGGTGCGTTAACAACTACTCGCCATATCCACCATGGGATACCTTTTATTAATAAAATTGGCAGAAGTAATAGTAAAAACGCCATTTGAACCATATGCATCGTAAACAATATGTGTGATAGTAAATCAATTGGTGAACCAATTACGATATACAAAGTAAGCATCGATAATAGAAAATAAGTTGCTTCACTCTTTTTTAATGGCTCACTTACTTTAAAGTCTTTTCTCCATTTAACTGTCACTAAAAAATAGACAACCGTTAAAAAGATTATGACACCTATTAAATATGGACTCCATAGTGCTTGAAAACCAAATATACTTAACGGCATTTTAAGCTCTCCTTTTAAACCTTCAGTAATTTTATTATAGAACGCTTACATTTTAACATCAATGAACGAACTATGACAATTAACATAAAACTATCCAAAAAAATAAGTGTAGATAAGTTGCAAAACAACTTATCTACACTTATATACTTTACTCTCTTACCACCAAATAATCGTTAAGAAACAAAGGAATACCGTAAATGCAATAATTGCACCTACCCATACGAAGGTATTAATTGTACCAATATGTGAAGCATGTTTTTCACCCATGTGCATGAATGCATATAATTGTAGTACAACTTGTACAGCTGCTAGTAAAAGTATAAATGGCTTAATGAAGTATGGCGAAAAGTCTGCCACTACAACCGCAAAAGCGATAAAAGTGAAGAGAATCATAATCGCAAAGTTTACAACTTGCTTACGCATTTCTACAGCATTTTTACGACGATCAAATTCGTGTTGTGCAACAGATTTCTCATGAATATGTGTATCGTGTCCCATATTATCCTAGCACCCCCATTAAGTAAACTACTGTGAAGATGAATACCCATACAACGTCGATAAAGTGCCAATAAATTGATGCAGCAAAGAATTTAGGCGCGTTGTATAAGTTTAATCCACGTTTTGCATTACGGATGATTAATCCTGTAATCCAAATAAGTCCAATAATAACGTGCAATCCGTGAGTACCTACAAGTAAATAGAAAGCAGATGAGAATGCAGAATGTGTAAATCCGAATCCTTCATGAACCGTATACTCATAGAACTCATAAATTTCAAGACCTAAGAATCCAAGACCTAGAAGTACTGTAATTCCCATCCATATTAGGACACCTTTAGAATTAAAGTTCTTCATGTGATACATAGCATATACAGATGTTAATGAAGATGTTAAAAGTAACATTGTCATTACAAATGCTAATTCTAGTCCAAATAATTCTTTAGCAGTAATATCCATTCCTGATGGACCACTATCTTTTAAAGCAAGGTAAGTAGCAAATACACTGGCAAATAATACGATGTCACTACAGATGAAAATCCAAATACCAACGAATTTGTTTTTTCCTTCCAAAGTTACTTGCTCAGCATGGTCTGGCCAAGTTTTTGGGGTGTATTTAGTATTAATATCCATTATTTGTTACCCCCTTTTCCATATAATGATTCTTCAGTAGCAATGATTTCTTCTTTCGTTACAGTGAAACCTAGATCGTCTTTAAATGAACGGATAATCATACATGCAACCGTAATACCAATACCTAGAATAATTACTGGTACTGACCAAGATACGCCATCTGGATGGTATAAAGAACCGAATGCAGCGATGAACATACCAATAGACATAATTAAAGGTAAGATTGAGCCATTTGGCATATGGATGTCCCCAACTGGTTCAGCATATGTCATACCTTCTTTATTGCCTTCATGTTTTTCAATCCAATATGGATCGTAACCACGAATAAGTGGTGTTTGTTTAAAGTTGTAGAAAGGTACTGGAGTTTTAAGAGCCCATTCTAATGAACGGCCATCTCCCCAGTAGTCACTTGTATTAAGTGGTTTAGACTTAATAGATAATAACATGTTAACTACTAAGAATATTACACCTAGACCCATTAATAATGCCCCAATAGATGAGATGAAGTTAAATAAATCCCAACCTTGGTCGCCTTGATATGTGAATACACGACGTGGCATACCCATTAGTCCTAAGAAGTGTTGGATAAAGAATGTTAAATGGAATCCGATAAAGAATGTCCAGAATGTAAGAAATCCAAGTTTTTCATTTAAAACACGGTTTGTCATAATTGGCCAATAGAAATGAGTTGCACCAAAAATACCTAATACTACCCCACCTACGATAACATAGTGGAAGTGAGCAACGATAAAGTATGAATCGTGTAATTGATAGTCAAGTGGAGCAACGGCTTGCATTACCCCAGTTACACCACCAGCAACGAAAGATGGAATAAATCCAAGAGCGTAAATCATTGGAACTGTTACTTTAATCGAACCGCCCCAAATAGTTAAGATCCAGTTAAATACTTTCATACCTGTTGGTACGGCAATTGCCATTGTAGCAACAGCGAAAATTGCGTTAGCAGTTGGCCCAAGACCAGTTGCGAACATGTGGTGAGCCCAAACCATGAATCCTAAGAAACCAATTAAAATTGTTGCGAATACCATCGAAGAGTATCCGAATAGACGTTTACGAGCAAATACCGGTATAATTTCAGAGAATAATCCGAATGCAGGTAAAATTAAGATATAAACTTCTGGGTGTCCGAAGATCCAGAATAAGTGTTCATAAATAATTGTGTTACCACCCATAGTATGGTCGAAGAAATTCGCTCCAAACATACGGTCAACTAACATAAAGAATAAAGCAACTGTTAGTGGAGGGAATGCAAATGTTATAAGTGCGCCTACGATTAAAGTAGTCCATGTAAATAATGGCATACGCATGAACGTCATACCAGGTGCACGCATTGTAATAATTGTTACAACGAAGTTAATACCTGAAATTAAGGTACCAGCACCAGAAATTTGTAAACCTAATACATAGAAATCAATACCATGTCCAGGTGAATATAAAGATAAGGACGCATAAGATGTCCATCCTGCATCAGGTGCTCCACCCATAAAGAATGAAAGGTGTAAGAATACAGCACCTAAGAAGAATAACCAAAATCCTAATGAGTTTAAGAACGGGAATGCAACGTCACGTGCACCAATTTGTAATGGCACGATCCAGTTCATAAAACCGAATAGCAATGGTGTCGCAGCTAAGAATAGCATTGTTGTACCATGCATTGTAAGTAATTCATTGAAAAGACCTGCGGAAACAAAATCATTGTTTGGTACCATTAACTGAATACGCATTAGTAAAGCTTCAAAACCAGCAATTGCAAAGAATAATAACCCTGCAAAGAAATACATATTCCCTAGTTTTTTATGGTCAACAGTTGTTAAATAGTCCCAAAGAGTTGCTCCAAAGCCCTTTTTATTACCAATTGCAACAGAGCTCACAACTTTAACCTCCTCTATGTTTCAATCGAAAAAAGTTCAAATCATATTTGCCATGGCGTATATGTGCCTAGAATTTATCGAGGGAACTCGATAAATTATCTTTTTTTAATCTATAGCAACCGCCTGAGGCAACCTCATTCATAAATGAAGTTATTTTTCTACAGATAAACTCATGATGTAGTCAGCAAGTGCGCTAATTTCTTCATCAGATAATTCATCTGGATTATTATTTCCAACTTTATACGCTCCAGTCATTAAGTTACCAGGTTTGTATTCTTCAGGATCTTTAATCCAGCTTACTAAGTTTTCTTTGTTGAATTCTAAGAAACCAGCGATGTGGCTACGATCACCAAATGTTGTTAAGTTTGGTCCCATTGCAGCACCTGCAGGCATACCAGTGACAGAAGAAACTGCGTGACATCCTAAACAGCTAGCAGCAAACGTAGCTTCACCTAAATCTGTAGAATCTTTTGATGCAATTTGACCTTCAGTAGCTTGCATTGAAGCAACCCAAGCGTCGAATGCTTCAGGAGCTAAAGTTTTTACTTTGAAGTCCATTAATGCATGTGATGGACCACAAAGTTCAGCACATTTTCCGTAGAATACTCCGTCTTTTAGACCTTCTGATTCTTCGTCAAATACTAAATAGAATTTGTTAATATTTTCAACGTTAGTGTCCATTTTACCACCAACTGAAGGAATCCAGAATGAGTGCTTAACATCAGCAGCTTTTAGGTTAAAGTAAACCTTTTCACCAGTAGGCACAACAAGTTCTTGTGCAGTTACAATTCCTAAATCAGGATACGCAAACTCCCACCAGTATAATTTCGCAGTAACATCAACAGTTAATGCAGTTTTATTACCATCTTCATCAACATGTTCCATTGCTGCTACATCTCCTAATTTGTAAGTAGAGATTAATGTTGGAACAGCTAAGATTAGTAACAGTACAATTGGAATTACTGTCCAAATAACTTCAAGTGTGTGGCTACCTTCAACTTGCTTTGGCATATAGTCCTCACCCTGTCTTGAACGGCGGAACTTAAAGAAAGCATATATATAAAGTACTGAAACCACAACGACAACCAACGCCATAATCGTAATAGAGAATAGCAATAAGTTAAATTGTTCTTTCCCTACTGCTCCAGCAGGTCGAAGCGTAGAAATATACTCTTCACCACAAGCAGAAAGGAAAACTGTCATAACAGCTAATAGCGAGAACAAACGCCATTTTTTAAGCCCTTTCATCATAGCTTAATAAAACCCCTCTTTCTTTGTTGTATTTCCATGTGTAACTTGGACATTGGTATTTGCATATATGTGAATTCTATTAAAGAAGAATCCCCTCAAACAATTACTTCTCAAATGACCAGAAGTTTTAAAACCTATAACTAAATTAATTCACAACATTAGTATTTAGCTAATCATAATTATACTTAAATAAATATTGCAAAAATAATCATTAATACAAAGGTAATAGTTAAATAATTTAATGAATAAATGAACATTCTCGAAGCCCATTTTAAATCATCAGTAGTTTTAAAGCCACGAAGAGCTAGGACAAGCCAACCGATATTTAACATCGTTGCTAAAATGATAAACGCTATTCCTAATTCCTTTAATAAAAATGGTAGCGGGAATAGAAAGACTATCCAAATTAGCATAGATACCTTTGTTCGTCTAAAACCCTTAACAACAGGTAGCATTGGAATATTTGCAGCACTATATTCATTTTTTCGTCGCATAGCAAGTGCATAAAAATGCGGAGGTTGCCATGCAAACATGATTAAAAACAAAGCTAATGCACCAAAGCTTAGAGAAGGCTCAACTGCAGCCCATCCTATTACTGGTGGTACCGCACCAGAAATGCTTCCAATTACCGTGTTGCTAACATACCTTCTTTTAGCCCAAATAGTATAAAGAACTACATAAGCTAAAATACCAATAAGTCCCCACATGCCGGCAGCATTAGATGCCGTAAATAACAAAATTTCACCTACAATGAGAAACGAAAGGGAAATTGTCAAAACGACATTTGGTTTAAATCTACCTGTCACTGTAGGTCTAGTACGTGTACGCTTCATTATTGGGTCTATATCTTTGTCTAGATAATTATTCATAGCCGCAGATCCACCAATAATTAATGCCGTACCAACCATAGTGTAAGCGATTAAATCTAAATGCTGCAAGAAGTGGCCGCCTGTAAACTGAAAAGCTAACCATATTCCGGTAAATGTTGTTACCAAATTTGAATTTACTATTCCTATCTTTATGAGTGCAAGAAAATCTTTTATGAAAGATTTAGTTTCAGGATTTGCTTTTCTAGTAGCACTAACTAGCTGGCCGTTTGACATTATATCCCTCCTTTCAATTTTGTAAGCATATTCCGCTAACACTAACTATATCGAACTTCTTTAATGATTTCTAGATATTAAAGTGAAATTTCGTAGATTAAGTCGAAATAGCGTATTAGTGTGCAAAGTTACTACATTCAAGTCTATATTAACTCATTTCATGGATGATTTTGTGAAAGTTACCATACAAAGTTGTGAACAATTTGTGAAAAAGTTTCTCTATTGTCCAAGTAACAACCGTTTGAAGTTGTCAATTGTGTTTTTATTCGATATCATCTAAATGCAGAGACACTTTATTAGTGTTGTTAGTAAAGTAGGTGGCGCATTACATGCAATATAAACACAGTAAAATATTAAAATGGATCGCTTTTCTCACTACTCTTGGAATGTTGTTTATTCTATTAGGCGGGGCACTAGTTACTAAAACTGATAGTGGATTGGGTTGTGGGAGACATTGGCCGGGTTGTAATGGTGAACTTATACCAACAGTAATTACAACTGAAGTTTTAATCGAATTTTCGCACAGGTTAACAACAGGCTCAGTGTCAATTCTTGTGTTGATTCTTGTCATTTGGACATGGAGATCATTAGGACATATTCGTGAAGTTAAATTTTTAGGTGTTCTAGCAATCTTCTTCCTTGTTGCACAAGCATTAATCGGTGCTGCACAAGTATTGTGGGGTCAAGGTGACTTTATTTTAGCATTACATTTCGGAATTTCTTTAATTTCTTTTGCATCAATATTGTTACTAGCTATGATTGTTTTTGAAGTTGATACAAAGTTCGATGCGGATACAGTACATATTGGAAATAAGTTAAAATGGCATACAATTGGCGTTACACTATATTCTTATATTGTTATTTACACGGGAGCACTCGTTCGCCATACTGGTTCCAGCTTAAGCTGTTACGATTGGCCGTTTTGTGATAACAGCCAACCATTCGCATTGCCAAACGGAATGTTTCAATGGGTACAAATGGGACATCGAATTGCTGTTCTCTTAATCTTTATTTGGATGGCCTATATAACTTGGCATGCAGTTAAACATTATAAAGAACAACGTGTAGTTTATTGGGGATGGATTATCGCCTTTATTCTTGTAATATTACAAATTATAGCAGGTATGCTTGTAGTGCTGACGAAGCTAGATTTGATTGTATCATTAATGCACTCATTGTTTATAACATTATTATTCGGCTTATTCTGTTACATGATTCTATTAATCGCTCGAAGTAATTACAATCAAAAAACAAAATAATATGAAGAAACGGGGACTCAATTATAGAGTTCCCTTTTTTCATGTATTTATTTTGATTTAGTTCTTAAAAAAAATAAAAAGTGGAAACAAAGAATTTCATAACTTTGTTTCCACTAGAATTAACTGTAATGCATGCTATTATTCAATTTCGATTAGTAAATCACCAGTAGAAATTGCATCTCCAGCAACTGCATAGATTTCCTTTACTACACCATCTTTAGGTGCTTGTACAGTAGTTTCCATTTTCATAGCTTCAGTGATCATTAAATGATCTCCTCGTTTTACTGTACTACCTTTTGAGACTACTACTTTTAATACTGTTCCAGGCATTGTTGCTCCAATTTGGTTCATATTACTTGGATCAGCTTTCAACGTAATCTTTCCATCAACTTCAACTGTTAAGTCTTGGATGACCAATTCACGAGATTGACCGTTTAGTTCAAAGTAGAGTGTACGTGTTCCATCATGTTGAGGCTCACCAATCTCAATAAGTTTAATAATTAGTGTTTTTCCTTTTTCGATTTCTACTTCGATTTCCTCACCAAGTTTTAAGCCATATAAGAAAGTTGGTGTATCTAGTACGGAAATATCACCAAACATTTCTGTAGCTTGAACATATTCTTCAAATACTTTTGGATATAACGCATAAGCTAATACATCTTGTTTTGTAATGATTCGATTCGTATATTTCTCACTTAACTGTGTTTTTATTTCATCAAAGTTAATTGGTTCTAGTAATTCGCCAGGACGTACAGTAATAGCTTCTTTATCTTTCAAGATTACTTTTTGTAATTCTTGAGGGAATCCTCCATGGACTTGACCGATATACCCTTGGAAAAATTCAACAACTGAATCAGGGAAATCAATCGTTAACCCTCTCGTATAAATATTTTCTTCTGTTAAGTCATTTTGTACCATGAATAAAGCCATATCACCAACAACTTTTGAAGAAGGAGTTACTTTTACAATATCTCCGAACATTAAGTTTACTGTCGAATACATTTTCTTTACTTCATCAAAGCGATCTCCTAAACCAACAGCTTTTGCTTGTTGTTGTAGATTACTATATTGGCCACCTGGCATTTCATGTACATAGATTTCTGAATGAGGACTTTTCATATCACTTTCAAAGTCGTTATAGTAAGTTCTCACGTCTTCCCAGTAGGAAGATAATTTTTCCAACGCATCTATATCTACTTTTATTTCACGATTGCTGCCCTTCATCGCATAATACAATGAGTTTATACTTGGCTGTGAAGTTAAACCAGACATTGAACCTAAAGCAGTATCAATAATGTCTACACCAGCTTCAATTGCTTTGGCATAAGTATAGACTCCATTTCCACTTGTATCATGTGTATGAAGATGGATCGGTAAATCCGTCGTTTCTTTTAATTCAGTAATTAGGCGATAAGCTGCCTCTGGTTTTAATAATCCTGCCATATCTTTAATTGCTAAAATATGTGCACCTTGGGCTTCTAATTCTTTTGCCATTTCTTTATAGTACTGAACGGAATACTTCGATCTTGAACTATCTAAAATGTCCCCTGTATAACAAATAGCTGCTTCTGCAATTTTTCCAGATTGACGAACTTCATCGATTGCAATTTCCATACCTTTGATCCAGTTTAGACTGTCGAATATTCTGAATACATCAATTCCGCTGTTCGCTGACTCTCTAATAAACTCACGAATTAAATTATCAGGATAGTTTTTATAGCCTACTGCATTTGCACCTCTAAACAACATTTGGAACAATACATTCGGCATTTGTTGGCGTAATTTTTCTAAACGTGCCCATGGATCTTCTTTTAAGAATCGATATGCTACATCAAATGTTGCCCCTCCCCACAATTCAAAGGAGAAGAAATTGTCCATCATTCGTGCTTTGTAATCTGCAATTTGGAACATATCTTGAGAGCGTACTCTTGTTGCAAGCAATGATTGATGTGCATCTCGGAAAGTTGTATCTGTTAGTAACACATCTTGCTGTTCCTTAATCCACTGAACTAAACCATCTGCACCTTTACTATCTAAAATTTGCTTCGTACCAGCAGAAATTTCAGATTTGATATCTAGTTTAGGTTTAGTAGGTTGTACTAAAATTGGTTTTTTACGTTTCTCAATTCCAGGGAAACCATTTAAAGTTATATTTCCAATATAGTTTAATAGTTTTGTACCACGGTCTTTTCTAATAGGAAATTCGAATAATTCAGGCGTTGTATCAATAAAACTTGTATCGAAATCACCAGAAATGAATTTTTCATGTAAAACAACATTTTCCAAAAATGGGATATTCGTCTTAACACCACGAATTCTGAATTCTCGCAAATTTCTGTCCATTTTAGCTGCAGCTTCACGGAATGTTCTACCCCATGTTGATATTTTTACTAAAAGTGAATCGTAATATGGTGTTACTACCGCACCTTGGAAACCATTACCAGCATCTAGACGAACACCAAATCCTCCACTTGAACGATAAACCATTAACTTCCCTGTATCTGGCATAAAGTTGTTTGCTGGGTCTTCCGTTGTAACTCGCGATTGAATCGCAAAGCCGAAAATAGGAATGTCGTTTTGATTTGGTATATTCATATAAGTAGAATGAAGTTCAGAACCTTCTGAAATTTTAATCTGTGCGTGTACAATATCAATTCCTGTAATCATTTCTGTAATAGTATGCTCTACTTGAATTCGAGGGTTAACTTCGATGAAATAAAAATCATCGCCAGAAACTAAAAACTCTACTGTACCAGCATTCACGTAGTTTACATTTTTCATTAGTTTAACCGCTGCATCACAAATACGATTACGTAATTCATCACTTAAGGCATTTGATGGAGCAATTTCTACAACCTTTTGGTGTCTACGCTGTATTGAGCAATCACGCTCATAAAGGTGAATTATATTACCAGATATATCTCCTAAAATTTGAACTTCAATATGTTTTGGCTTAATAATTGCTTTTTCAACATACACTTCATCCGAACCAAAGGCAGCTTTCGCTTCTGATTTCGCACGTTCATAACTTGTTGCTAATTCATCTTTAGTATGTACTAGACGCATTCCTCGTCCACCACCACCAAG
Organism: Ureibacillus acetophenoni; assembly: GCF_900220965.1. Lineage (GTDB taxonomy): Bacteria > Bacillota > Bacilli > Bacillales_A > Planococcaceae > Ureibacillus > Ureibacillus acetophenoni. Next base: position 392,116 of record NZ_OBQC01000001.1, on the reverse strand, counting down.
AGCAGCTTTAATCATGAGTGGGTATCCGTATTTCTCTCCAAAAGCTTCTAATTCAGAAAGGGAGTTAACAGGTCCGTCACTACCTGGGATGACTGGTATGTTTGCAAGAATTGCCTGTTGTCTTGCCTTCACTTTATCTCCAAACATATCTAAATGTTCTGAACTGGGTCCTATGAAAATAATACCCTCTTCTTCACATCTTCTAGCAAAATGAACATTTTCAGATAAGAATCCATACCCAGGGTGAATCGCATCAACCTCTGCATGCTTAGCAATTTCGATGATTCCTTCAATATCTAAATAGGCATCGATTGGTTTTTTCCCCGCGCCTACTAGATACGATTCATCAGATTTGTAACGATGATGCGATCCACTATCTTCCCGTGAATAGATCGCAACTGTTCTAATATTTAGCTCATTACAAGCTCGAAAAATACGAATTGCGATTTCTCCCCTATTTGCGACTAAAATTTTATTAATTTTTTTCAAATTAACCACCCCTTAAATTTTTCTTTGTTTCAAGCTTTACATACATCGATACGTTTAGCAATATTCCCATCGCTAATGACAACATTATAATAGATGATCCACCATAACTTATGAATGGTAATGTTACACCAGTTAATGGAATCAAACCTGAAACTCCACCTAAATTAATAAAAGTTTGAATTGCAATCCAGCTCGATATTCCTGCAGCTATCATTCTAGCAAGTGGATCACTAGTTTTCATAGCAATATATAACCCTCTAAATACTATAAATCCTAATCCAACTAATACGAGAATAACACCTAAAACCCCCAACTCCTCAGCAATAATAGCCATTATGAAATCATTATGAGGTTCTGGTAAGTATCCAAGTTTTTGAACGGATTGTCCTAAACCAACTCCATCTAATCCCCCGGCACCGATAGCAATATAACCATTAATAATTTGATAACCAGAGCCAGTTTCATATTCAAAAGGGTTTAAGAATACTTTCAATCGTCCTAAACGGTTTTCAGTAAAAATTTTATCACCTTTTACAAGTATGATAAAAAGTAATAACAACCCACCTAGAACGGCAAATACTGAGAAGAACTTTAAATATGATTTAAAACTCATACCACTTGCAGCAATAACGGCAAAAGCAATTCCAGATAATATAATTACAGCACCAATATCTGGCTCGTTTGCTACACAGAATATAACAAAAATCCATATAAGAATTGGATATGCAATGTTATTCGGTTGCAAGTTTTCTAAAGGGTTGTTTATGCTCTTTCGGTAAAATGCACCTGCAAAATACAATATAACAAACAGTTTGGCAATCTCTGAAGGCTGGAAGTTCATTACCCCAAGATCTATCCAACTTTTTGAACCTGTTTGTTCAAATCCAACCCCGAAAATCCATAACCAAATTAGTATAAAAATCATACCAAAGGTCATCGTAACCATCAATTTTTTATTACTATAATGTTTATATGGTAAAAAGGCACCTACAAAAAATGGAACTGAAGCGACGAGTAAGTTCATTAATTGTTTTTTATAAAAGTAATCTGGTGATTCGCCCTCTTGAACTATAGCGACCATCATACTTGAACTGTAAATCATAACGAGTCCGAAAAGACATAAAAAAACGTAAGTAAAAAATAATGGATAATCAAAGTTTTTAATATAATAACCTATATATCTTCTCATTTGTGTAAAACCTCTTTTTAGAAAAAAAACTCAAATCGCAAAATAGCGTTTTGAGTTGATTCTATTATTTGTTTGTATACGCTTCATGTAACAAAGAAAGTTCTTTTTCTAGCGTATCTAGAATTTCCTTTCCTCGTTCACGTGATAATAAACCTAGCTTAACAGCAAAATCAATCTCACGTGATAAGCCAAACATTTGTGTATCAAGAACTTCTTCATATAGTGGACAGGATGGCATCGTTAAGTGATCCATCTGAACTTTTATTAACTTAGCAATTTTGTCTGCATCAGCAAGTAATAATTCTAAAGCTTTCTCCTGAAAGGAAGCTGGTGATTTCGTATCCATGAGGACGCCCCCATTAATTTTGATATTTCTTCTATTCTATCTTTATAAAGTTTATCTTTATAATTGTAAAAAAGCAAGAGAATTCACACAGGATTTAAGAGCTTTCAAATGTTAATTCTTTATTATTTTGTACCTAAAGCGTTATACTATTATTGAGAATATAATTAGGGGGACTCATAGCAAATGGAAAATATCATACCTATTAAGGGTGCTGTTACATATAAAATAACTATAGATCCGACTGTTTGGATTTTTGATGACCGTCGACTTGACTTAAAAACTTATTTTGACCAAAAGAATGACGAAGAATCTGAAGATATGAAATACTTACTATCAATGGGTAAACATTGGTCTCGTGAAATAATGGAAGGTGCTACTTTTCCGCCAACATTAAAAACCGAAAGAAAGTTCGACCGACAAGGAATGAAAACTGGTACATTCGGTATGGAAATCAAACATTTCTTAAAAAATGCAGAAATTCATGATGATGCAACTCGTGTAGTGTTTGAATGCGAAAATGGAATTGAACATGCTTTCTCAATTGAGGAAGCGAATACAATCATATTCAAATTTAGTCAAGATGGAAAACCATTATTAGAAGATGGACCTGTACATTTATTGTTTGCAGACGGCTCAAACGTCGATAATCCGATTAAAAATATACGCGCAATTCGTGTAGAGTAGGAGGAATTGGATGCGAGTCAAATGTGTTATTTGTGATGCTATAAACATCTTAGATGACGATTTACCACTTTCAAAAAAGCTTCGTAATCGTCCAATCCATACTTACATGTGTTCTCCTTGTTATGAACGTATTGCAGAGAAGACAGAAGAACGTTTAGCAACTGGTAAATTTCGATTTTATCGTGACTCACCAAAAAGCGCAGAAGACTATTTATGACTTTAGTGCTATAATTAAGCAAAAAATCCTTGAACATTAAAAAGTGTTCAAGGATTTTTATGTGTTTTATATGCTACCTATTCATTTTTTATTAACATTCTTTCAAGCAATTCAACAAGTTGGTACATAATCGTTGCAAAAATAGCAATGACAAGCAATGACAACAATACTAGATTGAAGTTAAATACTTGGAAACCATAAATGATTAAATATCCTAAACCTTGCGAAGATACAAGGAATTCTCCAACAATTACCCCTACCCAAGCCAATCCTACGTTTACTTTTAACGTTGAAATAATAGTCGGAAAGGATGCAGGCAATATAGCTTCTTTAAACATTTGAAATCTAGTTGCATTAAAGGTCTGTAATACTTTCAAATAGTTTGAATCCACAGTCCTAAACGCTGTATAGATTACGATAGTTGAAATAATTACGGAAATTAAGGCACCCATCGTAATAATCGAGCTCATACCAGGTCCTAAAGCTACGATAAGTATTGGTCCAAGAGCAACTTTAGGCATGGAATTTAGGACGACTAAATAAGGATCCAAAACTTTTGAAAGAAATGGTGACCACCATAAAATCGCTGCTAATATGGTTCCAACTAATGTCCCTAATATAAACCCAAGTACTGTTTCAAATAAAGTATAGCTTGAATGATAAAGTAGTGAATAATCCGCTACTTTTTCAACAAATAACTGACCAATTTTTGTTGGGGAACTAAAAATAAGCTGGTCAATCCAACGTAAAGACGACGCAACTTCCCACAACACGAAAAACAAGACTAATATTAATATTTGATAGAATCGAACCCATCTTTTTTCTTTTCTTAAATTCGCTTTAAATTGTTCATGAAGACTGTTGATGTTCAAGGCTCTCCAGCTCCTTCCAAATAGTCTGGAAAAGCGTAGAATAACTTGGATTAGCCCGCGCTTCAAAAGGTGTTAAACTTCTAACTTCTTCAGGAACTTCAAACGTTTGATGAAGTCTTCCCGGCCTTGCAGAAAACAGGAAAATACGATCACTCATTGCAATAGCTTCTCCGATATCGTGTGTAACGAGGACTGCAGTTTTCCCGTATTCTTTCATTAACTTATGAACCAAATCTTCAAGCTTTAATTTAGATTGATAATCAAGCGCTGAAAAAGGTTCATCAAGTAACAAAATTTTAGGATCTACTGCTAATGTTCTTGCTAATGCTACCCGTTGTCTCATACCACCAGACAACTCCCTTGGATACTTCTTTTCTACTGGTGGTAGCCCTACGTCACTTAATAACTTCGAAGCAAGCTCATTCGCTGCTTCTTTTTCTTTGCTTAATAACTTCAATCCAAGCGTTACATTTTCCTCAATCGTTTTCCATGGGAAAAGGTAATCTTGTTGTAGCATGTAGCCAATTGATAAGTCAGCATTTTCATGAATGTCTTGATTGTCAATTAGTACTTTTCCTGCTGTAGGCCGAAATAGTCCTGCAAGTATAGACAAAAGAGTCGTTTTCCCACATCCACTTGGACCTATAAAAGAAACAAACTCTCCCTTATCTATAGATAAATTAATGTCTTGTAATGCTTCGGTTGCAGTTTTGCTAGAGAAATACGTATGATGTACTTTGCTGACAGTTAAAAAGGTCATATTAATCAGTAACCTTCTCAGCAAATGTTGTATTAACTAATTCTTCATACGGAATTCTCTCAGGTAATTCTCCAGCTTCATCCATAATATTTTGTAAGTTATCCCATTCTTCTTGATCTAAAATTGGATCTTTTGCATAAGACTCTTGAGAACGATAACGATCCACAACCGTCGCAATTAAATCAACTTCAGTATTTTCAAAGTATGGTACGATCGCTTTTGCCACTTCCTCTGCAGAGCTTGAGTAAACAAAATCTTGTGCTTTTTTAATTGCTCTTGTAAATGCCTCAATCGTTTCTGGGTCTGAAGAAATCATACTATCCTTCGCCATAAAGACCGTGTAAGGTACATGACCAGATTCAGTTCCAAATGACGCTACGATGTATCCAACGCCTTCCTCTTCAAAAATACTAGCTGTTGGTTCAAATAATTGAACGAAATCACCTGTACCTGATGCGAAGGCAGTTGAAATATTTGCAAAATCAATATTTTGAATTAACTCTAAATCATTTTGAGGGTCAATTCCATGTTGCTTTAACACGAACTCCCCAACCATTTGTGGCATACCTCCCTTACGTTGACCAAGGAAAGTAGAATCTTTTAACATATCCCAAGTAAAGTTTTCAATAGGCTCCCGTGAAACTAAAAACGTACCATCTGTTTGTGTCAATTGGGCAAAGTTTTTAATTGGATCATTTGCACCTTGTGCAGATACATAAATTGACGTTTCCGCTCCAACAAGGGCAACATCAATACCGTCCGATAGAAGAGCCGTCATTGTTTTATCTCCACCAGGAATTGTAGATAATTCGATTTTTAGTCCTTCTTCTTCAAAATATCCATTCTCAATAGCTACATATAATGGTGCATAAAATATAGAACGAGTTACTTCTCCAACTTTCACTGTTTTTAACTCTTCTTTTCCGCCGCATGCAGCAAGAAGTAAAACCGTTAAAGCGGAGAATAGGACAAGTAAACTAGGCTTTAACCATCTTTTCACGTACACTTTCCTCCTTGTTTTATACTGTTAATCTAGAGTAGATTATGCGGGACAAGGAAAATGTGTTAATGCCTATTCGTTTTGAAGGTCTTATTTATATGGGGAAATTTGCTCGTAGACGAAATCAAGATACGACTTATTTGGAATTATGTGCAATCTGCGCTTAATATTGAATAAGTCGTATGTCAGTTTCGGTGAATGGGGATTTTGAGGTTTTAGTTTTTAATTTGAGTTTTTAACATAATGATTTTTAATTAAAGCTTTTGGGGTTACTTTTCATAATTATTTGGGTTATTTCTTTTCTGCAAGTTCACCGTTTTTTATACACAACTTTATTTTCGTGACACTTTCTCTTGGGTTGAACGTTTTTTGTCACGCAAATCCATTTTCCGTGACACTATTCTATGATTTCACGCCTTTTTGTCACACAATCTCATTTTCCGTGACACTTTTCCTCAGTTTCAACATTTTTTGTCATGCAAATCGAGTTTTCGTGACAGTTCCCCTCGGGTTCACCGTATTTTGTCACGCAAATCCATTTTCCGTGACACTATTCTACGAATTCTCGTCTTTTTGTCACGCAAAATTAATTCTTCCAAAACATTTAAAACTTCTAATACAAAAAAACCGATCCCCTATAAAAGAGAATCGGTCATAACTAAAACTTATGCTTTACCTTGTTGATTTGCCATTCTTTCTTCGCGTTTTTCCCGCCATAATCGAGTTTTATAAAGGATTAAGATTAGAGCCGCAACCATTAATCCTTCTATCATTGGCAAGAACAATGCTAGAAACGTTAATACAATACATCCTATAAAAAGGAAAACATAAATTACAACATTTTTCCAAAGAGCTAAATCATTTTTAGCAAAGCCCAGTTTAAATACGATTGCTGACAAAATAAATACTAAGAAAAATACAACATAACCAGCCGCTTGATATGATGGCATGTTTTCGTAAATGTAACGAGTAATACCCGACATCATTCCAAAGGCTTGAGACTCTGTCCAATTCAGAGGTGCAGATGCTAAAATAACATTAAACGAACCAAACAAGTTCATCTCCCACAACACCTTTCATCATTTCCCTAAAATTAACCAAAATTAATCTTATTGTTGTTCAGCTAGTTTTTTCTTTTTTGCTAGTTTTTCACGTTCGTTCTTATCCAAAATTTGTTTACGTAAACGAATGGAAACTGGCGTTACTTCTAAATACTCATCATCGTTTAAAAATTCTAACGCTTCTTCAAGTGTCATAATTTTTGGCTTTTTAATTACATTCGTTGCATCTTTTGTTGCTGAACGAATGTTTGTTTTTTGTTTCATTTTCGTGATATTTACTGTGATGTCATTGTCACGAGTATTTTCACCAACAATCATACCTTCGTAAATTTCAGTACCTGGCTCTACAAATAGTGTACCACGGTCTTCTACTTGCATCATACCATAAGTTGTTGCTTTACCAGTTTCCATAGACACTAGTGCCCCTTGGTGACGACCACCTACGCGTCCTGGAACTACAGGTTGATATGAATCGAATGTATGGTTAATGATACCAAATCCTTTTGTTAATGACATGAATTCAGTCGTATAACCGATTAAACCACGTGCTGGTACCATGAAAATTAAACGAACTTGTCCATTTCCTTCATTGACCATATCTAACATTTCACCTTTACGGTTACCAAGAGATTCAATAATTGAACCAACGCTATCTTCTGGTACATCGATTTGTACACGCTCAATCGGCTCACATTTTACACCGTCGATTTCTTTTATGATTACTTGTGGTTTAGACACTTGTAATTCATAACCTTCACGACGCATGTTTTCAATTAAGATTGATAAGTGAAGTTCTCCACGACCAGAAACGACCCAAGCATCTGGAGAATCTGTATCTTCTACACGAAGTGATACGTCCGTTTGTAATTGTGAACGAAGACGCTCTTCAACTTTTCTAGAAGTAATCCATTTTCCTTCACGACCTGCAAAAGGTGAATTATTAACTAAGAAAGTCATTTGTAAAGTCGGTTCATCAATACGTAATGGAGGTAGTGCTTCTTGGTGATCAATAGGACATACTGTTTCACCAACATTGATTTCTTCCATTCCAGATACGGCAATTAAATCACCTGGATAAGCTTCTTGAATTTCTTCACGTTTTAATCCGAAGAAACCAAATAATTTTGTTACACGGAATTGTTTTACTGAACCGTCTAATTTCATTAATGCCACTTGTTGCCCTACATGAATTGTACCGCGGAATACTCGGCCAATCCCAATACGACCAACGAAATCGTTATAGTCAAGTAATGCTACTTGGAATTGTAACGGTTCATCACGTGTATCAACTGGTGCAGGAACATTTTCAATAATCGATTCAAATAAGACAGCCATGTTCTCTTGCTGAGTTGATGGATCCGGATCAAGGGAAGCTGTTCCATTAACACCTGAAGCGTAAACAACTGGGAAATCTAATTGATCTTCATCTGCTCCTAGTTCAATAAGTAAATCAAGTACTTCGTCTACAACTTCCACAGGGCGAGCTGCATCTTTATCTACTTTATTTACAACAACGATAACTTTCAATTGTTGTTCTAATGCTTTTTTCAATACAAAACGCGTTTGAGGCATACAACCTTCGTAAGAATCAACTACTAGACATACACCATCAACCATTTTTAAAATACGTTCAACTTCTCCCCCGAAGTCTGCGTGTCCTGGTGTATCTAGGATGTTAATGCGTGTGCCGTTATAATTTACTGCTGTATTTTTAGCTAGAATTGTAATTCCGCGTTCACGCTCAATGTCACCTGAGTCCATTGCACGTTCTTCAACGTGTTCGTTAGTACGGAAAGTTCCAGATTGCTTTAATAATTGGTCGACTAATGTCGTTTTACCATGGTCAACGTGCGCGATAATTGCGATATTGCGTAAATCTTGACGTAACTTTGTCATTATTCCACTCCATATTCTTTTTTCGAATGATTAACTGTGTTATTATAGCACAAGAAGATGTACTTGTCTTAGGAAGTTTTTTTCCAACATAATATTTTAATAAATTATGACAATATATTTACATAGGAGGCATAAGTGTGAACTTAGCAAAATTAGTGATGTTTATATTTGCTTTAGCAGCATTACTATCTATGGTTTCAATTGGTTATGCAATAGCAATCGGCAGTATTTGGGGCGCGATTTTAGCCATTGTTGCTTTAGTAGTTGTATTCTTCTCCGGGTTTATGATGAAACGTAAACTTCGTGAAAATGGTTTATTATAGGCAAATAGGGCTTCACCTGTAATCTTATATTAAGTTAATTAATAAAATTCATGCATTAAAAAACATAAATCCACAATTACTAAAGTTCGCTACTTTAGCAATTGTGGATTTATCTATTTTTGTTCGATATAACTATTCAAAATCAATTGATGTATTGAAGGATTTGCTATGATAAACGTATCATTGGTTAATAAATTAACATCATTACCATTTAAGTTCGTAGCGATAGCTCCCACTTCATTTGCAATTATCACTCCACCAGCAATATCCCAAGGAGATAATCGCATGGATATATATGCGTCTAACTTTCCACTTACGACAAAAGCAATTTCCATTGCTGCAGATCCATACGATCTAGTTCCCCGCACAGTCCTAACTAATTCGATAATTTTTTCATGATTTAACTTACGATTAGGAATTACCCAACTGGCGTTTATACCAATAACCGCTTCTTCCAATGTTAAAGGTTTTAGTTTTCTTAAAGGTGAATTATTATACCATGCACCTTCACCAGCAATTGCATAAAACAAATCTTCCCTCATTACATCAAATATGTAACCTAATCTTCCAATACCATCAACATAAAAACCGATAGATATCATAAAATGACGATGTTGTTTAACAAAATTCATAGTGCCATCAATAGGGTCTATAATCCAAACAGGACCTTCAAGGGATTCAATTTTCTCTCCCATACCCTCTTCACCCAATACTCTATGGTTCGCATCAAACTGTTTAATTTTTTCAATGAAAAAACTTTCTGTTTCCCGGTCAATGTTAGTTACTAAATCATTCGGATCGGACTTTGTTTCTACAACCATGTCATAAGAAAACGAATGACGTATTCTTTTTCCTGCTTCAAAAATGATTTCTTTAGCAAACTCATTAATCTGATATAAATCCATTCTCCCCCACCTTCCCCATAAGTACATTATAACAAAAAATCACTTGCAAATTTTTAATTTTGCAAGTGATTTTTTATAGTGCTTTGGATTGATCATACATAAGCATGTAGACCATCTAATTCGTCTTGGATCTCCTTCAAGCGCTTTTTACACTTTTCCATTTCTTTCTCATCATTACCTTGCATTGCGGAATAAAGTGAGGCTAATTCATAATCAAGTTCTAAACGTAAAACATGTTCGTATTGCTTTTCAATGTCAACTTTACGTATAATTTTAATCATCTGTTTCATATGAATCACTTCCCTTTCCTATTTAAAAAACTTTTTTAACGAAAAGCTATTGTTACAAAATTTTTCCCAAAAACAATAGAAAATAAACATTAATTTTCTCAAAAGGTGGTAGTAAAATGTTAGAACAAGTTCAATGGACTAATAAAGATTTTGATGTATTTAAGATTGATGGTCTTGAACAACGAATGGAAGCATTAACATCAATTGTTCGTCCAAAGTTCCAACTACTAGGTGAACTATTTTCTGACTATTTCAGTGTTAATCTAGGAGAGGAATTTTTCCCACATATTGCAAAGCATGCTAGAAGGACAGTCAATCCTCCTAAAGATTCTTGGGTAGCATTTTCGTCATATAAACGTGGCTATAAATCACTTCCTCATTTTCAAATTGGTCTATGGGACAATTATTTATTCATCATTATTGCAATTATTTATGAAGCTCCACAAAAAACTGTAATGGCTAACCGACTTCTTGAAAATAAAGAAATTTTCAATAGTTTGCCAAATGATTTTGTTTTTTCAGGTAATCATATGTCTCAAGAAGTAATATCTTTAGAAGTAGGACGAGAAGAACAATTGGAACACGCACTTGAAAAACTTCGAGATGTGAAAAAAAGAGATTTCTTAGTAGGTCGCTATATTTCACGTGAAGAGGCTGTTCAATTGTCACCCGATGAGTTTGTGAATCTTACTAAAGATACATTTGATGCTCTCTTACCAATTTACAAAATAATGGTTCAAAGTTAATTAAAAATAATGTCTAATTTTTTGTGTTGTATAATTAATATGCACGGATGAACAGGAAACATTACATTTTTCTACTTAATTTCTTTAATTTATTTTTTTAAACAATTTGTTGTTAAAAGTGTAACCATTTAACAATTACTTAAGAGGGATGTTGTTGCATTTAGTAAAAATTCAACAGCATCCCTTTTTTACTTATTTTTTAGTTACTTTAATAGTTTGTCCATTCTCTAATTCTTTCGCTTGTTTTACTACAGTATAGCTAACATACCCACTCGCTTCTTCAAATTCACGGAAAACAGATTTCTCTTCTGCTTGTGAAGGGACAACTTCCTTGAAACGTCGATACAAAGATAACATTTCCTCTCGTACGATCCCTTTTTCGTATGCTTTTTCTATACCTTCAAAAAATTGTACAACCGCGATAATTTCATCTGTTGTCCAATCCGGTGAAAACGGATAAGAATATTCCATATAAAACCCTGCCTTTTACATTATTGTCCCCATTTTACTCGTATTTCCTCAGCTTGTGCAACCATTCGTTGAATCAGTTCTGAAACAGATGGAACATCTTTAATCATTCCAGTTACTTGTCCGGCCCAACCAAACCCGTTCGTTTCGTCTCCATCGTAGATGAATTTTTTATTTGCTTCACCACTAATATAATTTCGTAAAGCTTCATAAGTAGGGGTAACTTCTTCGATTTCCAAAATTTTGTTTGTGAACGAATTTTTTAATGCACGAGCTGGAGCACCAATGGATCTTTTAATAATTGTAGTATCTGTCTCAGTACTATTTAGTAATGCGTTAATATAATTTTGTGATGCATGAACGCACTCTTTTGTTGCAATAAAGCGCGTTCCCATTTCAATCCCTTCAGCACCTAATGCATGTGCTGCCATCCATCCTCTTCCGTCACCTATACCACCAGAAGCGATGACTGGAATCGATACACTATCAACAACTTGAGGTACAAGTACCATTGTTCCTACATCATCACGACCTAGATGACCTCCGCCTTCTTGTCCAACAACCATAACAGCATCTGCACCAAGTTCTTCAGCTTTTTGAGCTTGTCTGCGCGCAGCTACAAGAACAAGTTTCTTCGCTTTACTATCTCTAAGTAATTCAAACATTGGTGTTGGATTTCCACCCGTCATTGTAATAACTGGTACTTCCTCTTCAATCGCTACTTGTACCATGGGCTCGTACCCTTTTCCATGATTTCCAAAAGCAAAATTTACTCCAAATGGTTTATCAGTTTTTTCTCGAACCTTTTTAATTTCTTCTCTTAGCAAGTCAGGAGATTCTAAGCTTAATGCTGTAATTTGTCCAAGTCCACCTGCATTTGAAACTGCTGCTGCTAAATCTGAATAAGCAAGATAAGCTAATCCCCCTTGTATAATTGGATACTGAATGCCCAATAATTGTGTTATACGTGTTTCCCATTTCATACGTATTTCCCCCTATAATCTTGTTTCTATTATTTTACTTTACTAGTAAATAAAATTCCTGTATTTTTATATAGTCACAAAGCTGAAGAGGTGCTATAATTCTTCTTGTTTTGTATTTTAATAAAGTGAGGTGGTACCTGCGTTGTCACAGTTAGAAACTCCTTTGTTCGACGCATTACTCAAACATCGAAATAGACAACCAATCCAATTTCATATACCTGGACATAAAAAAGGTCAAGGAATGGATCCTGCTTTTCGTGAGTTCGTCGGCGACAACGTTTTATCAATTGATTTAATCAATATAGCTCCGCTAGATGATTTACACTCACCAAAGGGTGTAATTAAAGAAGCGCAAAAATTAGCAGCAGAAGCCTTTGGTGCTGACCATACATTTTTCTCAATTCAAGGTACTAGTGGGGCCATCATGACAATGATACTTACAGTTGTCGGTCCTGGTGATAAAATTATCGTACCTCGTAACGTGCATAAATCAACCATGTCAGCAATCGTGTTAGCAGGTGCCATCCCAATTTTTATCGCACCGGAAATTGATACGGAATATGGTATCTCCCATGGTATTTCAGCAGAATCTGTTGAAAAAGCGTTAGATACGTATCCAGATGCAAAAGCTGTTCTTGTTATTAATCCTACTTATTATGGATTTGCAGCAGATCTGAAAAAAATAGTTGATCTTGCTCATGGGCGTAATATTCCTGTCATAGTAGACGAAGCGCATGGTGTTCATATAAAATTTCATGATGAACTTCCAATTTCCGCTATGGAAGCTGGTGCAGATATGGCTGCTACTAGTGTTCACAAGCTTGGTGGTTCGATGACTCAAAGTTCAGTTTTAAATGTCCGTGAAGGACTCGTTTCAATTAATCGTATACAATCGGTATTTTCAATGTTAACAACAACTTCAACTTCATATCCTATTTTAGCATCATTAGATGCCGCAAGACGTCAATTAGCCGTAAATGGGTATGAGTTAATCGATGAAGCAATTCGTAATGCCAAAGACGCAAGAAAACGTATTAATAAAATACCGCATTTAAAGTGTGTAGGCCGAGAAATTCTTAACAATTCTGCTACGTATGATATGGATCCAACTAAATTACTTATTAGTGTAAAAGATTTAGGGATTACAGGTCATCAAGCGGAAGAATGGCTTCGTCAAAATGCAAACATTGAAGTTGAATTATCTGACCTATATAACATTCTTTGTATTATCACGTTAGGTGATACGAAAAAAGAAGTAAATCTTTTAATTAACGCACTACAACGTATGTCACAAGCTTTTGATTCGGAGGCTACAATTGTAGAGTCGAATGTACGTGTACCTGATATCCCTGCACTAGCGATGTCTCCACGTAACGCTTTCTATGCTCAAACGGAAATGGTACCATTAGAAGATTCCGCTGGATATATATGTTCAGAATTTATTATGGTTTATCCACCTGGGATACCAATATTCATTCCCGGGGAAATAATAACTGAAGAAAACATTAAATATATTCAGATGAATATAGATGCTGGCCTTCCAGTTCAAGGACCTGAAGATCCATCATTAAAAACGATTCGAGTTATAAAAGAGCGAATGCCAATATTCTAAAGTTAAATATGAATAAAAAAGCGCTAACTTACTTTAGTTATTTACTAAAAATAAGTTGCGTTTTTTCTTTTGTTCAACTAATTATTTATATCTGACCACACGATTTCGACCTATTTCCTTCGATTCGTATAACGTTTAATCAGCTAGTGTAATAACTAATACAATAATGACTATTGCTGAAAACATAATAGTATATAATAATCGATTCCCTAATTCCCCCAAAGACTTTAGCTGCATTATGCTCCCTCTCATTTGTAAAAATTACCATTACATTAGTATATTAACATAAAGCAGTTACCAATTGGCTTTAATTTACAAATAAAAAAATGGCATAATTCTTAACACTTAAGAATTATGCCATCCATTTCGCATTGTATTAAATACACTTAATTATTATAAAAATAGTATCGCAAAGATAGGACATATTACCGCTCCAATAACAGCACTTAAACTCATAGATACAGAACCTATGGACAAGTCCTCTTCTCCATATTCATTTAACTTTGAAATGCCTACTCCGTGACTAGCACTCCCCATTGATATCCCCCGACTAATTGGAGAATTGATTTTAGCAAGTTTATATATAGCAGGGCCAAATATCGCACCAGCAAAACCTGCAATCATAACTAAAGCAGCTGTAAGGGGTGCAATCCCACCAATCGTTTCACTTACTTGCATTGCAATTGGTGTTGTTAAGGATTTTGGTAAAGCCGTCAAAATTAATTCTCTTTCTACTTTAAATAAAACTAATAATACATATACACTAATCAACCCACTAATCATTGCGATAAACAATCCGGATATAATACTATATTTATATTTCACTAATAAATGTCGTTGATTGTAGAGTGGATAGGCAAGACCGACAATAGCAGGTCCTAATAAATGTTGTAACCATTTCCCGCCTTCCATATAAACTTCATATGGAATATGTAAAACTAAGAGTCCCACTATTATTATAATAGAAGCCGTTACAACCGGAAGTAGGAATGGATAGTTGAAACGTTGGTAAAGCTTTGCCATCAATAAATAAATAACAATAGTGCTAATGATTGATAGTACTACGTTCACTTTCCTCATCTCCTTCTAATGCCTCTTCTATTTCTAATTCTTTACGCATTTCCAATTTAGTAGACTTGTTTTTAAACAATTCTTCTCTCTTCTCTATTTTTTGACCTAGAAAACTAGTAATAAATAGAGTAAAAAGTGTGCTTATTATAACAGCACCAAATAATATTACTCCTGTTGGTGATAGTAATTCTGGATATTCAATAATTCCAATTAAAGGTGGTATATAAAAAATTAACATAAAGCTTATTAAGAAGCTTGCACCGTCACGTATGTATTCAACCTTAACCCAATTTAATAGTAAACACATAAATAATAAAATAAATCCAATTACACTTGGGGGTAATGGTATTTTAGTATAGGTAACGATGAAAACACCTATATAGTGAAATCCATATAGCAGAATAATTTGTACAGCTGTTCGAACAAATCGAATAATGGTGGTTTGTAAAGTTTCTTTCAAAGTGACATTCACCTCTCCATATTGGTAATTTTACGCCGAACATTCATTTATGTCTATCGTGGATATTAATGGATCTCATCATATCAAAAAAGATGACCAGATTGGTCACCTTTTTTGATATTATATTAGATTGGCATATAAATATTACCCTTCATCTGTTACAATTACTTTTCGTCCAATAAGTTTTAGTATAATTGGTACTAAAATCCACGCAACAGCTATTACGATAAAAATTAAGGAAAGCGGTTGAGTAATAAATATTTTCCAATCACCATTCGAGATTGTTAATGCACGGCGCATATTATTTTCCATCATTGGTCCAAGTACTAATGCAAGTACTAATGGAGCAACTGGATAATCGTGTTTTGAAAATAAATAACCTAAAAATCCGCAAGCTAAAAGTAAATATAAATCAAATGTATTATATTGCACAGCGTATACACCAAAGAAAGAAATCGCAATAATAATTGGTAATAAATACTTCGGAGGGGTTTGTACAACTTTTGCAAAAACTTTTACTAAAGGCATGTTCAATATTAGTAAAAATAAATTCCCAATAAACATACTTGCTATCAATCCCCAAGCGATATCTGGATGATCATCAAATAATAGTGGACCTGGTTGAACATTGTACATTATAAAAGCACCCATAAGAATTGCAGTAGTTCCCGATCCAGGAATTCCTAACGTTAGTAAAGGGATCATTGCCCCACCAGAAGCTGCATTATTGGCTGATTCTGGACCAGCAACACCAGCAATATTCCCTTTACCGAATGAGTCCGGATTTTTACTAAACTTTTTTTCTGTTATATATGAAAAGAATGATGCTATTGAAGCCCCTGCCCCAGGTAAAACCCCGATAAAGAATCCCATTAAAGATCCTCTAGTTATTGGTATAGCGCTATCTTTTAAATCTTGTTTTGTTGGTAATATTCGTTTGATTTTAGCAATCGGTTGAGTACTGTCACTTTTTTCAAGTATTGTTTTAAATACTTCTCCTAATGCAAATAGTCCAACTGCAATCGTTAGAAATTCTAATCCACCGTACAATACCGGTTGATCATATGTAAATCGTGCGATTCCGGATACTGTATCAATCCCTATTGTTCCAAGCATTAGCCCGACTACAGTCATAATTAACGCTTTTGTCATCGATTTTCCTGCAAGACCACTAACAGCACAAAGCCCTAGAAGCATAAGCGAAAAATATTCCGCTGGTCCAAACTGTAATGCAATATTAGATAATGGTTTAGCTAATAAAATCAATCCTATTAAAGAAATAATTCCTGCAACAAAAGAACCAATCGCAGCGATTGATAAAGCAGCCCCTGCACGACCCTGTTTAGCCATTTGATAACCATCAAGTGTTGTAACCACTGAAGAAGATTCTCCAGGTGTATTAATTAATATAGAAGTCGTAGAACCTCCATACATCGCCCCATAATATACTCCCGCTAACAATATTATTGAACTTGCAGCTGCAGCTTCAGTTGGCATTCCTGATGTCATTGTTGCAGTAACCGGAATTAATAATGCCACACCACTCATGGGCCCAATGCCAGGAAGTACACCTACTGCTGTACCTATAATTACACCGATTAGGGCAAATAAGATATTATGCCATTGAAATGCAATGGCAAATCCATTTAATAGATATGTGATTATTTCCATTTATACAATTTCACCCCTTTAGAATAAAGAAAATCTTGGTAAACTGCCTCCAAGCACTTGAACGTACATTGCATAAACCCCAAATGTAAAGAATGCAGCAATAATTAATGTATAAAGAAGTTTACCTTTCTCCATCACTTGAAAGGCTATAACTAAAAAGATAAACGTTGAAAGTACATAACCTATAATTTCTAGTAAAAAGACATAGGCTACAGCTGATACAAAAATAATTCCAAATCTTTTATAATTAAAAGTTTCTTTTTCTTCTTTTTCTGATTTTAATTTAAACGTTTCATATAACAATCTTAAACTTAAAAGACCGAGTACGACTCCGAGAATTAAGGGAAATGTCTTAGGTCCGACAGCTGAACCATAAGCACTCCCAGAAATTTTTAAACTCTCAAAGATAAATAAAATACTAATTAGTAAAAAAATAACTCCTGTAAATTTATCGAATGTTTTACTCATTTTTTTTACACCTCCAAAATAGAAAAAGGAGCTTTAAAACATTCGCTCCTCTTTCTGGAAACCTATTTATGCATTTCAAGAGCCTTTAATAAATCCCCGATAACTTTTTCCTGTTCTTGTAAAAATACTGTAAAATCTTCAGCATTTCGATATTCGTGCTGCCATCCATTTCTTTCGAGTTCTATTTGCCACTCTTCTGTTGCAGCCATTTCATCTAACTTCGTACTCCAATAATTAAAGGCTTCATCAGACATATCTTTAGGTCCAAATAGTCCTCGCCAAATAGTAAACTCAGCATCTAAACCCAATTCTTTAAAGGTAGGAACAACTTCTAAAACACCCGGTAGACGTTCACTTGAACTTACCGCTAATACCTTTACATCTCCCGACTTAACATATTCACCAATTGATGAAGCATCAGTAGCAATTACATCTGCGTTATTTCCGAGAAGTGCAGCAATCGCTTCACCACCACCATCATAAGAAACATACTTTACTTGTTTTGGGTCGATTCCATATGCGTAAGCTGGTAATACACCTACTAAATGATCCATTGAACCTGGAGCAGATCCCCCTGCAAGGGTAATCGATGTAGGATCAGCTTTAATCGCATCTAACAACTCTATTAAACTAGTAAAAGATGAATCGGATTTTACTACAATCGCACCATAATCTTTCGTCAACTGAGCAAGCGGTGTTGTATCTTTATATCCATAAGGACTATTTCCTTCAGCTTTTAAATTATTAATTAAAATAGGTGGAGATTTAGTCATTAACATATAATCATTGGTAGCTTCTTTTGTTGCGTATTCTGCCATGAATACAGCTCCTCCGCCACCAGCTCTATTTTCTACTGTAATGGCTTTCTCTACCAATTTTGTCTCAGACATGATTTTAGCAATTGATCGTGCAGTTAAATCCCATCCACCACCAGCCCCAGATGGTGCAACAATTGTAATATTTCTTTCTGGATAACTTGAGGCATCTGTGCCAGATGAATTACTTGATGAAGTATTATTGCCACAAGCAGCTAAACCGATGCTTAAGATCAACATCGTAAATAGCATTAATAGTTTTTTCTTCATTTATTTTCCCCCTTTGATATACACCTTTGTTTAATTGGATGTATATATATAAGTTAATGAAAGCGCATTCTCTTTACAATAAAAGGATAATAAATTAGTATTTTGTTCATAATACCCATTTTGTTCATACTATTTTCGCATAAAAAAACATCGAACATGATTGTCGATGTTTTTAAAGTTTATTTATAAAATAACGTCTTTCTGGTCTTCCTACCGTTCCATATATTAAATCGGTAAACACCATATTTTCAGACACAAGGTACTCCAAATAACGCCTTGCAGTGGAACGACTGATACCTAGTTCAATCCCTAGCTTTTCTGCGGTAATCCCTTCCATACATGTCTTTAAGTAATCATATACTTTTCCCCTTGTAATAGCATCAATACCCTTTGGTGTAGCTTGACCTAACATAACATCTTTTTCTTTTGAAGAAATCCAGATTTCCTTAATTTCCTCTTCCCCTAAGTGGGTATTTCTTTCGAAAAGTGTTCGCTTATTTCGATAAGTTACTAAACTCTCTTTAAAGCGTTCAAATGTTAGTGGTTTCAATAAATAATCTACCACTCCACCGCGAAAAGCCTTTTTTAGAATGTCAGTTTCCGATGCAGCAGTGATGAAAATAACATCAGTTTCTGGGCTGTTAGCTTTTATATACTCTAAAATTTCAGTTCCTAGATTATCTGGAAAAAACACATCTAGCAAAACTAAATGTGGCTTAAAGGAATCAATCCAATCAACTGCCTCTTCAGTTGTTAAAGCTATCCCAATATTTCGAAAACCATTTATTTTTTCAATAAATTTTTGGTGAATCTGAGCAATTCTCCTATCATCTTCTACAATTAATACTTCAATTACTTCATTCATGATTATATTCCCCCTTTTGAACCACGACGATAAATAAAGCCCCTCCAAGGTCTCCTTTCTCTATGGAAATTTCACCACCCAACTCTTTTACACTTTCACTAACTTTTATTAAACCAAATCCGTGCTGGTCATTATTTTTCCCCTTTGTAGATACCCTTCTTTCAAATAGAACACTTTTTAAATCGTCATCTAATCCTTTTCCACTATCTTCAACTTCAATAATAATTTCACTAGATAGATCTACAATAAGAACACGAACGATTCGATTTTTTTCTTCTAGATGTTCAACTGCTTCGAAAGCATTTGTGACGAGATTACCTAATATTGATACAAAAAGATGCTTTGGCAGTTTTTTCGGTAGTCGTTCTAGTTTACTATCCTCGTCTAGAATAAATTTCACTTTCAATTCCTTTGCCCTATTAAAGAATCCTATTAATATACCATTTATGAAGGAATCATTTATCCGGTAGGAAATAAAATGAATCAAACTTCCTTGATCAGCCCGTTCACTATGTATTAAACTAATTGCTTCATCATAATTCTCTAGTTGAACCAATCCTGAAATGGTATATAAAAAGTTATTGTATTCATGGGTTTGAGCTCGTAAAGCTTCCGTATATTTTTTCACCTGTGATAATTCCATTACAAGACTATCTATTTCGGATTGCAACCTAAAACTAGAAACAGCTCCTACTACCTTACCTTCATTCCAAATTGGAATTCGGTTAACAATTGTTTTTTTTCCACCTATTTCTATAGGTTTATCGAGTTGTTTTTCACCGGTTTTAAGTACTTCGTACATATTTGTATTAGGAATAGCATCTCGAATTTCCTTGCCTATTAATTGATCATTTTCACACATGGATAACGTTTTATAGGCAGCTGAATTTGCAACGGTAATAATCCCGTTTTGATTTACCATAATTATACCTTCACGAACAGACTCGATTAATGCATTTCGTTGCTTCAATAATTCTGCAATTTCTTTAGGTTCATAATTTAGTAGGTCTTTCTTTATTCGCTTCGATAGCAGAAATGAGCAAAAAGTTCCAATAACAAGACCTATGAGTATAATTAAAATTATATTGTCTAAGTAGTTTAAAAAAATTGAATTAATATTTGTTTTTAAATATCCTACTGAAACTACTCCTATAATTTCACCATCATAACCAAATATCGGAACTTTCCCTCGAATTGCCGGCCCCAAGGTTCCTGTACTTTCTGATATGTAGGATAGTCCATATTTTAAAGCATCATCATTGTCACCACCTACCATCTCCTCTCCAATTCTTTCTTTCACAGGGTGGGCATAACGAATTCCATTTTTATCACCAATTACTACATATTCCGATTCGGTATCTATTCGAATTTCTTCAGCTATTGGTTGAAGTATTTCTGAAGGATTCTCAGTATATAATCCCTCTATCACATCCGGACGATTTGCTGTTGTCTTTGCGATTTGTAATGCTTTAAGCCCTACTTCCTCCTTAATGGCATCCGAAATTGTATAGTAAAATGATATTCCCGTTACAATCGTAATTGAAAATATAATCAGTAAGGTATAGAAGAAAAATTTTGACTGCATCGAAGAAAACTTCATGAATACCCCCGTAGTTTTAATTTTCAGACACTTTAAGTAATTATAATAGAATAAATATAAGAATTAAAGAGTTCTAAAAATTCTTAGACTTAAGATGTAGTAGATTTTAATTGTTGTTTTACATACTTTTCATAGATAAGGGATAATCAAAGACTATTATTAAACCGAATTCATTTAGTGAATAACTACTAAACAATAAAAAGATCATTCTGCCCTATTTAACAGAATGACCTTTTTGATACGCTTATTATTTAGAAATAATGTGAATTGGATTGCCAAGTAACACTTCTGCAGTTTCCATTGTAATTTCACCTAATGTTGGGTGAGGATGGATTGTTAATGCAACATCTTCAGCAGTCATACCGCCTTCGATTGCTAAACAAATTTCCGAAATCATATCAGATGCACCAGCACCAATGATTTGTCCACCGATTAATAAACCATCTTCTTTACGAGCAACAAGTTTAACAAAACCGTCAGTTTGGTTTAATGCAAGTGCACGTCCGTTTGCTGCAAATGGGAATTTTGCAACATTTACTTCAATACCTTCAGCTTTAGCTTGTTCTTCGCTATAACCAACAGTTGCCATTTCAGGATCTGTGAAACATACAGCTGGAATCGCTAAATAATCAACAACTGAATTTTCACCAGCAATTGCTTCAGCTGCAATTTTTCCTTCATAAGATGCTTTATGAGCAAGTTGTGGACCCGCTACAATATCACCAATAGCATAGATGTTAGGGATATTTGTACGGCATTGTTTGTCAACGTTAATAAGACCACGTTCACCAAATTCAACACCGATTTGTTCTAAACCTAGCTCATCAGTATTTGGACGGCGACCAACAGTTACTAATACGTAATCTGCTTCAACTTTTTTCTCCTCGCCACCTACTTCATAAGTAACGATAACACCATTTTCAGTTTCTTCTACACCTTTTGCAGAAGCATTTACTTCAATTGCTACACCTTTTTTCTTAAGGCCTTTTTTCACGATTTGAGTCATTGCTTTTTCGAAGCCAGCTAAAATATCTTTACCACCTTCGATAATTGTTACTTCTGAACCAAAGTTAGCAAATGCTGAACCAAGCTCAGTTCCGATGTAACCTCCACCAATAACTACTAATTTACCAGGTAACTCTGTTAAATTTAAAGCACCTGTTGAACTAAGTACGCGTTTAGAAAATTTAAATGTAGGGATTTCTACAGGACGAGAACCTGTTGCTAAGATAGCATTTTTGAATGTGTAAGTTTGTGCTGAATCGCCATCTACTACACGAACAGTGTTAGCATCTACGAAATATGCTTCACCTTTTACAGTTTCAATTTTATTTCCTTTTAGTAAACCTGAAACACCGCCAGTTAACTTTTTAACAACGCCGTTTTTAAACTCTTGAACTTTAGTAAAATCAAGTTTAACTTCAGAAGCAAATACCCCCATATCTTCTGAATGTTTCGCTTGTTCGAAACGGTGACCTACTGATATTAATGCTTTTGAAGGTATACATCCTACGTTTAAGCAAACGCCACCAACCTCAGCTCTTTCTACAACAGTTACTTTTTGTCCTGTTTGTGCTGCACGAATAGCCGCTACGTAACCACCAGGGCCCGAACCTACTACAAGTGTATCAATTTCAATTGCAAAATCTCCAACTACCATTATATTACGCCTCCATTAATAAAAGTTCCGGCTCGGCTAGCAAACGTTTTAATTGATTTAAAGCGTTTTGCGCAGTCGCACCGTCGATCATTCGATGATCAAAGCTCAATGATAATGCTAACACAGGTGCAGCTACAATTTCACCATTTTTTATTATTGGTTTTTCTGAAATACGACCAATTCCTAAAATAGCAACCTCCGGATGATTGATCACTGGAGTAAACCACTGACCACCAGCAGAGCCAATGTTCGTAATTGAACATGATGCTCCTTTCATCTCGTTAGGTGAAAGCTTTCCTTCTCTTGCTTTTGTTGCAAGTTCATTGATTTCAGCTGAAATACTGAAAACTGATTTACGGTCTGCATGTTTAATAACAGGTACTAATAAACCTCTTTCTGTATCAGCAGCTATACCTATATTATAATAATGTTTCTGAATAATTTCACTAGTCGCATCATCAAGTGATCGATTGAACTCTGGAAACTCACGTAACGTTGATACTAACGCTTTTACTACATACGGTAAATAAGTTAACTTAATACCTTTTTCAGCAGCAATTTCTTTGAATTTTTTACGGTGTGTAACTAATTCAGTTACATCAACTTCATCCATTAAAGTAACGTGTGGAGCCGTTTGTTTCGAATGTACCATTGCTTTTGCAATCGCTTTTCGAATACCAGACATTTTCTCTCTTGTTTCAGGGAATTCTCCTTCAAGTGAAACTGGAATTGGTGCTGAAGTAGTTTTTTCAACTTCCTGTACTAATTCAGTTTCAACGTTCTGTTCAACAGCTGCTGGTGCTACATTACCACCTTGTAAGAAGTTTTCAATATCTTCTTTTAATATCCGGCCATTTTTCCCAGATCCATTAACTAATTGGATATTTACATCTTTTTCTCTTGCAAATTTACGGACAGACGGCATAGCGATAATACGTTTATTTGTATCAACGACTTCTTCTGTTGTTGTCGCTACTGGCTGTGGTGTCGATTCAGGTGCAAGATTAATTTGTTCATGACTTTGTTGTACTTCTGGTGTAACTTCCGATTTTGCAGAACGTTCTTCGTGATGTGCATCACCTTTTAGTTTTAAATTTTCATAACCAGGTGCATCAATTCGGATCAATACATCCCCTACTACCGCTACGCTTCCTTCTCCAACAACGATTTCTTCAATTTTCCCTTCTACTGGAGATGGCATTTCAACTACTGCTTTATCATTTTGTATTTCACATAGAACGTCATCTTCTTTAATCGTATCTCCAACTTTTACAAACCATTTTACGATTTCACCTTCATGGATACCTTCACCGATATCAGGCATACGGAATTCAAACGCCATAGTTTTCACCCTTTCAATGGTCAAATGTTAGTTTTCCTCCATTTTCTTTTTATCTAGTGGATTAAAAAGAATTGGAATCTTAGAATGTTAATACTTTTTTCGCAGTTTCAATTACGTCTTTATAATTTGGTAACCAAACATTTTCCGCTTGTGGGAATGGGTACACTGTATCTGGCGCTGCAACTCGCAATACTGGTGCTTCTAAACTTAAAATTGCACGTTCCGTAATTTCAGCTACTACATTCGCGGCAATACCAGCTTGCTTTTGTGCTTCTTGAACAACGATTGCACGATTTGTCTTTTCAACAGACGCAATAATTGTTTCAATATCAAGTGGTTGTACTGTTCGTAAGTCAACAACTTCTACTGAGTACCCTTCTTTTTCTAACTCTTCCGCTGCTTTTAAACTTTCGTGAACCATCAAACCGTAAGCGAATATTGATAAATCCTTACCTTCACGTTTCACATCTGCTTTTCCAAGTGGAATTGTATAAGACTCTTCAGGAACTTCTTCTCTGAATGAACGATATAATTTTAAATGCTCTAAGAAAATAACAGGATCATTATCGCGAATTGATGAAATTAACAATCCTTTCGCATCATATGGAGTTGAAGGAATAACTACCTTTAACCCTGGAGACTGAGCCATTAAGCCTTCTAAACTATCAGAGTGCATTTCTGGAGTATGAACTCCTCCTCCAAATGGAGAACGAATTGTAACTGGTGCACTATATACACCACCACTACGATAACGCATACGAGCTAATTGACCGCTAATTGAATCCATTACTTCAAACACGAAGCCAAAGAATTGAATTTCAGGTACTGGACGATAACCTGTTAGAGCCAAACCTATCGCCAAACCTCCGATTCCAGATTCAGCAAGTGGTGTATCAAACACACGATCTACACCGAATTCTTGCTGAAGTCCTTCAGTAGCACGGAATACTCCACCGTTTACTCCAACGTCTTCACCAAATATTAAAACGTTTTCATCGTTCTTTAGTTCACAGCGAAGAGCATCAGTAATTGCTTGAATCATAGTCATTTGTGCCATAGGTTATCTCGACTCCTTCTCTTTATAAATTGAATATTGCTCTTGTAAGTTTACAGGTAATTCTTCGTACATATTTGTAATTAAGTCTGTCACCGTTTGTTTCGGTGTTTCATCAGCTTTTTTAATCGCTTCTTTAATTTCTTCTTTTGCTCGTTCAATTACTTCTTCTTCTTTCGCTTCAGACCATAATCCCTTTCCTTCTAAATAAGTACGGAAACGTACGATTGGGTCTTTTGCTGCCCACTCATTATCAATTTCAGCAGTTCTGTATCGTGTTGGGTCGTCACCTGACATAGTGTGTGGACCATAACGGTAACAAACTGTTTCAATTAGAGTTGGCCCTTCGCCTCGGATTGCACGCTCTCTTGCATCACGTGTTGCAACATAAACAGCTAATGCATCCATTCCATCTACTTGAACACATGGTATACCAGCTGAAATACCTTTTTGTGCAAGTGTTTTCCCAGCTGTTTGTAACTCACGTGGTGTAGAAATTGCATATTGATTATTTTGAATGAAGAATATTGCTGGCGCTTTAAAAGCTCCTGCAAAGTTAATTCCTTCATAGAAATCACCTTGTGATGAACCACCGTCACCTGTATAAGTTACCGCAACATTTTTCGTGCCGCGTTTTTTAAGACCTAATGCTACACCAGCAGTTTGGACGTATTGTGCACCAATAATAATTTGTGGTGCTAAAACGTTAACACCTTCTGGAGCTTGGTTTCCTACAAAATGTCCTCTACTGAATAGGAATGCTTTCCATAAAGGTAAACCATGGAAAACAATTTGAGGTACATCACGGTAACCTGGTAAAATCCAATCTTCTTTTTCTAGAGCAAAATGTGAAGCCAGTTGCGAAGCTTCTTGACCTGCTGTTGGAGCGTAGAAACCTAGTCTTCCTTGACGATTTAATGAAATTGAACGTTGGTCTAAAATTCGTGTGTATACCATTCTTGTCATTAACTCAACCAATTCTTCGTCAGATAGATTCGGTTCATTCTCCTTGTCTACAATTTCCCCTTTTTCATTTAAAATTTGGAACATTTGGAACTTCTCTTCTATTTCGTTTAACAAACTTTGTGGATTATATTGATTTGATAGTTTTTCTCCCATCCGACACCTCTCCTTAATCTGTATCAAAATTTTTGTTAATTTTATTGGTACAACACATCTTGAAACATAGTATATATAAATTTTTCCAATCGGTCAATCACTTATTATTCTAATAATAATCATTTTTTTGTAGTTTAGGAATCAAACTTCTGTTATACACAGTTTTGTGTCTGTGTTATAACAGTCCCTGAATTCTGTCCCATCGAAGATGCTATACATTGGAAAATAAAATGGAAACCAACTATAGATTACCCTTTGAATTCAATATTTAAAAAAGATTTCATAAGATTTCTCTATTTTCATATGTTATTTTAAATAAAGTGAAATCAAATATTTTTTTATTTTGTATACTACTTATTAGATATACAAACTTGAAAGGAAGAATTTTATGATATTAATGGATGACATAGTTCGTGAAGGACATCCTACTTTACGACTTAAAGCAGAAGAAGTGAAATTACCTTTAACCGATGAAGATAAACAATTGGCGGCTGATATGTTGGAGTATTTAAAGAACAGCCAAGACCCAGAAACAGCTGAAAAATATGGATTACGTCCCGGCATTGGTTTAGCAGCAAACCAAGTAAATTCATTAAAACGCATGTTTGCCTTACATTTAGAAGATGAAAACGGTGAACTATTAAGTTTCGTTGCAGTAAATCCAAAAATTGTGAGCCACTCTGTGGAAAAAACTTATTTAACTGCTGGTGAAGGTTGTCTTTCAGTTGATAGACAAGTACATGGTTACGTGCCCCGTTACGCTAGAATTACAGCAAAGTTTTTTACTGTTGATGGAAAAGAACAAAAATTGCGTTTAAAAGGTTTACCAGCAATTGCCTTTCAACATGAATTAGATCATTTAAATGGAATTATGTTTTATGATCGTATCAATGAAGAAAATCCATTTGCTGAAATTTCAGATGCAATTCCTTATGGTGAAAAATAAATAATGAAAGAGAGATGCCCAAACAAAAGGCATCTCTTTGCTTATAATAAGTATAGATTCATATAATTTTTAAGCTCTTTAACACGTTTGCTAAACCATCTTCATCTACGTGACCTGCTATAACATCTGCAACCGCTTTCGTTTTCTCATGTGAATTTCCCATCGCGACACCTGTTCCAACGGATTGTAACATTTCAATATCATTCAAACCATCACCAAAGGCAATTACATTTGATATAGGAATATTCATTTTATCAAGTACTTTTTGAATTCCTCGAGCTTTTGAACCATCCTTTGGCAAAATATCACAAGAAAATGGATGCCATCTTACAAATTTAACATCTGGAAACTCTTTAGTATAATCTGGTTCATCCTTTTCTTCCATAAAGATCAATGTTTGATACACATTATTTGATTTATAAAAATGCGGATCTATAACAGGATATGGATGTTTAAGTGTCTGAAGACTTTTTTCAATATTTGAATCATCATCAACAGATGCAATCATTTTTTTGTCATCTATAAAAACAACAGGATGGTTTCGTTCATGTCCAAATTCGATAATTTTTGTAAGTTGGTCTGTTGGTATTCCGTCAGTAAAAATGACTTCATTTTTATAGACAACATATTGACCGTTGAATGTAACGTATGTATCAATTTCTAATTCTTCGATAATAGATTGCATCATAAATGGTGCTCGCCCTGTCGCAATCGCAATTTCAAATCCATTTGCCCTCGCTTGAAATATAGCTTCTTTTGCAGACTTAGGAATTTTTTTCTCACTATTATATAGCGTTCCATCGATATCAAAAAACAGTATGTTAGTCATCATCTAATCCTTTCCATGTATATTTTTATGTAAATGAAAAACACTTTACATATATATTACTCTTCAATATAATGAAGTTAGGGAGTGATGTGCCATGTTAAAGCGACTCAAAAAGAGAATTTTGAAACGATTAAATGGCATCCTCGGAAAAAAATCTATTGCATAGTTTAGCTGTCCAGAGTATATCTGGGCAGTTTTTTCTAATTTTTAATTCATTTCACTTTAATATGTGTTCGCTTCAAAGGATAATGACTATAATGTCAACATCCACGGCGCAAGGGGGTGTCAAAAAAGGTTTTTTTCAGACACTCCCTTTTCTTTATTTTAAACGAGTCACATGATAATATAAAAGAAATGCATATTTTTTAACTTTGTTTAGAAGAATTCCCAACATTTTTATTATACTAATGGGTACGTGTTATTCTGATTTAGAAAAAGTAAAAATGTATGGTATCTAGAACAAAGTGACTCATTTTGTGAATGTATATTGCTACCGGATAAAGTTTTTATAATTTAAGTTTGAATAGATTCACAAAATGTGGAAAAATTGAGAGAGATGCAAATTGTTCGTATCGAAGGAGAGAGAAAATGATTTACAAAGTTTATTACCAAGAAAATGCACTTGAAGTACCAGTTCGCGAAAACACAAAAAGTCTTTACTTAGAAGCTTCTTCAGAAAGAGAAGTACGCCAATATCTAAAAGACCGTAATTACAATATTGAATTTATTCAATTACTAGAGGGCAATTATTTAGAATATGAAAAAAATAGCCCGGACTTCCGATTGGAGAATGCTTAAATAACATGAAATTTGTAAAAAATGATCAAGCTGCCGTTTTCGCACTCGGCGGACTGGGCGAAATAGGTAAAAACACATATGCAGTTCAATTCCAAGATGAAATTGTTGTCATCGATGCAGGAATTAAATTCCCAGAAGACGACCTTTTAGGAATTGACTACGTAATTCCAGATTATACTTACTTAGTACGTAATGCAGATAAAATTAAAGGTTTATTTATTACGCATGGTCATGAAGATCATATCGGTGGTATTCCTTATTTATTACGCCAGGTAAATATTCCTGTTTACGGTGGAAAATTAGCGCTTGGGCTATTACGTAATAAGTTAGAAGAGCATGGATTATTACGTACGACAAAATTGATCGAAATTAAAGAAGATGATGTTATTAAATTCCGAAAAACATCTGTAAGCTTTTTCCGTACGACTCATAGTATTCCAGATGCTTTTGGAATTGTAGTTAAAACTCCACCAGGAAATATTGTTCATACTGGTGACTTTAAGTTTGACTTCACACCTGTAGGAGAACCAGCGAATTTAACGAAAATGGCTGAAATTGGTCGTGACGGCGTTTTATGTTTACTTTCAGATAGTACAAACGCTGAAGTTCCTAACTTTACAATGTCTGAAAGAAAAGTTGGCGAAAGTATTCACGATATTTTTAGAAAAGTTGAAGGACGTATCATTTTCGCAACATTCGCTTCAAATATTCACCGTTTACAACAAGTAACCGATGCAGCGGCACAATATGGTCGTAAAATCGCTGTATTTGGACGTTCCATGGATAACGCGATTACGATTGGTCGTGAACTTGGATATATTACTGCACCGAAGGAAACATTTGTTGATGCACAAGCTATTAATCGCCTACCAGCAAATGAGGTACTTATTTTATGTACAGGCTCTCAAGGGGAACCAATGGCTGCATTATCTCGAATTGCTAACGGTACCCATAGACAGATTCAAATCCAACCAGGTGATACAGTCGTATTTTCTTCTTCACCAATTCCTGGTAACACAACAAGTGTAAACAAGATTATTAACTTATTGTTCAGAGCTGGTGCGGAAGTAATCCATGGATCATTAAATAATATCCATACTTCTGGTCACGGTTCACAAGAAGAACAAAAATTAATGCTTCGCTTGATAAAACCGAAGTTTTTCATGCCGATTCACGGTGAATACCGCATGTTAAAAATGCATACGAATTTAGCTGTTGACTGTGATGTTCCTGCTGAAAACACATTTGTTATGGAAAATGGAGACGTGTTAGCATTAAGTCCAAATGAAGCTCATGTTGCTGGTCGAATTCCTTCCGGTGATGTCTATATTGATGGAAGTGGAATTGGAGATATAGGAAATATCGTATTAAGAGATCGTCGTATTTTATCTGAGGAAGGCTTGGTCATTGTTGTCGTAAGTGTGGATATGAAACGTCAAAAGATCGTTGCTGGTCCAGATATTATTTCCCGCGGCTTTGTCTATATGCGTGAGTCTGGTTCACTTATTAGTGACGCACAAAAAATGTTATCTAACCAATTAAACGCATCTATCCAAGAAAAACTAACTCAGTGGACAGAACTGAAAAATGAAATTAATGATGTGTTAGGTCCTTATCTATTCGAAAAAACGAAAAGACGACCTATGATTTTGCCAATCATTATGGAAGTTTAATATGTGAAAAACACAACTCAAACAATGGTGAGTTGTGTTTTTTTACTAAAAAGGCGTATATACTAGATTGTTAATTTTTGTACATACACCTTTATTATTTGAATACCTCTATAGCAATTTATCCCATAGCTTTTTTCACAAATCGATTGATATCTACTACTGCACCGATCACAAGCAATATATCCCCTAAAAGAATTTTTTCATCAGCATTTGGCGAAATAATTATTGCTTCATCGCGTTTAATACCTACAATGTTTATGCCATAATTAGCACGGATATCTAAATCTTTAATAGAGTAGCCAGCTATTCGGTCATTAGCCTTTATTTCCATAATGGAATGCTCGTCTGATAATTCTAAGTAATCTAGAACATTACTAGACATTAAATTATTGGCAATTCGAATTCCCATATCTCGTTCTGGATGGATGATTTGGTCCGCCCCAATTTTCTTGAGCACCTTGGCATGATAGTCGTTCGTTGCTTTGACTGTTACATTTGGAACACCAAGTTCTTTTAATATTAATGTTGTTAGTATACTCGCTTGAATATTTTCACCGATTGCTACTATCACATGTTCAAAATTACGTATACCAAGTGACTTAATAACTTCTTCATCTGTCGTATCTGCGATAATGGCTTGTGTTGCAATTTTAGCATATTCATCAACTCGTTCAGAATGCGCATCAATTGCCATTACATCTGCCCCAAGACGAACAAG
The DNA here is from genome assembly GCF_900220965.1 of Ureibacillus acetophenoni. Taxonomy (GTDB): domain Bacteria; phylum Bacillota; class Bacilli; order Bacillales_A; family Planococcaceae; genus Ureibacillus; species Ureibacillus acetophenoni. The sequence continues at coordinate 360,916 of NZ_OBQC01000001.1, read as the reverse complement.
TTCTTGAACAATACTCCCACCAAATCGGCCAAGACCTATAACTACGAATTCCTTTTTCATACATAACCTCCGTGGGAATGAAATAATACTGATGTCATTTTAACCTATAGTGAATATTTTGTAAAAATTAGTATTCTAAACAATTCATCCTAAATAGTTTGTATCAAGTTGCTCTTCAACTAAGATCCCATTAGATATAGAGACTTGATATGCTTTTGCATTTGGTCTTGAACTAATAATTTTGACGATTTTTTCATTTACATAGTGAATACCAACACCATCATCTGCTGCAATACCTTGTTTTAGTTGGTTCGTTGCAATGAATTGTTGATACGATGGCCTTCTATCCTCTTCTCCATCATAATGTGGACAATGACTACCTTCTATGAATCCTAATCCTTGGATTGGCTCGAGCTCATCGCCAAAGGAATCTGTAACCCCCTCTTCGTACCAACAAATCGAACCTGCACTTAAACCTGAAAGGATAATTCCCTGTTCCCAAGCTTTCTTAATAATTTCGTCTAATCCCCATTCTTTCCATAAAGCTAATAAATTTTTAGTATTTCCCCCACCAACATAAAGAATATCTTTCTCTAATATAAAGCCCTCTAAATCTTTTGTTGGAGGTTTAAAAAGAGATAAATGTGACGCCTCACATGGAAGTGTATTAAACGACTCATAGAACCTTGTAATATATCCTTCAGAATCTCCGCTTGCAGTTGGAATAAAACAAATTTTAGGATTTTCTTTATTAGACTGTTTTAATATGTATTGATCTAGCACTAGGTTATCAGGCTCCATTGAAAACCCTCCCCCGCCAAGTGCGATAATTTGCCTCATACTGATTCCTCATTTCTTCTATAGTTCTTTAAGTTTTATTTTCTATTTCTTCATTGCTATTTCCTTCTATTACACACACTGAAACTTATTCCTTAAAATTTATGAAAAATAAAAAAAGGAGCAGTTTTAAGTTTTAAACTGCTCCGGAAAAATTGTATTTTAAATTTTATTAAATGATACCTAAAATTCTTCTTATACGCTGCTCTAGCATCCTCATTCCACTCCCACCAACTTGGTAGTGGCGTAATAACCCCTTTTCATCAAACAAGTAATACGCTGGAACATACTCATTTTCAAATGCATCGGTAAGTTTTAAATCATTATCGATGTAAATTGGATATTGAATGTTAAACTGCGCTGCGATCTTTTTAACTAAAGATAAATCTTTATCTTCCTTTGAACGTGGCATATGGATAGATACGATATTTAAGTCATCTTTAAAGCCACGAAGAATGTTATTTACATCCCACATCTCTTCCTTACAAAGATAACAACTAACTGACCAAAAATGAAAGAATGTCGGTTTCTCTCCAACTAAATCTTCTCGTTTTACTTTTCCATTGATCCAAGTTGTCGCTCCATCAAGCTGTGGCATTGGTGAGCGTAATCTCATTGTATAGTTCCTCCTTAAATGGATAGTAAAAATCATAGAAAGACGGATACTAATAATAAATTCAATGACTTTACATTCGGTTCATCACATTATGACAACAAAGAAAAGTTTACAAAAAAAATTAGAAAACATATTGAATATTACCATATTTTATGTATAATGGTTATCGTTATTGTAAACTTTAGGTTTTGTATTTGTAAACTTCCTAAACTAAAAGTTTATGAAGACTAAACTGCGAAGGAGCAAGAAACCTTTATGCAAATTGGAAGAAAAATCAAATCACTGCGTCTTAAAAAAGGGCTTACTCAAGAAGAACTTGGGGAAAGAACAGATTTAACAAAGGGCTATATTTCTCAACTTGAAAGAGATTTAAATTCACCATCAATAGATACACTATTTACTATATTGGAAGTTTTGGGTACAACTCCTAAAGAATTTTTCGATGATTCAACAGCCGAAGAAAAAATCGTTTATAACGAAGACGATCAAACAACATATTTCGATGAAGAAAAAAAATACGAAATTAAATGGTTAATTCCAACTTCTAATGAAAAAGAGATGGAGCCAGTTTATTTAACGCTTGAAAAAGGCGGAGAATTTAAATTGTTCGAACCTTCATTAGCCGAGACCTTCATTTATGTATTAGAAGGTCGCATACGAGTTGTCATTGGTGAAGAAGAATATATTGCAAGCGAAGGAAATGCTATTTATTACGAAGCATCAAACAATCACCAAATTTTTAACGCACATGATGGAAAAACTGAGTTGCTCTTAGTAGCAACAGAATCTTATTTATAAGGCTTGGAGGCGAAAATTTTGAGTAATACAATTATTCGTTTTGAAAATGTTACAAAATCTTATGATGACGAAGTCGTTTTAAAAAACGTTAATTTTGAACTTGAAAAAGGAAAATTCTATACATTATTAGGTCCATCGGGATGCGGTAAAACAACAATCCTACGTATGATTGCAGGTTTCACAGAACCGACAAGTGGAAACATATTTTTTAATGACAAAAAAATTAACAATGTTCCAGCAAACGAAAGACAAGTTAACACGGTATTCCAAGACTACGCTCTATTCCCCCATTTAAACGTATTTGAAAACGTAGCATTTGGATTACGCATTAAAAAAATGAAAGAAATTGAAATTAATGAGCGAGTAAAAGAAGCTTTAAAATTTGTTAACTTATCTGGTTATGGTAATCGTGAAATTTCTGAAATGTCAGGTGGTCAACGTCAACGTGTAGCGATTGCACGTGCAATTGTGAATGATCCAGAAGTTATTTTACTAGATGAGCCATTATCTGCACTAGATTTAAAATTACGATCAGAAATGCAATATGAACTTCGTGAACTACAACAACGTTTAGGTAAAACATTCGTCTTTGTAACACACGATCAAGAAGAAGCTTTAGCCATGTCAGACGAAATCTTTGTTCTTAACGAAGGTGAAATTCAACAATCTGGTACACCTGTTGATATTTATGATGAACCTATTAACCGTTTCGTAGCCGACTTTATCGGTGAATCAAATATCGTTGAAGGTGTAATGATTGAAGACTTTAAAGTACAGTTCAATGGAAAAGTATTTGATTGTGTCGACCAAGGGATGAAGCCAAATGAAAAAGTTGAAATTGTTATTCGTCCTGAAGACTTAGAGATTACTTCAGTTGATAAAGGAAAACTAGTTGTAAAAGTTGATACTCAATTGTTCCGAGGTGTACATTATGAGTTATCTACTTATGATAAAGACGGTAATGAATGGCTAGTCCACTCATTGAAAAAAGCTGATGTAGGGCAAGAGATTGGCTTAGACTTTGATCCAGAAGCAATTCATGTAATGCGTTTTAACGAATCAGAAGAAGATTTTGATAAACGATTAGAATCCTATGGAGAAGATGACAATGACAACTAAAGTATCGAAAGGTTCTTTATTCCCTTATGTTATCTGGATTGCCCTTTTTGTAATTGCACCGATTCTATTGGTAGGTTATTTTTCACTACTAGATTTAAACGGTAATTTTACACTTGCCAACTACGTTAATTTCTTTAAACCAGCTTATTTAACAATGACACTGACTAGTTTCTGGTACGCATTTTTAATTACGTTATTTACTCTAATTGTTGCGTACCCAACAGCTTATTTTTTAACGAAAACAAAACATAAACATTTGTGGTTAATGTTTATCATTATTCCATCTTGGATTAACTTATTGTTAAAAACATATGCTTTCATTGGAATCTTTGGTTTGTACGGCCCAATCAATGCGATTGCAGAAGTGTTTGGTATTGAACCAACACAAATTTTATTTACGGATTTTAGTTTTATATTTGTAGCGGTATATATTTTCATACCATTTATGATCATTCCTATTTTTAATGCTTTAGATAAACTAAATCCGACACTAGTTTATGCTGCAAGAGATTTAGGTGCATCAAGGTTTACAACATTTCGTCGTGTCGTATTCCCTCTAACAATTGAAGGAGTAAAATCAGGTATACAAGTTACATTCATACCTGCCCTATCGTTATTCATGATTACACGACTAATCGCTGGTAACCAAGTTATTACGTTAGGTACAGCAATTGAACAGCAATTTTTAGTCGCACAAAACTGGGGCATGGGATCTACCATTGCTGTCTTCTTAATTATATTTATGGTCATCATCATGTTACTTACTGGCCAGAAAAGAAAGAGAGGTCGGGTATAATGAACAAATTAACATCAGGTGCAAAAGTATATTTGGCCATCGTCTTTCTTATTTTATATGCGCCGATCTTTTATCTAATTTTCTACTCATTTAACAGTGGTGGCACGATGAATAACTTTGAATCTTTTACGTGGGAACATTATCAAGCAGTATTTGAAGATTCGAGACTTCTAGTAATATTAATAAATACAGTTATTATCGCTTTACTGTCTGGACTAATCGCAACAATTATTGGCACATTAGGTGCAATTGGTATCGTTTCAATAAGAAATAAAAAAATGCGAAATACACTATTGTCGTTTAACAACGTATTAATTGTAAGTCCTGACGTTGTAATCGGTGCAAGCTTTCTAATTTTGTTTACAATGATTGGCGTGAAACTTGGATTTACATCTGTTCTCGTTTCTCATATAGCATTTAGTATTCCAATTGTTGTATTAATGGTTTTACCAAAATTACTTGAAATGAATACGAATTTAATTGATGCCGCGCAAGACTTAGGCGCCTCTAAACGAGACGTATTAACAAGAGTAATTCTTCCATATATTAAACCAGGCATTTTCGCAGGATTTTTCATGGCCATAACTTACTCTCTTGACGATTTTGCCGTTACATTCTTTGTAACAGGTAATGGTTTCTCAACATTGTCTGTTGAAATTTATTCAATGGCTCGTGCTGGTATTACCCTTACTGTTAATGCGATTTCAGGGATTGTATTCATTGCTACAGTGCTTATAGTGATTGGATACTACTTTGTAACGAATCGCTCGAAAGTTGGCAACACGGGGGTGCAAGAATGAAATCATTAGTTCAAGCAACAATTGCGATTGTAGTTGCTTGTGCCCTGCTTTTCTTTGCAGCTCATCAGTTAGAAGCAGGTGGCGCACAAGGTAGTAAAGATACAATTACAGTTTACAACTGGGGAGAATATATCGATCCAGACTTGATTGCACAATTTACTGAAGAAACAGGTATTAAAGTAATTTATGAAACGTTTGATTCAAACGAAGCGATGATGACAAAAGTTCAACAAGGTGGATCAGCGTATGATATCGCTGTGCCTTCTGAATATATGGTGGAAATGATGAAAGAGGAAGATTTACTTATTCCTTTAGATCATTCGAAAATCCCAAATATGAAAAACATCGATCCATACTTTTTAGACTTAGCCTTTGATCCAGGAAATGAATATACGATACCTTATTTCTGGGGTACAGTTGGAATTGTTTATAATCCAACAATGGTTGAAGACCATCTAACTTTTGATACGTGGGAACATTTATGGGATCCATCACTTAAAGGAAAGGTATTTTTAGTTGATGGTGCCCGGGAAGTAATGGGAATGGGGTTAAACTCCCTTGGTGAATCATTAAATGCAAAAGATGATGAATTGCTACGTCAAGCAACCGATAAATTAATTTCTCTATCTCCAAATATTAAAGCAATCATCGGTGACGAAATTACTCCATTGATGATTAACAACGAAGCAACTGTCGCACTTACTTGGTCTGGTCAAGCAGCAGATATGATGTGGGAAAACGAGGATCTTGATTTTGCAGTTCCTGAAGAAGGTTCCAATTTATGGTTTGATAGCTTTGTCATTCCAAAAACAGCAGCCAATATTGACGGTGCCCATGCATTTATTAACTTTATGTTAGATGCGGAAGTGTCCGCACAAAATAACGATTACGTAGGGTATTCAACTCCAAACGCAGCAGCGATGGAATTAATGGATCCCGAGGTAATTGAGGATGAACGTTTTTATCCAGACGAAGAGCTTCGTGAACATTTAGAAGTATACGAAAACCTAGGTCTCGAATGGCTAGGTAAGTATAATGAATATTTCTTAGAATTTAAGATGTCGTTACGCTAGTGATCAATAGCGTTTGATGGCAATGTGGCTGCCCCGAATTTCGGGGTAGTTTTTTTTATTTTGGGTGGAGGTTTTTCTTGCGAATTTATGGGGGTTATTTGCGAAATCGTGGCGTTTATTTGCGATTTCTGGGGGTTTATTTGCGATTTCTGGGGGTCTATTTGCGATTACTAATTTACTTGCGATATCATGAGCTTTATTTGCGATTTCACCAGATTTACTTGCGAATTTCGTAGACTTATTTGCGAGTTTCAAGGTTCCATTTGCGATTCAAAGTTTACTTGCGATATCGCGATGTTTATTTGCGATTTCCTCACATTTACTTGCGGATTTCACAAACCTATTTGCGAGTTTCAAGGTTCCATTTGCGAATACAAGTTTACTTGCGATATCGCGATGTTTATTTGCGATTTCCTCACATTTACTTGCGGATTTCACAAACCTATTTGCGAGTTTCAAGGGTCCATTTGCGAATACAAGTTTACTTGCGATATCGCGATGTTTATTTGCGATTTCCTCACATTTACTTGCGGATTTCACAAGCCTATTTGCGAGTTTCGAAGGTCCTTTTGCGATTCCAAGTTTACTTGCGATATCGCGATGTTTAATTGCGATTTCCTCACATTTACTTGCGGATTTCGTAGACTTATTTGCGAGTTTCAGGGATCCATTTGCGAATACAAGTTTACTTGCGATATCGCGATGTTTATTTGCGATTTCCACACGTTTACTTGCGGATTTCACTTGTTTAATTGCGAATTTCACTTGTTTATTTGCGAATTTAATAGGTCTATTTGCGATTACAAGTTTACTTGCGATTTCGCGATGTTTATTTGCGATTTCCACACATCTACTTGCGAAGTTCACATGCTTATTTGCGAATTTTCATGCACCTATTTGAGCTTTCCAAGGGGCCATTTGTGAATCCACACTCCCCCGCTAAATCCTCCACACCTAAGCGTTATTCCTCCTTCCAACTACCTCATAGTCAACCAGTCTACTAATCCTTTTATCTGTTTCTATTAAATTGCATTTATGTAGTGCTCACTGTCATTTTATGTTAAGCTAGTGAGTATTACATTTATAGACGTTTATTTGGATGACCTAAAAGGGTGGGTGGAAAAGTATGACTCAAAAAACAAAAAAACTTGCCTTACTTATTTTAATGTTTAACATGTTCATTACAATGGGCGGAATTGGTATTATCATTCCCGTATTACCTTCGTATCTCGAGATATTTGGTGTAGGCGGCCAGGTGCTCGGGTTTTTAATTGCTAGTTTTGCATTAGCCCAATTTCTTTTTTCGCCAATTGCAGGCGACTTTTCTGACCGGTATGGTAGGAAAAAATTTATCATTATTGGTCTTATCATTTACGGTATCTCACAAATTATTTTTGGGTTAGCCAATCAAGTTTGGATATTATTTATCGCGCGTTTCTTAACCGGTGTCGGCGCTGCATTTATCATGCCTCCAACGATGGCCTTTGTTGCCGATATTACAACACCTGAGGAACGTGGTAAAGGTATGGGGCAATTAGGGGCTGCTATTTCATTAGGTTTTATGATAGGTCCTGGAATCGGTGGTTTTTTAGCAGAAATCGATTTACACTTTCCATTCTTCGCTTCAGGTGTCGTCGCATTGTTAACAGCCCTTCTATCCTGGATTATATTGCCAAATGTGCAAACACAACAGGAACATGCAGTGGCAAATCGACCACCTCGAGAAAATCTACTGCAACAACTCGTAAAATCAGTTAAAACTCCTTACTTTATTTTACTAATTGTCGTCTTTACGTTTAGTTTTGGTATTGCTAATTTCCAGTCTACGTTATCCATGTTTTTAAAACTTAAATTCAGCTATACTCCAGCTGATATCGCAATCGTTATTACCGTAGGTGGTTTTGTTGGTGTCATCTTACAAATGTTTATTATCGATATATTATTTAAAAAATATGGAGAAATGAAGGTCATTTTAATTAATTTAATTGCCGCAGCTATTACGATGTTCTTAATGATTTTTGTAAACGGTTATTTTGTCATTTTAACGGTAGCGACGCTATTCCAAATTGCAACGATATTTATCCGTCCTGCAGTTAATACGTTAATATCTAAAATGGCTGATCGGGACCAAGGATATGCTGCTGGTATGAACAATGCTTATATGAGTTTAGGGAATATGATTGGTCCTGCATTAGCTGGAGTTCTTCTTGAGTGGAGTTTACCATCACCATTCATCTTCGGCGCAATTATATTAATTGGCTGTTTTGTTTTAGCTTATGGATGGAATCGGAAAAACGCCCCTACTATTATACACGCAGAAGTCAAATAAATATAAAGAAGCAATCTTGAATTACACAAACTCAAGATTGCTTCTTTTTTATACTTTAAAATCTACTAAACACGCCTTCATCATCATAAATATATAAAAATACTAGATTTGAGGTGATATATTGAAAAGCTTAATAAATAACTTATCACCGGAAGTAATCGAGCAAATATTAGAAACCGCCTTTTCATGGTTTGTAGTGGTAGACAAAGACGCCAAAATTATTTATATCAATGAAGAATACTGTAAATTCCTAGAAGTGAACCGCGAAGAAGTAATCGGAAAACATGTCACTGAAGTCATTGAAAATTCCGAAATGCATCTTGTCATGCAACACGGAGTTGCTCATATTGCGGCACCACATTATATAAAAGGTAATTATATGTTACCAAATCGTATTCCTATTTATGTTGATGGTGAAATAGTTGGTGCTTTCGGTAGTGTAATGTTTAGAGACGTCAATGATTGGAAAAAATTGAATTCCCACGTACAAAAAACATTAGAAAAAATAGAAAGAAATATGAATACATCTATGAATCAACAGGAACGTTTCCCTAATTTAATTGGGTCTTCTAATGCAATCCGTAAAATTAAAGAAACCATTTCCATTATTGCTCCAACAAAGCTACCAGTATTAATCGAAGGTGAAATTGGTTCTGGTAAAGAATTGTGTGCTAGAAGTATTCATCGATTATCGGATCGTTTTGAAAAACCTTTTGTGACGATTGATTGCTCATCGATTCCAAAAGAGTTATTGGAAATAGAATTGTTTGGAAAGTGGGACGGAAACACTTTAAAAAAAGGAAGAGTTTCCCTCGCCGATGGCGGGACAATTTATATTCAAGAAATTAGCGAACTACCATTAACCATCCAAGCAAAGTTATTAAAAATGATACAAGATGGGACAATCCAACCCGTAGAAACAGACGAAGAAGTTCCAATTAATACAAGAGTCATTGTAAGTTCCAATTCCCCTCTCACAGAATTAGTAAAAACAAAGCAATTTCGGGAGGATTTGTTTTACCGAATACAATCTATCACTTTACAAGTTCCTCCCCTGCGTGAAAGAATTGAAGATTTACCAGAGCTTATTCAAACATTTATTAACAAATTTTGCGTAGAAGCCGGTAGACGTAACATTAAAGTTCATCGTAAAGTTTACTGGACACTCCAAAACTATGACTGGCCAGGAAATGTTCGTGAACTACAAGATATAATTGAAGCAATTGTGCATCTTGCAGATGGGGATGTAATTACAGAAGACATCTTACCATTTCATCTACGTCGCAAGTCTTCTAATTTCAGTCGTTCAAACGGTACATTGGAAGAAATATTAAATCACGTTGAAGGTCAAGTGATTAAAGAATATCTACTAGTTGAAAAAGATAAAAATAAAATTGCACAACAGCTTGGTATTAGCCGTTCCACTCTTTATGAAAAAATAAAAAAACACAACTTATGACCTAAAATCCAACAAATCGGACAGCATTCCGAATTGTTGGATTTTTGTTTTCCTTATTCTTTAGCCTGTTTTCAGCTTTCTTTGTATAGATTGTCCAGATTCCTGGATTTCTCTAACAAAACCTAGTTCACATTTTTGAAACATATGAGTGCATATAGTGAATTACCTTTGAAGTTGAGGGCATTTGTAAACGTTTTTCGATAGTACTTAAAGGAGTTGATAACCAGCAGAGTTAGACAAGCAGTTTTTAATGAAATTACATGTGAACATTAATTTACGGTTGACCATATCAATTTAAAAGGGGGTTTACTAATGGATACTAGTATTGTCTTGAGTATGGTCGGACTCATAGGTGGTCTTGTCTTATTAATTTGGCTAACTATGAAAGGGATAAATATTATTATAGTTGGTCCGATTTCTGCCTTATTCGTAGCTATTTTATCTGGATTGCCATTATTTCCACAACTCGCTGAAGAAGGTGCAGCGAACTTTGTAACGAGTTATATGACCGGATTTACAGGTTTTATCATGTCCTGGTATTTAATGTTCCTACTTGGAGCAGTTTTTGGTAAAGTAATGGAAGATAGTGGTGCTGCTGATGCCGTTGCAAAATTCATTGTCGATAAATTAGGGATGAAATATGCGGTTATCGCAATTGTCGTTGCCTGTGCTGTCTTAACATACGGTGGCGTTTCATTATTCGTCGTTGCTTTCTCGGTTTATCCAATGGCAATTTCATTATTTAAACAAGCTGATTTACCACGTCGTTTTATTCCAGCGACATTAGCATTAGGGTCTGTAACTTTTACGATGACATCGGCGGGTTCTCCAGAAATTCAAAACTGGATTCCTATAGAATATTTAGGGACAACTCCTTATGCTGGTTGGGAAGTTAGTATCATTGTTGCCGTATTTATGGCTGTATTTGGTTATTGGTGGTTAAAACGTTTAATTCAAAAAGCGGTTAATAAAGGAGAGCGATTCGTTGCTCGAAAAACAGATCCAACATTCGATTCGTCACGAACTTTACCGAATCCAATGCTATCATTTATTCCGTTAGCTGTTGTATTAATTATTTCGTTTATATTCCATAATGATTTAGCTCAATCAGCACTTATTCTTGCTTTACTAGGTGGTATTATTGCGACATTCATCGTTAGTTGGAAATACTTTAAAGATCCTTGGGAAGCAGTATCACAAGGGACAATTGGTGCAATTATCGCCATTGGTAATACGGCTGCTGTAGTTGGGTTTGGTGGGGTTGCAAAAGCAGTACCTGCATTTAATGTTGCTGTTGATGCAATGACAAGTATTCCTGGCTCACCTTTAATTGGTGCAGCTGTAGCTGTGTCAGTTATTGCAGGTATGACAGGATCCGCATCAGGAGGTCAATTAATCGCATTGCCACTCGTTGCACCTGGATATGTAGAAGCAGGGGTAAACACAGAAGCCCTTCACAGGGTCGTTGCAATTTCTTCAGGTGCTTTAGACTCCTTACCACATAACGGATATGTTGTTACAACGATTCAATCAGTCTGTGGTGAAAAACATAAAGATGCATATTGGTCTGTAGCAGCAACAACAGTTGTTACTCCAATAATCGGTGTAATTATTGCAATTGTCTTATTCTCATTAGGTTTAGGTCTATAATCTATTTTAAGAGCCGCTTAAACGACTCTTCACTTAGGGGGTTATATCGGGGTGGTTGAAAACAAAGTTGTATTTATTACAGGTTCTGCACAGGGGATTGGCTTTGAAATTGCAAAGGCCTTTCATTCAAAAGGTGCTAAAATTGTTCTAACAGATAAAAATGAAGAAAAGGTAAAAGAAGCAGCTGCTTCATTTGGAGAGGAAGCAATTGGACTTTCGTGTGATGTAACAAGTGAAGAAGAAATTATCGAATCGATCACAAAGGCAGTTGACCATTTTGGGCGAATTGATATTTTGATTAATAACGCTGGTATGCAACATGTCGCTATGATTGAAGACTTTCCAACAGAGCGCTTTGAATTACTAATTAAGATCATGTTAACCGCACCATTTGTTACTACGAAACATGTATTGCCAATTATGAGAAAACAAAAATTTGGACGAATTATTAATATAGCGTCCATCAATGGCTTAGTAGGATTTGCTGGTAAAGCTGCTTATAACTCTGCAAAACATGGCGTTATTGGTTTAACAAAAGTAGCTGCACTTGAAACAGCTACAGACGGAATAACAGTTAATGCAATTTGTCCTGGCTACGTCGATACACCTTTAGTTCGTAATCAGTTAACTGATTTAGCAAAAACTCGGAATGTGCCATTAGAGAGCGTATTAGAAGAAGTAATTTATCCTCTAGTGCCACAAAAACGTTTGCTTGATGTATCCGAAGTCTCAAATTTAGTTCTATTCATCGCTAGTGAGGATGCAAAAGGAATGACTGGTCAAGCGGTTGTATTAGATGGAGGCTATACCGTTCAATAATAAAAAGGTGAAGAAAACTATAATTGTTTTCTTCATCTTTTCTTTATAACGATCGAATAAACTGTTCCACAAAGTTAGCATTAAAAGCTAATAGACTTTCATCTGGAGACATTTTTGCATGGTGCAAACCATACTCACAATTTGCCCCTGCCCAGAACAGTGCACCTGGTATCTCTTTTAAAAAGTAACCAAAATCCTCCCCTGTCATTGCTGCAGGACTTAGAACTGGTTGACAATCCTTAATTTCTTTCGCAAAAGATAATAACTTATTCGCACATTCTTCGTTATTATTAACTTCATAATACATAGAACCATAATCAATTGTAACTGAACATTCAAACGAAGCTTCTATTCCTTTACAAATAGCATCAATTCGACGTTTTACTTCCACCATCGCATTAGCACTTAACGTACGAATAGTTCCTTCTAATCTAGCATTTTCTGCAATAATATTTTGTACGGTACCAGATAACATTTTTCCAATAGTAATTACGCCACTTTCCATTGGATCTACATTTCGGCTAATAACCGTTTGCAATTGAAGAATTAAATTTGCTGCAGCAACTGTCATATCTCGTGTTTTATGAGGATATGCAGCATGACCACCTAACCCTTTTAAATCAATAAACAATTCCGATGTATTCGCAAATAGTAACCCAGGTCGTGTTGCCACTGTACCTACCGGATATTCTGGAGCAATATGTAATGCATAGATTTCATCAGGTAAAAGGTCAGGACGATCAGATTTTAACCAATTTAACATTGGTTCTGCTCCACCAGGTCCTTCTTCTGCCGGTTGAAAATAGACAATTACGTTTTGTTTAGGTTGACTTATCGCAAAAGCCTTTACTAATGCTAAAGCAATCGTCATATGACAATCGTGACCACATGCATGCATTCTTCCTGCATGAGTTGAAGAAAAGCTCAAACCTGTTTCTTCTACAATAGGAAGTCCGTCAATATCCGTACGCCATCCAATTGATTTTGATGGTTCGCTACCTGAAATTTTAACGATTATTCCTGTTTTCCAAGTTGTTATCGTCAAAAAATCTTGAGGAAGCTGATTTAATTGTTCTAATAAATATTGTTGAGTTTTATATTCTTGAAACCCAATCTCAGGTATTTGATGAAGATCTCTACGAATTTGAATGAGCGTTTCCATAAATTACACCTTCTTAAATATTTCTAAGAGCGTCAATAATTTCAGTTTTTGATTTTGTTTTTTCATCGATCTTCTTAATCACTTTTGCTGGAACACCACCGACAACTGTAAAAGGCTCAACATCACTTATTACAACTGCGCCTGCAGCTACTACTGCGCCTTTACCAACGCGAACCCCTTCTAAAACTACTGCATTCGCACCAATTACAACATCATCTTCAATGATAACCGGTTGTGCTGAAGGTGGTTCAACGACTCCAGCTAAAACTGTACCAGCACCGATATGACAGTTATTTCCTACTATTGCTCTTCCACCTAACACTGCGCCCATATCAATCATCGTTTTTTCGCCGATTTCAGCACCAATATTAATAATCGCACCCATCATGATAACTGCATGATCCCCAATCGTTACTTGGTCACGAATAATTGCACCAGGTTCAATTCTTGCATTTTGATATTTTAAGTCAAGTAAAGGTACACCGGAATTTCTACGGTCACTTTCAACTACATAGTCTGTTATTTGACTTTCATTTTGTTTTAAAGCTGTTTCAATTGTAGACCATTCACCAAATACAACTGCGTGAGAACCTTCACCAAAAACTTTTGTATCCTCACCATAGGATAATTCAGCTACTTTATCACCTTTCACATATACTTTTACAGGTGTTACTTTTTTTGCATTAGAAATAAAATCGATAATTTGCTGTGCATTTAATTTTTGGTTCACTAATATTCCCCTCTCAATCATAAAACATGTTACGATTGTACAAAAATTTCACCAAAAACGCACGAATTAATTTCTATTAAATTCAATTTATTTTCATTTTATGGTAGTTATTTATAGATTGTACTTGCATGATCCTTAACTACATCAACAAATGCATCAACTTGTCTTAACTCAAATGAAGACTCATAACCTATAAGCCAAGTATCACGAGTTAAGCCTACATCTTTTTCACTCGTTGAAAGGGGGATTTTGTTTACATTTTCTTCTCCATTTAAAGTAATGGAAGGCAATATTGCATAGCCAATTCCGTTCATGGCCATTTGTTTACAAGTCTCAATTTGGTCAACAATAATTTGTCTACGCGGGTTAGAAGAAAAATGACGTTGCCACCAAAGTTGTATTTCCTGATAGTAGTTTGAATCACTTTTAAATTGAATGAATGGTCGATCTGTCGTTAAAATTTCGTCGATATTCGTAATTTCTTTGTCAACTAAGTACATCATATCTTGAAATAAGTGTATTTTTTTTCCTTTCCATTCAGCTTGTCCGCGCACAATTCCAATATGTGCTTCACCTTCGTAAAGAGCTTTTACAATTTCAGAACTCCAACCAGTAATTAAAGAGATTTTCGCATCTGGATATTTTGTCACGAAATCCTTTAATACTTTTGGTAACCAGTTATGACCAACTATCGAAGCACATGCAATTTTTAATGTTCCATGCACTTTAGAATTCATTGCTTGTATTGCTTCAAATACTTCCTCTTTTTTCGCTATCGTTTCAATCGCATATTGAATAATTAGTTCTCCAGCAGGTGTAGGAGTTAACCCTTTTTGTGATCGTATAAAAAGCTTAGCACCCCAGTCTTTTTCAATCGATTGTAAACGTTGGGAAAGGGCTGGTTGTGTTAAAAACAATCGCTCTGCTGCTTTTCTCATATTTTTTTCTTCAGCAAGTATTTTAATAATTTCCGCTTCAGTTGTTGTCACTTATGTTCCTCCTTTATAAAAAGGTTATGTACATTATTTAACATATTGATTTTTTCGATTTTGTAATTATAGTATACGCTAAAAAAAACGAAAAAAGGGGTGTCTAGAAGACATTAACTTCAAGACACCCCTTCATACGTGCCATTATTTAGACTTTTTACGACTGGTAACAATAAGTCATCTGTCCTTACGCAAAAAAACTTCCCCTATTTCTAACTTTCTACTAATCTACTTGATAAATATATTTTTTTAATTGTTTTAAAATGACACGTCTAGTCAAAATACCCGCAAAAGTACCTTCCTCATCCACCACACAAAGAAACGCATGGTTAATAACTAAATCTAATGCTCTTTGGAAAGTATCATTAATTTTTAAATGAACTATATCTGATTCCATTACATCATCAACTTTTATATTATGGAGTTTATCGTATTCTATTCGTTCTAATCCTAGAATAGCTTCAGTAATCATTTTCATTCCTAGTAATCCATGTAATCTGTACTTGGTATCTAATACTGGAATTGAAGAATAACCCGTCTTTGTTAAAACAAGCAGTGCATGTTCTGCACTATTTCCAATCTGAACATGTGCAACCTTTTCAGCAGGTATTACAAAATCACTAATTGGTGTATCTAATAAAGCTTTACTATTTAAAGAAATCATTTCCCATTACCCCTTTTTGCGTTCATTTCAGAACAGCTACTACTATTATTATCATATCATAGATGACCAAATTATGACCATGACAATAACCGCGGTTAATTGTATACATTGGAAACGTTTTCATTTTTTCTCTTTAATTATATAAAAAAAGCAACAGAATTCATTTAAAAACGAATTCCATTGCTGTTCTGTTTTACATTTATTATATTGTGATAATATTAATACCCATACTGCGACCAATAATAAAAAATCATAATGCCCGTAAACAGTCCAAATATAATATACATAATGATAATTGGGTTCATCATAATTGGATTTTCACGGACGTTTTTAGCAATAGGTGTATCTGAGGCTGTTGCTCTTTGGGTAGTTCTTTTCATTACACCTACCGTCATATAATACGAAACTCCAATGATTATAACACAGGTTATAATCAAGGGGATAATCCATCCGCCCATTTTTTTATCACTCTCCTTTACATTGAAGTACTTTTAGTATTCAACTGGGGAGTAGTTTTATTCTACATCAAAGTATAATGAAAACGGGGAGTTCTTATCGTCATTTTTGCAAACTCATCATAAAACTAGGATTACTTTAATAAATATTCCTGTATTATTTGGTCAACTGGAAGCGGCTTATTGTATAAGTAGCCTTGACCTTTTTGACAATTATGTTGTTTTAAAAATTGTTCCTGTAATTTTTCTTCTACACCTTCTGCTACAACATCCATCCCTAAATTTTGAGATAATGTTATAATTGCTTTAATAATCGCTTCATTTTTCTCATCTTTAGAAATATCTTTAATAAATGACTGATCGATTTTTATTATATCAATTGGGTATTTTTTTAAGTAACTTAAACTTGAATAGCCCGTACCAAAATCATCCACCGATACGAATACACCTAATTGTTTTAACTTAGTTAAAATCGAATGGGTTTCATTTACATTGACCATAGAGCTTTCAGTTATTTCTAACTCTAAATATCTCGGTTCAATATCATATTTAGATAATAATTGTTCAATCTTTAAAGCGAATTTTTCCTCTTTAAACTGCTTAGGTGAAATATTCACTGCGATTCTTACAGGTCGATATCCTTTTGAATTCCACTCCTGTAGATTTTTACACACTTGCTCTAATACCCAGTCACCAATTTGAATAATTAGCCCTGAACTTTCAGCAAGTGGAATAAATTGCGAAGGCGGAACATAACCGAATTTACGGTTGTTCCAACGAATAAGTGCTTCAAAACTATCAATTTCCTTCGTACGTAAATCGATTTGTGGCTGTAAATGAATCGACAATTCATCAAACTCAATTGCTCGTTTTAAATGGGACTCCATTAAAACTTCATTTGGAAATGCTTGACTCATTTCACTTCGGTAAAATCGATAATGATACCTTCCATTTTTCTTTGCATAATACACAGCCTGCTCTGCTTGGTGTAAGACAGTTTCTAAATCATTATTATGACCGTATGTACTGATAGAAATACCAATCGAAGTCGTAATGAAATACTCTTGTTCATCTAGAATAAATGGTTCTTTAAAAGATAATAAAACTTTATTTGCAAACAATTCTATTTCTTCTCTTGAGAAAAACTTGAGAATAAAAACAAATTCGTCTCCATTATATCGATAAATTTCACAAAACTCATTGCGTAATTTCATTAATCGATTACTAACCATTTTTATTAATAAATCTGCAGAACTTTTGCCTAATGATTCATTGTATTTTTTAAAGCGATCTAAATCTGCAACGATTAGGGCAACATTTAGTCCATCTGTAAATTTGCTAATTTCTTCATTCCAATGTTCGTTTAAAGCTTTTCGGTTAAATAAACCTGTTAGCTCATCTTGATAACTAAGTAATTGGAACGGTGTGCCATCAGCTAAGAAGAAATCATTTATATCTTTTAAGATGATATGGATTCCAATTACTTCGTTATTCCAGTATGTAGGGAAGGTTTTAATATTGTATGGTTCTTGGCTAAATTGTCTATGATTAATAACTAATTTAGGCATAGCCATTGGAAAACCTTTTAATGTATTGTCAAAGACGATTTTAAATTGTTTTTTATAATCATCATCGATTAAATCAACTAAACTTGTACCGATCAGTGATGAATTTTCTAATGATAGTTTTTTTGACGCAGCGTTATTTGTATATAAAATGTTCCCATCTAAATCTATAGAAATGATTGGGTCAATATAATTTTCAACAAATAATAAATGTTTTGCAATATCATTTTCAGTAGTTACATACTCTACGTTGTTGTATTCATTTACCTGTCTAATAATAATTGAATAGTAAAGTTCTTCACCCATTTCTATCTTTTGGACACTAAGTGCACATAGTTGTGCATTTTCAGTTAAGGTAAAGAACTTTACTTCATTTTGTGAACTGGAAAATAACCTTTCAATTTCTCCCCAATTTGTGCTATTGAAGAAATCTTTAGCAGTTATTCCTTTTGTAAATGATTTCTTATCTAACAACGTTAAAGCCTTTGCATTCGTCGTTTTAACATATAGCTTATTATTCGTTTCAGTTACAATGACTATAGCATCGAATGGATTTAGATTAATGAATTGGTTAAAAATTTGCTCAACATGTTCTTGTTGTATATGTGACATAATTTTTCCTCCAGTAAAGGCGAATGGCAAGCTGTTGTATGTCTAATAGTCCCAGATTTTATAAAAAATTACTATAAAACCATTATACACTAATCTTAATCTTCGACTATAACTCTACTCATTGCTTCTTCAATAAATAACTCTTGACTATTAATAGAATTTGCACTATTTCTTCCATCTTTATAGTGATACTTTCCTGTGTGATTTTGTACTCTCGCTTTGACATTGTCAGCTAATTGAGTAAGTAAGATGCTCATGACACGTTCTTTTGTTTCTTTTGCATAGATAGGAAACAAGATTTCTACTCGTTTTACCATATTTCGTGTCATAAGATCAGCAGAAGATAAATACACTTTATTTTCTCCATTATGATGGAACCAGTAAACTCTCGTATGTTCTAAAAATCTTCCAACTATACTTGATACTGTTATATTTTCACTTATACCTGGAATACCAGGACGTAGACAACAAATACCTCGTACTAGTAATTCAATTTTCACTCCATTAATCGAAGCCTCATAAAATTTCATTATAATATCTTTATCGGTTAAGGAATTCATTTTTGCACGGATATAGCCATTTTTATATTTTTTATGACACTCAATTTCTTCATCGATTAATCGAATAAATTCATCTCGAATATCGAAGGGCGATACAACAATATGGTTAAATTTAGGCTTTTCTGTATATCCACTTAAATAATTAAAGAAGTTTGTTGCATCAATACCAAATTCCTTATCAGATGTAATTATCCCCATATCTGTATAGGCTTTTGCAGTAGCATCATTATAATTTCCTGTTCCCAGGTGTACAAACCGTTCTATTTTTCCTTGACGTCTGCGAACTACAAGTGTAATTTTTGAATGTGTCTTTAAATTATTCATTCCATAAATAACAAGACAACCTGCTTGTTCAAGTTCTTTAGCCCAGTGGACGTTATTTTCCTCATCAAAGCGTGCCTTTAGCTCTACTAATACCGTTACTTGTTTTCCATTTTCAGCTGCTTGCTTTAATGCTTGAATAATTGGAGAGTTCCCACTTACCCGATATAAAGTTTGCTTAATAGCTAACACACTCGGATCAATCGATGCATCTGCTACAAAATCTATTATCGGTTCAAAGGATTCGTAAGGATGGTGGAAAAATATATCTTGCGTTAATGCTTTCTCGAATATATCCTCATCAGAATCTAAATCTCTCGGATGTTGTGGGATAAAGCTTTCGTAAACTAAATGCTCACGACCTACAGATATTTTCTTTACGAAACTAAACAAAAATGTTAAATCAAGAGGTCCATCTATTCGATAAACATCCGTTTCTTCTATCTCAAATTCTTCTAGTAAATATTCGAGAACCTCATCGTTCATTTCCCCGTCTCTAACTTCTAATCGACTGCCGACGCCCCATTTACGCTTTTTAAGTTCTTTTTCAATCTCAACTAGTAAGTCTTGTGCACCTTCTTCATGGATCGTTAAGTCTGCATTTCTAGTTAAACGAAAAGCTTGTGTAGACTTCACTTTATAGCCATAAAACAATTGATCGATATGGCTAGTAATAACATCTTCTAAAAGAACAAAAACTTTCTCATCATTTTCACTAGGGATTTCGATAAATCGATCTAATACTGAAGGTACTTGTACAATTGCAACGCGCTCATTAAATTCCTTATTTGCCCCGTTATCTTCAAGCATAACTAGTAAGTTTAACGTTTTACCTAATAATGTTGGGAATGGTCTGTATGCATCTACAGCCATTGGTGTTAAAACGGGAAAAATTGTTTCCTCAAAAAGTTCTGCAATATAACTTTTTTGTTTATCGTTTAATGATTTTATTTCCTTTAAAAAGACGTTTTCTTTAGGTAATAAATCAAATATTAAATGACGAAATTCCTCCATTTGCCTTCTAACAAGTGTTTGTGTACGTTCAGCAATTTTCTTTAGTTGTTCCGTAGGGGTTAGACCTGCTTTGTTTTCAGGTTTATGAAAGTCTGCTCGAACTTGGTCCTGTAAACCTGCGACACGTACCATGAAAAACTCATCTAAGTTTGAACTAAATATCGCTATAAATTTCAATCTTTCTAACAAAGGGTTATTCTTATCTTCAGCTTCTTCTAGTACACGTTCGTTAAAAGCTAACCAACTTAGTTCACGATTATTGTAATATTGTGGTTTTGCAATTTCTTCTAACATATTTATGGAGATTTGCTCACCTTTATCGGTGTCGCTTTCATGAAAGTCATCATTCTTCTTAATTGAACTTTTTTCGAGGTCGGTATTCACTCGTCAGCCATCCCTTCCAATGTAAAGTGAATCGTTACGGGTACTTTAAAAAGTCGTTCTAAATGTTTTTTTTGCCTTTCAGCTTGATATTTTTCAGCAATTGCATTTTTCTTCGTAGTAATAATTGCATGTATTAAGTTTTCATTTTTCTCTAATTTAATCCTCTTTACTATGTTTCTTTTCGATATATTTAAAGCATAAACAAATTTTAATAATGCACCAAAATCCCGAAGGTTTTTCATTTCTTCTTTAGAAATCCACGTGTCAAATGGTGTTGCAAAACGTCTAAAATAATCACGGTTTTTATAGGAAGCAAGTAAAGCTAATTTTACACGGTCTTTATGATTCATACCTTCCAACGATTGGTTGGCAATTATATAAAATGTATGTTGACTTGCAGAATCAAGCTCGATATATTCCCCAATAGAATATAGTTTCGCTGCTCTTCTAATTAGCACATAATCGTTAATATTAAATTCAAATAAGTTTAAATTACAGACCTCATTATATAACTGATCCGCCAATGTAAGTAGCGTATTAGATTCTTCTTCTGTTCTTCCGTACTCAAAGGCAAGTTTATTTGAGTTTTCCTCGAACACATTATACTTATCAAAGGCATCCTGATTGTCTTGCAATACTCGATGTATGATTACACCTTCCCGTAATCCTTTTTTACTTATTTGGAACTTGCTAGACCCTACGACTTCCATAAGGACAATAAAAACGTCCATTGCTAACCCGATAATATCTGCACGGTCTGAAGAGAGGCCATCTAATTGTTTTAATTGCTCAATTGTCATTTTCCCTAGATATTGATTTAAATGCTCCAAATCTTCTTTAATAATTTCATAATGATGTACACCCGATATAGGATAATCAATACGATGTTGATGAACTTGAGCAACATTTCTGGCACTTCCACCTATGGCAATCACTGGAAAATACACATTTTGTATCCATGGTATACTTTGAAATTGTTTTTTTATAAACTCGCGGAGTAGTTTTCTTTCCGTTTCATCTAATAATTCGCCTTTTACAAAATTTTGTTTTAGCGAGACAGTTCCAAATGGAAAACTATATGACTTTTGTAGCTTCTTATCTGTAAATAATGTAATTTCAGTTGAACCTCCACCGATATCAACTGTAACTGCTGAAGGTGTATCCATTGAATGGGAGACTGCTAAAAAGCCAAAATAAGCTTCTTCCTCTTCAGTTAAAAGTTCGATTGTTATTCCCGTTTCCTTTTTCATTCTTGCAATAATTTTGTTTTTGTTCTTAGCTTGTCGAATGGCTGCTGTAGCAACTGCCTTAATATCTGTTACTTCATAATCCTCTATAATCATCCTAAAGGAATTTAACGTATTTGCTAATAACTGGATTCCGTCTTCGGACATTTCGCCATCCGATTCTATGTAATTTCGCAATCTCGCTACAGCTTTTATATTTCCAAATTCACGGAGCCCTTCATTTTTTTCATATTTATAAAGTACAAGTCGAATTGTATTAGAACCAATATCGATGATTGCTGTTTTAAGCCTTCTCATACTCTCCACATCTCTTTTCATACTAGAATAAGTTCAAATCAATCAGGGTGAAGGGCACTTTAATAATTTGAACATCGAAACTCCCTCTACGCATACCACAATTGATGTTACACTTTACTGTATAGAATAGTGCAATGCCTCCCTATTTAAACGAGTAAATAAGAAAAAGTCGGAAGCCCTAAAAAGGGATCCGACTTTAACTTTCCATATTAAGTGAAACTTACCTCAATGATACTTAAATTCACATTGATGGATAGTTCAGGTCCATAGAATGTAGACTGCACAGATACTATTTTAGGATTCGTTTGTATTTAAAGATTTGACTATTTTAGTAAATCTACTACCTCTACATTTATAGAGTAAGGCTTAAAGTTTTGTCGGATACCTAATTGTATGTTTTTACGAATTATAATATAAACTCATCTACTTTTAGAATTAGCTCTGCAATTTCAGGCTTACTTATTTGACCTTCAGCACCAACTTCTTCACCTTTATGTCTTAAGTCATCTGTAATTAAACTTGAGAAAATAATTACAGGAAGTTTTTGTAAGTTGGTATTTGATTTTATTTTCTTCGTTAAGTGATGTCCATCCATCTGGGGCATTTCAATATCAGTAACAACTAATTGGACAACCTTACTTACATCAGTGCCTGATTGTGCAATAGACTCTAAATAATTATAAGCATCCTTACCATTTTCGAAGAACTCTAGATTTGAATAGCCTGCCTCATTGAACGTATCATTTAATAATTTTCTTAATAACGGTGAATCTTCCGCAATAATAATGCGTTTTTCAGATCTTTCCCGCTTACCTAATTTTTTAACAGAATCAACATTAATTCCAGAATTAGGATTTATATTTACCATAATTTTTTCAAAGTCTAACATTAATATCATTTTATCATTTTGTTTAATGACACCAATAACTTGGGAAGAGCCACCTTGATACATGTCTGATGGTCTTTCAATGTCTTCCCAAGAAATACGATGTATTTGGGTAACATTATCTACATGAAAGACAACTTTTTGTTTATTAAACTCTGCTACAATATATTTTTGCTCAGCACTAAAAGTAGCATTTTGAATTCCTAATACCTTCAACATATCAACTACTGGTAATACTTCTCCACGAAGCTGTATGACACCTTCAACATGAGGGTGTGCATGGGGTATAAATGTAACAGGTATTGGCTGAATAATTTCTTTAACTTTTATGACGTTAATGCCGAAATTATTATTTGCAACATGGAATTCAACAATTTCTAATTCATTTGTTCCGCTCTCTAGTAAAATTCCTTTTGGTTCCAAAATGGTGTTACCCCTTTCCAAATCACAACAATTTATACTGATTGTAACATAGCCAAGACTTTTATCCTATAAGCTATTTTCAGTTGCTTTGACTTGTAAGTGAATAATTAGACCAATAATTGTCATAATTATTAAGGAACCAAAAGCAATACGACTTGCAAGGGCCCCATACTCTGCAAGCATTAGCGTAATTGTCCCGTAAATTGCCGGTCCAACGATAGCAGACACTTTACCGGAAAAAGCAAATAAACCAAAGAATTGCCCTCTTTTATCATCTGGTGTCATTTCAACAATTAACGTTCTTGAAGTTACCCACATAGACCCTAAAGAGATACCAAACATACTACCAGCAAACCAGAACATCCACTTAGCATTTGCAAAAACTCCTATAAATAGGGCGATAATCATTATTATTGCAACTAGTGAAACTGATTTTCTAGCACCAATTGCTTTTGCAATGTGTCCAAAGATAAAGGCGCCGATAATAGATGCAACCGTACTTACTAAATACAAAATGATAAATTCACCGGATGTAAAACCAACAATTGCCGTTGCATACACAGTCATCATTGCAATAGTCGTCGCAATTGCGTCGTTTAAAAAGAAATACGCAATCATAAAAACGAAAATGGACTTATATGTTTTCATTTCTTTAAATGTCTTGAAGATTTCTTTATACCCTTCTAAAAATCCAATTCGTTTCCTCTCATTTTTAGGAATAGGAGTATCTTTATTCACAAAAAACAGTGGTAAAGAGAATAGTAAAAACAATACTGCAGTCGGAATAAATGCACGGTGGTACCCACCATCAGAAACAAGCAAATAAACTAATAACCCAACGATTGTACCTAAATAGCCTAGTGCTACTCCAAAGCCAGAAATAAGCGGCATCTCTTTTTTAGTACCAAGATCACCCATCATAGAATCATAAAATACTAAACTCGAGTTATAGAAAAACTTTGCAATAACAAAACTAATTACTACAAGTAGGAAACCGAGTGGAATGCCACCTACTAAAATAGTATTATCGATTTCTGCTAGAATTCCCATTAAGAATGTGAAGAAAATCGAACAAGAAGTAAACCATACAATGAACTTTTTCTTATAACCTGTTTGGTCAATCCAAACTCCAAAAAGGGGAGAAAATAACACGATAAAGAAACTTGCTATAGCATTAGCATACGAAATAAAAGTACTTGCCACTTGCTGCATCACTTCATTTGTTCCGAGCACTTCGTTTGTATAAAATGGAAAAAATACCGTTGTAATGTTTGACGAGAAAATAGTATTTGCAAAATCATAAAACGCCCAAGACAATATCGGTAGAGACATGTACAAAGCTAACTGACTACGTTCCCCTGGTACAGCTTTGTTAAAAGATTTCCCCATTGTATTCGCTCCTCGCAAATCTGACTTACTTACATTCTATGAGTATCCTATGCAATTTTAGTTGTATGTTTTTAGTCTATATAATATTTAATGAGTGCTTGTGTCCCATTGTCTCCATACCCTCGCTCTAACAAAGTGTTGTAAATTTCCTTTGATAGTTTTACTCCAGGTAATTCGAGACCCATTGCCTCAGCTTCATCAATGGCTATTTTCATATCTTTTATAAAATGCTTTATATAAAATCCAGGATTATAGTTTCCATTAAGCATTTTTGGTCCTAAATTAGATAACGACCATGAACCTGCTGCACCCGTTGATATAGATTGCATCACCTTGTCCAAATCAAGTCCAGCTTTCAATCCATAGGCAATCGATTCACAAACACCAATCATATTTGTTGCGATTAATAGCTGATTACACATTTTAGTATGTTGTCCGCTACCAGCTTCTCCTTGGTAAACTATGTTCGAACCAAACTTTTCAAAAACAGGAAGTAATCGATCGAAAGCTTCTTGATCTCCCCCAACCATGATTGAAAGTGTTCCGTTCTGGGCACCAATATCACCTCCAGATACAGGGGCATCTAACGAGGAAATTCCCTTTTCCTTTGCTAGCTCGTAAACTTTCTTAGCTAATGTTGGTTGTGAAGTAGTCATATCAACGACAATTGCTCCCTGTTTTGCACTTTCCAGTATGCCATTTTCGCTAAAGTAAACTTCTTCAACATCTTGTGGAAAACCAACCATTGTAAAAATTATGTCCTTTTGTTTAGACGCTTTGGCTGGTGTTTCTGCCCAATTTGCTCCTTGATCAATTAATGATTGTGCTTTTTCTTTAGTTCTCGTATATACGGTTACCTCGTAATTTGCAGCAAGTAAATGTTTTACAATGCTCTTGCCCATTACCCCCGTACCAATAAATGCGATTTTTTCTTTTTGTAACATACGATTCACCCCAAAATAGAATTCAAAAAATTATAATTACTTTCTTGTATTTTAACAAATAATAGGAATGGTGTTATGATTTTCAAAAAATTATTACTACAAATTTACAAAGGACCACTCAAAGAGTTGGTCCTTTAAATTTAACTTTGTAATTTTAAACAAAAAAAGAGAGCTGAAAACCAAATGTTTTCAACTCTTAAAGGGGGAAATGAGAATGTTGCTGTGTTCAATAATAATATAGCCAAAAATAAAATTATTAAACATAAATTTCATAAATTTTTTTTAAATTTATTTAACTAATTGAACTTTTATTAAAAATGCTTAATTCAATCTCATATTCATTCATAATTCGATCTAATTCACGACTTAAACGAATTGTCTTCGGATTTTGTAAACCATTCTCGATTCCTGACTGAATCATTAACCTTCGCTTCATTTCGAGTTTTTTTAATGTATCTCTTTTCACAAAATCCCTCCTATGAAATTATACCTGAAACATGGCGTCTAATGTCTATTGTCACCATTCGTAGGATTCAAAATACATAATAATAGATGTTTTACACAATCAAAAGTTTCATGCCGATTAGGCTCGTGGAGTTTCTAAAAATGTATAGACAACATTTCCACCTTGTTTTCCTTCACCTTGAAAATGTTTAAACATCTCATCTTTTACCAGGATTTCCCTAAAATATAAAAATTCTTCCTTTGGAACTTCTATACTATTTATTTCCCCTTTTTTTAATTGTTCAATCATATTTTTATACTTTTCCATATAAAAACACCTTTCTTTCACTAATTGAATTAGTTATTATCTCTTAATTATCTAAAAAACTCTTTACATTTTAGTAATTTTAATGCTAAATTCTTTAATATTATCCCATGAAGGAGCTGCTGCTGTTATGAAAATAGCTGAAGTAGGAAATATTATAGAATTTAAAGACGGTCGTTTACAAGGAATTGTTGAAAAAGTAAACGAAAATTCCGTTATCGTAGATTTAACGATTATGGAAAACTTTCATGACCTTGAAATAGAAGAAAAAACAGTAGTAAATCATAAGAAATATAAAATTTTAAATTCAGATGTTTTTTAATAATTGATTTCCCTCTGCATCGTGAAATGATGATTGGGAAGTCTTTTTTTGTGTTAGTATAAGTACGAGGAGGTAATAACGCTTGAAAACATCTAAGAAAATCATTTTACTCCTAGGCTCACTCATTTTCTTCTATGCGGTTTTCTCTTACTTGTTTAAAGAATCTGATATATTTTGGTACTTATATCCGTTTCTCATTTTAATCGGGATAGCCATTTCCATTTTAACATCTCATCAAGAGGACGAACTTTCAATTTGGAGATGTTTATTATACGGAATTGGATATGGAGTTATTTTATACGGATTAATACGTCTTTCATATATCATTTTTAATTTAGTAGGAAATAATTTTACAAAATCTCTATCAAAGTATATTACAGAGTTTGGACCAAGTAATATTTGGCATTATGTCCTATTAATTTTTATTATCGTAGTTGGTGAAGAACTATTTTGGAGAGGGTATGTTCAACAAACGCTCATTAATTGGACCTCTTCTTTTATAGCTGTTGTACTTTCGAGTATACTATACGCTGGTCCTTTTCTTATAAATGGATACTTTTCATTCGGTTTATTAGTATTCATTTCAGGATTATGTTTGGGAGCTATTTACGAATGGAAAAAGAGTATTCCATTAAACATCGTAGTTCATGAAGTTTATATACTACTTCTGTTTTTACTTATTCCTCTTATCTAATAAGGATCTCATAGGAAAGGAATCCCTGGGTACTTTTACAGATTCAAAGCATATTTCCAACTGCTAACTAATTCGGTGAAACTTTCATCGTATAGAAACGTTTAATTCTTAAGAGGAGGAAATCAACATGACAAAACAAATTAAATTTCTTGCCATACTATGTATTGCTTTACTAATGCTAGTCGGATGTAATACTGCAAAAGATCAGGATACAACAGATGAGACTTCTACTACAGAAGGCAATAACGCAAGTAATGACAACACAGAAAAAGATGAACAACCTACAGAATCAGATGATGTAACAGAAAAAGAATCTAAAACAATCACATATACAACAAATGGTGAACAAAAACAAGAAGAGACTACAGCTGTAAACAGCGATGAGCAACAATACTCAATTGAAATTTTACCAAGTTTCACTTTAACAGCTGAAGAACCTGGAAAAGATATGCTTTATCTAACAGAAAACGGCTCAATTTCTATGCGTATTGAAACAATGTCAGTTAATGACCAAACATATGAAAATTTAATAGCTAATACTGAAGAGATGATGAACGCTGTAGATGAAACAGTCCATCCAACTAATTTTGACATTCAATCTTATATCGCAAATCACTCAGATATTACGAATTACGCTGCATATAAAGTTGATTTAGTCGATGAAATTGTTACAGCAGTTGTTTTTGAAAAAGCGAACCAACTTGTTCGATTAACAATTTTTGATGATCCAAATGTAGATTTAACAGAAGCAATGATAAAAATGGGTCTAACAATTTCAAAGAGCTAATTAGTTAACTTTATGTATTACACAGCTTGGTTAACTACACGTAAATAACGAATTAGTGCCTTAAATCATTAATATTGATTTAAGGCACTTTATTATGTAAAAAAATAATGGTCTGTCTAGAAGGTAAAGTTTCTAGACAGACCAAAAAAATTTGAAGTTATAAACCTAAGCTTTTAATTTTAATCTACATCGATATTTAATGTAAATATCAATTCCTGTTTACCACAAATATTAATAAGACAAGTCTTTAATGGATAAACCTAATTTTTTCAACAAGTTAATAGCCACATCTTTTTCTTCAGCTGTCAACGCACTTAACAATTCATGTAAGTGTTGTTCGTGCTCAGGAAAAAGTTGGTCCATAAATTCAGAACCTTCTTTAGTGATGTCCGCATAAGTTACACGACGATCTGTTGGACATGATACTCTTGCTAAAAAGCCCCTTTTCTCAAGTTTATCAATTACATAGGTAATGGAACCACTTGCAAGAAGTATTTTATTTCCTATTTGTTGAAGTGGCTGTCTTCCTTTATGATAAAGCAATTCGAGCACAGCAAATTCAGTAGGATTTAAACTATTTTGTTGAAAAAATTGATTTGTCACTTCATTAATTGCCTTATTTGCACGTGATAATACGATATAAAGTTTTAGTGATTGTTTAATTTCTTCTGAAGCCATGACAAATCATCCTTTTTTCCTAATAAAAATATTATATCGGCAAATGATGACATTTGTCAAAACGATCTATCCCATTTTATGGGGCATATTTCAATCACGATTGCCAAATATCTATTTAATTAATATTTTATATGACGGCTGATAGGATTCACTAGTAAGTGGTAGTTCGATCACAAAGGACGTTCCAACGTTCTCAATACTTTTCACATAGATGTTTCCTTCATGTTCTTCCACTACTGATTTAACTATTTGTAACCCAAGGCCTGTCCCCTCAGCCTTCGTCGTATAAAAAGGCTGAAACAAATTAGGAATATCCTCTTTTGCAATTCCTCTACCCTCATCACATATAGTAATTTGGACTTTATTTTTCACATTTTTTAATGTGATTGTAATAGTACCACCCATGTCCATTTCTTCTATTGCATTTTTCACAAGATTCATGAGCATTTGTTTTATGCGAGTTGAATTTCCTAATATATTTGAATGTGAATGATTTTTTATATTTAATACTATTTTTATTTTATGGAAATCAGCAAGTGGTGTCATAATTTCTTTTATTTCATTTGCTATATTAGCTACAGATATTAGTTCGTATTTTCTTTCAACTGGTTTTGATAAGTGTAAAATTTCGGAGAGGATTTGCTCCATTCTATCTAATTCAGATTTCATAATACTTAAATATTTCTTATTTTCTTCTGTAGAATTCATTTTAAGTAGTTCAATAAAGCCATTAATTGAAGTCATTGGATTCCGGATTTCGTGAGCAATCGTTGCTGCCATTTGACCGATCAACTGAAGATTATTTTGATGATCTGTTTTTTCTTGTAGTTTCACCATTTTTTGAAACACATCCTTCCGTATGTACTTCTAATCTTTGAAATTTATTACATATTCTAAATCTATTAATCTTCTCCGACAAATATGACATATTCTAATAATAATTTGTAAATTTTTAACTAATTGTTACAGATTATCTGTTCTATTTATTTTTATGTTTCACCAATAGTCAACTTTTTTTCGCAAAAAAATCAAAGATTATACTAAATTACTATATAGTTAAAAATCGAATTAGTAAGAAAAAAGAATTACATATTAATATAACATCATATAAATTTTATAAAAACAAGAATTTATTGTCAATTAGATGGTTTTCTAATAATTCTGAAAATAAATGGTTGGCGAATTTTAGGCCAACCATTCGAAAAATTTGTATAGTTAATGATAAATAAAACTTAACTTTTTAATTTCCTATTCACATAAGCCAAAGCGAAACTCAATAATTGAATATCGTCGTATTCGTCGACATTTTCGTGTTTGTCGTGAAACAACTTTTCTTCAACTCCACGCTGTATCATTTCCTTCGCCTCAGCACGTCCAGTTTTATTTAAAAATTGGGCCATTTCTTCTTCCTCCTTATTCCCAAATGTAATTCTTTTCAAACCTACAAAATTTGCAAAACTTTGTGCTATTATTTTTCCCGCATTTTCTAAAACACGATCATCACGAAGTTTTTTTATATCAATCGTCGAGTCCATAAAGCCACCCTCTATTAAAATGGCAGGCATGTTAGTTTCTCGTAATATATGAAAGTCAGCTTCTTTAATTCCCCTATCTCTTAAACCGTATGCTCTTACTACTGAAGGATGTATAGCTTGCGCTAATCTCCCGCTTATAGTTGACTTGTTTCCTACATATACGTAAGTCTCTACCCCAGACCAAGTCCCCCAGCTTGAAGTATTCGCATTATGGTGAAAAGATATATAATAATTTGCTCCCCAAGAATTGGCTTCATCGGTTCTCTCTTGTAAAGGAACATCCCGTTCACCAGATGGATCATCGAATCGCTTAGCCGTTACTCCTTTATAAAGGGCTAATTCCTTAGCAAATGCTTTTGCAACTTTATTGTTAAAATCCCATTCATATTCTCCATCTGGCGATCTTTTCCCTGGTGTTACGCCAAAGCCACCATGTCCGGCATCATAACCCACTTTTATCATTAATATCACCCTTGGTATATGTTATGTTCTTCTATTATTAAGATAAGTAAATATGACCTAAAATGAGACAATAATAGTTAGAAAAAGGAGTATATACCTAAATAAAGTTATGAATTCCATATAATATACCTAAAAAAAGAGGTTAAATGATTGTTTAAAATCATTTAACCTCTTATACTTTACATTTTTATCCAATTATAACTCTTTCCTTCGGATAACGGTAATGTGCTTTATTTTCCTTACCACCTAAAGAGTATAGAAATGATATGAGACCTACACGCCCTATAAACATTAATATCATAATAATGATTTTTCCAGCTGTTGATAAATTTTCAGTAATTCCTAGACTCAAGCCACAAGTTCCAAAGGCTGAAGTAATTTCGAAAATTACTTGATTAACCGAAGCATACGGTTCAGTGATCAAAAGAAACATTGTAGCAAACAAGACCATAAATGCTGCTAATATAATAACCACGAATGAGCGATACACATCTGTTAAATGTATTTCTCGACCAAATACTTGGATTTCATGCCGTCCATTCGCAAAGTTAATTAAAAAAAGTATAGCTACTGCAAATGTAGTTGTTCTTATTCCTCCACCTACAGAACTAGGTGAAGCCCCAATAAACATTAACAAACTTAAAAATATATCAGTCGCTTCATTAAAAGTCGATATGTCAAGTGTTGTTAGTCCTCCAGAACGAGCTGATATAGAATGAAAAACGGAAGTAAATATTTTTTCATGCCAAGGCATACCCCGAAAAGATTGAAACGATTCAACAAGATAAATTACTACAGCACCTACAAATAAAAGAATTCCATATGTCGCAGTTGTAATTTTTGTAAATAAGCTAAATCGGAAGGTAGGATCTTTACGAGATAAATATTTCTTTGTTTCAACTAACACAGGAAAACCAATTGCACCTAAAACGATAAGTACCATGATCACAAATTGCACAAAATAATCTCCATTAAAAGGCTGTAAACTGTTATTAGTTAGTGTAAAACCTGCATTTGTAGTAGCCGAAATAGAAGTGAAAATTCCATGTTTTAAAGCTTCTCCAAAACTATCATAATAACGTAGAAAATGAACAGAAAGAATCAAAGCTCCAATGAACTCAATAACAAATAAAATTTTAACAATTTCTTTTAATAAATGAACAACACCTGATAAATTATATTGGTTATAGTCAATCATGATTAATTGACGACCACGCATACCTATTTTTCTACCGAACAATATCCAAATAAAAGTACCAATGGACATTATTCCAATAGCACCAATTTGAATAATAAAAAGAAAGATAATTATTCCAAATGGTGTAAAAACATCGACAATATTAAAAACGCTTAGTCCTGTAACACTTATAGCACTAATGGCTGTAAAGAGAGTATCTATATAAGAAACCTCTATTCCTTCTTTATAAACTGCAGGTATACGTAATAACAAAAAAGATATAGCAATTGCTATAAAGTAATAAGTTACAATTAATTGAAAGGGTGTAATAATGTATTCCCGTTTCTTTTTTGGTTGAGCCATTTTGTCGCCTTCTTTTTTATTCAATAATGGTAATTATTACAAATTCAAAATTTATAGTATGAAAAAAGGAACAGCATAACAAAAACTGTTCCAATTTATTTTAACAAATAGTTCTTAACAATTCTTGTTCTGTAGGTTTTGTATGCCCAATTTTCATGTGTTTCAATATGTAAATTTTTCAGTTGAATACCACTTATAGACAAAAGAAAAGACCTCTGCCTATAAATTGCGAAAGGTCTTGCTAAGCAAATTCACCTTTTCGAATACCATTAATTTTCGAAAAGGTTGTGTTACACACCCGATGATATAATGATCATGTAATGACGAATGTGAAGTAAGTATTATAAATAATTATAGCTACTCCCCTTTTAAATAAGTGACAATGGTTATTCAGTTAAAATCATATGGTGACCAGTACGAATTGCAAGTCATTTGATTTCAATATGGTACTCTTTTTTATGTTTATGTTTATTGTAATATTTCACCATTGTCGGCATCGATTCTATGAAATCTGCACACTTAATTTTTCCTTTAGCTAAAAGTCGTTCTGCCTCTTTACAATTAAAATGCCCTTTCCAAGTTAAATAATCTAATGTTTCAATTTCGACTCCTAACTTTTGACGAACGTATTTAATTTGTAAACATGATCTAGTTAAACTAAGGGGTAATCTCCCTTTAGGAAACTTATTAGTCATTAGTTTTACCATCATCCGGTAAACTTCTAAAACAGGATGTGGATGTGGGTCTGTTAGATGTAGGGTTTTCCCTACAGCTTCGGGCTCTTGACTTAAAAATGCACTAGCCTCAATTACATAATCAATTGGTACAACGTTAATAAAAGCCTTTGAATGCCCAACATAAGGAATGTTTGGCATAAACTTAATTTTATCGATCATATTTAGAAAGAAATATGGCCCGTCAAACTTTTTCGTTTCTCCTGTTAGTGAATTTCCTCTTACAATCCCAGGTCGAATGATTGTAGTTGGTATTTTAGTTTTTAAATCTTCAACTATAAGCTCGGCTTCAAACTTCGTTTCTTCGTAATAGTTTTTAAAACCATCTTTAGGACGAATAAGCTCACTCTCTAAGAGGATTCCTTCCCTTTTCCCAGCAACATATGCGGTACTAAAATACATGTAACGAGCTAAATTCGGTAATTTTTGTACAAAATCATTTACATTTCTCGTTCCATCCACATTGACTTTCCAAGCGATTTCTTTAGGAACAGCTAAATCATAGATGGCAGCTAAATGCCAAACAACTTCGATTTGTTCCTGAAATTCCGAAAGCGATTCTTGTACGATTCCTAGCTGGGGTAAGGTAATATCACCTTCAACAATTGTAATCTTTCTCCCTGGAAATGCATCCATAATCTTCATACTTTCATCTTGAGCTTTTTGAATTTCTGTCGGTAAGACAATTGTATATATATGGTCAGCATAGTTTTTTCTAAATAGCTCTCGTACTAATTGACTAGAAATAAAACCAGGAAAACCTGTAAATAAGTGAACCCCCATAACTCACCCCACCTTTTATATAAACGTTAACCTTTATTTGAATGATTATACGATTCACAACTAGCTTATGTTTCATTAAACGTTAAATTATGATAAAAGTTTCAATTGGGGTATGTGTAGAAAGTTGAGTGAAATATAAAGGCTGCTCATAACATTTAGTTCTGAACAGCCTGAATCTTATAATAGACTATATAATTTTATGTTCTCATTTTTTTCAGAGAACCAGCGCATTGCAAATTCATTTTCAAATAAGAATACTAAGTTATCGTATCGGTCTTTCACTAACATCGAACGACTTGAAGACATTGATTCTTTTACAGCATCTTCGTTTTCAATCCAGCGAGCAATTTTAGAACCAATCGGTTGCATTTGAACTTCAACATTGTATTCATTTTTCATACGATGTTCGAATACTTCAAATTGTAATTGACCAACGGCACCAAGAATTACTTCTTCTGTGTGAAGGGTTTTATAGTATTGGATTGCCCCTTCTTGAACTAATTGTAAAATCCCTTTATGGAATTGCTTTTGTTTCATAACGTTTTTAGCAGTAACACGTACAAATAGTTCAGGCGTAAATTGAGGTAATTTTTCAAATTGGAAAGATTTTTTACCTCCAACAACTGTGTCACCGATTTGATATGTTCCAGTATCATATAATCCAATAATATCTCCAGCTACAGCTTCATTTACAGTTTCACGATCATCAGCTAAAAATTGAGTAGATTGTGTCACTTTAAACGACTTTCCAGTTCGGGTTAAAGTCATATTCATACCTCGCTCGAATTTACCCGAAACAATCCGTACAAAAGCAATACGGTCTCGGTGAGCTGGGTTCATGTTAGCTTGTATTTTAAAGATGAATCCAGAAAAATCATCATGTTCTACTGGTTCAATATATTGTTCATCTTCCGTAAGTCTTGGTTGAGGTGTAGGAGCAAATTTTAAGTAAGTTTCTAAGAAAGTTTGAACCCCGAAGTTTGTTAGTGCAGATCCAAAGAATACTGGCGTTAACTCCCCACGACGAATTTTTTCTTCAGAAAATTCATTCCCTGCCTCATTTAGTAATACGATGTCATCCATTGCTTGAGTGTAATAAGAAGTTTCTTTCATTGGATGGTCAATAGCTAATTCACCATTTTCATCGATAGGTAAATAACGATGGTCTTCGTCTGTACGGAATTGCTCAATACGATTGTTATATCGATCATAAATACCAAGGAATTCCTTACCCATACCAATTGGCCAGTTCATTGGATACGCATTGATTTCTAGAACTTCTTCTAACTCTTCAATAATTTCTAAGGGCTCTTTTCCTTGACGGTCTAATTTGTTTATAAATGTGAAGATCGGTATACCGCGCATACGACAAACTTTAAATAATTTAAGTGTTTGTGCTTCGATCCCTTTAGCAACGTCAACTACCATTACCGCACTATCAACAGCCATTAATGTACGGTAAGTATCTTCTGAGAAGTCTTGGTGCCCTGGCGTATCTAAAATATTTACACGGAAGCCGTCATAATCGAACTGCATAACTGATGATGTAACAGAAATACCACGTTGCTTTTCGATTTCCATCCAGTCACTCGTTGCAAATTTCCCTGTTTTCTTCCCCTTTACGGTACCTGCGTCACGAATCGCGCCGCCAAATAATAATAATTTTTCTGTAATCGTCGTTTTCCCAGCATCCGGGTGGGAGATGATAGCAAACGTACGACGTGATAAAATATCTTGCTCTAATTTTGAAGTCATGTTTTTTCGTATCTCCTTTTTCTACTTTCTTATAATAAAAGAAAATAACTATTCCGTACAACCTTTTTATCTAATGTCCAACATTATTTAATATTTAATTTTACAAACTGTTCATGAAAATGATGTATTTCAATTTAAGTTAATCCCCTTATAATAGTAATTAAAATGTGCGGTCAATTTATTAGAAAGGAGTACAGTTTAAATAAGTATCATCATTACAAATACAAATGTAGATTTACTTTTAAACAGACTTAGGTTTAGTAATAGTGAAAAAACTCAATTGATTGAAGCAAACCTTTCTAAGTTAAAATCCGGGATAATTGGTGAGCAACGCTTATTTAGAATGTTAGAAAGCTACCGTAATCATTTTCCTTACAAAGTAGTTAAGGATGTTTCCCTAGATGCGGGAGGTAAGTTTCAAATCGATTGTATGATTTTAACCCCTAAACTTATTTTTATTCTTGAGAGTAAAAATATTGGTGGAAAACTATACTTTGAGAAAAATCCTGAAAGACTTGTCCGTGTAAAAGAAAATGGTGAAACTAGTGTTTTAGAAAGTCCTGAAATTCAAGTCGAAAGAAATGTAGCATTATTTAATTGGTGGCTGGAACAGCAAGGGTTAAAAATTCCTGTTGTAGGTGCTTTTGTATTTACAAGTTCAACTCCCCCGTTAATATTAAAAGGCCCTGAGAGAGTCACTTCCCTTTTTCCTAAATCCATATTTTATTATCTTCATCAAAAATGGAATGAATATAACGATAGAGAACAATGCTTATCGAAAGGTGACATAGATAAATTAAGCAAAATAATTCAAATTGAGTGTAAGAAAAATCGTTTTGAGCAATACCCTTTAAGGAAAAGTTGGAATCTCGATACAGTACAAATTGTAAATGGGGTCCGTTGTCTGAAATGTAGCAGGATAGGCATGGCTAGACTTTATGGTAAATGGCAATGTCCTGCTTGTAACCATAGTGACAAAGATTCTCACATACCTACACTTCAAGAATGGTTTATTTTCAACAAAGACCAAATAACAAATGCAGAATGCCGAGACTATTTAATGATTACTGATCGGCATTTAGCTAAACGATTATTAAAACATGAGAATCTTTTAGAATTTTTTAGTTATAAGAGCACTTACTATAAGTGGAAATGGTAAGATGAACCACCTTTTGAATTTTCAAAAGGTGGTTTTTTTGAGGACTGCTTTTTAATCTGGTCTGGAGTTGATCGTAAGCACCAAAGTGTTGCTCGTAATTGGGAGAAACTTGCTCATAGACCTGTTGAAGTTGCTCATAAACATGCTAAAGTTGCTCATTAAACAAGATTGGGGCCGGAGTTGATCATAAGTCCCAAAAAGTTGCTCGTAAACCGAGAAAACTTGCTCATAAATCAACTGAAGTTGCTCATAAACATGCTAAAGTTGCTCATTAAACAAGATTGGGGCCGGAGTTGATCATAAGTCCCAAAAAGTTGCTCGTAAACCGAGAAAACTTGCTCATAAATCAACCGAAGTGGCTCGTAAACATGTTAAAGTTGCTCATTAAAATAGATCGAGATCTGAGTTGCTCATAAGTCCAAAAAAGTTGCTCGTAAACCAGAGAAACTTGCTCAAAACTCAGCCGAAGTCGCTCGTAAACATGCTAAAGTTGCTCATTAAAATAGCTCGAGATCGAAGTTGATCATAAGTCCCAAAAAGTTGCTCGTAAACCGAGAAAACTTGCTCATAAATCAACCGAAGTTGCTCGTAAACATGCTAAAGTTGCTCATTAAAATAGATCGAGAACGAAGTTGATCATAAGTACCAAAAAGTTGCTCTTAAACTAGAGAAACTTGCTCATAACTCAGCCGAAGTCGCTCGTAAATCCCCAAAAATGTACCTCAAGTAAACAGTTGCCACTTTTATTCTAGAAACAATACAAAAACCCTCTCAAACTTAGAGAGGGCGTGCATTAGCATTATTATTTTACAAATTTCAATTGTCCTACTTCAATCGCAATTTGTGCGTCACTATGTGGATATTTGGTATTACCTATAATTTGATAATCTTCATGTCCTTTTCCTGCAAAGATAATAATATCTCCTGGTTCTGCTACCGAAACTGCGTGGCGAACAGCTTCTGCTCGGTCGCCGATACATGCATAGTTTTCATGTAGCATTCCTTTTGCCAAATCGCCTGTAATACTATCGTAGTCTTCATAACGAGGATCATCTGTTGTCAAAATAACGTAATCCGCGCGTGAGGCCTTCTCTGCCATTGTCGGTCGTTTCGACTTATCTCGATTTCCACCTGTTCCAATTAAGAAAATTAATTTATTTTCAGGCTTTTTATATGGTAGCGCTGCATTGATTGCTTTTTCAATTGCATCCGGAGTATGTGCATAGTCTATAAACAGTTGAATCGGTAAATCTGTTTTTACTAGTTCCATTCTACCTCTAATTGGATTTAGATCTTCAATTTGTTCTAAAATGGCTTCAAGTGGGAATCCTCGACCATAAAACACGGCAGTTGCTGCTAATATATTGTATACATTAAACTCACCTAAAAGTTTCATGGTAACAGGAAATTTCCCTTCCGGCGTAATCATATCAAAAGTTGTTAAACCATCATCGTAGTTGCAATTTTCAGCTGTAAAGTCCGCTGAATTTTTAAGCCCGTAAGTCCAAACTGGATAAGGAGTTAGTTTTGCATATTTTTCTGACCATGGATCATCCGCATTTAGGACAACATATTTATTCTTCGTTAAGTCTTGACCCATTTGTGAGAAGAGCAATCCTTTTGCATTTCCGTACTCTTCCATCGTTCCATGAAAATCTAAATGGTCATGCGTTAAATTTGTAAATACAGCAATATCATAATCTACACCAGCTAATCGACCTAACGCTAACCCGTGAGAAGATACTTCCATCACCATAGCTCTGCACCCTTCCATCTTTGCACGGAAGATCATTTGTTGAGTACTTAATGCATCGCTAGTTGTATTTGCCGATTCATATAAAACACCATTTAAATTAAAACCAATTGTACCAGTTAGTGCAGATTTTTCACCCATACCTAACAACATATGATGGATGATACCTGAGACACTTGTTTTACCATTCGTACCCGTTACACCAATTAACGTTAAATCTTTTGACGGGTTGTCAAAAAATTTCGCAGCTAATAATCCTAGCGCACGATTCGTATCTGCGACAATCACTTGGGCAACTTGACCTTCTAACTCAAGTTCCCTTTCTGTTACAATAACAATAGCCCCTGAATCTACAGCCTTTTGTGCGTAATCATGTCCGTCAACTGTATAGCCTTTTATACATATAAAAATACTTTTTGGTTGCACACTTCTAGAATCGATTGAAATATCTTTAACATTACTAGGTAACTGCCCAATAACCTTTTTTAAAGGGATTACACTTAACAATTCCTCTGTATACATCCTAAAATCCTCCATTCAATCATTGGTTAGTTACATTCACCATTCAAATTATGTATTCAAATCTTTTAACGCTAATCTACATTTTTTGATTTTTTAAAAGTGAAAAAATAGTACTGAATGAAATTAATCATATCAAAAATATGGTTACTTCGATATTACTTTTTAATTATTTTTATATTAACAATCGAGGCTGTCCATGTAATTTTCTCACGAAAGAGGGTCCAAATTAAACTTTTTTGAACCATTTCTTAACATATTTTATTAAATTATTGCCATCAAATAAATTTCTTTACCTAAAAGCCTATAGACAGCCTCGATTTTTTTATTTTAATACCATTCTCACAAGATTTACTTTCTTTTTATAAGGTGGATATAACAAATCATTCGTTACCTTAGTAGAACGTTGCATAATCGATTTAGGATGGGTGAAATTTTCAAAGCTAGCTTTTCCGTGATAAGCATTCACCCCTGATGGCCCGACTCCCCCAAATGGTAGATAGATATTTCCAACATGAGTAATTGTATCGTTAATACAACCACCACCAAATGGTAATTGTTCAAGGAAATATTCTACTGCTTTTTCATGCTCGGAGAAGAAATAAGCTGCAAGTGGTTTAGGAAGCTTCCTAACTTCATCAATTGCAACGTGTAGTTGGTCATAAGGCATTATTGGAAGTATTGGGCCAAATATTTCGTCTTCCATAATCGGACTTGTCCAAGTTATGTTTTCTAAAAGTGTCGGCTCAATATACCGGTCTTCTAAATCATAGTATCCACCATACGAAATTTGTTCATTTTCTTGTTCCAACAACTGAACAAGACGCTCCAATTGTTTATGATTAATAATTCTTCCATAATCTTTACTTTGCTGTGGATCCTCACCAAAGAACTGTTTGATTGTTTTCTTTAATAGTTCAATAAATTCGTTATACACTGTTTGTTGAACGAGCACATAGTCTGGTGCAACACATGTTTGTCCATTATTATTAAATTTGCCCCACACAATTCGTTTCGCCGCTAATTCTAAATTCGCAGTATGGTCTACAATTGTCGGGCTTTTTCCACCTAACTCTAATGTAATTGGTGTAAGTCTTTCTGCTGCCGCACGCATAACCACTTTCCCAACAGCGACACTGCCAGTAAAAAATATATAATCAAAGGATGCATGGATGAGCGCTGTTACCTCTTCTTTTTCACCTTCAACAACCGCTACATAGTTAGGTTCAAAAGTTTCTTCAATAATTTTTTTCACAATTTCACAAGTATGAACCGCCGATTCAGAAGGTTTTACTACCGCCGTATTTCCTCCAGCAATCGCACCAATTAATGGCTCCATTACTAGTTGGAATGGATAATTAAATGGAGCAATAATTAATGTTACTCCATATGGTTCTCTAATGATAAAACTTTTAGCTGGTT
The DNA here is from genome assembly GCF_900220965.1 of Ureibacillus acetophenoni. GTDB lineage: Bacteria > Bacillota > Bacilli > Bacillales_A > Planococcaceae > Ureibacillus > Ureibacillus acetophenoni. The sequence goes on along the minus strand of NZ_OBQC01000001.1, from coordinate 320,066 downwards.
GTAAAGATAATGGTGTTTTTACTTCTGTATGTTTAACCCATTCATCAATATTTTTTAACATGTAACGAATACTACTTAACACAATACCTACTTCATTTGTATACCCTTCAAACTCACTTTTGCCTAAATCTAAATTTAAAGCTTTTAAAATTTCTTGCTCATATTTTTTTATGGACTTTGCTAATTTTTGAAGTTGTTCTTTTCGAAATTCCAACGATCTAGGTTCACCATCATAGTAATACGCTCTTTGATTTGAAATTATTTTTTCAACATCATGTGGAGTAAGGCTCATAATATCATCCTCTCTCTTTTTAAATTTTATTACATAAATTTAAATCTAGTTGTTCATAATAACAATGTACATTTACTACTTCGTGTAGTGAATTTCCTTCTTATAGCATAACTCAATTCGCTTTTTCCAAGCGAGAGAAATGCTATGAAAGAAAGGGATACATTTAAAAAAGGGGGCAATTTTTATGATTTCGACTGATAATTGGTGGGAGCAAATATTTTCTGGACCTTTATCCATAGGTCTCAATGAGGATAAAGTGCATCTATTAGAAGACGAAACGTTTTTATTCTTAAATGAAGAACAATTGCCACAAGAAGACACACAAACTGAATAGAACTTGAGTAACTGTTTTTGAGGAAAGTAGATTTTGAAAATTTAATATGAATTTGCTATTATTTCCTCCTCATTATTAATATAATTTAATATGAGGAGGGAGTAATACTATGAGAAAGTTTAATACAATCTTTTTATTACTTTTAACAATCTTTATCGTATTTGGGTTAACCGTTTTCTTTATTAGTGATACGGACCCGTTTAAAAATACTCCAGTACCCGAAATGGAATCGATGAGTAGAACACCCGGTTATTCAACAATGATGACGGTTGCTTCTATTGTTGAAGATGAAATTTCTGAAGAAGTAATCCTTGATTTACAAGTGTCACCGGAAGATGGTGAAGAACATGTATCATTAAAGCTTTTGAGCGACGAAATTTTAACGGAAGAAAACTTATTGAAATCAAGTTACCCAATACTATTACAATCATCTGAAATTGAGAATTTATCTTCTTTTTCTATTTCATGGCATTTAGAAAATGACCTCACAGTAATGTCCTTCACATTAGATAAAGCTGATTTGTCGAATATGATGTTGGAAAACTACGCAACAATTCCTTCCATAGCAGAAGATTATTATAAACATGAATCAATGAACTAAAAAACAAGGTTCCCTATCAAATCTGGGATACCTTGTTTTTGTTTATTATTCTGCTACTACGTCTGGATGAAAGCCATCATTTTGTAAATAATTAGCATGACTCCAAATATTAATTTGTTTTAATTTCGCTTGATCTTCTATTTTCTTAAAGTCCTCTTCTAAAGTATTATTCGGTTCATGAATAAATCTTACGGCAGCAAATCCTTCTTGTAATAATCGTTCTTGTAGTAATACATCATCTACGAATACGTAAGCTAACAACCTGCCGTAATTATCTGTTTTTGGACCATTATCATATAATACTTCAATTTTTTTTGCATTTTCGAGTAGCCCCATTGTAAATTCCTTTGCCTCTGGAGCATAAGGCATTGGGTCATTGTCTTCATAATTCATCTCAGGTGTGTCGACCATTAATAATCGAACTCTCTCTTCTTTACCATTAATAGTAAGTCTAAAAGTATCACCATCATTCGTTAAAACATATCTAGCATTAATAAGTTTATTGCCTGTTACATTTTCTGCATAGGTAGGTGAAATTAGAAACCCATCTGTATTCGTTGCAGGTTCTTCTTTTTTCAATAAATTGTTATATAAATAAAACAATAAGAACGCTAATATAATTATTGTTATTACAATTCTAATATCACTTAAATTCATAAAGGTAGATCCCCATTACTTTCAATTTCAAAAATTAAATTTCATCGTCTGAATCAAGAACCTCTGGCGGAATGTCCGCAAATGTTTCGCCTTCTTCTTCTAAATCACGCATGTTATGTGCGATTCTAGAAGCTGCACTTGCTGCTATACTTGCCACAAGGTCATCTAAAAAGGTATGAACAGATTCCCCGACTTTTGTATCTAATTTTTTTATTATTCCAATTTTCTCTTTGTCTAAGTGACCATAAGTTGTTAGTGCAATACTTCCATAGGTAAGAACAGATCCTAAAGCAAGTGTTTCATCAACCCCAAATAATCCTTCGTCTGTTTCGACAATTTGTTGCAGTGGTTGTGATAGCATTTTCTTTTCTGCCAATTCATCAAGCTCTACCCCTACTAAAACGGCATGTTGAACTTCACGTTTTCTTAAAACACGTGTTACAGAGTTAATACAATGCTCCATTTGAAGTCCATCATTATATTGTTTTTGCATTAGATAAACAATTTCCGCGATATCTTCTATTTTTACACCACGACGTTCTAACGCTTCTTTTGCTGCTTTTGTAACATCATTTGAGTGGACACGTCCATTTTTACCATTCATACAAAAAACCCTCTCTATGTCTTTATTTTTATTACCGAATTAATTGTTTAAGCTTAAAGTACACGGGTACAATTCATTATGATACAATCAAAAATATTACATATGTTAGGAGGTCTTAATTGTGGAAAAGGGCACGATTCAAGACGTAGCATTTTTTAGCCAATCTTTAGAAGAAGAAATCGATTTATTAGTTTATGTTCCAGCAAATTATACTCCTTTAAATAAATATAACATTTTACTTGCATCTGATGGAAAAGATTACTTTCAACTAGGTGGGATAACAAAATTAGCCGATGAATTAATTGAAGAATATGAAATTGAAAACATAATTATCGTAGGAATACCATATAAAAATATACATGACCGAAAAGAGAAATACATTCCTACAGGCAATAAGCATGAAGCCTATTTACATTTCTTAGCTCATGAACTAGTTCCATATTTAGACAGAGAATATTCGACTTTACAAATGGGGTCAACACGCGGACTTATTGGAGATTCTATGGCAGCAACTGTCTCGTTACTAGCAGCATTGAAATATCCAAATATTTTTAGTAAGGCCATTTTGCAATCCCCATATGTCGATGAACATGTATTAGATATTGTTCAGAATACACAAAATAATGGACACATTTCAATTTATCACATCATTGGTAAAGAAGAGAATAAAGTACTTACGATGGATAAAACTATAAAAGATTTTTTAACACCTAACAGACAATTACATCAGCTATTAAAAGAAAAAGGCTATAACACATTTTATGAAGAATTTGATGGTAATCATACTTGGAAATATTGGAAACCAGACTTAAGAAGAGCTTTGATTAAAAATTTTCCATACTAGGGGTTATGAGTTTCTTAACTTGTCTGAATTTTGTTATACTTAAAAAGTTAAGAATATTAAAATAAGGAGGTATTATGTATGAAATTTGGGATTGTCGCTTTTCCTTCAAAAAAATTACAAGATCTTGCAAATACGTATCGTAAACGATATGACTCACACTACTCAAAAGTAACACCTCATATTACTTTAAAAGAAGGGTTTGAGGTCAATGAAGCAGATATTAAGGTCATTACTGAAAAGTTAGCGACTATAGCTAAAAAGCACGCACCGTTAAATATTCATGCCTCTCGCGTCAGCTCGTTCTTTCCAAACACGAATGTTATTTATTTCAAAATTGAACCTACTGAACAATTATCAAACCTACACAATGAATTACACGCTGAAATAAATATCGGTAAACCTAGACATGTCTTTGTTCCTCACATCACCATTGCTCAAGATATTAGTGCAGCAGAACATGATGATATTTTCGGACAATTACGAATGGTTGGCGTGAATGAGAAAGATACAATCGATCGAATCCATCTACTCTATCAACTAGAGGATGGTTCATGGACAACTTATGAAACATATAAGTTAACTGGAGATGAATAAGCATAGTGTTTATAGTGAAAAATGTAAAAACTGAAGAGCAATTAGAACTTGCTTTTCAAATTAGAAAAAAGGTTTTCGTAGAGGAACAAGGTGTTCCAGAGCATTTAGAATTAGATGAACATGACAAATCAGCAAATCATTTTATTGTTTTGGATAGCGATAAAGTAATCGCAGCTGCACGTATTAGAGAGTACGAGCCAAAAGTAGGTAAAGTCGAAAGAGTATGTGTATTGCCGGAGTATCGTGGAAAAAGAATTGGAATACTTATAATGCAGGCAATTGAAAAATTTGCAATTGAACAAGGGTATTCGAAATTAAAGTTAAATGCCCAATCTTATGCTGTACCTTTTTATGAAAAGTTAAATTATATCGTTTCTTCACCTGAATTTTTAGATGCGGGTATCCCTCATCGATCCATGGAAAAAGCGATTTAAAAAGGGGATGTGTTGAAAGTTAAACTTTCAAAACACCCCCTCCTTTTTACATAGTCAATGCTTTTGTATGAAGTCGCCACATCACGATGCCATCAACTATGGCGCAACGGGTGCGTCTCAAACAAGACGCACCCTACCTACTACCTCATCATCTTTTCAATTTTGCTAAAATCTAACGAGTTACCATCTTTTACGATTGATTGAACAATTTTATCTTCCAAATCTCTCGTAATAGGTTTTTTAGCTAATTTACTTACGCGTTGTACAATCTTTCGAACTTGTTTTTCGTTTTTAAAATCTGCATGTTGAATTGCATTAGCTAGTTCGAAAATATCTTCCATACCTACGCCTGTTTTGTTTTCAATTTGTTTAAAAAAAGGGTTTTGCATGTTCTCCCTCCTTACCTACAACCTACCAGCAAACAACAGCACCAACAATGATTAATAAAATGAATAATACTACGATTAATACAAACATTGAGTTGTTATTGCTGCCATGATCACAGTAGTCATTTCCCATATCATATGCAGGGCTTACTTGATTGCAACCACAAAAATTATTATTCCACATAAAAAATCCCCTCCTTTCACTTTGTATCCTATGCAAGGGTAAAAGTAAAAGTTGGGGTATTCGTCTAGTTTGGTTTACCTTTTGGTTTAAAAATAAATGCCGCTATAAAGCCAAATACAATTGCTGCGCTAATTCCAGAACTTGTCACTTCAAACATTCCTGTTAAAACACCAACCCAACCATGCTTTTCTGCCTCCGCAAATGCCCCTTGAGTTAGAGAATGTCCAAATGATGTAATTGGAATTGTCGCCCCACCACCTGCTAAATCGATCAGTGGTTGATACAAACCAAGACCTGAAAGAACCGCACCTGCTACAACTAAAATCGATAGAGTATGCCCGGGTGTCAATTTTCCATAATCCATAATTAATTGACCGATTAAACAAATGATTCCACCAATAACAAACGCTAATAGAAAATCAATGAATATCATGTTTTGCATCACTCCATCGTTAGTTCAATTGCATGTGCTGTACATGGAATTGATTCACCCTGTTGAAAAGAAAGTGGTGAAAGTAGCGCACCAGTCGCACATAATAAAACACGCTTAAACCGTCCAGTTTTTAATTGTTGTATAATGTAGCTAAAATATACAGCTGCAGAACAACCTGCGCCGCTAGCACCAGCTAAAAAGGCTTCATCTTCACCATAAAACTCCGCTCCGGCATCTCTTAGTAATTGTAACTCTTCTGGTTTAATACCTGACTGGGCAAACATCGTTTGCAGTATTTTTAATCCTACTTTCCCTAAATCTCCTGTCATTATTAAATCGTAGTCTTGGAATTTTTGATTTCGTTTTTTCAAATGGGCCTTAATCGTATCAAAGGCTGCTGGAGCCATCGCACCACCCATATGGAAAGGATTCGTATCTCCATAATCAACAACTTTTCCTACAGTTGCAGCTACAACAGAAGGGTATTCTGGATTATGCTTTCCTACTAATACATATCCAGCTGCTGTTGCTGTCCATTGTGCAGTTGCTGGTTTTTTTCCACCATATTCAATCGGATAGCGGAATTGTCTTTCAATAGCATTATGTTGACTTGCAGCTCCAGCAATCGCATATTGGGATGCTCCCAATTCAGTGAGTAAACTTGAAATGATGACAGAAGACACCGATGTTGCACATGCAGAAAATAATCCAATAAAAGAAATGGCTAATTCTCTAGCTGCAAAATTAGACGGTGTCATTTGATTGACTAAATCTCCACTTAAAAAGTAATCCACATCTAAGTTATTAATATTTGCTTTTTTCGTAATGATTTCACATGCTTCTATGATCATTTTTGAATGACCTTGTTCATTTGTCTTTTGATTCCATCTTTCATCCTCAACAACTGAGTCAAAATAGGAGTAAAAGACACTTTTCTTTTCTAAAGGTCCGGCTACAACGGCGTTAGCTAAAATAGAAGGTTTTGATTGAAATACGATTACCATTGAACAACACCTATTGTTACGAGAATTAATTTAATCAATGAAATAAAGAATGCAGAAGCTACACCAAATAAAATAACAGAACCTGCTAATTTAAAGATGTTTCCTCCAACCCCTAAAACAATACCCTCTGTACGATGTTCAATAGCCGCTGATATGACCGCATTACCAAACCCTGTAACAGGAACTGCACTTCCTGCACCTGCAAACTGTCCTAATTTTGTATATAAGCCAAAACCCGTTAGAAGCATTGATAAAAATATCATTGTTGACACAGTAGGATTACCAACCGTATTTTCCGTAAAATCAAAAAAGATTATATAGAAGTATGTGATGGCATGTCCAATTGTGCAAATAATGCCGCCTACAAAAAACGCTTTTAGAGCATTTTTCAAATAAGGTGTAGGAGGAGTAACTTGTTGTTCAAGATTTTTATATTGTTCTTGTTGCATTACGTTTCCTCCTTTTCTAATTCTTTCAATTTCTTTACCTGATCTTCCACTTTTTTTGAATCTTCTTCATTTAAAAGCTTATTTGCTTCCCAATAAAGCTTATAATCTGCCGATACTAACACATCAAATTGTGAAAATTGTTCTTCAAACTGATTTGTTAACTCTTTCTCAATTTTCCCTTTTTTATAGTCAAGCCACGGTTTTGCTTGAACGGCTACAAGCAAATCATTATTCACAAATATGGCTGTACCACTATAAATATCCTCATTACTATCAAGAATTTCACGTACCTCTACTCTTTTTTCAGCATCATCTAAAACGTCATACACCTCAATCGTTTTATCGTTGCCTGAACAGCCTGCTAGTAATAAAGGGACGAAAAAGAAAAATACTATTTTCTTCAAAATTCAACCCCCTTTTTTATTTATTATTTACTTTTTCAGTGAATCTATTCTGATTAGATTTTTGTGTGTTTAATGAAAAATTTAGGCCAAAATTTAGCGCCTATGGTTAAACGCCCGGTTATATAACTCGTTTCGACATATTGTAGATTGAAGTTAAATAATAAGGGGTGAATTTAAAATGGGTTGTGGTAGAAACCATGATAGTAGTTCTTTTCACGGTGATAAACATGATGACCGTGGGTGTATTTGTGAAGTTGTGAAATCCATCTTAAAAATTCAAAATGCGGCAGTTCGTCATGATTGTGATACTTGTGGAACAAGTTGTTACCTTGAACCACTTGGAGGACTTTCACATCGTTCAAGAAATGCCGATACACGAGTTTTCATGTTATTGGATGAATTAGGAAAACCGTTTAAAGTAATGGCTAGAAGAGGTCAAAGCTTCTTCCATACTTGCTTCTTCCGTGTTGAAGATGTATTTGGTGATTGCTGTGCTACATTACGCGCTCTAGATCCAATTAGAGTTCCACTTGGTGATGAACTTGATGAAGAAATGTCACCAATAGATCCAGCTGATGCAGCAGAAGACGGTGTAGTGTTCCTAGATAATGATAATATTAATCCAGTAGCATTCTCTGAAATTAGAAAATTCAAGAAAACTGATACTTGTTGCACAGTGGATTTAAATGACTTCACAGCGATTCAATGTGTTGCAGATTGTGACTTAAACATTTGTAACTAGTGTATGTAGAAAGTTAATGGCTGACTCTTAATTGAGTCGGCCGTTTTTTTGTTAAATTTAGGCGGTTTTTTTAGCTGATTGTGAATTTACCGGGGATATTTGCGATTTTTGGTGATTTATTTGCGATTTTTCGCTGGTTACTTGCGATACTCCGGGTGCTATTTGCGAATTAATGTTAATTTGCGTATTACTCACATTTACTTGCGAATATCCGCATTTTATTTGCGAATTCTCACTGGTTATTTGCAATTTTCAAGTGCCTATTTGCAAATTAATATTTACTTGCGATTTCCATGGTTTTATTTGCGATATCGCATTGAATACTTGCGAAATTACGGTAACCATTTGCGAATTACATCCATTTATTTGCGATATGAACACGGATCTTTCTAACAAACAAAAAAAACGACAAATTCCATCATAGAATTTGCCGTTTCCCAATAATTATTACATTCGATTCGAAACTGTAATTGCTTTTATTTCATTTCCGTTAATTGAAACTAAATCTGTTAATGTTTTAACTTTCACATTAATCCCATCAATTTCGTCAATTTTACCAATCACTCTCTCACCGTCTTCAAGATGGAACACATAATTTCTGTTGCGATTTAAAGGTAGAGAAAAATAATTCAGTTGTCTTAAAATAACGTCATTTTGAATTTTTTCATTTTTGTCTGATCGCGCGATTTCATATACTGACGTACTTTCATCATAAAAAGTTTGTTCTTGAACTGGAGATTCTTTCACATCCACATAATAGAAAGGTGGACTTTGAATAAAAAGTTTCGGTTCGCGAAGTTCCAATTTTGCACATCCTTTTTTTCCTATAAATATGCAAGATGAAATTTTTCGTGACATAAACCTATGTGAAAATACGATTTTAACCCATACGCAAGCCTATCTAATCTGAGAAATGAAATTTGTCGCAAGCCCCAGATAGATTAATATACTTGTGATGTCATTTAATGTTGTAATAAACGGACCAGAAGCAACAGCAGGGTCTACCCCCAATTTGTGAATTAGTAGCGGAATAAATGAGCCTGCAATCGTTGCTACTACAATGGAACAACAAATTGCTGCACCAACGAGTAATCCAATAATTAATGAGTGCTGCCAAAAATAAATAATCGCAACGACAACAATTCCACAAACTATCCCAGTTATCAATCCAGTACAAATTTCACGAATCAACAATTTTAATTTATTTTTTCCATCAACTTCCCCTGTAGCAATCCCACGCACGGCAACCGCTAACGCTTGTGTTCCACTATTACCAGAAGTCCCTGAAATTAATGGAATGAAAAGAGCTAGGAGGGCTACTTGGTCCAACGTCGCTTCAAACCGCGACATTAAAGTTGCTGTCAAAGTTCCTAAAAATAATAACATAATTAACCATGGCAACCTATTCTTTGCTGCCTTAAATGGATTTACATCTGTATCATCTACGTCAGAAATACCGGCTAATTTAGAATAGTCATCTGTTGCTTCTTCATCGATGACGTCAATAATATCATCAACCGTGATAATACCGACTAACTCATTATTTTCACTAACAACAGGTAATGCTAAAAAGTTATAGTCTTTAATGAGCTGTGCAACGTCTTCCTGATCGTCTGTTACTTTTGCACAAACGACACGTTCTTTCATAATATCTTTAATAATTGTATCTTCATTTGAAACAATTAAATCTCTTAGTGAAAGTACACCTGTGAGCCGGTGTTCGTCATCTACAACAAACACATAATAAATCGTTTCTGCATTTGGCGCTTCTTTACGTAAAACGGCCATCGCTGAACGAACCGTTGAATTTTCTAAAATAGAAACATACTCAGTGGTCATGATTGACCCTGCAGTATATTCTTCATAAGCTAAAAGCTCATTAAATTCTTCAACGGTTTCACTATCCATCATTTCTAAAAAGCTATCACGTTGGTCTTCGTCTAGTTCATTTAAAACGTCAACAGCGTCATCCGTGTTCATAAATGAAAGCATATCTGCCGCATAGGACGTTTCCATTTCATTTAAATAAGCTTCATATTCATCATCTTCGATTTCAAGTGCTTCAAAGATTAAGGCCATCTCTTGAGGAGACAAAAAATGATAAATTTTCTGTCGTATATCAGGTCCCACCTTCTCATAAAACTGGGCCTGATCATACTCATGAAGTGTAAAATACTGCTCACGGAATTCTTCTATATTGTCATCAAGTAATAATTGTTCGATGTACTCTTTATTTAACTCTACATTCACTTCATTCAGATTTTCTCTCATACTTGTCCCCTCCTCTCAGATTATTTATTATCATCATAACATTAATTGACCATTTAAAAATGTATTGAAAATTGACATATTTAAAATTTCTATGTAAAAAGATTTTAGTTCCTTCTACTAAAAAGAAATAAGATGCTCGAAAAAATCATTTTTCGAACATCTCATTATTAATTAAATTTTTCATCGTTTCAAGTACTTCACTAGAAAAATTTATTTTTTTATTTGTTAAAGGATGATACATTTCCAAATAAACACAATGAAGAGCTTGCCGCGCATATAGCTCCCTACTTCCTCCATATAATTCATCACCCACTAGTGGATGACCAATATGCGCCATATGTACACGAATTTGGTGTGTTCTTCCTGTATGCAACGTTAATCTTACTCGGGAAACTGGTTCACCTTTATGATAGCCTTTTTCTAAAACTTTCACATCGGTATGAGCATATTGACCACGATCATTTACTTCTCGTTCGATAATACTCGTTTCTTTCCGACCAATAGGTGCAATTACGGATTGTTCAGTCAATTCTAAATGACCATGAACAATCGCTTCATATTGTTTATTTATCTGTTTTTTTTGCTGTTGTATACCGATTAAATGGTGTATATGACTGTGTTTTGCAATACATACTAATCCAGATGTATCTCGATCTAAACGGGTCGCAATATGAACTGTGGAGTGAATCCCTTTCCTTAGGAAATAACCACATACGTAATTAGCCAAACTACCTGTTGGATGGTCTCTAGAAGGAATCGTATTCATAAAAGGTGGCTTATCAATGATTAAAAGCGCCTCGTCCTCATAAATGACTTTTAAGTTACCATTTTGAGCTATTAACCCTTCACTAACCTCTTCTTGCGGGAAAATAATCGTAATTTGATCTCCCTTTTTTAACGGATAACGAACCGTTCTTTCTTCTCCATTGACGAGGATTTCTCCACCTCGATATTTGATTGCAGTTAAACCCCGTTTTGAGATACCATAACGTTCAATTGAGGAACGGAGAAGTTCTCCATCTACAGTAGCTGTATACGTAATGCGAAATCGTTTATCCATATAGTTCTCCAATTATTCATTTGCAACGAATGATTCATGGACACGTTCCCAAAACGGGAAAGGTCTGAATCTTGCGAAACGTACTTTTTCTGATGCAACTTTAAATGTTATTGAATGTAAATCCGTTTGTTCCAATTGAATATGATCTACTGTCATCATAAACTTCTGATCAGTTACTGGCTTTAAAGTACAATGATGGTGAGCAGGTAATACTAAAGAAGATCCTACCGTTCGGAATACTCGATTATTAATAGAAGCCATTTCCGTTAATTGGAATGCTTGCAATGTAGGATGAATAATCGCCCCACCTAATGCTTTATTGTAAGCTGTACTTCCAGATGGTGTGGATAGACATAATCCATCCCCTCGAAAACGTTCAAATTGATTGCCATTTAGTTCAATATCCATCACAAGTGTGACATCTGGTGATTTAACCGTTGACTCATTTAATGCAAGATACGTGTTTGTATCAGAATTATTATGATTTACTGTTATTTCTAACAATGGGTATTCCACAACGTTAAATTCCTTTTTCGCTATGGACAAAACAAGTTTTTCTAGTTCAGAAGGTTTCCAATCTGCATAAAAACCTAAATGACCTGTATGAATTCCTACAAAAGCAACTTGATCTAAACGGTGTGTATGTCGGTGAAACGCATGTAGCAAAGTTCCATCGCCACCTATAGAAATTACGATATCAGGCTCATTTTCATCAAATATTAAACCAAAATCTTGTAAGTAGGTTTTTGCGAGACTCATTAGCTCGTTGGATTGAGAATCTCTTCTTGATTGAATCGAAAATTTCAACGATTAGTCACGCTCCTTTTCCTGTTTTGTTGGAATCTTCGGATTAGTAGCTTCTTTTACCTCACTGAAATAAGCTTGAGCTTCTTGAATTTCACTACGAATTGAAGACATTTCTTCATCTAATTGAAAAGCGGCTTCTGCTGCTCTTTGTAGTCGGTTGTTAATTTCCTCTGGAAATATTCCCTTATATTTATAATTCAACGAATGCTCAATAGAAGCCCAGAAATTCATTGCTAATGTTCGAATTTGAATTTCGGCTAATACGTTTATTTTTCCGTTAATTGTTTCGACAGGATATTCAACGATCATATGATAAGATCTATAGCCACTTGGTTTCTTATGGGTGATATAGTCAATCTCTTCCATTACACGCAGATCATCCCGTTGTCTAATTAATTTTGTCACAGTTGAAATATCATCTACAAATTGACACATTATACGTAAACCTGCAATATCTTGCATCTGTGCTGCTAATTGCTCGGAAGGTTCAAAAGGAATACCCTTTTCACGCGTCTTATCGTAAATACTTGCTAATGGTTTTACCCTACCCGTAACAAATTCTATTGGAGAGGTACTACCTTGTATTCCAAATTGCGAACGCATACCTTTTAATTTGATCTTTAATTCATCAACTGCTTGTTTATATGGACTTAAAAATATATCCCATTGTCCCATAAAATTTCCTCCCAGCATAAAGACAGTACATCAAACATGACTATGAGGTACTTTTTCCCCGTATTACAATAAGAAATTTGTTTTTAATGGCTATTCAAGTTCCATTTTTAAAATAGGTTCAAATTCACTTTCAACTGCTTTTACAAAATCTGCCCCGTAATTGTCATTTCCTTCAATATTAAACAGAAGTGTCTTTAACTCATCGTTAAAATCAGTTAACTCAATTAATTGGTTTCCGACTTTTAACGAAGGATTTTGTTCTGTTTTAAGTAGTGGTACTAATTGTGGCCATAACTTTTGAGGAATTTTCAAATAACTATACTGGTTTTCTTCCTCAATTATGTAAATGAAAGAAAAATCATCAGAATCTACTATTACTTGACCAGCGGGTAGAAATTGTTTTTCTTCACCAAGTTCGTTTAAACTAAAGTGAAGTTCATTTCCTACGATTTCAAATTGTTCAATTTTATATGTATTACGCATATGTTAACATCCCTTCAAGCTTGCTATTCAATTCATATTTTAACATAGCCCTAAGTGATGCGAAAAAGAATAATGGAAATATTATTATGTTTTTTATAGAAAGGAAGACATATGATGAGTCAAGAAATAGAAATTGAATTTAAAAACATCCTTACAAAGGACGAATACGAAAAACTTTTAAAAGAATTTAATATTGAACAACAAATGATTATCCGCCAAACGAACCATTATTTCGATACTCCTGAGTGGCATTTAAGAAAATTATCAAGTGGTTTAAGGATAAGAGAAACAACTTCAAAAACCGTTTGTACATTAAAAGAAAAAACATCTCAAAATACACACTTAGAAACAACGGATGTTCTATCAATTAATGAAGCTTCACATATGTTAGAAGGAAAAGGATTCTTTGCCCCTTCAGTACTGTCAAAACTACAACAACTACAAGTACCTATTGAACAATTGAGAGTATTTGGTTCATTGACAACTGATCGGGTTGAAATTCCTTTTGAAGGTGGGACCCTCGTCCTAGACCACTCCCTTTATTTGAACTGTGATGATTATGAAGTAGAATTTGAAATTAATGATGAAATTATTGGTTCAACAATTTTCGACAACTTTTTGATAAAATACAATATAGAGAAACGAAAGACTGATAAAAAAATTGCTCGATTTATGAAAGCACTTCAGTCACAGAAAGGTTGATTTCTTTGGACGCACTTTCAATGAAACGTCTTCTTGAAATACAAGCTCTACAATCGATTGGTTTATCTTCTATAAATAATAATCTTAATGGTAGTAGCAGTTCAATCTTTACACAGCTATTAGGAGAGTTAACAAATGATTCTGCAACTACAATGGCAAATCAAACTGTACAGTTATTAGGTAGTCAAACTTCTGTAGATTTTTCATATTCTAATTTACCAATAACAACAGGTTATTATGACCTATTATTGGAAGGAAATAATGAATCTACAAGTTTTACTAATAATGGAACGGAAAACGAAGTTCATTCATATCAAGACATCATTTCAGAAGCATCAAAAACTTATGGTGTCCCTGAACAACTAATCACTGCAGTTATTAAACAAGAATCGAACTTTAACCCAAATGCAGTTAGTTCAGCAGGTGCTACTGGGTTAATGCAGTTAATGCCCGGGACAGCTCGGTACTTAGGAGTTGTTGATTCTAAAGATCCGGAACAAAATATTATGGGTGGCACAAAATATTTAAGAGAAATGTTAGACCAATTCAATCACAATATTGAACTTGCTTTAGCCGCATACAATGCAGGTCCAGGAAATGTGAAAAAATATGGAGGCATTCCACCTTTTAAAGAAACAATGAATTATGTAAATAGAATAGTAAACTCTTATCATGCTTAAAAAGCTTATACTCTTTAGCATGCAGGCATTTCCAGTGTATATGCATGCTATTTGTTTGAGAAAAAAAGTATAGGTTGTTAGAATGAATATAATACTTCACAAAAACTTTATTCCGGTGTACCGTCCGTAGACCCACCATGAAGAACTTTCTAAGTTATAAGTGGGAAGGTAACGATCGCTAACACCTCGATTAGTTCAACTAAAAATCAATTAGGTTGAATATATCCACTAATTGTAGTTTCACTGTATAAAGCATTGTTTTTTCTTATAAAAGAAAGAGGGAGTTACACCTATGAATCGAAAATATACGATTCCTTACGAGGAACTTGGTCCTGAAAAACTTAAAGAGCTAATTTACGCTTTTTATAGACGTGTTGATAAACA
Source organism: Ureibacillus acetophenoni (assembly GCF_900220965.1). Lineage (GTDB taxonomy): Bacteria > Bacillota > Bacilli > Bacillales_A > Planococcaceae > Ureibacillus > Ureibacillus acetophenoni. The sequence goes on along the minus strand of NZ_OBQC01000001.1, from coordinate 305,042 downwards.
TCCACTAATACGACCTCTTTTTCCAGAAGATTTATCGGAAACGGCACGTAAACAAATTCAGTTTCAGACCCAGTACTTAGGTGGGCCTAATTTATTTACTGAAGAACACGGTCATCCAATGATGAAAGCACGTCATATGCCATTTCGAATCACTCAAGATCATGCGCAAGCTTGGCTTGAATGTATGAGTGAAGCTATGGATGAAGTGGGACTTGAAGGTAAGTTTAGAGAAGTTTATTTCAAACGACTAGTTTTGACTGCTCATCACATGGTAAATACAAAGGTTGAAGATGAGGAGGAATTTTAGTGAATAATGTCCATTTATTATCTGAACCTATTGCACCTCCGCAAATTACAAAGCCAATTGAATTGTATATTTTCATTGATCCTTTTTGTCAAAAAGCAATACAAATGCAGAAGATTATGAGAAGGCTACAAGTGGAATACGATCATTATTTCACGTGGCGAGTTGTAATTAGTACAAACCTAACAACACTTAATTTAAACAATTGTCGTGCAAATGGTGAATTTTCAGGTGCTGAATTGGATATTTCACACCCTGTTTTCCCTTCTATCGCCATAAAGGCTGCTGAGCTTCAAGGTAAAAGAGTAGCATTCCGATTTATGCAAAAGTTACAAGAACATATCATTCTAAAAACAAAAAACATTCAATCATACTCTACTTTACTAGAAATTGCTAAAGAGTCTAATTTAGATTTAGATGAATTTACTGCAGACTTCGGTTCAAGGGAAACAGCGCGCGCTTTTCAATGTGACTTACACATTACACGAGAAATGGAAATCGATGAAATTCCAAGCGTCGTATTTTTCAACGAAAACATTGAAGATGAAGGTCTTAAAGTTAGTGGACTTTATGAATATGAAGTTTACGTTCAAATTTTAAGAGAATTGTTAGATAAAGAGCTTATTCGAAGTCCACTGCCATCATACGACGAGCTTTTTAGTCGTTTCAATACATTGTCTACTGAGGAAATAGCAGAAATATTCTCGATTCCTGTTAGTGAAGTTGAACGTGAATTAAAGAAACGCATGTTACAGCAAAAAATAGAATGCCTACGTAACGAAGATGTTACCCTATGGCGAGTGAAATTATTATAAATTCATATATTCATAAAAAAATATACTAGTAGAAAAGCAGCCAAAATCTTGGCTGCTTTTTTATGTATAAACACATATAACAAATCATTTAGAAATAAAAAGAGTCGCCATTATTCTGAATAATAATGGCGACTCTTACACAAAGGGGATGGGAGAAATGTTCACGTTCAAACAAAGGGGTGTATGTTTGTTATGTGATTTATTTCACGTATTAAACTTAACATAGATTAATAGTCTTGTGCAATAATTCGACAGTTATTTCACAAATTCGTCAAATAGAAAGCGATTTCATCATAAATTTACGGAACTCTAGTTCAATTTGTCGATTTATTATGTACAAAAGACTACAGAATTGCTCTGTAGTCTTTTACTAAATTATTTTAATAATAAAGATTCTAATTCAGCTAGTTTTTCTTCAAAAACTTTACATGCTTCTGCAATTGGTTGAGGTGATACCATATCAACACCTGCTGCTTTAAGTACTTCAATTGGGAAATCAGAGCATCCAGCTTTTAAGAAGTTGTTAATGTAACGATCAACAGCTGGCTGTCCTTCTTCTAAAATTTGTTTACTTAATGTAGTCGCTGCACTTTGACCTGTTGCATATTGATACACATAGTAATTGTAATAGAAGTGCGGAATACGTGCCCACTCTAAACCGATTTCTTCATCTACTGTCATTGCATCGCCGAAGTATTGTTTATTTAAGTCATAGTAAATTTTCGTTAAACCTTCAGCTGTTAATGCTTCTCCACGTGCATCCATCTCATGAACAATATGTTCGAACTCTGCAAACATTGTTTGACGGAATACTGTTCCACGGAAACCATCTAACCAATGGTTTAATAAATAGATCTTCATTTGTGGATCTTCAGTATTTTTTAATAAATAATCAAATAATAATTCTTCATTACATGTTGAAGCTACCTCAGCTACAAAAATAGAATAGCTTGCGTATGGGTACGGTTGATTTTGTCTTGTATAGTAGCTATGCATACTATGACCAAATTCATGAGCTAATGTAAATAAATTATTTAAATTATCTTGCCAGTTCATCAACACATAAGGATTTGTTCCGTACGTTCCGGATGAATATGCACCACTTCTTTTCCCTTTGTTTTCAAGAACATCTACCCAACGGCTATCTAATCCTTTTTGTACAAGCTCTTGATATTCTTTACCAAGGGGAGCAAAGCTTTTGACCATCGTTTCTTTTGCTTTTTCATATGGAATTTCAACATTCATTTCTTTTACTAATGGAACAAATAAGTCGTACATATGAAGTTCATCAACACCTAATACTTCCTTACGTAGAGCAATATAACGATGTAGTACAGGTAGATATTCATGAACAGTTGAAACTAATTGATCATACACTTTTTCTGGAATGTTATTGTTGCTAAGAGCGGCATGTCTAGCAGAATTATATTTTCGTATTTTTGCACTTACATTATGAGATTTTACATTTCCAGAAAGCGTTGAAGCAAACGTGTTTTTAAATTTGCCGTATGTTTCATAAACAGCCTTAAACGCATCGCGGCGAACATCACGATCGTAACTTTCTAAGAAAGAAATATAGTTACCGTGAGTTAGTTCCACTTCTTCCCCTTTATCGTTTTTAATAACAGGGAATTGTAAATCTGCATTATTTAATGCACTGAAAGTTCCACCAGAAGCACCTTTTACTTCTGAAAACTGTGCTAACATTTCTTCTTTTTCAGCAGATAGTACATGAGGACGTTGTAAGTTCAACTCTTTTAACATTTGTGTATATAATTGTAATGGTTCATATTCATTTAAATATTTTTCAATTGTCTGTTCATCGACAGAAAGAATTTCAGGAGTCGTAAATGACCATGCTGCACTTAACTTCGCTGCTAATGATCTTACCCGACCATCCATTGCTTGATATTTGCTGTTTGCAGTGTCTTGGTCATGCTTTAAATGACTATAAACGTAAAGCTTTCCGAATCGTTGAGACAGTTGATCGCTAAATTGTAATGTTTCATAAAGACTTTGAGCACTTTCAACAACTTTTCCTCTGTATTTATCAGCTTCAGGTAATAACGATTCTATTTCTTTAAATTCCTTTTCCCATTCTTCGTCGGATGCAAAGATGGTTGTTAAGTCCCATGTTAACTCAACAGGTACTTCTTCACGAGTTAATAATTTTTTCGCCATAGAATAGCCTCCAAACAGATTAAAATAAAATTCTCTATTATTTTCTCAATTTCCAGAATATTATGCAAGAAATTGTGTATATAACGACTCTAGTAATTTGTCATTTTCAACTGAACTATAGATATGTTGAATATTTAACTGTTTTAATAGATTGATATAGTCACTAACCATTAAAATTGAATCCTCTGATACATCGAGTTTTGCCCATTTTAGAAAAAATTTAATCACTTGCCTATCAAAATTACTTATTTCTACTCGGTAAAAATGTGCAAAATAAAACAAAGAAGCTTGCCACTCAACAGCAAACACCTTTAATGATTCATTGCCTTTTAAAGGAACTCCTATGAATGACGGTATTGTTGAAAAGGACAAACGTAACTCATATACACTTCTTAGAAATAAATCATTAACTCCTTTTCTGCTAATCAATACTCGGTTGTTTAAAAAGCGAACCTTCGAATCAAGATATGTTTTAAAGTAGTACAAAAATTCATTTCTAGTTAATTTTTTTGGTAAATAAAATGGAAAAATCTGTTGTTCTAAAGGCATTTTTTGTACTTTACATAAATATTGGTTGTCCTTTATATGAAGCAAATTTGTGAAATAGATAAATTGTTTTTTATGGGGATTGTAACTTAATATATAACGTTGATTTTTTGTAGAGAGAACAAATTGTTGAAACTGTTCACTTAAAGAGACGATCATCATCCCAGTGGATAGGTTTAATCTTTGCGGTGTATTTGGTATCCAGATTGACTGTATATTTTCGAGTTGGTAACCGCTATTTCTTGCCTGTAAATACTCTTTAGATATGTTACTACATTGGAATTCAATTGCAAAATGTTTGCCTTCTTTTGTTTTCACAAGAAGGTCAGGTCTTTGTTTTAGATTTGGAATGTAGGATTCAAGCTCTACTTCATATCCTAATTGCAAAAACAATTGATATAAATGTTCTTTTCCTAATAAATGTTGTTCGGATTCACCCTCTGAAAAAAATGCTTCACATGCGCTGTTGGTTTTATGGGCAAAGTGAGGGATTTTAATGGCTCCAATTTTTAATTGGACATTATTTTTACACTGGGGACAATAAAATTTCCTTTCATTGCGTAGTTGCCTTAGTTTGTCTTTGGGGATCGATGTTTGTAAAACGAGTGTTTCATTTTGGTCTGTCAATGCGACTAGCATAAATACCCTCCTTTACAACCATTCTATAAATACTGGATGTTGTTGACAACAAAGACTTTCAAAACCGTTGAAAGTTATAATTTGGGCGTTTTACCATATTTACGAGACATTTTTTTGCGGCTGCATCGAATTTTGTCTCGTATACCGTTTTTAGTAGACACTTTTTCGCGACAACACCGAATTTTGTCCCGTAAATCCTTTTTACGAGACACTTTTTCACGACCGCACCGAATTTTGTCCCGTAAATCCCTTTTCGAAGCACTTAAGAATAATGACTTCTAATCCAATTGGTATTTTTGAACAAAAAAAATAAGCCAAAACCTTTACGATTTTGGCCGTCCAATTAATCGAAATATTGAATGACTGATTCAAAACAATTGTCTTGCATAATCATTTCACCATATTCCTGAAGGCGATAAATTGTCAATTTAGAACTATTTAAATACTCATTAATAATGGATTTATAATTTTGACGTACATTTTTATCATCTATTGTGGAGAAATCTACAGCTACATAGTAACTGTTTTCAAATTTATATAAAGATGAAGGTATACCGAAAGAAATGGCACGCTTTGCTAAAGGTATTATTTCGTCAATGTCTTTGAATTTAAATGTGTATACGCTTGAAAACTGCTGGTAACCATTTGATGATTCATCTTCGATGGAATCAAATAATGAATTCTTATTTTTGAAATCCGTAGATTCACGTTGGTCATCAAAATTTGAAAGTAATTGAGGTTCACCATCAGAAGTAATGCTAGCACGGGTTACAATAACTTCTAAACCTTGTTCCGATGCATTCACATGAATCCAAATTGGACCATCAAGATCAAAGTAATCTTCGGTGTTGATTTCGCCAATCATATCCCAAAAAAGTTCTTCGCCTTTTGCTCTGTTGTACCATATCTCTTCTCGACTATAACCACGGTCCTCAATATCTCGATAAGAAATAAATAGTTTTAATGTATTTTCATTCACGCGTTCGATGTCCATTAAACTTCAACTCCCTTCTAGTCTTCGTTGAAAAACACGGAAAGCGTTATTAGTATGTTTGAATTGCTAACTTTTATTTGTGTTAGACAATCCAAATAGATATCATCACCCTAATATAAAAAAAGCAATCCAATGTTGGGGATGATTCTATAACTCTATTGTATGATGTTTACACTTAAAATGGAAAGGAAAAACATCCTTAATAGAAAATTATTTGAATATTGAAATTGTAGTTCACTATCTCAATGAAATCAAGTGATTTTTCCCTCAAAACAAGTCAAAAGGTAAAACAAAATTTCGACATTTTTATATATAGAAAAAACCGGTAAAATCCTAAGATTTTGGATTTTACCGATTTAATTTACGCAAAAAAAAACTAATTAACCATCTTTTGAGCTTCAAGTAATTGGAAAGCACGAACTTTTCTTGGTAAGAATCGACGAATCTCATCTTCATTATACCCAACTTGCAAACGTTTCTCGTCGATAATAATCGGACGTCGTAAAAGTCCAGGATATTCTTGAATTAACTCATATAATTGTTGTAACGGTAAACTTTCTACATCAACATTTAATTTTTGGAATATTTTCGAACGTGTTGAAATGATTTCATCTGTACCATCTTCAGTCATTCTTAAAATTTCTTTAATTTCACTTATAGATAATGGTTCAGAAAATATATTACGTTCTCTATATGGAATTTCATGCTCTTCTAACCATGCTTTAGCTTTCCTACATGATGTACAACTTGGTGAAGTAAATAATGTTACGATCATGGCTTACACTTCCTTTCTAGGTATAGTATCTATCACAAATTTTTATTAGTTTAGAATTAATTTAATTAAGAAGAATGTAATTATTATACAACAAGAAATGTCATTTGGATATAGCAAGTTGAAAATCATTGTCGTAAATTTTAAATATTTGTACGTATTTTCTCTTATCTAGTCCTCATTCTTTTTATTGATGTAAAAATTACATATTTATTTATACCCTTTTTTTACTGGAACAAAACATGATATTTTCCAAAATATTATTCTCAATTAGAGCAAATTAATCGAGAAGTATCAAAACTTTCTGTCAACTGTTATACTTTTTCCCATATGATTACGTACTATAGAAGATTACCCATTCTTTCAATAATTCATTCGAATGAGAATAGAAAATTTTATTTGCAAACAAGATTTATTTTTTATATAATCTTTTCAATAATGGAAAATTGGAAAATCGATGACAAAGAGTAGTACATTTGGTATCCGTGTATAGAGAGTCTGTGGTTGGTGAAAACAGATCTCGGAGCGAATGGAATGGACTTTGGAGTAGCTTTATGAACGACTAAGTAGTAAAGCTCGTTTGCTTCACGTTACGAAGTGGAAAGTGGTCGAGTAATCGACAAGCTGGGTGGTACCGCGGATTTAAACATCATTCGTCCCATTACGTTTAAAAAACGTATGGACGCATGATGTTTTTTTATTTGATCAATTTATTGGAGGTAGAAAAAAATGAAAAATATTTTCTCAGGTGTTCAGCCAACAGGTGTTATTACCTTAGGAAATTACATTGGGGCATTTATGCAATTCCCTGCACTACAAGATGAAGGAAATACAGTTTATTGTATCGTTGACCAACATGCAATCACTGTTCCTCAAGATCCAAACGAATTAAGCAAAAATATTCGTACGTTGGCAGCTACTTATTTAGCAACTGGTATTGATCCGAAGAAATCAACATTATTTATTCAATCAGAAGTACCTGCGCACGCACAGGCGGGATGGATTTTACAATGTGTTGCCTCTATAGGTGAACTAGAACGTATGACGCAATTTAAAGATAAATCTGAAGGTAAAGAATCTGTTACAGCCGGGTTATTAACTTACCCACCTTTAATGGCTGCAGATATATTACTATATAACTCACACATTGTACCAGTTGGAGAAGACCAGAAACAACACCTTGAGTTAACTCGTGACCTTGCTGAGCGATTCAACAAACGTTACGGCGATGTATTTGTTATTCCTGATATTCAACTTCCAAAAGCTGGAGCACGTATCAAATCATTGCAAGAACCAACGAAGAAAATGAGTAAATCAGATCCAAATACAAAAGCAACGATTCGATTTTTAGATACAGCGAAGGAAATCGAAAAGAAAATTAAATCTGCTGTAACAGACTCAGAAGGTGTTGTTGCATTTGACGAAGTGAACAAACCTGGTGTGTCTAACTTACTTACAATTGAAGCAGCAGTTACTGGTCAGTCAATCGATGCTGTTGTTAAAAAATATGAAGGGCTTGGCTACGGTGCATTTAAACAAGGTGTTGCAACAAGCTTAATCGATCATTTAACACCGATCCAAGAACGCTTCCATGAACTGATCAATTCACCAGAGCTTGACCAAATTTTAGACGAAGGTGCCCAAAAAGCAAATGAAATTGCTAGCGCAACTCTTAAGAGAATGGAGAGCGCGATGGGTTTAGGCCGTAGACGCAAATAAATAAGAATATAAATGAACCAATGGCGATATAAAATTCATTTGTACTTAATATAAATGTCCATACTGCATTCCATGAATAGCCAAGTGTTCGATAATTCAAATAGAGTATAATGTTACCAACTGACATTACACACATTCCATAACAAAACAAGAAAAGCATAAACCGTAATAGAATAAGACCATCCTTTTCTTTTGAAATATCTTTCGTAAATAAAAAACATATTTATTAAATCATATAAAAAAGCCCTTAGCGATATGCTAGGGGCTTTTAATTTAAAGAATTAAAAATATGAAATTTATAAGTTTGCAGCTAGAAAAACTTCAATTTTTAAATACAAACCATTAGTCAACTTTTTTCAATAATAAACTTGCGTTATGTCCGCCAAAACCAAGGGAATTACTCATAGCATATTCAATGCTAGCTTCACGAGCTTCACCTGCAACATAATCTAAATCACATTCAGGATCTGGATTTGTTAAGTTAATAGTTGGAGGTAAGATTCCCTCTTTTAATGCAAGGGCAGTGAAAATTGCTTCTACACCACCTGCAGCTCCAAGTAAATGTCCAGTCATTGATTTTGTAGAACTCATTGCTAAATTATATGCATGTTCACCAAAAACTGATTTAACAGCCATTGTTTCATATAAGTCATTGTATTGTGTACTTGTACCATGAGCATTAATGTAACCAACTACTGTTGGGTCAACGCCACCGTCTTCAATAGCTTGCTTAATGGCACGAGCTGCGCCTTCTCCATTTGGAGCTGGAGCAGTAATATGATACGCATCACCAGTAGAACCGTAACCAATAATTTCTGCATAAATTTTGGCACCACGAGCTTTAGCATACTCATACTCTTCTAAAATAAGGATACCAGCACCCTCAGCTATTACAAACCCATCACGATTCGAATCAAAAGGACGAGATGCTGTTGCAGGATCTGGATTTAAAGATAATGCTGTACTTGCACAGAAACCTGCAACTGCCATATTAACAATCGGAGCCTCTGTACCACCAGTAATCATTACATCTGCATCTCCACGTTGGATCACTTTAAACGCATCACCAATTGAGTTTGTTCCAGATGCACAAGCAGTTACTGAACAAGAGTTAATTCCTTTTGCGCCTAAATGGATAGAAACTTGGCCAGATGCCATGTCTGGAATCATCATTGGGACAAAGAAAGGACTTACACGGCGTGCTCCACGTTCTTTAAACGTTTCAAATTGGTTTTCATATGTTTCCATACCACCAATTCCAGACCCAATCCAAACACCAACACGATTTGCATTATCTTCATTAATTTCTAAATTAGCGTCTTTTACTGCCATAATTGCAGAAGCTAATGCGTAATGAGTAAAGCGGTCCATTCTTCTTGCATCTTTTCTATCAATAAATTCCTCAATATTAAATTCTTTTACTTCAGCAGCAACTTTTGCTGGGAATTTTTCTGCATCAATACGTGTTAAAGGTCCGACTCCCGATTTACCAGCTTTTACATTTGCCCATGTTTCTTCAGCTGAATTACCTAAAGGAGTTACGGCACCAATACCCGTTATTACTACTCGTTTATTCATAATCTTTTCCCCCCAATTAGTAACCTTACTATAAAATTACTATATTTGTTTCTATGAAAGCAATTTATTTACCCCATTTAATAACAGCAGCGCCCCATGTTAGGCCTCCACCGAAACCTACTAAAACAATAACGTCATCATCTTTAATGTTTCCTGCTTCTAACTCATCTGTTAATGCGATACCAATTGAAGCGGAAGAAGTATTTCCATATTGATGAATACGTTTTGATAGTTTTTCTTCGGGTAAATCTAAACGTTCACGAGATGCTTCCATAATACGTATATTCGCTTGGTGTGGAACTAAGAAGTCAACATCTTCTTTTGTTAAACCTGCTTTTTCAATAACAGAAACTGCAGACTCACCCATTTGTCGAACTGCAAATTTAAATACTTCACGACCATTCATAGCAATATAGCGTTCTTGGTTTAACAATAAATGTTTTCCACCTGAACCATCTGCTCCTAATTCAAATGCTAAAATTCCTCGACCTTCAGATACTTTACCAACTACTGCTGCAGTTGCTCCGTCACCAAATAATACTGCTGTATTACGATCTGTCCAGTCAGTAACTTTTGAAAGTTTTTCTGCACCAACAACAAGTACATAATCATAACTACCACTTTCAACAAATTGTTTTGCTGTAGCAAGTGCGTAAATGAAACCAGAACATGCAGCAGAAACATCCATAGCAGCAGCGTTTGTCGCATCAAGTTTTTCTTGGATTTGACAAGCTACACTAGGAAATGCCGTATCTGGTGTTACAGTTGCAACTAAAATCAAACCAATTTGGCTAGGAGAAATTTCTGCATTTTCAATTGCTTTCACAGCTGCCTTATAAGCTAAATCAGAAGTTTCTTCACCTTCTGCAATTCTTCTTTCTTGTATACCAGTTCTAGTTCGAATCCATTCATCATTTGTATCTAAAACTTTTTCTAAGTCAAAGTTCGTAACCACTTTTTCAGGAACATATTTACCTAAACCGATAATCCCTGCGTTCATATTGTTTCCCCCTCAATAGAGATAATTATTTTTCTCGGCTTAAACATCCTTTACACTCCACCAATAAATTAGGGTAGTGTAATTCGTGAGTTAACATCCGAATTTTTTCAACAATCATTAGTAAATAATATTAAAATTCCTTTACTACGTGTAAGTCTACTTTATGACTAACAATTAGTACTTGGTCTTAATTATAGCTCACATTTTTTCTCACGACAATAGTAATCTTTGTCATATTATGAAAACGTGTTGTTATTTTTTTGGAACATATGGTATGATGTTTTAGGGTAAAATATAAAAAACAATATATATAATTAAAGGTCTATAGAGGTGAAACTAATGCAATATATTGCTACATTTTTCTGGTCTTTCTTACTAGTTACGATGTTAAACTATGTAGTTAGTTCAGTATTAGGTGTTACATTTGATTTTGTAACAGGAGCAATCATTTCACTAATTTTCTCAGTATTAGTATTAATTGTTACTGCGATTATTCCAAATGAGCCAACTCCAGAAGCTGAACATCATTAATCGTTTCAAATTACCTTATAAACCTGTCTCTCATTCAACTAGAGGAACAGGTTTTTTCATTCACAATAAAAATCCAGCTTTATTGATAGTATTTATCAAAAAAGCTGGATTTTAACTTTATTCTTTTGTAATCTTTAATTCATCCTCTTCAACTTTTACATTTAAAGTATCACCAGGAATTGCTTCCCCTTTTAGCAGTTCTTTTGCAACAAGTGTTTCCACATTTCTCTGAATAAATCGCTTCAACGGTCGCGCACCAAATTGAGGATCCACCCCATTTTCAATTACCCAATTCACTACAGAGCCATCCACTTGTAGATTAATCTCCTGTTCAGCTACACGTTTTTGTAATTGATTGATATACTTCCATGCAATCATAGTAAAATGATCTGAGCTTAACGCATGGAACATAATGATGTCATCAACACGGTTTAGTAATTCAGGTTTAAAGTGAAGTCGTAATTCCGACATGACTTGCTCGTGAGCTTTTGCATCTGAAGGATCTTGTTCCAATAAATACTGCGAACCAATATTCGACGTCATTATGACGACTGTATTTGTAAAGTTTACAAGTCTTCCTTGACTATCTGTAATGCGGCCATCATCTAAAATTTGCAATAAAATGTTGGCCACATCAGGATGAGCTTTCTCAATTTCATCAAGCAGAATAACGGAATATGGATTTCTTCTAACTGCTTCTGTTAATTGACCACCTTCTTCATAACCGATATATCCTGGAGGTGCACCAACTAGTCGAGAAACACTATGTTTTTCCATATATTCACTCATATCAATTCTTATAAAGTGTTCTTCAGAGTCAAAAAGCTGCGCAGCAAGTGCCTTCGCAAGTTCAGTTTTACCTACTCCTGTCGGACCTAAGAATATGAATGAACCGATTGGTCGATGAGGATCTTGAATTCCTGCACGAGCGCGCCAAACGGCTTCTGTTACTAGTTTTACTGCCATATCTTGACCTACAACCCGTTCATGCAGTGTATCTTTAAGTCTTAATAATTTTTCCCGTTCACCTTCAACGAGTTTTGTTACAGGAATTCCTGTCCACCTAGAGATGATGGACGCAATTTCATCTGTCGTCACTTCTTCACGTAAGATGCGTGAATCAGAACCATCTTTTATTTCTTCTTCAAGTTTAACTAATTCCTTTTCAAGGGCTGGAATTTTTCCGTGACGTAGTTCTGCGGCTTTATTTAGATTATAATTACTTTCCGCTTCTTCCAGTTCACGACGGTAGCGATTTAATTGTTCTCGTTTCGTTTGAATCGTTTGTAATGCTTGTTTTTCTTCATTCCATTGTTGTTTCATACTTTCTTGTTTTTCTTTTAACGATTGCAACTCTTCTTTTAAACTCTCTAATCGTTTTTTACTTGCGTCATCTTTTTCTTTTGTTAATGCCTGTTCTTCAATTTCTAATTGCATTACTCGTCTTGTTACTATGTCAAGTTCTTGAGGCATTGAGTCTATTTCAGTACGAATCATCGCACATGCTTCGTCTATTAAATCGATTGCCTTATCTGGAAGAAATCGATCTGTAATGTATCGATTGGATAGTTCACTCGCAGCGATAATTGCACGGTCATGAATGCGTACACCATGATGTAATTCGAATCGTTCTTTTAAACCACGTAAAATGGAAACCGTATCTTCAATAGATGGTTCACGTACTAAAACCTGTTGGAATCGGCGCTCTAACGCCGGATCTTTTTCAATATACATGCGGTATTCATCCAATGTCGTAGCACCAATACAGTGCAATTCCCCTCGAGCTAACATTGGTTTTAACATATTACCAGCATCCATTGCCCCATCAGTTTTTCCAGCGCCTACAATTGTATGAAGCTCATCAATAAATAAAATAATACGACCTTCAGATTCTTTTACCTCTTTTAAAACACCTTTTAAACGTTCTTCAAATTGTCCTCGATAACTTGCACCAGCTATTAATGCACTCATATCTAGCTCATAAAGGACACAATCTTTTAATCCTTCAGGCACATCTTTACGTACAATTCTTTGGGCTAACCCTTCAACAATTGCTGTTTTCCCTACGCCAGGTTCTCCTATTAATACGGGATTATTTTTCGTTTTTCTTGATAAAATTCTTATAACATTTCGGATTTCCTCATCTCGCCCAATGACAGGATCCATTTTTCCATTTTTAACTTCTTCAATTAAATTTCGTCCAAATTGTTCTAAAGGTTTACGATTGTCTTGTTGCTGAAATTGCATCCGTATTCACCTCATCTATTCAATTTAATATGACTTGTATGAATTATAGTTTGACCTTTATTGACCATTTTTATTATAAAGATATTTGTATTGTATTGCAAAAAATACTCCCAAAATTTTCACATTTACCAATAATTGATTGTGATATGATTTATGTAAATGTAGTATTTTATATATATATTTAGTTTTTAAGTTATTCTTATTATTAAGGAAGTGATCAAATTGGTAATTTTAAATACCGCATCAATGAATTTTCACAATTTATTTGAAGATCACGGACAATTATTAAAGTTTGATAAAGGTACACAAATTTACCAAGAAGGTGAATCTGCTACCGAAATTTATTTAGTCAAACATGGAAAAGTACAAATTAGTAAGGAAGCGGAAAACGGTAAAGAATTAACGTTTCGAATTTGTGGTAAAGGTAGTATTTTAGGAGAAACAACTTTATTTAATAAAGAAAACGTTCATACAACTTCAGCGATTGCTTTACTTCCATCTGAAGCTTTCATGTTAACAAAAGACTCATTAGAAATGTTATTAACTGAACAACCAGTACTACTAATTGAATATTTAAAATGGTTGCAAAACGAAAACATAAAGAATCAAAGTTTAATCCGTGATTTAGTGATGAACGGAAAAAAAGGTGCACTCTATTCTACATTAATTCGTTTATCTAACACATATGGTGAGACTATTGCAGATAACGTTGTATATATTAATTTCAACTTAACGAACACTGAGATTGCAAACCTTTGTTCAACAAGTCGAGAAATGGTTAACCGCATGTTAAGTGATTTACGTAAACAAAAAATTATATCGATGGATAAAGGATATATTACAATACACAATTTACAACATTTAAAAGATGAAATTTGTTGTGAAAACTGTCCCTTATCGGTATGTAGAATAGATTGATCAAACCGTCTCAAAATGTTGGGGCGGTTATTTTATTTATTTTGGATGGACACGCTGGAGTTACTTGCGAATTTCATTGCTTTATTTGCGAATTCTGGAGTTCTATTTGCGATTCTGGAGTTATTTGCGATTTCCGTGGAGTTACTTGCGAATTTCATTGCTTTACTTGCGAATTCTGGAGTTCTATTTGCGATTCTGGAGTTATTTGCGATTTCCGTGGAGTTACTTGCGAATTTCATTGCTTTACTTGCGAATTCTGGAGTTCTATTTGCGATTCTGGAGTTACTTGCGAATTTCATTTCTTTACTTGCGAATTCTGGAGTTCTATTTGCGGTTTCCGGGATTTTATTTGCGATTCTGGAGTTACTTTCGAATTTCATTTCTTTACTTGCGAATTCTGGAGTTCTATTTGCGGTTTCCGGGATTTTATATGCGATTCTGGAGTTACTTGCGAATTTCATTGCTTTACTTGCGAATTCTGGAGTTCTATTTGCGATTTCCGGGATTTTATTTGCGATTCTGGAGTTACTTGCGAATTTCATTGCTTTACTTGCGATTTCTGGAGTTCTATTTGCGGTTTCCGGGATTTTATTTGCGATTCTGGAGTTACTTGCGAATTTCATTGCTTTACTTGCGAATTCTGGAGTTCTATTTGCGATTTCCGGGATTTTATTTGCGATTTTGGAGTTACTTGCGATTTCCGCGTACTATTTGCTAATCACAAATTAAAAAAAGTAACTCTCCTCTCGGAAAAGTTACTTTTAATTATACAAACTCTAAAGTTTAACGAATTCCTAAAGCCATTTTTGCATATCTTGACATCATATCTTTATTCCATGCTGGTTGCCAAACGATATCGACATCAACTTTTTTAATTTCTGGAAGTTCGCTTAATGCTGTAGTTACTTGGTCGACGATTACTGGTGCTAAAGGACAACCCATAGAAGTTAGAGTCATTGTAACCGTACAAGTACCTTCCTCATCTAAATCTACTTTATATACTAAGCCTAAGTTAACGATATCGATACCTAACTCAGGGTCAATTACATTCTCTAATGCACCTAAAATACTTTCTTGCATTTCTTCACTAATTGCCATGTTCGAATCCCCTTTCTAACAGTTGTAAATTGTATCTTACTTAATGATACACTAATTGATAATCATTTTCAAAAATCGAGAACTTTTTTCAATATCTCTAGTAGTTATATTATATTCAAGTCGAGCATAATATATCTGTTCAAATTGCATGAAAAGAACTTGTGGTTCAATACTTTGACTAAATATTCCACCCCGATATAAAATTTATTGAATAGAAGAAAGGAGTTATCCTTTATGGAAAAACATTTAATTGTTTTAGACTTAGATGGTACTTTATTAACCGATGAAAAAAAGATTTCCGAAAAAACGAAACGAACTTTATTGAAAGCAAAAGAAGCTGGACATCAGGTGATGATTGCAACAGGAAGACCATTTCGTTCAAGCTCTATCTATTATAATGAGCTAATGTTAACAACCCCCATCGTTAATTTTAACGGAGCGCTAGTACATCATCCTAAAAATAAATCTTGGCAAATGGTCCATTCACCAATGGATATTCGTGTTGTTCATGATGTTGTCGATTCAGTAGATAAATACCAATATCAAAACTTAATCGCAGAAGTAATGGATGATGTATATATTCATACAGAAGATAAAACCTTTATGGATATTTTTAATATGGGGGATCCAAATGTTCTAATTGGTAACCTTAGAGGAAATTTAAATGATGACCCAACTAGCCTATTAATTCATGCAACCGAAGAAAATGTACCAGGAATTAGGCAACATTTAGAAGATGTCCATGCAGAATTAATTGACCATAGACGTTGGGGTGCACCTTTCCATATCATTGAAATCGTTAGAAAAGGATTAAATAAAGCCGTTGGAATCTCCCATGTTGCAAAAGATTTAGGTATTCCAAGGGATCGAATTATTGCCTTTGGGGACGAAGATAACGATTTAGAAATGATCGACTATGCAGGGATTGGTGTTGCAATGTCAAACGGAATCGATCAATTAAAAAATATCGCTAACGAGGTTACTTTAAGTAATAATGAAGACGGAATTGCGAGATTTTTAATAGATAGATTAAAATTGAAATAAATAAGATCATGGTAAATAATAGAATTACTATTAGTTAAATCATCCTAGAGTATTTATTTTAGTTACACAATGATTTGTAATAGTAAGGGGGATAAAAAATGAAAATATTTGCAGACAGTGCCTGCGATTTACCAAAAGAATTTTTTAATGAAAATGATGTAGAGTTATTTACATTACGCGTACATGTAAATGACAAAGAGTATCATGATATTTTAGATATTGAACCAACAGAAGTTTATGATGCAATGCGCAATGGTGCGGTACCAAAAACATCACAAGTATCTCCTGAAGAATTTTTAAATGCTTTTGAAGAACTTGCAAAAAATAACGAAGAAGGTATTTACATTGCATTTTCTTCGAATCTTTCTGGTACTTACAATACTGCAGTAATGATTGCTACTCAATTAAAAGAACAATATCCGAACTTTAATTTAAAAGTGATTGATTCAAAATGTGCATCATTAGGTTATGGATTAGTTGTTAAGGAAGCAGTAGCGTTAAGAAATAAAGGCTTGGCTTTAGATGAGCTTTCTTCACGTGTCGAAACTTTCGCTAAACATATGACACACTTGTTTACAGTAGAAAAACTTGACTATTTAGCTGCTGGTGGTCGTATATCGAAGTCAAGTGCATTTATTGGTGGTTTGCTTAGTATTAAACCAATATTACACGTTGAAGACGGAAAATTAATACCATTAGAAAAAATCCGTGGTCGTAAAAAAGCCATTCAAAGAATCGTAGAAATAATGGCAGAACGAGGCGGAGACTTCTCGAACAAAACCGTTGGGATTAGCCATGGAGATGATTTACAATTTGCAGAAGAAGTAAAAGCAATTATTATGGATAAGTTAAAACCAAAATCATTTGATATGACGTTGGTTGGTGCTGTTATAGGTGCTCACGCAGGTCCAGGAACGATTGCCATCTTCTTTACAGATAAAGACTACAACGATTAGTAGAAACAGTTTAGGAAGCGTCTAACCAGTTTATTAGACGCTTTTTATATTCCACAAATATAAAACTATGAAATTATGTTGTAAATCTAAAAAAGAGACTGTCTAGAAAGCTAAACTTTCCAAACAATCTCTTTTTACTTAAATTATTTTACTGGGTTTTCAGAAACTAACTCAATTTCATGCAATTCAGTTGGCTCTGAATAGTCAATGCTGTAGTTTTTCACACGTTTGTTAACTGGAACGATTTCATAACGGAATTGCATTGGAATCGTAGTAGCCACTTCTTCGATGTGCTCTTGGAATGCTTTGAATTGCTCTGCACGCCATTCAGCATCGAATGCTTGTGGTGAGTCAATACCAATTACATAACCTTCTAGCTCGTCAGATGTGTAACGGCTGAAGTTGTATTGGTCAGCAGAACCGTATAATCCTGCTGGAGATGGGTTAGTACCTGTACCCCATGCACCCATGAAGATATCGATTTCTGGATCGTCAGCTTGAACTTTGTCATAGAATGAGTTGAACTCGATTAAACGTCCTGTTGTTAATGTTACGTTTAAGCCAACATCTTTCCAGTTTTGTAAGTAGTAAGAAATAATATCTTCTTGTGTAGCGTCACCAGACATTGCAGCAAGTCTGATTTCTAATTTTTCACCATTTGGATCTTCACGTAATCCGTCACCATCAACGTCTACGTAACCAGCTTCGTCTAAGATTGACTCAGCTTTTTCTGGATCATAAGTGTATCCTTTTAAGTCACCATTGTAGAATGATTCAAATACTGGTGGAATTAAAGAATTCGCACGTTCACGTAAGTTGTTATAGTAAATTTCAGATACTGCTTCAATATCTAAAGCATAACCCATAGCTTGACGTAATTTAACGTCACCCATTTTTGAACCTTCGAAGTCAGTTACGTTCACGTTATTTTCGTAATCGTATTTACCAACTTTGAAACCTAAATAAGAGTAGTAAAGCTCTGGACGGCCAAGAATTGTAATATTTTCATAGTTTTCAATTTCTGGCATTTTTGTTGCATTAAATGATAATACGATATCGTATTCACCAGAACCAATAGCTACAGAAATTGAGCTTGATGGTACAACTTGAACGATTACGCCATCAAGTTTTGGTTCACCTTTCCAGTAGTGTTCGTTTTTCACGAATTGTACAGATTCACCTGGAACGATTTTATCAAATTTAAATGCACCTAAAGTAACTGGGTTTTTACGGACTGCATCGTGTTCAACTAACTCAGCAACTGGAATGTCACCAATTTGGTGTACTGGAGCTGCATAAGTCCATAAACCATCTCCACCGTAGAATATCGATGGTGATAATGTTTTAAAGCTAATTTCTAAAGTTGTTTCGTCAATTTTCTTTAAACCTGAAATAGTATCAGCTGTACCTGCATTATACTCTTCAGCACCAATGATGTTTTTGAATTGAGTATCATAACGTACACCTGTGTAATCTTTATGACCAATGATTAAGTATGGAAGCATTACGTCTTCAATAGTTAAAGGATTGCCGTCAGACCATTTAACGCCTTCTTTAATTTTTACTAATACTTTGTTGTTTTCTTGGTCAACTTCTAAAGTCGCAATACCTTCATCTGTAATCATGAAGTTACCGTCTACCTCGAATAATGAGTTAGAAGCATATGCCATAATGTCAGCATCATAAGCGTCTTCATATAACTCAGCTAAGAAAATACCTGCGAATGGCTCATCTTTTACCATAGCTACTTTAAGCATACCGCCATCAATAGCTTCACCATCATGTGTTACTGCTAAATCAAATAATGCATCTGATTCAGTTTCCGCAGTTTCTGTTTCAGTTGTTTCTGTTGTTTCTGTTGTTTCTGTTGTTGTTTCTTCGTCTTTTGGTTTTTCCTCAGTTGTACTACCGCCGCCACTACATGCTGCTAACGCTAATACAAGAGCGAATAATAACGCTAATAAAGACCAACGTTGTTTCTTCATTAATAATCCTCCTTTTCGTGTACGCTGGGATTTGTACCAAAGTTCCCAACTATATCTAAACATATTTATCTAATGGATAAATATGATGGTACCAAATACCTTTTTACTACTAAGTGAACATTAACCTAGACGTTGTTTCGCATCCGCAGCACGTCTAAACGCCTGACCTACATAGTTAATTGCTAACATCATTATCAAAATGAATAATGCTGCTGGTGCCCAACACCACCAATATTCTTGCAATACCTTAGGGTTATTAGCATATGCAACCAAGTTACCCAAAGATGGTACATCAGGTGGAAGACCGAATCCTAAGTAGGATAATCCCGTTTCGATCCCTACGTTTCCAGCAAAATTTAAAGTTGTTTCTACAATTAGAATTGAACTTAAATTCGGCATAATTTCTCTAAAAATGATTACAAAATCATTTGTTCCAAGGGTTTTGGAGGCATTTACATAATCCCGCTTACTCTCACTGAGTGCTTTAGACCTTACTAATCTTGTAATACCCGTCCAACCGAATAGACTTATAATCAAAATTAGATGCCACTGTGTATATTTAGGAATAACTGTAATAAAAACAATGATTAACATTAAAGATGGAATAGTGATGAAGAAATCAATTATTCGCATAATAACATTGTCAATCCATCCACCGAAATAACCACAAATTAAACCAACAACAATACCGAATATTCCAGTTATAACTGTAACTGCAATAGCTATTTCTAGAGAGTTTTTAGCACCGACTACTAATTGACCAAAAATATCACGTCCACCTTGGTCGGCCCCTAGAATAAACTTCTCCCCCGGCTCGGCAAATTTATCACGTAAACTAACTCGCATTAACTCATTAAGGTCGATCACAAAGTATGCCATGTAAAAAACAAAAGCTGTAACTAGTACGATACTTATTAATGATACTAATGCTAATTTATCTTTAATAAACTCACGAAAAATTACCTGGAAACCTGTTGGTGGAGAACTAACTTTATTTGAATCTTTATCATTTGTTACACTAACCATTTATTCTCCCTCCTTAACTCATCGAAGTGTCTATTCAATTCTTATCCGTGGGTCAACAATGCTCATAATAATATCGGATAAGAGACTACCTAATAGTGCTAAGAAGCCAAATAACATTACAAGTGCTGTAATGACACTATAATCTCGTGAAAGGACTGAAGATATAAATAATTGACCCATTCCAGGATATCCAAATATTGTTTCAATAAACACTGAGCCACTAAGTAATCCAGTAATTGTAAAACCTAAAAATGCTGCAATTGGAAGTAACGAGTTCCTGAAAATATGTTTTGAATAAACCTTTCTCATAGGAATACCTTTACTTCTTGCTGTTCGAACATAATCAAGTGCTTTTGCGTCAATAATTTCAGATCGTAAATATTGAATAACACCTGTTGTACCTAAAACAGCAAAAACAAATGCAGGTAAAATTAAATGATAAATTTTATCAATATACCAACTAAATGTACCTGGATCTAGTCCAACGCTCACACTTCCTACTGTCGGGAACCATTGCAATTTATATCCAAATAGATATAAGAATAGTAACCCTAGTACGAATGTAGGTATTGCATAAGAGATAAAGCTGTAAAGTACAATTGTCTTATCCAACTTAGAGTTATTATAGCGACCTGCTAATATCCCTAAAGGAATTGCAATTAAGTACAGTAAAATTACACTCACTAGAGAAAGCCATAAAGTATTTAGTGCCTTTTCTCCAATTAGGTCACCAACACTACGTTGGAATGTATAACTTTTACCTAAATCTCCCTGAACTAAATTCCCTATCCAGCGAGCATATTGTTGATACCAAGGGTCATTTAATCCAGCTTTTTCTCGTAATTCTTCAATTCTAGCAGGATCTGTTTCAGGTGTAATCAAACCTGAGAACGGGTCACCCGGCATAAATTTAGCAAGAATGAAAACGATTAAACTTAAAACAAACAACTGTGGAATCATAATTAATACACGTCTAACAACTGTTTTCCACATATTAGATGACCTCCTTCACATTCGGAGATGCTGCTACGAAATGAGTTTCAGAAACTGGAACTAAATCAAACACTCGTCCACTCTCGTCAAAAGA
Source organism: Ureibacillus acetophenoni (assembly GCF_900220965.1). Taxonomy (GTDB): domain Bacteria; phylum Bacillota; class Bacilli; order Bacillales_A; family Planococcaceae; genus Ureibacillus; species Ureibacillus acetophenoni. The sequence goes on along the minus strand of NZ_OBQC01000001.1, from coordinate 283,602 downwards.
TAAACTATGCTCTTTTTGATAGTGTGTTTCTACGTTTATTCTTTCTCGTTTACGAGCATTCCTTCCGGTTGGTGAAACTTCAGGAATTGCTGATAGTAAACGTTTCGTGTAAATATGTTGAGGGTTTTCAAAAATTTCTTTTGTTGCCCCCGTTTCAACAAAGCGTCCTTTATACATTATTGAAATGTGTTCACACATATGCTTTACAACACCCAAATCGTGGGAGATAAATAAATAAGTTAAGCCGTACTCGTTTTGAATATCTTTCATAAAGTTTAAAACTTGTGCTTGTACCGACAAATCGAGAGCTGATACAGGTTCATCCGCAATAATTAATTTTGGATTTGTTGCAATTGCTCTTGCAATTCCAAGTCGTTGTTTCTGACCACCAGAAAATTCGTGTGGATATTTTAACTTCGAATCTTCAGGCATCCCTACGATTGCTAATAGCTCATTAATTCTTTTTCTCTCTTCTTGAGGTGATAGTTTCAAAAAGTTTCGAATAGGCTCAGCTAAAATATCTTGAACACGCTTTCTTGGATTCATAGCAGAATGAGAATCTTGGAAGATCATTTGAATATCCCGGTTATAAGCAGATTTTCTGTCACGACGTTTGTTCGTTACATCTTCGCCTTCATAAATGATGTTCCCTGACGTAATTTTTTCAAGTCCAATAATAGATTTACCCGTTGTTGACTTTCCACATCCAGATTCACCTACTAGACCATATGCCTTTCCTTTATCAAACTCCATACTAATTCCATCGACAGCATGAATGTGGTCTATTACTGTATTAAAAAAACCACCACGTACTGGATAATGAACTTTTAAGTTATTGATCTGCATAAACATGATGGCTACCCCCTATATCGCTCTTGAAGTGGAAATGTTTCCAACAAGTACATCTAACAAAGTGACCTGGTGAAATCTCATGTAAAGTTGGGTTATCCTCATGTGCCTCTTCAGGTATCCATGAAATTCGTGAAGAAAAACGACATCCTTCTCGTGGTAGGTTCATAAGTGAAGGAACAATACCTTCGATTACATTTAATCTAGCATTCTCTTGACTCATTTGCGGAATAGAATTAAATAAGGATCTCGTATATGGATGTTTTGGATCGTTAAATAACACATCCACTGGTGCTATTTCAATAATCTCACCTGCATACATAACTGCTACCCTATCCGCTATTTCTGCAACGACACCTAAATCGTGGGTAATTAAAATAATTCCCGCACCTGTTTCATTTTGTAAATCGATTAATAAATCTAAAATTTGCGCTTGAATCGTAACATCTAAAGCAGTTGTTGGTTCGTCTGCAATGATGATTTGTGGTTTACAAGAAATAGCGATTGCTATAATTACCCTTTGACGCATCCCCCCAGATAACTGGTGTGGAAATTGTCTTGCTACACGTTCTGGATTGCGAATCCCTACTTGATTTAATAGTTCAATTACACGTGCTTTTCTTTCTTCTTTTGTTAACTTAGTATGATAGATTAGGCCTTCTTCGATTTGCTCACCAATTCTCATTAATGGATTTAATGCAGATAGTGGGTCCTGGAAAATCATACTAATATCTAAACCACGAACTTCATTTAGCTCTTCTTCCGTCATACTCGCTAAATTCTTATTTTTATATAATATTTCTCCCTGGATGCGTGTTTTGTTTCGATCTAGCAAACCAATGATTGATGTTGCTAACGTACTCTTTCCACAACCTGACTCACCTACGATAGCGAGAATTTCATTTTTGCGAAGTGATAAAGAAACATTGTCGACTGCATCGAAATATGTATCTTTAATACGGAACCCTGTATGTAAGTTTTTAATTCTCAACAGCTCATCAGTTGTCTTCAAAATACTCCTCCTCCCAATTGTTTTTCGAATTATTACAAATGTTTTAAATTTATAGAAATTATATTTAAGAAACTTACTCCTTGTCAACGTAAATTAAGAGAATTTTTGTAATTTTCATTTATTCGGCATTGTTCGACAAAATATTGTAATAATTTTTACAATTATCTAGGTAATATTATTTATATGCATCACGATATATGTTTATTAATTTCAAACTAATTATCTAAACTTTTAGTATTTTAATAGACTTTTCTTCACTAAGTTAAATTGAAATTTTGTCAAAATTCGATTTATTCCGTTAGTGCAGTAAAGCAATCATAGTGGAAATTTACTAAAAATAAAAAGAGCTATTTTAAATTGATTACTCAATTTAAATAGCTCTTTACTCGTTTAATTTTATTCTGATTTCTCTGATTTCGTTCGTTTTGCTTTTCTCATAATTGCAATAATAAATGCTATGAATATAACATATACAAATCCTAAAGCAATCAGATAAGGTATATTAATACCTCTTTCATCAATCACTTGGAAAATCTCCACGATTTCTCGATCTAGTACAATTGGAAATGTTCCTTCTTTGTTTACCTTAACAAGTTCAGATTCAAGCATACCTTGAAGTTCTTTACCTTCTCCAACTAACTCTTCAGAAACATCTATTCTTTGCGTTTTCCCAGTGTTATTAATTACAACAATCCATTTTTCACTATCAGAAGAACGCATAAAAGTTAATAAACCATTATCATTTTCTATTAATGTGAATTCGCCCATACGTAACGTATCAGAACTATTTCTTAATGTTTGTATATTTTTTACAAAATCTACTAGTTCTTCTTCTGTCTTAAAGTGATAAGCTTGGTGCGATTCTGGACCTGCTGCACCATTCATCGCTATTTCTGTACCATATTGCATTACAGGAAGACCCGGTAGCAATAACGTTGTAGCTAAAGCAAGTTTTGCACGTGTTGGTGGAAATGCTTCAACATCCATAATAAATCGATCCGATTGAATATGATCAAGCATTATTTGAGTAGGCTTTCCATCACCATTCATAAATGGTTCTAAATTTTTAAACAGTTGCGTTGAATCTTGATCTACATTTTTGTAGATTGAGCGGAAAATTTGAAACGTATCATTATGATAAGTTGCATCTAAATCTGCATCGCTCTCTTCTTTAGAAATAACATATATATCAGCATTAACTTCTTTAATGGCTCCGATTATTTCGTTAACAAAGTTCGTATCAGCATTATCAAGGTTGGTTAATCTTATTCCACCTACGTCATATGTTGAGACAATTTGTACGATAGCATCAATCAGTGCCTTTTGTATTTCTTCATTCGATAAATCCCATCGAACTTGTCCATTTGTAGTTTCTAAAACCCAGTCTGCCTTTGTTGAATCCTGTGCCCATTCATGGTTTTCGCTTACATAAGATAATGGGAAATCAATCATCGTTTTAATTTTATTTTTGTTAATAGTGTTAACTAGTGATTCAAATTCTTCTTCTGTCCCAAATCGAGGTTCAAATCCTGAATAGGACGTCACTAGTGACCCATCATATTTTTCTGTAGGAAATACTGAACCTAGAGAAATAATGGTAAAACCCATTTTAGAGATTTGAGAAAGTTGTTTTGTTAATCCAACGAAATCTCCACCGTTAAATTTTATTGGGTCAGTTGAGTCTGCATCAATATCATTGGCACTCGTACCGTTATAATAACGATCGACTAATACATCATATATACTTTCATCTGCAATTGTTCTTGTTTCCTCAGCATTCACTATAGGTGTTACGGTCAACGTAGCTGCAAGAACTGTAGCTGCCATGGCACTAATCCACTTCTTAAATTTCAAGAATATCCATCTCCTATCAATTACTGCAAAACACTTTTACTTATACTTGTTATTTTGTGTAACCCATAAATTATTATTGAGTGTTTGATGAGTGACAACTACTAATAATCTAAGTTATATTACACATTTATGTCATCAAGGATTTTCTACGAACATATAAATCCATCGTAATTTTACCAAACAAAACCGTTGTAGTGCACATATTTCCAATGAAAATCTGTATTTCAAATGGAATTGCGACAGAAAAGTGACAAATTGTTCAGCTGTAAAATTTTTGGCTTCTAAATGGTTTTATTATTGGTTTAAATCTTTGAAATGACTTTATTTTGCGGCATGAAGACCGGTTCTGTACTATATTGGGCTAATATTGGTCTTGATCCCGCATTATCAGGGCCACTTCTGATTATTTTTGTGATCATAATGGTCTTCATCTACCTTATGAAAGACATTTCAACTGGATTTTCACTTCCAAATGTCCTTTATCCACCTCATGAAAGACATTTCAGCTGGATTTTCACTTCCAAATGTCCTTCATCCACCTCATGAAAGACATTTCAACTAGATTTCCGCTTCCAAATGTCCTTCATTGACTTCCGGGCCACTAACCCCTATCTCCCCAGACATGAAAAAACGCAAAGTACTAAGTACTTTGCGTAAATAATTAGAATAATTTCGCACCCATTGGTAATTTGAATCCATAGAATAAAGTTGCAAATAAGAATACTGCAAATAGGATCCAAAACATTGTTGTTGGTTTACCTTTAGATTTACGAACTAGCACCATTTCCATCATACCGATAGTTAATACTCCTAAAAGGAACTTGATGCCATATTCCATACCCATTCCATAGCTCATTGTTTTATAGAACAATGCAGCACCTGTAATGATAATTAAAATATAGAATAGTCGTAGAATCATGTGAACTGCTTTTGAATTAGTAGCTAACGCTGCAACTAAAAATAATACAATTGCAACTACCCAAGTAGTTATGTGTAAATGTGTTGAGTCAGTTAAAAAGCTCATTGTTTCCCCACCTTTATTGTCATATCATTCCTATACTACCAGACTCAAGTTAGGGATTCAAATATAATAGTTAACCATGCAATTGTAGAATCTTTTATTCAAAGCGGTTTACTAAAGTACCAATTCCCTCAATAGAAATCTTCACTTCATCACCAGCACGTAAGAATGTTGGAGGGTTCATTCCCTTACCAACTCCTGCAGGCGTTCCTGTTAATATAACATCGCCAGGTTCTAACGTTACGTATTGAGATAAGATTGAGATTAAATCTTCTACAGGGAACATCATATCTCTCGTAGTTCCATTTTGACGTACTTCACTATTTACTTTTGTTACTACTGTAAGATTTTGTGGGTTCGGAATTTCATCTTTTGTTACTAAATATGGCCCCATTGGACAAGTACCTTCTAATGATTTGCCTAGGAAAAACTGAATATGACGTTCTTGCAAGTCGCGAGCCGTAATGTCATTTGCAATCGTATAACCAAATATGTAGTCAATCGCTTGATTTTTTGGAATATCTTTACCTACTTTACCAATTACAACGGCAAGTTCACCTTCATAATCTAAAGCATTTGTTTTATCCGCATGAATTGGTAATACTTGATGATCTGCTGCGATTGCCGATGGAGCTTTTGTAAAAACAACTAAATTTTTAGGGGCTTCTTTTGCACCCATTTCTTTTGCATGTTCATCGTAATTTTTTCCGATACAAATGATGTTTTTAGGCGTTCTAGGGATCGGTGATAACCACTCGATTGTTGAAAACTCATATTTATATTTATTTTCTTCACCTGAATTTCTAGCTGCTTCTACAAGTTTTCGAATTTGCTCAACAAAATCAAAGCCTAAAGAAATTCCGCCGATAATATCTGATGGAAATGATGGCAATACTTTAAGGTCTTGTTGAATTTTTAATACATCCCATACAGCATCTTCTTTCTTAACTTTCGGACCGAATTTTATTTCACCATTGAACTTAAAAGACAAAATCTTCATTTTTACAAGCTCTCCTTATTTTTAATATCCCAATTACAGTCTATTAGAATATTATTAGATTAATAATATTTCTTCCTATTATATGGGGTTTTCTTAAATCATTTTTTGACCAAAAATGTACTCATTAAAAATGATTTGATTTCATCATACATCAAACAATTTCAATTGTCCTACTTTTCTTACAATGTTTTATAAGTAATTTTTTTCACGGCATATTCTAGAGGTCCCTGCTTAAACTTCATGAACCAACTTAGTGCAAATATAATCTGTACAATAAAAATAACAAGAGCAATTAATACACCCATTTGTACATTTACTTGTCCATATAACCCAAATCCATAATCATAGAATATAATAGTACAAATAATAGATTGCATAATATAAATCGTTAAAGACATACGCCCTGCTAGTCCAATTGGTTGCAATATTTTCGTCGCAAATGGTAGTAAACAAATACAAACAATTAAAGCCATATATCCAATCGCTAAAATCGGGCCACCAATATAAACTTTTAAATACTCTAATAAATATGTTCTTTCATACATAAATGGAGCACTTTTTATGAACAATCCTAAAGCGTTACAAATGACTGCAAATGAGATCCATAACCCTTTTAGACTTTTCGCTCTTTCGATTAAACGCCACTTTGCAAAGGCAGCCCCTATTAACATATAAGGTAATATAGTAAATAATGAGAAAATCCACATCGACGGGTTCATTTGTACGGTTAAATCATTTAATCGTTGACTAAAGGCCTCACCCCAGCCCCCAATACCATAAGCAGAAAGTGCACTTTCTACCATAACAATGTTCACAGGAATTGCTTCCATTTTCTCATTGGCAATACCTAACATTCCATACCCACCGAGAATCATAACATGCAATAATCCATAAATAACTAATCCAAAAGTAAGAATCATCTTTGGGTTAAAACGAATAAATAATAATAGGAAGAAACCACAGAAGGCATACATTGCCAAAATATCGCCCCACCAAATAAATAAGGCATGTAGCATTCCTAAAACAAACAGGACGATCAATCGTTTTCTCGCAAATGAATAAAAACGAACCCCAGTTTTCTCAGCCTTTAAATATTGCATAGCAATTCCATATCCAAATAACATTGAAAACAAAGGATAAAAACTACTCTGTACATAAATATCTAATGTTTGATGCCATATAATATCCATTGCTTCTGTAAACCAGTTTTGCAAATCTATATGTGGCATCGGAAGATAGAATCCAAATATGTTTACGAGTAAAATTCCTAGTAAACTAAATCCTCTAATAATATCTATTGAATCGATTCGCTCATTCAGTGTAGTTGGTTTAAATTCCACAACTCGACCCCCTTCTCAAGTACAGTTCCCTTTTATGTATTTTAACGCCAAAATTGAATATAGAGAGGATGTTTGTTTATGAACATTCATCCTCTCATCTATATTATAACTGTATTTCTTTTTGAGCATTGTATAAATAAATTAACTTTTCATCGACTTCTACACCTATCACAGCCGTGACAGCTTCACTGTAAATACGAAGTTGCACACCATACCGTTCATTCATTTCCTTCGATAATGCAGGCTCCTCTTGGAAATGAGGTAATATTTTATCCGTTTTATAATCAAGTAAAATCCACTGATTATCTTCATCTAAAAATAAACAGTCGATAATCCCTTGAATTATTTGACGATCTCCGTCTTGATCGGTTCTACTTAAAGTAAATGGTAATTCACGATAAATCTTTTTGGCACGAGTAAATCTTTGTCCAATGGCAGATTCGAAAAATTTCATTACCTTATCACGATCAACGACACTAACTTCTTCCTCTGTTAACAATTGACGATCCACGAGATTTTGTAAATAGGTATCGACTTCATCAATTGATTGGAATCCAGCCTTTGGTGCGTGCTGCATCACTGTATGAATAGCAGTACCTATTTCCGTACTAGACAATCCTTTTTGTTGAAGAAACATTGGTCTTTTGGCAACGCTCTTAAATTTCCGAGGCTCTTCAATTTCCACTTCATCTTCTTCAAGACGCTGGAGATTTTCGATTCGTTTAATTTCAGTAACTGTTGTCTTTGATTTTTTCGTAATAGATTTTTCAAAAGGATACTTTGCCGTAAATCTTTTATGAATTTCTTCATATAAAGTTTCATCTACATCGTGTGATACAAGATCGTTATTTTCCTTTTCTTCATTAGAACGCTGATTATTTAAGAATGTTTCATTTGAAATAGCTGATACGACCCACTTAGACGGATGTTGTACGGGTGTAAATGAATCTTCATAATAGGAAGAAAAACATTCATGTCTAGCAATCGCTGGGCCAATCCAATCTAGGTAATTTTTTGCCCGCGCTCTTACAAACTCAGGAAGCACATCTCCTAAAGTATGACCGGCTTCACACCATTTGGCAGAAGTTTTTTTAAAATCCTTAACTGAACCTACAAGAATTAATCGTTCTTTTGCACGTGTCATCGCAACGTATAAAATACGCATTTCTTCTGCTTTCATCTCAAGAATTTTCTTTTCCTTCATCGCCAAAAATGGTAGTGACGTGTACATAATTCGGTTTTCAGGGTCAATCGCTTTAACCGCAAATCCGTATTGTTGGTCAAACAAATAGGAGTTGGAAAAGTCCATTTGGTTGAAGGCACGTCCAAGTCCAGCAACAAACACAACTGGATACTCCAATCCTTTTGAAGAGTGAATCGTAACTAAACGGACAACGTCATCTTTTTCACCAATCGATTTTGCGACTCCTAAATCGTCGCCCCTTGATTTCATCCGATTAATAAAGCGTAAAAATCTAAATAATCCACGGAATGAAGTTTTTTCATACATAAGTGCACGGTCATGTAATGTACGTAAATTAGCCTGACGCTGTTTACCGTTTGCCATAGCACCAACCATTTCGTAATAATTCGTATCACTATATATTTTCCAAATTAAATCGGATAACGAACCACGTCTTGCCATATCTCTCCAAATCTCTAAATTTTGAAGAAATGAATGAAGTTTTTCTTGTGTATTTGAAGAAATACCAGACCCTTCTTCTTGTACGAATGTTTTCAAAGCTTCATAGAATGGTACATTTTTCTTCGCTAAACGAATAAGAGCGAGTTCATTTTCCGTTAATCCAACGAACGGTGAGCGTAAAACTGACGCCAATGGAATATCTTGATACGGATTATCTACTATAGTTAATACATTAATCATAACCATTACTTCTAGCGCTTCAAAATATCCTTTCGACGATTCAGCGTATAAAGGTATCCCCGCCGCTTTAAATTCTTCAACTAAATCATTAGACCAGTTCATCGAACGCATAAGTATTACGATATCGCTGTATCGTAAAGGACGAACTCTTTTGGCAGGATCTTTTTCCTTTGCATTATAAACAGTTGTACCACTTGCCATAAGTTCTTGAATTCGCTTAATAATGAATCTCGCTTCTTGTTGAGATTTTTTAATTTCTTCTTCCATTACCGCATCTATTGCTTTAAATTCTTCATCAGATTCTTCGTCTGATTCACCATTGTCTTGCTGTTCATATAATATCGCTAATTCAACAGGCGTCTCCACATCATCATACGGAGCACTCGGTTTTAAACCTGCTTTTTCGTCATACTCGATTTCCCCAACAGTTGTACCCATAATTTGTTCGAAAACAAAGTTTGTTGCATGGAGCACTTCTTTACGACTTCGGAAGTTAGCATTTAAATCGATTTTTAAGCCTGAATTCTCAGGCTCTTCTTCAAAGGTTAAATATTTGTTTAAAAATAACATAGGCTCTGCTAGACGGAATCGATAGATGGATTGTTTAACGTCTCCTACCATAAAGAGGTTTCCGTCTACTTCTTCACCAGATTTCACTAATTGTAAAATCGTCTCTTGAAGCATGTTTGTATCTTGATATTCATCGACTAATACTTCTTTAAATTTTTGTTGGAACTCTTTAGCCACTTCTGAAGGTTTAAGGGTTCCATCTTCATTCACCGATAATATTTCAAGTGCATAGTGTTCTAAATCCGAAAAATCTAAAAGTCCGCGCTCTAACTTTGCAGCCTTAAATTTTCTTCCGTAGTTTTCTGTTAGTTGCACTAACGTTTCAATCATTGGCGCCATTAATCGAATTTCTTCTAACAATCTAGATGGTGTTCGAGTGAAAAAATCTTCCTTTATTTTCGTGACAATTTTTTTCGCTTGGTCTCGCTTTTTCTTTGCCAACTCTTTTAACTCAGGATCACTATCTTGTTTTTTTCGAGATAATGTTTCCCATTTTAATGAATGAAAATAGTCATATATATCTTGCCACGTACCATTCTCAAGTCTTCGGAATGCTTCTTGTAATAACATAAAGTCAATTTCTGCAGTTTCTCCATAAGGAGCTGGACCATCTGGCTTTAAAGCAAGTTGTCGCATTTCTTCAATATAGGAATAAGCTTCTTGTAAACTAAATTTAATGGCGTTTTTGACATGACCGATATACGGTAGTTCATCAATTGTTACATCATCGCCTAACTTATATTGTTCAGATAAAGAACGCAACCATTCAGTAGGCTTTGGATGTACTAAAGATGTTTGATATAGTTTGTCTATTAACGTTTCAATCTCCTGGTCATCTCTATCAGAAGTAAAACTATCAACTAAACGATAGATTGCATTTACTTTCGATTCCTCTTTGTCGGCATAAGCTTCTTCTAGCACTTCAGCTAATACATCATCTTTTAATAATGAAGATTCTCCTTCATTGGCAAGACGAAATCCTGGATCGATATTTAGTAAATATGCGTACTGCCTAACAATAGATAAGCAAAATGAATGGAGTGTAGAGATTTGCGCTTTATTCACTAAACTTAGTTGTCGTCTTAAATGTTGGTTGTGAGGGTCTTTTGCAATTTCCTTTTCTAACGCTTCTGCCATACGGTGGCGCATTTCGGCAGCAGAGGCATTTGTAAAAGTAACGACAAGAAGTTCATCCACGTCAATGGGATTTTCTATATCGATTACTTTTTCAATCATTCGATTGATAAGAACTGCGGTTTTCCCGGAACCAGCTGCAGCAGATACTAATGTATCTTGACCTGTAGCCCAGATTGCTTTCCATTGTTCGTCAGTCCATGTTACATCTGGACCCTTAGTCGGAATCTCGCGCATCTTTCTTCAACTCCTCACTAATTTTTGTAACTACGACATCAGATTGTTCAGTTTGTAGTTGATGATATTTTTGCATGTTATCAGATACGTCAAATTGGCAAACGGATTTAAATGAACAGAAATCACAAGCTGTTTTGTTCTTCATTTTATATGGTCTTATTGAGGTTTCCCCACTTAAGATACCATTACCCGCCTGTTGATGTTTCTTTTGAACATATTGTTGTAAATTTTCCATTTCAAGAGGTGGAATAACACGAGAATTTCTTTGGTAAACAGAGCCATCCTTTTTAAATTGTACTGGAATGATTTTAGATTTCCCGGAAACTTCTAATTCTTCATCCATTAATACAAGTGCATTAGGGTCTTCGGCAAGTAACCCTTTCATACGATATTGTTTCAATCGTTCGATTTCGAGTGTTCCTTCGTCTAACTCTTCTTCTAATTTCAATAGCGGGTTGTGAACATGCACATATAAAACTCCAGCAGGCTGTACATCCCCTTTTATCCAATGGCTCGCATTTTCTACCGCTACATTTAAATAGGTTAATAATTGTAAAGATAAACCATGGTACACTTCGTTTAAATCTAAATCTCTACTAGAAGATTTATAGTCAACTACTCGTAAATAGGCTTTATCATCAATTTCTACACTATCAATGCGATCGATTCGTCCTCTTAAACGCATTTTTCTTCCACCATTTAAGTTAAACTCAAGGGGTGGTAACTGTTCTTTCCCAGGTCCGAATGCTGCTTCTATAGCAATTGGTTTAAAATGTGAAGATTTCGCTTGATGAGATAAAGCAATCATTGTTTTTTCAACAATGCGAATTAACTTATGTTGAATATAGCGATAGCGCGCACTACTTAATAATATTTGGTGTGAGAAAACTGGAACAATATGTTCTACAGCCTGTCTTGCTAAAAGGCTACATTGTTCACGGGATAATTTATTCCAAGAAATATTGCGCTTGTTCGTTTCAATGGAAATCCATTTTAACGCTTCGTGGAATAAATCCCCCATCGCAAAGGTTTCGAGTTTATATTCTACACGTTCTTCTAACCCTAATCCGTAAGTTGTAAAATGGGCAAACGGACAGCTATAGAATTTCTCAATACGAGATACACTTGAATTTAATTCCGTTCCATATAGAGCATCTGTAATATCCTGTGTTAATTTCTCAGCTTCATTTTTCTTTTCTAACGGCCGCATAACAATTTCTAACATTAACTTCCAACGTAAATCCTGTTCATAGAACCTTTTTAAGGCAATCCACTCAGGTGAAAGTGCATTCGTATACTGAGCTTGTCTTAGTTGCATCATTAAAAACGATAGTGATGTACGAGGATGTCTTATATATGAAAGAACATTATTTTCGTCTAATTCTTCAATTGGATCTATTAATATTCGTTTATGCGGTAACGTCTTTTCACCATCGACTTCAAACAATTTGTGTAATCGATTAATGTAAAGCGATGGTAAAAGGGATTTACTTTCCTCGTCAGAACTTGAATAAGTAACGTAAAGTCGATCAGTTGGCGATGAAAAGGCACGATAAATAAGAAATGCTTCTTGCAAAAGTTTATGTTTTGAAGATGGTGAAAGCTCCGTATCAACAGCCGTAAACCATCCACGTTCAGCATCTGTTATTAAGCCTTCATAATCCATTCGCATAGGATAAATACCATCATTAACACCAATAACAAAAACAACCTTCATATTATCGTAACGAGAATACTCAACTGTACCAACTTTTACTTCATCCACAGCAGGTGGGATTCTTGAAAATTCTAATGTATCGTAACCTTCATCTAATATTTTCGCCGCTTCTTCAACGGTCATTTCTTGATCACCAAACATGATGACGAACTGATCTAGTACGTTTACCCATTTATTCCAAGCTTGGTCATGTTCATTTGCTTCTAATAGTTGATGTTTTTCAAGCTCAGCATCTTTTAGTGCTTGCAGTTTCTCATATACTTGTAAATCTTCGATAGATTGATAGAGAGCCATTGCAATATCGCGACCTGTTTTTGCTTCTTTTAAATTGTTTTGCAATGTTTCAAGCGGTCCACGAATCATATCCTTCATTTCATCAATAATATGTTGGATAGCTAACTCTTCGTCTGTTTGACGGTTCGTTAAAAATTCTAATCCTCTATATTTTTTATATAGCCATCTTGATTCTTCAAACCAACGATAGCCGTAAATTCCTTGAGCAATGACAAAGTTTTCGAAGCGATCTGCTTTTTCACGCATATCACTTAATTCACTTTTCAATGGAAAAAATAAGTCTGTTTTTACACTTCGGAACACTGGCTCATACTGCCATTTTGATGTCACAACTTCAAGAATAGAACGACTGAATTCAATTAATGGGTGATGTAACATCGTTTTTTTCTCGTTGGTGAAAACAGGAATATCATATTGTGAGAAAGTCGTTAGAATGAGAGAATCGTAAACATCAGCTTGGCGATACATAATACCAATATCTTGATAACGAATATTTTTCTCTTTAACTAAACGACAAATTTCCCGGGCAATTGCATGTACCTCAGCACGACGGTTTGCCCCTTCAAAAATTTGAACAAAACCTTGTGCTTTTCTTGGATTCCAAAGAGGTTCATGAAAATTTGCCTCTATATGTTTCAAGTCAAGATTGTTATATCGATAACTACCAAATAAATGTTCACGAGGTTCAACTTCAACCTGAAGATTGTTTGCTTCTTCCAGTAATTTATCGTACATAACCGCACCACGATAAAATAAAGCTTGTTCATCATCTTTATCGTGTTCATCTTCCAGTGGTAGTACAACAGTTACCCGTTCGGCATGGGTTAATAGTTGTTTAATAATGTCAAATTCACGAACTGTAAATTGAGTAAAACCATCAATGTAAATATGGGCTTCTTTTATTTTTTCAGAGTTTTTTATTTGCTCTAGTAGTACCGGATAATACGCTTCACCGTCTACGTATGTATCTCCGAGTTCACTTTCCAACTCTTGTAAAATAATTTGTAAATCTTTCGTTTTTGAAAGTAAAGTATGAGGTGCTTGTTTTTCTTCTAACTTTTCTATAACTTCGTCTAACGTATCACTTTGAATATTAAATTGGCTAAACTCTTTTATAAGTTGGACAACTTCGGTAGTAAACCCTCGTTTATCTGCTGCTTGACGGAATAATGAGAACTTGTCTTTATTGTCCATAAGTAAACGACGAATTAGCATTTGGTAACCGATTTTGTCAATTTTATCTCTAGCAATTCCACCTGTTTCCTGCAATACATACCATGCCAAACGTTTAAATGTCATAACTTGGGCACGCATGATACCACTAATATCGTATTTGTTTGTTAAGTCATACTCAGTTGAAAAGGACATTTGGTCAGGAACAATGATATAAATTGGGGCACCTAGTGGATCTCTTTTTAATTCTTTTACTATCTCTTTATGAATGGTACTCGTTTTCCCTGCACCAGCTCGTCCGCTAATGACTCGTAATGACATCTACTCTCCCCCTCTAACTAGTAGATTATTTATCTTCTATTGTATTTATTATTATTTTACTATAATAGTAGTGTTTCGGTATGAATAAAACTCGGCCAATTTAATCCAGGCCTGAATGTATATGTTTTATGTGACTTTTCTAAGAAACCTTTTTCGGCTCCATACAAAAAGCGATTTACATAACACTTAATTGTAAACCGCTTCATGTTTAGAAACAAATATTTTATTCAACCTTCTGACTTGCTTGATGCCTCTCTTAAATCTTTATCAACCCGCTTATTCAAACGTTTTTCAACTGTTTTACTAACAACCCATAGTACAACAATGCCAATGGCTACAAAAATTAGTTTAATTGGATTAGTAAAATATGAAGCGATATCATAGCCAAGTACACTAATACTTAATACCATTATAAATTTACCCGCCATAAGTACAAATAGATAATATTTTTTCTTTATATAAGAGAGACCAGCAACGATATTTACAAGTACAGACGGGGTAAACGGAAAACATAATAAAATAAATAAAGGGCTCAGTCCTCGCATTGTAACAAATTTAATTAGCTTCTGAACATTTTCCCTTTCAATAAATCGCTTAAATCTTGGATTTCTTCCAAATTTTCGAACGATTAAAAAGACAACATAAGAACCTAGTACAGTACCTGCCCAGGATAGAATGAAACCTAACCATAAGCCGTATGAACTAACATTAGCTACTACAATAACAACTAGGGGCAAAAAAGGTAATAATGCTTCTAGAAATGGTAGCAATATCCCAATTAGCGGTCCAAGTGTTCGATAATGCGAAACCAATGATTGAATATTTTCTTCAGTAAACCATTCGCTCAACTACTACCACCTCAAATAACAATGATGTTTCAATCTGGATTCAAGTTAATGGATCTATTTAATGAATCAAACTCATTTATATGTACTACGTTACTTCAACGTGATAAAATTACATTTGGTTGCTTAGTCAATCTTTGACATTTTTCATTATATAACAAAATATTATTGTTTGAACAATATACACTCTATTTTATGAAAGGAGATGATCTTATGGTTACTCAAACGGAAGTGAAACAAACAGTGACAACAGATTCATTCTCTCAAGGAATACGAGATTGTATACCTACGCTGCTTGGATACATAAGTATAGGTTTAGCTTTCGGTGTCATTGGAATCACCTCAAACCTATCGATTTTAGAAATCTTTTTATTGTCTGTGTTTGTTTACGCAGGCTCTGCTCAATTTATTTTTTGTGGATTATACGTAGCAGGAGCACCTGTCTCCATCATTATTATTACAACGTTCATTGTGAATTTACGTCATTTTTTAATGTCTTTAACAGTGGCCCCGCACTTAACGAGATACTCTTCCCTTCGTAATATTGGTTTTGGTTCTTTATTAACAGACGAAACATTTGGCGTTGCTGTAACGAAGTTGATGAAGGAAAATCATTTAGGCGGCAGATGGATGGATGGGTTGAACTTAACTGCCTATTTATCTTGGATTGCAGCTTGTACTCTTGGTGGAATTCTTGGAAAATGGATTCCTAATGCAGAAAGCTGGGGACTCGACTTTGCCCTTGTTGCGATGTTTGTGGCATTACTAGTTTTAAATCTTGCCGATGTAGGAAAGTCAAAACTCATGCATTATTTAAAATTAATAGGCTGTGTTGCTATTAGTATGTACATTCTTTCTTATTTTGTACCAGGACACTTAGCAGTTCTTATTTCAACTGTTATTGTTGCAACGATTGGGGTGTTGACTGAAAAATGACAACGACTCTAGGTATGTTTCTTATTATTTTAGGGTGTGCAATCGTTACTTGGTTGCCAAGGGTGATTCCCTTTATGTTAGTACGTAGTGTCCAATTACCCGATGTTGTACTACGATGGTTAACCTATATTCCAGTTTGTATTTTAAGTGCCCTTGTCATTCAATCCCTGCTCAACACAGAAGGGAATTTCGTCACATTTGAATGGTTAAATTTAATCGCCTTTATCCCATCTGTGCTTGTTGCAATCTGGACGAAAAGCTTATCGCAGACAGTCATCGCTGGTGTATTGACGATGGCGGTATTAAGGTATTTCTTTTGATGTTGGTATTTCCTAGATTAAGTGATTCGTAGAATATAAAGAAACGCGATGGACTATCTGATCCATCGCGTTTTTATTTTCAATCACCATCGCTATTCGTTTTCGCACGATTCATCGTTCGAGTTGCATACCAGAAGCCCACTGTTAATGACAAGGCATCTGCTACGAAAACGATGGCTGGAGTTGAGTACCCCGCATAAACAGATGCTGCAATTAAAGCTATGGATAATAGCAATGCAACAATATGATTATAAGTAATTCGTGTGAAAAGGACGACTAATAATCCAGGTACAAATAGTGCAAGTATTATTTTATCTATGACTGACTCCATAATAAGACTCCTTTGTAACGCTTGCTAGATTATTTTAAACTATTCTGCAACGATTAACCCAATTTGATGATGATCTTTACTATAAACGACATGCTGCGTTAATCTTAATTCATTTTGATGGTCCAGTACTTCCAATTTACAATGGGCAGCATTAATTTGTAATGCTTCGTAAAGCTCTTGTTCCGAGTGTACTTCCACACCATTTACTTTACGAATTACTTCACCTGATTTTAAACCCATTTTGTCCGCTGGTGAAACTGGTAAAATAGCTGCAATCATTACACCATTTGATTTTGGTGAAACGGCATAGACGTCTTTTCTTTCCCTAGCCATGAAATAAGCTGAAATAACAATTCGTAGTAAAGCTCCAACAAATAGGACGATTACCCCGATAATTGGCATGAAATATGCAAATAAACCACCAATTACGACAACCTGCCCAAGAATTAACACTGTACGACCTAATTTAGGATAAAAATAAACCGGTAAAGTCGTGCGAGCAATTTGCTGATACCCTATTAATATCGGGAATAGAATAATTGAAAATGCATTAGACCCTAAAGTGAACTGTGGCCAATAAGGTAAAAAAGATTCAATTGCATCTCCAGGAACAACTAAAAAGATTGGTAAAACCCATACCTTTTTGCTTAAAAACGAAACGGCTTTTAATCCGCGCTTTGTACGTTCAAAACGTGGAGATGCAAAATGTGCACCTTTCTTTCGAATTAGCAACCCTTCAGCAATTAGTAACAGACCAACTATTATTGTAATCGTTATAGCTGCGCCGTCATCTACCGACACCCCTGTAAACTCAAATCCTAAAACATTAACTGACCAGTTTTGCCAGTCTATTAACAACAGAATCCCTACAGCAATTGCAAAATAAATAATGGGTGAAAGTAAATGGAAGAAATAAGATAGTAGAGCTACTAAACTTACAATAGTTACTACATAAATAAGCTCTTCTGGTATTGCTAAACCAATAGCAAGAGAAAGAATTGAAATACATAAAGAAATCAATAACCCTTCAGTTATTAATCCTCTTGCCTCTGACCAACCATTTAAAATTCGAATATGAAAATGTCTTCGTTCATTTTTCACACGTCGATAACCTATAAAAATGGCCATAAAAATAGCTAAATATAAAATTGGGTTAATTAAAAATCGTCCAACAGCTCTTAAAAATTCAAATAAAATATCTACCATATATGTACACCCCGTCAGTAACTACTATTATTGACATTGTAACATTCTAATAGATTAGTTGCGTAGTGTAAAAGGAATTAAATAAGAAAATAATAGAAATAAATTTTTACAAGCGAACAAAAAAGCCCACTTCATAATTGAAATGAGCTTTTAAGATAATCTATTTATATATTTCCTTTAATCGTATGAACCATGACGCTTATACCCATTTGTAATTGTAAATCGTGGGATTGTTCTTGTTTATAGGCTACAACTTGTTCACTAATACTATTAAATAATTCTTCGTTCATATGTCGCCCTTCAAGTAAATTACTACGCTCGCGATATAATGCCACTGCATCTCCAGTTTCTTTATCATAGAAGCCATCTGTCCTTGTCACCTTATACCCTAGACCATTTAATACCTTTTGAACATAGGCAATTTCTTCACTGAAATCCCCTTCTTCAAAATTACCTTTAAGTGGAATAACTTCTAGTAAAAAGAGTGGATGCTGTTCTACTTCAATATCTACATTTATTCCTTTTCCATGAATCCAATCTCTTTTTGGCGTGAGCCATTTATTTGTCGAAAGTTTAAGTTCGCCTTTGTTTTGTAACTCCATCGTTTCTTGGACAGTTCCTTTTCCAAAGCTTTTAACACCAACAATTGATGCACGATCCCAACTTTGTAATGCACCTGCCATCACTTCACTTGCAGAAGCACTTCCTTCGTTTTGAAGAACTATCATAGGAACTTTATTCATCTGATCTAAATAGTTTTGCTCTACTTCAAGTTTCGCTGTGTGCAGTGGCTCCATTGCACCAGCTCCATTTTGCATATAAGCAAAGACTTCCCCTTCTCGTTCAACACTACTTACAACAGCTGCAACGCTATGTAGATAGCCCCCTGGGTTATCACGTAAATCCACTATAATCCCTTTAACATCTTGAGCTAATAGATCATTTGTTGCTTCAACCCACTCATTTGCAGTTTTTTCACCAAACAGTGAAATAGAGACATATCCTATTTTTACATCTTCAATTTCTAATACTTGAGATTCAACAGTATCATTTTTAATTTCCATACGTTCTAAAGTTACAGTGATATGCCTGTCTGTGCTTGGACGATAAATGACCAAAGTAACTTCTTCACCAGCATTTCCTTGGATTAGGTTAAGAAGTTCCCCCATTGTTTTTCCATCGAGACGTTGATCATCAACTTGTACAATTTCATCGAATGGTCGGATTCCTGCCTTCTCCGCAGGGGAAGATTTCACTGGTGATACGACGATAAAGCGTCCATTCTTTTCAGTTATTTCAATACCAATACCTACTCTTTGTCCAGCTAATGATTGTTTGTGGAGTGCTGCTTCTTTTTCTGTATAATACGTACTGTATGGATCTTCTAAGGCATTCGTCATTCCTCGAAGTGCCCCTTCAATTAGTTTTTCTTGTGGAATACTATAAACCGATTTCTCTGTTATTAATGAATACACTTCATCGATAACCGCTACATTACTTACGCTTGTAACCCCTTTTTCTTTACTATTCAAACTTTGCCAAACGATAAATAATGCAATTATTAAGCAGACAAAACCTAATAAAATAAAAATTCGACCTTTTCGCAAGATTAACCTCCTCTCGTACAATTTATGAAAGTACGAGCTATCCTAACACTTGCATTGGTCGAATTTATTTTTCTTTATTTAATTGTTCATCATATTACTCTAATTGACTTATAAACTTGTCTATTGAATCTTCGTCTAATGGACCTAGTATCTGATGTTGAATCCGTCCTTCTGTATCAATCATAAATGTAGAAGGTATTGTTACAATTTGATACGTTTTACTAAGTGAATCTTCTTCCATTAACGGAATTGGAAAAGTAAGATCATAACTATCAACAAATAAACCTACCATTTCATAGTTTTCTTTCATATTAAATCCTCTTTCGGTATGGGTTAAGTTTACTGCCACAATTTCAACATTTTCTTTTTCCGCAAATTTTTCATAGTAATTTTGTAGTGCTGGCATTTCTTTTTTGCACGGTGGACACCATGTAGCCCAAAAATTAAGGACTACTTTCTTTCCTTTTAAATCAGATAATGTAAGCGTGTCACCAGCAATTGTTTGTAAAGTAAAATCCGGTGCCATTTGTCCCTTTTTAATTCCATATTCTTGCTTATCTAAATTGACTTCATATCCTTTAATCTGGGAAGCTTCGCTAACTTGGTTACTTGAGTTCATTTCTTCATTGATATATCCTATAAGCGCAATGGCAACTAGCACTAAAACGACGATCATACCTATCATGGATTTTTTCATTGTATTCCTCCTGATTACCACAACATTCACTAGAAAATTTATATAGTATTTTCCATTAGAATAACATACATTGCTAAATCTTTGTGGTTTAACAAATATCGTTTTTGTGAACTCAAAAAAACTCACTAGGCTTAATAACCTAGTGAGTTGGAATTTTATAATGAGATATATCGTAACGGATTGACGTTACCAGCTTTTTGACCATTCCATGGACCAGTATGGATTTCGAAATGTAAGTGTGGGCCTGTTGAACGACCTGTGCTACCCATTAAACCAATTTGTTCACCTTTACTAACAGATTGTCCTTTACTTACTTGGATCGTACTCAAATGAGCATAAACTGTTGTGAAGATTTGTCCATTAACGGAATGAGTAATGATAATACAGTTTCCATACGTAGATAATGGCGCTGCATATGTCACAATACCACCCGCTGAAGCAACGATTGGTGTACCAGTGCTATTGGCAAGGTCAATTCCATAGTGGAATTCTGCACCAAAGCCAAGGTTACGCCAGCCCCAAGGACTAGTTAAACGACCGTTCGTTGGTTTCATAAATGTACCATCTGAAGTATTTGGTAAATTACCAGCATTTTGCTTTCTTAATTCTTCTAACATTCGTTGTGTTTCTGCTTTAATTTTTTGGTCTAATTCTTTATCCAAAATCAGAGCTTCTGAGTATTCTTCTTCAAGTAATTGCTTTTCATTTTTAAGTTTTTCTTGCTCGGCTTCTAATTCGTTAATATAGCGGTCTTTCTCAGCTTTTTGTGAATCAAGAGACTCTTTTAATCTTTGAAGTTCGGCTTTTTTATCTTCAAGTTCTTTCCTTGTATTTTCTAATACAAGTTTTTGCTCTTCTAATTGATTTTGGTCATCTTGTTGTTCACGCATAATTTGACGGTCTGCTTCAATTAATGTATTTACCGCAGAAAAACGGTCTATAAAATCTACGAAACTATTCGCACCAAGTAACACATCTAAGTAGTCAACTGTACCGTTTTCTTGGATGGCACGGGCACGATCTTGCAAAAGAAGGTCACGTTGTTCGATTTTTTCTTGTAAAATTGCAATTTCTTCTTCCAATGCGATGATTTTATTGTTCGCATCTTCAATTTCAGCATTTACAGTTGTAATTTCAGCATTCGTAGAAGTAATTTTTGCGCTTAACGCTTCAATTTGAGCTACTAATTCTTTTAGTTTTGATTCAATTGTAGAAATCTCTGAAGATTTTGCTTTAATTTCTGAATTTAGTTCATTTTTTTGTTTTTCAATTTCACTTTTTTGACCTTTTAATTCTGATAAATTAGCCGCATATGTAATAGGTACTTGTACCAATAATAGAATAGCTACAATTGCGACGAAGAGTTTCACTTGCATTTTAAATAGTTTCTTCACTACTAAGACTCCTCTCAAAAACTATGCTTTAAGAAATTTACGTACGGACATGAAACTTCCCCATAAGCCAATGAAGATCCCGAGAATAATCATTAACCCATTTACTTGCCAAATTAACGGAGAAACTTCTAGCATTTGAAGTAATTGTCCTTTTAATTGTGGGGCTAATGCATTGTATAAATTGTAGTAAGCAACAGAGACTGCAACCATTGGAATAATTGCACCTAAAATTCCTATCCACATTCCTTCTAATAAAAATGGAATTCGCACAAAGGAATTCGTTGCTCCTACTAATTTCATAATCTCAATTTCATCTTTTCGAGCAATAATAGTAATTCGAATTGTATTAGAAATTAAGAAAATGACTGTAAATAGTAAGCCTAAAATTAATACTAGCCCTATATTTCTAGCAGTTTCTAAGAAGTCAAATAAGTTTTCAACGGTATCTTTTCCATCTACGACATTATGTACATGTTCTAATTTCTTAATTTGATCAGAAATTTTTAAAATATCTTGTGGATCTGCCGCTTTTACATAGATTGCACTACGTAATGGGTTACTTTGTTCATAAAGCTTAAATTCATCTCCAAGCTTTTCAATAAGTAGATTTAACTCTTCATCTTTAGAAGAGTATCTAGCCTCTGCAACCCCTGGTATTTTCTTCACTTGTTCAATGAGCTTTTCCTCAGCAGCTTTAGCTTGTTGTTCATCTTCAATAATCGTAATGAGAACTTTTACTTCTACATCTTCTTCAACAGAAGTTGCGGTATGGTTTAAATTCATCATAAGAATGGCAAACACACCGACAAGTAATAGTGTGACAGTGACGGCACTTATAGAAGCAAACGTCATCCATCCATTTCGACTTAGTGATTTAAAACTCTCACGAAAATGGCGACGTATTGTTCTACCCTTCATAACCGTAGTCACCTCCGTTTATATCTCTAGCGATCATACCGCCTTCAATGGCGATGACACGTTTACGGATTGTGTTAACAATTTCACGGTTGTGGGTTGCCATAACAACAGTAGTACCACGTGTATTAATTTCTTCAAATATTTTCATGATTTCCCAAGAGTTTTCAGGGTCAAGGTTCCCTGTAGGCTCGTCCGCAATTACGATACTTGGAACGTTAACAATAGAGCGTGCAATAGAAATTCTTTGTTGCTCTCCTCCTGATAACTCGCTTGGTAACATGCGCATTTTATGTTTTAACCCTACTAAATCTAATACTTCCATTACTCGTTTTTTAATGACTTTTGGATGTTCTTCAATTACTTCTAAAGCAAATGCTACATTCTCAAAAACATTTAGTTTCGGTAACAGTTTAAAATCTTGGAATACTACTCCAAGCTCTCTTCTTAGTTGAGGGATTTGACTTTTTTTCATTGTCGTTATATTTTTTCCATTTATAATAACATCACCAGATGTTGGTTTTTCTTCGCTATACATCATTTTTATAAAAGTGGATTTCCCAGCACCGCTTGGTCCAACCACGTATACAAATTCGCCTTGTCCAATATCGACTGAAATACCATTGGCAGCAACAACGCCGTTCGGATATTTTTTGTAGACATCTTTCATCGAAATCATGGATTCACCTAAATTCTATCTATATTTCTTCCCTTTTAGATTATATCATTCTTTTAAACTCATATTATTACATTTTTGTTTCATATTCAGTTGAATGTTGTTTTTTCTGCTAGCATTTGACATTATTTTATATACAAAGTATGGCATTTTTCGAAAGTAAAAGAAATAGGATTCGTGTCTGTATTTTATCAGTCAGGTTATCTGTCGGATTTTAGGCAAAAAAATAGAGTGAATCGCATATGCTATTTCGCGATTCACTCACTTTTTAATTTATTATTCTTGGTGATCTGATTCTACTGTGTAGCGGACAATAATACTTCCTGTTCTTGATTCACCAACTATTTTTAATGTTGTTGCATCTTCTACAATTTTACTAAATGAAGTTGTTTTACTTAAAAACTGATCTTCCACTGAGCTTTGTGTAACATCTGATAATCCAATGTCAGATTTTCCAAAATTTGTTGAAACTTGTCCTTCAATGCTCACATTTCTAGGAATATAAAGTTCCACTGCACCTGCAACTGTGCTTGCTTTAATTTTCCGTGCTGTTTCAGAAGTCGTTGTGACAGCAACTGCACCATTAACGGATTCTGCTTCAACTTCTTGCAATTGGCCATTAATATAAATGCGTCCATTTACTGTTTCTGCTTCTAAATCGTCACCTTTCACGTTACGTAATTCGATTGCACCGTTTCCGCCATTAATTGTCGCAGTTTCGAATGTACTATGGTCTAGTTTTACTGCACCATTATATGATTTAATTTTTAATAACTTCGTATCAAGTTGAGATACAGTAACACCACCATTTAGTAGACGGAAATTAATTAAATCATAATGTTTTTCGGGTAATGCTAAGCGCAATGTCACTTGTGACATTTTAGAAGGTGTCGTAATATCCAATTTCCCATCTTTTAGTTGGATAAATTGTTGCTCAAAATCTTCTTTTGTTTTTGCTTCATCGTCATTGACTAGTGCCGTTTTTACTTTTGCTTCGACAATGACTTGGTCGCCTTCACTTCTTACAACATCAATTTTTCCTGTTGGAATATCGATTTCGATTCCTTTGATTTCTTCTCCCTTATATTCGTAAGTGTTATTAAATTCCACTTTTTCGCCAAAAGGAAACTCAAAGTCGAAGTCTTTTACTTTCGTAAAAGTCGTATTCACTAAATCCATCATTTTGCTGCTAAATTGAGACAAATCTTGTTTTAAGTCGTTGATAAATTCATTCATTTTTTTGTTTGATTCTTTATTGTTAAACATATTGCTAAACATATCTTCGAAGCTTTGCTTTGATTTATGCTCTCTATTGTATTTTTCAAAATTCGGTTCTTCAGATGATTCTTTTTTCGTAACAGGAACAGGTACTGGAACAGTTTTCCCCTGAGTGGATTCTTTTTCTTTTGATAACGCCTCTAGTAAAACAATTGCCTCTTCTGCAGAAATTGTTCCATTCTCAACTAAATTTAAAATGCGTTTTCTTTCGTTTTCCATTAATAAAAAGCCTCCCTCAACTTTGTATACCAAGTATACGTCAAGGGAAGCTAAAAAGTTTCATTTCTGTATTGACAAATTTTTATTGATTTGTTGAAAGCATCAGTTTTGGTTTGGAATTTATTTATTTGCAGCGTTTGCTAATAATTCTTCCATTCGTTTTTGGTCACGTTCTAAAATCGGTTTTAAATAGTGGCCAGTATAAGAACCTTTCACTTTAGCAACTTCTTCAGGTGTACCAGTTGCAATAATTGTACCACCCTTGTCTCCACCTTCAGGGCCAAGATCGATAATATAATCAGCTGTTTTAATGACATCTAAATTATGTTCGATTACTAAAACCGTATCACCATTTTCAACAAGCCTTTGTAGGACTTTTAATAATCGAGCAATATCATGGGCATGTAGTCCTGTCGTTGGCTCGTCCAAAATATAGAACGATTTTCCTGTTGAGCGGCGATGTAGTTCAGAAGCAAGTTTTACACGCTGTGCTTCCCCACCAGATAATGTTGTTGCAGGTTGGCCAAGCTTCATATAGCCAAGTCCAACATCAACAATCGTTTGCAGTTTACGTTGGATTTTCGGAACATTTTCAAAAAATTTAACGCCTTCTTCAATAGTCATATCTAAAATGTCCGCTATATTTTTTTCTTTGTATCGAACTTCTAAAGTTTCACGGTTATATCGTTTACCATGACATACTTCACACGGTACATACACATCTGGTAAGAAGTGCATTTCAATTCGTATAATCCCGTCTCCACTACAAGCTTCACATCGTCCACCTTTAGTGTTGAAGCTGAATCGACCCTTTTTATAACCGCGCACTTTCGCTTCATTTGTAGAGGCAAATAGATCACGAATATCATCGAACACCCCTGTATATGTTGCAGGGTTTGAACGTGGTGTACGACCTATTGGAGATTGGTCAATATCAATGACTTTATCCAAATGCTCCATACCGACAATTTCTTTATGATGTCCTGGTTTTGATCGTGCTCGGTTTAGATGATGTGCAAGGGATTTATATAATATTTCATTGATTAGTGTTGATTTACCTGAACCTGAAACACCAGTCACTGCAATAAATTGTCCTAAAGGAATATCCACTTTTACATTTTTTAAATTGTTTTCTTTTGCACCTTTAATCGTTAGTTTTCGACCATCTGGTTTACGACGCTCTTTTGGAAGTGGAATGAATTTTTTACCACATAAGTATTGACCAGTAATTGAGTCTTCATTTTGCATTACTTCTTGTGGAGTTCCTGCAGCAACAATCTCTCCACCATGAACACCGGCATGTGGCCCAACATCGATTAAATAATCGGCAGCATTCATCGTATCTTCGTCATGTTCTACGACGATTAATGTATTTCCTAAATCGCGCATTTCTTTTAATGTAGAAATTAAGCGATCATTGTCTCGTTGATGAAGTCCAATGGATGGTTCGTCTAGTATATAGAGAACCCCTGTTAAACGAGAACCAATTTGAGTGGCCAGTCGGATTCGCTGTGCTTCCCCACCGGACAAGGTTCCTGCTGAACGAGATAATGTTAAATAATCAAGTCCAACATTAATAAGGAAACTTAACCGTTGTGTAATTTCTCGTATAATGAGTCTTGCAATTTGCATTTCTTTTTCAGTTAAATTCAATGTTGAAAAGAAGCCGTACATATCTTGAATAGAATGTTGTGTAGCTTCGGAAATGTTTAATCCTTCGACTTTAACGGCCAATGATTCAGGCTTTAAACGCATTCCTTTACATGATGGACATTTCTGTTCAGCCATGTATTTCGACATTTGTTCGCGAACGTATTCGGAAGAAGATTCACGGAAACGTCGATCAATATTGTTCACAACACCTTCAAATGGAATGCTCTTATTATGAACACTTCCATAGTCACTTTCATAATAAAAATAAATAAGCTCTCCATTAGATCCGTATAAAATCTTATCCATTTGTTCCTTAGGTAGTTCTGATACCGGAACGTTCATCGGAATATTATAATGATCACAAACTGATTTTAATAGCTGTGGATAATATTGAGAACTCGTTGGTTCCCACGGAGCAATGGCATGTTCTTCTAATGTTTTACTCCAATCAGGTATGACTAAATCAAGATCTACTTCTTGCTTAAACCCTAACCCATCACAAGATGGACATGCTCCAAATGGACTGTTGAACGAGAACATTCTTGGTTCTAATTCACCAATAGAGAAACCACACATTGGACAGGCATGATGTTGACTAAATAATAATTCTTCTTGTTCCATCACATCTACTAATACGCGGCCCTCGGCTAAATTACAAGCTGTTTCAAGGGAATCATATAAACGCGAATCAATTCCTTCTTTAATGACGACACGATCAATGACTACTTCAATGTCATGCTTTTTATTTTTATCGAGTTCGATTGAATCATCTAAGTCACGCATTTCACCATCAACTCGAACACGTACATATCCTTGCTTTTTCAAATCTTCAAGAAGTTTTACATGTGTTCCTTTTTTCCCAGATACAATTGGTGCAAGAAGCTGCATTTTTGTACGTTCTGGATATTCTATAAGTCGGTCTACCATTTGTTCGATCGATTGGGATGCAATTTCAATTCCATGATTAGGACAAATCGGTCTTCCTACTCGTGCAAATAATAGACGAAAATAATCGTAAATTTCTGTTACTGTACCAACCGTTGAACGCGGGTTACGACTCGTTGTTTTTTGGTCAATCGCAATGGCAGGAGATAAACCTTCAATCGAATCGACATCCGGTTTATCGACATTTCCTAGAAATTGACGTGCATAAGCAGATAACGATTCTACATATCTTCTTTGACCTTCTGCATAAATTGTGTCAAAAGCTAGCGATGATTTCCCAGAACCAGATAAGCCTGTAATGACTACAAGTTGATCTCGCGGGATAGTTACATTTACATTTTTTAAATTATTGGAACGTGCTCCTTGCACAACAATTTCTGTATTTTTCACTTTGGTCACCCTTCTACCTTCAGTTCGAATATTGTATCTCGAAGTTCTGCAGCACGTTCGAAATCAAGCGACTTCGCTGCTTCTTTCATTTCTAATTCTAATGATGCAATTAACTTCTCCAGTTCTGCCTTTGTTAATTTCTTGCCCTTCGTTACTTTTGTAACGTATGTTTCTTCTTCTTCGGCAGCTTGTGTAGCACGTATTAAGTCCGGAATCTTCTTCTGAATTGTCTGTGGTGTAATTCCGTGTTTTTTATTGTATTCTTCCTGAATTGCACGACGACGTTTCGTTTCATCAATTGCTTTCTTCATGGAATCTGTTATATTGTCTGCATATAAAATAACATGACCGTTCGCATTACGAGCAGCACGTCCAATCGTTTGAATTAATGAACGTTCCGAACGTAAAAATCCTTCTTTATCTGCGTCTAATATTGCAACGAGGGATACTTCAGGGATATCTAATCCTTCACGAAGTAAGTTAATTCCTACTAACACATCGTAGGTCCCTTTTCGTAGCTCGCGAATAATTTCAATCCGTTCTAATGTTTTTATTTCAGAGTGAAGATATTCTACCTTAATACCTATCTCTTTTAGATAGTCTGTTAAATCTTCGGACATTTTCTTCGTTAATGTTGTAATAAGAACACGTTCATTTTTCTTCACGCGTTCATTAATTTCATCGATTAAATCATCAATTTGCCCTTCGATTGGTCGCACGTCGATAGTTGGATCGAGTAATCCAGTTGGTCGGATAATTTGTTCAACCATTTCAGGTGTGTGTTCTAATTCATATGGACCAGGCGTTGCAGAAACATAAATTGCTTGGTGAATATGTTGTTCAAACTCTTCAAATTTTAAAGGTCTATTATCCAGAGCAGATGGTAAACGGAATCCATGCTCTACTAATACGTTTTTCCTTGCTTGGTCACCATTATACATTCCTCGTACTTGTGGTAAAGTTACGTGACTCTCATCGACAACGAGTAAGAAGTCTTTTGGGAAGTAGTCTAATAATGTATAAGGTGTTGCGCCAGCTTCTCTTAATGTTAAATGCCTAGAATAGTTTTCAATTCCTGAACAGAAGCCCATTTCGCGCATCATTTCCAAGTCATAGTTTGTTCGTTGTTCTAGTCTTTGCGCTTCAAGTAATCTATCTTCAGAACGTAGTTTTTCTAGTCGATCTTCCAACTCTTTTTCAATATTTTGGATCGCTATTTTCATTTTTTCTTCTCGTGTTACGAAGTGGGATGCTGGGAAAATCGCTACATGATCTCGCTCACCTAAAATTTCTCCAGTTAACGCATCGACTTCACGAATTCGATCAATCTCATCTCCGAAAAATTCTACACGAATACAATGTTCGTCACGGGATGCTGGGAAAATTTCCACTACATCTCCACGTACTCTGAACGTTCCCCGTTGGAAGTTCACGTCGTTTCGCTCGTATTGAACATCAACAAGTTTACGGAGTAGTTGGTTACGTTCTATTTCCATACCATTTCGTATAGATACAACCAATTCACGATACTCTTCCGGATTCCCTAAACCATATATACAAGAAACTGAGGCAATGATAATGACATCATCTCGTTCAAATAGAGCAGATGTTGCAGAGTGTCTAAGTTTATCGATCTCATCGTTTATGCTTGAATCTTTTTCGATGTATGTATCAGTTTGTGGTATATACGCTTCAGGTTGGAAGTAATCATAGTAACTGACAAAATATTCAACTGCATTGTTTGGGAAAAATTGTTTGAACTCACTGTATAGTTGGCCAGCAAGTGTTTTATTGTGTGCTATGACAAGTGTAGGTTTGTTAACTTCTTTTATTACATTGGAGATTGTAAACGTTTTTCCTGTACCAGTTGCTCCTAATAATGTTTGGTGACGTTTTCCTTCGTTTACGCCTTGTACAAGTTGTTTAATCGCTTCTGGTTGGTCACCACTAGGTTGGTACGGGGACTGCAATTCAAATGTCATTCAATCGGCCATCCTTTCACCAATTTATCGTAAGTTTAGTGTAGCATATTCATTTTAAAAAATCGATAAATAAGCGAACGTATATTCTTTATTTTGTTAGGCGATTAAGACTGAGCGGTTCTCGAATATTTTGCGAGTCGTTTCTAGGCAGATTAAAAGCCGCCTAGATGAACTTGTTCCAATTTCAGGTTGAAACAAGTTAAATAGGCGGCTTATATGCTATCTCATGATTCTTGTAATTCATTTAATTCTTCGGCATAAGTATAAAATGCCTTTTCATCTCTTTCATCTAATGCTTTATCGATGAGATGTTTTAGTTCCTCAATACGTTGCATTCTTTGAATTCCGTTCAAAAACAAGTCCATATAAATGTCATTCAACAATTTCTCAGATTCATTTGCATGTTGATATTGTCCAACTGCCTTAAGAAAATCTGTGTATGAATAATATTTATCCATCGATATCACCCCGATTCCCTTTTTTCTATTATAAAAAAATATTTTTCAATTTGCAATATATTCTGAAAAATAGATTCCACTTTTTAAATTGTCAAAATTTTCGACAAATTGTCGTTGAAATTTAAGGGATTTTGTATTATTATGATTACGAATTGGTGGTTATGTAAAATATTAACACCGGAAAGGGGTGAGATACATGAAAAAACTACAGACTGTCGATTCATATTATTTATCTTTCAATTCCTATTTGATTGAACCTATCGAACACGGGGACAAGCTATATTCTCGGGTTTATGATAAGAGTGGTGAGGTCATTGTCTCAAGAAAACCTCTCTATATCATTCGTAAATCCTGTGACTTAATGGGGTCAAAGTATAATGCAGCTCGGGAATTTTCTAAAAGGTTTCTTGGTGATAGTAAGCATAAATTACCTGTCATCATTGCTTATGATTACGGTGTTCCGTTAGTGTTCTTTCCAATTCTATCTCCTACATCTTCAAGTAATGTTTGGGTTGGTCTACATAGCATCATAAACATTCAATCAGTAAATGATCAAACTAAAATTACATTAAAAGATGAACGAGAGATAATTTTACAGTTGCCACAAACATCTTTCAACAACCAATACGTAAGAGCAACTATGCTACAAAAACATGCGAGCAACAAACGTTTAATCATTCAAAACGACTTACTTCTTTAATCTTTAGAAAACGTCGCTTACGTATTTTAGACTAGTAATAATGTTGGAAAACGTGGCCAAGATTTTATGGAGCTTGATATGGCATCATTTCTTCAAGCTTTGGTGAATCCTTCTTTACAAGATAGACGTGATAGACATCCGATTATTAGAGTTGAAATAATAATCAAGTAAATTTTCTACTCTATTTCGAAGGCGTATATTTGAATACCTTCTTACTTCCATCGCCTGCTCATAATGAAAATAATACTCGGTAAATAGCTCATCACTATCACCACGAATAACCTTCAATTGATGACGAGACAAATACGCCTTCGTTTTTTTAAAGTCCTCAAGTGCATTCTTCCTAACCTTATCAATTAAATTAATATACGGTTGTTTCAACTTAAACTGCCCTACTTCTAATTGAGCATAGTCTTGATCTAAAACAATTAATAACATTGGTAAATATATTGCCGCTTCTAAGTACGGGACAGCTTCAATGGGAACGTGCGCCACTAAAACTCCTCCTATTAACAGAACGTTTGTTCTTATATTGTACAACAGATTTGAAAATATGCAACTACAACTAAAAATTTAGGCTGGGTTTTTATTTGGAACTACATTTTAACCATTTTTTGCGGCATTGTTGTTCAGATTTTATTTCTATATAATCTGAAGTTAACGAATACTATTTGTGGGAGGTGTAAATTTGAGTGAGATGAACGCAGTATTACAAGCAGTGTTAGAACTTTCTAAAAAAATGGACTCGCTGGAAAGTAGAATGTCTTCGCTTGAGGATAGGATGAGTTCGCTTGAAGATAGGATGAGTTCGCTTGAAGATAGAGTGGGTTTGCTGGAAGAAAGAATAGGTTCGCTTGAAGAAAGAGTCGGTTCTTTGGAAGAAAGATCAGGTTCGCTTGAAGTTAGAGTCGGTTCTTTAGAGGAACAATCAAACAAAAACCAACAGATTTTAATTGAAAAACTCGATAGCATCAATGAACAAATGATGATTTTAGCCCACAATTCTGTAACATCAAAAGGGGATATACGGTTATTGAAAAAGAAAATTGGTATGCTTGATTACTAAATTCATTGAAATAAAAACAGCATCCATTGTTTTAAATCTAATGGATGCTGATATTATATTACCCTATACGTGAACGCAAGTATGCATTAATGAAACCATCTAACTCGCCATCCATCACGGCATGGACGTTACCAGTTTCAAAATTCGTTCGATGATCTTTTACCATTGAGTAAGGGTGAAATACGTATGAACGTATTTGTGAACCCCAACCAATTTCTTTTTGTTCACCGCGAATCGCATCAAGTTCAGCTTGTTGCTTCTCAATTTCTAATTGATAAAGTTTCGCCTTTAACATACTCATTGCCTTTTCACGGTTTTTAATTTGGGATCGTTCAGCCTGACAAGATACAACGACACCTGTCGGAATGTGAGTAATACGAACCGCAGAGTCAGTTGTATTAATGTGCTGACCACCTGCACCAGTTGAACGGTACGTATCGACTTTTAAATCTTCTGTACGCACTTCGATTTCAATTTCATTGTTGAATTCTGGCATAACATCGCAAGAAACAAAAGATGTATGACGGCGACCTGCCGAGTCAAAAGGCGAAATACGAACTAAACGGTGAACACCTTTTTCAGCTTTCAAATAACCGTAGGCATTATGACCTTGGATTAATAACGTCACAGATTTAATTCCCGCTTCATCTCCAGGCAAATAATCCATCGTCTCTACTTTGAAGCCATGTTGTTCTGCCCAACGCGTATACATACGTAATAACATGGAACCCCAATCTTGTGACTCCGTACCACCTGCACCAGGATGCAGTTCTAAAATGGCATTGTTTTTATCGTATGGTTCACTAAGTAGCATTTGAAGTTCAAAGGCATCCATTTTCTTTTGGAAATCCGCTAATTCTTCACCTAGCTCGTTTTGTA
This sequence comes from Ureibacillus acetophenoni, assembly GCF_900220965.1. Lineage (GTDB taxonomy): Bacteria > Bacillota > Bacilli > Bacillales_A > Planococcaceae > Ureibacillus > Ureibacillus acetophenoni. The sequence continues at coordinate 250,698 of NZ_OBQC01000001.1, read as the reverse complement.
AATCTTCATCTGGCTCCTCTTTTAGAAGCTCCAATGTCATTTCTAAGTTCTCTTGTGTTAACAAGAGATCGTTATATTCATTTACTATTGCTTTCAGAGCATTTGCTTCATTGATGACTTTTTGTGCTGCTTCTTGGTCATTCCAGAAATCCGGCATAAGCATCATTTCATCAAGCTCTAGAATACGTGGCTCTTTGTTTTCTAAGTCAAAGAGACCCCCTAAAGTCCGCCAACTTTGAGGCTGTTGTTTCTAATATATTTCTTACTTCTGCTAATTCAATCATTAAATGAAATCCCCCGTACTGTACGAAATTGAGAGAACCGTGCCTTTACGACGCGCGTGGCAACGGTTCGAGTTGTTATAATAAAAGGTAATGCGAATATGTGTTACTGTTCTTAAAAAGGTTTGGTTATTAAGGATAAGATTTTGTCCGTGAGATGAGGTCTCGTGGACAGTTTTTTAGAAATTCCGCTTTTTTTGTCCTCGAGAAGCGGGCTCGTGGACACTTTTTCGGAAGTTCAGCGAGTTTTGTCCTTGAGAACCGATCTCGTGACACTTTTTTGGAATTCATTCATTTTTTGTCTCGTAAAACACTTTTTCGTGACACTTTTTCCGAATTTCTTCATTTTTTGTCTCGCAAATCACTTTTTCGTGACACTTTTTCTGAATTTCTTCATTTTCTGTCCCGCAAATCGCTTTTTCGTGACACTTTTTCTGAAATTCTCCAGTTTTTGTCTCGTAAATCATTTTTACGAGACACTTTTCCAGAGTATCCAGATCTTTTGTCCAGAAACCCGCTTTTATTAGACATTTTTTCCGAGATTCTTTATTTTTTGTCCCGAAAATTCACTTACTTACTGCGCTGCACCGTGACAGTTTTTGTATTTCTTGCCGCTTCCGCATGGACATGGGTCGTTGCGTCCGATGTTCTCTGCTCTTCGGACCGGTTGTTTTTTCTTCGGTGTAGCTTCTTCTTTCGGGTTTACCGCTTGGCCTTTCGCTACTTCTTCACGTTCTAAGTTGTTTCGGATTTGTGCTTTCATTGCGTACTTCGCAACGTCTTCGCGGATCGAAGCAACCATATCTTCGAACATTGTGAAACCTTCTTTTTGGTATTCGCGAAGTGGATCCGTTTGACCATAAGCACGTAAATGAATCCCTTGACGTAATTGATCCATTGCATCGATATGGTCAATCCATTTTGTATCAATTGAGCGAAGTAAGATAACTTTCTCGAACTCACGCATACGTTCGGAAGTCAAGTCTTCTTCTTTCTCGTCATATTTTTTCTGAACTTCATCAAAGATGAGGTTAATCATTTCTTCAGGAGACTTACCTTCTAGGTGAGCAACCGTCACAACACCTTCGTCTAAAAGATTTCCTTGAACATAATCTTCTATAGCTTTTAAGTTCCACTCGTTTTGGTCACCTTGCGTATGAACGGCAACATTTGTTTCAATAGATTCTTGAATCATTGATTCCACAAGCTCACGCATATTTTCAGATTCAAGCACTTGACGACGTTCTTGGTAAATGATCTCACGTTGTTGACGTAACACATCATCGTATTGTAATAAACGTTTACGAGCGTCGAAGTTATTTCCTTCAACACGTTTTTGTGCACCTTCAACAGCTCTTGAAACCATACCAGACTGAATCGGTTGAGAATCATCCATACCAAGACGTGTCATCATCGCTTTCATTTTATCTGAACCGAAACGACGCATTAACTCATCTTCAAGTGAAAGGTAGAATTGTGTAATACCAGGGTCTCCTTGACGACCAGAACGACCGCGCAGCTGATTATCAATACGGCGTGATTCATGACGCTCTGTACCAATAACCGCAAGACCACCAAGCTCTAGAACACCTTCACCAAGTTTAATGTCTGTACCACGACCAGCCATGTTCGTCGCGATTGTTACCGCACCACGTTTACCAGCATCTAAAATAATTTCTGCTTCACGTTCATGGTTTTTCGCGTTCAACACATTATGTGGAATTTTATATTTAGTTAATAGATTCGAAATAATTTCCGATGTTTCAATTGCAACTGTACCAACTAATACAGGTTGCCCAGCTTTGTGGCGTTCTGCAATATCATTCGCAACCGCCTTAAACTTCCCATCCATTGTAGCGAAGATTAAATCTGGTTTGTCTTGACGTGCAATTGGTTTATTCGTTGGAATTGCAATTACTTGCATGTTGTAAATATTACGGAACTCTTCTTCTTCCGTTTTCGCCGTACCTGTCATACCAGATAGTTTTTCATACATACGGAAGTAGTTTTGGAACGTAATTGTTGCCATTGTCATCGATTCGTTTTGAATCTCAACGCCTTCTTTAGCTTCAATTGCTTGGTGTAAACCATCTGAGTAACGACGGCCTTTCATTAAACGACCAGTGAAGCCGTCAACGATTACGATTTCGCCTTCCTGTACAACATAGTCTACGTCACGATGCATAGAAGCATGAGCTTTTAATGATTGATTAATTGCATGTAATAGACGTACATGTGTTAAATCAAATAAATTATCTACACCAAATGCTTTTTCAGCTTTGGAAATTCCGCTTTCCGTTAACGTAACACCTTTAGTTGTTTCTTCGTACGTATAATCTTCTTCCGGTTTCAACATGCGTACAAATGCATTTGACTGAACATAAAGTTTCGCTGATTTACCAGCTTGTCCAGAAATGATTAAAGGTGTACGTGCTTCATCAATTAAAATCGAGTCAACTTCGTCAATTACTGCGTAATACAATGGACGTTGAACACGGTCTTCTTTATAAAGAACCATGTTGTCACGTAAATAGTCGAACCCTAATTCGTTGTTCGTTGTATATGTAATGTCCGCAGCATATGCTTCACGTTTTTCTTCTTTTGATAAGCTGTTTAAATTTAAACCAACCGTTAAACCTAGGAAGTTATAAAGTTCACCCATTTGGGAAGCGTCACGAGTAGCAAGGTATTCGTTCACTGTAACAACGTGTACCCCTTTACCAGTTAACGCATTTAAATAAACGGCCATTGTGGAAGTTAACGTTTTCCCTTCCCCCGTTTTCATTTCTGCGATATTTCCGTCGTTCAGAGCTGCCGCACCCATTAATTGTACGCGGAATGGGTACATTCCTAGAACACGTTTAGAGGCTTCACGACAAACAGCAAATGCTTCAGGTAGCATTTTTTCTAACGTTTCGCCATCTTGATAACGTTGTTTAAATTCCGTTGTTTTTTCTTTTAATTCATCGTCTGACAACTTCTCCATTTGAGAAGCAAGTGCCTCTATTTGATCTGCTTTTTTTTCAAGTTTTTTAAGTTCTTTTTTGTTCGGATCAAAAATTTTACTTAATATGTTAGCCATAAAATTTTTCACTTCCTATATAGTCTCACTCTCCATTCTAACAAATAGAACAGAGTGGGGCAAATGACCTTACTTAATTCATGAAATTGGCGCCAGTCACTCACATTATTCTGGAATAATTCAGAATATTTTGGGTGCCAGGTACACACACAATTCTGAATATTTTGGGTACCAGGTACACACACAATTCCGGGACAATTCTGAATATTTCGGGTGCCAGGTACACAAACAATTCTGAAAACTTCTAGGTAAGCCCTGTATAAAAAATTATTTGTAAGGATAAAAGGGATATGATGTGCATTTCTTGAATGTATATTACGTATTAAACCATTGTAGGAGGTATTGAAGATGGGTGTAGTAGTATATTTAGTTTTTAATGGTAATTGCCGTGAAGCAGCGGAATTTTATGCAGATGTATTCAAGACAGAAAAACCAGTAATTCAAACTTTTGGAGAAGCACATAATGACCCGAATTTTGAAATGCCTGAAGAAGCGAAGAACTTAGTTATGCACACTCGACTGAATATCGCTGGTAGCCGAGTAATGTTCTCTGATACTTGGCCGGGTCAGCCATATGTAGTAGGTAACAATGTCACGGTCGCCGTGTTATCAGATGATGAAGAGTATTTAAGAAGTTCATTCGAAGCACTACGAGAAGGCGGCCAAGTGACAATGGAGCTGCAAGAAACTTTTTGGAGTAAAGCCTACGGTGCCCTTAAGGACAAGTTCGGAGTTGAATGGCAGTTTAGCCATGAAGTTCCGGAAGGACAATAAATTCAGAACCTATCTCTTATGGTGATGTGACCCCGAAAAGTTAGACACGGTTATTTGTTTGTTATTGATATTTGAGAGAATTAAAAGATTTAGTATAAGGACTACTTAATCCTACCCATTCATTTCTTCCGAAGCGTAGCGAGGAAGAAATGGATGGGTAGGTCGCGGCTCGCAATCAACATTCCGGATTTATATTAAGCAACTTGTTGAGCATGAGTTCGGTATTGTATCGGACTCATGCCTTTTAATTTCGCCTTAATTCTTTTGTTATTATAGTACTCAATATATTTTTCTAGTTCTATTTTAAAATGTTCTACACTCTCAAATTCTTTGAAATAAAGAAACTCTGATTTCATGATGCCAAAGAAATTCTCCATAACTGAATTATCGTAACAGTTTCCCTTACGGGACATGCTTTGAGTGATTCCTCTCTTTTGTAAAGCCTCACGATATTTTTTCATTTGATAATGCCAACCTTGATCTGAATGCATGAGTAGCTGGTGGTCTTCTGGTAACCGTTCTAGTGCTTGTTCCAGCATCATTGATACAAGAGAGTACGTTGGTCTAGAGCCAATCGTGTATGTGATAATCTCTCCATTGAATAAATCTAATACAGGTGATAAGTAAAGCTTCTCTCCAAATAATTTAAACTCTGTAATATCCGTTACCCATTTCTCATTCGGATGATCAGCTGTAAATTTACGATCTAAAATATTGGGCGCAATTTTACCAACTGTCCCTTTATAAGATTTATATTTTTTCATGCGTACAAGGCATTTTAAACCTAATTCCTTCATGATTCTTTGTACTTTTTTATGATTCACTTTTTTACCACGATTCGCTAATTCATCACGAATTCGACGGTATCCATAACGACCTTCATGTTCGTCATAAATAGCTTTTATTTCGATTTTTAAGTCGGCATCTGGATCGGGTTTATCCATTTGTTTTACGTAATAATAGTATGTGCTTCTATGGATCCCCGCTAGTCTATCACCGGAAACTCATGCCTTAATTCATAGACTACTTGTGCTTTGTCTTGTTTGGTGATTTTTCCTTGTTTTGAACTAAGGCATTCAACTTTTTTAAATACGCATTTTCCATTTCAAGCTGCTTAATACGTGCTTCCAGAGCTTCGACAGATCCTTCGGCTGGTGATTGATTTGTTTGTTTCATAGACTCTTTTTTCATGGATGGACGCCCCTTATTTTTTGATTGAAGGGCATCTAATCCTTGTGTCTCAAATTGCTTTCTCCAAGTGCTTAATGTTGAAGGTGCAGCTATTTTAAATATAGCTGCTGTTTCATTTAAGGACGTACCGTGTTCAATCATATAATTTAGTACGTCTAGTTTATACTGTTGTGTGTAATTTGTATATTGCTTATCAAATGCATCTACACCATTGTATTCAAATTGTTTGACCCATTTAAGAATCGCTTTATTATCAGTTCCTATAGATTTAGCTATTTCAACAGAACTTTCAGTTCCATTTAAATAACGATTAACTGCTTGTAACTTATCTTCTGTAGTAAATTTAGCCATAGAAAAACTGCACCTCCAATTGTTAGATGGTGTCTAACAATTGGGGTGCAGTTCATGGGGTAGGTTTTTTTTAAAAATAAAAAAACTGAGAACAAAAAGTCCCCAGTTCCTGTAAAATTTATATTTCGTTCACGATTACCCCGTTTTCACCTACTTCTTTATAAGCACGATGATCAATAGCACCCGCTACTCCTTCGAATGGAATGTGACGACGAATGCCTGCTGTCACAAAGTTTTTCGCTAACACAACGGCTTCTGTAGTGGACATCCCCTTTGCTAATCCAGCTGTTATCGCAGCAGAATAAGAACAACCTGCACCATTTGTATGAATTGTTTCAATACGCGGCGCTTCAAGATGAATCATTTTTACTCCATCATACAAAACATCCACTGCTGGACCGCCCAACCTCCCGCCTTTTACTAAAACTTTTTTCGATCCTAACTCTAATAAATCTCGCGCTGCATCTTGTAAATCCGAAACCGTCTCAATCTTTCGCTCACCAAGCAGGAATGATGCTTCAGGCATATTCGGGGTAATGATAGTTGCCTGAGGGATTAATTTCGTCTTTAACGAATCCATCGCATCAGGCTTCAGTAGTGCAGAGCCAATTTTGCCGAACATGACTGGATCGACGACGATATTTTTAAGTGGATGTTCTTCCAACCATGACGCAACAAATTCAATTATTTCTCTTGTAAATAACATACCTGTTTTCACAGAGTCCAAATGAAATTGATCAAAAATGGTATGCAGTTGAGCCTCGATTACATCCATTGATTGCGTGAAAATGCCTTGTTTTATTTCTGGATGGTTAGCAACAAATGCGGTAATAGCAGTCGTTCCAAACACACCGAGCTCTTGAAATGTTTTTAAGTCCGCTTGAATCCCTGCCCCACCTCGAGCAGCCGACCCAGCAATGGTACAAGCGTAAGCGATTGTCATAGTAATTCTCCTTTATTGAACGACGAATAATGGGATATATGTAAATAAATAAATTTAAACATATTTAGGGCATTGTGAAAAGAATTAGGTTAATAAAGTTAATTAAGGTCAGTACAAAAAAAGAATCCATTCATTTAAAATGGATTCTCAAATTATCGGTGATTTAATTCCGACTATTCGCTATAGCAGTTCCAATAGCATATGAAGTCATGTGTCCTGCCCAAATAATAGAAATTAACCAAAATGCAAGGAGCTCTTTAAATACTGCAAGGGATAAAAACCAGCATATAAAAATGACAACTACAGAACCCATCCAACCATAAGAACGCCCTAAATGATCGTTATAAACAAATCGCTCATCATGCTGTTTTTTCTTTTTTACTAACTTTCTTGGAATAATAAACGAGCTAATAACAAACACCCCTAAAATAATCCAGAAAACTAATTGCACCCAAAAATTATTGAAATCCATTTATTTTTCCTCCCCTTCGAAAATAAAAACATCTTCAATCCGACATTGAAACACCTTTGCAATTTTGTACGCCAACATGATGGACGGGTTATACCGTCCCTTTTCCAGTGAAATAATGGTCTGTCTTGATACTTCTAACCGTTCAGCGAGTTCATCTTGAGTCAAATCAAAAACGGTTCGCAAATCTTTGATGCGATTCTGCACCTTCTCACCCCTCAACCCCAAAATGTAAAGTTAACTTTACGTAAAGTATACTTTACATTTAAATGAAATGTCAAGTAGGCTTTACATTTTATTATCAAATTTTCAGAATTGTTTGTGTAGCTTGTTTGTGTACCTGGCACCCGAAATATTCTGAATTGTTCCGGAATTGTTTGTGTACCTGGCACCCGAAATATTCTGAATTGTTCCGGAATTGTTTGTGTACCTGTCACCGGAAATATTCTGAATTGTTCCAGAATTGTGTGTGTACCTGGTACCCGAAATAAGTATTTACTTACTTGGTGAATGTGAATCTCGGGAAAAGAAGAGTAAATATAAAAGGTTAGAGCTTAATATTAGAAAAAATCAATGTGTTATTAGAAAATTTGCATAGGTTATTAGAAAAAATAGAATGGTTATTAGAATCTAACCTATTTTTAAACTCTCGTGACTCTAATATTAGAAAAAATTGAGCTGTTTTTAGAAATTTTCCTTAAGTTATTAGAAAAAATGAATAGTTATTAGAATCCTGACAAAATAAAAATGGTGCCAGTTCCATCAAAAGAACTTGGCACCACCTTATTATTTGGAGAATTCCAATATCTCTCTTTCAATATGTTCAAAAATCGAATCATCCTGATTAATCAACCCAATATAAAACTTGCACTTCGGTTCAGTTCCTGATGGACGGGCGCAAATCCAAGAGCCGTCTTCAAGAATGAACTTCAGTACGTTCGATTTTGGTAACTCGATTTCCTCCTCTGTTCCATCAGCAAGCGTCGCAATTCCTGTTTTGTAGTCCTCAACACGAGTGACACGTAATCCCGCAATTTCCTTAGGTGCTGACTCACGAAGGTTCGTCATAATCGCTCCAATCTTTTGCTGACCTTCCATTCCTTCGAACGTCAATGAAATCAATCTTTCGCGGTATTGACCGTATTGTTCATATAATGCATCTAATACTTCTAGCAAAGATTTACCTTCATTTTTATAATAAGCCGCCATTTCAGCAGTTAATAAAGCAATTTGAACCGCATCTTTATCGCGAACAAAGTCACCAGCTAAATAGCCGTAGCTTTCTTCATAGCCAAACAGGAACGTATGCTCACCTGTTTTCTCAAAACGAGCCATTTGTTCAGCAATAAATTTAAAGCCCGTCAACGTATTGATCACCGTAACACCAAATGACTCCGCGATCGCAGCACCCATTTCAGATGTCACAATCGTTTTCACCATCGCTCCGTTACTTGGCAAGGTCCCGTTCTCTTTTTTCGTGGATAATAAATAATGAAGAAGCATCGCGCCAAGTTGATTGCCCGTTAATAGCTTGTAACTCCCGCCATCTCGAACCGCAACTCCAAGACGATCCGCATCTGGATCCGTTGCAAGCAACAACTCTGCTCCAACGCGCTCCCCTAACTCAATCGCCAAACCAAAAGCAGCTTTTTCTTCTGGGTTAGGATACGAAACAGTAGGAAACGCGCCATCTTGAACAGCTTGCTCTTCCACTACATGGATGTTCGTAAATCCAGCTTCCTGCAGTCCACGTAAAGTTGGCACAAGTCCCGAACCGTGCAACGGAGTGTACACAATGTTCAAATCCTTCTCGATATCCTTGCGTTGCATTAATGACATTAAAGCCCCATTATAAGCATCATCAATTTTATCCAACACTTCTGTACATAATCCTGAAGCCAGCAACTCATCTTTCCCCATAGAAGGCACTTCAAAGATATCCTCTACTGACTCCATATGCGCCACAATTTCATCCGCGAATTCCGGTGTTAACTGGGCACCATCTTCCCCATACACTTTAAACCCGTTATATTGTTTCGGGTTATGACTCGCAGTGATCACAACTCCGGCAACTGCATACAGATAACGCACTGCAAAGGACAGCTCAGGTGTTGGGCGACTCTCTTTAAATATGTATGATTGGATGCCATGACGGGCTAACACTCCAGCCGTTTCATAAGCAAACTCTTGAGAGAAATGACGCGTATCGTAGGCAATGACTACACCGCGCACTTTCGCAGCTTCCCCTTGGCCCTCGATTTGACGAGCAAGCCCTTCAGCAACCAATCGAATAGTATGGTAATTAATACGATTCGTTCCAGCACCAAGAAGACCGCGCATACCACCCGTCCCGAAAGGCACGGTTTGGTAAAAGCGATCTTCAATATCCTCTGTTCGATCTAAAATAGATTCTAACTCCGACTTATATATTACATCTGCACGTTCAAGCCACGTTGCATACAAATTACTCATGAATATTCACCACATTTTCCTTTAATAGCTCTAACATTTTCTTTTTATATGCTTCCACGCCAGGTTGGTCAAATGGATTCACCTCAAGTAAGTTCGCACTGATGACACAAGCCTTCATAAAGAAGAACATTAAATAACCAACATGGTAAGCATCTAGTTTCGGAATACATATTTTCATAACCGGCACGCCGCCTTCTTCATGGGCAAGGACAACACCATCTTTAGATGTTGCGTTAATTTCATTCATTGAACGGCCAGCCAAATAATTCAGTCCGTCCAAATCGTTTAACATAAACGGCACTTCTATATCCTCTTCAATTTCATCGAAATGAATTAAAGTTTCAAATAAAATCCGGCTACCTTCTTGAATGAATTGTCCAATCGCATGTAAATCTGTTGAAAACGTTACTGTTGTTGGATAAAGGCCTTTATGCTCTTTTCCTTCACTTTCACCAAATAACTGTTTCCACCATTCATGAAGCTTTCTTAAACGAGGCTCAAAGGATGCAAGCAACTCCAATGAATAGCCGCGGCTATAAAGATCAAAGCGCGCCAAAGCATATTGATAAGCAGCGTTCGATTGAATATCTACATTATCAAAGTCGCTTTCCGCATTCTTCGCCCCATCTAAAAAGGCTTGAATATCAATTCCACTCGCAGCAATTGGTAGTAACCCAGCCGCAGTAAAAACAGAATAGCGTCCCCCTACTTCAGTAGGAATGACAAACTGACGGTATCCGCACTGTTCTGCCATTTGTTTTAAAATGCCTTTATGTGCATCCGTTGTGACTAGAATACGATTACTTGCTTCAGTACCGTAACGATTCTCCATATATTCCTTCACGATACGGAACGCAAGGGCTGGTTCCATTGTTGAACCTGATTTGGATACGACATTTACATAAACACTTTTATTTTCTAAATAAGTGATTAACTGCTTTAAATATGCCCCACTCATGTTATTGCCGGCATAAATCACTTCTACTCCGTTATTTGTACGGAAGTAGGGTGTTAACGCGTCAATAACCGCACGAGCCCCAAGAAAAGACCCCCCTACCCCGATTACAAGCAACACATTGGCATTTTCCCGAATCTCCTCGGCCACTTGTTGAATCGCAAATAGTTCGTCCATCGAGCAATCAACATAATGCTTCATATCTGGAACTTCAACCATATTAAATTGCTCAGGGTTTTTTGGATAATCAAATTTCAGCATTAATCTACTCCTAAAAAATGCTTGCCCAGATAAATAGAGCAAGCAATATTTTTATTTCTGTGCAACCAACCAACGACGATGGATTCCCCCTCACTGATGGAAGTTTCACTTTATTACTAATAACTAATATAGTTATAAACGATAGATAAATATCTTTCAATAACAAAGTTTACCACTACATTACAAATGTAATCGCAGCGACCATAACGCCACTTATCAATCGTAATAACATGGGACTACGCCATATTTCCTACAATTCTTCTTTAATAAATGTATGCAGGTAACTACGTAATCTTTCCTGTAAATCTTCACGTTCTAGCGCAAATTCAATTGTCGCCTGGATAAAACCGAATTTACTACCAATATCATAAAGCTTACCGACCACGTCTTGTGCAACAATGCGCTCGCTATGATTTAATAATTCAATCGCATCCGTTAATTGAATCTCGCCACCAACACCAGGTCTTGTTGCTTCTAACGCTTTGAATATATTGGGTGTTAATACATAACGACCCATAATTGCAAGGTTAGAAGGTGCTTCTTCCGCTCTTGGCTTTTCTACGAATCCCTGAACTTCAATTGGTTTACCTTTTTCAATTCCGTTTGCCGGATTGATAACACCATATTGATTTACTAAATTCATTGGCACTTCTTGAACACCAATGACAGAAGCTTGTTCTTTTTCATATGTTTCAATTAATTGGGCTAATGCAGGTTTTTCAGCATTTAATACAATATCTCCAAGAAGAACAGCAAATGGCTCATCGCCAATAAAACGATGCGCACAATAAATGGCATCCCCTAAACCCTTTTGTTCCTTTTGACGGATGTAATGGATGTTCGCAAGATTTGTGATCTCTTGAATTTCATGTAAGTCATCCCATTTTCCTTTTTTCGCAAGTAACTCTTCCAGTTCATACGTTTTATCGAAATGGTCTTCAATGGCACGTTTGTTACGACCACTAATAATGATAATATCCTCGATCCCCGATTTAACTGCTTCTTCAACGATATATTGAATCGTAGGCTTGTCCACAATCGGTAACATTTCTTTCGGTTGGGCTTTTGTAACAGGAAGGAAACGTGTTCCTAAACCAGCTGCAGGAATAACCGCTTTTCGTACTTTTTTATTCATCTCAACAACTCCGATACGTAATAGAAATAATATATTTTATTGTACTACAGTATTTTGTTAAATTCGTAAAAATTATATAAATTAATACTAGCATAAAACTGGAAATCTTCAATCAATTATCCGAAATTTGGGATTTAATAGGAAAGAGTATATAAGAAAACCTCTAATAAGGAAGTCTTTCCTTATTAGAGGTTATGAATCGTTTATTGAGTTTCAATGAGTCCATACTTTCCATCTTTACGTTTATAAACAATGTTCGTCCCATTGGATTCTGCATCTGTGTAAATATAGAAGTCATGTCCAAGTAAATTCATTTGAAGGATCGCTTCTTCATCATCCATTGGTTTTAAGCTAAATTGCTTAGTACGAACAATTGTGAATTCTTCTTCATCATTTGTTGTTTCTGGAGCAGTTCCGTTCGCTGCATAGAAAATGCCTACGCCTTCACGTTCACGGAATTTGCGGTTCACTTTCGTTTTATGTTTGCGAATTTGTCGTTCTAACTTATCGACGATTAAGTCTATTGCAGCATACATGTCATTATGACGTTCTTCTGCACGGAGTGTTACGTTTTTCATTGGGATGGTAACTTCCACTTTATTTTGCTTGTCGTTGTAAACTTTCAGATTGACATTGGCTTTAGCTTCAAAATCTTCGCCAAAGTAACGCTCAATTTTCTCAATCTTGCTTTCAACGTACTCGCGTATCGCTGGAGTTACCTCAATGTTTTCACCACGAATGTTAAATTTAATCATGTAAACTCCTCCTTTTAATCAAATGCACCTTGGCGAATTAGCCGCCCAGATCTTATCTAGTAAGCCCAATAGAATAGAATCTACTGTATCCGCCCGAGGCTTAATTCCATTCAGTTATAGTGTAACCAAATGAAATGGTTTCCCTTCGCAATAAGGCCAACTAATTTCGAATTGTAAAATTCTTGTTAAAGATGTTAGCCCTTAGTAAATATATTCTCCATAGTGTAAGGAATATCCTGCCTATCTTGTCGAAATCTTTACATACTTAACAACAAATTTTGCAAGGTGTGTGGATGTTTGATTTCGGAATAAAAGCGGGTAAGCAAAAGTTGCTGTTCGCACGCTTTCGCTTTAGGTAAGCGCTATCATTATTTCTTAAGCACTTCTTTTCTTCTACGCTGTTTCATCTCATTGATGATTAAATCGACGATGTCAGGTTGGTCAATAATGTGAATTCCATATTGCTTCCCTTGTCCAAAAGGCTTTGTCCAAACAACCTCACCAAGTGCACGAATAGTTGTCACATCAAGAACGAATTCAATCTCAAGTTGGACCGGCTGAACTTCATCCTCTCCAATTTCGACATTCGAATATATTTTTATACCTCTCGGGCTCTGATCGAGAATTTCACAGGGATGGCTATTTTTGTGATTAATTTGATCAACTTGTCCATCCTTATTAACTATAACGAAATTCGCCTTGATTGGTTCATTAAACACAAAACGAAATCCTTCTTGTCGCTTAAATTTCATAGTCATTACCTCCCAATATTTGGGCGTATTTCTTACTTTCATTATCGACCTTTAGGGGTGGAAAGTCGAATGAAATCGCTGGTTTGGGTTGTGAATTTTGTGGGGATGTTCAAGGATTTGTAAAAAATGTTTTGGGGAGATCTCAGGGAGTATGTGTGGCTAATAAAATGGAGTTCTGTGGATTACCGATTTTGAGATACGACATATTCAAAGTTATGTGAAATTGCGCATAATTATTAATATGTCGTATGTGGATTTCGCCAATGGGAGGATTTTAATTAATAAAATTCATTCATTAAATTAATAGCGAAATATAAAAAGCTCTGTAAACGATTTTCGTCTACAGAGCCGTTCAATTAGATTTGTTGCATGTTGCCGTATTGTTGTTGACGAGTGATTTGGATTACTTGCTTCCAAGTGTCGCGGAATTCTGTTGATAGGCCAATTACTTCGTCGATGATTTCAGTATCATTTTTAATGTTAGCTTCAATTAGTCTGCGGTTCATATAGTCGTATAATGAAAGCATTTGTTTTGCCACTTCTTCATCTAATTTTAAAGTAACCATCAATTCAATAATGATGTTTTGTGCCTTTTGTATATTTGTATTCTTTTCTACGATGTTATTTTCTTCAATCGCTTTTTTAGATTTCAGTAAGAATTTAATACATCCATTATATAACATTAATGTAAGTTCACCTGGAGAAGCTGTTGTGACGCTATTTTGTTGATAAGCGTTATATGCTGCATTGTGTGTTACCATTATTAGTACTCCTTTTTGAATAATGAAAGTGACTTCTAAATAACAGTCAATGATTCATCTATTTTTTCTTATCGTAATATCTTCCATCCATTGTGCGAACAGAATCATAGGGATTAATATATTTTTTTTCCTTATTTTTAGCCTTTTGCAATGTTTTCATATCACTCTTTACTGCTTCCATAACAATGTCCAGTCTTTCGCGAATACCTTTATCTAATTCAATAAGCATCGAGTGTAATTTAGTTTCTGGCTCTATTTGAAATCCCTCGTTGTGAAGAATCTCAAGTACATTCCCACGTTCATTCAATTGTCGGTTTACTTCTTCAATAAATTTATCTCGTTCCTCACTTCTAGGAACTGATTCTAATTGTTGAAAAAGTTTTGCGGATATTTGGAGTAATTTTTGCTCGTTATCCATTGTTGCGAACTCCAATCTATTGATAGAATGATCCCATTAACATAGTAGATTGCTGGTTAGCTTTATTAATCATTTGTTCCATAGCACCAAATTGTCTCCAATAGCGATCTTCTATTTCAACTAGTTTGTCTTGCCATGTGTCGATTCGTTTGTTTACATCTCTTAGATAACTTCCTAGAGTAAATTGAGTCTCATTCATAGAAGCTCGGCCAGCTCGCTCCACAATTTTCGATTCAATTACATCAATCTCCCCACGAAGCTTTCTTAAAAAACCTCGTGTATCAGCTGTTTTTGTCTCTCCATTAACTGTGATACCAGCTTCTTTTTCACCATCAAATGTAAATAATTTTAAGACTGAATCAGGATCTTCATTTAAAGCATCTCTTAGTTTTTGATCATCTATTTCTAATGTACCACCTGAAAGATAATCTTTTGAAGTAGTAATACCAACGCTAAAAAGCGTATTAAATTTTATATTCGCAATGGCGGGATTTGATTGATAGATTAAGTTTCTCATTGAAGAAATACCTTCACGAATAGTTGAATCTCCTCGAAGTAAACCACTTTTAGCTTTTTCTTCCCAAAGCTCAATTTCTTTATCTTCCATTTCTTTTCTTTGTAGTGTTGTCAATGGCTTATAGTCACGATACTTTGTTTCATTCGTTAAATTGTTTAAATCCGTTATCAGTCCGTTATACGTTTGTACGAACTCCTTAATTTTATCAATCATTTCGTCTACGTTTGTTGATGAAGCAAGTGTAACAGTATTTTCTTTCATTTCGGTCACTGTGATCCGAGGTACTTCTGTGAAGCTATTAAACAATTCCTCTAATTGTTCATCAGTCATTGCATCTAACTCTTCTTTTGTCTTACCATCTGGTACTAAACCATTCTGGATATATAAATCTTTAAATATTTGGAAGCTAGAATTTTTCTGATTTTCAGCAACTGCTTTGTTAACAGAAGCAAGATTCATTTCATTTTCAGCAGTATTTAAAGTTACTTCTGCAGTTGCAATATTTTTAAAGCTTAATAATTGATCTTCACTTAAGGTGTCTAGTATATTTAGTTCCTCTACAGCCAATTTACCTAAATTATCTTTTAATGCCTTATTTTCAGGATTATTTAATATATGGTCTTCAGGTAAATTATCTAAAGGTGCATCACCTGATAAATCTAAATCAGCAAGAACTGTAATCTCATCAGGAGATAAATCCTTCAAAAATGTTTTGTTCAAATTAATGTATTTTGTTTCTAATATCGCTATTGGTCTTAAAGAATTATAGTTATCAACATTAAGCTCTTGCAAAGTTTTGAAAGCTTCTGGAGTTAAAGTTTTTAACTCATCTTTTAGCTCTTTTGGGATAATTTCATCAGAAATTGTTTCTAATCCTGCTATAATACTTTCTTGGCTTGTTGAATCTATATTTGCTAAAACGGTACTAATAGTATCATGGTCAAGCTTTGCTAAAAGATCCGGTCTTCCTAGTTTAGTCCATATTGTTTGTATATCTGTAGGTACGTATTTAGTTAAAAAGTTATCATTATATGCTTTAGTGTAATCTGATTGTGCTGATTGAAAAGCTTCTGATTTTGTATCATAAATGCTAGATTTTGAATCATAGTTCTCCTTAGTAAACTTATAGTCATTAAAAGCATCTTTAAGCGTTGCATTAATAGTAGCTTGTGAATTAAAAGTATCTTTTAACGTAACGTTATATCCTGAAATAGTAAATGTATTTGTTGATCGTTCTGTAGCAATTCCATTTACTTGGAACACTGCATTTGTACCCTTTTTAGTAAAAATATTATTCGGGTCAAATCCAAATGCCTGAAATACTTCACTGCCATTCCCAATTACCACTTCTTCGCTATTTTTCACATCACCGGTATTTGTAGAGGTAATTGATAAACGTCCATTTTCAAATATTGCTGTGACACCTGCATTACTACTATTTAATTTGCTAACAAAATCACTAATATTCATAGAGCTTGTATATTCAATTTTTGTAGGTTTTGTCGCTAAAGACCCGTCCTTTTGTATAGCACGAATTTCGATATATTGTTTGTCACTTGCAGGTAAATTTCCACCTAGCAGTTGTCCCATAGTAGTCGTTCCTGTTGCATTAATTTGACTACTAATACCACGAGCGGCTGTTGCTAATTGGGAAACCCCTTCAATCGTTAATGTTCCAGAAGCTGCACTTGTTGCTTCTGCAGTGACAAAATTTGAATTAGAAGTAGTCGCGGTTTTAACACTCATTGATCTAATAAAATAATTATCCGCTAGAAAAGTATCAAATGTTTTTAACTTTGTATTTACTTCTCTATAGGCATCACGTTGCCATTCATAGGTTTGTTTTTTTTGCTCAAGTTTGTCCAAAGGCGCACGTTCTGTCATCATTAGTTTCTCAACCAAACTATCAATATCCATTCCAGAAGCTAATCCGCCAATTCGCATCGTTGTCATTGTATTACACCCACATTTTCTTTAAATTTTTTCGTCAACAATCATTCCAGCTAATTTTTGCATTTCATAGAAAGCATCTAACAGTTTTTTAGGTGGAATTTCTCTCACAACTTCTTCTGTAATAGAATTAACTAGCTGAACAAAATACTGTTCCAGTCCTTCGTGAAAAACAAACTTTAATTCTTTCTCGTATATTTGAAATAGTTCATTGACTGAGTCAACTGCCTTTTGAAGCATGTCTTTGGACATTTCTTGTTGGCTCTCTTTATTTGTATGATTTATAACTTCTACATTAGTTGGCTTAACAGCTTTGTCTTCTTTCTCATTTATTTTCGTTAAAACTACTTTTTCAATTGAATGGCTATGAACACGCATAAATAATCCTCCAAACAATAAGTATGTTATTCTATATATCGGTTAAATAAAATTAGTTTTTACAAGCATATAGTAGGATGAAAATAAATATCTATGACAATAGTAAGATTTGACCCAACAAGTTATAGTTAAAGCAGCAGTTTTACTCGATTATGTTCTGTATATCACTGGGCTGGGCTTAAACCAGTTAATATTGTTTTAATAATTCGTTCTTCTTATGTTTCAGAATAAATTCCTAATATCTTTAGCATTGCAGCAATTATCTGCACACTGGTTCTAGGTATTTCTTGAAAATTCATAGAAATCTCCAAAAAAAGAGGAAAAACACCGAACAACCATACAATATCTATTTCGCTTCAAAGTTATTACCTACATTTATTTAGATATTGCATGCTTAATCTGTATATTTCCAGGGTAAGTGTTTTTAGTACAATTTATATGTTTTTTATTAATTTATGGAAAACCCCAAAAAATAATTTTGCCATTATACAAATCTGAAATTGCCTCCAATTAAATATTTTCAATTCCAGTACATTTCAATTATGTGATGATTTCTACCAACTTTTGTATAAGAATCGGTATACTAGTTAGTCGGTTTAAACGGTTTCTCGCGAACATACGAACCGTGTTTTATAAGAATGCCAATGTAACTTTTTTCTTAAGCAATATATTTATCCTAAAACCTTAAGAATATTTACACTTGTTCTTTAATCTGAATACTCTTTCTTCTATTGTTGAATAAGTTTACCTGTCGTTTATCTGCAGCATCAATTAGATTTTTAAATTCTAATCCTTATTCTAGTTCAAATACCACTGTTACTTTCTAAAAAGACACCGGGATTCTCCAATAAAGTTTAACTATAAAAAGACTTTTAATAATATAAGACGGATTATTCATTTCGAACTCAAATTGTAACATTTTGATAATAAGATTCTGAAGTTAATAATTTGGAATTTTGATTTCTTATCAAATAATTTTCAGGATAATATACCAACTGATTATTCTTAAACAACAATAAATTTAAAATAAATTCTATGCATTTTAAAAAATACCCCAATAGTTAAACTTTCCATCTAACTTTTGAGGTTCAGCACTAAATATGTGATTTTTAATCATTATTTAATATTTGTTAATCTATTGAAATAGGTTTTAGGAAATAGTAAGGCTCCAAGACCTACTTCTAATTTATATTACGGCAAAATTTAACTTTATTTTACAATTATTATTTTCACCTAAGATCATTTAAACCTAGTCAATTCAATGAAACTGGAATGAGTTTCTACTATAAATATTTAAATAAAGATTATTTCTTATAGTGAATTCGGATTATATTTCATTACATCTGGTAAAAATACCTCAATCAATTCTATAGTCAAATTACTAAAAGTAGGAAGAAGCAAATTATTCAATATATTATTAGCTTCATCAATATGATTAATTTCAATATAATATAATATTTTATCTAAATATTCTTTAATAATTGACATTTGTGAGAATATTAATTTATTCGAGATAATAGGATAATATATATTTATAATATTAGCAACTTTATTATAAGCATTTATAATATCTAAAATAATTAATTTATTATTAATATTAGATTTTAAACTAATTACACTTTCGAATATTTTCTCCAATAATCTTATCGCCTTTTCAAGAATTATTTTATAATCTTCATGACTAATAATATTCGCAGTTAATTCTAGATTGGGCTCATAAACATGTATCGGCCTTAACCTAGTATCACAATATAATTCGAATCCTGCGTTTATTGCTGACCTACAAAATGGTACATCTTCTCCTTTTGGGTCATATGCATACCCAACTCCGGATTCAATAACTTCCCTCTTAATAAGATAAACAGCTCCTGTCATATCAACAGGTATGATTCCTTCAGGTACTGGAGATACGTGATTCTGATTTATGTAAATATTGTGTGCACTGCCACTTGGTATATTACTAATAATCATGGATACAATGTCTTTATCATCTTCCAGTAATTTGCGTAATGAACCATCTGGGATTATTATGTCAGTATCGATAGAAAAGAAGTATTCACAATCACTTTTAAGAAACTCTTCTAATAATAAATTACGAAGTATTGCTAAATTTTTTTTAGAATATTCACCTCTATTACTTCCGAACTCTTTTCCGAAGTTCTTCTGTATAAAGTTAACTCTATTTTCTTCTAATACTTCTATTGTGTTATCATCACAATCATTAACTATAAAGCACGTTTCCATTTTAACATTTTGTTGTAACAACGATTCAAAAAATCTTGGTAGAATCCATGCTCTGTTCCGTACGGGAGCGCCTACAAATACTTTTGGCTCTATTACGGAACTTAAGTTTAATTTTTCTAATTCATCTTTTTTTGAGTAAATTACAAGTAATTGCTTACCATTCCAATAGGGGTTAGGGGTATCCTTAAAATTTATTACTTTATGATAACATAAGAAAAAATCATCTATTACCATTGGAAATGAATTATAATTAAAACTAGATTCATGTTCTTTATCACGGTTTACTTCATTTTCTTGGAAAGGTATTAATATTATTAAAAAATTATTTGTAATTTCTGTAAGGTACCTTGTTATATGTAACGGATTTTTGAAGTGTTCTAAAGTATTAGAAGAAATAATAACATCAAAATTTTGTTTAACCCTTAATATATCTTGACATTCAAAATCTATATGAGGGTATTTTTTTTTTGCCTTTTTTATTGCCTCTTCTGAAAAGTCAATTCCTGTTAATAGATTACTTGTAAAGTATTCACTAATTTTATTAACTCCATCCCCTAAGGCACAACCAATATCACAAATAGACATTTTTTCATATTTAATCCTATTCTTTATTTTAACTGGTAAGTTTTTTAATAAAACTTCATAAAAGAATGTTGTCTGCTCTGGCCCTCTATTCAGTTCCCACTTAGTTTCAAATTTGGTATTCCAATATTGTATAGAATTCACACTGTAATCACTGGACATACTTTTCCTCCTTATTTTGCAAATCAATATAAAAAGAGAGTCTAGCAAGACTCTCTTTAACTTCATAACGTAGTAAATGAAAAATACGCACTGTAGTTAGTAATAAATTAACGTAGTAGTTGAAGTACCCCTTGTGGCTGTTGATTAGCTTGAGCAAGCATGGCTTGGGCAGCTTGAGAAAGAATAGAGTTTTTAGTTTGTTCCATCATTTCTTTTGCCATATCAACATCACGAATACGAGATTCTGCAGCAGTTAAATTTTCTGCAGATGTACCAAGGTTATTAATTGTATGCTCTAAACGGTTTTGATAAGCTCCAAGTTTAGAACGTTCCCCTGAAACCTGCTCAATTGCATTATTTATAGATGTAATAGCTTTTTCTGCTTTTGAAGCGCTAGATACATCAACAGCACTACCTTCTGTGTCTCTTACCCCTAGAGCACGAGCGCCCATGTCACCTATTGAAATATCCATTGTTTGGTCTTCATTTGCTCCAATGTGCATTGATAAAGATTGATCTGATTTTGATACAGTTACACTAATTTCATCATTAGCGTTGAAAGCAACATTTGCCATTTGAATCTCAACACCATCAATTAAATTATTCACTTTTGATCCTGCAGCAGCTGCTACCGAGTCATTTGTTACAGCATCGCTACCAACAGTTAAAATTGCATCTCCAGCGTTTGCAGCAACTGAAGTTTGTGTGAATTCTAACGCAGTATTAAAGGCAGTTCTATCAGATCCAGAAGAAGATACTGCAGTAATACTTACGTCTGTAATTGCATTCTCTCTACCAGTAGCACCAGTAATTCTTAATGCACCAGAGTTTATATCTGCTGTACCTCTTGAACCTAACTCTGTATTAATTGTATCAATTACATTTTGGAAAGTTTCTGTACTAGCATCTGTTATTTTATACTCTAGATTTACATCTTCTCCACCAACATTCATGGAGATTTTAATTGTATCACCGTTTTGTAAACCAAGATTTGTATCACCTGCATTATTCCGTAAGTCTCCTAATGCAATCGCTCCAGTAGCAGCAGCAGGTGTCGTTGCGCTATCTTTTAAAGCAGTAGATGATGTAATTGTAGCTTGATCGGCGTTAGCCACTGAAACAACTTCAATAGTTGAAGTACCTATAGATGCAAATGATTTAACATTTACCCCTGCTACAGCTGTACCACTTGTATTAGTATAGTAACCATTTTTTGCACTTTCAGATAAAGAACCATCAATTAACTTTTTAGTGTTGAACTCAGTTGTACTAGAAATTCTATCAATTTCATCTGCTAATTGATTAATTTCTTTTTGTAATTCAGTTCGGTCTTTGTCATTATTAGTATCATTAGATGATTGCACTGCTAATTCACGCATACGTTGAAGAATTGAGTGAGTTTCGTTTAAAGCACCTTCAGCAGTTTGGATTAGAGAGATACCATCTTGAGCGTTTTTAGAAGCCATGTCTAAACCACGGATTTGTCCACGCATTTTTTCAGAGATCGCTAAACCAGCAGCGTCATCTCCAGCACGATTGATTCGTAAACCTGAAGATAATTTTTCCATTGATTTAGATTGTGCACCAGCTGCGCTATTTAATTGGCGGTATGTGTTAAGAGCCGCAATATTGTGATTAATTCTCATTTTTAGTTCCTCCTTGGAATTTACCGCTCACTTCCTTGTGAGCTTTTGTTTTTTTGTATGTACAAGAAAATCGAGCCGGCCGAACTCTATTTCCTGCTTACATAGATAATATCGGCATGACTCGATTTAGTTTAATAGTTTTATAAACTTTTTTTGTGGAATTTCGACTTATTTTTTTGTGTTTTTTAATAGTTCCAGATTTTTCACCACTGATTCTAGATTGGAGTTTGAAATATCCTGTCGAAGTTCACCTCTAACTACTTCAATACTTCTAGGTGCACGAATACCAACCTTTACTTGTTCACCTTTTACTTCAGAGATAAATATTTCAACGTCTTCTCCAATCCATATCGTTTCGCCAACTTTACGAGAAAGTACTAGCATATGCTCACCCCTTTACACTTTCAAAAGGGAGTTTTTGTCGAATATCATATTTTTCACTATCTAGGATCACTTGTTTTGCCTTATTATTTTTTGTATTCAACACAATAGGTGCTTTTAAATTAACCGTTGATTTTGCTAATGTTTCTTTTAATGAGACAATGGCAAAGACAGCAACTTCACTTTCGTCTGTAATTTCTAATGCATGAACTGTTGCCTCATCAATATCAAAATTGTAATTCGTTGTGACTGCATAGGGACTCGTAATGATAAATGCAAGTCCTTCTGTTTTTGTAGATTGAAGGATTTGGAATATACTATTTTCTTCTATTGGTAAACGCACAAAACAATTCTCTTCTTCAAAACCAGGGATTCCATGTTCAAAATGTAAAATTTCATTTGGATCTATTTCTATTTCACCCATATAAGCTGTTTTGATTTTCATTAGTAAATCTCCTTACTATTTATACTAACCAATCTATTTTTAGAGATGGATATTGTAGCATTTCCACATTTACTTTTCCTGTTGTATAGTTGTGGATCGGCCTGTTGATTGTTGAATTATTAATAACTTTCTGAGGTTTTACATCTATATCTACTTGAGCAGGTGCAAAATTCACTTTTACACTACCAGCTTGTGGAATAAATTTAATGTTTAAACTTGAATATGGTTGTCTACCCGAAAGTTTTGCCTGTTCCGCAATCGGATTACCGCCATTTTCTATCCTTACTAATTGCTGACCTTCTTGGGCCATTATAGCGATACCGTCTAAGGATTCTTGTAGACTCTTTTGTGCAATTTCTTTAGTACGGCTTATTGAACTTTTATAATCCATACTCTCTCTAGCAGCGTGGGAGTCTATAGTAAGTTTAGATTTAGTTGTGTTTATGGTTAGAATAGCAGCCGGTTGTTGCAAATCTAAGTTTGCTTTAGGTTGCTGTATTTCTTGAACAGGCTTTTGTATATTTAGACCAATTTGAGCTTTTGTGGACTCAATTTGCAGTTTGGGAATATTCAAAAGGTCTCCCTCCTTTGAAAGAAAGCGTTTGGAAATTAATCCAAACGCTTTTTACTATCTTAAAAAGTCTGTTAAAGTTGGTTGAATGATTCTCGCACCTACAGATAAAGCTGCACGGTGAATCGACTCTTGTGTAATCATTTCTGTAATAGTTTTTTCATAATCAATATCTTCATTTTCGGACATACGTTTTGTTGCAATGATTTCTTGAGATTGAAGACGAGCATCCATTAATTCCACTCGGTTTTGACGAGCTCCAATATCAGCACGAGTTGTTAATAATTCATTCATGTTTTCATCAATTTGACCAATGAAAGCTGATAGTTCAGAACCTGTTGCGGTAGAACCTTCACCCATTTTTTCATCAATTCTTCCAAACATGTCATCAATCTTTGTAAACAATTCAATTGGTGTTGTATTGATTTGCATATGGATACCGTCAAATACTTCTATTTCAATAGATTTTTTGAATGGTTCATTAACATTATCTGCATCAAAATCTTGGTATTTTCCGTTCTCTTTGTCATAAGGAGGCGTAGTTGTTCTTGTCCCACTAAAAATATATCGGTCACCAATTTTTGTATTTGAAAGATCTTGAATATGTTCTCTAAGTTGTTGAAGTTCTGAATTTATTTTCTCACGATCCTCAGGTGTAGTAGTATCACTAGATGCCTGGACCATCAATTCATTAGCACGTTGTAGAGTTGCACCAATTTTATCGAATGTGTCGTCTGTTGTATCCAGCCAGTTGTATGCTTCCCCAATATTGCGTGAAAATTGTTCCACATTGTTTAACTCTGTACGATAGCCTATGCCCTTCATAGCAACAACTGGGTCATCGGAAGGACGAGTTACTTTTTTTCCTGTTGTTATTTGATCTTGGATTTTACCCATTTTTGAATAACTATTTGATAAGTTTCGGAGCATGTTGCCCGAAAGCATAGATTGTGTTACGCGCATGGTCTACCTCCTACTATAATCCAACGCGGCCTAAGCCGTTAATGATTTTATCTAAAGTTTCATCAATCACTGTAATCATTCGTGCGTTGGCATTGTAAGCTTGTTGGAATGAAATCATGTTTGTCATTTCTTCATCGAGTGATACCGAACTAACGGAAGCGCGACGCTCAGTAACTGCTTGTTGAAGAACTTGAGCGTTATATTGTAATCTATTAGCTTGCTGGCCATCAACACCAAGTTGACCGATTAAACCTTCAAAATATGTTTGAA
Source organism: Ureibacillus acetophenoni (assembly GCF_900220965.1). Classification (GTDB taxonomy): domain Bacteria; phylum Bacillota; class Bacilli; order Bacillales_A; family Planococcaceae; genus Ureibacillus; species Ureibacillus acetophenoni. The sequence continues at coordinate 225,989 of NZ_OBQC01000001.1, read as the reverse complement.
CACTGACATTTTCTAACTCACTAATTTTAGTAAATTTAACATTCGCAAGGTTTAGTGCATTTTTTCCGTTTCCGGGCTCTGGGTTAGGGATGAAATTACCACTACCCGGAGGTTCTTCTATTTCTTGTGAGTCAGATGCAGCGATCAAATTAGGATTATCAATTATTTCTTGAGACACATAAATATTTTCAGCTGTAATGTTACCTAGCCCATTCTCTTTTATTACGAAGAATGGTAGACCTGTTACTCCATCTAAATCAGTACCTTTTTTATGTTGTTCATTAAATGCAGTTGCAAATTCTTTTGCCATTGTATTTAAGTTTTCAAGCATTTCAGGAAATAAACCACCTGCAATAGGAAGTCCGATTTCATTACTACCAGCAATGTAACCGTATGAATCTACTAATCCTCTAAATTTCCCAAGGCTACTAAACTCACTAATTTGATAATATTGCTTTGTACCGTCTGGCGCCCAATCGTTACTTAGAACAGTTTCAGATCCATCACCTTTTACAATATGTAATGTATTAATCATATTCGTTGGTGTAACACCATCATCTTCTGCACCATGGCTTAACCGAAGTTGTGCAAAATTCTTACCATCAACAAGTTTTACCTTTGAACCATTAAGCACTAGTGAAACAGTTACTGAACCTTCTGCAATATCTAAAGCATTTCCACCTGATTTTTCATTTTTAATTTCAATTGGGAAGTATGAAGAAAGTTGATCTAGTAAGTTATCACGTGCGTCATATAAATCGTTAGGCATGAATCCATTTGGTTCGACCGCGATAATTTGTTCATTGATACTAGCAATTTGTTCTAAAATTGAGTTTGTATCTTTTAATAGAATACCAATTTCTTCACCAGCATTGTCTTTTAATTGTTTAATAGAGTTATACATATAGTTGAATGAATCAGCTACAGCAATACCGCGTTGTACAACTACCGCACGGGCACCACCATCTTCTGGACGTACATTTAAATCTTGAAGAGAATTCCAAAATTCATCCATTGCTTTTGCAAGGCCGTAGTCTGATGGTTCATTTAGAATATCTTCCATTTGTGTAATAGATTGAGATCTTGCTTCCCAATAACCGAGTTTGTTGGATTCTTGCCTAAATTGTTTATCGACAAAACTATCTCGGATACGTTCAACTGCAGAAGCTTGTACACCTGTACCAATAAATCCTGCTGTTTTTGGAGCATTTAAACCTACGCCAGGGTATCCTAAAGTCGGTTCCATGTTCACTCGCTGACGAGAGTACCCTGCTGTGTTGGCATTTGAGATGTTATGTCCAGTTGTATATAAAGCGCTTTGTTGTGTGAAAAGGCCGCGCTTACTTGCTTCTAGTCCCATAAATGTGGAGCGCATGAGGTCTCCTCCTTTTTCGATGTTCCATTATGTAATAAAGTGTGCCTGTAATTAGAACAGCACACTTTTTTATGCTTGTGAATCAAAAATTGATCTTTTCGGTGCAGAGTTTTGCCCCTTCACTTGATTACCTGAGTAATTGATTTGTTCATTTTGTGGTCGTATCATTTCAAGCGACATATTCACAAATTGCAATGATTGATAAACCAGCTTTTGGTTTAAATCATTTTGACTTTTTAGTTCGCCAACTACTTGTACTAAGCGTTCGCGGACTTGTTGTAATAGTTCACGTTCGTTTTCTGTATGAGCAGCTTCGATTAAATCGGCTACAGTAGGGATGTCAGAGAAATCGATTCCTTTCGATTTTAGGTAGTCCGTTACCAAAACTTGACGCTGTTTTTCGATAGTTTCGATGGCTGCTACATGTGATTGTTCATTTTTTAGTATTTGGTCGAGTTCAACCATGTCGCCCTTTTTAATAACTTCTGTTTTTCGAAGAGCCAGTTCAAGCAAACTTCTATGCACTTTTTCAAGTTTTTCTAATGTATCGATGATTGTTTGTACTGACATTGGTTTGAACTCCTTTATGATTATCTTCGATAGTATTTCAGTATATCTTCTGCAACTTTGTGTGCATCAACTTTGTATTCACCTGATGCAATTTGTTCTTTTAGTTTTTGAACTTTTTCTGCACGCTCAGTATTAACCGTTGAGTTTACTTGCATTTCCTTTGCAGCTGAAGAAATTTCTATTTTATCGGCAAATGGTTTGCTTTCACTCGCAGCTTTCAATTTTTGCTGTTGTTTATTGTATGGATTTACATTATTTACGCCATATGAAGTGATTTTCACAATGAGGCCTCCCCTCAAATTCTTTACTATTATTTATTTCGGTCAATTCACAAAAAAGTTAATAAGAAAATGAAAAAAATCATTTACAAATATAAAAAAACTTACAAATCAGCATGAACCACTTTCCAATTGTTTAATCAATGAAAGTATCTGGCCAAATTGTAAGCGATTTATTTAATTGTCTTTTCTATCAGCTAAATATGTAGCCTTTTCGCGTCTTTTAATATCTTCCCTAAATTCCTTAGCAGCTTCAAATGTTCTTAAATCTGATTTAAGATCATCGGTACAATTTTGGCATAACTTCCCTTTATTCGTTAAACGACCACAGTTATCACATGGATATCCTAAGTTCGGGAATACTGCAGGATGTAAACGACCTTTACGCACCCATTTGTATAAAAGTTCTTCCTGTACTCCAGTAGCTTCCACAATACGTTCAACTGTTGCCGCACGATTTTCACGTTTTCTAAGGAATCTATAAACGATTTGATACATATCTTCTTCATTTTGTGCACACTTATGACAAATGTCTCTTATACCTGTGTAGTTAAAAAACTCACCACAGCTTGGACAATTTCGAATTTCAGCCATTTGATTTCCCCCGATTTTATTTAAATAAATTATCTCATTTTTTTATCTATTCAATTTGAATGCTACTATTGGAATTTTAAAAAGTAAATGAAGTTCACGATTTTTTAAGATTTGGCTAGCCTCTAATCAAAGTGAATGCCTTCACCGATTTGGCGCCCTCTTGAATTAACAAATTTTTAGCATGTTGAATAGTTGTTCCAGTAGTTATAATATCGTCCACGAGTAGGATTTCTTTATTTTTCATATCGACATTTTGCTTAAGTTTAAATAATTGCGGTGTATTGAGACGTTCATCACGTGATTTTTCGCCTTGTGTTTCAGTTGTAATCTTTTCAAGATATTGTTTAAAGGAGAGGTCTGCGGCTTTTAAAAGCTCATCGATATGTGCAAAGGTACGTTCTTTCAGTTTTTCGGGATGTATCGGAATTGGCACAATCGTTTCACGTCGTTTATATAGATGTTTTCTGATTTGATTGCGAAAAACTTTCGCGAGGATCACATCGTGCATAAATTTATATCTGTGGAGGTAGTCTTTCATTTTGTCGTTGTATTGATAAAGCGAAATAATTTCGTGTGAATCACTTTCTGTGACTGGTTCTAATTCACCTTCACAATCAGAACAAATCGTATCTGGGTAATCACTTCCCAACAACGATTTCCACGTCACATTTTCATTTAATGGCGTACCACATAACAAACAATTGTAAATTTCCTTTTTCATTAGCCACTACTCCCAAATCCCATTTTATTTAGTCTCATAATTTCATTTCTTGCTTCGTCCATTTCAGTCGTGATTCCATGATGGAAATAAACGATATCCCCTTGTGGAAAATTCACATTCCTTCCAACGCGACCGCTGATTTGAATAAGAGCACTGGATGTAAATATTTTTGATTCGGCACCTACAACTGCAACTTGTACGTTTTTTATTGTTACACCCCGTTCAAGAATGGTTGTTGTCAGCAGTCCTGGGATTTCTTCATTGCGAAGCTTCATCACTTTTTCTTTACGATCTGCATCTTCTGCATAGACGCTCAATATATTTGGATGAATATTTTCAAATAACGTGATCGCTGTTTTCATTAATTGAATTGTTGGGAAGAAAATTAAAAAAGGCTCTTTGTTTTGTAGTCGTTGTTTCGTCCATTGTAGTAATTTCGGTGGGATGGAGCCTTTTTCAAAAGGTTTGTTGTAATTCCATAATGATTGGAAGCGTGGTACTGGAAGTGGATGACCATGGAATCTTCTTGGAATGAAAGATACTCCCCAGTTTTCTTTTTTAGTTCTGTTAAGGATTTTGGCTGATGGTGTTGCGGTAACAAATACAGTTGGCGCGTTAGGTTTTCGAGCTTTGATGACTGCTTTTTGTAGTGATTCATCGAAAGTATATGGAAATGCATCCGCCTCATCGACAATAACCACATCAAATGCGTTTTCGAATCGGTATAGTTGGTGGGTTGTAGTAATGACAAGTTCTGCGAAGCCAGGTTGCTGCGGTGAGCCACCGTATAATGCGTGAATGGTGGTATTTGGGAACACTTTTTGAAACCGCGGAAATAATTCGAGCACCACATCGGTTCTTGGTGTTGCAATGCAAACCCGATTGCCCCGGTTTAATGCATAATGAACGGCCGGGAATAAAATCTCAGTTTTCCCTGCTCCACAGACCGCGTGAACCAAATGGTTACGATTTTGTTCGAGGCTTTGAATTAATTCATTTGCCGCTTTTTGCTGAAGTTCAGTAAATTGGCCAGCCCAATCTAAAACTTTGTTCCGCTTTTGCTTTGGCTTAGGTCCTTTCCACAAAATGAGTTCCGTACAGCTACTCATCCTCCCCATATTGATACAATGCCTGCAATATACACATTTACTTTCGCACTTAGCACAATCAAACTCTATGAATTCTTGCTGATTGGAATTGTGGCATCGATTACATATGTAGCGCTTCCTTTTGAAGGGTCCAAATGAGGTGTTCTTAATTGAGATGGCTGATCTTAATTTAAAATAGCCTCTCTCAATATACTTCTCTATTTTTTCTTGCGGAAATGGTGTATGGTTCCTAGTCCAAATACGACCTGAGAAAAAATCCCGAACTTGTGGTTCGACTATGATGCTTTTGTAAGTTATATAGTTGCTTGTTTTTATTAGTTTAAATCTCAAAGTTCACCCTCCAACATTTTATATTTAAGTTACTTTTATTGGACAATCTAGCTAGTTTTCTAACCTCTTTTGTCTCATATAATGCTTCTACGCGACAGTTCTACTATTTTTCCATCCCCTTTTGTCTCATAGAACGCTTCTACGCGGGACAGTTCAACCAATTTTCCAACCCCTTTTGTCTCATAGATCGCTTCTACGGGACAGTTCAACCAATTTTCCAGCTCCTTTTGTCTCATAGAACGCTTCTACGGGACAGTTCAACCAATTTTCCAACCCCTTTTGTCTCATAGATCGCTTCTACGAGACAGTTCAACCAATTTTCCAGCTCCTTTTGTCTCATAGAACGGTTCTACGGGACAGTTCAACTTATTTTCCAGCCTCTTTTGTCTCATAGATCGCTTCCACGGGACAGTTCAACTTATTTTCCAACGCCTTTTGTCTCATAGAATGCTTCTACGGGACAATTCAACTTATTTTCCAGCCTCTTTTGTCTCATAGATCGCTTCTACGGGACAATTCAACCAATTTTCCAATTCCTTTTGTCTCATAGAACGCTTCTACGGGACAGTTCAACCAATTTTCCATCCCCTTTTGTCTCATAGAACGGTTCTACGGGACAATTCAACCTATTTTCTAGCCTCTTTTGTCTCATACATCGCTTCTACGAGACAGTTCAACCAATTTTCCAGCTCCTTTTGTCTCATAGAACGCTTCTACGGGACAGTTCAATCAATTGTCCAACTTCTTTTGTCTTATTGAACTCCTACTATTGCTGTGCAACCATTCTTATTTCTCCTTTTAGTAATAAATAAAGCTTATTAAATACAAAAAACCCCTGTTTTAACAACAGAGGCTTTGTTCTATAAATTTTATAATATAATTGCATTTTAATTAGGGAAAAATTAAATAAATCCTTAACTAGTTCTTCTCTACCCAAGTCAATCCAAGTGATCCTTCACCTAAATGCGTACCGATTACTGGACCGAAGTAGCTTAAATGGAAATCTACGTTTGGATATTTGGCAGCAAGTTCATTCATCCACGCTTTGCCTTCTGCTTCAGCGTTTGCATGAATGACAACGCCTTCTAAACGTTCATAGTTTTTAGTGTCTTCGGCTAAAAGTTCTTCAACGCGTTTTAAAGCTTTTTTCTTTGTACGGATTTTTTCGAAAGGAACGATTACTTTATTTTCAAAGTTTAGGACTGGTTTGATTTGTAATAGTCCACCTACGATTGCAGCTGCAGACGAAAGACGTCCACCTCGTTGTAAGTGTGATAAGTCGTCTACAACGAAATAGGCTTTCGTTTTAGTTTTTAAATCTTCAAGCTTGGCTAGAATTTCTTCCACAGAAGCGCCGTTTTTCGCCATCTCACTTGCTTTTTTTGCGTAAAACGCTTGTGGTGCACAAGAAATTTCGCTGTCAAAGGCATAAACTTCAATACCTTCGACCATTTCCCCAGCTTGTACAGCTCCTTGGTAAGTTCCGCTAATTCCACTTGATAGATGAATTGAAATGACATCATCATGGTCTTTTGCAAGTGCTTCATAAAGTTCCACAAACTTTCCAACAGCTGGCTGCGTTGTTTTTGGGAACACTTTTGCTTTTTTCACTTTATTGTAAAATTCAGTTGTTGAGATTTCGACCTCTTCCTCAAAAGCGCCTTCTTCAAGTGTTACGCTTAAAGGTATGACATGAATGTTATATTTTTCTCTTTCCTCATGCGTTAAATACGCTGTACTATCGGTTACGACCGCAATTTTCATTAATTTCACCACTCCCCTTGGTAATAGTTTACATGACAAATGTCATGTTGTGAACTTTTAATATATCTTAAATTGATAATAGTTTTTTCAATAGAAAATTAGGCTAGAAAACGTGATTTTAGCACCATTACATCTTTGATAAATCGCATACTTGTAAATCGTGATTGTTACTTGCGAATTCTCATACTTTATTTGCGAATTTTGATTTACTTGCGATTTTCATATTACTATTTGTGATTTCTAGTAAGTTATTTGCGGTTCCGGATGTTTTATTTGCGAATTGCAAGTTACTTGCGATATCTCACTCTTTACTTGCGAATTCCTTAAGTCCATTTGCGATTTTAGATGATCAATTTGCGAATTCCGGATGTTAATTTGTGAATTACAATTTACTTGCGATTTCTCACACTTTATTTGCGAATTCCTTAAGTCCATTTGCGATTTTAGATGATCAATTTGCGAATTCAGGATGTTAATTTGCGAATTCTAATTTACTTGCGATTATCGATTGTTTACTTGCGATTTTCATATTTCTATTTGCGATTTCTAGCAAGTTGTTTGCGGTTCCGGATATTTTATTTGCGAATTGCAAGTTACTTGCGATATCTCACTCTTTACTTGTGAATTCCGGAAGTCCATTTGCGATTTATAGTAAGGTATTTGCGGTTCCGGATATTTTATTTGCGAATTGCAAGTTACTTGCGAAAATTTCACCACTTATTTGCGAATGCGAATTTTGATGATCAATTTGCGAATTCTAATTTATTTGCGATTATTGATTGTTTACTTGCGGTTTTCATTTTTCTATTTGCGATTTCTAGTAAGTTATTTGCGTTTCCAGATATTTTATTTGCGAATTACAAGTTACTTGTGAAATCTCACACTTTACTTGCGATTCTCGCATCCCTATTTGCGAAATCCACGGTCTTATTTGCGAATCCCGCGCCACCGCTCCTCGCACCAGCGCCGCCACGCCCCGCGGCTCCACACCCACAAAAAAATAAAACACCCCGCAATCACCCAAACCGCGGAATGCTTTACTTATTCTACTTCCTATGTCAACAATTATGCGAAAATCCTATATTTAAAATTGATTTCCAATATAATAAATGCTCGTTACTTTCCAAGCATTATCTTCTTTGACCAAAACGGTTACTTGGCGGCCTTCGTCTTGAAGTTCTGTGCCGGATGCAAGTTCGGTCATGTCTGTTACGATGTTGGCGTAAACTTGTGCTTCGTTTTCGTTATATTTCACAATAGTGATGTCTGAAGCGGTTTTTGTAATATCGTATTGTTCAAACGCCATCTTTGCTGCTTCTTGATCGTCTTCGATGGAGAAGCCTTGTGGATTTTTAGAAAGTGTGTTCACATAGCGATCGATGTCTTTTGCGTTAAATGAAGCAATATATTCTTCGAATGATGAAATAATAGATTCTTTCTCTTCAGTAGGCACACCAGATGCTTCTTCAATTGTTTCACCCATGATTTCAAAACCTACTGTACCTTCTTCAATAATTTGTTCATTTTCTGCAAGATTCACTTGTTGTTCTTTATCACTGCAAGCTGCAAGCATAAACACTGCAAAAACAGCTATCAACCATTTACTCATTTGCCTAATCCTCCCGATGCACAATTGTAGCATACTTTCTGACCTATGCCTATTGGCTTACTCTTATTCAACTAAAATAGTGAAATTTTCACTGGAATAATACAAATCCATATTGAAACGAAATTTGCACCTTTAATCATATCAGGATTTAATGACGCTTCACAAATTAAATAGTTGCAAAAAAATTCTCGCGCTTATTCTAGCATGTAGCATTTTTACCTAAAATAACCTAAATATCACAATATTATGGCAATAAAAAAATTCCAACCTATAACAGATTGGAATTTCTCAATTCTATAAAGAGTTTAATAGAAATTAACGAACTTCTACCCACCCATTTTTAATAGCAGTAACAACAGCTTGTGTTCGGTCGTTCACATTCATTTTTTGAAGAATGCTTGATACGTGGTTTTTAACCGTTTTTTCAGAAATATATAATGTTTCACCGATTGTACGGTTCGATTGTCCATCAGTTAATAATTGAAGAACTTCACACTCACGTTTTGTTAGTAAGTGGAATGGACGACGAATTTCTGTTTGGTGGAAATTGCCTTTATTTTCATGTTCGCTTAAGCGTCGGAACTCAGCCACTAGGTTTTTCGTTACTTTTGGATGTAAATAAGAACCACCATTTGCTACGATTTTAATCGCTTCAACGATTTCATCTGCATCCATTTCTTTTAACATGTAACCTAATGCACCTGATTTTAATGCATGTGATACGTAGCTTTCATCATCATGAATTGAAAGCATAATTACTTTTGCTTCTGGGAATTCTTTTACTAACTCAGATGTCGCATCGACACCATTTTTCCCTGGCATGTTAATATCCATTAGTACAACGTCTGGTAAAACTTCACGGTATAAGCGAACGATATCCGCTCCGTCGTCACCTTCAGCAACCACTTCAAACGTGTCCTCGAAATCTAAAATTCGTTTAACCCCTTCACGAAACAGTTGGTGGTCATCGATAATAATAATTTTTGTCATAATTGTTACCCCCTAGACTAACATTTCCGCATACATCTAATTTATAGACGTTTTTTGTCAATTTTAAGTTCCTATGTTCCTATACGATCTTGTATTTCGTGGAGTGGAATTTTAAATAAAATAACGGTCCCATCTCCAACGTTACTTTTAATTTCCATAGTTCCTTTTAATAAATCTACCCGTTCTTTCATACCAACTAAACCAAAAGATTTGTCTTTTATTGTATTTAATTCAAAACCATTACCATTATCTTTCACAATGATATTTATATGTTCTTTTAACCATTCTATTTTAACCCATATATCTCGTGCATTGCCATGTTTTATTGCATTGTTTACGGATTCTTGAACTAAACGAAAAATCGATACTTCATAATCCGATGGTAATCTCTCTCCATTATTATTTGACTGAAAGTGTATTTGTACACCGCTGTTATATTCCATCGTCGTTAACAAATACTTTCTTAAAGTCGGAACAATTCCTAAATCATCTAATGCCATTGGTCGTAAGTCATAAATGATGCGACGAACTTCCGACAAAGCATCACGGACTGTTCCCTTTAACTCTCTTATTTCTCTAATGGCTGAGTCAATTCCTCTTTCTCGATAAGTTCTTTCAATTAAATCAGTACGCAATAAAACATTCGCCATCATTTGAGCTGGACCGTCATGAATTTCTCTTGAGATCCTTTTTCGCTCCTTTTCTTGAGAAGCGATAATCTTTATACCAAAATCTTGTTTTAATTTCGCTTTTTCAAGAGCTCTACTCACATTTTTCAAATCTGACGTTAAATAATTAATAACGACGTTAACTTGGTCGACAATATGTTCGGCCCTTTCGATTGTATCACTTAAATCTCTTAAACGTCGTTCAATATCATCTCTCTTTTCCCTTAGCTGTTTTTCGTTGGCACGAGTAAGAGATAGCTTAATTTGTAAATTGTTTGCATTTTCATAAGCCTCTCTAACTTGTTCTTCGGAATATTTATCGAAATATTTACTTACTTCAACCAATCGATTTTTTGCTAACCTTAACTTTTGTTCTAATATGTCACTTTCATTAATTGTGACAATTATTTTTTGTTTAATAAATTCAAGCTCTATTTTCATTTGTTCGAAGCTTCTTCGACTTTGTTCGCTTATAATAAAAATATCATTCTTTGAATTTGTAATTGTATCTATCATTCGATTAAAGATTACATCTAATGAAGCGATATCAATTTTTTCATTTGAAAACATGGTTTTAATCCTCATTTCAGTAAAAACTCAAACTAGGTAAAAAAAGCTATACAATTCATTTTACATTAAACACACTTTAGTACTAGACTATTATATCACTTTTTATCACTTTGTTAAAAATTACAAACATTTGTAATGTAAAATATACATAATATTAACATTCGAAGGAGAATTAAATATGCTCAAAAATTACAAAACAGTGAAAGGCTTTGGAGAACAGGAAATAATCATCTCAAAATCAAGGTTCATAGCTTATGTGGATCGTGCAGAAACTGAAGAAGAGGCAATTCAGTTTATTGATAAAATAAAAAAAATGCATCCTACCGCAACGCATAATTGTTCTTGCTATATGGTTGGGGAGAACGATCAGATTCAAAAAGCCAATGATGACGGGGAACCTAGCGGAACTGCAGGCGTTCCTATGTTAGAAGTACTCAAAAAACAAGGTTTGAAAGATACAGTAGTTGTTGTAACGAGATATTTTGGTGGTATAAAACTTGGTGGAGGCGGTTTAATCCGCGCTTACGGGAAGGCCACTACAGAGGGAATTTCTGCTGCGCAAGTAGTGGAAAGAAAATTGCATCATCAACTGAAAATTTCCATAGACTATACATGGTTAGGAAAAGTAGAAAATGAAATTCGATCTTCTCACTACATTTTGGAAAATATAGCATACGCTGACCAAGTTGATATATTTGTCTATGTATTAAGTGACGAAGAAGAAACTTTCACTAGCTGGATGACGGAAATTACGAATGGTCAAGCTGTCGTGAACAAAGTCGATCAAACGTATCTTGAATTTGTTTTATAGTAAAGTATTTATTTACTGAATTTTATCAACGTAGTATAATTAAATTTATGAGTATTTTATACGTGACATTTTTTGACTTATTATTGCAAGAATCAACATTCGCATAGAAAATAAGCTATTTATTTTCATATATAAGGAGAATTTTAATGAAAAGAGCAAATCAGCAAAAGGGCAAAAAAGGCGCTTTCGTATATGCACTGAAAATACTTGTCCTACTTTGTGCCTCCCTTTTAATTTGTTTAACTACATACGCAGTCTATTTAACGAAAAAAGCAGAAACAGCAGCAGATAAAGCCTATGAGGAAATAGAAGATCGTGAAAAGTCGGAGAAGCGTGAAACGGCTGTAGAGCCAACCCAGGACAACGTATCTATTCTATTTATTGGTGTTGATGATAGCGAAAACCGACAAGAGGCTGGTTTAGGAAATCCTCGTTCGGATGCTTTGTTATTAGCTACCTTAAACCAAGAAGCAAGAACAGTGAAGTTAGTAAGTATTCCTCGTGATTCATTTGTTTACGTGCCTTATTTAAATTATAAAGATAAAATTACACATGCTCATGCATTTGGTGGAACACTAGCTACGATTGAAACTGTAGAAGAATTATTTGACATTCCAGTAGATTATTATGTGAAGATGAACTTTAACGCATTCATCGATGTAGTTGATGCAGTTGGTGGAATTGACATTGAAGTTCCATACGATCGTTTAGAACTTGATGAAAATGACCAACGTACAATTCAATTACGAGAAGGTTTCCATACATTGGATGGACGTGAAGCGTTAGCCTTAGCACGTACTCGTTATTTAGATAGCGATATTGAACGTGGGAAACGTCAGCAAGAAATTTTAAAAGCCATTGCTAAAAAAGCAGCAAACATTACTTCCATTGGTAGTTATGGCGCAATCATTGATGCTGTCGGTGCTAACATGAAAACGGACATGACCTTTGAGGAAATGAAATCATTCTTCGCATACTTAATAGGTGGAATCCCTCAAATTGATACATTGACGCTTGATGGTCAGAATGGATCAAACCCAGCTACAGGTGCGTATATTTGGGAACTAGATCAACAACATTTAATTGAAACGCAAAACATATTAAAAAGTCATTTAGGATTAATTGAAGACTCTTCGAATCTTTCAGGTGTTAACCCAAGTGAAAGTGCCAGTCCAAGCGAAATTGAATGATCATATGAAGTTTAACCCCTCGGATGTGAATTCGAGGGGTTTTTTATTTGGCTGTGCTTTTGAAAAATTGGTATGAGAGCTTATTAGAAAAAAATCTTTAAATATTAGAAAGCTTCATGTAGTTATTAGATAATTTTAGAAAGTTATTAGAAATATGACCGATTATTAGAAAATATGCACAAGTTATTAGAAAGAATCTACTAGTTATTAAAATTTCTACATTGGTTTTTAGAAATATTCAGTAGTTATTAGAACTTAAGAGATTGGACTGAAGATATTCGCCAAAATGATAAATAGATTCGCCAATCTGCATGATCTATTTGCCAAAACATAGGATTTATTTGCCTAGATTAGAATTTCTGGAATAATAAACAAATATATTCGTCAGATCCTTGAAGGTATTCGCCAATCTGCATGACTTAATCGCCAAAACATCAATATTATTCGCCAACACATATTTTTCATTTATGTACCTTTATTTCTCACTATCACAAACATATTCCTCTCCCCTCCGCCTGCTTATTTATCCCAAAACTTCATGAATCTTCTTGTCATTTTTTGTATGAACCTGTTCATATAGTGAATTATCCGTCGTTCTAAATGGGCTTCAAGTCCTGGGTAGCTCAAATTTTGTGCGGGCTTTATTTCGTTATGGAAGGGGGTGGAGAAAATGAACGTACAATACGGTAATGAGTATGCGTATTTGGATATGGCAGCATTAATGGCGTTTGTTCTAGGATTCATTGTGTTCTTTTTGATTTTTGCACTCATCGCTTACATTCTTTCTGCCATTATTTTTTCAAATACTGCAAATACGAACGGATTCAATGAGATAGCTGTTTTCAGTTGGATTCCGATCATCAATATTTACGTTTTATTTGCACTCATATCCAAAAAAACAACCATCCCTGAAATCAAATCAGATGCTTTAAAATATACATTAATCTACTTTGGTCTAGCCATTGTTTCAGCCATACCAGTATTAGGATTTTTAGCAGCAATTGCCCTGATGGTATTAGTGATTTACAGTTTCTATCGATTATTCTACCGCTGGACAGGAGACCAAACAAAAGCCATTCTATTCGTCATTCTAATGTACATTACTGGTGGAATCTTCTTCTACGTCTACGGACTCATGAAAATGAAAGACCGCTTCATGGCATGGTAAAATTGTTTGCGTACCAGGTACGCAAACAATTCTGAATATTCAAAATTGTGTGGGTACCTGGTACCCACACAATTTTTTTTATTTTCTTCGATTGTAGTCTGCTTCAATTTCCTTCTTCCACTCTTTTTCGATTTTCCCCTCTTTTCGGTAGTTAAGGACGGTTTCTGTAACAACGGAGAAATTCATTTGTACTCCTTCTTCATCGGCGTGAAATTCTACCGCGTGATCACTATCGATTCCTAATTCACTTGCTGTTCCGATCGCATCAATGTTTGCACCTAGGAAGATAAATTCCCACCCGCATTCTTTTTGTTTTTGTATCATTTGTTTAATTTTTTTGTAGTCAAACTCACGACTAGAATTTTCTAAACCATCTGTAGTAATGACAAAAAGCACTTTTGCAGCTCGATGCTCTTTCAGTGTGGCATTTTGAGCTTTTTTAATTTTATTAATCGTGTGGCCAATTGCATCTAAAAGCGCTGTTGTGCCGCTCACTTCATAATCCTTTATTGTTAATGGTGCAACCCCTTTAACATTGATGCGGTCATGTAATAATTCATTTTCATGATTAAAGAGAACTGTTGTAACTACGGCTTCCCCTTCTGCCTCCTTTTGTTTTGCAAGCATCGAATTGTAACCGCCAATTGTGTCAGACTCTAACCCTGACATCGAACCACTTCGATCTAAAATAAATACTAACTCTGTTAAATTTGTCATAAAAAAATATCCTCCAATTCGTTTATTAATTGAAGGATATCAAATGTAAAATTACGTATGGTCGCATGGCAGGCGACGTTTTTATGCCCCAAGAAGCTCTTGTTCAAAAGTAAAGAGCGCTTCATTAATTTCAAAAATATTATAGTTTTTCTGTTCGATGAAATATTTAATAATCAAATCAAACTTCCTACTATTAGAAAGTGTATATCCTGCTGTGCTCAACAAATCGATTGTTTCATCGATATTTAACTCCAGTGCAATCGCAAATGCTAGAACCGTCTTCTTTTGAGGAGTGTAGTCTCGTTTTTTTTTAATTTTGGAGAACAGCCTGCGATCGATATTGGCCTTTTTGTATGTTTCAACATCAGTCTTTCCCTTTTCATCAATCAGACGAAGTAGTCTTTCGGAAAACGTTTCGTCCAATTGATTTAACACGTCTTCTAACGAGCGGGCTTTATTGTCGTATTGTATCTCTTCTTCTTTTTCTAGTATATCTTCGGAATAAACTTGATAGTGTTCAAATTCACCCCGTCTAATATTAAGAGACTCTAACTCTTCCTCATAATGATCGTCTATAAATTGTTGAATAGAATGAAATAACTTTTCGCTCAAAGAAACAGCCTGTTGATCAAAGACAACTATCGTAACGTCCATTTCATTATCCAATAAAAACTCGCTAATGGTAGACACTGCGATCTGCAAAGCTTCTCGTTTTGGATAACCGTAAATGCCCGACGAAATTACCGGAAAAGCAATGGATTTGCATTTATGTTCAGCTGCAAGTTTAAGTGAATTTTTGTAACAAGACGCTAAAAGTTGAGCTTCATTTTTCGTTCCTTCACGCCAAATTGGACCAACTGTGTGAATAATATATTTCGCGTTGAGATTAAATGCATCGGTAATCACAGCTTCGCCAACTGCGCATTCACCGATTTCATTACACGCTTTTTGAAGTTGCTCAGCCCCTGCCGCACGAAAAATCGCACCACAAACACCGCCCCCCATCCTCAGCGCAGAGTTCGCCGCATTCACAATCGCATCCACTTTCATCTTCGTAATATCATTTCGCACAATATTTAATGGCATAGCCTCATCTCCTTTTACAGTGCCTCTTTTACGGTACCTTTTATTCGGTACCTGGTACACGCACAATTCTGGAACTATTCAGAATTGTTTCTGTACCAGGTACACAAACAATTCTGAAAACTTTATACAATTTCATCTTCGTCTCCGAGTTTGGTAACATAGTCGATTAAAAAGTGAAGTACGATAATTGGTAGAATGGAACCTAAACCAATGTATAGGATCGAAAAAATATATCCAATAAACGTCGTTCTAATAACATCCCCTATTCCCTGATACGTATGGGCTAACCCAAAAAGGACGGATGCAGCGAGCATTACGAGCCAAATTGAGAGACTTGGAAACAAATATGCAATTGCAAAAATTAAAAATCCTCTATAAATAATTTCTTCCGTCACACCTGCTGTGATGGAGATATAAGTCCAAGCCTTCTTTTCCTTCTTTGTCACAGGTATTAAAGATTTAAAACTAATTTCACTTAACTGCTTTTTCTTTGATTCTATAAATTTCTTCCGAAAGTTTACATTAGAATAATAACTAACAATGTAAAATATCAACACAATAAAATAAAAAGCCGCCACAGCCAATGTTGCATAAGTAATGATTGGCCCAAGAATTTCTGAGTTAATAGTAGGTAAAGTAATTCCCACATCTTCGAAGGTTAACTCCGTAAATAAAATTACGAAAATAATGAAAAGCGTCGGAATCCACAATCCCAACATAATATTTTTAAAATATTGTAATCGTGCTTGACTGAATAAAAAGACACGTTCTTCAAATTTTTTAAAACCAAAATAACCAATGATAGGTTCATAGATTAATGTAAATAGAATAAAAATCCAGAATATTATTCCCAAATTATCCCTCCTATAATACCAATATACGATTTTAAAAATCAAAAAGTTTCGTATACCTTATTAACACTGGGTGATTCGTTAAAAACATTACAAACTTCAACTTAGAACTGTTATATAAAAATAATAAAATTCTATCTTGCTGTTATATAACATAATATGTTATCATTTAAAAAAATACTAATATACAGAAAATTCTAATAGAATTGGAGATGAGAAAATGATTACATTCTTAGTTTGTATCGCACTATTAATCGTAGGTTACTTTACGTATGGAAAGTTTGTTGACAAAGTATTCGGCTCAACACCTAGTCGTCCAACTCCAGCATATGTAAATTCAGATGGCGTAGACTATGTGCCAATGTCAACACCAAAAAATTCATTAATCCAATTATTAAACATAGCTGGTACTGGTCCAGTATTCGGACCAATCGCAGGGGCTTTATATGGTCCTGTGGCATTTATTTGGATCGTTGTAGGTTGTATTTTTGCAGGGGCTGTACATGATTACTTAACTGGGATGATTTCAATTCGAAACAAAGGCGCTCACCTTCCTGAGCTTGCTGCAAAGTTCTTAGGTAAATTCATGAAGCATGTTGTAAATGTATTCGCACTATTATTACTTATTTTAGTTGGTACAGTATTCGTTACTTCACCAGCGATGTTAATTAATAATTTATTAGACGGACAAGTTGCACTGGCTTTAATTGTAGGAGTTATTTTCTTATATTATATTCTTGCAACTTTATTACCTGTTGATAAAATTATCGGTCGTTTTTACCCATACTTTGGAGCAATTCTAGTAATCTCGGCATTAGGGATTGGCATTGGAATGCTAGTTACTGGTGCACCAATACCAGAGTTAACGTTTGAGAATATGCATCCTGGTAACTTACCGATTTTCCCACTTTTATTCTTCACGATTACTTGTGGGGCTCTATCTGGTTTCCATGCAACTCAAACACCAATTATTTCTCGTACAACACAAAATGAAAATCAAGGACGTAAGATTTTCTACGGTATGATGATCGCTGAAGGTATTATTGCTATGATCTGGGCAGCTGCTGCAATGAGCTTATTTGGCGGATATGGCGGATTAAATGAATTACTTGCTGCGGGCGGTCCTGCTGCTGTAGTAAGTGAAGTTTCATTACTAATGATGGGTTCTATTGGTGGTACAATTGCTGTTTTAGGGGTTATCGTATTACCAATCACTTCGGGGGATACTGCATTCCGTGCAGCACGTATGATTATTGCAGATTACTTTAAATTTGCACAAGCTAAATTATTAAGTCGTTTATGGATTGCAATACCTTTATTCGTAATTTCGTTTTTATTAACAAAAATCGATTTTAATATTTTATGGCGTTACTTCTCTTGGGCAAACGGTGTAACTGCCGCAATCGCACTTTGGGTTGGAGCAATGTATTTATTCTTAGCGAAGAAAAATCACTGGATTGCAACGGTTCCTGCATCATTCATTACATCAATGTGTTATGTATATATTTTATACGAACCAACAATGGGATTCGGAATTCCATTAACAGCTTCATACATTGGTGGAGCAGTTATTACTGCAGCAACAATCGCGATTTTCTTCATCTCTGCATACAAACAACGCGGAGGCTCATTCTTACTGGATGAGGACGTTTCAGGATATAAACAAATTTAAGTGAAACAATATACAATTTAAAAGAGGGTCCTGCTAAGGGATCCTCTTTTATATTTGGTTGTGAATCTAAATTGTTTGGGTGCCAGGTACACAAACAATTCTGAAAACTTTATACAATTTAAAAGAGGGTCCGGTGAAGGGACCCTCTTTCTTCGGGTTAATTCGAAAACTTAATTAAGTCTTCTTTTGCACCTTTTTTAAACTTCAATTTCTTTACATTCTCAGCCCCGCGAATTTCAATGACATTTGGACCTTCAATTGTTACTTCCTTAATTTCTGTTCCTTTAAAATCAAGAATTGCCCCAGGTTGTTCTGGATTGATTGTAATTTTAGTATTTTTAAATCCTTTACCATGAAATTCTGCGTATCCACTTGTGACAAACATGTTATTCAATTTTGTGTTTTCAGCTAAATGAATTTCAACACTTGGATCAGTAATAGTGATTTTATTCGCATGATATCTTGGTTTATCTAATACAATCACTTTCTCAGCTTTTCCTTCAGATTTCTTCTTGAAATCAATCTGTACCATCACCGGATCATGGTCACTAGCACGTCCTGCCATATCTGTAAAATCAGCGTTTATATGAAGAATATCAATCTCTGTTTTTTCCGCTAGATTATTGGAAACTAAAATGTGATCAAGCACTTGCGAGTTTCCTTGGAATAAATACGTATAACGGTCAGCAGTTTCTACTTTATTAATCATATTCGTCATGAGATCGCCCTCATGAATTTTAAGCGCTTCTGAGAATTGGAAGTCATTAAAGTCTCCCACAGAAACGACGTTTGCATCTGGGTTTTCCGATTTAATGTCTTCAATAAAGTCATACACGATCTTCGCAATTTCCTTACGCTGTGCTTCACTGCCGTAAACAGGTGGCTGTGTTGAACCAAATAAAGGTGTATCCCCTGACTTAGAGTTCCAGTGGTTTACGATGACAATCACTTCTTCGCCTTGGAAGTTAAATTGTGCTGCTAAAGGCTTACGACTACTATTGAATGCCGGATTTGTTGGGTCAATGCGACCTGGATTCAATGTTAATGAACCATCCTCATAATCAACAGCTGTTGTAGCATCCCCAACTGGAATGACATTTCCGTTTTCATCCTTCGATAAACTTACACGATCCGGATTATAAAATACTCCTACACGAATATTCGCATTTGGTGCGCCACCGTCTTTATTATTTTCGGGATCAATGTTCACATACTCATAACGAGGTCCACCAGCATCCACAATAGCTTGAATCAAACGCTCATAACTTTCATTTGCCGCTGAGTCACCCGCCAATTCTCCATTATTATCCTGCACTTCTGTTACTCCGATAATATCTGGACTTTGCATGTCTTCCACAAATGCTCTTGCCAGTTTTTGAGCTTTGTCGTTGGACGTTTCTTTCGTATTATTTGAGAAGTTTTCTAGATTATAAGATGCGATTGTTAATTTTTCTTCATCTTTAACAATTGTAGTCGTTTCAGGTTCAGCTTTCCCTTCTACGAATGCGTCTTGCATATCTTCTAAATCAACATAAATCTTATAGTTTTGGAATCCATAATTCACTACACCTTGAATAGGGCCGACGAATTTATCCCCCGTTGCTACTTCGAAATCTCTTGCCGCGTTGTTGTCATACATTTTAAATTGAATACGGTCTGCATTTGCATTATTTTCTTCTAATAAAACACCGCCGTGGATCGTGTTTGTTTCACGATTTTCAAGTACCGTGATTAAATCTCCGTGTTCTTGAGGTGCCACAGCCTTCACTAATCCGACTTCCACTAACATACCTTCAAGGCTTTCCCAGAAATCGATAGCATCTTCTTGTGGATCAAATTGCGAAAATCCATCGTTATCAATAACATCACTCGGTAAATTTGAGCTAGTAATGATGAATGGTTTAGGAAGATCAACACTTTTCTCAACAACTTTGACCACACCACCACGATCATCACGAGCATTAATTTGAGTGACTGGTAAATCAGTATCTTGCTTCGAATCATAGTAACCATCAATATGATATTCATCTACAGTACCAGTAACACTTACTAAATTACCAACTTGAACCGTTGCTTTATTTCCTGTATAAACAACGATCCCTTCTGATGTTCTTGGATTTCCATCCTTTTTATCGTCCGGAGTTTGCATTGTAAAGTAGTTTCCGCTGCCAATTTTGTATGTGTAAGTTACAATACCTTCAACATTTTCAACGACAGTTCCTTGTAACGGTGAATGGTGGCTCTCCCCTTGGATATCATGAATTCGAATGTCTTCCGCTTCATAAACAGTATAAGTGAATTCATTCACTTCGCTATTTGAAAGTCCATCTTTCACGGCAATCGCTTTAATTGTCGTAGAATCATTGATTGTGATTGGTTTCTCGTACAATTTACCATTCGTAACAGTTGGTTCAGTTCCATCAGTTGTATAATAAATTTCGGCACCAACTGTAGAAGTTGTTAAAGTTACTTCAGTTCCTACAGGGAGCGCTCCAGATGGATGTGAAGCGTAAACTCTTTGAACTGTTGTCGCATCTTCAACAATATCAGCTTGTCCACGTGGGATAATTTGATAGTCTTGATCAAATTGTTGGATGATGCCTGTGATTGAATCGTACGTTGTTCCAACTGATAAATTTAATGTACCTGTTTCATCACGAACTAAAAATTCTGTACCATCTTCTGCTTTTGCAGTGTAGTTAGCCCAGCCGTTACCTTTATTCACATCGATTAGCTCGAGGTTATTAACAATTGCTAGCTTGGATTCATTCTCTTCATTTATTTCTGCTCCATTTAGTTGTTTAGGCTCAGGAATAGTTGCTGCTTTTGTTTCTACTACTTTTGCAGAGTCCAATTGTAGTAATCCTCTAAAATCTTGTAATGAACCACTTACAATAATTTCATCACCTAGTTCAACATCTAAGGAAGTTGGGCGAACTGCGATTGCCGCGGTTTCATCTTGAATATGGATTGTATTTTTAAGTTTTGCAGTAACAGTACCCTTTACAGTCGCGCTACCAGATGCTTGTGTACGCGCATCAGCAATTGTTATGACATTAGGTGTTTCCGGGTCGACAGGGCCACCTGGAGTTCCATCGCTCAAGTGTTTACCTAGATCTGTAAAGCTATCTTTTCCTAACCCAGTCCATTCAACCTCAGGAACAAATGCATCGTAAGGATTTGTATCACCATTTAGGACTGTACTATTCCTAATTAGCGTATTATCTACTGTTTTTACAGTAGTTCCCCAACTAGCCCCCGGATCTACACCAACTTGTCCAAATGAATCAATAACTGTATCTCCATTTTTTAAGACAAGAGCATCGTCACCGTTAAAATTAATAACAGCGTTACTCTCTAAATCTCCTACCGCTTTAATAGCTTCACTTGCCTGGCTGTTATATAGAACATAGACATCACCATTTTCTAATATTCCCGATAATGTAACTGCTTGACTTGCTGTAGACGCACCATTTGAATAAATTTCTAATGTGTAATTTCTTAAATCAATAGCTTTTCCTGTTCCATTATAAATTTCTATTGCTTTATTAAAACTACTACCCTCAATATACTCAGAAATAATAAGATCCGTTGCGATTGATTCCGCATTTACTGTACCTGGAACTACTGGAACAGCCACGCTCGCGACCAAACTAGTTGCTAATAATGCATTAATGGATTTCTTCCAAGATTGTTTACTCATTCTAATAATCTCCTTGTCAATTGGAATTTTAACTTACACATAGTCAGTATTCTTATATTAGAAAATGAATTTTTCTGATCAAAAGGACTCCTTTCTATTAGGAAACTTATCGATTTAATTCCAGTTAAATTGTACTAGTAATTTATTAATTCCCTATTACACAATGTGAATAGAATGTAAATACACATAATTCTGTTATGAAATGTTAAAACCTTCTTTTGACATTAAAAATATGGGTTAAATCTGAAATTTGATTCATTTTAATTAATTCCGAAAATTAATATTAGGAAAATATTCTCGCCTCAAAATATACAAAGCCCCACCCCTATCCACCAAAATCCTGGATATAAAGACCTCCAAATATTTAACAATTCTTTACAAAACAAATTGTGCGGGTGCCAGGTACCCACACAATTCTGAATAGTTTGGGTGCCAGGTACACAAACTATTGAGAATATTCAGATAACTAACCGAATATCAAAATATTTTTTTGGATATATATTTCCACTCAACCTTTGTATTTATTATTAAATTAACGTTTAAATATGTACATTCACTGTTTTTAAAAAAGGATGGTTGGTGGACAATTATCTGATACTCTATTAACTTTATAGTAGAATTTAAATTATTCATTTTGCGAATATCTTTAATGATGAGGTGATTGAGTGCCAAGAGGTATTAGGATTTGGAATCCAAATTATTTTCATCACATTGTAATGAGGGGGAACAATCGACAAAGGATTTTCCAGAATGAAAGGGATTTTAATGAATTCTTCAGAGTGCTTTATTATACATATGATAAGTACCCTTTTACTATTGCAGCATATTGTATTATGTCAAATCATTATCATCTACTATTAAAGTCCCCAGAATATCCATTAGGACATGTCATGAGAAGTATCAATCGTCGTTATTGTGATTATTTTAAGAAAAAGTATAAATACACAGGGCATCTTTACGAATCACGCTATTTTTCAAAAATGATTACAACACCAATGTCCCTTTTAAGCGTGAGTAGATATATTCATCGGAACCCAATTAATACGGAAACCCCCATTGTTGTTAAGTTGGAACATTATCCATATAGTAGCTACGCATTAAATAAAAACCCGTTATCACAACCTCTTCCCTTTATAGACACAACTTCATTATTAAGCTGTTTAAAATATCCAAACCTACAAACAAAAGAAGATTATTTTGCATACTGTGAAAATAATATAGATGATAACGACAATAATCTTTTAGCTTATTAAATTGTAGTGAATTGTCAGAATTGTTTGTGTACCTGGTACACAAACAATAAAAAGCTGAACTCCCAAACGAACCGAGTTCAGCTCCTCTACCAAATCTAAAAATAATCAATAAACGTCGGAATCCCGACCGGTAATATATCCTCTAACACCTTAATGATCTCACGATTCCCCTGCAACCGTTCAATTTTCTCTAAGTACCTCGGTCGCTTATAGCCAAGCATCATTGTTACCAATGTTTGAATCGATAAATGAACAGTGATTTCTTCATTTACATCCTCAACCTTCTTGATCGTTACCTTGCCATCTGTCGATTGAATATCATAAGTACCGTTATTCCACTCTACCATACGATCCGTCACAACAAAGCGTATATGGAAATTCGGTTCATCGAAAGGATAGCGTTCTAGGAACTTCTCTACATCGACAATTCGGGCCATAAAATACGGAGAAACTTCTTGAATAATTTCGCTATCTTCCAGCAAAAACGCGACTGGTTCATTTCCGGTCATCTTTCCATAAGCGTTATAAACCATGGATGCATGTGCAGATACGAAATTCCAAATTCCTTTGCGGCCTTCCTCTGTTACATACACAACTTCATCTATATAAAAATTTTCTTCCATTATTCGATAGTACATATATGCTTGTGGTACATCGTCTTCATCGTAATAAACCGCTGCCTGTAACTCAACGTCCGAATCCACGAATTTTTCTTCCCAGTAGTCTTCGTGAAATTTTTCATTCCACGCAATACTATTACGTATCATTGCCCCGTGAGTACGTGCTGCAAAGCGATCATATACGCTGATCAGATCAATACTTTTTGTATCGACCCGTCGAATTTTACCCGGTACTTCTTTATAGTTAGGAAATTGGGAATCTTTCACTCGAAATTCAACTATGTCGCAAATAATTTCCCATCCCTTTTTACGATAATACGGAATTGAAAATGGGAAAAGATACGAAATATAGCGACCTTCATCCCGCATAATCTTCAACGTTTCTTTTATTAACGTGTCCATCAGACCTTGCTTAGAGTATTCAGGATACGTCCCAATTGCTGTAATTCCGCCCATTTCGTAAGGAACACCATAAATATTCACTTGAAAAGGTAGGCTTAAAATTTGCGAAACAAGTTGATCTCCATCAAACCATCCCAATGCGTGTCCTTTTTTGAACTGCCGACTCTTTTCGCTAACGAACCGCCGATCCTTCTTAATCGACATAGACATTTGAAATACATAATTTAGTAAGTCAATGGACTGCCCCATCTCATCCATTCGTATTTCTCTCATCACAAGTCCTTTGCGTTGACTCATTTTTACACCTCGTCATATACATGCTTAATTATATATAGTATGCCTCATTAGTAATTTTTCAGTATTTTCCCATCTCATATTTTTTAGACTTAAAAATGAAAAAATAGCCTTATCACATGAACTGTGTAAGACTATAAACTATTTTTTTATAAACTTTATTACAATACTTTCTTCTTTGAAATAAATTCCACCGATTTGTTTAGCACTGCTCTTCGTAACACTCTTTCTACAAATAACTGTAACTGTTTATTTTGATCATCTAAATTCAAAATCAAGTATTGCCACCCGGGTAGTTTTAAAGTTTGAATAAATCCAATGATTAGTAATTGTATACAATTTTGAGCACTTCGAAATTCCTCTTTTAGAAAGATTGACTTAACAATTATTGTTTGTTTTTCAACCCTTTGAATTATAAACCAACCAATCACTTTCCCATCTAGCTTTACTCCAAGGCTTGATTTTTCTATTTTTTCATCATCATTAAATGGGGAATGATTGTGCGGATACCACTTGCCTTCCCCTCTTAAAACCTCAAGGCGTTCATTCGCTGGAAATAAACCCCACTCAAAAAAGACAAGATGATTATTACTATTAAAATGTTTGTTATAACGTAATTCCTGCATGATTCCATTTCTACTTAGTAGGTAATTAAAGGATTTCGGTCGAAACGAGGTCCAATTATTTTTACGAAGAAGTCCATCCATATAATAAAAGTACTCATTTCGATCGCCATTATATTCAAAATGAATTTGACGAATCTTTTCCACACTCGCGATATCTTCTAATAAATATAAAAACATTTCTTCTAGGCCAGTATTTTTATTCCAATCACTTACAGCAATATAATGAATACGCATTAAAGACAAATCTATATTTTTTTTTGCAATGACAATGCCTGCATACTCCTCTTTACTCCGCGCACCTAGAACCGTAAATTGTTCTGGCGACTCTTCAATCATGTTTTGAACATTCAATGGAATAAAGTTTTCGTAAAAAGAATAATTCGACAAAGCATTTTCAATTGTGATTTTCAAACATCTATCACCCCTATGAATGAAACGAAATAACCTTGAAAATCGGATCGGCTCAGTTTCTTTTCCAAATGAACAAAGGCATCCAAGTAATCTAAACAACGCTTATCTATGTATCGTATGATTACACAATTGAAAATACGACTAAGTAAAAAATTGTAGTAATTTTTCAGAATTGTTTGTGTACCTGGTACCGAAACAATTCTGAATTGTGTGTGTACCTGGCACCGGAACAATTCTGAATTGTGTGTGTACCTGGCACCGGAACAATTCTGAATTGTTCGCGTACCTGCCACCCGAACAATTTCTTTCTAGCAAACAAAAAAGCTATTACACTGAATTGATAGATTTCCAATTCAATGCAATAGCTATTAATTTATAGTTTTGTTAAAAATTCTTGCTAATTTAATTAACGGTCTGTAGTTCTTTCCTGCGAGGCCTATAATTTCTACGAACAGTTCAAGTGCCACTAAGATCACAGTTACTAAAAGAATTGCGCCCCAAATACTTGCCATCGAGAAGATGATTGCAAACAAACCAAACATCGCAGCAATTCCATAAATAATTAATACCGTTTGTCTATGTGAAAATCCGATATCCAATAGACGGTGATGTAAGTGAGACTTATCTGGATCTGACCATTTTTGTCCATTGCGTACACGACGAACAATTGCAAAGAACGTATCTGAAATTGGAACACCTAACATAATAACAGGGATAATGAATGATACCACTGTAATATTTTTAAATCCAAGTAACGAGAATACGGCAATCATAAACCCTAAGAATAGAGCTCCTGTGTCACCCATGAAAATTTTTGCTGGGTGGAAATTAAAGAATAAAAATCCAAGTGTACTACAAGCTAGTAATGCTGCTAACGCCAAAACAAGTGGATTTGGAACGATAATTGCCATGATTGCAATTGTAATTAATGCAATCGTGGAAACTCCAGCTGCAAGACCATCTAGCCCATCGATTAAATTAATCGCATTTGTAATACCTACAATCCAAAGGATCGTTAACGGAATACTTAAATATCCGAAATCCATCATCCCACCGAATGGTAAGTTAATCATTTCAATTTGAATTCCACCGAAAAATACGATAATGAATGCTGCAACTAACTGTCCTAACATTTTCGCTTTTGCAGAAATTTCGTACATATCATCCAAAATACCAGTAATAATAATGACAGTGGCAGCAAGCACGATGGCTAACGTATACTCACTCTCTGGTCGAAGGATTACCAGACCAATTAAAAACGATAGGTATATGGCCAATCCACCTAAACGTGGCATTATACGTGAATGAACTTTTCGATAATTCGGAGCATCAACCGCTCCTATTTTAAACGCTAATCGCTTTACAAGTGGAGTTAGTAAAATTGACGAAATAAACGCCACAATCAAAGACACATAAATCATGTCTGTCCTCCTTAAATCATTTTATATGTACGATTAAACCTTGATTATTATAGCATGGTTATATATAAAAAAATAGCTTTTCTCTATATTTAACACGAAACTGTAAATATATGCTAGAACTCGAACATCTTCTGCAACATGTTGGTAATAATATTTACACAAACGTCACTTACTACAATTAGTTTTCCCGTACGATATGTAGTCATACTAAAAAAAGTTTGATAGAATAACTTAGTGTCTACCATATTATAGTTAGACAATATAAAGGAGCGTAAGCAAAAATGTTTTCATTATTTAATCGAAATAAAGAAAAAACTTCCTATAGAGAATTAAAACGTTATTATAAAATCGTCAATCAAATTAATCAATTAGAAGATACTTATACTTCAATGACAGATGATGAATTAAAAAACATGACTGTAAAATTTAAAGAACGACTAGCAAATGGAGAAGATCTTACTCAAATTATTCCAGATGCTTTCGCTGTTGTACGCGAAGCTTCAAAACGCGTATTAAACATGCGTCACTTTGATGTGCAGTTAATTGGTGGGCTTGTCCTCACTGAAGGAAACATATCTGAGATGGCTACTGGTGAAGGTAAAACGTTAGTTGCTTCACTTCCTACATACGTTCGCGCCCTTGAAGGTAAAGGTGTGCATGTAATTACAGTGAATGATTACTTAGCGAAACGAGATTTTGAATTAATTGGTCAAATTCACCGTTTCTTAGGTCTAACTGTCGGATTAAATATACCAATGATGGAACAAAACGACAAGAAAGACGCATATAATGCAGACATTACATATGGTGTCGGAACAGAATTTGGTTTCGACTATTTACGTGACAATATGGCTCGTTCAATGGAGGAAAAGGTTCAAAGACCTTACCATTTTGCCATTATTGATGAAGTAGACTCTGTTTTAATTGACGAAGCGAAAACTCCGCTTATTATTGCAGGGAAAATGTCATCTAACGAAGATCTTCACCGCATAGCAGCTCGTCTTGCACAACGTTTCAAACAAGATGAAGACTATGACTTTGATGAAGAAACAAAGGCTACTTCCCTTACAGATCAAGGTATTGAAAAAGTTGAGGCTGCTTTTGGAGTAGACAATCTTTACGATTTAGATCACCAAACGTTATATCATTACGTGATTCAAGCAGTACGTGCACACGTGATGTTCCAACGCGATGTTGATTACATTGTTAAAGATGACAAAATTGAACTTGTAGATATGTTTACAGGCCGAATTATGGAAGGCCGTACATTATCAGATGGTTTACACCAAGCAATTGAAGCAAAAGAAGGCGTTTCAATTACAGAGGAAAATAAATCTCAAGCACAAGTTACAATTCAAAACTATTTCCGTATGTACCCTAAATTAGCTGGTATGACAGGAACGGCGAAAACTCAAGAAAAAGAGTTCCTAGAAGTATATGGAATGCGTGTTATTCAAATTCCAACAAACAGACCAAAAATTCGTATCGACCAACCGGATATGATCTTTGAAACAACACATGCAAAATACCAATTTGTAGCTGAAGAAGCAAAAAGCAGACATGAGAAAGGTCAACCTGTACTAATCGGTACAACTTCCATCCTACAATCAGAAAAGGTTGTAAAATATTTAGATAAATACAAACTTCCATATCAACTGCTAAACGCGAAAACAGTAGAACAAGAAGTTGAATTAATTTCTGAAGCTGGACAACGAGGTCGAATTACTGTTGCTACGAATATGGCTGGACGTGGTACGGATATCGTTCTGGGTGAAGGTGTACCTGAACTAGGGGGACTTTACGTAATCGGAACAGAAAAACACGAAAGCCGTCGTATCGATAATCAATTACGTGGACGTTCTGGTCGTCAAGGGGACCCAGGTGAAAGTCGTTTCATTCTTTCTATTGAAGACGATATGTTCCGCCGTTTCGCAAAAGACGTTGTTGAGAAATTCAAAAAGAAAATGGTTGTTGATAATACAAAACGCATTCAAAACAGTGATGTATCAGAACTTATCGAACGTACACAACGTATCGTCGAAGGCGCACACTACTCTATGCGTGAATACAACTTAAAACTAGACGATGTCATTAATGACCAACGTCGAGTAATTTATAACTTGCGTGACAGCATTTTAAAACGCGACGATATTATGAACCATTTGGAGAAAATGCTCCAAGAAACAATCGATTTTGCTGTTCGTGAAAATGCTCCTGAAGAAGTAAATCCAATTGAGTGGGATTTTGAAACGATTGAGCGAACAATTAATTCACTTTATTTAACACCTGTAACTTTAGATCGTGAAATAAATAAAATTAAAACAATTTTCAATGAAATTGAGCCAGGTCACATTGAATTACTAGAATATATTAAGCACTTTGAAGAAGACGAAAGAATGATGGAATTTATTCCAAGAGTTATGTTAACCTTTATTGATAGTATGTGGGTGAAGCATCTAGAACAAATGGCGCATTTAAAAGAAGGTATCGGATTGCGTCGTTACCAACAAGAAGATCCTATGAGAATCTATCAACGTGAAGGATTAGAATTATTCGGTAGAAACTACCAAGAGCTTCGTCGTGGAATCATCGAACAAATCGTTGGGTTCATGAAATCCCTAAAAGAAACAAATCAGGAGGAGTAATTATGGGCTTATTTGATTTATTTAAAAAGACGGACAAAGTCGGAAAAGACAGCGCCATCGATTCAAAAGAAATTATTAAAGATGTAAAAGAAACAAACACCAACAAACAAGTGGTGACAAAACTTTCCTACCATCCTGATTGGCAAGTACCACAAGAACAAAAGTATATTTTTAACTTTTTAGCAAACGAATTAGAACCATTAAAACCAAACCAACTTTCATTAGCTGCTATTAACATTGATGTAAATCAACGCACTGGCGCTTGGGACGTAAAGGCATTCTTCCGTAATTCATTACCAAAAGCAATTGAGTTAGGTGAAATGGGACTTTATTTACTAGATAAAGACGGAAAAGTTATCGCTTCTAAAACGTTTAACATGAAAGAACTAGGCTCAATTCCAGCAGAAAGTGCACGCCCTTGGGTATTCACTTTCGAAAAAAATACACTTCAAGTGGACGAGCTACCAGAAGAAGGCTGGAAAATTGCCTTTAACTTAGTTTCTTTACGTGGCCATCAGTTAGACCTTGATGATTCATGGAAAAACAAACTATCAGAAGACCAAATTAAACAATTAGAAAAAATCGTAAAAGACCTACCGAAATTAGGCAAAACAGAAGTCAACTTCACAGGCTTCCAAATTAAATTAATGGATGACCAAAGTTTAGCGGTTTCTATTTTATTACGTAACGGTAATGAAAAATCTGTAAACCTAGAACAATTACCTTTAGAAATTTACGATGCAAATCAAAAACAAATCGCTAAAGGTTACTTTAAACTAGATCCAGTTCTATCAATCCAACCAAACTCAACAAAACCTTGGACATTCATCTTCCCTAAAGAAATGGTCAATGCCGAGGATGCAGATCTTAGCAGCTGGACACCACGAGTGCCGCAGAAATAATAAAGCAAAGCATAGAAAAACCCGATGCGGTTTTTCTATGCTTTTTATTTTTTAGGTTACAGTGTGTGTGATTACGTGCGAGTTTTGGTATTTTATGAGCGACTTTCCCTATCTTACGAGCGGTATTTCATTACTTACGGGCACTTTTTCTGTTGCTTGCAATTTCATGAAGTTTACTTGCGAATTCGGGGATCTTATTTGCGAAAATAACTTGTTTATTTGCGAATTTATACACTCTATTTGCGATTTTGCTGTTACTTGCGAGTTTACTATATTTACTTGCGATTTCAGGGATCTTATTTGCGATATTAATTAGTTTATTTGCGAATTTTCTCACTCTATTTGCGGTTTTGTTGTTACTTGCGAGTTTACTATATTTACTTGCGATTTCGGGGATCTTATTTCGATATTAATTAGTTTATTTGCGAATCTATACACTCCATTTGCGATTTTGCTGTTACTTGCGAGTTTACTAAATTTACTTGCGAATTCGGGGATCTTATTTGCGAAAATGACTTGTTTATTTGCGAATTTACACACTCTATTTGCGAGTTTGCTATTACTTGCGAGTTTACTAAATTTACTTGCGAATTCGGGGATCTTATTTGCGAAAATGACTTGTTTATTTGCGAATTTACACACTCTATTTGCCGATTTTGCTGTTACTTGCGATTTTGCTGTTACTTGCGAGTTTACTATATTTACTTGCGATTTAGGGTATCTTATTTGCGAAAATAACTTGTTTATTTGCGAATTTACTCACTCTATTTGCGGTTTTGCTGTTACTTGCGAGTTTACTAAATTTACTTGCGAATTCAGTTATCTTATTTGCGAAAATGACTTGGTTATTTGCGAATTTACACACTCAATTTGCAATTTTGGCATTAGTTAATGCTAAAAATTCACCAACTATATGTTAAACACTTCATTAACCTTCCATCCCCACTACCAATATCCATTTCCTCCATAAAACTATATAAGCATAACGATTGAAAAACTATGAATCTCCCGTTATACTTTAATAGTATCTTGATTTCAAGATAATTAAATACGAGATAAAAAGGAGTTATATACATCATGACTAACGTGCTTATTATTAAAGCAAATAACCGCCCTGATGGCGTTTCAACTAAAATGTACGAAACTTATTTAGAGGAAGCTCGCAAAGTAGAAGGTTTAAACATTACTACTTTTGACTTGTTCGAAGAAGATATGCCTTATTTTGGCCAAGATCTATTTAATGCTTTTGGTAAAACTCAAAATGGTGAAGAATTAACTGACATTGAGTCACGCCTATTAACAGCAAAACAAAAAGCAATGGACGTTTTAAGTGCTGCTGATGTGGTAGTAATCGCATTCCCAATGTGGAATTTAACGGTTCCTGCAAAACTGCATACTTACATTGACTATATCTATCAAGCTGGCTTCACATTCAAATACACTGAAGACGGACAAGCTTTACAATTAATGACAGACAA
This sequence comes from Ureibacillus acetophenoni, assembly GCF_900220965.1. GTDB lineage: Bacteria > Bacillota > Bacilli > Bacillales_A > Planococcaceae > Ureibacillus > Ureibacillus acetophenoni. The sequence continues at coordinate 194,161 of NZ_OBQC01000001.1, read as the reverse complement.
AAAATTCGTTGTGTTAAACGCTCGTGGCGGAATTTATTCAACACCTGAAGCTCAACCAATGGAAATGGCTGTAAACTTTGTTAAAAATGTTTTCGGTGGGGTTGCTGGTATGTCTCTTCTTGATGAAGTGATTATCGAAGGTCACAATGCTAAACCGAATGAAGCTGAAGCAATTATTGCTGAAGGTATGGAACGCGTGAGAGCATCTGTACAAAAATTAGTAACTGTTAATACGTAATAAAAAATGAGAGTCGACCAGTAAAGTCGACTCTTTTTTATGATTCTGCAGTTGTTCCATTTACAGTCTGTAAAACATTGCCTACATTTGCGATTCGTTTTGCACCAATGTAGCGTGCCCCCCAATACTTCGGGTCATCCAAATCGGTCACACTTACCCCATAATCACTTTGAGAATGAATGAATTGACCGTTTCCAAAGTAAATTCCTACGTGGGAAACACCATTTCCTAGTGTATTAAAAAATACAAGGTCGCCTGGTTGTAATTGATCCTTCGTGACAGATTCGCCCACTTCATAGAGTAATGAAGTAGTTCGGGGTAAATCAATGCCTAAATCAGAAAATACTTTTATAACATAACCAGAGCAGTCAAAACCACTCGTCGTTGTTCCTCCCCAAACATATGGTATATTTAAATACTGTTGGGCAGTTTCTCTTAATTCGTCGGAAGTAAAATCAATTTCTTCTGCGCTTGCAGCTTTATTATAATCAATAGTTATTAGAAAAGTGATGGTTGTAATAAAAGTCATTCGTAAGATTAACTGTTGCTTCATGTAAACCTCCAAATTCCAAGCATCGTATTTTTTACTATCTTAGCATGTGTAAAATTGTGTCAATATAACGTTACAGTTTTGTAACAAATATATTACAAAATACGACAACTCCATCATTCTACCCAAAAGTAACTCGATTAATCCTTCCGATTAATTCAACATACCAATAAAGACTACTACAAGAAACTACCCCCTCCAAATACAAGTATTATCAATTAATAGAATATTGATAGACTAAATTACACAATTATCAGTCAAGGTACAATAAGATTTTTTCGAATATTTGTAACATTTAATATCAAATTTCGACATAAATCGCTAAAAAGTTGATAAAACTATTTTAATTATGAGAAAACTATGATAGAATCCTAACTTGTACACAACTTTTAGGGACTTTATTTTCAGAAAGTTTCAACAACTTAAAAAATTACAACAAAGAGAGGTTATCACATATGAAATTTTTTAAAGAAAACCTTCCTGTAGGATTTATGCTATTTGCATTATTCTTAGGAGCAGGAAATATTATATTCCCACCTTTATTGGGACAACAAGCTGGATCAGAGTTTATCCCGGCAATGATTGGGTTTTTAATTACTGGCGTTGGGTTACCGTTAATGGGAATCGTCGCAGTTGCATTAAACGGTGGAGATTTACAACAAGTTGCTAGTCGAGTGAGTCCAGCGTTTGGAATTATCTTCACTGCAGTCGTTTACTTATCGATTGGGCCACTGTTTGCGTTTCCTCGTACTGGTGCAGTAGCTTTCGAAATCGGTGTTGCACCATTCGTAGCGGCAGAATCTCAAGCGAGCTGGATTCCATTATTCGTAACAACAGTAATCTTCTTTGGAGTCGTACTGTTCTTATCCTTAAACCCAAGCAAAATTATTGACCGTGTAGGTAAAGTATTAACACCATTATTATTATTAGTTATCGTTCTACTAGCAGTGAAAGCATTCATTACACCTATTGGTCCGATTGGAGACGCTCAAGGTGCTTATACTTCACAAGCATTTGGTAAAGGATTTACTGAAGGTTATTTAACATTAGACGTATTAGCATCACTAGTGTTCGGAATTTTAATTGTTCAATCTTTAGCAGCAAAAGGAATTAAAGACCGCGCAAGACAAGTTAAAATGACTATCAACGCGGGATTAATCGCTGCACTAGGACTAGCATTCGTTTATATCTCATTAGGATACATTGGTGTAACAAGTCCAAGCGTTACTGGTTATTTAAATGATGGCGGTAGTATTATTGCTCAAGCATCTCAAATTCTTTATGGTAATGCCGGAAATATTATTTTATCTGCAGTAATCATTTTAGCTTGTTTAACAACAGGGATTGGCTTAGTGTCAGCCAATGCAACGTTCTTCAATAAGCTATTCCCGAAACTTTCTTATAAACTTTTAGTTGTTGTATTCACATTATTTGCATTCGTAGTTTCAAACGTTGGTTTAGCGAACTTAATCACAATTACGTTACCTGTATTAATGTTCATTTACCCACTTACAATCGTTTTAATGTTATTAGTAATGTTCGATAAATTATTTGATCGTCGTCCAATTGTTTATACGTTACCATTAATCGTTACAGCATTCGTTGGACTTTACGATGGACTAAGTACAGCAGGTATTAAAGTTGAATGGTATGGAAAGATCATCAATTCATTACCATTAGCAGAACAAAGCTTAGGTTGGTTAGTTCCGGCAATTATTGCCCTTGCAGTTGGATGGTTGATTCACCTATTAACAAAATCAAGCTATCAATTAAAAATGAGTACGAAATAGTATCTTGAAACTCTTCTATTTTGCATATATTGCAAGATAGAGGAGTTTTTATTATGGGGGAGTTTTTTCATGAAAAAATGGATGAACTGGAAAGTAGTTTTCATTGTGCTTGGCTCTATTTTGTTGCTTGTAACGGGTTATGGTATTTATCTATATAATGAAGTCCGTTCTACTTTTGACGCGATTCACGAACCGTTAGTGATCTCTTCTAAGGCTCCGGAAGATAATTATAAAATTAGCGAGGTTAGTTCGAATGAACAACCATTTCAACAAGAGCAGCAAAATGAAACAGAAACAGCGAAACCTATAACAGTTCTCCTACTCGGTATCGACACCGATCAATCCAAAGGCCGCGCAGATACGATTCTTGTTTTGACATTAAATCCAGCACAGGATGCTATGAAAATTTTAAGTATTCCAAGAGATACGTATACAGAGATTGTAGGTTTTGATTTTGAAGATAAAATTAACCACTCTTACGCTTTTGGCGGCGTCGAAACTTCCCTTTTAACCGTTGAGAATTTATTAGATATTCCGATTGATTATGTCGTTTCAGTCAATATGAAAGGGTTTGTCGAAATGGTGGATATCGTTGGTGGAGTTGAAGTCGTGAATGACATGGACTTTACTGTCGACGATTACCACTTCCCAGAAGGAACAATCACCCTTTCCGGTGAAGAAGCCCTCGTCTATGTACGTATGCGAAAAGAAGACCCCCTTGGTGATTTTGGAAGACAGATGAGGCAAAGAGATGTTTTGGAGAGTATTTTTAATAAAGCCGTGTCCTTTAATTTAGTCTGGCAAGCTCCAAGTATATTAAAAACAATTAGAGAAAATGTGCAAACGAATCTTACTTTCGATGAAATGATAGAGTTTCAAAGTACTTATAAGTCAACTTTAGATAATATAGAGCATTTGAAATTTTCTCAAGGCGATGGACGTATTGAAGAAGACGGGATATGGTATTATTTTTTAAATGAAGATGAGCTACAAGATGTGCGTGAAGTACTTCAAAAATCACTAATGTAAGATTAATAAAAACTAGATTAAGTAGAATTATTCACGTTTATAAAATGTGAGAAAAGCTTTTATAGACGTAAGCTTAAGTAGAATACACTTTACCTGAGTAGGCTGCGTAATCATTTTTTATTCAAACGTTATCCTCTATTTTCGACAGTTAACTGGAGAATCTTGAACTTTTGTCTAGATAATCACCCTTTCTTGACAATACTCCAGTAATTCCAGAATTTTCGTCTAAATAATTACCTGTTCTCGACAAGTCTCCGGTAATTCCAGAATTAATGTCTAAATAGTCTCCCTTTCTTGACAAGTCTCAGATGATTCCAAGATTTTTGTCTAAATAGTCTCCCTTTCTTGACAGTTTTCCGGAAATTTCAGAATTTATGTCTAAATAATCACCTGTTCTTGACAAGTCTCCAGCAATTCCTGAAGTTTTGTCTAAATAATCACCTGTTCTCGACAAGTCTCCGGTAATTCCAGAAGTTTTGTCTAAATAATCACCTGTTCTTAACAAGTCTCCAGCAATTCCTGAAGTTTTGTCTAGATTCGAAATCACTATAAATAATAAAACCCCCAAACCAACTCACTCCCTTAGTGAATTAATCTGGGGGTAGCCGTGCACACTCAACAGGAAAAAGCGTACACTCACCTTTTATTTTAAATTCTTCGCTCTTTCAGTAAATAAATCCATTTGATCCATACTTACGTAATCATTAACGCCAAACAATCCGTAGCCAACACCAAGTGTTACTTTGTTTGATGATAAGATTGACACGTGTTCATATGCCCAATGATTTGATGGAACATCATTGAATTGTTCTACATCACCTGTTTGCTTTAAACCAAAAGCAACGACTAAAACTTTTGCAATTTCACCGCGCGTAATTGGTGCATTTGGATTAAATTCTCCATTTTCATTACCTTCAAATACGCCCATTTTGTTTAATGCTGTTGCAGCTCCAGCATAGTCAGCCGAGCTACTCACATCTGGAAATGGTGAATTTGTATTCGTAGTGTCTAATCCAAGGGCTTTCGCTAATTCCACTGCAATTTCACCGCGTGAAGCAAATTGTTCTAAGTTTACTGTTTCAGCTTTCACTTGTTCTACTTGCTCATTTGTAAAGTTAGTTACACGTTTTGCGCCAACATATTTATTTCCCCAGTAGTAAGGGTCATTGATGCTATCTACTGCTACACCTCTACTTGTTGTAGCAGAAACAAATTTGCCGCTTCCAATGTATATTCCTACGTGAGAGATTCCTCTTCCTGATGTGTTAAAGAAGACTAAATCGCCAATTTGTAAGTTGCTTTTAGATACTGCCGTACCTTGTGCATATTGTGCACTTGACGATCTAGCAAGGTTAACTCCTAGTTTTGAAAATACTAATTGGGTATAAGCGGAACAATCAATTCCGTATGTAATGGATGTGCCTCCATATTTATATGGTGCTCCTATGTATGATAAAGCTGTTTTCGTTAAGTCTGATGGGCTTGCAGCTTCGGTTTCGTTGATACCAAGGCTAGAAAAAATCATGAATGATGCAAATACTGGTAGTAGCCATTTCTTTTTCAATACTTCTCTCTCCCTCTAATCAAAACATTAATAGTTATCTAGTAGTTATCTGTTTTTTATCTATTCTAAGACTATCATAGAAAAGAGAGTAATAACTTTTCATTCTTATTACTATTCGTCGAATTGGTTTAATAAGAAAATCTTGCTATTTCGAGCTAATTGGTGCATAAACAACAATTTACCAATTTCACCAAACATATTTGTAATTTGGTCGTAATAAACTATGAATTATTTTCCACTACTTCCAGGGGAAATTAATTAGCATTTACAATAAATTTCCACATATACATAAAAAGAGAAGGTATAAAACCTTCTCCCTGAAACGTTCATATATAAGAGTTCTGAAAGGATCCAATCATCAATCTGTGCAGGAATTAATGATTAGCTTGAACTACATGTTAAGAACTACGTTAAATTAATTTTCTGTAAGCTTTTCGATAAACTCGCTTAATTGCTCTTTTGAAACTAAGTCATCGATCCCGTATTTACCGTCACCAATTCCTTGTGTAATATCGTTAGAAGCTAAAATCGAAACAAAGTCATGTGCCCAATGAGTTGTTGGGACATCTTTAAATTCGACAGCTTCACCTGATTGAGTTAAACCGAAAGCATTTACTAATACTAATGATAACTCACCGCGAGTCATCGGTGACCCTGGGTTGAATTTTTTCTGTTCATCGCCAATGAAAATTCCTTTTTTATAAAGAGCGTTAACCGCACCAGCATATTTGTCAGATGGTTTAACGTCAACAAATGGACTATTTGTATCAGATGTATCTAAACCAAGTGTTTCAGCAAGAATCAATGCCACTTCACCGCGAGATGTATAAATGCTAAAGTCAACACTTACACTTTTCACTTCTGCTTTCGCTACTTCTGCCTTAGCCTCTTCTACTTCTTCAGCAGTGAAATCAGCTACACGCTTAGCACCAACATATTTTGAACCCCAGTAATAAGGATCGTTAATTGAGTCAATGGCAACACCACCATCTGTTGTAGCAGAGATAAACTTGCCATCGCCAATATAGATTCCTACATGGGAGATACTTCTACCATTTGTATTAAAGAACACTAAATCTCCAGCTTGTAAATCGCTTTTTGCCACTGAAGTTCCAACATTAAATTGTTCTGAAGATGAACGTGGTAAAGAGATCCCAAACTTTGAGAAAATATATTGAGTATAAGCAGAACAATCAATTCCTGATGTAATTGAAGTTCCACCATATCTATAAGGCGCCTTTAAATATTGTTTAGCTGTTGAAGTTAGCTCTTCTACTGATGCTGCTTCTGCATTCATAGCACCTATCCCTGAAAATAACATAAAAGATGCGAATACGGGGATTAACCATTTTTTCTTCTGCACATTAAACTACTCCTTCCAGTAACCTCTCTTTAGCTATTAATAGATTATCATAAAAATCCTGGAAGTTATTTTTCAATTATGTAACGTTTTTACTATAAAATAGAAAGTGCCGAATTTCTTGGTAATACTAGAAATTCGGCACTTTATAAGAAAATTTTAGAAGAAATATTTCAATCTTGTAATACTTTTGTAACATATAGCGCTACTATATTACATTTATTATTCATTATTTCGAAAGAATATCTACAGGATAATAATTTATTTTATAAAACATTGCGCAATAGCGGTTGTTTCCTTATTACGTACTTGAAAACATTTGAACCCAATAATAGTTACCATTGTCATCTTTGGTAATTCCGACTCCAATGTTTGTATAACTATCCCTTAACATATTCTCACGATGGGAAGGAGATTCCATCCAAGCATCTACTACATCTTTAGGCGCTTGGAAGTTTCTAGCTATATTTTCACCCAAACTTGTATATTCATAATCAAATAAAGTCGCTAAATCCCAAGGGTAGCCATAATAAGGAGATTTGTGTTCAAAATAATGACGTTTAACCATATCTTTCGCTTTAATAATCGCCAGTTGATTTAACAACATATCTAGCTCCAGTGGCGCCACACCAAATTTTTCTCTTTCAATATTGACATAATGCACTACCTCATCAGCCCAGTTAATGAACTCATTTTTTGTAGAGATATACTCTTTAGACAAATAATCGTAAGTAATTTCCAAATGATTCACTTTATGACTAAACTCTTGTGCTCTACTTATGAAGGTTGCTAATTGAGCTCTTGTTACGTGATCATTTGGAGAATACGTAGTTGCTGATGTTCCTTGGATGATGTCTACATCTGCTAACGATTCGATCGTATGCTTTGCCCAGAAAGAGTCTTTGTAATCTTTAAACGTCGATTTATTTTGCTGATCTACTTCCACTTGAAAGGCACGTGATATCAAAACTGCTACTTCTGCTCTAGTTAAAGGTTCATCTGGACGAATCAAATCGTCATTTTGGATAATACCTAGTTCCGCCAGTTTTCTTATTTCATTAAAATAACAATGAGAAGTTGAAACATCCTCTGCAATTAACTGGAATTCTGAATCTAATGAAACTCCTAATACTTTCGTAATTACTTTAGCAGCTTCTCCCCTAGTAATAATTTCATTTGGTAGAAATTCACCATCTTCATAGACTTCCATATACCCTTGATTGACAACATTTAAAATAGGGTTTGTCCCCCAAAAATGTAGAGAAATATCATTTATCAATTCAAATTCGTTAGAAGTATTAGTTTGTTTACACAAATCATTTTTAGTTTCTGCTGAAGCATTGATCATACACAATTGAAATACAAAGAATAGAACAACGAATAAAGAAGAACCTATTTTTTTCAAAATGCAACTTCCTCTCAGGTATATTTTCCGCATAAAATCCTTATTCTTTGGGGCATTTATAAACTAAAACTATGTATCTCATAATCTATTTATCTCTAATATATACAAGCATGACTCAATTTATACTATTAGATTTCAATTGTGTAAATTATGATATTTTTCCAAATATTAACTCCTTTATTCATTTAAACAGATAAATCGACAAATTAAAATATATTTCTAATTTCTATCAAAAATAATGTGAAAGGACTATAATATTAGTACAAAGATTGAGAGGTGTTGACATATGAAGAAAGTCTTTCCTTCTCTTTTCATAGCGTTTTTCATATTGTTGTTGCCACTACATACTTACGCAGCAACACTCGATGAAGTTAAAACAATTATAGAAAATGACTATGTTGGGGAAATTAACGGCAACTTAGAGACTGCCACGTCTATTAGTGAAATGATGGAGATGTTAGATCCACACTCCACTTACTTTACAAAAGAAGAATATGAATCCTTTGTAAATTCAATAGATAATACGACAGTCGGAATTGGGGTTGTTATTGAAAAGCATGAAAAAGGGATTTTAATTTTAGATGTAGTTAAAAATGGAAGTGCATCTAAAGGTGGAGAGGTTGAAGTTGGGGATATTATAACTGAGGTCAATGGGCAACCTACAAAAGATTTGACTATAGAACATGCCTCATCTTTAATAACTGGAGCAGAAGGTACGATTGTTTCTTTGACTCTATTAAAAAAAGATGGAACTACAAAAAATGTTACCATTCCGAGAAAGCCTTTTTCAGTTGAAAATGTTTCTACTAAATTATTATATGGAAATGTTGGGTATATCCAACTCAATTCCTATAGTTCAAATGGAGTTTCAGAGGTAAAAGAAGCCTATCAATCTTTAGTTTCAAAAGGTGCTACTTCATTTATATTAGATTTACAAAATAACGGCGGGGGCTATGTTTCTACAGCAGAAGATATTATCGGATTATTCCCTGGGGCAAAAAATGCCTATAAACTAAGAATTTCTGAAGGTATATATACAGCACCAGCTTCATATCAAGCTATTCAATTCCCAGAGAATACTAGAGTGCTAGTAAATCGATTTAGCGCAAGTGCTTCAGAAATGACAGCAGCTGCATTACTTGATCAAAATGCAGGCATTCTTTACGGTGAACAAACTTACGGTAAAGGATCAATGCAATCATTCTATCAACTAAGTGATGGGAGTTACTTAAAGTTAACTGTTGGTGAGTTTTACGGTCCAAACGACACTGTTGTAAATAATATTGGCGTAAAACCACACAAACTTACCGAATCAAATCCTGTTTACTTAGCGCACTATGATAGTATTGTGGAACATTTGCAAGGTTACGCGAAACTTAATGATTTATTAAACGTGCCGACAACTAAAAAGTTTACTATTAACTTTACCAAACCAGTCCAACTGCCTAATGATCCGAATGCAATTGAACTAGTTAAATTAGGTGGGGATCCAGTAGAGATTACACCTACACTAAGTGAGGATGGTAAGCATATTGTCGTTACCCCAAAAAATCCACTACAACCTGGTTCACAATATATTTTATTAATCCATCCTACAATCCAAGATACGGATGGAAGAAACTTGAAGAGTGGTTACTATTTAAAGACAACAGTTCAATCGAATAATGGTAATTAATGTTGAATATATTTACACTATGTAAATAGTAAAAACCTGCTAGAAATTTAATCTACCTTCATTGTTGGTAGATGATACTCTAGCAGGTTTTCTTTTATTAAGCCGTAACAACGGCGTCTTCTTTTGCAAAATAAATTGTCACAAGCTCTTCAGCTAATTGTTCAGGATTCGTGTTCTCTAGTAGAAGTGAAGATAGTGTTAATCTTTCTATTGAACCTATTAAACTTTGAATTAAGATGTGTATGGATACATCTTGTTTTTGTAACGATTTTAAATCGTTTTCTAAAATCGATTTAAATTTTTGTGGTAGTACTTCTGTAACAAATTCCACATTCGATTCATTTAACCCAATTTTCGCCAAATGTGGGTTAGTAGCAAAATAAGTAAATAGTCTAGATAAAATTACTTGAAACGTTTGCTTACTATCTTGAAGCTGTTGATACTCGCTCACTGTTTCGTCAATAATTTGTTCAAGATTTGTATGAAATTCCTTTAAAAGATCTTTATATAATGCCTCTTTACTTTCAAAGTATAAATAGTATGTTGGCTGTGTTACATGTGCAGCCTTAACAATATCACTAATTTTCGTTTGGAAATATCCATTCTCAGAAAATAGTTCAATTGCTTTTTCCCTTAAGAGCTTCATACTTCTTTCGCCACTTGAATTCACTTTTCTTCCTCTAGCCATAATTTCCCGCCTTATTAAAAAATATGTATCTCTTATTTTTCTATAATAATAAGTATATTATACCCTATGATTTTATAAAATCTAAAAATATGCCTAGGAAAAAGGAATATTTTACATAATCGACAAACACTGCACATAATTATAGTATTTTTCTCATAAAAAGAACAAAAGCTATTCACAAAACACGCTAGTAGGCTCATATTAAATTTATTCCGAAGCGTTATTTATAAAATATATGAGTTCTTTGATTTATATCGATCATAAATAATTACAGTCTTATAGGTAATTTGTAATAGGTAATTTATTCGTGTTTGATATGATGTTTCTCTTGAGAATATTTTTCTGAAAACACAATTAATTCATTCTACCATTTCACTAATTGAAAATTAAATAATTAGCATTATCGAGCAAAGTGATTCCCAAATTTACAAACTACTAAAATTAAGTTAATATGTACTTAATATTTTTAACTGAATATTTACAATACATGAGGTGAATATATTTGTCATTCATTAATAGTTTAAAGAAACATCACCTTTTTTTTATTTTCTCAATTATTTTCCTTTTAAAACTATTCTTTGTAAGGATCCTATTATTTGATAGTTTTAATATATTTCAAACGTTTTTCGTTGAGATTGGGTATTTCTTAATTATTTTTGGATTAATTGAGTTAATGAAATCAGAAAGAGTTAAGTTTATTCTGTATGTCATAATCGATTTGATTGTATCGATTTTATTGCTGGCTGTCATACTTTATAAAAACTACTATGGCTATATTGCGACAGTTTACGCCTTTGGTCTTATCAATCAAGTAGGTACGGTTCAAGAAAGTGTTCTTTCATTATTTAATCCGATTTATTTGCTTTTATTTATAGACTTTTTACTTTTAATCGTTTTTGTTTTTGTGAAAAAGAGATTTTCTCAACTTAACGACGGTAATAAAAGCATTAAATTTATTCTCGGAACGATTATAGTTGGGATAGCATTAATTAGCACAAACTTATTGATGCACAAAGGTGAACAGATTGCGGATTCTGTCATTGCAGCAGAAAAGCAAGGGATTTTTAACTATCAAGTGTTTGCAGTGATTAATAAAAATGCAAATCAAAATTCATTGACACCGGATGAACTTGCTATGTTGCCGGATTCGATTGCGGATTTAAAAGAAGTTTCTGTTATTCCTGAGGAGCAATTAAAATTTGCAGGGATTGCGGAAGGAAAAAATGTCATTTCTGTTCAAGTGGAGGCATTACAGGACTTCACGATTGGTTTAGAGATCGATGGCCAAGAAGTAACGCCATACTTAAATGAATTATTAAAAGATAGTATTTACTTCCCGAATGTTTATCAGCAAATCGGACCTGGAAATACGTCAGATGCTGAATTTATCTTTAACACATCACTATATCCAAATGCTTGGACAGCGACATCTGAATCTTTCTCAGATCGGGCTATCCCAAGTTTACCAAAACTGTTGAATAAGCTAGGCTATACGAGCTTCACTGCTCACGCAAACGATGTATCGTTTTGGAACCGGGAAAATTTATATCCGGCGTTAGGCTTTGATAAATACTATGATATTAAGTTCTTTGGCCAAGAAGATGTCATTAGCATCGGACCTTCTGACGAAGTTCTATACTCAAAACTAGTACCGGAATTGAAAAAGATGCATGAACAAGGCCAAAACTTTTATGGCCAATTTGTTACTTTATCAAGTCATCATCCATTTAAAATTCCAGATACAAAAGAAGTAATTACCCTTCCATCTAAATTTGATGGTAGTATTGTTGGAAATTACTTGAAATCTGTGAACTACGCAGACTTTGCTTTAGGAAAGTTTGTTCAGGATTTAAAAGATGAAGGCATGTGGGAAGATACAATCTTGATTGTTTACGGCGATCACTTTGGATTACATCCTACGAGCGTAACAGAAAATGACATAAGTCTGTTAAATGATTTAATTGGACATGAATATCATTACCACGATCAATTTAACATTCCGTTTATTGTAGCCGTAGGAGATCAATCCTATGGTGAAATCATTAATACAATTGGTGGTCAAATTGATATTCTACCAACCGTGGCGAACATGTTGAACTTATCATTAGATAACTTTGTTCACTTCGGACAGGATTTAGTTAACCATCCTGATAATTTATTGGGAATGCGATATTACATGCCAATCGGTTCCTTCTTTAATAACGAAATATCCTTTAAACCAAAAGAAGAGTTTGAGGATGGAGATGCTTATGATGTTTATACTAATGGACGAATTAGAGACTACTCAGCTTTTGAAGAAGATTATGATCGAATCTTAAAGCTCATGAAGTATTCTGATTTGTATATGAATAGTTTACCGAAGCGTGAGCATTCGGAGATGTTGGAGCGGAATTAGGTTGTTGAAGTGAAAGTGCTTGCTACTAGCAGGCACTTTTTTCTTTGAAGTTTTACGAAATTCGGTACTAGGTGAAACCAATTTCTTCAAAACAACTAGTCTTAGAAGACATTTGTTCTAGATTTCTTCCATGTTTTATCCTTTAGAGCGCTTATTAAAGACATTTCTTTCAGATTTCACCTCAGTTTTGTCCTTTAGAACACCTATAAAGGACACTTCTTCTAGAATTCTCCTCTGTTCTGTCCCTTAGAACACTCATTAAAGACATTTCTTTCAGATTTTATCTCCGTTTTGTCCTTTAGAACGCTTATTAAAGACATTTCTTTCAGATTTCACCTTGGTTTTGTCCTTTAGAACACCTATTAAAGACATTTCTTTCAGATTTTATCTCCGTTTTGTCCTTTAGAACACCTATTAAAGACATTTCTTTCAGATTTTATCTCCGTTTTGTCCTTTAGAACGCTTATTAAAGACATTTCTTTCAGATTTTATCTCCGTTTTGTCCTTTAGAACGCTTATTAAAGACATTTCTTTCAGATTTCACCTCGGTTTTGTCCTTTAGAACACCTATAAAAGACATTTCTTCTAGAATTCTCCTCTGTTTTGTCCTTTAGAACGCCTATATAAGACACTTCTTTTGATTTTATCTCCGTTTTGTCCTATTGAACGCTTAAAAAATGCATCACATCTAATCTCCACAAAAAAACCACAAATCATCACGATTTGTGGCTCTTCCATAATTACTATTGTTTCACATACTCAATAACTTCCGCGCAGATTGCGTACATTTCTTTGAATGTTAGTTCATGATTATCTGAAGAGATATTTGAAGCAACGTCCGCACTAATAATGTTCGCATCGATTAAGCCTTGCCAGCTTGGCGTGCCCGCGTTTTCAATAAATAACTCTGTTAGAACTGCTGTCACATCTTCAAGCATCAGAGGTCCGTTCTCTTTCGCGAATTCAGTTGCATGGATTCCCGTTAACTTCGTACCGAATGCATCATCAATTCCCGGATTTGCACGTTCAATCGCACCTTTTAGCATGTTAATAAAACTATGTCTTGTAGACGCTTCATCTACTCTTAAATCATTTGTATATCCACCAACTACAAGTCCGTAGTTAATTAATGTTTGAACTGATTCATCAAACCATTCACCTTGGTATGGATAAGTTGACTCTTTATGTTCAACAAACGCACCTTGTTCAGTTAATAAAGTACGTAAATATTCGATTTGACCTTCGTCCTGACTTAATTCTCTAAATGAGATATCGTGACCGATTGCAATCGTTGCGGCAACACCTGCTGCTTCACCAGTAACCATCCCTGTTGGAACGACACGAGCACTACCAGCAGCTAAAGACGAAAATCCTGCCGAACGACCAACAACTAGTAAGCCTTCAATTTCTTTTGGTACTAACGATCTAAATGGAATTGCATATTGCTTAGGATCAGATAAAACATAACCATAATCTTGTGGTGTTTGTGCTTGTACATCTACTGGATAAGCGCCGTAACCGATGTTATCCCAATGATCTCGGTTCGTCCAAACGTCCGCCATTGAAAGTTGGTATTCTGCCCAAATATGTCTTGTTTCACGTACGTATAACTCTGTTGGGAAACTTGCAATTTTTGCATCTTCAAAGCCAGGGAATTCTTTTTGTAAGTAAGCTAAAATATGCTCTGTTTCACGCTTCCCTTTTTCAATCGCTTCTTTTTTCGATTCTGAGTCTAGTCCATTAATTCCGAAAATTTGTAACGCGTTAATATAATAATCGTTGTCAATTTTCACTAAGTTTAAGCCACGTAAACGTGTATTTTCTTCGACTGGTTGATAATCATAATGTAAATCTGAGAATCCCCATGCAACAGAATTTGTTACTTCAGCTGGACCAAATTTTTCTGACTTCGCTGTTTCTCTTACTCTGTCCCAATTTACATCATTTAAATGAATCATTAACGTAACGGCCATCTTTTTGTCTTTAATGCCAATGTCTTCTCCACCTACAAAGTATGGAACCTTTGACATTGCTGCAAATTCAGCATCTTGTGTAGCATCGATAAACGCTTTCCCGCTAATTTTAAATTCACCGTGTTCATTTTTTACTTTTACACCAATCACAGTATTACCTTCCATGATGGGTTCCATCACTTCAGTATTCGCTGATAATGTAAGATTCTTTTCCTCATCAACTAACTTCTTAAAAGCAGCTTTTGCTTGTTCAATTCCAAAAGCATTGCCGCCACCAACAAGTGCATGCCACTCTTCGTATATCCCGCGGCTTACTGATTTTCCATCTTCACCTTGTGGAATATCTAAGAAATTTAACATTCCATATGTAAATAAACCACCAAGCTCTGCACGACTTTCAATTAATAATGTCTTCGCACCATTTCTCGCAGCAGAAACAGCAGCTGCTACACCTTCTGGTTCTCCACCAATTACGATGACATCGTATTCTTCATTAAACTCACTTACTGCATCCGGTTTCTCATAAGGTATTGGCTCTGAGGTAACAACTGGATCTTTTAAGTTTTTGTAAACATAAAATCCGACAAAGCCTACTGCAAATACAAAAACGAATGCTGTAATTATTAGGAATATTTTACTTTTCGACATAATTTCCTCCATAATCTATCATTTGACGCAAACTATCTTCTATTCTACCATGTAAATTGATATTATTAAACGAGGTGATACTAATGAAAAAAGCACAATTAAATGAATTATATATAACGAGAGCGTTAGCAATCTTAGGTGTACTAATTGTTCACGCTACTTCGTACACTTTCGCGGAACTTAGTAACACTTCGACATTATATGGCGTTTATAGTTTTGGTAATACATTCTTTCGTATTGGTACAACAACGTTCATCTTTCTAAGTAGTTTTGTACTTTTTTACTCATATTATCATCGACCAACTACAGCAAGTTTAATCGGAAATTTTTATAAGAAGCGATTTTTATATATTATCCTGCCTTATGTTTTGTTTACGATCGTTTACTTTTATATTAACAGTTACCATATTTTTGCTCCCATTTTAACAACGAGTGAAATAGTAAGTGAATTTCTTTACCAACTTTCTCAAGGGAAAGCGGCAGCTCACTTATATTTTGTTTTTATAAGCATTCAATTCTATATTTTATTCCCAATCCTTTTACTAGTGTTCAAGCGTTATCCAAAATTAGTGAAACATACGTTTTGGATTGGATTTGCTTTACAATGGATTTTTGTCATTTTGAACAAATATTATTTCCAATTAGATAAAGGCAATCTAGCAATCTCTTATTTTAGTTTTTATTTTATGGGGATTTTCTTTGGGGTTTATTTTGATCGAATTAAAGCATTCCTTACCGTTAAACGAAATCAGTTATTCACAACAAAAATAGGGTGGCTCACAATTTCACTATGGCTATCATGGATTGTCATTTCTAGTATTAATGTCACAATTAACTATTTTAGTAGAACCGTTTATGGGTTTTATTTAAATTCTTTAATATTTGAATTAGTATGGAACTTGCATACAATTTTATCGGCCATTGTTCTACTACAAGCTTCATTTGTAATCTATCGAGTGTTCCGACCAAAAGTTGTTAATACCTTGATGCACCTAGGGGTTGTATCCTTTGGTGTTTACTTAATTCATTTACTCATTTTAAACTATGCTCATCAATTTATACCGACATATGGAAAACCGATCCTTTATCACCTTTCCATTGTTGCCGGCTTCCTACTTAGCTTGTTTGTTTCATGGTTAGTAGTCCACTTAGTCATGAAACATTTCAAATGGTCATGGATAATCTTTGGTGCCGGACCTAAAAAGATGCCAATAAAATCAGAAGCAACTGAACCTAGCATTGATTTACCAAGCTCTGAAGAGACCAAAACAAAAGAACTAGTTTACAAATAAATCCAACTCGAACTTCCCGCTCAGGCGGGAAGTTCTTTTTCATTCCAAATTGTGTGAGAATTGTGTGTGTACCTGGTACCCAAAAGATTCTGAATTGTTTCTGAATTGTATGTGTACCTGGTACCCAAAAGATTCTGAATTGTTTTTGAATTGTGTGTGTACCTGGTACCCGAAAGATTCTGAATTGTTTCCGAATTGTGTGTGTAACTGGTACCCGAAAGATTCTGAATTGTTTCTGAATTGTGTGTGTACCTGGTACCCAAAAGATTCTGAATTGTTTTTGAATTGTGTGTGTACCTGGTACCCGAAAGATTCTGAATTGTTTCCGAATTGTGTGTGTACCTGGTACCCGAAAGATTCTGAATTGTTTCCGAATTGTGTGTGTACCTGGCACCCGAAAGATTCTGAATTGTTTCCAAATTGTGTGTGTACCTGGTACCCGAATAATTCTGAATTGTGTGGGTACCTGTCACTATATTGAATGCTTTCATTTTTACGTGAAATTTTATACTATAGATTGAGGAGTTATATTTGTTGTTATAAATGGGGCGATTGATTGAAGAAATTTGGAAATTATTTGTTAATGATTATATTTTTAGGATTTATTTTTGTGGTAGGTGCTTATGTCGTGGTCAGTACGGACAAGCCAGTATCCTTCTACGAAAACCGTGCTCTTGCACAAAAACCACCAGTGACAGCTAGTTCGGTCATGAACGGTGAATTTTCTAAAGGATTTGAAACGTATTTTACCGACCAGTTCGCTGCTAGGGACGTTTGGGTAAGCAGCTACATGAACTATCAAAAGCTAACGAACCAAACTTATTATTTAAATCATTACGTTGCGAATGATAATTGGATTTATCCAAAGCCTATGGCATACACTGCTTATTCAAGTATCGACCAATCTATGGCTTATCTTAAAGAACTCGAAAATTACACAAAGGAAAAGAATATCGAATTTTACTTCTTTTCTCTGCCAGAACGTTCGATTCTATTAGAGGAACCTTATCCGGATTATATTAAAAGTGGTAATGAGAAACTAAATAAAGACTACTTTGCCGAGACAATTCCGAAAGAATATTTAATCTACACGAATATTGAAGATCAATTCCGTGCTCAATATTCACAAGATGAAATTAAAGAACTATACTTCCAAACGGACCACCACTGGAACATTGACGGCGCATTTGCAGGCTATCAAACGATTATTGATACGTTCAATCAACACTCACAATATTTTGATGAACTTGCAGTAACTGCCGACCATTTCGAAAAACAATGTTTCCCCGAAGAACACTTTTTAGGAAGTTATAATAAGCAATTGTACGCAAGTGTTCCGACAACTGATGTCGCTTGTACTATGACGCCGATCAATTTCGATTATAATGAACTTGAAGTGTATGCAGGTGAAATTCGTGAGGATTTAAAAGTTTCTTATCAACAAATTTACGGTAAAGATGTCAATAAAGGATTAGAATACCTTGAGTATGCAGGGGTCTTCACTGGAGACCATCGAGAAATTAACATTATCAATCCTGCGAAAATTGACGAAAATTCAAAAGTACTTTTCGTTAAAGATTCCTATGCGAATCCATTAACGATGTTGTTATCTCAACATTTTTATCAAACAACATTTTACGATATGCGATATAATCTAGACCGTTCTTTGTTTGACTATATTGAAGCAAACGATTTTGATATGATTGTGTTCTTATACAATGATATTACGATTTTCCCAAGTATGTATGATTTTAAGTTAGAATTACAATGAAAAACGGGTGTACAAAAGTTAGCGACTTTTGTACACCTTTTTTAGTGTTTTGTAAATATCTGAGTTTTAATTTATGGGCGTATTCTTCATACTTACAGGCGAGTTTTGATTGATCATGTGCGAGTTTCATCGGTTTACGGGCAGTTTTCTTATCTTTACGTGCGAAATTTAGCTTATGGGCGTATTCTTCATGCTTACGGGCGGTTTTTGATTGTTTATGTGCTAGTTTCACCGGTTTACGGGCGGTTTTCTTACCTTTACGTGCGAATTTTAGCTTATGGGCGAATTCGCAATACTTACGGGCGATTCTGATATATTTACGGGCGTATTTCACCGGTTTACGGGCGGTTTTCTTACCTTTACGAGCGAGTTTTACTTTATGGGCGAATTCGCAATACTTACGGGCGAGTTCAGCTAGTTTAAGTGCGATTTCCACAAGTTTACGCGCGAGTTTCACCAGTTTACGGGTGAATTCCCGATCTTGCTCCACAAACTGCAGAATCACCAACCCCAATCCAAAAATACACAAAAAAAACGGCGAGACAAGTGTCTCGCCATCCATCTACTATTTAATTACTATAGTAATTCAAAATTCCTTGATAGATTGAATCCGCATAAATTTCTTGGTATTCAGGACTCGTTAGTTTTGCACGGTCGTATTGGTTAGAGATGAAGCCTAACTCAACTAATACCGATGGGAAAAGAGAGTTCGCAACAACGTACCAATCTTTTCTTTTCACTTTACGGTCTACCATTTGTGCATTGTTCACGATTTGTGAATTTATGTTCGAAGCTAATGCGTAGTCTTCTTTTTCATTATCGTTTGCAGTCACACTATAGAACGTTTCTGTTCCAAGTGCCGAACTGCTCGTTGCAGAGTTCACGTGAATACTCACGAAAATTTCTGCGTACTTGTCATGCGCGAACTTTACACGATCTTGTAAAGTTGGGTAAGTATCTCCCACACGCGTCATATACACTGTTGCTCCAGCTTCTTCAAGTTTTTGTTTTAAAATACTTGTAACAGTAAACACGATTTGCTTCTCTTGGTACGGACCGCTTACCGCACCAGGATCTTTTCCACCATGTCCTGGGTCTAGAACGATGATTCTACCTGCAAGTGGTGAACCTGATTGATTTAACAATTTTAAATATCGTTTATGGACGTGAGCTTCTTTTCCTTTGTATAGAATTTTTGCCCAGTTTCCATTAATTGAAAGAACGCTTACTTCATCACCGCGATTTAACGTCCCTACAATTTCAGATGAATCTGAAGTATTTGGTTGTGCACGAACACGAACTGAGTTTGCCGTTGTACGACCAATTAAATTTGTCACAACAGGTTGTTCCGGTTCAACAGGCTTTTCCTCTTCAACTTCAGGTTCTTCCTCATTGTCAACCGGTTCTTCTTCATCAACGTTCGGTTCTTCACCTTCAACCGGTTTCTCTTCTTCCACTGTTGCTCCAGTAGTTTGAGACACTTTCACATAACCAGGTAAACCATTTACTTTTGTTAAGTACCAGTCCCCTGTTTTACCATATACATCAATTGACTTTCCTTCAGAAAAGATTCCAATTTTGTTCGAATCTTCATTACTTTTCACGTAAACAGACAAATCTTCAGTTGCTGTAACAGTCGACTGTTTTAAACCAAGCGCTTTGCCGTTTTCGTCAACAAACGAAGCATAATTAGCCCAAATATAAGCATATTTGCCTTCATGAACTACCTTAATCCAATCTCCTTCAACAGCATAGGCATCAAAGTTATGACCTTTATGAACTTGTCCAACAAGGTTACTTCTGTCCGATGTTGACTTTGAAGAACGTACGTTAAGGTAATTTTCATTTGAAATTACTTTTCCGATATACTCTTTTTCATTTGGCACATGAACACCAGCTACTTCGCCTTCCGGTAAACGGAATTCTTCGCTAAGTCCACGTGCAACGAACATAGAAAATTCTCTTCTAGATAACGCACCAGAAGGATTAAACTTTTTAACTGGTCCTGCAGAAACGCCATTTGTTATGCCATTATAATACAACGCACTTATGTATTTATGGTATGGGTTAGTTTTCGTAATATCACTAAATGGCGAATCTTGTGAAACATACTTTTCCACATCGAGTTTGAGGGCAGTAGCCAACACTTTACTCATTTCTCCACGTGTTAAAGATTCATGTGGTTTAAATTTTCCATCTGTAATCGTATTGAAAAAACCAAGGCTCACAGCTTTTTCTACATAGCCAGACATCCAGGCATCCTTTTTTACATCGATATCAGTAAATGAAGACTCAGTCACGTCTAATGGCTCGTAACCTCCAGCAATGATCACCATTTTAGCAGCTTGTCCTTTTGACACAGAATCAGTCGGTTTAAACACATAGCCGCCTGTTCCGTTATAAGCTGGGATACCATTAATGATGCCCAAGTCTACTAAATAATAGATTTCTTCCGAGCCAAGTAAACTGGACGGAACATCTGGGAAACTAAGGGCTGCTTTTGCATTCACATTTGGCACGAGCATAAATGCGATTGACATTAAAGCAAGCATAAAAATTGATCTTACTTTCTTTATCGACAACTGTCTCAAACCTCCTTTCATAGATGTCTATAATTCTATCAAATAATTACTAATTAGACATCATACTTTTTTACTTAATAGCCAGATTTCCCAAACTCGGCTAAAATTTATTCTATTAACCAATCGACATAAACCTTTGTGTAATTCTATTAATTATGTCAATAAAATAAAAAAGAGGGATACCCTTCCAAGAGGATATCCCACTAAAAATCATATGAGTCTGGTTCCATATTGAAGTTATACATTCTAGGGAACACAGTCGTATCATTATATAAAAATACAATCATATCGAATTTATTTTCTTCAAGATATTGATATAATGGTCGATCTTGGTTATGTCGTATATCATAAAATGTCGTTTGATAGAAATGTTGAGATAACCAGAAAGTCATCGGATTGGCATACGAATCTTTTATAAATAAAACCTTCGTCCCCACTTCTGCCTTCGCAGGATTGATAATGCTGAACTCTCGATAATCGTCCGTAAAGATGTCACCATAAGCAACAACACGTTGATTTTTATTTAAACCTGTTCCATATATGTCAGTCCAAGGCACCTGAAACTGTTGCTCAATGGGACCCTTATAAACTTCTACATCGTTGAAATCAAAGTTTGTTGGCATGATCGTACAAACCGCATCATCGGTTTCAATTAATTCATATAATTGACGATTGTAACTTCCGAGGAAGTGCTCGTCCTCATAACAAACTTTCTCAAATTCATTCTCATTAAACGAAGGCTCATCAAAATACGCAGATTCTTCATTTAAAATATTGTAAATCGTCTTATATCCTACAAAGGCACCATCTACATTCCAATGATGGTCAGTTTGATAGTACATATCTTTCAATTCCTCATGTGTAAATTGATCTCTGAACGTCTGTGCCAAATTAAACACACGAAGACCTTCTATTTTGCTAAACTGATTCAAAAAATATCGTTTATTCGCAAATTCAACACCACTGATGACATGGGATGGATACTCCGGATCTAAAATTAAAAACCGATTCGGTAAAGAGAATAACATTAACTCAATGTTCCTCTCTCTCGTATATTCAGCAAACTCATTCATATACTCCACCGTTTTATTTATATTTTTATAAGTTCCGGGTTTAGGGTAAATCCAATCATCTTCGTCGATAAAATAATCTTGTATGAATGTTTGGCCCGTTAATCTTTGCCATTGAATATACCCCTTCACCCATTCCCCTTTTTCATAAAAGTGGTCTGTAAAATACGATTCATAGTCCTTTGAGAAACTAGCGTCCACTACCTTTTCAATAGACAATTCAGGGCTTTTTGCCAATGTCCGATTTTCATAAAACGAGATTTCTTCTTTCTCACCAAACTGCATATAAGCACCGATACCGAAAATAAAGCCTATGAACAATAGAGTGAGCAAATAATTACCTAACTTTTTCATGAAAAAACCTCACATTTTAACGTTAGAATCGGAAGTAAATAAATGGATTGTACGTCGAGTTCACTAAGAACATCGTCACTAAAAGTAATAAAGAGAAATAAACAACCGGACCCGCAAGATAGCGCGCAATCCCTAAAGAAATTTTCCCTTTTCCAGCTTCCATCAATTGATCCATTTTACTAGTTACCCAAGGGTAAATAGGAATGCTGAAGATTACCGCTAATACAAATAAATAAGTGTAATCATGGATATAATGCGCCGCTGTGTAGTTAAATAGCTCCGTACCATTTAAACCAAACATTGTTTGGATAAATTCTGCTGAATACGAGAAGCTATCAGCTCTAAAGAATACCCAACCAATCATCACTAATAGTAATACATAAATATGTTGTAGCGGGCTCCAAAGTTTAGCCAATACTTTTCCAAAACCAAGTCGCTCGATACAAATAATTATTCCGTAGTAGAAGCCCCACGCCATGAATGTCCAGCTTGCACCATGCCAGAAACCGGTAGCTGTCCACACAATGAGTAAGTTCCGATAAGTTTTCCAAGGACCTTTACGATTCCCTCCAAGTGGAATGTAAATATAATCACGGAACCAAGAAGATAATGAAATATGCCATCTTCTCCAGAATTCACTTACGCTTTTTGCGATATATGGATAGTTAAAGTTGATTAAGAATTTAAATCCGAACATCTTCCCTAATCCAATGGCCATATCACTATAACCAGAGAAATCAAAATAAATTTGAAGGGAATACGCTATAATCCCAATCCAAGCAGTTGTCACACTCATATTTTCAGGATTCATCGCAAAAATAGCATCAGCTACTTCACCTAATGGATTTGCAATAATAACCTTCTTAGCTAATCCGATGATAAATTGACGTACTCCGTCTGAAAACAGTTCTACATTATGAATGCGGTTTTTGATTTGATCCGCAATAGTGTTATATCGAACAATCGGTCCTGCAACAAGTTGCGGGAACAGTGAAATATATAATGCTAAGTCAAAAATATTTCTTTGAACTTGTGCATCTTTTCTATAGACGTCAATAACATAACTCATCGCTTGGAAGGTGAAGAATGAAATACCAATTGGCAATGGTAATGGTTCACTCACAATATCTAGTCCAAATACAGCGTTAATATTTTCAATTAAGAAGTTACTATATTTATAGTAACCAAGTATTGCTAGGTTCGCTAAAACAGATATGACTAAATATGTTTTCTTAAGTTTTAGTCGATCTTTTGTCTGCTCAATAAGTAAACCGAATATATAGTTAATTAATATAGAAAAGAGCATTAAGAACACATAGATCGGTTCGCCCCATGCATAAAAGAATAGACTAAAAATAAGTAATATGAAATTTTTCAGAACTTTTGGTACTAAAAAGTACACAAGTAATACAATCGGTAAAAATGCAAAAATAAATACTAGATTACTAAAAACCATGGCTCCACCTCAAGTTTGGAATTAAAGCGATTCTGTTATAAAAACTACAATGATACTACAAAACTTTATGATAAATGTAAAGAAAAGCTCTCTCATTATTCTACCTTATCTTACATCATTCTACATTATATGAATGAAAAAATGGAACCATCTTCTCAGGATGATTCCATTTCTATGGATAAATTACTTTCGATTTTGTAAAGCACGATCTAAAAATACTGCAAATTCCGCACGAGAGATTTGAACATTAGGTCTAAATGTATTATCAGTGTACCCACTTACTAAGTTGTTCGAAACTAACGCTTGAATATTGCCATATGCCCAGTGGGATGAGTTGATATCTTTAAAGTTCACCGTACTCGTTCCAACTAACTTAAACGCTCTTGATAAAATCGCAGCTGTTTCAGCCCGAGTCAGTTTACCTTCCGGACTAAATTTCCCCACTTCACGGCCTGTTAATATTCCATGCTCACTTACTGCCGCGATGGCATTGTAAGCATAGTAGTTAGCAGAAACGTCAGAGAAGCTTGGAGCTTTAGTTGCTTTTAAGTTTAGGGCTCTTGCAATAATTGTTGCTGCTTCCCCACGAGTTATTGTATTACCTGGTTTAAAAGTACCATCAACATAACCTTTAATAAGTTCTTGGTTGTTTAAATTCACAATCGATGCATATGCATAATAGTTTGGATCTGTAACGTCTTTATAAACAATTTCTTGGTGACCATCTTTATACACCGCTTGTAATTGGTCGAAGTAAACTTTGCCTTTATTTTGCAATGAAGCAGTTGGTTGCGCTACATAGATTTGTTCAAACTTCAATGGAAGAGTAATATCTGTAGGAATATTTGCTGAAACATACTTCCAGCCAGTCCAATTCAGACCACCTTCACTAGTGAAATCAATCGTATGTTTTACACCCGCGCCGTCAATAACAGTACCTCTTAACCAATGATTTCCACCTTCAGCATAAACCCAAACACCAATGTTTTTAGGTTTGCCAACAATTGAAATTGGCGTCTTCGCTGCTGCATAAGCTGCTTTCGTTCCAGAATCCGCTGTCGTGAAATCATAGTTCAGTCTTAAACTTGATGAACCTTGACGAATTGGTTCACCCTTTACACTCGTTGCAATTGTTGCTTTGGCTTTTGCTGCCTCAGCTGACCAATTACCAGATGAATCCATGCTATCTAGTAGAATTGGTTTATCGTTACTAATTATTTCTACAGCAATCTCTGCTCTTACGCCTTGGTATTCACCAATGATTTTCCCTTTACCTTGTTTCGTTGCAGTAAAGGTTGCCCCGTTCACTGTACCGATATCGCCTTCTACGTACCAATTCATACTAAATGGATCAATTGTCATTGGATTTAAGAATTCATCATAAGCTCTCGATACTTTCAAATCAATTGTTTCATCTTTCACAATAACACTTGCACTACTATCCACTTTAAAGGACTTCACTTGTCCTTGTGGAGCTGTGTTAACAACTTGTAAAATTGCTGAAACTCTTCGTTCCGAACCATCAGATGATTTATTGACCATCGATGGATATGTGAATCCTGGAGGACGAACTACCATTGTCGTTGAGCCCCCACCATCGAGGTTAATAGCTGAAGTTGCGCCTAATGAAATTAAATAGGATGAAAGATCATTTAGGCTAGCACCTTTACTATGGCTTTGTCTTCCATCAACTGTTACTAAAAATACTCTTGTTCCAGTAGAATCAATAGCTACAGCCGTACGAGGTTGCGGAGTTTTCGCAAATTGACTCGTTGTCGGCATAGAAATATTTACTTGTCCATTTTTAACTAATAAAGGACCTGCAGCTAAAATATATTGGGCATCCATCCATTGTTCATCAATGGATAGAGTAACTTTAATGTCATCACCTGCTGCAATCGTGTTTTGAATTTCCGTTGCTAATGCTTTGTTTTGAACTGAAATAACAAATCCATCAGATGGAATATATGAATTTCCTCCAACGCCATATGTTGTCACATCGGAAACTTGCCCTGTGATAACATCGCCAAAATGTAGCCTCGTCATATCTTGCGATGCAGAAGTGACTACGATTTCGACTCCCCACTCGTTTGTACCAGTGCTACCCTTTTCAGGTGTATAAAGAACATTTTTATCTGCAGTTCTTTCACTATTAATAAGATCTAAAGGATATACTTTTCCGTTCACAGTAAAGTGAAGTTTCGTAGAATAGTAGTCTGCAATGGCTTTTCCGTATTTATCGATCCCGAAAGCAACTCGCTGCTGTGTCGGACTTTCCGTACTAGTTCCGATGATGCCGTAGTTAATAATTTCATTGTTTTCTGCTAATAGGTTCGCAGGAAGGCCATTTCCTAAAAAGTAGGAAGCGTTCACGGCACCAACAACATAATGCCCAGGAGCACTATTTTCTCTTGCTAAGTTCGTCGTTGTTTTCAATGAACCAAATGGATTCGGAAGTCCCATTTCTAACTTTGTATATGTATTTGATAGATTAACATCTAGCACATTTACAAATTGTTTGGTTGAACCAGATTGATAACTTTCTTGAATATGTTTTACCTGTGGCGCGATTTCTAACGTGTTTCCATTCACTTTTGTACCAAATACGGACGCTTGTGCATACGTCTGGCCAAGTAAAATCGACACGAAAAGAAAGGTTACGACAACTATCCCTAATTTCCTTGCCAATGTTTTCACTCCAATATGTAGAAAAATATAATGTTAACTAGAATATACCACACTATTAGGGAATTTTGGCAGATTACTAGAAAGATAGGATTGATTTACTAGTTAATAGGAAAATGTTTTCTATTAGTGGTTTTGATTGGGGATTTGAAGGGGGATTCGGGCTAGGTTTTCGGGGACGAAAATTGCTCGGATGATTGGCGAAGATTTGTAGAAATTAAGTTAGGAAACGCGTTCTGATTGAGAGATATTAGAAAAAATTCGGGGAACTCGTTCTAGTTGGGGGATATTAGAAAATACTCGGGTGTTATTAGAAAATTTGCTGGAGTTATTAGAAAAAATTGATTAGATATTAGAAATGAAATCACGGGTCGCATTCTGATCAAGAGTTATTAGAAAAAATTCGAGTGTTATTAGAAAATTTGATCGAGTTATTAGTGAAATATGAGGAGTTATTAGAATTTAAATCAGGAAACGCCTTCTAATTGGAGGATATTAGAAAAATCTTAGGTGATATTAGAAGATTTGATGGAGTAATTAGAAAAACAAGACCAGTTATTAGAATTCACATCAAGAATCACTTTCTAAATGAAGGATATTAGAAAAAACTTGGGTGTTATTAGAAAGTTTACTGGAGTTATTAGAAAAAGTTGAAGAGTTATTAGAATTTAATAAACGACCATCAGAAAAAATCAGGTGGTTACTATAAATTAGTACGAGTAGTTTGGAAAAATTGATACATTAACAGAATCTCAACAAGTTTTAATAATGCTACAGATGAATATTCGCCAAAATCTGGGTGTTATTCGTCAATCTAAGGAAGTTAATCGCTAGTTTGCATTAGTTATTGGTAAATTAGTCAGTATCCGTTTTTACGAAGATTCGATATTCGCCAAGATTGAAGACTTTTTCGCCAATCCGCGCATGTTATTCGCCAGTTTGCCTTAGTTATTCGCCAAGTTATTAAGTATCCGGTTCCTAAGTCTCGATTTTCGCCAAAATCGAAGTCTTATTCGCCAATCGGCACAAGTTATTTGCCATTTCACTTCTTTTATTCGCCAAAGATTAAACCCAGATTTATTTATACACGGAAAAATAGCCCTGCAAAATGCAGAGCTATTCATCGCAATAAACTTTCATTAATTACCTTCCACATATATCGCTAACGGGAGAAAGCTGCCGCCTGCATGCATGATTTCTAACTCAATTGTTTCAGAGCGGCCGCCTTCTACAGTTATTGGTGGGAGCTCGGCGTAGTTCTTGCCTGGTTTTACATCTGGAATTACATACACTTGTCCATTCACCTTTACAGCTCCACTATAAATGCCGCCTTGACCAGAAAGTCGTACATAAACCTGCCTCGACTCTTTTGTTGGGTTCGCTACGGGGATCTTCACTTTATAATCCACTCCATAATGCCCAATGTTCCCAACAGCTCGATACGTTGGCGAAATGGAATTTTCCTCAGTCAATACATAATCGGTTACTCCATTTGAAATTCCATACCCTACGATTGGTGAACCAATTTTATATTCCGGTAGCTCGGCCTCAATGGCAGAATACTCCCATGCCCCTCTTGGATAACTCAAATCAGTCGGTACAGGATCAGTTTGAATTGCCGTTAAATCACCATTCGATTTAGATAACACAGTTCGAATTTTATAATCCATCTTCTTGCCTTTCACAGTACGAACATCCAAATCATAGTTAAAACCTAGAAGACGTCCATCATTTAAACTAAACGAATCAATAACCTTTGTCTCTCCAGGCTCAATCACAATTGGATCGCCTGAAGCATCCTTTGATTTGTCATGGTAAATAGCATCCACAATCGCAAGACCTACTTCCAAGGACATTCGAACAGTATCACTTGTCGCACTCGCCTCTTTCATTGGCTTAACCTCAATCGGAGTGTTACTCGATGTATTTTCAATCGTAATTCCAATCTTAACGGGGTTACCAAGCTCATTTACATGCCACCCGAAAACACGATGCTCCTTTTTCTTATCAGAAGCTTGAACATGATACATGGACAATGTGGATTCATCCTCAGGCACTAACTCATGCGTCAACGTCTCCGGATTATCACTAACCATTAAATCCCTAGACTCCACGAGTGTTGCATTCGGAACTTTCTCCGCTTTCGGCAAATTCCCTTCCACAACTTTTATAAATGGATTTTTAAACAAATAATCATCTAAATAAACAAGCATTTCCCTACTATCCGTTTTAAATCGTGTATGCCCGCCCAAACTACTCACTATGAAATGAACAGGCACATACATCTTTTCATTATCAATAAACGCCCTAACATCCATTAAAGTAGGAATATCATTCACAAAAGCCACTTGATGGTCATTAAAAAACACAATAGAATTACCTGCTATATTTAAATGAAAAATCTCATCTGATAACCAATCACCAGAAGATTTTTCAATATGTTTGTAAAAATACTCAGCCGGAACAAAATTTCTTCCATGTCTTTGGATGATTGGATCAGACATTTCTACTCTTTGATTGTTAATTTGAAAAATAAAAGGGGCCTCTTTTGAATGGTTTTGTCCAGATTCAGAAGAAGTGATTTCCGGTTCAGCAGCTTCTGCAATTGTCCAGTGACTACCAAAAAAAATCATTACAACAACAGCTAATAAACTCTTGAATCTCTTTCTCATTTTCTCTCCTTTTAATTATCTATTTTTTCATGTCTCTAAACATTGTTTGCAGAAATGATGATATTATCATGACTATTTTTTGGCTCTAAGAGCGAAAAGTGGACATATACTACTGCAAATAAAAAGAGAATAGCTATTCCGGTAGCCATTCTCTTAATGTTTTCATTCATTTAATAAATCTAATGTATCGCTCTTTTTCTTATTGGGAGATATATAAAGGTGCTCATCTTCTTCACCAGCTACATCTATTGTTAGGTAATTTTTCTGCATATTTGCGATTTTCTCTTCATCAGCATTTTCAATATCTTTCTTAACCTGACTTAAACTTGTGTATACTGATTGTTCTTTTCGAAACCAAACATACTTGGAATTAATCTCGTTAATTTCACTATAATTGAAAATGTTCTTTAATATTTTTGCCATTTCATTTGAAGTAGAAGCTTCATTTATTTGTTGTAATTTTTCATTTCTTTCATCGATCATCGGCTGAAGCAAAGCTTGAACTTCAGCAAATGATTGATACTTATTTGATTCATGATGGTGTTGTAGAAAGAACTGTTCACAAATACTAATTCTATCTCTTCCTAAATTAATGTATGGAGCGTACTCAAAGTAGTTAATACCTTTATTCAACTGTTCAAAGTTTGAAGCCTTATTAATTAGATAAATTCCCACTGTTTCATTTATGACTTTATTCCATTCCGTTAAGTCACTCAAGGATTTCCCATTATTTGCTTGAACGAAATACTCCGCAAATTCACCGGAATCTAAAACATCTTGATACATAGGTTCATTAATTAGTCTTAAGATAACCAGGACATTTGAAACATCCAAATAATTGTTCAAAGTCTTAACAACTTGCTCATTGAAGTGAGAATCTGTTTGAGAAAGTTCTTTCAATGCAGCCTTTAATTCTTTTTTCTCCTGTCTATCAACACTTAATGATTGGCTTACTTTAGATTTCACTGATTTTAGTTTGTTTCTAAACTCATATAAAAGATTCAAGAATGACTCTACTTGTGTCATGTTCGACTCAATCTGTTTTACATCGTCTTCTAATTTAGCAATCATTTCTTTTAAATCTTGATAGGTGTAAATTGATTTAAGTTTCTCTTCAAGTTCAACAAGTTTATTCATTAGTTCAGATTTAGTTTTGATTTCTGGGTAGAATTTTAATAAACTCTTTGCCTCACTGATGTCTTTCGAAGCCTTCTTATAAATTTCATGATTTGACTTACCTTGAAGCATACTTTCTAAGTCAACAACGATTTCAGGTAATTTAAGTGACTTTTTTAAATTTGCTATTTCGTAATCTAACTCGTCATATAGGTAGTCATCATAAATTAAATTTATTTCTTTTTCAGCACTTTCAATAGCAGTCTGATCTCCGGTTTCTTTAGCTTGATCGACTATTCTACAAGCATTCGTAACAAGAGTAATTAATGGTTTAGTAATGGTTATATTAAAATCATCTAGCTTTAATGGCTCTAAATTACTTTCAGTAGCAATAGTACCCTCTATCCCCTGTATAATAGGAAATTCTAATTGACTTAACCTGTGTTTTACAAATGGGTATTTTTCTAATACTGAATTCATAGTAAGTAGCCCTCAACTTTCTTATAGATACCTTCTTTTAGTATGTACAAATAGAAATTATTAAAGACATGGAGATAATTGTAATCAAATACTAATACTAATAAATTTAAATTATCTGCATGCACAAGATTAAATAATATAGTTAAAAATTTATTAATCATTATCAATTTGGGTTTTTTAAACTTTATATATTAATTGTAAATATCCTTTTTTATTAATTCTTAACAACAACAATAGAAAAACACCTCATGTTTGATAGAACTGCTAGAAGTTCTTATCATCATGAGGTGTTATCACTTTTTATTTCACTAG
The DNA here is from genome assembly GCF_900220965.1 of Ureibacillus acetophenoni. Taxonomy (GTDB): domain Bacteria; phylum Bacillota; class Bacilli; order Bacillales_A; family Planococcaceae; genus Ureibacillus; species Ureibacillus acetophenoni. Next base: position 163,056 of record NZ_OBQC01000001.1, on the reverse strand, counting down.
ATTTCTAGTTTAAGCTTAATAATTATTCAGCAGGAGTCATAGCAGAAACTGCTTCAGTAATTGTTTTAAATTGAGTTGGTGTTTTACTGTTGCGTAATTCATTTAAAGCATCAAGTACATTTTCAGCATCGTCAGATGATACTTTACCAGTAATTGGATCAACTTCATTTACATCTTCTTTATCATACACTTGAAGTGCAACGTCTGCTACAGCTTGTAAAGCATCTTGCATTCCAGTAATTGTTGTAGCAGCGTTAATATCTGCAAGTAATGCTTTGTGAGATGCAATTGCAGCGTCTACAGCAGCTTTAACTTCTGCAGTTGTTGCAAATTCTGTTTCATTAGCAACTTCATTTAAGTAGAAGTTTGTTGCTACTTCTGGACGTAATGTAGAACCAAGGTTAATGAATGCTGAGTATTCTAAAGCATTTAATGCAGTTTCAGTACTTCCTACACCATCAAGTGCAGCATTAACTGGTGCTACTAATTCAGCATCTTCAAATGCTTCTGTAACTTCTTTAATTGAAGTGAATGTTACTTTACCAGCTGTTGCAGCTTTAGCGAATACGCCTGCTTCTTCTTTAGATGGAGAAGTAATACCTGCGTTTCTTAATGCAGCCATTAAATCTGCATTTTGATCACCAGGTTCAGCTACTTTAGCGTTAACTGTATCAAGTAAACCTTTTGAAGCTGTAGCAATTTTTTCTTTAACAGCTGTTAATGTTTTAACGAATTCTGTTTTTTCATCACTGCTTCTTAATGCATTTACTAATGGTTGAACATCATCGAATGTTTCTTGAGCTGTTTTGATATCAGCAATATTATCTACAGATAAACCATTTAAGTTAGTTAATTGACCTTCAATTTCAGCAGTAATAGCAGTATAAGTGCCTTCTAACTTAGTTTCAAGTGCTTCTTGACCAGCACCAGCTACCATAGCTTTTACAGCATCTACACCGTTATAGTACTCACCGATTACAGCAACAGATTTTTCTACTAGATCTTCTTCAGTAGCTGCTTCAAAAGCAGTAATTGCTTTTTCAATATCATTATCTACTGATAATAATTCATTTAAGTAGTCGATAGCATCTTGGATATCTGAAAGTTCTAATGAACCGTTAACATTTGATAAGAAGTCAGCTAAAATTAGACCAGCAGTTTTTCCTTCAAATACAGCTTTTTCTTGTGCTTCTTCACCAGTGTAGCTTACTGGTTTAAATGCAGCGTCAGTATCTTCTGAATCTACTGCTTCTGTAAATCTAGCTTCGTCTTCAATGCTTGCACTTAGAGCGTTAATTGCAACGTCTAATTCGATTAAAGAAGTTTTTAATTCTGTTGCGTTAATTGCGCTATCATAAGCTTTTACAGCTTCAGCAACATCAGCAACACCTTCTGCTACTGTTTCAGCGAATTTTGCGTTAGTGTAGTCAACGATATTTTTTTGTACTTCTGCACGGTCTTTAGCAAAGTTTGCTTTGTTTGCTAAGTAGTTTGCAGCTAGATCTTCGTTAACGTCAACTAAGCTTAAAACTGGAGCATTTAATGCAGCAAGAACTTGGTCATTGTCAATTGCACTTCTGATTGAAGAAATTGCAGTTTCTTCAGCTGTTTCGCTGTAATCAAATTCTTTTTCTACACCATTAATTGATACAGAACCTTTTGTTAAGTATAAGTCGTTTTCTAATTCTACAGTATAAACTGTGTTATCTTCATTAGCTGTTACTTTTACAACTTTAGCAGTTGTTGTTTCTTCGTCAACTGTAACTTCTACTTCGAAGTCTTTAGCAGTTAAGCCTTCAGTTGCTTCTTCTAATGTAACGTTGAAAGATTTAGTGTTGTCTACAGCAGATACTGAAACTACTTCAAATTCTACTGGAGCTACTGGAGCTTGTACTTCTACAGCAGTTTCTAATTCAGTACCGTTAACAGCTACTAAGTTGTAAGTAGAGTCTGCATCTTGTTCTTCAGTAGTTAATACTACAGTTGTAGATGTTGTAGCAGCGAAAGTTTGTACTTCTGCAGCTTTGCGTTCTACTTTAGTTACTTCTAAAGATGGGTCGAATTCGAAAGTTAATGCTGCGATTTGCTCGTCAGTTAATTCACCAGCGATTGTTACTTCCATAGTTGTAGCGTCGATTGCGCTTACTGAAGTTACTTCTGGAACTTCAACAACTGGAGCTTCAGCTGCGTCGATTGCACGTTTGATCATAACAGCAAATTCAGCGTTAGAGATGTTATCAGTTGGAGCTAATTTACCATCTTTACCTTTGATAACGTCGTTAGCTACAGCTGTTTCGAAAGAAGCTTTTGCCCATGTAAGTTCTTTAGCGTCAGCGAAGTTAGTTAAATCTGCAGAACCTTTTAAGTCGAAAGCTTTAACGATGATTTGAGCCGCTTCTTGACGAGTTAATTGTTGAAGAGGATTGAATTGGCCTTGGCCGTTACCTTCAAAAATTTCTGGAGAAGTTGCTACTACTGCTTTGTAGAACCAGTCTTTAGATTCAACATCAGAGAAATCTTCTGTTCCGTCTGCTTTAAGATCTAATACTTTTGCAATGATTTCAGCAGCTTGTGCACGCATTAAAGTGCTAGCTGGTTTGAAGTTACCGTCGTTATCACCTTGTACGAAATCATTGTCAGCTAAGAATTTAACTGCTTCTTTAGCATAACTAGGAACTGAATCAAAATCTTTAAGATCAGCTGCTGATGCTGCTGCAGGTACGATTGCTGATGCAACTAAAGCTGCAGTTGCAGTTGTAGCGAAAAATTTGTTTTTAGACATTACTATATTCCTCCAAATAGGTTTAATAAATTGTTATTCTAGGAAATTAAATTCGTAGATATGTATAGATGTTTCCAAGAAGAATAACAATGTTGTTAGTTGTTTTTCGTAACAGCTCTTTGTTACAAATCTATAATAATACGAATAGAATAATAGGTAAATGCTAAAAACATGGCATGAAATTATATTATTGGTGAATAAGGATTGATTTTCCAAGATTATAACAAACAGATTAATTTCTTATCCTTACAACGACAAAGTTATATTAGAAATAACATTAATTAAACCGAAACAACAATTTATTTTCATAAAGATAAAAAAATAAAGCAAACACCCAACTAATATGGCGTTAGCTTTATTTCAATAGATCAAAAGTCATGGGAAATCAAATAGCTTTCGCAAATAAAACTCCAATTTCCGTTAGTATTTAGCTCATATTTGCAAGAAATTTTAGTTTCTAAAGCAAATATTGCTACTATTTTTTAAAATATTACATTTGAATAATAAAAGTTTTACATAAGCAAATAAAAATAGGAACGGTAATTTCAATTAATTACCCGTTCCCATTTGGAGTTTCTACTATATAATTATTTATACAATTCCTCAACTACATTCAAATTCGGTTTAAATGCAAATTTAAGATTATGTAAGAAAATTGATTGTAAGCTTATGTCGTCTTCAGTAGCTTTAGTCTCTTCTTGTTCAGCTAGAGTTACTTGCTCTGGTTCAACTTTTTCTGCCACTTCGACAGCTTTAGGTGTTTTTACTTCATTCGCAACCTGAACTTGATCGTTGAATTCCTTCGATGTAGGGAAAGTACCTGCAACTAATGTTTCAACATGTTGTTTTAACTCTTTGTCCTCAGCAAAAATTGCGTTGTCGTACCACATGTTTTGTTCGAATTTCCCTTGACTTGCCACAATATTTGAATTCCATTTGCTATCAAAGTAATCATCGCCTGGTTCAGGTACACCATTTGCGGCTGCTGTTTGCTCGTTGTGATTCAGACCAACTACGTAAGGAACAATCCCCGGTGCATTATTGAAATCTTCAATCGCTTCTTCTAAACTTTTCGACCAAATTTCGATTTTCTCTTGATCGTTTTCAGCTTGCGCTTCTTTTAATGCACGAATTTTAGATTCGATCAGGTTGCCGTAATAGACTTTGTTTGGTTGGTACGTTCCATCTACTTTTTCGTACCACGCAGGATGTTGCTTCGCCTCAAATTCGTTATAAGCTGACCAATCGTCATTTTGAATTGCACTTGTGATCAGGTTATTACGACCAACGTTTACATCGTGTAGAGGATTTATTTTTCTCGCTTCGTCACCAAACACGAGCTTCCAACTGTTTTCTTTACCATTGCCATTGTTGGTACCTACATACATACCATTGGAAGGAATACGGTTTCCAGTGATTCCTTGAGTTTGAAGATAACTCATTAAATCCCACCTTTAAACTAAATTACCAATATTATAACATACCTTTGATAGAACACTTTGCGAAAGTTCAGGGGCATACTAGACTATTTTTTAGAGAAAGTGAAGGTTCGTGAGGTAGGCTATTAATAGAAGGTAGTTAAAAAGTCGTGGAAAGATTTGCTGGCAAATGCTTTCCACATTTGCATTTGAAATTACTTTATTGGGGAATTATTCGAAGTAATATAAAAGAAGTCGACCGCCATGATGAAAAATAATAAATCTCATATCATTAATTATTGTCTTTTTATTAGCTCTATTTCTCTCTCGTTATGCACAGCTTTCTCCCAGATAAAATCCTGGTCTGCAGCCATTTTGCATTTCTTTATAATAAAGGTCCAGCTTTTGTTCTAATTGATCTAATCTGCTGTTTGTGTTTTGTAGCTCTACTTTTAATTCTTGAAGTTCTGTTTTCATTCCTTGTTGTTCTAATTTCATTCCTTGCTGCTCATCTTTAATTTCCTTTAATTCTGATTTAATATCTTCTTGACCAGCTTTCAAAGAGCCAACCATTCTTAGCAATTGTTCTAGTAAATCTTCTGTATTGTTCAATTTTCTCACCTCCTTTTTTCTATTATATAGCAGCTCTTAAAAGAATAAAATATCAATTGAACACTCTAACTTTCTTTCCTATTGAATTGAATTACTTTCTGCAATTCCTCATTTTGCTGCTCCATTTTCGACTCTAGTGTTTTTAATTTTCTTTCCATTTCGGATATGTCGGATTTCATGTTAATCTGGTCAATCATTACTTGGAATAAATCAAGTTTTGATTGATCTATATCCGTTGAGTTTTTTGAGGCTTCTTGTGGCGAAGTATTTCCTATCTGTGATTGAAGTAAAAGAGTAACAATATCCAATAGTTTCAATACAAGCTCTTGTGTTTTTTCATTGTCCAATTTAGTGACCTCCTCAATGTAAGTTGCCACTAGGATTTCCAATTGTACATGAAATATTCCAGCCTCTCACTAAGCATCAGCGAAATCAAAAAACCACTTCTGAGCAAAAGTCAAAAGTGGTTTTTGAGATCTTATTGATAAAGCGGTTCTACTGTATAACCACTTTGTTCTAAATGATAACGGATGTTTTTATCAACAATAAAGTGACCAGCACCAACGACTACAAAGTATGTGCCTTCTTGCTCTTCTAGTAAAGTAGCAATCTTTTGTGCCATTTGTTCATCGCGATCGCCGAATAGCATTGCATCGTATTCAGAAGCAGTAGCATTAGCTTCAGCTACTGATGCATTAAAGCTCTCTGTCCATGCTGCCACATCACCATTTTTCCAATAGTCAAACCATTCTTTTAACGAATCATATTCTGATTCTGTCGAAGGGTCTAAAATGCTATCAAGCGCAGCAACTAAAACTTCTTCTTGCGCTTCTGGAGATAATCCAGTAAACATATCTACTTGTGCTTGCATGCCTTCTAATTCAATGACTGGCTTTCCTTGAAGCATTGCATTTAATAGGAAGTACATATCTATACCATGCATTGACATTTCCTGTGGAGATATTCCAAAAGAATCATCCATTGAAAGGATCGCTAAATCACTTGATAATGCCCAAGGTTGGAACATTACTAATTGTTCTAGTGGGATTTGGTACATTTCTGCTACTTGTTCAACCTTTGCAAAAGTTTCTTCACTCACTACATCTTTAAGTGTTGTTCCTTCTTCAAACATAGCATTTTCCAGATAGTATTCCATACCCGCTTGATCTAGTACATTAGCTTCAACTAATAGCGCTTCGGATTCCTCAAAAGCATTTAGTAATTTTTCGTTGAACGGGTACAAATCAGGTGTTCCAAGGTGAATTGAACCTAATAAATACACCAACGTATCCTCATCTTCCACTGTCCAAGCCACACCTTTTGAACCTTCACCAGCTAAATGGTATGTATCTTTAATGAATCGAACAGCTAAAATAACAGCGTCTTCTGTTGTCGCGTTCTTGTCTAAAGCTAAACCAGTCCCAGTACCTCTAAGAATATTTCTTTCTGTCATATGAGCAACAGGATCTGCCCCTACAGGTAAATCATATTGTGCGACTATGTTGTAAAGTCTGTTAACGATATCACCACGAGTTGTATCCTCTTGGATGCTAACTGGTTGAAATTCTGTATTTGCTGGAAGCTGTAATGATGCAATTTTCTGTTCCGTTAAGCTGATTAATTGGTTTACTCGATCAATCGAAGCTTCCGTTCGAAATCCGTCATAGTACCATTCCATTGGGTAAATGCCGTATTTCTCACCTTCGTTCAATGTTTCAATCGCCCAGATACTAATGTCCGGTGCAGTTGCAGTTTCCTCAGCTTGGATTGTTGGAACAACCGTCGACAGAACCAACGTCGCCCCTAGCACTGGAGCCATCAAATGTTTGAGAATTTTTTTCATCGTTTATTCTCCCCTTTCAAGATTTATTGGTACGTATTGAGTATGGTGTTTGGTCAATTCTAGATGGGGAACAAAACTCTTCCTCAATAGTTAAAAATTACCTTAGTTAGTATAACATATACTATTTAGTGAATGTTACCAATTGCTCCTGTTTTTTTAGATTAGTAGAGTTGCGTGATGTTTGTGAGCGAGATTAATGAGTTTACGAGCGACTTTTGCTGGGTTATGAGCAAATTCGGGGGCTTTTTGAGCAACTTTTGGCAATTTATGAGCGACTTTTCGAGCAACTTTTGCTGGGATATGAGCTACTTCCGGGGCCTTTTGAGCAACTTTTCTATGGTTACGAGCGACTTGGGATTTCATCCGACTTTTCGAGCAACTTTTGCTGGGATATGAGCAACTTCGGGGGCTTTTTGAGCAACTTTGGGCAATTTATGAGCGACTTTTCTGTGGTTACGAGCAACTCGGAAATCCATCCGACTTTTCGAGCAACTTTTGCTGGGTTATGAGCAACCTCGAGGGCTTTTTGAGCAACTTACCATTAAACTTGAGTAGATATAGCATCCATAAGCGGAAAAATTCCCTCTATTGGAACAAGTCGAGGCTTTGAAGGCAGAAATAAGAGGAGAAATTCCCCTTATTAGCAAAAAAAAGAGGAGAAATTCCCCTTATTAGCAAAAAAAAGAGGAAAATCCAAGGTTTTAGAGAAGATTAGCGGAAAAAGTGCCCTTATTTTGGGAGAATTTTATGTTTATTTAACTTTAGACGGAATTTTCCCCTTTATTTTCATTAAAGTAAAAGAATTATGAAACAATTCCCTCCGCGGAACAGCTTAACCAAATAGTTTCGCAATCTTTGCAAATACTAGTGTATGAATCATTAAATTGGAGGAGAACTTATGTCTGCTACAAATATAATTGGAATATTGTTTTCCTTAATATTGTTTATTTTTGGGATGATGTTTACGGGAATTGGTATGGCCTTTTTTGTTGTAGGAATAATAGGGTTAGTTTGTACGATTTTTTTTGTCGTACGCATAGTTTCAAGCATTTTGAAGGAGTTTCGTAAAAGAAATACTTGAATATTTTTCAAGTCTGCCCTTATTTTTCAAGTCTGCCCTTGTTTATTGAGCATATTAAAAAAGCGAGAACTTAAAAATTCTCGCTAAAATATTCGTCAACATAGTATTTCAGATACTTAAAAACAAATGAATCTAAAACATGATGGGCTCTATTTTTTTGTTCAATAATGTAAGATTTTGAAACTGGAACGTCAAAGCTTAAATTGGCAATTGTAATTTTACTATTAGATGGTCCAAGTTCCACCACATCGAAATTTGTTGTAAAAATCCACATACAATCCTTTTTATTCCCAGCAACAGGTAATGGCAACGCCACAATATATGTTGGAGATGGAGATGCTAAAACCAAAACAGGTACTGGTTTTTTAGTTTGAAATAAATCTCTGGCAGCGTTTATTCGTCCCTGTAAAGTTGAACCAAAGAGAACGCAAATTTTATTCATCACCACATCAACTCTCTCAACTAAATAGGTAGAACTTTGCTGTGTATAAACGACTGTTGAATAAATGTTGTTATTGAGAGGTGCTACGACTAATACGCTTTTTTGTAATGCTAATTTTTGTACTTCTTTTAACATCAACGAATCCTCCAATTAAAATAGTCTATTCAAGTAACTTCGAATAATAAGAGAATAATTTACCTCCTTAATTTTCACTTCTATGTAAATTAATAAATAATTCTAAATAAATTTTATATTCAGATAAAACTTTCGTCAACGCCTTCATTATTTATGTTTCATAGAATTTTTAGAGGAAAATAAAATTTGATAGTGAATATTAATTGTAGAGAGTGCCAATGTTTATTCTCTGTGTAACAATCGAAAGGGGTCCAAAAATGAAACCAAAAGTAATAGTCTATAAAAAAGTCGATCAAGAGGTACTAGATTTTATCCAAGAAACTTGTGAAGTTGTTAGCTTTGAAAAACTAGATTCAGATACATATCCGCGATTTTTTCAAGAACTTAAAGACGCGCAAGGTTTACTTGGGTCGGGTTTGAAAATTAATAAAGAATTGTTAGACCAAGCCCCGCAGCTAAAAATCGTGAGTAATTTTTCCGTTGGCTACGACAATTTAGATATTGCGGAATTATCAGCACGCGGGATTATGGCGACCAATACGCCAGATGTATTAAATGACACGGTGGCGGATACGATGTTTGGTTTACTTTTAGCGACCGCAAGAAGAATGCCAGAGATGGATCAGCTGGTTAAAAATGGCCAATGGAAAACCATGATTGGTGAAGAGCTTTATGGCGTAGATGTTCATCATAAAGTTTTGGGTATAATTGGAATGGGTGGCGTAGGAAAAGCCATTGCAAAAAGAGCTCACTTTGGCTTTGACATGCCTATCCTCTATCACAACCGCTCTCGCAATGAAGAAGCAGAGGAACTTTTCGGAGCTACATATTGCTCACTTGAGGATTTATTAAAACAATCGGATTTCGTTTGTCTAATGACGCCATTAACTCCGGCTACTGAAAATCTTATGGGTAAAAGAGAGTTTGATTTAATGAAGAAAACAGCAATTTTTATTAATGGATCTAGAGGTAAGACTGTGGATGAGGAAGCGTTAGTGGAAGCTTTGAAAACTGGCGAAATTCTAGCCGCGGGACTGGATGTATTTGTGCAAGAGCCGGTCCAACCAGATCATCCTTTATTGTCATTGAAAAATGTAGTTACATTACCCCACATCGGTTCAGCTGTCTATGAAACTCGTAAGAAAATGGCAATGTTGGCTGCAAAGAACTTGGTGACTGGATTGCAAGGAGAAACTCCTCCGAATTTAATAAAATAAAATGTTTCGGACCGTGGTACGTTCCTACTTTAGCAATCTTAATAATACATGGTTCTACAAAAATCCAGGCGCACATTTCATTTTGTGCACCTGGCACAAAAAAATAACATTGGGAAAATAAAATAAACGAGGCTTGACCGCTTTTATAAATGAAGCGAACGGGGAAAATAATTATTTATTCTTCAACTTTTCAATCTCTCTTTCGTTTCGAACCGCTTTCTGCCAAATGTAATCTTGATCTGCTTTTATTGAGTGGATTGTTCTAAGCAGTTCTTCATGGCGTTCTTCACTTTTCACTTCAGACTGGATTTGTCTTTCTTTCATTTCTTTAAATTCAACTTGAAGACTACCTACCATCTTGATTAACTGAGCTAGCATTTCTTCTGAATTTCCGTTACTCATTTTATATCACCTCCTTGATTTTATTATACTTCGGAATTGTTTTTACACAAATTAATTTTCTAATTCCTAATTTATCACTTAATTACTCAACTTTTCGCTAACAATTAAAAAACCCCGAACTGTGTACTTTATGTTAAAGTATCCACTGCCCGGGGTTTCATTCGTCTAGATTGTCGGTAATCGGTACCGCGCTACTCTATTAGAATTATATTTAATTAGTTTTGAGAGAGTAATGAATTAAAGCTTATATTTTTTGATCTTATACTGCTGGATTTGCAGGTGTTTCATCAGCTACTGGAGTTTCTGTTGGTTCTACTGCTTCCGGAGCTTCTGGAGTTTCTGTTGGTTCTACTGCTTCCGGAGCTTCTGGTGTTTCTGTTGGTTCTACTGCTTCCGGAGATTCTGGTGTTCCTTCTGTTTCACCTTCTCCTGGTGCTTCTGGTGTTTCTTCTTCTACAGGTACCTCAGGTGTTTCTGGTGTTTCAACTAATTCTGGTAATTCTTCTACAAATTCTTGAACTCCTGTAATTTCAGCAGTTGCAACTTTGTTACCTTCTGCATCAGCAATGTAAATTTCTTCAGTTGAAGCAAACTCAATTGTTACATCTTCTAAAACAGTTTCGCTATTTTTCCATGCATCTTCGAATGTTACTGTTAAAGTGTTTTCAGTATCTTCAGATGCATCAGTTGACAGACCTACGATTTCATTAGTGCTGAATAAAGGTGCTACTTCACCTGTAACTACGATCTCTTCAGAAAAAGTTAAAGTTACATCTGTATTTGACACTTCTTCTGCAGATACTAAAACTGGAGCTGCATTGTCAGTAAACTTAACGCCAGAAAGTTTGCCATCTTCTTCAACTGTACCTTCAGCAATATCTAATGCTGCCATTTCAACTGCTGTTTCTTCTGTTCCTACTGATAATACTGCACCTTCAGCAAAGGAGATTAGATTAACTTCTTCATCGCCATTTCCTTCAGAAGATGTAGCAAATTGCACGTCTTCATTAGCAGTAAGAGTTAATTTATTTTCTTCAACAGTTGTTGTGAAGTGAGTGTCTGTTAAATCCTTAGCTTCATTGCCTTCAAAACCTGCAACTGTAATTTTGCTTGCGTCTACTTCAGTACCGATCGCTTCTTTGAATTCGATTACGATTTCGTCATAAGAGTTAAGTGTTACACTTTCAACGATTGGTGCAGATTCTGGTTCTGGAGTTTCAACTTGTTTTTCTAATACACGGTGAACCATTAAAGCCATTTCTTGACGACTAACACCATCGCCAGGGTTTAATGAAGTTCCGTCACCTTTAATAACACCATTGGCTACTGCGATTTCTACAGCTTCTTTTGCCCAGTTTGAAACTTGATCAGCATCTGCGAATTCGCTTAAATCCGCTTCACCTTCTAGTTCAAAAGCACGAACGATTACTGTTGCCGCTTGTTCACGAGTTAATATATCATTTGGGTTGAATTGACCTTGGTCGTTTCCTTCAAAGATGCCAGCTTGTGCTGTTGCAACGACTGCTTCGTAGAACCAATCTTCATTATCTACATCCGAGAAATCTTCAGTTCCTTCTGTTGATAATTTTTTCGCTTTGTAAAGAATTTCTGCTCCAGTTGCACGTGTTACAACGCCAGTTGGATTAAAGTTTCCATTTTCATCACCTTGAAGTACTTCATCATTCACTAAAGCTTCAATCGCATCTTTTGCCCAATCTTTAATTTGATCTGCATCTTGGAATTCTGCCGCTGATGCTACCGGTACGATTGCCGATGCTACTAATGTTACTGCTGCTGAAGTAGTGAATAATTTATTTTTTAAAGTCATTTATATATTCCCCCAAATAGTTTTTTTATAATTAAGTTTATTAAAATCTAATAAGTTCTAAATCTATGTCTCACAGAATTTCTATCACCTCTGCGCTACATGAACTATCATAATACGAATCGAATGATAAATAAATGATAAAAATAATGTAAAATTACCATTTTGTAAGATTGCTAGGTAGTTACTCTCAATTTAATTGAGTTTCTACTATAATAAATAAAACTGACCTTAAATATAAAAAAACTAAATGAAAAAAGTTCCTGCAAAAATTTACAGGAACTTTTGATATTCTTATAAGTTTTCAAGCATCATATAAAGCATTTTTGCTGTTTCAGCTCGAGTTGCATAGTCACTTGGAGCAAAGAATAATTGACCATTAATTTGTTTCCCACTAATAATCTCTAGCCCAGAAGCAAGTAGTACACTTTCCTTTGCATATTCAGGAATGGTTGCTCCATCAACAAAAGCAACATTACTACTTAATACATTTTCTAAAATAAGTGGGTCCACATATTGAATTGCTCTAATAATCATAGTGGCCATTTGATCTCGAGTGATCTTCTCATCTGGATTGAATTTGCCGTTATATCCATTGATAATCCCCACACGATATGCAGCTTCAATTTCATAAACACTCCAAGTCATTGATTCATTAACGTCGAGGAATATCCCTTCATATTCTTTCTTTTGCAAATTCAATGCTCGAGCTAATAGAACTGCAAATTGTGAACGAGTAATAGAGTCATTCGGAGCAAATTCTTCAGAATTGATACCATTAATAATAGATTTTGAGGCAAGTGATTCTATATAGTTCTTTGCCCATGAATTCTTAATATCTATAAATGTTTTGTTGTTTTCAATACCAACAAATTTTGAGAAATGGTTCGTTTTGAACGTTAATTTTCCATCTTCAATTTTACTAACCACATACTCTAATGTATTTGTTTGTTCATTTATATAGTAGACAGCAACCTTCTCTAAATCCTTTATTTCATTTTCGTTTACTGGAATAGACACATCAATATATTTCGAAAAGTTTGTAAACGATGTTAATTCCCCATTTACCTCACCCTTAATTGAAAATTCATATACATCAGAGATAGCTTGTCCAGAACCATCGATGGTATGGTCATGTACTAACTCAAGCAAAAATTGTATATTTCCTTGTTTATTCTGTGATAATTCTTGTAGAATGGCTGTTGGGATTTCTATTGTCACTTCGCCTGTCGAAATGATTAATGTTTTTCCAGTCTCTAAAATTGATTTCAAAGTAGTCGAAGGTACTTCAACAATACTACTCGAATTCTCTTGGGTTAGTTTTTTTGCTGCAACAGTCACTTGCGTACTAGTTGAATCATTTAATTGATCTAAAATATCTACTTTATTCACAACCACTGATTGTTCAGATTGACTTTCCGGAGTAGTGTTAGTGGTATTGCCTCCATTATTACTACCGCTATTGTTCCCAGAACCACCACTATTATCACTTCCAGAATCGTTATCTGTATCTCCTGGATTCCCGTCGTCATTTCCTGAACCTGGGTTTTGTGTAGTAGCTTTTTTAGTCACAATTTTTGAAACACTACTATTACCTGCAAGATCAATTGCAATTATTCTAATACTATAATTAGAACTTGGTTTTAGATTACTTAAAACATAGTTTGTAGATGTCTGTGAAACAACTTCAATAAATTCCCCATCATTTTCAGCTACTTCTACTTTGTAAACCATGAACTCTTCTAAAGCTTCCCATGCAATTCTTAAACCATCTTTATCCTCGATAAGCTCGATATTTTTTACACTTTCGGGTGCTGTACGGTCAACAGTGAACTGAAGGCTATGCTCTATATCTTCATTTGAAACAGTTACTGTATAATTTCCGTCGTGAAGAATCTTAATTGGTACTGAGAATGTTCTTTCACTTGTAACATTAAAATTCTTTGAATCTACTACAACATTTCCTTGCATTACAGTAACGGCTAACATCGCACCCTCATTTGCTTTGCCTTCAATTGTAATAATTTCGTTATTCAGAATTGAGTAAACAGCTGGTGAAGTAATATTAACAAATCTTCCTTGCTCCAAATCAACTGTAAATTGTTTTTCCAATTTAAGAGAATTACGTGGCGAAGTTGGAATTGTTACTTCTAATGTATAGGTATGTTTATCTATTAAATCTGGAAAATAAATATCAAGTTCAGTCAAATTGTGAGCATCACTTGCTCCATTTATAACTTCTCTACCATACTCATCTAAAACACGGTATGCTGCGTGAACTTCATTTAACCTATCGAATAATCCGTAATAATCGCGAATTGGACTTTCTTCAACTGATAATGTTAGTAACTGACGATTTGAATCTTTTACAGCATGGTAAATACCATCAATTGAAAACTGACCAGAGGATAAGTTTATGTGTGCTTGGATTCGGCGATTATTAATGACATTGATTTCATCAATTGCGCCATCAATTATACCTGTAAATTCAAATTGTGTATCCTCTATTATCATTTTGTTTTCTTGTGATAGGATATAAGCCCAAGGTGTATCGTATTGATCTATTATTCCAACTGAGACTTTAAATGGTGCATATTGTCCCTTTGAAATATAATAGCTAGTAATTGGATTATTAGATAAATGTCCGTTAAGATAATTATCTTTTACATTGAAATCAAGTATAGGTAATTCCACACCATTTCTTAAGACCTCAAATTTAGCCAAATCCCTTTTGTTTAAAGTGATAACCTTATCACCAAGTAACTGAAATTCCGGGATATCTATATATTTTTTAGTATTTATATCTTGTAATTTTATGAAACCTTTATAGGTTCCAGGTGAAAGATATGCCTCTATCTTTTCATTGCCAGAAATATCCTGGCTAAAGTTATCACTATCTAAGACATTAAAATTAAATTGGACCCCAATATCATCAAGTAATCCGTCATCAGCATTAACGATTAACTTTCTTAAGTCCCCAGAAATTTCAAGTGGATTATTATCTGATATAGCAAGTAATTCTGTACCAGTTATTTCTCTTAGTTCAATGACAGGAATATATGAATTTTTTCCTTTGACGTGTATCTTTATTAATGCGGTATATTTTTTATTTGGCTCTAGTTTATTTGAGTACCCTGCAACAAAAGCTTGTTCTCCATCATTATAATTATAAGTGACAAGTTGGTAAGGATAGCCAAGGCCTGGATATTGTTCTTCTGGATCAAAAATTTGAATATTTCCGTAATGGAATTTTCCATAAGGTGTATCTGGATTTAGATAGATTTTATCTAGTATCTTTTTGGGAGTGACTTCACCTAGTGTGACGAATTGATCTTTCATTTTCAATTTAACGATTTCTTCATTTATGGTTGCACTAACTAAAGAAACTTTGTATACACCTTCTATTAATTCTTTATCTAAAAGAATACTATTAAAATTATTTGTAGTCAGCTCAGTAATATTACCTGATTCATCTTCGAAACTATAAACAAATTTGAGATTGTCTCCAGAAATATTCATTAATGAGGAAGCAATGCTTCTATATTGAATGTAAATATTATCAGAATTTACATGGATAATTTCACCGGTATATTCACCAAATGCAAGTTCATCTATCCCCTTATCTAGATTAATTAATCCTTCATAAATGATTTCTCCATCTTTAACTTTTAAGGTTAACGGCCAATGTTTTTGTGTCGTATTATAGTGTAAATATTTAGCGTCTTCAAAATCCCTACCAATTGTTGCGTTTTTATATTTAATTGAAGGTTTGTATGAATTCCATTGAATTTCATTATTATTTATTGGCCCAAAATATTCGTAACCTACAGTGCCTTCTATACTTTCTCCATACCAGGTTAAATTGAATGGTAAACTGAAGTCAACTTTCCATTCGGGCGATAAAAAACTTACAGGAATTGTATAATAATAGTTGTAATCTAAAATTAGCTCTACTGTTTTTAATCCTGCAGTATCAAATTGAAACTCATCTAACTCTGATCCTTCAAGATGTATTTGTTTTGTTGATTGGCCTATAAAATCATAGATATAAGCAACTTTATTTTCATCACTTCTAACAACCAAAACATAATCTTGATCTTTTAAAATGTAAGCATCTGGTATAAATACCTCACCAATATTACCGCTAGTTGTCGCTTTTTCTTCTGTAACTTTTTCATATCTTTGTGATACTTTTTGATACAGCTCAACAACTGTATCTTTCATTATTATTCCTTCTTCATTTTCAGCAGTCAGGATTGTCCCTTTTAACTCCTGCCATGGCGAAGTATAGGTAATTGATGTACTTCCTGTAATACTTTCATTTCCTTTTGTCACTGAAACTAATAAAGTATATGTTCCTGATGGATAGTCCCCAAAATCAACTGTTTTATGGTTATAATTCGATTTTGAAATAAACTCCTCGATTACAGCTTCATCCTTCAGTAATTTAGTTGTAAATTCAAGATTATCCGCATGGAAGTTGCTAGAATTTGCCTTTACCTCGTAACCTATAGTAACTTTTGTCGGATCATTGTCATCTGTACGAAAATCTCTTAATGTAACATCTACTTGTGTTGGAATAGAAGGTAAATTTAATATTTCATCATTCTCGATTGTGACTGTACCAGTCCATCTTAAATTATCAATATAATAGTTGATATTATATTTTCCCTTTGAAATATAAATATCCTTCGCATTTTGAGCAGTAAAACTGATTCCAGGCATATTAAAATAGATGGTATCCATTGGTTCTTCTATTTGAAGATGTGCAAGATTTTCCACATAATCACTAATTAAATTACTTTCATTTGAAAAACTAATCTCATCATAAATTAGATACGAGTTTTCCATTGTTCCTTGACCTTGCAGACTAAATTTTATTAGTAAACTACTTTCCTCCTTCACTAATAAATGAATCGGAGTATGATTATCTAGATAATGCCAAGAAGTAGCTCTATTCCCAACTATTAACCGTAAATTGGAAGACTCTATCTCTTCAACGTCATTTACAATACTAGTTTCCCTTAAATTCTCTAAGGTAGGAACACTAATAGTATTAAGTGAGAATATTTCATCACCCGTTAAGGATACTTGGTCGAAAAAAACATAACGTTGACCACTTTCTGAAAACTCCACTCTCCAGGTAACTGTATAGTTTAAATATAAATCAATATTAGAGTCTTCTTCTACAATGAATGATTCGCTTTCCCTATCAAAATTAAATCCTGTTTCATAACCCGTCTCTTCAGATACTATAGAAACACTAGCCCAATCTATTAAACGATTTTCGTCTACTAGATCTACCTTAATAGCTCTATTAACATTCTCATCCGCAAAAGTAAGGTTTGATGTACTTACGGAAATTACTAAAACGGTAAATAATATCCCCAAACCAAGATAATATCGAACTTTCATATTCCCCCTCCATTTCCATTACATTAATGTAATTATCTTACAGATAATCATCCTATATCACTAGTAACATTGCAATAGTATTAATAACAAGCAACTTAAAAGTTTTATAGTTAAATGGATAACGAAGTTGAACAGTTAATAGTATTGAGTTAACAATTAACTCTCTTAGAGCTATTTTTATGATTTGTTGAACATTCCTTGAAAAGAATGTCTCTTATATCTAAATGTATTACAGAAATTGGTTATCCCTCGGTATCTCTCAAACCCTATTTGAGCAATATTCCATAAACTCCCTAATTCTATCACCTAACTCCTATCCTCTTCTCCCTAAAACCATAAAATAAATGTAGAATAATTGCCGATTCATCATACTTAACTATCATTTTACTGAAAATTCTGTAAAATAGATTCGAACTATCTTATAATAGATTTATGCGGTGAAAATCGCTAGAAAACGATAGATGGAGGGAATATTGTTGAGTTTAACAGTAGAACAATTGCTCGTTAGTAAAGGTATTTCTCCGAAAAAAGAACATCTAGAGATCTTAGAAGCTCGTTGGAAGGAAATGGCTGATTTACGAGGAAATCTGGATGGCATTAAAATCGATGACGCAGATATTGCGTTGAAGAACATTGCAGGGGGTGACCACGTTGAGTAATTTACATTTGAAATCTGTTGAGGAACTTGCTCCACTAATCGAATCAAAACAACTATCTCCTGTTGAATTAACTAAAGAAATCCTAAAATTCGCTCACGAAAGTCAGCCAGTCATCAATTCATATATCGAATTTTATGACGATGAAGCTTTAGCTGACGCGAAAAAAGCTGAAACTGAAATCGCAAATGGTAATTACAAAGGGATGTATCACGGGATTCCACTTGCGTTGAAAGACAATTTATACTTTAAAGATAAAGTCACTACGATGGCTTCTAAAATTCATAAAGACTTCAAATCAGATGCAGACGCAACTGTTGTAGAAAAATTACGTGAAGCTGGGGTTGTTTTCACTGGTAAACTAAGCATGCATGAATATGCTTGGGGTATTACAAACAATAACCCTCACTACGGTCCAGTACGTAACCCTTGGGACACAACTAAAATTCCTGGTGGTTCTTCTGGTGGTTCAGGTGCAGCTGTTGCAGCAGGTGCAAGTGTGGCATCTCTTGGAACAGACACTGCTGGTTCTATTCGAATTCCTTCATCAATCTGCGGTATCGTTGGACTAAAACCAACACATGGTCGCGTAAGTAAGTTTGGCTGCTACCCATTAGCATGGAGCCTTGACCATATTGGACCAATGACAAAAACTGTTAAAGATGCAGCAGCTATGCTTGAAATCATTGCTGGTTTCGACCATCGCGACCCAACTGCTGTGAACCTTCCTGTGGACAACTATGTGAATCAATTAACAGGTGACGTGAAAGATCTAGTCATCGGTGTAAATGAAGACTACTTCTTCAAACAAGTCGATACGGATGTTGAAAAAGCGGTTCGTAAAGCAATTGATTTACTAGTAAGCAAAGGTGCGAAAGTAGAAGTTGTAAGCATTCCTTCTCTACAATACGCAGAGTGGGCTGAACTAGTAACTTCTCTATCTGAAGCTTCAGCGATTCACCATTCAGACCTAAAAACAAGACCACAAGATTTCGGTGACGATATCCGTCTATTATTCGAATTAGGTGAACTTCCATCAGCAGTGGACTACTTACAAGCTCAACAAGTAAGAAGACAACTAAAAGCGGAATTCACTGAAATCTACAAAAAAGTCGACGTTCTAATTGCACCAACTCTACCGGTTGTTGCGAATGATATCGGTGACGACTTAGTAGACTTAAATGGCGAAAGAGTTGACCTCATCAACAACATCATTCGCTTCACTGGCCCTGGTAACTTAACAGGACTTCCTGCGTTATCTGTACCAGTTGGATTCAAAGGTAACTTGCCAATCGGCTTACAAGTAATCGGACCAGCATTCCAAGAAGGTAAAGTATTGAATGTAGGTTATGCGATTGAGCAATTCAATCTAATGGAAAATAGAAAGCCTAATATTTTGGTGGCTAAATAATAGAAGAACGTACGAAAAGGGACAGGCAATACCGCTGTCCTTTTTTGTTTGTGTACCAGGTACACAAACAATTCTGACAATTCACTACAATTTAGGGGGAATTGGAAAATAAGCGGAATTTTTCCGTTTAAATTAAAAAACAAACATATTTTCATGAGATTAAACGGAGTTTTTCCGCTTATCTTATTCAAATTGACTGTTTTTCACCTTATTTTTGGCAAGTAACCGGAAATTCTCCGCTTATATCAGCTTATTTTGACCTCTATTAATACATTAGGCGGAATTTCTCCGCTAATGATCTAAAATTAAAACAAGCAAAGGAAAAATCCATAATTTTCCTTTGCCCGTTCTTATTTTAAGTTCCCTAATTATGAGAAATCCGTCACAACAAACGTACCTGTTGTTTTGAAGTTACTCATATCTTCAAAGATGCCTTCTACTTCAGAAAGGCTAATTTCACGAGTTACCATTTGACCTGGATTTAATTTTCCTTGAGCTACTTGGTCAAGAAGTTTGTTGAAACGAGCAGCTGGAATACCAAGCGTTGTGATGAATGACTTTTCATTGATTACCATTTCATCAACTGGAAGAGAGATGAAGCCGCCTTCTTTTTTCGTTGTTACCCCAACTTGTAAGTGGCGTCCACCTTTACGTAAACTGTTAATACCATTTAAACAAGTTTCTGCAATACCTAGTGCGTCTACAGAAACATCGGCGCCACCTTTAGTTAGCTCTTTTACAGCTTCTACTGGATTTGTGTTTCTACTATTAATTACAACATCTGCACCTAACTTCTTAGCTAACTCAAGATTACTGTCGTTTATATCAACACCAATTACTGTCGCGCCCATATTAGCAGCAATATGGATCGCCGATAAACCAATACCACCACAGCCGTATACAACTACACTTTCACCTGGTAAAACTTGTACCCGGTCCACTATCCCATGATAAGATGTCATAAAACGGCATCCTAATGCAGCTGCATCAGCAAAGCTTAGTCCATCTGGTAAATGCATAACGTTACGATCACCTTTTGGAATTGCAACGTATTCCCCGTAACCACCTTGGTATGCAGTTCCAGGTACTAGGAATGAATCACAAAGGTTTGTGTTCCCAGCTTGACAGTGTGGGCATGTGCCGTCACTACCAGAGAAAGGAACAATAACGCGATCTCCGCGCTTGAAGTTCTTTACATCCGGACCTACTTCTTCAACAACCCCACAAAACTCATGACCGATAATTGGTTGAACAATGCCATGATCCCCAACCCAAACGTGCCAGTCACTACGACAAACACCATTCGCCATTGTTTTAATAAGAATGCCATCTCTTTCGATTTCAGGAACCGGTACTTCTTTGACTACAGCCTTTTTAACCCCTTCGATTACTAGTGCTTTCATCATATTCTCCCCCTTTGTTATGTAAATAAAAATGAAAGCTAGTTTCTAAGATAATAATAGTGAGCGCTTTCATACTTTGATGGTATAATATTTTTAATATTTAGTATATTACCATTTTTGCATGAGTACCTACCTTCAAAAGGAGTAGATATAATGGATAATTCAACTACCATTTTAGCTAGAACGAAAGAGTTAGAGACTTTGCCTACACAAGAAAGACGAATGGTAAAAACATTAGAACTATATTTAGAATACTTTCCAGTGAAAGACGCCTGTCTATTTCGTTATTCTCCGATTGGGTTTCTTTCAGAGGGTGTCATCTCGTTTGAGGATGGCCATATTCATTACATACATGATGAACGGTACGACGTTCGAACGGTAACAATCATTTTAGATTCAATTCAAAAGCGAAAAGCAATGTTTTGCGAAGGGGTTGAATTATTCGAAAAAACGAGCAGTCACTATGTCATTGACCGGGATGTTTCGAGTTTTCTAGTAACTCCACTATTCAAAGGATCATTTGTTTATGGATACATTCACAGTTTACATTTACAAGAATTTGCTAAGGTGGATGAAAGTCTATTAAATGAAATGACTAAATTCGGTAACAGAATTGGTAAAATGATTCATTCATCATTCCATTCAGCTGGAGACGACCTATTAAGTAAAAGAGAATTAGAAGTCATGTCGCGCATTGCGGAGGGAAATACAACAAAAGAAGTAGCCGATACCCTTGGCATTAGCGAACTAACAGCCAAACAATATGTGAAATTAGCGGTAAAAAAATTAAATGCAAAAAATCGAGTCCACGCAATTACGGAAATGTTTCGGAGAGGGATTTTGTCTTAGTGGAAACTGTTTATGTACCAGGTACACAAACAATTCTGACAATTCACTACAATTTATGTATTGTAATTGGTGCCTGGCATTAAACGGGTTGCTGGCATTGATAAATAAGTGGATAAATTCCCTCTATTTTAAAAAACGTCCTTATTTCAATGAAAATAAAGGTAGTTTTTCCGCTTATTTTGTAAAAATCTTTAAATTTCGCGATATTTTTAGCGCTTAAGGGGAATTTCTCCTCTTATTTCAACGAATTTCACGTCATTTTTTATAATAGAGGGAAATTCTACCCTTATTCCAGCACAGAATATAAAAAGCATGGCAACCCAAGCGATTTGCCATGCTTTTTCAAATGTGAAGCCCTACTTATTATTTCCCAATAAACATCTGCGTCCAGTTATATCCTTTGGATTCAAAACCAACACCAATATGAGTAAAGTTTACATTTAATATATTTGCTCTATGTCCAGGGCTGTTCATCCAACTTTCTACAACGTCTTCAGGAGTACGGAAACCCTTAGCGATGTTTTCTCCAGCGTACATATAAGTAATATCAAAACTTTCCATCATCTCAAAAGGCGAACCATAAGTTGGGCTGTTGTGATCAAAATAGCCAACCTGATACATATCATCCGATTTCACTTGTGCCACATTACTTAATTTTAAGTCCAATTGTAACGGAGTTAAACCGTATTGTTTTCTTTCTTCATTCGTTAATGCTACGACTTGCTTCACAAATTCATGTACTTCTGACTCTGGCGGTTGAGGAACATGGTTAGCAACCTCGTCAGGACGGAAACTTGGTTCGATCGCATAAGCAAGAATTACTGAAAACTCAGCTCGGGTTACATGGTTATTCGGCTTAAACGTACCATCTGTATAACCATTAACGATTTTATTCGACGCTAAATCTAGCACACTATTTGTATACCAAGTAGTTGGAATATCAGAAAAACTTACTTTCGCGTCCCCTCTTGTCACCTTATAAGCATTATCAATCATCGACGCCGTTTCCGCACGCGTTATGAAGTTATCACCTCTGAAAGTGTCATCTGTAAAACCTTTGATAATCCCTTTCTCTTTGGCAATGGCCACCGCACGATAATAGAAATCACCAGTATGTACATCCGTAAAACCAGGATTTTGTTTGACTGCTTCATTCGGATATAACGCATTTACTAACATTAAAGCAGCTTGTTCCCTAGTAATCTTATCATTCGGTCCAAACTTGCCATTTGGGTAACCACTGATAATGTTCTTTTCGCTAAGGTAATAGATCTCATCCGCTGCCCACTTCACTTTACCCAAATCCGAAAAACTCTTCGCCGCGCCTACATTAGTTGAAAATAAAAATACAAAACTTAAAATTATTACAAAGATAAAACTATATCTATTTTTACTTTTAATCATAATCACTCGCCTCCTTGTTTTTAAATATACTATAAAAATAGCGAAGAAATAATAGAGAGGATTACCTAACTGATAGTTATAAGAAATTTGTCCTTATCACTTTATTATTCTCGACCCGATTCCCCTCCTCTACTAAATTCGACAAATTTTTTAAAAGTTTACTAGTCCCAACACCAAACATGTGTAATAATAAAAACATTATATTATTTTAGAAAAAGGAAAGTATTCAAAATACTTATACAGGAGGGATTGTTTTGCCGAATATCAAAACAGCAATCATCGTCGGAGGTGGAATCGGCGGACTAGTGACTGCTCTCAGACTTCACCGCGCTGGCGTGCTAGTGAAAGTGTTTGAAAGCGTCGAAACGATTAAAGAACTAGGAGTTGGAATCAATCTATTACCTCACTCCGTTAAAGTACTAACAGAACTAGGTTTAACAGATGAACTTGAAAAAGCAGGCTTACCAACAGCTGAACTTATGTACGTCAATAAATTTGGACAGAAAATCTGGCAGGAAGAACGAGGTTTGAAGGCAGGCTATAAATGGCCCCAATACTCGATTCACCGTGGACGCCTACAAATGCTACTTCTGAACGCTGTAAAAGAGCAGTTGGGTGAAGAAACTGTGTTTACAGGTCATCATTTCACTTCCTTTGAAAGTGAAGCAGACGGCGTTGTCGCACATTTTGAAAATAAAAAAACAGGCGAACATGTTGGTTCATACCGTGCAGATATCCTAATTGCAGCAGATGGTATACATTCTGCCGTTCGTAAACATTTCTATCCAGACGAAGGGCTACCAAAATATAGTGGTCGTATTTTATGGCGTGGTGTTACGGAAGCAGATCCGTTTTTAACAGGGAGATCCATGATTATGGCTGGTTTCCAAGATCAAAAATTCGTAGCTTACCCAATTAGTCCGGAACTAGCTAAGGAAGGCCGTTCTCTTATTAATTGGATTGCCGAGCTTACGATTGATGAAATGCCATCCCGCGCAGATTGGAACAAAGAAATCGATAAAGAAAAGTTTGCTCCTGCATTTAAAAACTGGGACTTTGGCTGGTTAAATGTACCAAAAATTATTGAAGAAGCAACAGCAGTCTATGAATTCCCAATGGTCGACCGTGATCCACTACCTCAATGGACATTTGGACGCGTGACATTACTTGGTGATGCGGCACATCCAATGTATCCAATCGGGTCAAATGGGGCGTCACAGGCGATTTTAGATGCCAACGCACTGGGACAAGTTATTGAAAAACAACCAGATGCCGAGCTTGCACTAAAGGAATATGAGACTTTACGACTCGAAGCAACAGCAAATATTGTTTTAAAAAATCGACAAAATGGTCCAGAGCAAGTGATGCAAATCGCTGAAGAACGTGCACCAGAAGGCTTTGATAGCATATACGATGTGATTTCCTACAATGAGCTTGCTGAAATTGCCAATAAATATAAACAAATTGCTGGTTTTGACCAGGAATCTATCAACAACAAATAGGAGTACCGTGATGATTGAACATATCGTGTTAATTAAATTTTTACCAACTACAACGTTGGAACAAAAACAAGAACTCATCGATAGAACGTTGCTACTTAAAGGGAAAATAACAGGTATTATCGATATCCAACAGGGCATCAATTTTTCTGAGCGAAGCAAAGGATATGAAGTCGGGTTAACTGCTCGTTTTGTAGATCGGGCTTCTTTAGAAAACTATCTCCCCCACCCTGAGCATCAGAAAGTCCTTTCTTATCTGAAGGATATTGGCGTAGAAGATACGATTATTGTTGATTTTGAGATTCAGTAATTTTTTTTTACACATAACACTTTAGTGCGCAAACGCGTTGAAGCGTTCATGCACTAAAGTAATTACATTATAGGGGTGTATAGTAATGAATGTTGTTCAAACGAACGAAAAAATTGATAAAAGTCGCTTTCGTTCATTTCATTTTTCTCTAATTTTTTGGTGCTTTTTTATTATTTTAATGGACGGGTACGATGTTGTAATCTATGGTTCTGTTGTTCCTGCCCTTATGGATGAGTGGTCAATTTCGACTGTTACAGCTGGTGCTATCGGAAGCTATACAGCGGCAGGGACAGCACTTGGCGCAGTTATCTTTGGATTATTAGCCGATAAAATTGGTCGAAAAAAAGTCATCATGATCTGTACCATCATGTTTAGCTTGTTTACTGCACTGTCAACTTTCGCTGGAGGACCGGTTATTTTCACAATCATGCGTGTCATTGCAGGTCTTGGACTAGGCGGCGTTATGCCAAATGTCATTGCACTATCTACTGAGTACGCACCGAAAAAAATAAGAGGAGCGATTGTGTCGTTTATTTTCTGTGGGTATTCCATTGGAGCAATTGCTGCAGCCATGTTTAGTAAATCGCTACTTCCTGAACTCGGCTGGAAACCAATTTTTTGGATTGCAGCGATTCCTTTAGTATTCATGCCATTCCTGATGAAACAACTTCCTGAATCGGCAAACTTCCTGTTATCTAAAGGAAGAGACGAGGAAGTACGAAGAATCCTAAACAGACTAAATCCTGAAGAACCACTTGCTCCGGATACAGTCTTTGCAAAACCGGCTAAAAAGATAAAAGGTTCACCTCTAGTACACCTATTTAAAAATAAGCTAGCCCAAAGCACAATTATGTTCTGGATTTCTTGTTTCTCTTGCTTCGTTCTCATCTATGCGATGAATGTATGGTTACCAAAACTAATGATTGAAGCAGGGTACAGTTTAAGTAATAGTCTATTGTTTGTAGTGGCTTTAAACGTGGGGGCTATTTTAGGTACAATCGTGTTCGGGCGTTTAACCGATCGATGGGGCTTTAAAAAAGTGATGGTACCTTTATATTTCTTTGGCGCCATTGCATTATCTGCCATCGGATTAACAAACAACACAGCACTCGCGTATGTATTAATTGGAATTATAGGGGCATCGTCAGTCGGTGTTCAAAATATTAGCAATGCATTCGTATCCCAGTACTATCAACCGGAAGTTCGTTCAACAGGCGTTGGCGCAGCTATGGCATTTGGTCGTGTCGGTGGCATTTTTGCACCAACATTTGTGGGGATCCTCTTAACAATGAATCTATCTGCACAAATGAACTTTACCCTTATCGGCACAGCAGCACTCCTAGGCGGAATTGCCATCATCTTCGTTCAGGAAAAATATGCTCATTATCGACAAGAAAATTCAACAGAAACAGAGATTTCCTCTCAAGCACAAATTCCTGTGATGCAAAATTCACGTTTATAATAGGTACCTGGCACGCAAACAATTCTGAATATTTCGCGTACCAGGTACACAAACAATTCTGACAATTCACTACAATTTCAGGAAATTTAAAAAGCCTGTCTATGAGCTACTCATAGACAGGCTAACTAAAATATTTTGTTATTTAAATAATGTATATTGTAATTGCTCTGGATTCTTTGGAATAGGGTAAACTGGATTATTTGAATTTCGATTAGCCTTGAAGAATTCAATTAAATATTCTCTGACATCCTTTGAATAACTATGTTTGATTCCCTTATCTAATATAAAGATTCCCTTTCCTCCACTTTTTCCGTACAATTCAATTTTTGCCACAGCCCTAGGTAAAACCGGAACTCCCCAAAGTCTCGTCATTATGTTTCTTTCTGTATCTCCAAACGTATCACCATTAGGAAGTGTATTGTTTTGATCATCTTTCCCCATATAAACTAATCTAGCTACATTATTATGGTATGCTAAATTAAAGCTCTCTCCAGTAATTTCCTTATAATCATATGTTCCTAGAGGGAAAATCAATTTCTCATTTTTATATTCAGCCATTGGTAAAAACATGTCATCTAGCGTTCCTCCAGAAGCAACTGCTTTTACCTTGTCTGGATGCAATGCAGTGAAACGATCAGTAAATGTACCCGTTGCAGAATATCCAGTTAAAAACATCTTATCTGTTTCAACTTGATGTCCATATTCATTTAAATACTCTACAGCATGCTCAAACATTGCCACTAGTTGTTCATCTAGATTAGAAAACTTGTCTACATCATATCCTTCTTTTTCAAATGCATCTTCAAGTTGTTTCCTCAGATTTGGATCTTCTAATTTATTGTGAAGCGTAGCAATATCTCTATCTAAAGCATGTTCATAAAATGTATTACGCTCACCATTATTTTTATAACTAGAACCTGTTCGAGGAAATGCTGGCATAAGCATTGGAGTCCATAACTTTTCAGCGACTTCTACAGAGTATTCACCTCTATTTGTTAAGGTATCCTTCACCCACTTCTCAAAGTCTTCTAAATTACTACCGTTCGTATTAGGACCGTCTACTAGTAGATATCTCTTAAAATCTTTATTTTCTTGTTTATATTGATTTGAAGGAATTGCAAGATAATAAGGCCAATTAAAGCCTTTTTCAGGCATTGCTGGAACTTTTACTATTATTCTTTCACCAGTTTCATAGATTACTGGTAAACCGTTCGTCTTAAATTTAATTTCAAATTTATGTTCATTTGTAATGACTCTTAATGAATAATTGGAATTTAGCTCAAGCTCAGTTTTAAATATGAACTTTGTCTTTGCTACCTTATAATCTTCATCGACTCTCTTACCATCTTTTAGAATATCAAATCCTATAAAATCATCTTCACCTAATTTGATTTCAGCTAAATCCAATACTCCGTTATAAGGGTCAACTTCCTTTTTCCACTGAATCGTTTCAAATTTTGCTGAAGAAGTTGTTGAGGCAATCAGAGTTTGACTTTCCTTTTTCTCAAAGGCAGTCGCGAAACTCACTTGAATTGTATTGGCTAATATTAGTACGATTAATAAAAAGCTAACAAATATTCTTTTCACTTTTATCCTCCTACGGTTGTTAATATTGTTTGGTAATAAACAAATCTATAATATAACACTCTGTTATTAGTAGTAATCCAGCATCACGATACCAGTTTACTTTGTAAATTTTTACAAATTTTTACATACCTAATATTATATTTAAATGAAAATATTTACAATAATAAAAATAGAGTGCGAGGTACACAAACAATTCCGACAAATCACTACAATTCGTGTTTATCGTTTAAAACATCTTTTGCTGTAAATAAAAAAAGTCCCTCGACCGATATCCTCGATCAAGGGACTAAATTTTATAACTAATATTACTTCCCTGTAACTGTCACTTCAACAGTCACTGTATTCCCACCATAAGTAATGGTAATTGTTTGATTTCCTGCTTTATTGGCTTCAACTAATCCGCCTTTTTTTACGTTAACAACGGGACCCTGAGTTTTATAATCAGCATCTTTTGTTACATCTACTGTTTCGCTACCATCAGCTGTTGTTGTTACTTCTTTTACTACCAAGTTTACTTTATCTCCAGCTTGTAAATTCAGTTGCGTTTGTTCAACGATTAGTGTCACTGTTGGTTCCGGATTTGTTGGATCTGTTGGGTCTGTTGGGTCTGTCGGATCAGTTGGATCTGTCCCTTCAGCTTCTTTAACTGTCACATTGATTATCAATTCTTGTACATTCTTACCGTTTGTAACAGTAATTGTTGTAGTTCCTACACTATTTGCTTTGACTAAGCCATTTTTTACCGAAACTACTTTTTTATCTGCTACACTATATTTTGCTGATTTGGTTACATCTTTTTCAGTGTCGCTACCATCAGCCGCTGTTGTCACTTCTTTAATCGTTAGTTGCGTTTCTGTTCCTAATTCCAACTCAAGTTCAGTTGTATCCGCAACTAGTTTCACTCCTGGTTCAACAACTACAGAATCTGTCACAGTCACCTGAACTGTTACTTCATTTTCACCATGAGTAAGCGTAATTATTGTTGATCCCTTACCTACCGCAGTTACTAAACCGTTAGATACCGTTGCAACCTTTTCGTCAGCAACTACATACGTAGCTTCTGCAGTTACATCTTTCTCTGTCGGTTGACCTTCTGCTGGTGTGGATGTTTCAGTTACTGTCAGTTGTGCTGTATCGCCAGTTGTTAAATTAAGTTCTGATGGATCTACAGCAAGTGTCACTTCTGGTTCAGCTTTACCTTCAATAGCTAGTTCCCCAACGTTTCCTGCAGCGTCAGTAATTACGACTATTACCGATTCAGCACCCTCAGGCATTGGGAATGTAAATGTTCCGTCTTGCGCTAATTCGAACTCCACTGCAGCCGCATCGACTCCATCAACGGTTGCAATATATGAAGCTTTCAGTTTTTCATTTAAATCATAGTCTAAGCCATATCGAACTAACGCTGTATTGTATTCAATATATTTGTCTGTTACTTGTCCAGTGACCGCACCATCTGCCACCGTACCAGCGACTTCTGGTTTTGTTGTTTTCACTACGATTGGTCCTACATAGTCACTGATAACTCCTGATGCTGATTGAGCAGTAAAATCAATTGTATATAATCCATCAGGGATTGCTGCTTTAGTTGAAGTGCCCCACGGTGTATATTGACCAGTAACACCTAACCTCCACGACCCTGCTCCAAGTGAAGAACCAGCATGTAAGTAACCGATGTAGCCGTCGCCGTAATACCCACCATCTGGATTCATAATATCCCAAAGCTCAATATAGTTTGTAGCTACATCCCCTGTAAGTTTGAATGTAAGATCAGCTGAATCCTTAACTCCATCTCCATTAAAGGACAGGTCTGTTTCAGTTATCGCCATATCTCGAATTTCTGTTTGAGCAACTCCACCAAAGTCAGCTGCAAATGGCAATGAAATCTCTGAGCCTCCACCGTTAATATGGATATATCCTAGAATTTCAGATCCTGCTGGTGCATCCGATTGGGAAGCCGTTAATGTAACATTCAACATCTCTTCACCATTCAATGTGAATGAAGGCTTGTCCACTGTTACTTGAGCATCACCATATGATTTAGTAGTCTGGACTGTCACTGTGTAATTTCCGCCAATTCCCTTTAAATCTTTAACAAGAACTTGCTTCGTAACCGAAACATCACCATCTTTTAATGGCTGCGGCCCAAAAGTAACAGTTCCCTTCAAGTTTTCAACTACTGCTCCACCACCATCTAGTACTGCCGTATCCAATCCATAAGCAAGTACACTTGCGTGAGCTGCCGCATAAGCATCTACACGACCTGCACCTTGGTCGAACACATCATATTTAGAGGTATCCAGTAGCTTTGCAGTATTCGATAAAGCAACCTTAACATCGAAAGCATTCCAGTCAGGATTTGCTTGCTTAATTAATGCTACAATCCCTGCAATATGTGGTGTTGCCATTGATGTTCCCGTTTTTCGAGCATATGCTTCATCATAAACAGCTTCCGGGTAATCTGCTTTGTACATTGGAATTGTAGACATAATATTCGTACCAGGTGCAGTTACATCTGGCTTAATATCAAAGTTCGGCGTAGAAGGTCCACGTGAACTTGAATCGTTTACCTCATCTCCAGCTGTCGAAGTAGAGCCAAAGTTACCAAAATTAACAGTACCCTCTCCACCATTTAAAGCCGCGCGTATTGCATCCCCGTCAGTTTGAGACATATCAAACGTTGGAATAAATTCAAAAGCATCACCTAAAAATGTGCCAGATGCATTCGGTGCATTTGTACCACCAGCAAAGTTATGAATAATCGTTGCGATTGCACCATTCGTTTTCGCATTGGCAATCTTATCAACAAAAGGAATTTCACCACGTGAAATTAACGCAACCTTCCCGTTTACATCAATTCCGTCAAAATCCGTCGCTACTCCAACTCCAGGAATCGCAACTAACTCAAATTCCCCTTGAAGTTGTGTCGCTAAGTCTTGTCCAAACGTTGTTGCCATTAACTGAATTTGTTTTGTTAAGTTATAAGAACCAACCGTAACATTGACTTCTCCGTTGTACATCGTTTCTGGATTCGTTGTATTACCTACAGCAATTCCTAGACGAGATGTCGATGGAGTGCCCATCGTTCCACGGTTTGGACCTGAATTTCCTGTCGCAACAACACCAATCGTTCCAGCCATCATTGCGTTATTAATGGCAAATGAACTAGCATCTGTTTCTGAGTTAGATCCGCCACCAAGTGATAGATTAATAATATCCATTTCCTGTTGAACAGCATATTCAATTGCTGCAATGATTCCAGAAGTCGATCCACTTCCATATGCACCAAGTACTCGGTACGCATAAAGATCAACTTTTGGAGCAATCCCTTTAATTCCATATTCATTAGCACCAATTGCTGCAATCGTTCCAGCAACGTGGGTCCCATGACTCGTATAGAATGATCTACCGCTAGCATCGAATTCCGGTCTATGTGCTGGCCTATCTAGTGGAGATGTTTCTGATGCATCATCTTCAGCACGAGTTCTTGCGTAATCAGTTCCTGTATGAGGTACGAAGTTCTTACCACCCTTATAAATCCCTGCAAACTCTGGATGATCTGCATCAATTCCCGTATCTAGTACAGCAACTTTAATGCCTTGTCCTTCAATACCTTCAGCCCAAAGTTTTTCAATCCCTAAGAAGCCGATACTTGTATTCATCATTGCATCTACATTGCCATCTTTTGTTGGCACGAATGCTTCTGGTTCCTCCATTGCATAGACAATCGTATCAGGTTCAACTAACGTAATCCCATCAACAGTTAGTAACTCAGCGAGGTCATCTGCTTTAACAGTAGCAGCAATACCGTTCAACACTGTATCAAACTCATACCCTGTTTGAATATTAACCTTTTTTGCATTTAATTCTCTTTTAACCTTAGCTTGCTGGGCTTGTACTTTTCCTCTAACAGAATTTTCTTGTGATTTTGAAAATCCTTTTCCTTTTAACTGGCTTAAGCCCTTTTCAAGAGCAACAGGCTTTTCAGATAAATGAATAATGACCGGAACATCCTGATCACCGGTTAATCCTTCCAAATCTCTGTGCAGCTTTGGCCCACCATCGATTACATTTAATTGTTCCGCAATCGCTGCCTTTAACTGCATCGTGCTTTCGCTTGGACTGTTTTGCTTAAACGGCTGAGTTCCCTCATTTGCCGAAACAGTCACCGCTGGACTAAACATGGACAAGACCATAGCTAGTACGAGAAACGCACTAAAGAACTTACTCACTAACTTCTTCATCAATACCATTCCCCCTTTTCCACTGACGACTTTTTGACTATATCACTCTATGAAATGAAGTAATCTATACATAGAATGAGATTTAACTATATATGCGCTTGTCCAAACTCGTATTCAAAATTATGGTAAATTTGATTCATTTATCATAAAAATAAAAAAAGCACTTACATCTAAAGTAGATGGAAGTGTTGATTCAAGGTGAGACTATGTACTTATTACATTTATAATCGCTCAATGATTCCATAGTGATACAAAACTATCATCACAGACAGCCTCCTGTAAAGCGAACTAGGTACCCTCGCTAATTTCTCACTCACAATATTCACTCGCCTCGCTGGGGCCCGCTTCTCCTCCCTTACAACATCAACAAACAGGACCCTACGCTCGGTGTAATCATACTTTCTCATTTCACATTCCTCCTTAAATAAAAATAGCTCTAATCCCTCGAAAGGAATTAGAGCTGGATAAATTAGAATAGCTTTTCTATGAATATAATATATGGTTGTAATGTAGGGTGATACGGTTTTGTAATGGAAAAGAGTTACCATAAATGTAGATACTCTCTAAGTTTTAG
This sequence comes from Ureibacillus acetophenoni, assembly GCF_900220965.1. Classification (GTDB taxonomy): domain Bacteria; phylum Bacillota; class Bacilli; order Bacillales_A; family Planococcaceae; genus Ureibacillus; species Ureibacillus acetophenoni. The sequence goes on along the minus strand of NZ_OBQC01000001.1, from coordinate 130,485 downwards.
ATAAACTTCAGGATACCATTATTAATAGTAAAGTTGACACCCATACTTAACGTTGATGAAGCTCGAATTACACCCTTTGAATTAATAATTTCTTGAATTGCGTTTACTATATTTTCAGTTCCAAAGAAGGCTTTTTCTGTCGTATCTAATCTCTTTTCCAACAGTTGTTTAGCTAATTCTAATAATGATTCATCATCGACCATCTCGTTAACAGTAGCCAAAACTGTTGTATACTTAGTTATTTCTAATGCTTCAGCCTCGGCAGTCATCCCTTTTGCTTTAAAATCTGCTATTAGTTCGACTCGATCTGCATGTAGTGTTGGGATATAAGTAGTAAGTGCTGTTTTCATTTCTTCCGCACTATTTGCTCCATCCACCGCATTGATAAATTCAAACTTATGAAACTCTTGATTTACTGCATATTCGAAAACTTCTTTAATTGTATCAGCATCTGCAAATTCACCTTGGAAATATGCAAACACTGCTTTTTGACGTCCTGCATCTTCTGGTAACGCCATAAAGTTATTTTTGATTTCTTCCGAAATCCCTAGTTCTTCCCAATTTGCATCGATTGCTTCTCTGAAGCTTGTTACATCATCTGCATTATTTACCGCTTTAATTGCCTGTGTTGGGATTGGGGCTGCAATCACAATTATGTCAGACTCTACTCCACTTGAAATCGTGATTACTACATTACCGATATTTTCAGCTGTTCCCTCGGCTGCTACTGCAATTACTCCATCTGGTAAAGTTGCTCCTTCAATTGCTTGATTTACTAAAGTTACTGTTGTTACTGCATCAGTATCCCAAGCAATATTTAAGCCTTGAATCGTTGTTTTTGCAATTGCTACCTTTTCAGAGTCTGTTGGTGTAATTTGATCTTCATCATTTTTCATCACATTTACTTTATTAATTATTTCTTGCAATTTACCAATATCCGTAAGTGTATCGATAGAAGATGTTATCTCTTCGATGTAGTATAGAGCAAACAATTGATTATAACTGTGAATTAATTCCCTATTTGTACTCATATATAATAAAATTTCTTGACTGTTCCCATTTGTATCTAATTCATTTAATTTAATCTCTTCTACAAGTAAATCAAGTAACTCCGAATCGGTTGCCTTATAAAGTGCAACATAATCAAATCCAACCCAACCGTTCAACTCTTCTAAACTTCTAAGGCTAAAACTTACTCCTACTGCTTCTTTCATATTAATTGGCTCTTCTAATGTAAAAGCTGATACTAATTTATCACCGTTAATATTCCATGTAACTCCTGTTATTTTAATGTCTTTACTACCTAATACATGTAAAATATTTTGGTTTTCGTAGAATAAATTGTCCAAAGTTTTTCCATTTAAAGAAATAATAGTTGATTCATCAAGTTGATCAATATTATGCCATGCAAAAGAAAGTGAATTAGTAGGGTTACCATTCTTAGTATCTTCGTCTAATAAGAAATTTAAATTAGAAAAACCAAAATATGCTGTGTGGCTAGGTGGTTTTTCGTTTGTTGCCGAGTATCTTACCGTAATAGATATTTCTCCAGATAAATCTGGGGGATTATTCTCATCATATTTAATCCAATTATCAGTATCTTCTATTTTGTACTCCATTGTACTATCCATTCCAACAATTACATCCAAAATATCGTCTAGGATCAAATTCGGAGCAGCTGGAAGAACGCTGACTAAAATGGTTTTACTCCAGCCATTTACTTTTACAGTTACTTTTTGATCGGTTATATAATCACTACTATCAAACCCAATTATTTGAATATCAGCTTCATTTATATCAATTTGATTTCCATTTTTATCAGTAAATTCAAGGAATTCATAGTCGAACTCTTCTTCTAAAAGATAATCCGTTTTATATGAGCGTAGATATAGTTCAATTGTTGGCTCTGTTTGCTCATCTAACATTACAGGAACCGCTTCATAACCACGAATATTGTTGTATTCATCGAAGAACAGTACAACGACAGTATATTCTCTACTTGCAATATCACTTATATTAAAAGTAAATATTGATTTATCGCTATTACTTAGTTCTATTCCAACCCCACCGCTAGTTTCAATAAATTGACTCGATAATCTAAATGTTTTTGATTCGATAATTGTAATTTTATAGCTATCTGTACCATTTGGAACAGCACTATTAGTTATTATGGTATCTATAGTTAAGTTATTAACTTCTACATTTACTGCTTCAGTTACTTTGTCGATTATAGTAACTTGTTTTGGTGTCGAGAGATTTCCAGAGTTGTCTACTGCAATGACTTTATACTCACCAGGGGTCAGATTTAATGTAGGGATATTTATATCCCTCTCCACTTTTTGAACTGTTACATTAACAGCATTACTTGCATTTACTAATTTATCTAGTTCACTTTTATTTTTAGGGTTTAATGAATTAGGAACTAAATATACTGTTCCGATTTCATTACTTTTAACATAAACACTATCACCTTCACCTATTATAGTTGAATGTATTGTTATCGTCGGTGGAGTTCTATCTACCGGTGTTGATGAACCACCACCGCTTTCCGATGGTGGTGATACTGGTGATTTTGAGCCTCCATCATCACCACCTAAACCATCTCCCGATGGTGATGACGTTTCTTGCACGGTTGATCCAGTAGTGTCTACGACTTTACTAATCTTATCTTTTATCTGTTGATAGTTTGAAATAACATTTTCAGGTTTTGAATCTGTTGGTAGAATTACTTGTTCAATGTCAATTTTTGTGCCTACTTCTAGTTTTGCTGCAGTTGATTGAACAAGTAGTTCACGTACTATCCCTTGGATTTCAAGTGCAATTTCAGCTGCTGCAGCAACAGCAAGTTGATCAATTGTAGCATTCCCTGTTATTTCTAGGGCAATATCCACATTAACAGTTAAATTTCCTACTTCACCGTCTACTTGAATAGAAGAAACGCCTAAATCAATTAGGATTTCTGGTATTTTTGTATCTGAAATAATTGCTACATTGTCACGTTTAGCTAGAATCCCTTGTAAAAGTGAAGTAGCGTTTAGTGTTATTTTTGGACCTGTAGTAGTTTCCGCAACTGGTATTAATGATGCAACTGTTGTATCGGCAGATTCAATTAGTAATTGTCCATTGGATGTAACTTTGTTTAATACAACTTCAGTTGTTACTTTATTGGACAAGGTAATGTTTCCAGCAACATTTAATGATTGGATGCTCACAAAATCAGCATTTACAATCAGCTCATCAATGGTTCCTTCACCACCATCAAATATAACCGGAGATTTTGATTGGCCTGATTCGTTTAATGTGATCGATTGAATAGAAACAATACTACCATTCTTAACTGTTGCAGTCACTCTTGCACCCTTTAAGGCAACCTCATTTGATTCTTTGAAAATAGTTGATAGTTCACTAGCAACAGTAAATTTACCTTCATTTGATTGAATTGTGTTATGAGATATATTTTCAATTATTAACTCTATTTCTGTTGTTAAAGAAGCCTCAGCTCTCGTAACAAACACCGCCATTTCACCACGGCTTACTTTTTTATTACCATCAAACGTAGTCGGTGTTGTTCCTGTTGTAATCTCATTTTCATATAGAGCAGCTATATAAGATTGGTAGCTTGCATGTACATCGTTAAATGGCAATACAATTGTAGATTGTGATTCTAATTGAAACGCATTAGCTATGATTTTTGCCATATGGTCACGGATAATAGGATCGTTTGGAAGGTATTTTCCATTGTAACCATCAATAATTCCTGCATTTGCTAATGTGGCAATCTCTCCGTAGAATGGATGGTTTTTTGGAACGTCAGTGAAATTTGGATTTGTTACATTTTCAGTATCTAAACCTAACACACCTGCAATAATTTTTGCTGCTTGTCCACGTGTAATTACATCCTCTGCATGATACTTCCCATCAGGGTAACCATTAATAATATTACGTTCTGCTAAACTTGTAACAGCTTCATAGAAATAGTCAGATGGAGTTACATCTGGAAAATTCATACTAGCATCTACAGTAGTTGGAGCAATTGCTACAATGCTTGCTACAGTTGCAACAGATACTGCAGAAGCCGTAAACATTATTTTATATTTTTTACTCATTAAAATACCTCCAATACATAATGTTACCATTACAATTATACTATGGAAGTATTTTACAAACAACACACAACAACCAATTATTTGGAAGATAATTAGTCTATATATTCTATGTTCTATTAAAATATTACTTATTATTATTTTTCACTATAACTATTATACTAATATGTGTTAAATTGTTTACTAATTATACAGTCGATTTACTGCATTTTGTTTCTCTACTTTTGATGTACATGTATAATTAAGACTGAACTGATTTCAACACCTTTTCTTATCAATCTAGTACAAAATGTATGTCGTAGCATGTGCGGGTAATGTGAAAGAGTAGCTGTTTGCCTGTTTCGTTAAGCCAACTTCTGATTTCATCTCTTTGCACCTTCCCTGCACGTTGACTCACCAATAAAAATGGACTTTCAGGAAACTTGGAATTGCCCCTTTCGCCCAGCATGTAGACCTGTATAGATTCGAGAACATCTTTTCTCAAAGGAATCTCTCGAATTTTGCCCCCTTTGCCCCGAACTGTGAGATGTGAGGGTTAGTTGATCCACGTCTGAGATTTTGATATTCACAATTTCAAACACTCGAATGCCAGTGTAGAGCAGCAAGTAGCCAAGCAGTTTGTTTCGTTGTGTTTCCTTCTATAAGTGTAAAAAGAAACTGTTCTTCCTTCTGGTCATTCAAAACACTCACTTCTGCTTACTTATATACCTTCGGTTCAAAATGTTTCATGTAACTAGTAAAGTAAATTCGACTAAGCAACACATCATGATCACATTCTTTTCAACTAGATAAGCGTTGAATTTTCGTATTTCGTTCATGTAACTTTTGTAGCGGCTTCCTTACCATCTTCTATGAGCCAACGTTGAAAGGATTCTAGTATTTTAACTATCATCATATTTCCTCCAAACAAAAAAAGAGTAGTGAATTCTTCCCCCACCACTTAATCCGTTATTTACCAAAGGCAATTTTTGAACGACAATTTTTACATCTATTTTCTTTCAATTAACATGGACAAATTATCATTTAATTTAATCTCCTTCAATAATTTCTTTTGCAATAGGATCTACATATGAGACCACTGCAGTTACAACTATTTGTTACCACATACCCCCCTTTTCTACTTAGCGACAGTTATATAAATAATGACGTCAGTTTTTAGGCATGCAAAATGAGCACATGTTATGAGTCGCATGCACTTTCCAATTCCGACACCATTAGCATTTATTATTGTTGTGAGTTTATCATTAGTTTTGTAGTGAGTATACTAAATCTATCCATCTAAAAAATCAGAAACAATTTCGTCATTTACCAAACAAAACTTCCGATAAACGATGTTCTGCTGACATTGATTTTCCCCCTCACATGTATCCTGCTTCTTTTAAATTTATCTTCACAGATAATAAGATGACCGATTACATACCCACAATTTGACCTGCCTTCAATAATCTTTGTGTAACTGCGATATCTTCTGATGAGGGAGTTGTATCATTGCTAGGATGGTTATACTCACAGATTATGCTAGCTGAATTACTTAGTATTGCAGACTTTAACACTTCTCTCGGGTGTACAATATTTGAGTAAGAGAACCTATGTGAACTTTTTGAATATTTGTAGACTGATTTTTTGTATCCATGCAAAGAACTACAAAGTGCTCACGATCTACTTCCCCTAAAAATTCTTTCTTCAATTCATAGGCATCTTGAGGTGAACGAACTCTTCGATTCTTGTACATCATCGTTTTCTCTTTGACTAATTTAACCGATTCAATATCAACTCGTTTTGCTGGTATGTTCTTTTGACTCTCTGCCATGTAATTCACTCCTTGAATTGTTTAGTAAATACAAAAAAGCCCTAACACCTGTAATAGATGTTAGGACTCATTCAAGGAAAAAATATATGTTTAAAAGTTTACCTAAAACGGTATTAAAACTGTATGTAATAAGAAAAGCTCTTGTACAAGTCATTTCTCATACAAGAGCTCTCTATATAATAATTTTGCCCCCTTTGCCCCGAACTGTGAGATGTGAGGTCAGTTGATACACGTCTGAGATTTTGATATTCACTAATTCAGACACTCGAATGCCAGTGTAGAGCAGCAAGTAGCCAATCAGTTTGTTTCGTTGTGTTTCTTTCTCTAGGTGGAAAAGGAACTGTTCTACCTGCTGGTCATTCAAAACACTCACATCTGCTTCTGAACCATGTGCAACCTTCACTTTGTCTCTTTTGATACTAATGAAAATATTTTCTACCAATCTATTTTTGAACAACCAATCGTTGTACACCTTAAGCGAATTGACCTTTTTGTTTCGAGTGCTTACAGACATACCTTCTGATTCGAGATGTTTCATGTAACTTATAAAATAGAATCGACTAATCAACACATCAGGATCACAGTCTTTTTCAACTAGATAGGCGTTGAATTTTCGTATGTCGTTAAGGTAGCTTTCAATTGTTGCTACTGCTTTACCATCTTCTATGAGCCATTGTTTAAACGATGCTAATACATTTCCTATCATCATATTTCCTCCCAAACAAAAAAAGAGTAGTGGATTCTTACCCCACTACTCGATACTTATTTACCATAAGACTATTTTTGAACCACACTTCTTACATCTACTTTCTTTCAATAAACATGGACACATTATCATTTTCTTTTAATCTCCTTCAATAATTTCTTTTGCGATAGCTCCTACAACTGCGACCACTGCAGTTACAACTATTTGTTGCCACATACACAATACCCCCTTTCTACTAAACTAGCGACAGTTATATAATAATGGCGTGAGTTTTTAGGCACGCAAAATAAGCACATGCTATGAGTCGCATGCACTTTAAAATTCTGATGCCATTGGCATTTACTTTTGCCGTGAGTTTCTTGTTAGTTTTGTCGCGAGAATACTAATCTATCCCATCCAAAAAATCAGAAACAATTTCGTCATTTACCAAACATACTTCATAAGGTATTGGTAATCCTGTTTCTACACTTATTAGAAGATAGTAATTGCCATTGGCATCTGTATAACTTGCTGAGTCTGCAACAATTGGATCGCCAAGGTTATCTAAAAGGTATTTCGGTATTAACTGTGTATCAACTTCATCTTTCATTAACCAAATAGTTTCATAACCAATTTCACTTACAGGTACATAGTAACCAAGTTTATTTGTTAATACTTCCGATAAACGATGTTCTGTAGACATTGTAATTCCTCCCTTACATATACCCTAATTCTTTTAGAGAACGAAAGTTATCTTCACACATAATTAGATGGTCAAGAACTTCAATTCCAATGATTTGACCAGCTTCTACTAATCGCTTTGTAACTTCGATATCTTCAGGACTTGGTGTACTGTCATTTGATGGATGGTTATGACCACAGATTATGCTAGCAGAGTTACTTAGTATTGCTGACTTTAATACTTCTCTCGGATGAACAATGCTCGAATTGAGAGAACCTATGTGAACTACTTGGATATTTGTAGGCTGATTTTTTGTATCCATGCAAAGAACTACAAAGTGCTCTCGATCTACATCACCTAAAAATTCTTTCATCAACTCGTAGGCATCTTGAGGGGAACGAACTCTACGATTCTTGTACATCATTGTTTTCTCTCTGACTAACTTCACTGATACAATATCAACTCGTTTTGCTGGTACATTCTTTTGATTTTCTTCCATGTAAATCACTCCTTGAATAGTTTAGTAAATACAAAAAGCGCTAACACCTAAAGTAGATGTTAGCGCTCATTCAAGGAAATAATATATATTTGTACTTTGTTTTGTTTCGTTATGAGAAAGACTCTACACAGCCTAAGCCATGTAGAGTTTTCTGGTTATACTACACCAATTTCATAAACTGACAGTTTAATCTTAATTATCTCTAGCAGATACTTTATAATCACCAAGTTCATCGTTAAAACTATTAGCGTCAAGAACATACGCCTTAGTCTCTTCTCTAGTTTTATCAGACATTGATGCACTATTAAATAATGATACACCTACCCATGTCCCGTTAAACTCATTACCTTTAATATCAACTACATTACCAACTTCAGAATGATCAATAACAATTCCAGCAGCTCCATTAAATTTGGAATTTGTTACTTCAATTTTACCGTAAGTATAAATTGAAGAATCTGCACCTTCTTGGAACTCATTCTTTACAAAGAATGTAGAATTTCTAACAATAATATAACTACTTGGACTTGCTGTTGAGATACCTGAAACCATGATACCTTTGTTTGTTGTATAGTTAATTTTTACACCATCAAATGTAACTGGTTTACCAGCAGTATCTCTTACATAAATTGCAGAATCTCCGGAAACATTATCAGTAAATCCTGATCCAGTAACAGTTAAATTATTTATTACTACATCTCCAACAGTTATATCGAAACCAAATGCTAATTCTTGATTATTTCCATCAATAGTTACAGCTCTATCAATTACTACAGGTGCAGTAACAATAATACCTTCTCCTAAGATAATCTTAGAAACAGCAGGATTGTCAATTGCAGCGTTTAAAGCTACTTCTGTTGTTACTGTTACAGAATTAATTTCACCTTCACCTGTAACTGTAGCATCACCTTCAATTGCTTCAACAGTTGTTCCTGCTTGTGTATTCACTGTTGAAGTTTCATCAGCAGTAATTGTACCTACTGTTCCAGATACAGTTATGCTAGCATCTGCATCAACTGCTAAATTAACTGAATTTGTTGCTTCTTGACCATCAACATTAATTGAAGCACCATCAGTAATTCTAACATTCGCTACACCATTAGATTGGTTAACAAAACGTCCTCCATTTGTATCAGACCATACGATGTTAGATGAACCTTTATAATGATAGCTATTTCCATCAACATCTTCTACATTAATAGTACCACCAGTAGTTAAATCTGTTACATTTGAAGTTGGGGCATTTACTGTAAATGTTTTACCAGCTAATGCACCTTTAAGTGTAATATTTAAGCTTTTCCCTGTAACTGTAAGTGTTTCTCCACCATTGAAACTACTTAAATCAACAGTTAATGTATCACCATTTTGCGCAGATGCAACAGCGCTATTGAAATTAGTTAGAGTTTTAATATTGCTATTCTCGTCTTATATCACATAAATGTGACTTTCGTATCGAGCCTTCACCGTGCAGGCGGCTTTCACCGCACACGGCGATCCGCCAATAGTAGTGATTCGATTAATTAATAATAGTATTATATAACTATTAAAGTTCCAAAAGGATACCAATCATATTTTCATATGATTGGTCCACTAACTTATTTTGGGGAAATAAGTTTTATTAGAATTCTACTACTGACTGGGTTCCTTCGCTCCAGCTAGTTTTACCCTCTTGTGATGTTACCACCACAATACAAACGGCTAGCTATCAACACTACTATGAACCCGCCGCCATCTTACTAGCTTCACTGGTGCTTACCCACCTCTTCTAGTAAGACTTCAAACGTTCCATTACTTCTATCCCTTCTTTTGATGACCTTAGGCTTCCACTATTCAGGAATGAGAACGACTAGTTTAACAGTCAATTGTTCTAATCGCCATTATTTGATTTCACAAATAAGGATGAATACTAAACTCCTAGCTTCTACGTAATATTCACTAACTCACCCTGGATCAACATGGATTCGTCTCCTAACCATAGACACCTTTTAAGGAGCCCCGCCTCAATTCTATGAGTACGACTTCACCTGACTTCATCCCTTTGACTGGCAAAGAGTCTCACTGGATGCAGGAGGATTAGGCACTTGCTTTTAACTGTTAGCAAGGATAGGGATTTCACCCATCATATGGAAGTAACAGTTAGAACAAAACCTCATGATAGAGGCCAATTAAGCATTTCATGAGGTCTCGTTCCACTTCTTTCATTCAATTAAATACTGAATTTATGAAGTAACGTTTCGTTTATTTTTATTAAGAAGTTGCATCAGTAACATCAATAGTAGTAGTTGATGAATTACCAGCAGCGTCAGTAACAGTTACAGTAATTTTTTGATCAGTATATGGTGTATTTTGAGCAATAGTATATTTACCAGCTGTATCTTTGTTTACAATAATATCACCATATTTTACTACTGTTGATACAACATCAGTTGAAGCAGATTCAGTGAATGTAATTTCACCAGAAACTTCACCTTGATCAGTATCTAAGTCATTGAAAGTTAAGTTAGTAACTTCTGCTGGAGCAGTTCCATCAAAAGCAGTTACAACTTTACTAATGCTTAAAGCACCTGTAGTTGCATCTTTAGTTACAGTAACTGTAATTGTTGCAACTTCATCATCAGCACCATCTGCACCTAAATCAGTAGCAGTAATAGTTGCAGTACCAGCACCTTTAGCTGTTAACTCTAAGCCAGTTGCAGTTACTTTAGCAGTAGCAACAGCAGCATTAGATGTAGATACTGTATTAATTTCAGTTAAGTTTAAGTCAGCAAATGTAACAGAATCAGTTACTGCTTCACTTAAATCTGGAGTTGATCCTGTTTCAGTTGTAATAAGTTCAAATGAAACTTTACCATCAGCATTTTTGATATAAGTAGCAGTTACGCCTGCTTTAACTGCAGTTACAAATGCTTCTTCATCAATTACGTTACCAGATTCATTTTTGAATGAAGCACCATCATAGCTTACTGGTAATTTACCAGAGAATGTTACTTCTTTATTAGCTGTATCGATAGCAACAATTGCACCTGTGTAAGTATCTGCAACAGCATTTACATTAGTGAATGCAATAGAACCTGTAGTAGTTAAACCATTGTAAGATGCATAAACGTTTGCAGTTAATGCTTCATCTGTAGAAAGTTCTAATTCTGCAATACCATTAACAACGTTAACTAATTTAACAACTCTATCTTGAGTTACATCAGTTGAACCAACTGTTAATACTTTAGTTGAAGTATTTTCAACTTCAAAGCGTGCTTGGTAATCAGAAGCAGATGAGTTTTCATTTACTTTAACTTTACCATTTTGGTCTAATACGCGTAATTGTACTGTAGCTGCACCTTTAGCTGAAGTAATTTCATTATCATTAGCATCAAAGAATTTAATTCCAACACTTGTTGAAACTGGAGCTTTGAAGTAAGTAATTTCGTTAGCTTCTGCTTTTAAGTCAGCTGAATTTAGAACATTACGGTTATCAGTTCCACGATCTAAGAATACAACTGGTGTTGCATAATCTGTTGCACTCTTACCATAAACAGTAAATTTAGCTTCACCTTTGTCGTTAGATACTTTAAGTTTTACCACTTTTGCAGAATTAGTACCATTAGATTCGTAAACTGCTGCTTTGTTAGCATCTAAAATGTATGCACCTGATGATGTACCAGCTTCATCTAAGAATACGAAGAATTCTTCACCTTTAGCAGCTGGTTTACCATCTTTACCAGTAATAGTTACTAAGTAATCACGTCCACCATTACCATTAGTGTTTGATTCAACACCAGGAGCTACTGCAGCTTCAACAGCACGGAAGATCATTGTTGCGAATTCGGCTTTAGAGATGTTAGCTTTAGGATTTAATTTTCCGTCAGCACCTTTGATTACTTCGTTAGCTACAGCTGTTTCGAAGTAAGTTTTAGCCCAACCAGCTACTTTAGAAGCGTCGCTGAAAGAAGAAATGCTTTCAGAACCTTTTAAACCGAAAGCTTCTACGATTACTTTCGCAGCTTGTTCACGAGTTAAGTTGTTTGTTGGGTTGAATTTACCGTTGTCATCACCATTGAAGATCTCTGGAGATGTAGCAACTACTGCATCATAGAACCAGTTTCCAGGTGCTACGTCAGAGAAGTTTTCTGTTCCAGTAGCTTCAAGACCTAATTCTTTAGCAATGATAGTAGCAGCTTCTGCACGAGTGATGTTTGCAGATGGTTTGAAGTTACCATTTTGATCACCTGTTACAGATCCGTTATCTACTAAATATTGTACTGCGTCTTTAGCCCAAGTTGGTACTTGGTTGATGTCGTTTAATTCTGCTGCTGAAGCTACAGGCACGATAGCAGATGCTACTAATGCTGCAGTTGCAGTTGTCGCGAAAAATTTACGACCTTTGTTTTGCTTTGCCATTAATTTTTTCCTCCCTAAAAATGCTAATTAATATTATTCGTTTGAAACTAGATTACTAGAATCGTAGTGTCAACCAGCATAGTGGTATGTATCGTAGTTTCTCAGAATAATAATCAAATCTTGTTTAAGAGTAGTAAGTATACTTACTAGTCTTTAACTAGATTAGTATTCCTACTTCAAAACTATAACATTAACAAATTTTAATTTCAATACCACATCTTGAGAATTTTTGTTACTATTTCATTAAATGGATTGCAGTATTGTTACAGGTCTATCCATAGATGTTAATTTTTTATTATATTTCCATGTTATATCCATCTACATAATAGATTTTTAACCTATTGAGTTGGATTATGGAAATAAATTTTTACATTTATTCACCTATGTGTAATGAATTACCATTATTTGCGTCTGTAAACAACTTCCTATTTAACTAACAATAGTTAATTTTTTTCTCAGGATTTGTAACCAGTGTCCAATATTTCCATTGACTCACTTAATCTACCGTGCTTTTTGAAATTTTCATTTATTAATTGTCACATTATCTTAGACGTACCATGTTTTAGAAAGTTACACTTTTTATGCCTAAATTTATAAACTTTTTGGGCTTTGAATTATGTGGTATTAGATACCGGTACTTCCCTCCAGAATACAGATCATTAAACCTGCACCAAATATATATCTTTTCTTTTTATATAGGAATTCTTCAAATGTTAATTTCATATAATTCTTAGTCCCTTTTCAGTTATATTCATCGAATTTTAAAATATGCCTTTTTATTTTTGTTTTAATCCCCCTATTTAATAAGTAGAAACTCCATACAACTTAAATTTCATTTATCTCATAAGTATTATTTTTTTATTTCAATCTTGAAATACGGATTGTTTCGAAAAATTGACTTTACAAATAGCAAATTAGTCCCCTTTTCATTAACGTTTTGATTACAAGTCTATTTTTTCTAGCAATAGTTTGATAGATTTATATATTGAGAGATTATTTTGCTCAATTGTCAAAGTAATGCTAATGAAGGAGGAATTTGTAGAATGAAACGCCGATTCGTTGCTGCATTCGTACTAATGTTCGGAATCAGCTACACAGCACCAAAAGCAGCATCTGCGGAAGATATTTCTGGCCATTGGGCGTATACGGAAATGAACTATCTTATTAATGAAGAGATTATGAAGGGCGATGACACAGGTAGTTACCGTCTTAATGATTCTGTAAACCGCGCAGAGTTTGCTACATTTCTAGTACGAGCTTTAGAGTTACCTGGAGTTGATACTACTTCTACTTTCAATGATGTGAAAGCTGGAGATTGGTATTATGACGCAGTTAACCAAGCTTCTTACTATGAACTGATTAAAGGCGACGACAAAGGGAACTTCAAACCAAATGATAAAATCACTCGTCAAGAAATGGCTGCCATGATGAAACGTGCACTAGATCAGCTAGGAATTGAATCATCTGCAGGAACGATTTCATTTAATGATAATGCACAAATCGCTAATTGGGCATATGATGATGTTCAACGTGTTGTTTCTGCTGAATTGATGAGTGGAAAACCCGGAAATTTATTTGCACCAAAAGCACAAGCATCTCGTGCAGAGGCTGGGGTTGTTTTATACCGTTTGTTAGGTTTGGAGACTGATCCTGGGAATGAACTGGAACCTGAGGAACCAGGGATTGAGCCAGAACCTGAAGAACCTACAACAGAACCTGAAGTGCCAGGTACAGAGGAACCGGGTACTGAAGAGCCTGGAACGGAAGAACCTGAGGAGCCAGTAACAAGTCTTGAGCCAATCTATGAAACATCTAATTATCCAGTAGATTTTTCTCATGTTTTAAATCTACAGGCTAATCATAGACCGAATCAAGATGGCGGTGGCGTATTTATCGCTACACCTGCATTTGTTGCATATCATTTAAATTCTAATAACTTTGCAGTGAATAGTCCTGAATACTATCAGTTCTTAAAACTTTCTAAACCTGTACAAGGTTTAGATGCAAATGAGATCAACCAAAAAGAACTTTCTGACAAATATATCTTAAAGGGTACTGCTGCTTCCTTTATCGAAGCTGGTTTAACTCACGAGATTAATGCGATTTACTTAATTGCGCATGCTTTACATGAAACAAATCTTGGTAGATCCAAACTAGCAAATGGGATTGAAGTTGGTTTAAATGCTGAAGGTAAGCCAGAAATGGTTACAGATGAAAATCGTGAAAGTTTAAGTAACATTAAATTAACTTACAACTTCTATGGAATTGGTGCGATAAATAAGGATCCAAACAAATATGGATCTGAAAGAGCTTATTCTGAAGGTTGGTTTACAATTCATGATGCGATTGTTGGTGGAGCTAAGTTTGTTAGAGAAAAATACATCGATGAAGGACAAGACACTTTATATAAAATGAAGTGGGATCCAGATCAACCAACTAATCATCAATATGCAACCCATGTACAATGGGCAATCATTCAAGCAAGAAAAATTCATGACATCTATGCAAAGACTGGATCTGACAAAACGACTCAATTAGTTTTCGATGTCCCACAATATAGAAATCAACCAGCGACTTCTCCACTTCCAGCACCTGAAGCACAATATGCAGTATTACCTGCGTTGCAAGGTGGAGTTGGTTATATTAACTCAACTGATGGAGATGTGAGATTAAGATCATATCCTGCAATCATTAACACAAACATTATTACTCAATTACCACATGGCACTAAAATTTCCGTTGTTGGTAGTAACGGAAATTGGTACCGTGTAGTTGCAAATGGTAAGGAAGGTTGGGTTCGTAACGATTATACGAAATTGACAAACCTTCTGAAGGTAGTTGATTTATCTGCGTATGCAGTTAAAGTAGTAAACTTGAGAAGCGAACCAAACACATCAAGTACAAGTCTTACTACTGTAGCACATAATACAGTACTGGCTGTTGTTGTTGATGGGGATGGCAACCTTGTAAAAGATGGCGATTGGTATCAAGTCATTGCAAATGGTAAAACAGGTTGGATTCGTGGAGATTTGTTAGAGGAACTTAAGAAGTAAGTGTTAATGGCCCAAGCGGAGTTTCGCTTGGGTTGTTTTTTGTTTGGGGCGTTTATTTCAAGTTAGGTGTTTTACAAATGCTGAAAACGCCGGCTGACGGAATCGGGATACGACATATTCGGAATTATGTGCAGGTTGCGCTTAATTTTGGTTATGTCGTGTGTTGATTTCGGTGAATGAGGGATTTGAGTTATATATATGTAGATTTACATGGAAAGCTGATGGATTTTGTTTGCAGACTTAGAAATTGCAAATGGATCTCCGAGATCCAAATTGAATGTGTGATTTCGCAAATACCTTCCGCTGATTCGCAAGTATTTCTGCCGAATTCGCAAGTAAACTCAATTTCGCAAATGGATCCCCAAAATTCGCAAATTGATTGAGCATTTTCGCAAATACCTTCCGTTGAATCGCAAGTATTTCCTCCAAATTCGCAAGTAAACTCATTATCGCAAATGGATCCCCGAAATCCGCAAATTGAATGGGCGAATTCGCAAATAGCTTCCACAGAATCGCAAGTATTTCTGCCAGATTCGAAAGTAAACTCAATTTCGCAAATGGATCCCCGAAATTCGCAAATGGAATGGGCATTTTCGCAAATACTTTCCACAGAATCGCAAGTATTTCATTCAAATTCGCAAGTAAACTCAATTTCGCAAATAGATCCCCGAAATTCGCAAATTGAATGGGCATTTTCGCAAATACCTTCCATAGAATCGCAAGTATTTCTTCCAAATTCGCAAGTAAACTCATTATCGCAAATAGGTCTCCGAAATTCGCAAATTGAATGAGCAATTTCGCAAATGCCTTCCGCAGAGTCGCAAGTATTTCAGTCAAATTCGCAAGTAAACTCAATTTCGCAAATTGATCGCGCAAAATCGCAAATATTCTCCACAGAATCGCAAGTATTTCACCTGAATTCGCAAGTAACCAGATTTACTGTACTAATCATGCAATTTAATAAGCCAGCAATTTTCATACCGTAACAAATTTAATCTTTGCCACACCGTTTTTACACGCATGAAATCTACATTCTGATAGATTATAAATATATTCCTGCTAATTCATTTATGGTATGATTGTTGGCAGTATGAAGGTTATAAGATGAAAGGTTTGAATTTTGATGAAATTTGTAACGATTATGAATGTTCCGTTTTTACATACGACACAAGAAGACTTTGTCACGCTCTTAGAGAAGCGTGTTGACGAAAAACAGAAAACATTTGTTATTACAGCGAATCCAGAGATTGTGATGCGCGCAAATGAAGATCCCGAGTTAATGAATTACGTGAAACAAGCTACATACATCTGTGCGGATGGGATTGGGGTTGTAAAAGCCGCGTCTATGCTTGGCACACCACTACCTGAACGAGTGACGGGTTATGATACGATGGTTCGCTTACTTGAGGATGGCGACAAAAAGCGCTATAAAATCTTCCTATTAGGAGCGCAAAAAGAAACGATTGAAAAAACTGTCGAAAATATTCATGCAACCTATCCAGGTATTGACATCGTCGGATATCATGATGGATTTTTTGACTGGGATAATAACGATATTGCCGAAAAAGCTGCAGCATTAAAACCTGACCTTATTTTCGTTGCTCTTGGTGTACCTAGACAAGAAAGATGGATTACTCAAAATATGGACAAGTTTGACCATGGTGTGTTTATTGGTGTTGGAGGTTCTTTCGATGTAATCGCTGGTACGGTGAAACGTGCTCCAGTTATTTGGCAAAAAATGAATCTTGAATGGCTTTACCGCCTTCTGAAACAACCAAGTCGTTTTGGTAGAATGCTTGTCCTACCAAAGTTCGCACTAAAAGTTCGTAAGATGAAACGTACTGGTCAGGGGTCTACAAAATGAGTCAATCCACTTTTGTCAAAAGTACGCTAATCCTGACAGTAGCGACTCTCCTATCAAAGATCTTGGGTAGTGTTTTCCGCATTCCTTTGCAAAATATCGCTGGAGATGAAGTGCTCGGGATTTTTAGTATGGTGTACCCCGTTTATATGGTTGCACTTTATTTATCGGTGGCAGGGATTCCTGTTGCGATTTCGAAGTTGATTGCCCAAGTGAATGCGAATAATGAGCCTGACAAAGTAAGGGACATTTATGTTACCGCAAGTATTTTGGCCCTTTCTTTTGGTGTGCTAAGTTTTTCGATCATTTATGGATTCTCCAATGAAATTGCAAATGCCCTTGGTGGACCATCGACTCGTATTGCATTAATTGTTGTTGCACTTACTTTGTTAGTTGCTCCGTATATGGCCGTGTATCGTGGATTTTTCCAAGGTTACGGCAATATGCAACCGACAGCGATTTCGCAAGTACTTGAACAATTAATACGTGTTGGGATTATTTTGGTCGCTGCTTATGTACTTGTTTCAATGGATTATTCTAACGACATGGTCGCTGGTGGCGTGATGATTGGCTCTGTATTTGGTGCCCTTGCTTCCCTTGTCTATTTACGATTGAAGTTTAGTCGTTCGAAAGACAAAGTGAAATCGAAGACGAAATATTCAGTTGGTGAGTTCTCTAATTGGAGTAAAGTGATCTTAAAGTTATCGATTCCGATTGCCATCGGTTCTGTCATGATGGCCTTATTTAATTTTGTTGATTCCTTTACTGTTACAGCAAGTTTGAGAAATATTGGTGTGGAAGCTGAACGAATCAATTATTTATACGGTATTTATGGACGTGGACAGACGATGGTGCAAATTGCTACCGTTTTTGCGACTTCGATTATTCTGCCGTTAATTCCGTTGATTACAAAGAAGCTTGCGGAAAATGATTTAATAGGAACTCGTTCCGTTATTGAACGTACTCATAGAATGACACACCTTATATCTTGGCCAGCTGCCCTTGGTTTATTCGCTTTAACATTGCCATTGAACTTAGCTTTGTTTACGAATTTAGAAGGAAGTTCGATGTTAGCAATCATCAACATAAGCTCTGTGTTTACTTCGTTAACGATTTTAGGAACGGGAATTTTACAGGGGATGGGTTCTGAGCGAATGGCGGCGACGATCATTATTGGCGGGGTTTTATTGAAAATCGTGTCTAATATGTTCTTCATCCAACTGTACGGATTAGATGGTGCAGCGATTTCGACTTTATTTGTATATGTTGTGTTATTTATTGTAAATTCGCTATTTATTTTCAAAAGAATTCGTTATTCTATCATTAATAGACAAGTGATCATGATCGTACTTTCTTCTATTGTAATGGGATGCGTTGTGGGGATTCCTACGTTGATGTTTGACCTGGTGGATTGGTCACGAATCCTCGCGTTAGCTTACGTATTTATTGCAATGGGTGTTGGTGGAATGATTTACTTTGCTCTTTTATATGTAACAAAAACCATTACAAAACAAGATTTGAAACAACTGCCGGTGATCGGTAAAAAAATTAAATAGGAGAGGAACACATTTATGGTAAAACAAAAATGGCTATGGTTAGTCGTCGTTGCCCTACTAATCATATCAATTCCCGGCCTAGTCAATAGGTGGAATGTTGAAACATCGAGCAACAATTATGAAATTATTATTCCTTATGATGAGATACTGCATGTAGCAGAAAATAGTGAACTATCTGTTGATACTGTCCTCTCTAGATTGAAAGAGGCTGGGCTGACGACGGTGAGTATTGAGCCTTCTTCATTAGAAGAATTAGAAGAACAAGGTGTATTAGCTGTTTATGATGAGTATGAACTAAAAAGTTTATTGCTATTTTCACCTTTTAAAGATGAGTTTGATGGCAAAAAGGGTTTATATGTTAGCATCCCTGAAGATCCGGATTTCCGAGACTTCTTAAAAGATGTCATTCAACCTGATGAAATAGTAATAGGTGATGTGCCTTTTTATTTCTTACCTAAGAACAATGGCAATTACTATATAGACACGCCGATTGGCTATAACGTTGCTGCAATTGAAAAAATTAATAGTCATGGTCTTATGCATATTTTCCGAGCGAAAAATGACGAAGAACATGTGAATGAAAATATTGTTGACCAACTTGTTTCTTTCAAAAATGAAAATGTTTCAGGTATTTTAGGCATTGGAGAAGAAATGATTGGGTATGGGCTTAGCGTTGAAGATAAAAACATTCATCATCAAATAGTCAAGAGATTAAAAGATGCTGGGTACTATTATTATTCCATTGATGGTGATAATAAAAAACAACGAGGCGAAGAGGTCTTTGCCAAAGCAACAGATTATGACATTATCCGTTTGATCAGTATGGATATCAATAAAGAGTCTAAGTTGAATGTCCCAGAAGGAGTTGACCGATCCATACGTGCAATCAAAGAACGAAATATTAAATCGTTTTTCTGGCACATTAGAGAAAAAGGAAATGCAGAAGAGAACTTAGATGAAACTATTCGTTATATAACAGATGTTCAAGCAAAAATGGAAAAAACGGCTCCTCATTTTACACCAGGGGCACCAATTCTGTTTGATAAAATTTCTGTCCCTTCATGGGTAACAGCACTGGTTTTACTTTCTGGAATTATCTTTACATACATCATGTCTGAGTTAGTAAGAAGTCAGATTTTACGTCTTCTTGCAACAGGATTTATGGTGTTATTGGCTGGAGCTTATTTTGTGCTCGACCGTCTATTATTTATCCAAGCATTTGCTTTAGTGATTGCCTGCATTACACCGATTTATGCAGTTATAAAAGCTTCAAATGGATCGACAAAGATTAGAAATATTTTAGTTCAATACGTAAAAGCTGTCGGTATTAGTTTGATAGGAATTGCGATTGTTATTGGTTTATTGAACGGCAATGGATTTATTTCTGGTTATGAAGCATTTAGAGGGGTTAAACTTGTTTATATTGTCCCAATTGCAGGAATTGCATTATTTGTATTATTGAACTGGACAAATATTGGTTCTGGTGGTCTGAAAACAGGTATTAAGCAAACAGGATTGTTGTTAGATAAAGAAATTAAGTTTTGGCATTTACTAGTTGCTGTAATTGTTGCTGCTGTAGGTATGTTCTATATGATGAGAACAGGTAACTTTGGGCCGGTTAGCGGTTTGGAGTTAAAACTTAGACAGCTTATAGAAGACATTTTATATGTACGTCCAAGAACGAAGGAATTTTTAATCGGCTTCCCATTATTTGTTTTGGCACTTTATGTGATGGGAATTCATCGTAAGCTGGGTATGATTTTCTTAATCCCAGGTGTTATCGGTTTCTTATCAATTGTTAATACATTTACACATTTACACATTCCAATTGGTATATCACTACTACGTACATTTTATAGTGTTGTCTTAGGATTTGTAGTGGGTCTTGTGTTTATTCTTATTTACAAAGTTTTAAGCCATTATTATGCAAAGGCTAAGAGATATATGGAAACTCCGTAATGGTGATTGCGGAGTAGTGTTTGGAGGGGTGCTTAGTGCACATCGTTTTATCTGGCTATTACGGGTTTGATAATGTTGGTGATGAGGCGATTCTCTTCTCAATCATTTCAGCATTTCGTAAGTTAGATCCAGAAGTTAAGATTACGGTATTATCGAATAATCCGGAGTCCACTGCCGCGACTTATGGTGTGAATGCGGTGAATCGATGGAAGTTTGCTGAAGTCGGCGCTGTGCTGAAAGAAGCGGATGGTCTTGTGAGTGGCGGCGGTAGTTTGCTACAGGACAAGACTGGATTGAAGTCGATTCCGTATTATACAGGAATTATGCGCATGGCAAAAAAGCATGGCAAGCCGGTGTTTATTTACGCGCAAGGTATGGGCCCGATTGATAAATGGATTAGTAAGTTTATTACTAAGGGTATGTTAAATAAAGTTGACGGTATTACGGTGCGTGATGAAGCGTCACGCGAATTGCTTCGCGGGATTGGCGTGAAGAAAGATATTAAGGTTGTACCTGACCCAGTGATTGGGCTGAGCGGTAGTGACTTCCGAAGTGATTGGTTGGCTTCGCAATCGTGGGCTGACGATTCATATGTTTCTGTCAGTGTGCGAGATTGGCCATCGTCAGTACCGTTTATGGAAAAGATTGCGGATGGATTAGATCGCCTTGCTGCGAGCGGTGTGAAGATTGTGTTTGTCCCGATGCACGGTGAACATGATGCGAAAGCTTCTGCTTCTGTTGCTGAGATGATGAAGGAAGCTAGCGTCATTGCACCTGCGGATCTCTCGATTGAAGAGAAGATTGCGGTCATTGGTGAATCGGCGTTATTGATTGGACTAAGACTCCATTCTTTAATCTTCGCGGCAATCCAATACACACCATTCATCGCTCTATCATACGATCCGAAAATCGATGCATTCGCAGATATCGTTTCCCAACCGGTATTGGGACATGTGGAAAAGGATGATTGGAGCGGACAAGCTCTGTATGATCGTTCTACTGCTGTGCTATCTGATCGAAGCGCTGCTGAAGCGGCAATCCGTAGTAAAGTTGAAAAGTTGCAAATCGGAGCGCTTGAAACGGCGAAGCTTGCTTTGGAAGTTTTTAAAAAGTAATTGAAGAGTTGAATTTGAGTGTCCTGAAAGCTTGGCTTTCAGGGCATTTTTTTGATGGGGATTGTTTATTTGCGAAAACTTGGGGTTTACTTGCGATATTGAGAGGGTTACTTGCGAATTTAGAGGGTTTATTTGCGGGTTTCGGTAGTTTATTTGCGAAATCCTGATTACTTGCGATTTCTGATGATTTACTTGCGATATTACAAGGCTTACTTGCGAATTTAGAGGGGCTATTTGCGGGTTTCGGTAGTCTATTTGCGAAATCCTGATTACTTGCGATTTCTGATGATTTACTTGCGATATTAAGAGGATTATTTGCGAATTTGAAAGGTTTATTTGCGGGTTTCGGTAGTCTATTTGCGATATCCCATTTACTTGCGATTTCTGATGATTTACTTGCGATATTGAGAGGGTTACTTGCGAATTTGGAGGGTTTATTTGCGGGTTTCGGTATTCTATTTGCGATATCCCATTTACTTGCGATTTCTGATGATTTACTTGCGATATTACGAGGTTTACTTGCGATTCTGCGGGGTTTATTTGCAATTTCCACACCCTATTTACGAAATCCTGATTACTTGCGATTTCTGATGATTTACTTGCGAATTTGCAGGGTTTATTTACGGATTTTGATATTTTATTTGCTATCATCACCTTCCTTGCAAACACCTCGCCCATCCCCAATAATCACCAATACCATTTTCGAACAAATCTAACTTTTAATTGAATAACCTCCCTCCATTTTGGTAATAATAGGGATAATCTATAGAAGGTGGGATAGGTGTGAAGGATTCTAAATTCTATTCATTGACGAAGGAAGATTGGCTGTTTGGGATTATTGGCTCTGGAATTGTTGTTACAATTATTCACCTTTTTATTTTATAAAATTTGTTGTTTTTTGCCATCGCTATTAGTTTTGCTTTCCCCCTCCCTTTTTTAGAAAGTCCAAAGACCAATCTTTAAATGAGTAAATTTTCACACCAACCATACTGAAATAGTAAAAGCACCTGCGATTTATAAAAAATCGAGGTGCTTTTTTATTGTTGTTGAGACATGCTGTTTGTTCCTCCGTTATCTGCCAGTCATGTATGCTATTGAGAAAAAGGATTTTAACTAACTAGCTATCATACCCACGGAATTCTACAACGAAATTAACCACTTTTCGATTGGTACTTCTCTCTCTTCCCTACTAAAGCGTAGAAAAGTTCTTCATTGCGCTCGGCTAAAGCCTCGTCAATGAGCCTTTCCAAGTTTTGTTCCTCTAAAACAGAAATGATGTCATCAATCTCTGATTCTTCCTTCCCAGTGACAAGATTTACAGTTTCCTTCTGCGATACAGCCTCATCAATGATTGCCATTAAGTGATCGTGTACATCAGATTGCACCAGCAGTTGGTACAAAGGATAACGGACAAAACGGTTGCCGCGCTGGAACACAAAAATTTCCGATAAGTTTTCAATTTGCATCGTGTTTAGGTTAATAATCATTTCTTTTCCATCCACTGGAATGAAGTGGTACAACTCATCGTCCTTGGTTATTGAAAAATATTGATACGCGAACACTAAACGCAAAGTATTATCTGTTACTTTTGTGTAGAAAGGTTTCATATACTGAACATGTATCATAATTCCCCTCCTAAAATAGAAGTTCTAACATCTGACCTTGTAAGCGATTGCACTTTTTCTTTCTTTTTATGTGGTGTTTCGCTTACAAATCCGGCGTTTATTTCTCTGTAGAGATAATCCGCTTATTTATTTATACGATTGTAAGATGCCGATAATGATATGTTCTCCACACTTTTCTTCTTTCAAACTTCAACAGAACATCGAATTTTGAAATATTGTGTAGTTATCATGTTTTAGGATGCTTCAATTTTAGGTTCATTTTTAATTTCACAGGTGAAGTTTTTACATTGCGGGGTCTTTAGGTGGGGCATCCTCTATGTACATTACAAAACTCCATCGCTTTTCTTAGAGTTTAAGAATATCATACGTGATGTGGGTGATATTTTGACTGTAAAGTATTTTAGGATTCTAAGTACTTTATTTCTTTCTCTTTCATTGGTTTCAAGAATTAATTTTCCTTGAATAAAATCAAATATAACACTTTCATAAAGTACATCATCCACTTGAATCTTAGTAAATTCTTTATAAAGTTCAGAAGATGAGTATTGTGCGCGACACTCATTTACAAGATCCTCATATACCGTAAAAGTCCATTGAAAGTCAGAGTGTCGTAATTGTCCAATATTCGATTGTGGAATTGTAATTTCATACCTTCGCAATTGCGATTCCTCCATTTCCAAATGTGCTAATTTATCCATTATTTTAATAAATTTGTAGAATTTTGTAAATATTATATTTACGAATATTGATTGTTTTTTAATATTCCTTGCAATATTTTGTATTTTATTATGCTTATAAAACTGATTATTAACCTATTTTTCATTACATTAGTAAGTATTTTGAACTACTTTACTTTCTAATTTCATCTGGTATTTTATATTTTCTATTTCTATATGATCCGCTAGTTTCAAAGTTTAGTCTCGTTAATAACCTTGTTGTTGAATATATGGATTTAATGTTTAAAAATTCTCTTATTTCACTATTGGTAAACGAATTACTAAACAAATATTTATAGTCATATATTGCTTCCAAAAAGGCGTTTTTACTTTTTCTATTACAAAGTGGACATATAAATGTACCGTGTTTAAATTCCATTGCTGTTCTATAATTGCAATTTCTACATAGAACACCTCTGGCTATATCCCTACTATCAACACTTGGTCTCCATATTTTACGTTTCAATCCAACTAATAATCTCTTCTTTATCTCATTATATTGAAAATCGGTTATATATGGATTTGGATGTTTTTGAAACAGTTTGTTAAGCTTCGATTGTAAACCACTTAAATGAAAAACGGGTACAAATTTGGGAGCATTCTGAATGATTGTTGAATCTTTTACTATAATGACAGCAACTTCTACTGGTAAATTGATTCCCCACTTTTTGAATAGTCGGTTAATGAACCTTGCATGTCTTTCAATTTGATCAACTGGGTTATAATAACCATTAATGTCCCCCTCAAAATCCTTTCGCAAAAATTGACTTTTATCTTCATCAAACATTAATATCCCAGAAAAATTCTTTATATCAATTATCCAAATAAAATGTTGACATAGAAAGACCGTATCCATTTGATGAGATCTCCCAATATCGCTTAACGTTTCATAATTGTGAAGTAATGAATAATTCACTGGAATTTCTAACTCATCCCATTCCCGATCAGCCTGAAGTTCCCCCTCATATCCAACATTCAATTTTATATATTCATCCCTATAATTCTTATATTTTGTAGGGTCATTTGTTTTTAATCTTCTAAATAAAGACTCAAGGGCTAGATGTGAAAATGATTTTGTTCTTTTTAAAATTATCAATTGTGATTCCTCCAGTACTTGTGAATTGGATACGCTTATTTGCGGTTTTCACGTGGTCTATTTGCGAATTTTAGTACTCTATTTGCGATTCTTATTTTATTTGCGATATCGGGTGGTTTACTTGCGAATTTACATAGCTTATTTGCGATTTCCTGGGGTCTATTTGCGATTTCCGGAACTCTATTTGCGATTCTTATTTTATTTGCGATATCATGTGATTTACTTGCGAATTTACATTGCTTATTTGCGATTTCCTGTAGTCTATTTGCGAATTTCGGAACTCTATTTGCGATTCTTATTTTATTTGCGATATCATGTGATTTACTTGCGAATTTACATTGCTTATTTGCGATTTCCGGTGCTCTATTTGCGAATTTCGGAACTCTATTCGCGATTCTTATTTTATTTGCGTATCGAGTGATTTACTTGCGAATTTCAGAACTCTATTTGCAATTCTTATTTTATTTGCGATATCGGGTGATTTACTTGCGAATTTACATTGCTTATTTGCGATTTCCTGTAGTCTATTTGCGAATTTTAGAACTCTATTTGCGTTTCTTGATTTACTTGCGATATTGAGTATTTTACTTGCGTATTTCATATCCTTATTTGCGATTTCCGGTGCTCTATTTGCGAATTTCGGAACTCTATTTGCGATTCTTATGTTATTTGCGATATCGGGTGGTTTACTTGCGAATTTACATTGCTTATTTGCGATTTCCGGTGCTCTATTTGCGAATTTCAGAACTCTATTTGCGATTCTTATTTTATTTGCGATATCGGGTGGTTTACTTGCGAATTTACATTGCTTATTTGCGATTTCCTGGGGTCTATTTGCGAATTTCGGAACTCTATTTGCGATTCTTATTTTATTTGCGATATCGGGTGGTTTACTTGCGAATTTACATAGCTTATTTGCGATTTCCTGTGGTCTATTTGCGAATTCCGGAACTCTATTTGCGATTCACAGTTTATTTGCGATATCGGGTGAGTTACTTGCGAATTTACATTGCTTATTTGCGATTTCCCGGGGTGTATTTGCGATTTCCTGGGGGCTATTTGCGAATTTTAGAACTCTATTTGCGATTTCCGGTGCTCTATTTGCGAATTTTAGAATTCTATTTGCGTTTCTTGATTTACTTGCGATATTGAGTATTTTACTTGCGAATTTCATATCCTTATTTGCGATTTCCGGTGCTCTATTTGCGAATTTCAGAACTCTATTTGCGATTCTTATTTTACTTGCGATATCGGGTGATTTACTTGCGAATTTACATTGCTTATTTGCGATTTCCGGTAATCCATTTGCGATTTTTAAAACTAGTGCTAACACCTCTCCCTCTCCTTTTACTTATCATTCGGTATTTTTCAAGGTATAATGAAAGGAAGGGCTTTTTTTGATAAATTTAAGGTTTCCGGCGGGCTGGCCAACCAAGGTACAGCCCGCCTAACGAAAATATAAAGCAATAGTTTAGGGAGAGGTCAGATGAGTTTATCGGTTTCAGAAATTGCGCGAGAACATTCGGCATTTATCTATGAACAGGTCGATCAGATTGAACGGACGCTCCATCCTTCTGTGACAGAGGATGAGGAGCTTGTTCGACGTGCACTTTTTGCGGTGCGCAATAAATCTGTTTTGTTTCAACGATATATTCCGACGCAGAAACGACTTTACATATTTGTACAAGATGTTAGTCCACCGGATGTGACCATTGATTTTAATCACAAACTTATTGTTTGCAGTTGTCCACAAGATGGAATGTGCCGTCATAAAGTAAGTGTGATTTTGTCGCTCTATCAATATTTAGATTCCGTACAGGATTGGGCTGCAAATTGGCGGGAGAAGAAAAATGTTTCCCTACATGTGTTAGCAGGAGAACGGAGTCCAGAGAGCTGGCAAACGATGGTCGATGAAGTCATGTCACACATACTACGAGGGGAAGCACGTTTAGATAGCTACCTTATTTCAACAATGGCTGACAACGCACTGTCTAAATTGAAAAAACACTTACCTTTTGAGCGTGAATGGCAACCGCTTTACAATATTTTCATGGAACTTTCCGTGTTGAATATAATTTGGGAATATCTCACAAAAACAGGTTCCCGAATGGAAAATGACTATTTCGAATACTTTTTCGATCGACGTTATGACTCATTACAGAACCACATTCAAGAAATTACAGCACGGTCTCGTCTATTTGCCATGGATCCGTTTTATGATGTTCTTCAAAAAATGGTGCGCGAATTCATTACTCAACGCGAAGGCCATATTAACCGAAGAATGAACCTTTATTTATTATTCTGGGATACGATGTTTATCGAAAGACGTCGGGCCATTGAAGAGCTTGAACTTATTGAAAATGCAACTGCGCTCGAAAATGACGTTACAGCGAAAGTTATTAAAAACATGTTTTTTATTATTTTGAAAAACTATGACGAGTTAAAAGCGAATTTAGCAACGATTTACGAAGAACAATTATTGTTATATTTCGGTTTAGCAAAGTTTTCTGTTTCCAAAAACGACTCACTTGCGACTGAACTAATCTTAAAAGCGATTTTACCTTATTTAAATAAATTCCTGAACCATTATTTGCAACCTGGATTCCGCCAATCCTATGTAAAAAAAGTAAGTAAATTATATGAAAATATTGCACTCACTGAATATGAAGAACAATCTTTATATTCCGCATTTGGTGTTTACGGGATCCAACCTTTTTCAATGTATTTGTTAAAAAACAAACGTTATGAAGAGTGGGCTGCCCTTCATCAACTGCATCCATCTTCTATTTCGTATTTGGAATCTTGCGGTTTACGAGAAGTGATAGATGAAGCTCCACATGCAACACTCCCTCTATATCACTTTTATGCGATGGAGGAAGTGAATCAAAAATCTCGGTTAAACTACAAACAAGCAGTTCGCATTTGGAAAATGATGAAATCTGCCGCTAAAAAAAGTGGAAAAGTTAACTTTTGGTCAGACTATATTCAAACTGTGAAAGAGCAAAATAAACGATTGCGTGCACTTCAGGAAGAGTTAGAGAAAGGAAATCTACTATTATGATGCAGATCACCTCACCTTTTACAAAGTCCATAAGAATCCAGCTAGTTGAGCGGGAACCAGGTTTCTATACTGTAAAGGCTGTTTCAACATCGGATGACTCATTTACATTACCGGTGAGCTCGTGGGCGCATCTGTTATTTTATCGATACGAGCAAAACTTTTTCGGGCTCAGTGCAAACACGGAAGAAAACACAATCTTTTTGACTTTAAGTGAGTTGATGGATTTAATGTCACCTAAGATTGCCCATCCTTTTGTGCAAATCGATGGTGCTGATGAGAATTCAGATAAGCTCCTACGAGTAGTGAAATCCGTTCAACAACTATGGAACAGTTCCGCGCTTTGGGATTATGCTCTACTTACTGAAGAAGACGGGCTCAAGTTCGAGCTACCCGAAGTTTTTAGTAAAGATGAATACGTAATGAGTAACTTTTATCCTTCCGAAGTGGATCTGCCAAAATGTCAAGAACTACTCAATACTGCAACAAAGCAAAAATTAATTTATGCTGGTTTAACAAATGAAGATATCCCGGCGCTCATCCCGTTCTTTAAAGAAGGTGGCTGGCCACTAAATAACGAACGTACCATTGGAGATGTACGTGTTTCACTAAGGTTAAGCGAACCAGAAGATACTCAAGAAGTTTGGTTACTTGAAACTGTCATTAGTTCTGTAAAAACAGCAAAATTATGGACTCCTCCAGTTCGAAAACGCCATTTGCCAATTAAGCAAGTACTTCCAATGAAATGGGAAGCTTACGCAGATGAAATTGAATCTATGCAAAAGCAAATGCTGGAGTTGATTCAAATAGATCAACCTGGTATTTCGCAAGATGTCTTGTTGCATGCGGAATTAGAAGACACTCAAGTACGTTCATTATTACGTAATGATTTCGCTAAATTACAAGCACTTGGATTTGATGTTATCTTACCGGCTTGGTTAAAAGAGTTAAAGCAATCTAAAATGCGCGTTCGAGTTAGTGCTACTAGTCAAACGACACGAAAAGTGGCCGGACTTGATGATATCTTAACGTTTAAGTGGAATCTTTCACTTGGTGGTTCTAAAATTTCTGAAGAGCAATTCATTCAAATGGTAAATGAAAAACGTGAATTCATCCGTGTTGGTACGGAGTGGTTCCGCTTAGATGCTGAATGGATGAATGAAATCCGTGAACTTATGGATCAAGCGGAAAAGGAAAATTGGACAGTTCGTGAATTATTATTCCGTGAGTTACCTGAAGAACTTACTGCTCCTTTGCAAGAAGACGATGACTTAGAAGATGATGAGCGGGACGATCCTTTATTTACCTTTGAAATGCAAAGATCTTTAAAAACTTATGTTGAACAACTGCAAGATAAGAAAGGTTTACCACTAGTACAACTTCCGGATTCATTACAGGCTGAGTTACGACCATATCAGCAAGAAGGTTTGGAATGGCTAGTATTTATGAGAGAACAGCAGTTTGGCGCCATTTTAGCTGATGATATGGGACTCGGAAAAACAGTCCAATTAATTAGTTATGTATTGCATACGGTTGAAACACTTGGAGAAACTGCACCAACCATTATTGTTTGTCCGACATCTGTATTAGGAAACTGGCAAAAGGAATTAGCACGATTTGCTCCGAGTTTGCGCGTTTCTACACATTACAGTAGTTCACGATTAAAAGAAGATGCTTTCCGTTCATTTGTAGAAGATGAAAAACCACATATTATATTAACGACTTACGGGACGATTTCTCAAGATGTCGACTTTTTAGAAAAGATTCATTGGTCAACAATAGTTTTGGATGAAGCTCAAAATATTAAAAATATGCAAACACTCCAATCTAAATCAATTCGTAAATTAAAAGGACTACATCATATTGCATTAACAGGAACACCGATTGAAAATAGATTATCTGAGTTGTGGGCGATTTTTGATTTTATTCATAAAGGTTATTTAGGTAGTTTCGGAAAATTCCAAGAGCAGTTTATATTGCCTATCGAACGTGATGAATCAGAGCAACATAAAGAGATCTTACGGGCTAAGATTCGTCCCTTCTTATTACGAAGAACGAAAAATGATCCGGATTTACAATTAAACTTACCAGATAAATTAGAGACGAAAAAATTCTGTCCTTTAACTAGCGAACAAGCCGCGCTGTATGAAGGATATATTCAAGATACAGTAACTCAAATGGAAAACATGACTGGGTTTGAGAAAAAGGGTCGAATTCTACAGATGTTAAGTAAGTTAAAGCAGCTATGTAATCACCCTGCCCTTTACTTAAAAGAACCTTTTGAAGATGCAAATTCCATGATGGAGCGTTCTGTGAAATTAAAGAGTATCGTTGAGCTTGCCACTGAAATTGTTGAAAATGGTGAGCAATGTTTAATTTTTACTCAGTACATTGGTATGGGGAATTTACTACAACATTGTTTCAGTGAACTTTTAGATTTGGATGTTCCGTTTTTGACTGGAAGTATGCCAAAAGG
Organism: Ureibacillus acetophenoni; assembly: GCF_900220965.1. GTDB lineage: Bacteria > Bacillota > Bacilli > Bacillales_A > Planococcaceae > Ureibacillus > Ureibacillus acetophenoni. Next base: position 99,796 of record NZ_OBQC01000001.1, on the reverse strand, counting down.
TCAGCGAGATTCACTGGTTGAGTCATTCCAGGCAAAAGAGTTCCCTATTTTCTTACTGTCTTTAAAAGCTGGAGGAACTGGTTTAAATTTAACGGCTGCGACTCACGTTTTACACGCAGATCGTTGGTGGAATCCTGCCATCGAAAACCAAGCTACTGACCGAGCTTATCGTATTGGTCAAACTGAGTTTGTGCAAGTGCATAAATTTATTACGATTGGAACTATCGAAGAAAAGGTTGATAAAATGATTGAAATTAAATCAGCCCTTTCTGAAGAGCTTATCCAATCAAGCAACTGGTTGACAGAGTTACAAGATGAGGAATTAATGGATCTGTTAACACTTGATGCTGCAGTTTTAAGGTAATCAGAGTCGAAGTCGCAATGGCTTCGACTCTTTTTTTAGCCTCGTGTTTGTCTCTTACTTTCATTATTCAGTTGTCATACTCTAGCTATGTAGAGTTGGAGAAATGGTATCACTACTGGGCGGTCAGTCAGTAATGATTTTTATGTTAAAACCTCCTTTCTAGGGGCAAATTATTTAGAGGAATACATATATAGCTCGAAAGCTAATTTTGGAATTCAGTTCTGTAATTTTTATCGGAGTGAGATTTTTATTTGATTGAAAAAGTTATGGATTTTGTTGTTCCTTCAACATGTTTTATTACCTGATTGGTAATGCTTCTTCTGTTTTTGGTAATTCAAAGCTGTTTAATAATTCATTTGAACCACTTGGTGTTGTTCCAACTGCAATTGTTTGATTTTCCCCAAAATCAAATGTTGCGCTGGATTCTGCTACTTGAGCACCTTCACTTACATTCTTTTCCTTCTGTACTTTGTTTGCTGGAATTTTTAATATATAGAATCGGACATCATCGATTTGTACTTCAGTCGAATACACTTTTTTGTTTTCTTTATTCGTATAGGATCTAGATTGTAACCTTCCATTCACTCCAATAAGTGATCCCTTACCACAGTATTCAGCAATTCGTTCAGCGAGCCTTCCCCAAGCACTACATTGAACGAAATCTGCCTCAACTATTCCTTCGTTGTTTTTGTAGTTTCTGTTGATAGCGATTGTAAAACTGGCGTGTATTCGACCTTCTGATAATTGTCTAAGTACTGGATCTTTAGTTACTCGACCTACCAGTCCGACTTGGTTCATTTTTAGCACCTCCTTTCGCTATCATCATACTTTGAAAGGTTCATTTTTGGCAAAATCTGAAAATCTACTTTTGGCATGTTTTCAGGGGGTGAAATTTTAATTTTGAAAGGGCATATTTTTGCCCAAAATAGGGGAAATTGTTGAGAAATATGAGCTCAAGACGTTTTTTAAAAAACCGCCAAATAAAAAGTTTCGCAATTTTCTATGTTATACTAAAAATATCTATTTTTTGAAGGGGGAATGCGATTTGAAGACGTTTAAAATGCTCTCTTTTGCATTGATTAAAGAGGATAGCAAGCAGAACTTTCCTTTGATTGACGGTATTGTCATTAATCAAGAAAACAGTCACAAATCATGGGTGTTAGAGCTTTTCATCTCAAAAGAACATATAGCTACCTTCCAGCAATTACATAAATCAGGTGAAGTAGTTGACGTACATGTGGTCATTTCATTCCCAGATAACGAACCCGCTCCATTTTCTGTTGTAGTGAGCGACATACGCGAAATCCGCGGAAATTACTCTGTCTTGTTAAAAGGTGCGGTTACGCAGCTACGTAAGAAATATGCCGAGCATCTACTCAAGTTGCTTCTTGAAGAAGATCTACCAAAAGAAGAGCTGATTGACCGTTTTGAAAAAGGGATGAAGGAAAGGCCGAAGTTGAGGGAGATTTAAATATAGTTTTTATTTGCGAATTCGGGGACTTTATTTGCGATTGTTGACTGTTTATTTGCGATTTCCGGCACTTTATTTGCGAATTACAGGATTCCATTTGCGATTTTTTATTTACTTGCGAATCCGGGTACTTTATTTGCGATTATTGACTGCTTATTTGCGAATTTCGGCACTTTATTTGCGAATTACAGGATTCCATTTGCGAATTTTTATTTACTTGCGATTATTGACTGTTTATTTGCGAATTTCCGTATCCTATTTGCGATTTTTTTATTTACTTGCAAATCCGGGTATATTATTTGCGATTATTGACTGTTTATTTGCGATTTCCGGCACTCTATTTGCGATTTTTATTTTACTTGCGAATCCGGGTATTTTATTTGCGATTATTGACTGCTTATTTGCGAATTTCTGGATTCTATTTGCGACTTTTATTTTACTTGCGATTCCGGGTACTTAATTTGCGATTATTGACTGCTTATTTGCGATTTTCCGGATCCTATTTTGGGTTTTTATTTTACTTGCGAATCCGGGTACTTTATTTGCGATTTCCGGTACTTTATTTGCGAAATTTCCGGATTCTATTTGCGATTTTTATTTTACTTGCGAATCTGAGTACTCTATTTGCGATTATTAGCTTATTATTTGCGAATTCTAGCACTTTATTTTCGATTTTTAATTTACTTGCGATTCCGAGTACTTTATTTGCGATTTTCAGCAATTTATTTGCGAATCCCGACACTCTATTTGCGATATTGATCGTACGCCGATCTCCCGCCCCGCAATCCCCTCCCCTAAAAGAAAATCAGAAACGCGCTCTAGAAGCCTTGCCGCCTCCAGAAATTGCGTTTCTGATTTTTGTCCTGTTTCATGCTATTCAATTGTGTTACGGGTTAGCTAATGGTTATTTTTCGTCGTCTGTGATGCGCTCATCATTGTTGTTGATGACGCCAGAATCACCATTTTGGCCAGCACCGTTGCTGTTTTGTACACCATCGGCACCACCATTCATGCCGTTATTCGTAGTACCTTCTAAGCCACCGTTGTTAACTTCTGGGCCCGTTAAGTTCCCATTGTTATCGTTAACTGTGCCATTACCATTGCCATTGTTGTCCATTAGGCCATCATTACCATTGTTCCCGTCAAGAACATCATTCACGCCATTTTCGACATCACGAGCACCCTCTTGAATGTTATCCCCAAGGTCCTCTACAGGTGTATTGTCGTTATCGTTTGCGGCGTTATCGTCCGTATTACACCCCACTAATAGAGCTGATCCCATGATAAATGCGTACAATGGCTTTTTCATATAAAAAAGCTCCCTCCTTTCAAATAATCATTAACATCACACACTTTGGATGTGACTGTTCATAGATTACCCGGGAAAAGAGGGAACTATCCTTGACTAATTTATGCAACTTTCCATTAAATTATAAAGTATACGAACAGGACGGGAAAATTAGTTACCCCAATAAGGATTTCAACTTACTGAATGTATGTTGTGCTTATCACCCATACTTAACCAATGTCAGTAAGTTAAGATTCTTATTGATTTAACTGATTTTTTAATAATTGCTCAACATAAGCAGCTTCTGCTTTACAACTATAAGTATATTCCGTTCCTAGCTGTTGTTGCATTTTTTCAATGGAGTCGATCTGCTTTTGTGTTGGTTCTTCAGTTAGAACTTTTTCGATCACTTCATCAATTTTTTGTGCAATTTCTTCATGGAATTGTGGGTTGACTAACACTTCTTGTGGAATTTTATCATACCAAGCGGCACTTTCTGTGAAATAACTTTGCCAGTATTTCATGTAATCTTCCATTGAGAATTTTTCTTCATCCCAGCCAATTGACGCTAAATATAATTCAAACGATGTCGAAATCGAACGTGTAAGACTTATTTTAACTCCTGAAGATAAATCTTTGTACATTATTTAATTACCTCCTACGTATATAACCGCAACTACTACTAAACCATTTATTACCAATCGATTCAAATCACTAGTATATTGTATCCTTTATCAAGTAAAATTTCAAATTCCGACTTTTTTACTATGCATATACATGTAACGTAAAGGAGATATAGTGACGAATAAACAATTTTACTTTGGTTGTTCTGGTCCGATTGCAAATAGAATGTCTGCTTCACAAGCAATTTCACCATCTACAGTTGCGACAGCGTGTCCTTTACCCATTTGGCCCCTCATTCTAACAAATTCTACTTCTAAGCGCAACTGGTCTCCAGGTACTACTTGACGTTTAAAACGAGCGTTATCAATACCTGTTAAGAACGCAAGTCTTCCTTTAAATTGTTCAGATTTTAGTAAAGCAACTCCGCCCACTTGAGCTAATGCTTCAATAATTAGTACTCCTGGCATTACCGGATATCCAGGAAAATGGCCGTTAAAGAAATCCTCATTAATAGAAACATTTTTTAAACCGACCGCGCGTTTTCCTTCTTCCACTTCAATAATTCGATCTACTAATAAAAATGGATAGCGATGTGGTAAAATCGCCTGAATTTCATCTGCATGTAACATTTGATTTCCCCCTAATTTGTATTTATATGTATAAGTTATCCCATTACTAATATAAAATTGCGATTACTATACTTATCATATCATAATTAATAAATGAATTTCCTTTAACGGAGTATAACAGATTTATGACATCATTAATAAATTATTACAAAATAGTATGTGTCAAAAATACCGAATATAGAAGAAAAAAGTGGGAAGAATATGTTTCAAGTTTAAATGCTTTAGCACTTAAATGAATGCATTACTCTTTCCCATTGATGATGTCTAACATATGTTGCCAAGTATCCCAGTTTAATGCATCAACTGGATTTCCTTCACCGATTACCCCATATCCAATCATTAAACCAGCAATTGCAACAAATAGAAGAACTGCAAAGAAGACAATTACCTTAATAGCCGTTGCAAGAAGTCTTGAAAATAGAATTTCTTTTGTTGTTTGAGGTTGTTTTACTTCCTTCTTTTGCTTACTTTCTTCTCTTCGCATCCGCCGACGACTTGTCTTTTTTAGTTGAGATAAATCCTCACGCGGATTGGAATTATCATTTATTAATTCATTTGTCATTGGTTTGTACTCCTTTAGAATTACGTATTCACACGGTATCAGGAGTTGATACCATGTGAAATTAGATGTATTTATTATAAACTTTTTCTATCTCTATTAAACATAGTAGAATTAAGACCGAAAAATTATCTTATTCCATTGATCAAGCCAAGCATTTGATCGGCCAATGTAATTGCACGTGATTGGAATTGATATGAACGTTGAGCTGTAATTAGGTCTGTCATTTCTTTTGAAATATCAACATTTGACTGCTCTAAGGCACCATTTTGAAGACCGATTTCTGTACGAGCAGGACCTAGTAAATCAATTAAAATATCTTCTCTTAACCCAGCAAAGTTTTCTGGAATCCCAATATATGTATTAGAAATATGCTCCATAGCTTGCGGCTTTTGGAGTTCTGTAATACCTAATTCTGCAGTAATTGTTTCACCAGTTGGATAGTTAACTCCTAGAATTCCTTCATCTGTTAATGTGAAATTTTCAAATCCTTCTGGGAATAAAATCGGATTCCCTGTAGAATCTGCAACCGCATAGCCATCACCGTTTACTAACATAACAAGTCCATCTTCAACTGGAGAAACGTAAAAATTCCCCTGTCTTGAATAAACTAAATTTGTTCCATCGGCACCGTTTGGCATTAAAATATTGAAGTATTGTTTTTCTTTATTAAAAGCAAGGTCAAGATCACGATTTGTCGATTGCAAACTGCCTTGTGCATGATTTGTTTGAATTTGACCTAATTTTGCCCCAACACCGTAACGAATTCCCGCTGGTGATTGACGCTGTGCCTGGTCTAATTTGTCATTGTTATATTGTTGATAAAGAAGCTCGGAAAATTGTGCTTCTTTTGCTTTGTAACCCGCTGTATTACTGTTTGCAAGGTTATTACTTATGTTGTCAATTTGTTGCTGCAGTTGATTTAATGTGTTAGTTGCAGTAACCATTGTTCGAAGCATTTTACAACTTCCTTTCGTTCTTTGTTTTTAATTTCAACTGTAAAATTGACTCAAGTTGTACTAAACTCGACCAATTTCGTTTACCGCTTTTTCCATACTCTTATCGTAAGCTTGAAGTACTTTTTGATTTGCTTCAAAAGCACGGTACGCTGTTAATAAGTGTGTCATAGATCTAGCTGAGTCAACATTTGACCCTTCTAAGTAACTTTGTTTTAGTCCAAATACAACGCCTTCTTGTCCGTATGCGGAAGGTAAAACTCCTCCGTCTTCAGTACGGAATAAGCCATTATCTTGTTTTACTAATAAACTAGGGTTTGCTGAAAATGATACACCTACTGTAGCGATTGGAACGTTATCAATAGAAATCGTTCCATCTTCTGAAAGCTGGAAGTTATCATTTGGTACAACAATTCGTTCTCCAGTTTCAGATAATACATAATAGCCATTTCCATTTACAAGATAACCTTGTGGATCTAAAGTAAAGTTTCCGTTACGCGTATACGCTTCTCCACCGTCTGGATGTTCTAATCTGAAAAGGGCAGTTCCCATATTACCTGACTCTTCATCAATTGGATAGGTTCCATCAATAAGCGCCATATCTGTAACCATATTCGTCTCAATTAATGAACCTTGTGCATAATTTGCAAGAGTTTCTTGCATATAAATTCCAGTACTTAAAGAGCCAATTTCTTGAATCAATGGTACATTTAAATTTTTCTCAGTTGGTATATTTGTTTTATCAACCGCAGATAGTAACATATCAGGGAAAGAACGTATTGTCGTTTGATCGGCTTTAAATCCAGGTGTATTTGCATTTGCCATATTGTTTGTAATTACTTCTGTTTTTCTTTGTTGTGCAATCATCCCGGTAGCAACAGTGTAAAACCCTTTAAACAATACGATTCACCTCTTTTTCATCAATTTCACCTTGGTGTGGAGTTTTTGAGCTCACTCGAACTCGATCAAAATCTAAGTGCATCTAGCACCATAGGCTACTTCATTCAGCAAGTGGTTGTCCACATACTGAATGATAATCCTATGCAATTAACTTACCACCTATGGCTGTTGAGTTTATAAATGAAGTTAAAACTTTGCTGTTGCTGCTTTATCGATGTTATTTAACATGATGCCTGTTCCAACCGCTACACAATCAATCGGATTTTCTGCAACAAAAACAGGAACTTTCAATTCTTCAATTAATAACTGATCCATACCATGAAGCAGTGCTCCACCACCAGTAATAATTATACCACGGTCAATGATGTCGGCAGATAGTTCTGGTGGCGTTCTTTCTAATACATTTTTTGCAGCTTGTACAATCATGTATACTGATTCATGTAGTGCTTTTTCAATTTCTTCTGATTTAATTGTAATCGTACGTGGTAATCCTGATACTAAATCGCGACCTCGGATTTCCATTTCGTCGTTTTTAGAACCGTGGAACACTGTACCAATGTTTATTTTTATTTGTTCTGCAGTACGTTCTCCGATTAACAATTTATACTGTTTCTTTATGTATTGTAAAATATCGTTATCAAAGACGTCCCCCGCTACTTTAATCGATTCGCTTGTTACGATATCACCCATTGATAGAACTGCAACATCCGTTGTACCGCCACCTATATCGATGACCATATTTCCACTTGGTTGGAAAATATCCATACCTGCCCCAATAGCAGCCACTTTTGGTTCTTCCTCTAAGTAAACCTTTTTACCACCAGACTTTTCGGCAGCTTCTCGAATTGCTTTTTGTTCCACGCTTGTAATATTTGTTGGACAGCAAATTAGGATGCGTGGTTTTGCTAAAAACCCTTTTAAGTTCAATTTTGAAATAAAGTGTTTTAACATCGCTTCTGTAACATCAAAGTCTGCAATGACACCGTCTCTCATTGGACGAATTGCAACAATATTGCCCGGAGTACGTCCTACCATTTGTCTTGCTTCCTCACCTACAGCAAGTACACGGTTTGTATTTTTGTCAATTGCAACAACTGATGGCTCATTTAAAACGATACCCTTTCCTCTCACATAGATCAGGACGTTTGCAGTTCCTAAATCAATACCAATATCTTTGGAAAACATCTATGAAAAATCTCCTTCCCGCCATATCCAACATTTTTCAAACTTTTATATATCATTATCTAGAATATTTTATCATATTCAAATAATAAATACATCTTTAATTTAGTACTATCGTTCCACTGATTGGAAAATTTTGAATCCCAATTTAGAGCTCACATTTAGAGTACCAGGTACCCAAACAATTCTGAATTTTTAGAATTGTTTGGGTACCTGGTACACACACAATTTACACACAATTTATATACAATCTATGCGCAAATCACAAAAAAAAGCATTTAGTTGGCCAATGATTTAGCCAAACTAAATGCCTTTTCATTTTTTTTGTTGGGCCTGCCACTTCTGACGTGTCGCCTCGCCCCCTCGCAAATGACGAATTGATTTATGATAAGCTAGTACTTCTTTCACTTCATTAGCAAGCTTTTCATTCACTAGGTATAATCTTTCCGTCAAGTCTTTATGAACAGTACTTTTTGAATAGCCTGTCATTTTTGCAAGAACGCGGACCGTTTCACCAGTTTCAAGGAGCAGTTCACCAAGTCGAACGCAGCGATGTCGAATGTGCTCGTGCACGTTCTCTTCCTTTCTATCGGATATAAGAAAGTGCCGTTTTGCTAACGATAAGCGTAAATTTGACGTGGTCATATTGCGATCATTTCATAGACGTTTGCAACTAGCGATATTAACGTTTATTCACAATATGATAATTCGACTGCATTCAGAACATCAATAGGTAAATTGTCTGCTGTAACCTTGCAGGTGCCTGGCACTAAAACAATTCAGAATTATCAGAATTGTATAGGTGCGTGAACTACCACAACTCGTCGGAATTGTGGTAGTCATTTTTGCGAATTGTGTGGGTGACTGGCACTCACACAATTTCACCTGGCATTAGAAAGCAAGGAAGTTTCTAGGGTTTACGTGTTCACCATCTTGCAACACTTCGAAGAATAAATGAACTCCAGCATTTGGATTCCATGAATTTTCCATTGTTGTTGCAAGTGATTGTCCTTGAACAACCTTGTCGCCTTCTTTTACAAGGATGTCCGTCACAGAACTATAACGTGTTTCCATTCCGTTTGGATGTGTAATGATAATTTGATTACCTGTAAATGCATCCAATTTCACTTTTGTGACTTCACCACTCATAGCTGCTTTTACTTCGAATGGTTCGCTATTCACTGAGATTGACACACCTGAAGACGTTGAGAAAGTTTGATTGAATACTAGTAATGCTTTTTCTCTTGTTGCTTCATCAGCTTCTAGATCGTAGAAATCTTGAAGAATAGCAACTTGATCTTTCATAGTTTCATCAAATGGATACTTCAAAGTCTCAACTTGAGCATTTGTTTCGATTACTGTGTCTTCCGTATTATTTTGTGTTTGCACAGCAACGTTTTGCTCTTCTTCATTATTGCCAATTAATGCGTTATAACTAAAAATTAGACCGATTAGCGCAACGGCAATAGCAGCATATACAGTTGGCCAAAACCAAGGTTTGTTTTGCAACCCGTCTTTTTTGTTAGTTGGAGAAGGAATTTTAGATTTGTTATCTTCTCTCATGTTCATCACCTCTAAAAGCAGTGTGAACAGTTTATTCCATTTTTAATCATAATTTTTCCAAAAATTTTACCAAGAACAAGATATTTTCTCAATTTTTGTATTTTTGTAGTAATGATTGATAATATGATGTGCTGATGAACCTTGTTTTGCCATTGCATCTGCACCGTATTGACTCATTCCAACACCATGACCATACCCTTCTGTTGTGACAACAATTGTTTCCCCATTTACATCAATATTAAAGTCTGTTGAACGCAAATCTAGTAAAGTTCGAAAATCGCGTCCTGTCCAAACTTTATCTTTTAATGTTACCTTGTCTACCCTCCCCGTATCGTTTCTCGTCAATTTCAGCTGATCTACTTGACTAAGTGTAAAGCTACCACCTAATTTTGCATTCCATTCTTCAATAGTAAAAGTTTCCGTCACTTCATAATTCGTCGCATATTGAAAATCAGTACTTGCCACAGGTTGTAAATAAGGCAAGTCATTCCCACTATAATTTTTTGCACTTTCTGTCATACCGTTACTCATTGAATGGAACATAGCCGTGATCAACTCTTCGTTGTAAACAATTACTTCGCCTTCTGTACTTTTCACTGCTTCACGTATTTTTTGTTCATTTTCAGAAAAAGCACTTTGCCAATTGTTCTGACGTACTGTTTGATCGTAGTAAACTTGTCTAGCTACAGTAGGCTCAATCTCCGTTTCCCCATAGTTCGTCGATTGTAATACATAAGTTCTTGCAGCGATTGCTTGGGCTTTTAATGCTTCTGGATGGAAGTTGGCAGGCATTTCAGCCGCCACTACCCCAACGACATATTCTTCTAGTGTAATAGGATTCTCCTCATCTGCAATTTTAATAAAGATTTCACATGTTTTCTGTTCAGGATCAAGCTCTACAGTGGTTGATGATTGCACTTGCGATCGAAACAATAATGGCATAATAAATAATACAAGGATAAAAGCTCCTATTAGTATGATTGGTATCCATCTGCTCATGTAATTTATATTTTTCATACTACTATCCATATGTATGAAGTTAGCAATTTAGTAGTAACAAAAGGTAAGAAAAAACGACAAGTACCATTTTTAGATACATGTCGTTATTCGTTACATTTTATTTAATTGTGCTTTTAACTGTAATCTGTATGGTTTATCTTATTTCAGGATTTACCCGAAAATTCAACGTTACGGCATAAAAATTTTTTTATAACTATTTAAAACTCGCTCATATTTGTATTAATAATTACATAGGTTAAGATAATTAAATTCTAAAATTAGACTAATTGATTTTCTGTCGCAAGATTTGGCTTTACTTCTTTCTTCACTTGCTCATCGTTCACACGAATAATGTTAGCTCCTAAGGAAGCAAGTTTTTCATGGAAGGCAACATAACCACGGTCTAAATGATGTAAGTTTGTAACTCGTGTTAAACCTTCTGAAACTAGCCCAGCTAAAATTAAAGCGGCTGTCGCACGTAAATCAGTACCAGCTACTTCAGCGCCTTGAAGTTTAGTAGGGCCATCGATAAACACTGTTCTACCTTCGATTTTCATTTCAGCATTCATACGTCTAAATTCTTCCACATGCATAAAGCGGTTTTCAAATACAGTTTCTGTAATGATGCTTGCTCCATTAGCTGTTAACAATAGAGCCATCATTTGAGCCTGCATATCTGTTGGGAAACCAGGATGTGGCATTGTTTTAATATCAATTGCTTTTAATGGATTGTTTGCACGCACACGAACACCATTGTCTTCCTCAATGATTTCAACACCCATTTCGCGAAGCTTCGCAATTAACGCTGTCATATGTTCTGGAACAGCATTTTCAATGAATACATCGCCACGAGTAATTGCTGCAGCAATCATAAATGTTCCACATTCAATACGGTCAGGGATTACATGATGTGTTGTTCCATGTAATTCTTCGACACCTTCAATACGGATTGTGTCTGTTCCTGCACCTTTTACACGACCACCCATACTATTGATAAAGTTAGCTAAATCGACAATCTCTGGTTCTTTAGCCGCATTTTCAATAATTGTTGTCCCTTTAGCTAGTGCAGCTGCTGACATAATATTCTCTGTAGCTCCAACACTGGGGAAATCTAAATAGATTTCAGCGCCTTTTAAACGGTCTTCAACTCTTGCTTCAACATAACCATGACCAAATGAAATCTTTGCACCCATTGCTTCAAAACCTTTAAGGTGTAACTCAATCGGACGTGATCCAATCGCACAGCCACCTGGAAGTGCTACTCTTGCGTATCCATTACGAGCTAATAAGGATCCCATCACTAAAATGGAAGCGCGCATTTTACTTACAAACTCAAATTGGGCCTCACTATTTAATGTGTTCGTTGCATTTATGTTAATTTCATTTTTTTCTACGTCATATTGTACATCAGCATTTAAGCTTCTTAATACTTCATTTATAATGTGAACATCCGCTAAACTTGGAACGTCCTTTATTGTTGTACGATCTTTAGATGCTAACAATGATGCTGTTAGAATTGGTAATACTGCGTTTTTAGCACCTTCAACCTTTACGGACCCTTTTAACTTTTGGCCTCCCGTAACAATAATTTTCTCCACAATTCGTCCCTCCGAATTCAATTGTCCGTAACTACTAATCTTATTTCTATCATTCATCTATTTAAAAATAACTAACCATCAATATGTTACAGTTTTTAAGCTCTATAAACAAGCTCTCAACTAACTATTTTACGTTATTTTTAAATATTAATCTACAATTTATATTACGCTGAAGAAGACAGTTTGGTGAATTCATAACAAGCTTTAACACCAATTTGACACCTTTGACAATTGTTGTAAAAACGGTATGTAACAAAATTCGGTAATTTCCCAGGGAATATTGACTTAATATGTACTGTAACGACAAAACTGGTTGTCGTTTTTTTATTTTTGTAAGTGGCAGCGTCTGAAAAAATCAGCAAATTTTTTATATTTTTCTGCGAAATTTAACAATAGGCATATTATTTATTTATGAGCATTCTAGTGAATTTATGTGAACTTTATTAAATATTATACAAATTACTATTAATATTCTCTTAAGTTGGGACTAACCGCACCTGAATTTTATAGTTTCATTCTATTATATATACGTAGCTTCTCTATTTACTTATGTAAATAGATATGGTAATTGTCTAGACCACCCTGTAATATCTAGAATAAAATTCGAAACGCTAGATCCAATGGCAATACTTAATAGTATATAGATGAGTTGAATCTGGAATGTCCTTCCCTTCTTAAACAGTTGTTCCATGCGGAATGCCTGTAATGCATAAAACGTCACTCCAATAAAAAAGATATGCGAAAAAATACTAATTGCCGCATCCATTCCTAATGAATTATATATTTCCATAATGTATTTCCCTCCAAAGGTTTTTTGATTAATTGTCGTTATGTTCTTTATAACATGGGCGTAGTATTACTGGTATATTATTTTGCTTGTAGAATTGGGCGATTGTGTATCAATGTTGGATGATTGTATTTGAGTGATATCTGTTTCCTTATTAATAGATGTGTTTTTTGGTAGGCGTTGTTGGTTTCTTGAGCGAGTTTCATTGATTAAGTGTGAGTTGTTTTTTATGAGCAAGTTTCTCTTTTACTCAAAGGGGATCTTTATTTCTGCGTTCTAATTTTCGATAATCGGAAGTCTTACTTGCGAAATCTACACATTCATTTGCGATTTTGCTAAACTATTTGTGAAAATCAGGAGTTTATTTGCTTTTCCTGATTTACTTGCGAAATCTTCATATTTACTTGCGAGTTTCGCCTTCCTATTTGCGAAAATCAGGAGTTTATTTGCGATTTCTATTTTACTTGCGATATCACCATACTTACTTGCGATTTCCACGGTCCCATTTGCGAAAATTGGAAATTTATTTGCGATTTCTATTTTACTTGCGATATCACCATATTTACTTGCGAGTTTCACGTTCCTATTTGCGAAAATCAGCAGAGTATTTGCGTTTCACATTTTAATTGCGATTTCATCATATTTACTTGCGAGTTTCGCGTTCCTATTTGCGAAAATCAGAAGTTTATTTGCGTTTCCTATTTTCATTTGCGAAAGCTCCAGACTTACTTGCGATTTTCGCATACCTATTTGCGAAGATCGGGAGTTTATTTGTGATTCCTATTTCATTTGCGAAAGCTCCAGACTTACTTGCGATTTTCGCGTTTCTATTTGCGAAAATCGGAAATTTATTTGCGAAAATCAGGTGTCTATTTGCTTTTCACGTTTTATTTGCGAAATCTTTATATTTACTTGCGATATCACCATACTTACTTGCGAGTTTCGCCTTCCTATTTGCGAAAATCGGAAATTTATTTGCGATTTCTATTTTACTTGCGATATCACCATATTTACTTGCGAGTTTCGCGTTCCTATTTGCGAAAATCGATAGTTTATTTGCGATTTCTATTTACTTGCGATATCACCATATTTACTTGCGAGTTTCGCGTTTCTATTTGCGAAAATGGGTAATCTATTTGCGATTTCTATTTTACTTGCGATATCACCATATTTACTTGCGAGTTTCGCGTTCCTATTTGCGAAAATCGGTAATCTATTTGCGATTTCTATTTTACTTGCGATATCACCATATTTACTTGCGAGTTTCGCGTTCCTATTTGCGAAAATCGGTAATCTATTTGCGATTCATAATTTACTTGCGATATCACCATATTTACTTGCGAGTTTCGCGTTTCTATTTGCGAAAATGGGTAATCTATTTGCGATTTCTATTTTACTTGCGAAATCACCATATTTACTTGCGAGTTTCGCGTTTCTATTTGCGAAAATGGGTAATCTATTTGCGATTCCTATTTTACTTGCGAAATTTCGATTCTCAATTTACTTGCGAAATCTCCATACTTACTTGCGATTTCCATGTTCTTATTTGCGATATCCCCATATTTACTTGCGAATATCATAACTCTATTTGCGAAAATCCCGCCGCCTGCAAGCCCAGCAGCGGCGCCACAACCCGCACGCAACGCCTCCCCCACTCACAACCAAAAAAAGCGGACAGGCTGGCTGTCCGCTTCTTACATGTTCTATTACACATTACCCTCATGAACGTTGATACGATTAATGGCACGTTTTAATGCTAGTTCAGCACGTTGGAAATCGACATCGTCTTTTTTCGCTTTCAAACGTTCTTCGGCACGAGCTTTTGCTTCTTGAGCGCGAGCTACATCGATCGAAGATGCTACTTCTGCAGAAGGAGCTAAAATCGAGATTTTATCAGGACGTACTTCGATGAAACCACCGCTAACTGCTACAAAATTACTTTTGCCGTCAGCATTTTTTAATTGAACCCCACCAATTGAAAGTGGAGCAACTAAAGGAATGTGGCCAGGAAGAACCCCAATTTCCCCCGAAACTGTTTTAGCAATGACCATTGCAACTTCAGAATCGTATACTGGGCCGTCGGGAGTGACAATATTGACTTGTACTGTCTTCATATTTTTTCCTCCTCGTCCCTAATATTATACCTCTACGCCCATAGCTTTTGCTTTTTCAACAACTTCTTCAATGCTACCAACTAAACGGAAAGCATCTTCTGGTAAGTGGTCATATTTACCTTCAAGAATTTCCTTGAAGCTACGTACAGTATCTTTAACTTGTACGAATGAACCTTTTTGACCAGTGAATTGTTCCGCAACGTGGAAGTTTTGAGATAAGAAGAATTGAATACGACGAGCACGTTCAACTGTTTTCTTATCTTCGTCAGATAACTCATCCATACCTAAGATAGCGATGATATCTTGTAATTCACGGTAGCGTTGTAATGTAGATTGTACACCACGAGCTACTGCATAGTGTTCTTCACCAACGATTTCAGGTGATAAAGCACGAGAAGTTGATGCTAAAGGATCCACCGCAGGGTAGATACCCATCTCAGATAATTTACGCTCTAAGTTTGTTGTTGCATCTAAGTGAGCGAAAGTTGTTGCTGGAGCTGGGTCAGTATAGTCATCGGCTGGTACATAGATCGCTTGGATCGATGTAACAGACCCTTTGTTTGTTGATGTGATACGCTCTTGTAAGTTACCCATTTCAGTTGCAAGAGTTGGTTGGTAACCAACGGCAGAAGGCATACGACCTAATAAGGCAGAAACCTCAGAACCTGCTTGTGTGAAACGGAAGATATTATCGATGAATAAAAGTACGTCTTGACCTTGTTCATCACGGAAGAATTCAGCCATTGTAAGACCAGTTAAGGCAACACGCATACGTGCACCAGGTGGCTCGTTCATTTGACCAAATACCATTGATGTTTTGCTAATAACGCCTGAGTCGCTCATTTCGTGGAATAAGTCGTTACCCTCACGAGTACGTTCACCTACACCAGCGAATACGGAGATACCACCGTGTCCTTGAGCGATGTTGTTAATTAACTCTTGAATTAATACAGTTTTACCTACACCGGCACCACCGAATAAACCTACTTTACCACCTTTAATGTAAGGTGCTAATAAGTCTACTACTTTAATACCTGTTTCAAGGATTTGTACTTCTGTAGTTAATTCTTCATATTTTGGAGCTTCGCGGTGAATTGGGTCACGGCGAGATTCTTTTGGAATTTCTTCTCCTAAGTCGATAATATCACCTAGTACGTTGAATACACGTCCTAAAGTAACGTCACCAACTGGTACAGAGATTGGATTTCCTGTGTCAGTAACTTCTGCTCCACGTTTTAAACCGTCAGTAGATGACATGGCAATTGTGCGGACAGAGTCGTCACCTAAATGAATAGCTACTTCTAACGTTAAAGTTACAGCTTCTTCGTTTGGACGTTCAATCTTAACTGTTAACGCGTTATAGATTGCTGGTAATTGGCCGTTGCTGAATTTTACGTCAACAACTGGACCCATTACTTGGCTAACGTGTCCTATGTTCATTTCTGTGTGCCCTCCTATCGAGTTTGGTAATTTAGCGAATCTATGTAATGAATATAAAGTAATTCGATTAAGTTTCGCTTTCACCTTAAACGGACATTGGGAAGCGCAGACCTATTCTAAGGCTGCCGCTCCACCAACAATTTCTGTAATTTCTTGTGTAATCGCCGCTTGACGCGCACGGTTATATAAAAGATCTAATGATTTAATTAATTCGTCTGCGTTGTCTGTTGCAGCTTTCATCGCTGTCATACGAGCAGCATGTTCACTTGCTTTACCATCTAAAATTGCACCGAAAACTAAGCTTTCTGCATATTGTGGTAATAACACTTCTAAAATTGCCTCCGCACTTGGATCGAATTCATAAGAAGCAGTTACCCCTTCAGAAGCTGGTGCTAAATCAGTAATTGGTAACACCTTTTTCTCAGTAACTTCTTGTTGAATAACACTGATATAGTGGTTGTAGTACATATATAATTCATCGAATGTACCTTCAGCGAACATACCAACAGCTTTACGAGCGATTGCTTTTACGTCTGAGAATGAAGGTTGGTCAGGAAGTCCTACTACACTGTCAACAACGTTGTAATCACGTTTTGCAAAGTAATCTTTACCTACACGACCAATCGCTAAAATGACATACTCATCTTTTGACTTATGACGTTGATTTAACGTATTAACTAATCCACGAATAACGCTTGAGTTATAAGCTCCTGCTAAACCACGGTCAGAAGTAATAATGATATAGCCCGTTTTCTTGACAGGACGAGATACTAACATTGGATGTGAAGCATCAGTTGTACCTGAAGCAATTGCACAAACAACATCTTGTACTTTCTCCATGTAAGGAACATAACTTTTAGCATTTTGCTCTGCACGTGTTTTCTTAGAAGCAGAAACCATTTGCATCGCTTTCGTCATTGCTTTCGTTTTCTTCGTAGAGTTAATACGATTTTTGACCTCACGTAAACTTGCCACCGGTATTTCACCACCTTTTCATTTTTAATCACATTGTACTAGCGAATCGACCTTATTCTGATTTTGCAAAAGTCTTTTTAAATTCGTTAAGAGCTGCTGCCATATCAGCATCAGAAGGAAGTTCTTTTGTCGTACGAATATGATCTAAAACGTTTGTGTGGTTAACTTCTAACCAGCTGTATAATTCAGCTTCAAAACGAGTGATATCTTGTACTGGAATATCATCTAAGAAACCTTTTGTTAATGCATAAAGAATTGTTACTTGCTTTTCAACTTTAATTGGTTTGTTAAGATCTTGTTTAAGAACTTCAACCGTACGTTTACCACGCTCAAGTTTTGCAAGAGTTTGTTTATCTAAATCTGAACCAAATTGAGCGAACGCTTCAAGTTCACGGTAAGCAGCTAAGTCAAGACGTAGTGTACCAGCAACTTTTTTCATCGCTTTAATTTGAGCAGATCCACCAACACGTGATACAGATAAACCGGCGTTAATCGCAGGACGTACACCTGAGTGGAATAAGTCAGATTGTAAGAAAATTTGTCCATCAGTGATTGAGATTACGTTTGTAGGGATGTAAGCAGAGATATCCCCAGCTTGTGTCTCAACGAATGGAAGAGCTGTAATCGAACCATTTTTGTATGTTTCGTTTAATTTTGCAGCACGTTCTAATAAACGACTGTGTAAGTAGAATACGTCACCTGGGTAAGCTTCACGACCTGGAGGACGACGTAATAATAATGAAAGCTCACGGTAAGCTGCTGCTTGTTTAGATAAATCATCATATACGATTAATACGTGTTTACCTTGTAACATGAACTCTTCAGCCATAGATACACCAGCATAAGGAGCTAAGTATAATAATGGAGCTGGTTGAGATGCAGATGCAGTTACTACGATTGAGTAATCTAGAGCTCCGTGTTTACGTAATGTTTCAACTACGCCACGAACTGTAGATTCTTTTTGACCAATAGCAACGTAGATACAAATCATATCTTGGTCTGCTTGGTTAAGGATTGTATCGATTGCAATCGATGTTTTACCAACTTGACGGTCACCGATGATTAACTCACGTTGACCACGTCCGATTGGAACAAGAGCGTCAATCGCTTTAATTCCTGTTTGTAATGGTTCGTGTACTGATTTACGAGCCATAACACCGAAAGCTGGGCTTTCGATTGGACGAGATTTTGTAGTATTGATAGGACCTTGTCCATCCACTGGTTGTCCTAGTGGGTTTACAACACGACCAATTAGTTCTTCACCAACTGGAACTTCCATGATACGACCTGTACGACGAACTTCATCGCCTTCTTTGATGCCAAGGTAGTTACCTAGAATAATGATACCAACGTTACCTTCTTCTAAGTTTTGAGCCATACCCATAACACCGTTAGAGAATTCTAATAATTCTCCAGCCATGACGTTGTCGAGGCCATGAGCACGAGCGATACCGTCACCGACAGTGATAACCGTACCAACTTCGCTTACTTCTAATTCAGATTGGTAATTTTCAATCTGCTTTTTTATCAGCACGCTGATTTCTTCAGCCTTGATGCCCATGAATGTCACCTCTCACATTTCTTTTATTAACCAACTAACGTACGTTTTAATCCCTCTAGCTTACTTGCTACAGTGTTATCAAAAATGTAGTTGCCGATTTGAACGCGTACTCCACCTAAAAGTGAAGGATCGATTTCGTTTGTTATGTTTAATTTTACTTTACCAACACGAGTTGCAAATGCAGATGAGATTTCACTTAATTCTACATCTGATAATGCACGAGTCGAGTAAACTTTTGCGTCAGCTGCGCCTTCTGCTGCAGCTGCTAATACTGAAAACTCTTCTGCTAAGTTTGTTAGTTCATTGACTCTTTTCTTATCGATTAATAGTTCAAGAGTATTTACTACAATTTTATGAGCATTTGAGAAAATTTCAGCTACGATTTGTTTCTTACGTTCAATAGAGAACTTTGGATTAGCAAGTAATGAAACTAACTCTGGGTTTGTGTCAATTACTTTAACTAATTCCTTCAGATCACTACTTACTTCTGCAAGAGCCTTTTTTTCTTGAGCTAATTGAAATAGAGCTTCTGCATAACGTTTAGCTACTTGCGATCTACTCATTTCGCTTCGCCCGCCTTCGCAATCGTTTCTTTAATTAATGCGCTATTGTCCTCTTCTGAAATTTCTTTACCAAGAACTTTAGATGCCGCAAGAACTGATAGTGAAACGACTTCTTCTCGAACAGCAAGGATTGCTTTTTCTTTTTCTGTTTCGATTTCACGAACAGCAGATTCTTTTAAGCGGTTTGCTTCCGCACGAGCTGCTGAGATAATTTCATCACGTTGAATATCGCCTTGTTTTTTCGCACTTTCAACAATTGTTTGAGCTTCTGTGCGAGCTTCTTTTAATAATGCTTTTTGTTCTTCTAATGTTTTTGCTGCTTCCTTGCGAGCGTTTTCAGCTGCATCAATTTCACTAGCAACTAATTCTTCACGTTGTTTCATGACGCCCATTAATGGACCCCAAGCGAATTTTTTAAGAAGGAACATTAATACTAAGAAGATAACAAGAGTAGCAACTACGTCACCGCCATTGAATGCTTCAGCACCTGCATTCAATACAAATTTATCTAAAAACACGATTGTTTCACTCCCTTCAAGAGCTTAAATTCACTTTGCGTCTTTCAATGTCGCTCGCACACAGATGGAACTAACTATTTCCATAAATATTTGAGCTAGAAGACGCTCATTCTATTTTAAAAAATCACATTACATTCATTTTCATAAAACAAATAGGCGCTTGCCTATTTTCAATAAAATGAATGGCGAAGTTTTTGTGAAAATAACGCTTCGCCATTCTTATCAATAAGAACAACAATTATTGGTTCATTACGATAAATGCTACTACTACACCGATGATCGGTAATGCCTCTACTAATGCAACCCCGATGAACATTGTAGTTTGAAGAGTACCTTTAGCTTCTGGTTGACGAGCGATACCTTCTACTGTACGTGATACGATCATACCGTTACCAATACCTGCACCTAGTGCTGCTAAACCGATAGCAATTGCTGCTGCTAATAAACCTATTGAACCTGTCATTTGTAAATTTCCTCCTTGGAATTGTGTTTGGTTTTATTTTTTTTAAAGCATCTAATGTGAAACACTAAAAGCTTTTATTATTAATGGTCTGTACTCACTTTGTGTGAAATATAAACCATTGTTAACATAGTGAAGATGAACGCTTGGATAAATCCAATGAAAATCGAGAATCCAAGCCATGCCATCGTTGGAACAATTGCACCGATGAAACCTAAAATACCTGACCCTGCTAGTCCAGCAAGTAAACCAAGTAAGATCTCCCCTGCGTAAATGTTCCCGTAAAGACGTAGACCTAATGTTAATGTGTTTGCAAATTCTTCAATAATTTTCAGTGGGAACATGAATGGCATTGGTTGGATAAATGTTTTAAAGTAGTGTTTTGCACCACGCATACGAATTCCGTAATAAGTGGCAAGTACCATTACCATCGATGCTAAAGTCATTGTAACAACTGGGTCAGCTGTCGGTGATTTCCACCAAAGGTCACCGTAGATGTATACCCCTCCGAGTGGTAACCCTAAAAGGTTGCCGACTGCGATAAACATAATAAGTGTAATACCTAAAATGTGGAATCTACCACCTGTTTTCCAGTCCATGTTACTATTTATAATTCCTCTAACAAAATCCATAATCCACTCAAAGAAGTTTTGCATACCTGTTGGCTTTAGTTTTAAATTACGAGTGGCAACAACCGCGATAATAAATACGATAGCCGCTGTAATTAATAACATTAAAACTGTAGATAAGTTAAATGTTAAAAAGCCTAGTGTAATCTCTGGAACTCCATGACTCATTACTACATTTCACCTCACTTTCCATTGTTACTGTTTTTAACTAAAGATACGAATGATCCTATAAATAGGACTACGTACGGAATCATTAGCCCAATAATTGTGCTAATTAAGTGAAAATATTTTGGCAACGTAAGCGCGACAGCTGCTGCTGCAACACCTGACCCAAAGCGTAATGCTGTTCCAAGAGAAGCGGTTTTCTTCCCTTTTTCAAGGTTCCGATCAAACCTGTCCATACGTCGAGTAAGTATCCAAAAGTTATATGTACCAAAGAATGCACCTAAACCTATTCCCAGGAATATGGATCCGAAAGGCGTTAATCCCCAACCTAAAATACAGAGTGCTAGCAAAAAAAAGAGCGCTTTCTTCTGTATTATAAAAATGTGATGCAAATCTAGCATTGGACTATATCTCCTGAACATTTTTTCGAGTAAACATGCAGTCGGTTATCACTTTTACGTGATATCAAGTGAACGTTTACATTTTAGGATTTAAATAGCGTTTAGACTATTAGAATTTCGTATACACAAGGTCGAAATATCTCGAATAAACAAAATCCTAATTATTTTTGTAAACTTTGCACAATACACATAGCATTTATACGCTAGATGACGTTGCAATTTGACAATAAATGGTTTTGACTGCCAATCTAGTAGAAACTTGATATAACAAGTGTTCAGAGGTTATTAAACCTCCCCAAAACCCTTATCATACTTACCCTTTGTAAGCATACAATAGTGAAAAATTGATGTCAATTGGTAATAGTGAAAATCTTCACAACTCAAGAAAGATTGTCAATTTGTTGACAAAATTTATGAATTATTGACTTTATTATTCTTTGTCACTTTTGATGAACGCTTTGTCGAATTTTGGAATCGATTAGTATTATTTACTACTTTCCAAGAAATTAATCAATGCTTCTACAATTCTACGTGATGCAAAACCATCTCCATAAGGATTCGATGCATGTGCCATTTTTTCATACGCACTTGAATCTTCTATTAATTCTTTTGCCATAGCATAAATTGTTTCCTCATCTGTACCTGCAAGCTTTAATGTTCCTGCAGCAATTCCTTCTGGTCGTTCTGTTGTATCACGTAATACAAGAACTGGCTTTCCTAATGATGGCGCTTCTTCTTGTACTCCACCTGAATCTGTTAAAATCATAAACGATCTTGCCGCGAAGTTATGGAAATCTAACACTTCTAACGGTTCAATTAAATGAATGCGTTCATCATTGCCTAAGATTTCATCTGCTACTTCACGAACCGCAGGATTTAAGTGAACAGGATATACCACTTGTAAATCATCATGTTCCGAAAGTAACCGTTTAATAGCACGGAACATATTGCGCATTGGTTCGCCCAAGTTTTCACGACGGTGTGCTGTTAGTAAAATCATACGATCGTCACCTATTTTATCTAATACCGGATGACTGTATTGCTCACGAACCGTTGTTTTTAATGCATCAATTGCTGTATTTCCTGTTACAAAAATCGTATCAGGATTTTTATTTTCCTTTAATAGGTTTTCTTTTGATTGTTCTGTAGGTGAAAAATGAAGATCAGCAAGAACACCCGTTAACTGACGATTCATTTCTTCTGGATAAGGTGAATACTTATTACCTGTACGTAAACCAGCTTCTACATGTCCAATCGATATTTGGTTATAAAAAGCTGCTAAACTTCCTACGAATGTTGTGGATGTATCTCCATGTACAAGGACTATATCTGGCTTTGCTTCCTTCATTACTTCATCAAGGCCTTTTAACGCATTTGTTGTAACGTCAATAAGCGTTTGGCGATCTTTCATAATATTCAGATCGTAATCAGGAGTAATCTCAAACGTTTCTAATACTTGGTCAAGCATTTGACGATGTTGCGCAGTAACCGCAACGATCGATTCAATCTTATCAGTATTCTTTTGAAGTTCTAATACAAGAGGAGCCATTTTAATCGCTTCTGGTCTTGTACCGAAAATGGTCATGACTTTCCACTTTTTACTCATGACACTTGCACCACCTTTTTTATTTTCATAGAGAAACGCCCTTTTTTAAAAAAGGACGCGATTCTCTATCGGTATGGAACACTTTCCAAACAACTCTATCTTAACATAAAACGTAAGATACTATTATTTCGTGCCAAATAAACGATCCCCAGCGTCTCCTAATCCAGGAACAATATAACCGTGGTCGTTTAATTTCTCGTCTAGTGCTGCAATGAAAATATCAACATCTGGATGTGCTTCTTGCATCGCTTCTACCCCAACTGGAGCAGCAACTAAGCACATGAACTTAATGTTTTTTGCACCGCGTTTTTTCAATGCATTAATCGCTTCAACAGCAGAGCCCCCAGTAGCAAGCATTGGGTCAACTACGATAAATTCACGTTCCTCCACATCTGCAGGAAGTTTCACGTAATACTCAACCGGCTTTAAAGTTTCTGGATCACGATATAATCCAACGTGCCCAACTTTTGCCGCTGGAATAAGTTTTAAAACACCTTCAACCATACCAAGACCCGCTCTTAATATAGGAACAATTGCTAATTTCTTCCCAGATAATACTTTTGTTTTGGCAGTTTGAATCGGTGTTTCGATTTCGATTTCTTCTAAAGGCATATCACGAGTAATTTCAAATGCCATAAGTGTTCCCACTTCGTCAACTAACTCTCTAAATTCTTTTGTTCCAGTATTTTTATCGCGAATATACGTTAACTTATGCTGGATTAATGGATGATCAAATACATAAACTTTGCCCATTGTGGGAATCTCTCCTATCTGTTGTTAATCTAAATTAGTATAACAAAAATGAATGCAACCCTAAAGTATAGATTGAAACTCAATTTTCAACAAGATTGTGTACAGCTCCAATAACGACTATACATTTTAGGAAAACAAAAAGATGTGACAATTTCTAGCATTGCCACACCTTTTTATAATCATTCGAGTTTATCGTCGAATTCCTCTACAGGCAAAGGTTTACTAAATAAATAACCTTGCCCTGTATCGCACCCAAGCTCATTTAAAATTCTAGCCTGTTCTTCCGTTTCAACACCTTCAGCAACAGTGTCAATATTCAATGCATGGGCTATTTGAAGTATCGCTTTGACAATTGCATAAGTCCCCGAGTCTTGAAGCTTCATTGTAAAGTTACGATCTATTTTTAATTCTGCTATAGGGAGCTCTTGTAAATAATTTAAAGAGGAATAGCCCATCCCAAAATCATCAACACTCGTTTTAAATCCTCTCTTGTTTAAATCTTGAATAATATGTCTTGCTTTTGCTAAATCCACTAGGCTCATATTTTCTGTTATTTCTATAATGATGTTTGATGGATCTGCGTTATATTTTTTTACTAAATCAACTAATTGCTTAACAAATCGCGGATAATAGAAATGTTCTGGTGAAATATTTACCGCAACAGGGACAACTTTTTTATTTTCTTTCTTACGACTTTCAAACCACTGTAGTACTTGTTCAATCACTTGTAAGTCTATGTCTCGTATAAGTCCCGTTTTTTCAGCAACCGCCATAAAATTTTGAGGTGAAATAAACCCTAGTGTTGGAGAGTTCCATCTCGCCAGTGCTTCTATGCTACTAATTGTTCGATTTTTTAAATTGACCTTAGGTTGAAAATAAACGATAATCTCTTTATTTTTTACTGCTTCAGTTAAATGACTACTAATTCTTAAATTATCTTTTAAGGTTTGGTCCATTTCATTTTTATATTTTACGACTACGTTACCAGCATTATTTTTCGCCATTCGAAAAGCATTTTCAGCAAAACGAATCGAGTCATTATAAGATACCTTTTCATTGAATGGGGCCACACCGTTCTTTAACGTAATGTATACCGGACTGTTTTGAATGATGAATGGCGTTTCTACTAAAATATCCATAATCGCTTCGAAATCAGGGACTTTTTCTCCGACAACAATGTTAGTAAAAGCAATGATCTTTGAACTAGAAAATCGTCCTATAAAATCCACTTCTTTTCTGCGCAACATTTTCATTTTTCTACTAATCTGTTTAAGTAACTCGTCGCCTGCATCTCGGCCATATAACTCTACGATTTCCGTAAACTCTGTTGGCTCAATTATATGTATATACCCAAAAATTTGACGTTCTTCTAACTCTCTTAACTTCTCAGTAAACCCTAATCGATTAGGAATTCCTGTTGGCACATCGTTATAAGCAAGGTAAGAAATTTCCCTTAGTTTTTGATCGTATATGTATGCTAAAGAAATTAAATCATTAATCTTATGTATAAATTTTTTGTATACAAACTCATCATGTGAAATTTCCCCATCAAAGTACATAAAAATAACACCAATTCGATCATTGGCATGATTTTTTATAGGAATAATTAAGCACTTTGATAATTCTTTTACTTCAACGATTTTTTTATGATACTTGTGCACTTTTAGATCATTGGTTTGTTCAATTCGATATGAATCTATTAGTTCTATAAATTGTTTGTAATACTCAATTTCTGATTTTCTTTCAATAATAACCAGCTGATCGAGCTCATGGTTATGTGACATGACCATTTGTAGCGCAGGTTCTTTATCTTGTTTAATAAAAATAGTTGAAAGTGTATTAAATTGGAATGCTTCGTTTAAACCGTTACAAATAATTTGTAGCTTATTAAACAAAGTTCGTTCTTTTTCAATCGCTGTATAAATTTGTTCTTCTAGGTAATGCAACGTATGGTTTAAGTGATACTTAGAGAAATCATCAAAAAGTAATAAAGTTAAGTAGCTATTACTAGTGGCATCTCGAAAGGGAATAGACATCACATCAACTAATGATGGCATTCCATTTTTATGATTTAGTAAAATATCTACCTTTTTAAATTGCCCGTGCTGCATTGTTTCTTCGAACATTTTTAAGTTTTTATTATTTTCATATGAAAATAATAATTTATGACTTTGATTTAACAATTCCACTTTATCGTATCCAGTCATTTGGCAAAACGCTTCATTGACTAATACAATTAAATATTCGTTATTCCTTTCTTCCAAAAGCACGTAACTCTTATTGGTATGATCTCCAATGGATTGAATCGATTGAAAGAGGGCCATTCTGTTTTTTTCAATTGGTTGAATCATTACGTTTCCCTCCAGGAAAATAAAACATATGTAAGAATATTTTACCTTTTAATTAATTATTTAGTAAATGCGCATTATGTAATAGAACGGTTGGTATAAATTGTCTAATAAAATAGAAAAGGGTGACCCTATTTCGTTATTTTTAATAACTTTTTGAGTCACCCTTATATATCGGTTCTATGTTGTTTAATTTTAAGAAAAATTCAAAAAATATTTGATACCCAATTCTTAAGCGTATAGTGGGTATTTATCAGTAAGAGCCTTCACACGTTCTGCAGCTTCTTTTTTCGTTGCTTCATCTTCTGGATTTTTAAGAAGTTTCGCAATAATTAAACCTACTTCTTTTAAATCTTCTTCTACGAAACCACGGCTCGTAACAGCAGCAGTACCAAGACGGATACCAGATGTTACAAAAGGTTTTTCCTCATCGTAAGGAATTGTGTTTTTGTTACATGTAATACCTACTTCGTCTAGAACATGTTCTGCCACTTTACCAGTTAAGCCAACTGATTTAACGTTTACTAATAGTAAGTGATTGTCTGTACCATCTGAAACGATCTTTAAACCTTCAGCAATTAACGTTTCAGCTAATGCTTTTGCGTTTTTCTTTAATTGAATAGTATATTCTTTAAATTCAGGTTGTAATGCTTCGCCAAATGCTACAGCTTTTGCAGCGATTACGTGCATTAATGGACCACCTTGAATTCCAGGGAATACTGATTTATCAATTTTCTTCGCTAATTCTTCGTCGTTTGTTAAGATTAAGCCACCACGTGGACCACGTAATGTTTTATGTGTAGTAGATGTTGTGAAATGTGCATAAGGAACTGGAGATGGATGTTCACCTGTTGCAACTAATCCAGCAATATGAGCCATATCTACCATGAAATATGCACCTACTTCATCAGCAATTTCACGGAATTTTGCAAAGTCGATTTCACGTGGATAAGCTGATGCTCCCGCAACGATTAACTTCGGTTTATGTTCTAATGCTTTCGCACGAACATCCTCATAATCTATTACATTCGTATCTTTTGTAACACCATACTCTACGAAATTATATAGAACCCCTGAGAAGTTAACAGGAGAACCGTGAGTTAAGTGACCACCATGAGAAAGATTCATCCCTAATACTGTGTCCCCAGGTTGTAATAGTGTGTGGTATACTGCCATATTTGCTTGTGCCCCTGAGTGAGCTTGCACGTTTGCAAATTTTGCACCAAATAATTCTTTTACACGATCGCGAGCGATATTTTCAACTACGTCAACGTGTTCACAACCGCCGTAGTAACGTCTACCAGGATATCCTTCTGCGTATTTGTTTGTTAGAACAGATCCTTGTGCTTCCATTACTGCTTCTGAAACAAAGTTTTCAGATGCGATTAATTCGATATTTGCTTGTTGACGTTTTTTCTCTGCTAAAATTCCTTCAAGAACAGCTTTGTCTTGTACTGCTAATTTTTCATAAGCCATTTTCACAAGTTCCCCCTTTTTTTGTATGTGCCTGGCACTCAAACAATTCGGAATTTTCCAAATCGTTTGAGTGCCAGGCAGCTATTCATAAATAGCTCTTGGTCCACCGATAAGTTTCGGGCGAGTTTTTGCCACCGTTACGATCGCTTCACCAATCTGT
This sequence comes from Ureibacillus acetophenoni, assembly GCF_900220965.1. Lineage (GTDB taxonomy): Bacteria > Bacillota > Bacilli > Bacillales_A > Planococcaceae > Ureibacillus > Ureibacillus acetophenoni. Next base: position 71,707 of record NZ_OBQC01000001.1, on the reverse strand, counting down.
TTTACCGATGTTCTAAGTGGTATAGCTACCTCTTTTAAATGCATTCCAATTAGTGTTTGTCCAATATCAATGCCTGCGTGGGCACGAATATGTTCAACTACGACAGGTTGACGTAATTGTGTATATGCATATGCTGACATTGAACCACCAGCATGTTTAACTGGAACTACTGTAACTGGTTCATAGCCATATTTTTCTGCAGCTTCATATTCTAATGTTAAAGCTCGATTGATATGTTCGCATCCTTGGAACGCTAGGTAGATGTCGTGCTTTTGTGCAAAATGTTGTAGTTCTTTATACAGTGTTTCTGCAACTTCCATCGCACCTGCAGTTCCAATTTTCGAACCTAGCACTTCAGAAGTAGAACAACCAACGACAAAAAGCTGTTTTGGTTTAAACTCTACTTGTTTTTCTAGTTCTGATAATAGAAGTGCCATCTCATTTTGAATTCCATCTAAAGTCGCCATCTTAACACTTCCTCCTTTTGTGGTACCAGGTACACAAACAATTCAGAATATTCATAATTGTTTGTGTACCTGGTACTTGTATTAATCTTCTAGTTCTGAAATTTTTTCTACGCGACGTGAATGGCGTCCGCCTTCAAAATCAGTGTTCAGCCAAGCTGTTACGATTTCACGGGCTAATCCAGGTCCGATTACACGTTCACCCATCGCTAGAATATTTGAATCGTTATGGCATCTCGTTGCTTTTGCACTAAAAACATCATGTACTAATGCACAACGAATCCCTTTTACTTTATTTGCAGCAATGGACATACCAATTCCAGTACCACAAATTAAAATTCCACGTTCAAATTCTCCACTTGCAACTCCATCTGCAACTGGTTTTGCATAGTCAGGATAGTCAACAGAATCTGTCGTTTGTGGACCAAAGTCTTCATATTGTATTTGAAGCTCATCTAAAAGCTCCATAATTTCTCTTCTTAAATTATTTCCACCATGATCAGATGAAATGGCTACTTTCACAAAATTACCTCTCTTCATTCTATTTCTTCTTATAAGACTAATTCTTACATAAATAGAACTGTCTAAACACGTATTATTATATTATGTTGATAAAACAGAAAAACTTTTTACTCTTTATCATCAACAGTGTACCACTTTTTAATTAAGAATAACATGAAATTTCGTTCTTTTCCTAAAAATATTTGAACAAAATACGAATATTAATTCACTATATTTATATATCGTTCACCTTTAAGGTACATTACTTCCCGCTGAGCTAATACAAATTCGGATTTAGAAACTTTTTTATAAAATTTCGTCACACACATGATTTCTAAGCACCAATAAGTTGTATACTATTATCTGATTATTCAGAATTGTTTGTGTACCTGGTACCCACACAATTCTGAATTGTTCGCGTACCTGGTACCCACACAATTCTGAATTGTTCGCGTACCTGGTACACAAACAATTTGGTGCTCGCACAATTGTGCCAAAGAAAAAGCACCCAAAACTAGTTGGGTGCTTGAATCCTTTAGTTTGTCCGGTCAAACTGTTGGATAACTTTGTATAGTTGATCGGATTGTGATTTTAGATCACGAGATAATGTTTCAATTTGTTCAATTGCATAGGCTTGTTCTTCTGTTGAACTGCGTACTTCTTGAGCACCTGCCGAAGTTTCTTCAGCAATAGCTGCTACCTCTTGAGATTGGTGTGCGGTTGTTTGGATGTTTGTCATTTGTTTTTCTATTAAACCTGATATTTCCACAACGGCATCAGCCATACCTTGAACATTAGTAGACATACTTTCTACTAATCTCGTAGTATCTGATACTTTCGCAGACTCTTTAACAGCAAAAGTAACCTGTTCGTTCATTTGTTTTACAACGATGTTTACATTTTCTTGCATCGTATGAATTAATGAAGTAATGCCTTGTACAGCTTTTGCACTTTCATCGGCTAAACTACGAACTTCTTCTGCCACGACAGCAAACCCTTTTCCATGTTCACCAGCACGAGCGGCTTCGATGGATGCATTTAGAGCTAATAGATTCGTTTGGGCTGCAATATCTCCAACTAAACTAATAATTCTCTCAATCTGTTCTGCATTTTTCTCTAAATGATGGATGTTTTTCAATGCTTCTTCGTTTCCAGTTACAATTTGACGAATACTATTCACTAACCCTTGGATCGAACCCGTAGTAGTTTCTAGCTCATGAATAATTTGTTTTGACTGAGTAGCTGAATTTAATGCGCGAGTATTAACTTCAGAAGCTAAATCACGCACATCTTCAATAGCCACTACTGTTTCCTGCACTGCATCTGCTGACTGTTCTGCACCTTGAGAAATTTGACTAACTGTTAGTGCAATCCCTTCAGCTTGTTGGGATGCTGCACTTGTTTGCTCAGACAATTCGATAATCGTTGTATTTGTCTTTTGGAAATTTGTATCAATACTTTCAACCATTTGACGTAAGTTTACTAGCATTAGTTGGAATGCCTCAGCGACAGATTGAATTTCATCGCGCGTTTTCGGCATAATTACGTCTTGTCCAATTTTACCTTCTGCAACACGCGTCGCTGTTGCCTCTAATTGTTGTAATGGTTTTGTTAATACGCCAGCCAAAATTGCCGCTAAAATACCTGACCATGCAATACCTAAAACGTATGTAAGAATTTCAAACAAAGCCTTGTTCGAGAGGAAATCAAATTGGGCGAAAATGATAGGATGTAAATAATGAATAAATACAAAACTAGTTGAGTAGGTAATTAGTGCTAATAATGTTACAAATAAAACAAGTTTCTTTCGTAAACTAAACGTTTTGTTAGTCCGATGGTTCATCAACTTATCCTCCAGTGATTTTCGATTCTAGTTCATCAATTAGTTTTTTAAGTTCTTGGTATGTTTGTGAGTATGTGTAAATATCGCCTCCGAAAGGATCTGATACATCCTTCGAACTATAAGGTGTTACATATTCTTTCAATGTAAATGTTTTACCTGCTGCATTTGAAAATGAATGAAGTATCATTTCTTTATGAGCTAATGTCATTGTTAAAATAAGATCCGCCCATTCAATATCATTTGCGTTTACTTGGCTTGTTTTATGATCGAATTGTATGCCTTCTTTCGTTAGTACGGCTCGAGAATTTTCGGAAATTCCTCCTCCTTCTAATGCATAAATTCCTGCAGATTTCACTTCAATTCCATCAAGATTTTTATGTTTTAATATCGCTTCAGCCATTGGGCTTCGACAAGTGTTTCCAGTACAAACAAAATAAATATTCATGCTGCGATTCACTCTTTCTCAAATATTTTGTTTATTAATTATTTACTAATGCATAAATACTAAATAGCATTAATGAGATTCCGGCAATCCATTTTAAAGAGTTACCTTTATATTTACGTTGGCCTTTTCTTGCTATAGTTAACGATATATAAGATAGGAAGAAAGTCCAAATTCCTGCACTTGCTATAAATAAATATTTCTGTAAATTAAGCATACCAAAAGAAACGCTCACTGAAAAGGTGTCTAAACTAGCAGATATCGCTAAAATTGAGACAGGAATTGGATTTATTTGTCTATTCTGTGTAGATAGAATTAAATGTAACCCTATAAAAAATAGGATAATACTCGAAATAACATTGGACCATTGCATTAATAGCGCAACCATCATACTTCCTATTGTAAACCCAATAATCGGAAATAACATATGCAGTAGGGCTGTCCAAAGTGACAATAAAAATCGCTGCTTTACAGTAGGTAGCAGTAGATAAAGCGCTACTACATCAAGTGCCACTACGAGGCCAATTAGAATTTCTTGCAAACTCGTCCTCTTTCCTTTTGTAATGTTTTTACCATATTATGCAGAAAGGACATGCAATATCAGTTGAAATCCGGTAATTGTGTTTAATAGATTTAAAGACGATAATCCTATTTTACATTTGAACTTGGAGGTTAGAGGTTTTAATGTTTATTAGTTACACTTTTAGGGCGTTTCTTCATTTTTTAGTCTTGTAATTCAGTTTTGCGGGACACTTTTCTATCCTTTGCCCACTTTTTGTCACGCAACTCAGTTTTGCGGGACACTTTTCTATCCTTTGCCCACTTTTTGTCACGCAACTCAGTTTTGCGGGACACTTTTTCATCCTTTGCCCACTTTTTGTCACGCAACTCAGTTTTGCGGGACACTTTTCTATCCTTTGCCCACTTTTTGTCACGCAACTCGGTTTTGCGGGACACTTTTTCATCCTTTGCCCACTTTTTGTCACGCAACTCAGTTTTGCGGGACACTTTTTCATCCTTTGCTCATTTTTTGTCACGCAACTCAGTTTTGCGGGACACTTTTCTATCCTTTGCCCACTTTTTGTCACGCAACTCGGTTTTGCGGGACACTTTTTCATCCTTTGCTCATTTTTTGTCACGCAACTTAGTTTTGCGGGACACTTTTTCATCCTTTGCTCATTTTTTGTCACGCAACTCAGTTTTGCGGGACACTTTTTCATCCTTTGCTCATTTTTTGTCACGCAACTCAGTTTTGCGGGACACTTTGCCGACGACTTCCTATATTTTGTCTCGCAAATACTTTACGTTCATTTTTTCGATGCGATTTACGAAGACGCTCCCCTTAAAAACCTCAAAAAACCCCACCAACTAATATGGTGGAGTTTACAAATACTTAATCATTTTGAAACCATTTTCGCCCAGCGGCTTTTTCCAAACGATTCATAATTGCAGCCCCTACGCCTTCATTTGAAGTAGTTGTTGCTAAAATAATTGTGGCGTTTGTTTTGTCGCACGCGCGTAATGAATCATAAAGATTTGCTGATATTTCATCAACATTTCCTTCATGTCCAAACGAAAAGAAATGGTCGGATTTTAATTCTTTATATTCACTTGGGCCAAGTAAAGCTACGACCTCGCCCGCTTGGTGCAATTTATGAATTGCATTCCCTACTGTCTCTTTGTCTAACTCAACTAGGTATACTGGAGCATTTGGTGCATAATGCGTATATTTCATCCCTGGAGCTTTCGGTGTTTCTTTGCGATCTTGTTCAGACAATGTCGGTTGAGTGACTTCGCCAATAACCTCTTCTAACATTTCCTTAGTCACTCCACCAGGACGTAAAATTGCTGGAGGATTAACAGTTACGTCTAAAACTGTTGATTCCAAACCAATACCCGTAGTACCACCGTCCAGAATTAAGGGAATTAACCCATCCAAGTCTTCTTCAACATGCTTTGCTTTTGTTGGACTTGGTTTTCCACTTTTGTTTGCGCTCGGAGCGGCCACTGGTTTTTTCAATGTTTGTAATAAGCCTAATGCTACAGGATGATCAGGCATTCGTATACCTACAGTTGAAAGGCCTGCAGTCACACTTGGTGCAAGAATCCCCTCTTTAGCTTTCATCACAATCGTTAAAGGACCTGGCCAAAATTGGTCCATGCATTTTCTGGCATTCTCAGAAATTTCCTCTACATAACTAGAGACTTCCTCAAACGTTCCTATATGTACGATGAGTGGATTATCTGAAGGACGACCTTTTGCAGCAAAAATCTTTTTCACTGCTTCATCATTTGTTGCAACTGCCCCAAGACCGTAAACAGTTTCAGTTGGGAATGCAACGACTTCCCCTTCATTTAACAAATCCACAGCTTGTGAATAATTTTCCATATCATCCACATTTATGTCCACAGAAATACAAGATGTTTTCATACTGACACTTCCTTATTTCACTCGTGTTCACTCATACTTATTCACAACTTGTGGATAGTTTAATCTAAAATGTGAATAAGTTTTCTAAAAAACGCGAATTATCTAAAAATTAACCATTAAAATCCAAATAAACTTAAAATCCATTCCCAAATAACAAATACAACTTTCGTATCTTCTTTTTCTTCAACAGTATCTTCAGCGGCACTCGGTCCTTCACAAACATCTGGGAAAATCGTACACCAGAAATTGTCTCCACGCCCACTTCCTATTGTAACAACTAAAGAATTATATAAACTTTGTGGGTAAAAGTAATTTACATCTACTTTTGCAGGAATTAGATGTTGTCCAATCGTAATTTTCACATCTTGATCTGCATAGTCTTGCTCAATTACAGTTGATAATTTCGCTAATGCTTCATCATTACTTAATGCTAATAATTCATTTTGCTGAATTTCATGGAAAATCGGAGATAAGTTTTCTACCATTTCTTCTTTTAATCTTTGATCAGCAACCGTATTACTATTTGCAACTACTCGAATTTTTAATGAGTCATCTACAAAACTTTCACGAGTTTCATAGATTTGGTCCATTACTTGTGGAGCCATTAAAATTACACAGTACACAGCCACTGCGCTTGCTATTAATCTAAGAACACTTATAATCGGATGATAGTTTATTGGATTGTTTTCTCTTTTAATCTCGTAATCGTTTAACATAGTTTCATTCCTCCCTGACACCATGATTGTCAGAAAGGAATGTTTTTATTCATTTATTTCACAAAAAATCATTCTATTTTTTTGTTAATATCTTTAACAATTTCAATTTTCGCTTGTGGAAAACTATTTTTAAAGAAATTCGCGACCTCTTCACCTTGTGTATAACCTATTTCCAAACCAATTAATGCTGGTTTATTTAATAAATTTGGCAAAGATTGTGCTAGTTTACGATAAAGGATAAGACCGTTTTCTTCAGCAAATAGAGCGGTATGTGGTTCATGTTCCAAAACAACTTCTGACATTTCGCGTGCTTCATCAAAAGCGATATAAGGTGGATTGGATAAAACGACATCCCACTTCTCATTTTGAATCGGTTCAGTTAAATCTCCTAAACGAAAATCAACCTGGGCATTTAATCCGGTAGCATTTTTATTAGCTGTTGCGAGTGCCTCTTCAGAAATGTCTGTTGCAGTTACACTTGCTGAAGGATACTCAAGTTTCATCGTTATCGCGATTGCCCCACTACCAGTGCCGATATCCGCAAGCTTTACCTCACTATTCGATCCAAATAGTCGACGAATACGCTCCAATGCCCCTAAAATTAACTCTTCTGTTTCAGGTCGGGGAATTAAAACCGATTCATCCACATGAAATGTTCTACCGTAAAATTCTTCAACTCCAGTAATGTACTGGACTGGACAACCGTTTGCATGCTCAATAACATATTGTTCAAATAGCTTAATTTGCTCTTCGGAAAGTGCATCTTGTATTCGCATCATTAAACCGGAATAGTTTGTTTGAAGGATATGTTGCAATAAAATCCGTGCTGCATTTTCATCACGACCATTTTCCACTAAAAAAGAAGAAGCCCAATGGAGGGCCTCAAAAATTGTTTTATGCTTCATCATTAATCATTTAAGTGAGCTAGTTTAGCTGATTGGTCTTCTAATACTAATGCGTCCAATACTTCATCTAGCTTACCTTCCATAATTTGGTCTAACTTTTGAATCGTTAATCCAATACGATGGTCTGTAACACGGTTTTGCGGATAATTGTATGTGCGAATACGTTCTGAGCGGTCACCAGAACCAACAGCAGATTTACGTGTTGCATCCACTTCTTTTTGAGCTTCTTGCATATACATGTCAGCTACACGTGCACGTAAAATCTTTAATGCTTTTTCACGGTTTTTAATTTGTGAACGTTCGTCTTGCATAGACACAACAACACCTGTTGGTAAATGGGTCATACGAACAGCGGACATCGTTGTATTTACCGATTGACCACCCGCACCAGAAGATGCAAATGTATCAACACGGATATCTTTTTCATGGATTTCAACGTCTACTTCTTCTACTTCAGGTAAACATGCAACTGTTGCAGTTGAAGTGTGAATACGTCCTTGTGATTCAGTAGCTGGTACACGTTGTACACGGTGTGCGCCATTCTCATATTTAAATCGTGAATACGCACCTTGACCGTTAATCATAAAGATTACCTCTTTATATCCACCTGCAGGGTTTGGGGTAGCTTCCATAATATCAATTTTCCACCCTTGCGCTTCAGCATAACGAGTGTACATACGGAATAAATCCCCTGCGAAAATGTTCGCTTCGTCCCCACCAGCAGCACCACGAATCTCCATAATAACGTTTTTGTCGTCGTTTGGATCTTTAGGGATAAGAAGAATTTTAAGACGTTCTTCTAAATCTGGAATTTGCGCATTTAATTCATTAAATTCTTCTTTTACTAGGTCATGCATTTCTGGATCTTTTTCGTTCTCCAGCATTTCTTTCGCATCTGCTAGTTGTTGTTTTACTTGTTTATACTCACGATAAACTTCAACCATTTCTTGAATATCTGATTGTTCTTTTGAATATTCACGAAGTTTTTTACTATCGCTAACGATATCTGGATCGCTTAGTAATTCGTTTAACCGTTCATAACGATCTTCAACCGCTTGCAGTCGATCAAACATGTACTTCACCTCTATTTAGACTGTTTAATTTGTTTATTTATCATCGGTTATTAGCCGTGTATCTATTGAAAAAACCACTACATTAGTATATAGAAAAATGCGCTATATCGCTAGTGTTATGGAAAAAATCTGTTAAGTAATTGTTAAGATTTTCGTAAATGAACTGGGAAATTTCACAAGTATTTTGGGTAAAAACTTGCTAGTTGATCATTCACCATAATAGACAAATATTAAAGTGGTGGATTCCCATGACATCTTCGACAAACAGGATAGTATGTATCATTTCCACCAATTTGAATTTGTTCTCCTGTGTACACTGGCTTGTTATTGTCATCTACTCGTAAATTCATTGTTGCTTTTTTATGGCAGAACCAGCAAATCGTCTTCATCTCTTCAATTTTGTCCGAATAGATCAGCATATAACGACTGCCTTCGAAAAGTTCGTTTTGGAAATCGTTTTTCAACCCGAAGCCCATTACAGGGATTTTTAGCTCATCGACAATTTTTGTTAACTGTAACACTTGTTCTTTTCTTAAAAATTGAACTTCATCGATGAGTACACAGTATAGTTTTTCATTTTGCTCGTGATGATGCTTTACATACTCGTAAACATTTGTGTGATCAAACACTGGAATCGCTTTTCTTCGTAGGCCTATTCTACTTGATACATAACCTACTTCGTCTCGATCGTCTATTCCTGAAGTAAAGAGTAATACTGGTTTGTTTTGTTCTTCATAGTTATGTGCAACTTTTAGAATTTCAATAGATTTTCCGCTATTCATTGCGCCATGTTTGAAAAATAATTGCGCCATTAAAAACAACCTCTTTCTTATCATGAACTTACCGTTTCTTTTTGATTCCCGCCTTCAGGAGGTTCACTTTATATAATTTCACATTCAAGTCCATCATTTCGTACTTGTCACTTGAATGAAGTTAAAAAATGCCTGCCATTAGGATGGCAGGCATTTTGTGTTTCATATTATTTAAGACCGTATTTTTTGTTGAAACGATCCACACGTCCGTCAGCAGACGCGAATTTTTGACGGCCAGTATAGAATGGGTGACATTCGTTGCAAAACTCGATTGCAATCTTTTCTTTTACTGAACCAGTTTCAAAAGTGTTACCGCAAGAGCAAGTTACTGTTGCAGTTTTGTAATCTGGATGAATTCCTTGTTTCATATTCGTTTTCTCCTCTCGCCCTGAACCATCTGGAACAGAGTTATATTCGAACTGCACCTTACATAGCCCGAATATGTCGACTACATATGTGCACGTTTCATACTGAATTAGGATAGCATAATCGAAAAAAATACTCAAGTATAAATAATATATTTTAAAAATTACCAATACCGATTTTAAAAATAAATAAACTTTCAGAAAGCGAAATTCACATAGGACATATCTGAAATTATGTGCAAATACACATAATTTTTAATAAGTCGTATACTAATTTCGCCAATTAGAAGATTTCAAGTTTTTATTTTACACATTCAAATTGATTTCTAAAAATAAAAATACAAGTAGCAAAATATAATTGTGATCCGCTACTTGTATTTATTATTTTATATTAATCCTTTACCTTTTGTTGCCTTTTTCATTTCTTCATTTAACTTTTCAAAGAATTCTTCGTTTGTTTTTGACCCACGTAATTTCTTTAAGAAACGTTCTGTGAAATCAGGAGCATCTGTAAAGGTTTTGCGAATTGCCCAAAGCTTTTCTAATTGTTCACTTGGAATTAATAACTCTTCTTTTCGAGTACCAGAGCGTCGAATATCTAACGCTGGGAATATACGACGTTCCGCTAAATTACGATCTAAGTGAAGCTCCAAGTTCCCTGTACCTTTGAACTCCTCGTAAATAACCTCATCCATACGAGATCCTGTATCAACTAAAGCAGTTGCTAAAATCGTTAAACTTCCACCATCTTCAATATTACGAGCAGAACCGAAGAATCGTTTTGGTCTATGGAATGCCGCAGGGTCAATACCACCTGAAAGTGTTCGACCACTTGGCGGAATGACTAAGTTATATGCACGGGCAAGACGTGTAATTGAATCCATTAAAATGATTACATCACGTTTATGTTCAACTAAGCGTCGCGCTCTTTCTAACACTAATTCTGCTACCTTTACATGGTTTTCTGGTAGCTCATCAAATGTTGAACTAACAACATCTGCGTTTACAGATCGTTCAATATCCGTTACCTCTTCAGGACGTTCATCAATTAATAAAACAATCAATTCTGCTTCTGGATAATTTGTTGTAATTGCATTGGCAATTTCTTTTAATAAAGACGTTTTCCCTGCTTTTGGCGGTGCAACGATTAACCCACGTTGACCAAATCCTACAGGCGCAATTAAATCCATAATACGAGTTGATAATTTATTTGGCTCTGTTTCTAGTTTGATATGACGGTCTGGGTAAAGTGGAGTAAGCGCTGGGAAGTGAACACGCTCTTTAGCAATCTCAGGATTTTCACCATTTACAGCATCAACCTGTAATAAACCGAAGTAACGTTCATTTTCTTTCGGTGGTCGTACTTTTCCTGATACCTTGTCCCCATTTCGAAGATCAAATCGACGGATTTGTGAAGCGGAAATATAAATATCTTCTTTAGATGGTGAATAGTTAATTGGACGAAGGAACCCAAATCCTTCACTAGATACAATTTCTAAAACACCTTCCATGAAGAAAAAGCCTTCTTGTTCAGATCGAGATTTTAAAATAGCAAATATCAATTCTTTTTTTGTTAATTTACTATAATAGGAAATTTTATAATCGCGCGCTAAAGAATATAATTCTTTTAAAGTCATATTCTCAAGCTGAGCTATAGTAAGTGCAGACATAGCATGACTCCAGTCTTTTAATTTTTAAGTTTACTACTCATTGGATAATTCAAATTGTAGGGTTTTTTGAAAGTTTTGTAGGAAGGATGTCTGATAAATAGAAACTTCCATCATAGGATTTTTCAGTCCCTATGTAGATTAGTTAACCATTTTGGGTGTAAGCATCCGTTAAATCCCACCTATTTTTTGTCGGAGTTTTACGGACGGTTACATCGGGATAACTATATCATATTATCAGACATCGTAGTTTAGAAGTTATTTATAAATATCTAGATTATTTAACATATCTAGGTTTTTTCTCGATATTATGACGACCTTCGATAAATCGAACGGTACCAGTTTTTGCACGCATAACAAGCGAATTAGTTAAACAATATGCCCCTTTATATTGTACACCTTTCATTAACTCACTATCTGTTACTGCTGTTGCCGCAAAAATTGCGTCATCGCCTTTTACTAAGTCATCTAAGTATAATACTTTCTCTACATCGATGCCCATTTTTTGACAACGTTCAAGTTGTGCTTCATCTTCTGGGACAAGTCGTCCTTGGAAATCGCCACCTAAACATTTTAATGCAACAGCAGAAATAACTCCTTCTGGTGCTCCACCTGTTCCAAACATAATATCAATACCAGTCTCATCAAATGCGGTATTGATGGCAGCACTTACATCTCCATCTTGAATGAATTTGATTCGAGCACCAGCTGCTCGAATTTCATCGACTATATGTTGATGACGTGGACGATCTAATAGAATTGCTACCACGTCTGAAATATCTTTGTTTTTCGCTTTTGCAACTGCATGTAAATTTTCAGTTACCGATGCAGTAATATCCACTTTACCTCGAGCTTCAGGTCCAACTGCTAATTTTTCCATATACATATCTGGTGCGTTTAATAGATTGCCACGATCTGCAATAGCTAGTACCGTCATGGCACCATTTGTACCTTTAGCAACAATATTTGTTCCTTCAAGTGGATCTACTGCGATATCTACTTGGGGTCCACCATTACGAAGACCTAATTCTTCCCCAATATATAACATTGGAGCCTCATCCATTTCACCTTCACCAATAACAACGGTTCCGTGCATTGGAATCGTGTCAAATAAAGCACGCATTGCTGTAGTTGCTGCATCGTCTGCTTCATCTTTTAATCCGCGTCCCATCCATTTTGCAGATGCAATCGCTGCTGCTTCTGTGACGCGGACTACTTCCATCGTTAAACTGCGTTCCATTTGTGTGTTTCCTCCTGATTCGGTTACCCGAATGTCTTTATGTCACATTTAATTGTAACATAAAATAATTTTTGCATTTATGAAATTTATTCTTTTAGTTCGAGTGAACTAACAGCAATTGTTTCGCGGCGAATATTTGCACCGAGTGAATTTAATTTTTCGATTAAGGAGCTATATCCACGTTCAATATGATGAATTTCGTGAACAATTGTTTCACCTTCTGCTAATAGTCCAGCTAAAACAAGGGCTGCACCAGCTCTTAAATCTGTAGCCGTAACAGATGACCCATGTAATTGGGTAGGTCCTTGTATAATAGCAGTATTGCCTTCTACCCTAGCATTTGCGTTCATACGACGTAGTTCATCGATATGTTTGAATCTTGCTGAATAGATCGTATCTGTTACTTTTGAAGTTCCAACAGCTTGAGTCATTAATACGGATAGTGGTTGTTGAACATCTGTGGGGATTCCCGGGTATACAAGTGTTTTTACATCAACAGCTTGTAGTGAATCTACTCTCGGAATGAACACACTTTCTTCACCCTCGATTACTTTTACACCCATTTCTCGAAGTTTTGCAATGACTGCTTCTAAATGTAAAGGAATAATATTATCGATTGTAATTCCATCACCTATTGCTGCGGCCATTACCATATATGTTGCTGCTTCAATGCGGTCTGGGATTATCGTATGTTTTGTTCCGTGGAGCTCTTCCACACCTTCAATTCGGATGACACTCGTACCAGCACCTTTAATGTTCGCACCCATATTCGTTAATAGTGTTGCTACATCAATGATTTCTGGTTCTTTAGCGGCGTTTTCAATAACTGTACGTCCTTTTGCTCGAACTGCTGCAAGCATTATATTGATTGTGGCACCAACACTAGCCACATCCAAATAAATCTTTGCTCCCCGTAACTCATCTGCACGCAAATAGATCGCACCGTGTTCATTTGTCACTTTGGCACCTAATGCTTCAAACCCTTTAATATGTTGGTCTATCGGTCTTGGCCCTAAGAAACAACCACCTGGTAAACCGACAACTGCCTTTTTAAAACGACCAAGCATGGCACCCATTAAGTAATATGAAGCACGTAGCTTTTTAACATTACCATTAGGTAAAGGGATGGCAAGCATATTTGACGGATCAATAGTCATTTGTCCGTTTTCAAAATTTACTTCCCCACCGATTTCTTCTAATAATGCTTTTAACGTCCAAGCATCTGCAATTTCAGGTATCCCGCCGATGGTAACTGACGAATTTGCCAGAATTGATGCTGGAATTAACGCTACCGCACTATTTTTGGCACCGCTGACTTTAATTGTACCTTTTAGACGATTCTCGCCAATAATTTTATAAACATCCATAACGCGTTCTCCCTCGTAATTGGAAAGTTTCCCTTATTATAGTCAACTTCAACAATTTTTGTATGTGTACCTATCCGTGAAATTCGTTTAAATTTCACAAAAAATAGGAACGAAACGAGATTTCATTACATTAGAAAAACACTATTCGGTCATAATACGACGAAATGATGTTTTTCTAATGTGAATTCCATTACTTATACCTAAATAAATTTGTATTTAAACAACATATCATTATTATTGACCTTCGCGCTTTTTCCAATCCGCTAAAAAGCCTTCAATCCCTTTGTCAGTTAGTGGATGATGGAATAATTGTTTTAATACTTTGAATGGTGTTGTAGCGATGTCGGCTCCTGCCAAAGCCACATCAGTTATATGTTGAGGATGACGAATTGAAGCGGCAATAATTTCAGTTGGAATATCATGAATTGCAAACATATCAGCAATTGTGGAAATTAACTCCATCCCACTTTGACCGATATCATCTAAACGACCAACAAATGGTGAAACATAAGTAGCTCCTGCACGTGCAGCCATTAAAGCTTGATTTGCACTAAAGATTAAAGTAACGTTCGTTTTAATGCCTTTTTCAGCAAAAAACTTACATGCTTTTAAACCTTCTGGTGTCATAGGTAATTTCACAGTAATATTTGGATGAATTGCTGCAAGTTCTAGTCCTTCTTTAATCATTCCTTCAGCATCTAGAGAGATTACTTCTCCACTAACTGAACCATTCACAAGTTCTGCAATTTCACGTAGGCGATCATGAAAAGAAATGTTTTGTTCTTTTGCAACTAATGATGGATTCGTAGTTACTCCTGAAAGAATACCCCATGAGTGGGCTTCTTTAATTTCTTCAAAGTTTGCTGTATCGATAAAAAATTTCATTTCGCTGTTCCTCCTGCATAGTATTGGTGCATTTTATATTGACACCTAATCAATTTTGACAATCTTCCCAATTTAATAATTGGGGGATTTATCCAGAATTATGTTAAAACAAAGAGAAGGCTGATATTAAAAAATCAGACACTTCTCCTCAAGATCATTTACCTTGTATTAAATGAATTAAGAAAAGCAGTGTATAAATAAACACATTATTTACTTATAGGATAAATTGGAAATTAAAATGGGCTGCTTTCTTTATTCAGTGTATCCATATTTTTGATTATTGTACATATTATGATAAATTTTTATTGAAATTTGCTGTTGTATTCTAAATATAACATATGCTTACTAGCTCTTTTATGTCAAAAGCCCACAATTTCCTGTATAGGCTACTAACTATGCTTTTTGAGAGCTACCAAATTCACGCATTTTACCGATAACCGTAGCTTTAATCGCATCACGTGCTGGTGCTAAATATTTACGTGGGTCGTAAACTTTTTTGTCATTGTCTAATACTTCACGGATTACTTTTGTAGCTGCAATTTGATTTTCAGTGTTTACGTTAATTTTTGCAGTACCTAAAGAAATAGAACGTTGAATATCTTTTGTTGGAATTCCAGTACCGCCATGTAATACAAGTGGAATATCTGTTGATTTTGAAATTTCTTCCATTTCAGCGAAACCTAAGTTTGGCTCACCTTTGTAAGGTCCGTGTACTGAACCTAATGCAGGTGCTAAGCAATCAATTTCAGTTTGCTCAACAAGAGCTTTACATTCGTTCGGATTTGCATAGATAATGCCGCCAATTACGCCATCTTCTTCTCCACCTACAGTTCCTAATTCCGCTTCAACTGAAACACCTTTTGAATGTGCATATTCAACAACTTCTTTTGTGATTTTCACATTTTCTTCAAATGGGTGGTGAGAAGCATCAATCATAACAGATGTAAAACCTGCATCTACAGCTTCTTTACATTTGTCAAAGCTTGAACCGTGGTCTAAATGGATTGCAACAGGTACAGTAATTTTATAGCTTTCCATTAAACCTTTTACCATATGAACAACGGCGATAAATCCGCCCATATATTTTCCTGCGCCTTCAGATACACCGAGGATCACTGGAGACTTTTCTTCTTCTGCCGCTTGTAAAATTGCTTGAGTAAATTCTAGGTTATTAATGTTAAATTGACCTACTGCATAACCTTCTTTTTTTGCTTTAATTAACATTTCCTTCATCGATACTAATGGCATTGTGAAAATCCTCCTGAAGATAGTATTTTTATTTAAATATTCCATTTCATATTAGCAGAAAGGCTGTTGTCTCACAAGTAAGGAGACAACAGCCTTTCATACGCCGAAAGCTTGCGGCAGGCGAAAAAACATCTTTGTTAGGATTTCTTAACTTTAGAAATGATTTCGTCATTTTCAACTCTCGTTAGTAATGTTTGATAATCGATAATCTAGTTATACTACGCGATTGAAAAGACACTATCCATTAACTTAAAATAGTAGAAATTTAATTTGTTAAAATTTGTTAACATTTTCGTGACAGATTCAAAGATCAATAATTTATTGCTCATTCTGATTTTTATCTATGTACACTTTATTTTTTACAGTTGTAATTAAATCATGAATATTAAACGGTTTTGTAAAAAAGCATGAAGCACCTTGTTCAAGCGCTTTTTCAATTAAAGTTTGCTCTGAAAAAGCAGACATCATAATAATAGGTAAATCGCAATTTATGTTTTTAATTCTCTTAATAATTTCTAGACCATTCATATCTGGAATTTTCATATCTAGTAGTACACAATGTAAATTGTATTTTTCTACTAGTCGAATTGCTTCAGCTCCACTAGTTGCAAGATGAACGAGATAGCCTTCTTTATTAAACACTTCTTTTAATAACAATCGAATCCCTTGATGGTCATCTACAATTAATAGTTCTTTCACCACGATTCTCTCCCATTCCAAAATTTATTAATCTATTTAACTATTACGTTCCCTATTATTTTGAGTTTAAAACCTTTTAAGTTGATATTTTATTCTCCATATAATATTCATTTGCTTGAATAATGACCTATTTATAACTAAACTTGATGAGACAAAGTACATGGATTTTAATTTTACTAATATAACTTTATAATGATTTTAGAGGTGAACGGAATGAAAATACTTACAACCCAATTAACAGGTTTATTACAAAGAATCTCACAGAGTGAAGAAGAAGCCATCGAAGAAACTGCAAGATTACTCGCCCAAGCATCTGTTGGTGAAGGGAAAGTTTATTTTGCATGTTTTGATGGATTAGAAGGTGTTGAGCTTAATGCTTTACATAATTCAGAGCCATTCTATCAATTAGAAAAATGGACTCCAGACACCGTGATTAATGATGTAGATCGTGTTTGTATATTTACAAAAAGTAGTCAGAATGAAGATGCGTTGGCTCTTGCAAAACAGTTGGCTGAGGAATTTATTCCTTTTGCTGCGGTTGCTAGTGAGAAACCAGATGAAGGAAATGAATTGAGTGAACTCGCTTACACTTATATTTCAATGAAAGTGAGAGGCGGCATTCTACCCCACCCTACTAAATTAGGGGAGCGCACATTAATCCCGCATTTATTTTCCGCGCTATTTGTTTATGAAGCAATTAAGTTAAGCTATGATGAGATAATTTTCGATGATGACGAGTTGTGATTTCAGAAGTATCCTAAAATAGTTTGAAGTACTAATGAAGACCGATTTTGTTCGTTTTTTGGATCAAATCGGTCTTCATCTGCTTTATCAAGACCTTTTTAGATTGCCTTTTGAATTAAATTGATCCTCATCCGCCTTATCAAGACCAGTTTTGATCATTTTTTTGTTCAAAATGGTCTTCATCCGCCTTATCGAGACCAGTTTTGATTATTTTTCGGTTCAAATCGGTCCTCATCCGTTTTATCAAGACCAGTTTTGTTTGATTTTTAGTTCAAAATGGTCGTTATCCGTCTTATCAAGACCAGTACTGGTCAGTTTTTGATTCAAAATGGCCTTCATCACCTGTATGAAAGACGTTTTTGATCCTTTATCATCTTCAAATGTCCTTCATCACCTCTATGAAAGACATTTCTAACCAATTTCCACCTTTAAATGTCCTTCATCACCCTTATGAAAGACATTTCTAACCATTTTCCACCTTCAAATGTCCTTCATCACCTGTATGAAAGACATTTCTAACCATTTTCCACCTACAAATGTCCTTCATCACCTGTATGAAAGACATTTCTAACCAATTTCCACCTTTAAATGTCCTTCATCACCTCTATGAAAGACATTTCTAACCAATTTCCACCTTTAAATGTCCTTCATCATCCTTATGAAAGACATTTCTAATCGTTTTCCACCTTCAAATGTCCTTCATCATCCTTATGAAAGACATTTCTAATCGTTTTCCACCTTCAAATGTCCTTCATCACCTGTATGAAAGACATTTCTAATCATTTTCCACCTACAAATGTCCTTCATCACTTGTATGAAAGACATTTCTAACCAATTTCCACCTTTAAATGTCCTTCATCACCTCTATGAAAGACATTTCTAACCAATTTCCACCTTTAAATGTCCTTCATCATCCTTATGAAAGACATTTCTAATCGTTTTCCACCTTCAAATGTCCTTCATCACACTTATAAAAGACATATCACCGCAATATCCTCTCACTTTTGTCCATTATAAGGGTTATAAAAGACATTTCAACGCGATTACCTTCCACTTTTGTCCTTTATAAGTCCGATAAAAGACATTACAACTCAATTCCCTTCCACTTTTGTCCTTTATATGGCCGATAAAAGACATTTCAACCCAATTTCCTTCCATCTTTGTCTTTTATAAGCTCTATTAAAGTCATTACAACTCAATTCCCTTCCACTTTTGTCCTTTATATGGCCGATAAAAGACATTTCAACCCAATTTCCTTCCACTTTTGTCTTTTATAAGCCCTATTAAAGACATTTCAACCCAATTTCCTTCCATTTTTGTCCTTTATAAAGTCTATAAAAGACATTTCAACCCGAATTCCTCCAATTTTTGTCTTTTATAAGCTCTATTAAAGACATCTCAATGCAACTCCCTCTCGCTTTTGTCCTTTATAAGTCCGATAAAAGACATTACAACGCAGTTCCCTTCAACTTTTGTCCTTTATAAGGCCTATTAAAGACATTTCAATCCAATTTCCTTCCACTTTTGTCTTTTAGAAGCTCATTAAAGACATTTCAATGCAACTCCCTCCCACTTTTGTCCTTTAGAACGAAACCAAAATAAAAATGCCCCACTATGAATCAAAATCAAAAACCCCCAAATGCCAATCCGGCATTTGGGGTCTCATATCTCATAATTTATTATCGTTTAAAATTAAACGCTGCGCCGACAAACTCACGGAATAGTGGTTGTGGACGTTGTGGGCGAGAAACGAATTCTGGGTGGAATTGACATGCCATGAAGAATTTTTTCTCAGGTAATTCGATAATTTCGACTAAGCGATTGTCTGGGCTTGTACCAGAGAATACAAGGCCTTCTGCTTCCATCGCTTCACGGTACTCGTTATTGAACTCATAACGGTGACGGTGACGTTCGTAAACTAATTCGTCATTGTAAGCTGCCTCTGCACGAGAACCTTCTTTTAACTTACAAGGATATAAACCTAAACGTAACGTACCACCTAGGTCTACCTCATCGCTTTGATCTGGTAAGAAGTCGATAATTGGGTATGGTGTTCCTTTGTTTAATTCTGTTGAGTGGGCACCTTCTAAACCTAGTACGTTACGAGCAAATTCAATCGTTGCTAATTGCATACCTAAACAAATACCTAGGAATGGGATATCGTTTTCTCGTGCAAATTGAATTGCTGCGATTTTCCCTTCGATTCCACGATCACCAAATCCACCAGGCACTAAAATACCATCAGCGTCTTTTAATAATTCTTGTACATTTTCAGTATTTACTTCTTCGGCATTAATCCAATCTACTTCAATATCTGAATCAAACGTATAACCAGCATGTTTTAACGCTTCAACAACTGAAATATAAGCATCTTGTAGTTCAACATATTTCCCTACTAATGCGATACGCGTTTTGTGAGTTAAGTTTTTCACTCTTACAACAAGCTCTTTCCAAGCTGCCATATCTGCCTCGGGCGCTTCAATACCAAAGTGCTCTAACACGATATCGTCAAAATCTTGAGCATGTAACTTTAATGGAATTTCATATAAATGCTCTGCATCCGCAGATTCAATAATATCACGAGCAGTTACGTCACAGAATAATGCTAACTTTTCACGCATGTCTTGAGAAATCGGTTGTTCTGTACGTACAACTAAAATATTTGGCTGAATTCCTAAAGAGCGTAATTCTTTTACAGAATGTTGTGTTGGTTTTGTTTTTAACTCACCAGCAGCTGCAATGTATGGAATTAAAGTACAGTGAATGTACATTACATTTTTATGACCAAGGTCAGATCTCATTTGACGGATTGCTTCAAGGAATGGTAGTGATTCGATGTCACCTACTGTTCCACCAACCTCTGTAATAACGATATCTGCATTTGTTTCACGACCAGCACGTTGGATACGGTCTTTAATTTCGTTTGTTACGTGAGGAATTACTTGAACTGTTTTCCCGTTATAATCACCACGACGTTCTTTAGCAAGAACTGATTGATAAACACGTCCAGAAGTTACAGTTGAATGTTTCCCTAAATTAATATCAATAAAACGTTCATAGTGTCCTAAGTCTAAATCTGCTTCCGCGCCATCATCTGTTACGAATACTTCACCATGTTGATAAGGACTCATTGTACCTGGGTCAATATTTAAATATGGATCGAATTTTTGAATCGTTACTTGTAAACCACGGTTTTTAAGCAGTCTTCCTAATGAAGATGCGACAATTCCCTTCCCTAAAGATGAAACAACTCCACCTGTTACAAAAATATACTTCGTCATTAAAAATTTCCTCCTCTTATACGATTAAAATAAGAAAAGCCTTGAGATCCTCGTTTTAAATTCACCTTATAAGCAACTTTCCACGAGTTTTTCATAGCTATACATAAACATCTCTATTTACTTTTCTTTTTCTTTTTTCTTTGATGTGATTGGAAGGGCACTTGGCAAATTACACATCTTCTTTATGTAGCTTATCTATCTAACACACAGATACATTTGAAATGTGTGCAATTAGTTTATAAAAAACAAAAAAGCCCCACCTGCATATCATTTGCAGGGGGAGCGATTAATAATCACGGCCATTCTCCTTTTTCAAGGAGCCCAAGTAAAAGATTAAACGGAACACTATAAGAAGTCAAGATATTTCAGAATGATTATTTGACATTTCATCAAATGTTCACGTTCAAACTTTTCAAATAAAGTAGCCTAATTTTACTCTTCTTCTTCCTCTAAAGCTTCATCTTCATCGATAATAAATGCGTCTTCCTCGTCGATTAAATCTTCGTCGATTTCATCATCCACATCCACATCTACGTCGACATCTACGTCTACGTCGTCGTCAACCGCATCAATATCTTCATCAAAATCAAGATCTTCATCTACTTCTTCTTCTTCTTCTTCATCGACGAATTCATCTAGATCTTCTTCAAATACTAGATCGTCTTCATCAATTTCGATTTCTTCCTCATCTTCATCAAGAAGAGCAGATTTTGCTTTTCGTTTACGAGATTTAACAGTTGGTGCTGTTTCTTCTTCGATTGTTTCAATTTTATACCATTCACGAAGACCCCAAGTGTTATCGTTATTTAGTAAGAAACGTCCGTCTACATTCATATCTGTATAAAACTGTACTAAACGATTTTGGATTTCTTCATCAGATAAACCATTTAAATTTTGGATTTCTTTTAATAGATCTAAAAATGCAAGAGGTGACTTTCTTTCTTCTAGTAGTGCGTATGCTAGATCAATCAATGATTCTTCTTCTAGCTGTGCCTTTGTTAATTCACGAAGGTTCAATTCATGCACGTCCTTTCCTTAATACATTACTCACACGGCAAACGAGTTTGCAATAATAACCATTATATACAAAGTGCTATATTCTATGCCAGCTTCATTTACTGTTTTTTATTTTATATATTTCAACGTAAGCTAGTATGAAGAAATATGCAGATAATATTAAAAATGGTATCGCACCTTTTCCACTATTATATATTAGAAAAGTAGTAATCACACAAGCAATAATAATGAAATAGTGTACGAAACGCCACATTGTTGCAACCTTCCTTCTAGTATGTTTACTTTTGTGCATCGGTACTTCCATAAACATACCACTGATAAGAACGTTTTGCTCTAATAATTTTTAATATTTCTATTACAGTTTTATTACATATTTCTTCGATATTGTCCGCCGACTTCATATAGTGCATTCGTTATTTGACCAAGGCTTGCATATTTTACCGTTTCCATGAGTTGAGCAAATATATTCTCCCCTGAAAGTGCAACTTGTTTCAACTTTTCAATCTCTTCATGACATTTAGATTCATTGCGCTTTTGGAAGTCCCTCAAATTATTAATTTGAAGTTCCTTTTCTTCTTTTGTTGCACGAGCAACTTGTAATGTATCAATTTGAGTTGGTTCTGCATTCGGATTAATATACGTATTTACACCAATAATCGGTAGTTCACCTGAATGTTTTAAGTGTTCATAGTACATTGATTCCTCTTGAATTTTCCCACGTTGATATTGCGTTTCCATTGCTCCAAGCACGCCACCACGATCATCAATACGCTCAAATTCTTCAAGAACTGCTTCTTCTACTAGATCTGTAAGTTCTTCAACAATAAATGAGCCTTGCAATGGATTTTCGTTTTTCGATAAGCCGTGTTCTTTTGTAATGATCATTTGGATTGCCATTGCTCGACGAACTGATTCTTCCGTTGGCGTTGTAATCGCTTCGTCATAAGCATTTGTGTGCAATGAATTACAGTTATCTTGTAACGCCATTAATGCTTGTAATGTTGTACGTATATCATTAAATGCCATTTCTTGTGCATGTAATGAACGACCAGACGTTTGAACATGGTATTTTAACTTTTGAGATCTTTCGTTTGCGCCATATTTGTCTCGCATAACAATTGCCCAAATTCTTCTCGCTACTCGACCAATCACTGTATACTCAGGATCAAGGCCATTCGAGAAGAAGAATGATAAATTCGGTGCAAAATCATCAATGTGCATACCGCGGCTTAAATAATATTCCACATAAGTGAAGCCATTAGCTAAAGTAAATGCAAGTTGTGAAATTGGATTCGCACCAGCTTCGGCAATGTGGTAACCAGAAATTGATACGGAATAATAATTACGTACTTTATGGTCAATGAAATATTGTTGAATATCCCCCATCATACGAAGGGCAAATTCCGTAGAGAAAATACATGTATTTTGACCTTGATCTTCTTTTAAAATATCCGCTTGCACAGTTCCGCGCACTACTTGTAATGTCTTTTCTTTTACATCAGTAAATTCTTCTACAGTTAATATGCGGCCAAGTTCTTCTTCTTTTTCCTTCACTTGCTGATCAATTGCTGTATTTAAGAACATTGCTAAAATAATTGGTGCAGGGCCATTGATCGTCATAGATACCGAAGTACTTGGTGCACATAAATCAAAACCTTCGTACAGTTTCTTCATGTCATCCAATGTACAAATACTAACACCAGATTCTCCTACTTTTCCGTAAATATCTGGTCGATAATCTGGGTCTTCTCCGTAAAGTGTAACTGAATCAAAGGCTGTTGAAAGTCGTTTCGCATCATCATCTTTGGATAAGTAATGGAATCGCTTATTTGTACGTTCTGGCGTACCTTCCCCAGCAAACTGACGTTTCGGGTCTTCTCCTTCTCGTTTAAATGGAAAGACGCCCGCTGTGTAAGGGAATTGTCCTGGAACGTTTTCTGCGTATACCCAGCGTAAAATTTCTCCATAGTCTTTGAACTTCGGAAGTGCAATTTTAGGAATTTTTGTTCCTGATAAAGAAGTTGTTTTTAAAATTGTACGAATCTCTTTATCCCGAACTTTTGTAATGAATTCATCGCCAGAATATGCTTCCTTCAATTTCTCCCAATTTTCTAAGATGCGTAGGGATTCTTTTGTTAGTTGATTTTTTACGCCATCAGCCAATGATGTTAATGAAGCGAGCATTGCATTTGCATCTGGATTTTGTGCACGAACTGTTTCAATCGTTCCTTCTAATTGATAAAGTTTTCGTGCAAGTTCAACTTGCTGTGCGGCTTGTTTATGATAATTGCGAACTGTATCTGCAATTTCTCTTAAGTAATATCTACGGTTTGTTGGAATGATTACATTTTGTTTCTGTGTTTTAACGAATTGTTCGTAAGAAGTTTTCCAGTTGAAACCGAATTTTTCATTGATTTTATCGACCAATGCTGCGAACAATGAATTCGTACCTTTATCATTGAATTGGCTAGCAATTGTGCCGTAAACAGGCATACGGTCAAGGCTTTCAGACCATCTTTCATGGGATCGCTGGTACTGTTTTTGTACCTGTCTTAATGCATCTTCTGAACCTTTACGCTCGAATTTGTTAATAACAATTAGGTCTGCAAAGTCAATCATATCAATTTTTTCTAGTTGCGTTGGTGCACCGAATTCACTTGTCATGACATACATAGACAAGTCTGTAAACTTTGTAATTTCTGCATCCCCTTGCCCAATACCACTTGTTTCAACAATGATTAAGTCATAGCCAGCTGCTTTTACAACAGTAAGCACATCACCAATAGACGCAGATAGTTCTGTTCTAGAACCACGCGTTGCTAAACTACGCATATACACACGCTTATCGAAAATTGCATTCATCCGAATACGGTCACCAAGTAATGCCCCACCTGTTTTTTGTTTCGTTGGATCCACAGAAATAATGGCCACTTTTTTCTCTGGAAACTCTCGTAAAAATCTTCGAATTAATTCATCTGTTAATGAAGACTTCCCTGCTCCACCTGTTCCAGTGATCCCTAAGATTGGTGTATTCTTATCTTTCTTTTCTGCTTCTCTTAGAAGCTCTGCAACTTCCTGTGTTCCGCCAATTTCTGCCGCTGTTATTAGATTTGCCAAAATTTCAGGTTTGTCTGTTGAAAGTTCGTCTAGAAGTTCTAGGTAATTTTCTTTTAATGTTGAGAAATCAGCACCTTCTAGTTGCTTATTAATCATTCCTTGAAGACCGAACTTCATACCATCATCTGGAGAGAAGATTCCTGCTATTCCGTACTCATGAAGTTCTTTAATTTCACGTGGAAGGATTACCCCTCCACCCCCACCATAAATTTTAATATGAGGTGCACCTTTTTCGCGAAGTAGGTCATACATATACTTAAAGTATTCCATATGGCCACCTTGGTAGGAAGATACAGCAATTGCTTGTGCGTCCTCTTGAATTGCTGCGTTCACTACCTCTTCTACAGAGCGGTTGTGCCCAAGATGAATAACTTCTGCTCCACTTGCTTGTAAAATTCTTCTCATTATATTTACTGAAACATCATGACCATCAAATAAGCTTGATGCCGTTACAAATCGTACGTGATGATTCGGACGATATACTCCATTTTCCACTTGTGATTTTTCAAGTTTCACCATACGACTTTACCCCTTTCTTTGAACGTAAACATTTGTAAAATAAAGACCGCTAATGGCAGTCGTGAAAACTATGCTACTTAGCGGTGTCGGTTGTTTACTTCTGTATAATTTTTTCTCCCTATTCCCCCAATGAATCTTGAATCTATTAGTTTACTTATCTTGGAAATGTAGTAATCCTGAAAGAATGAGTTTTGTTTGATCTTCCACATATTCCTCAATTGTGTATCGCTTTTTAAACGCCCATTTTCGAAACGCCCATGCTTGCCCTTGAACAACGATATGGTTAGCAGTTAAAAAGACTTCTTTTTCTGTTAATTCTATCCTTAAAGAAGGTAAAGAATTTTTTATAATTCCCTCGAATAATCGAACCATCTCGAATTCTTTATCAAACACATAGTGCATCGCTTCTTTGGAAAGCGATTTTGTCTCTTGATACATAATCGTAAATTCATCGCTCATTCGATCGATTAAGCAAAAATATTGTTTTATTGCTTCTTTTAATTCATCTACTGTTCCTGTATCTGAATTAATTTCCGCAAGTTGTTGTTTCACTTTGTCATAGATATGATCAGAAACTAAGTAAAGAACATCTTCTTTTGTTCGGATGTATTCATACAAAGTGCCAATACTAAATCCAGCCGCTTTTGCGATTTCCCTTGTTGTTGCCCGATGAAATCCTTTTTCTTTAAAAAGATTGACCGCTCCATTAACAATTTGAAGTCGTCTAATTTCTATTAGGCTCTCATCTTTGACAGATGTTTGGACAACAATTTTCTCTTTTTCAGCCATCGATTATTTTGTAATTAGTCGAGAGATAACAAGACGTTGAATTTCCTGTGTACCCTCGTAGATTTGAGTTATTTTTGCATCGCGCATAAAGCGTTCTACTGGATATTCTTTCGTATAGCCATACCCTCCAAATACTTGAACTGCATCTGTTGTTACTGACATTGCAGTATCACCTGCCATCAATTTTGCCATTGCAGAAGCTTTTCCATATGGAAGATTATTCGATTCTAACCAAGCTGCTTGGTATGTTAATAGTCTAGAAGCTTCAACTGCTGTCGCCATATCTGCTAATTTAAAGGACACACCTTGATTTGCAACGATTGGTTTTCCAAACTGCACACGCTCTTTTGCATAGTCGATAGCAGCATCTAATGCCCCTTGTGCAATTCCAACCGCTTGTGCAGCAATTCCGTTACGTCCACCATCTAATGTTTTCATTGCGACGATGAAGCCATCGCCTTCATTCCCCAATAGATTTTCCTTAGGAACACGACAATTTTCAAAGATAATTTCTGTCGTAGGTGATGAACGAATGCCCATTTTCTTTTCTTTTTTCCCTACTTTAAATCCAGGGAAATTCGATTCAACGATAAACGCACTTGTTCCTTTATGTTTGGAAGAAGGATCCGTTACCGCGAAAACGATGTATATTTCTGCTTCCCCACCATTTGTAATGAAGATTTTAGAACCGTTTAGTACGTATTCATCACCTTCAAGTTTTGCTGTCGTTTTCATACCGCCAGCATCACTTCCGGATCCGGATTCAGTTAAACAATAAGCTCCGATTTTCTTACCCTCTGCCATCGGACGTAGATATTGTTGTTTCTGCTCTTCTGTACCAAATTTATACACAGGCCAACCAGCAAGTGAAGTATGTGCAGATAAAGTTACACCTGTAGAAGCACAAACTCGAGAAAGCTCTTCCACAGCGATACAATAAGCTAAATAGTCAAAGCCTGCTCCACCATACTCTTCTGGCCATGGAATCCCTGCCAAACCAAGCTCAGCCATTTTATCCCAAATAGCACGGTCAAAAGTTTCATTCTCATCTCGCTCTGCTGCTGTTGGTGCTACTTCATTTACCGCAAAATCACGGATCATCTCGCGTAATTGTTCATGTTCTTCAGATAATTGAAAGTTCATCATTTTCCCCCCGATTGTGTGGGTACCAGGTACACATACAATTCCGAATATTCCGAATTATTTTTGTACCTGGTACCATTATAGATTTTTGCTTATTACGATTTTTTGAATTTCACTTGTTCCTTCGTAAATTTCTGTTATTTTTGCATCTCGGAAATATCGTTCAACTGGGTAGTCTTTTGTGTAGCCGTAGCCACCAAATACTTGTATTGCTTCAGTTGTCACCTTTACTGCCGTTCTAGAAGCAAACAGTTTCGCCATAGATGCTTCTTTACTACAAGCAAGGCCATTATTTTTTAAATCAGTCGCCTTATAAACTAGTAATTTAGCAGCTTCAACCATTGTGGCCATATCCGCTAATTTAAAGCCTACTCCCTGTTGTTCAGCAATCGGTTTGCCAAATTGGACACGTTGTTTTGCATATTCTACCGCTGCTTCAAATGCTGCTTCTGCCACCCCAAGCGCTTGAGCTGCAATGCCAATCCGGCCAACTTCTAAATTCGCCATGGCAATTATAAATCCTTGGTTTTCTTCACCTAGCAATTGACTTGCTGGTATTTTCATATTTTCAAAGGTAATTTGGACAGTTTGGGACCCGTGAAGCCCCATCTTTTCTTCATTTTTTCCAACAATAAAGCCTGGTGTATCTTTTTCAACGATGAAGGCAGAAATACCACGCGCGCCTTTTTCAGGATTCGTAGATGCAAAGACGATATAAACATCTGCCTCACCACCGTTTGTAATAAACACCTTTGAACCATTTAATATATAATGGTCTCCCGATTTTACTGCACGGGTTCTAAGAGAGGCAGCATCGGATCCTGCTTCTGACTCCGTTAAACAAAACGCACCTAAATATTCACCGCTAGCTAACTTCGGAACATATTTTTTCTTTTGTTCATCCGTTCCGAAATAAAGAATTGGATTTGTGCCAACAGATGTGTGTACGGCTAAGATTACTGCCACAACAGCACTTACTTTTGAAAGCTCATTGATGGCTAATATATAGGATGTGAAATCCATTCCGGCTCCACCTAAATCTTCTGGTGTGGTCATCCCCATTAAGCCTAAATCAGCCATTTTATTTAAGATTTCTCTTGGAAATTCACCTTGCTCCATTTTGTCAATGAATGGTGTGATTTCAGTTTGGGCAAAGTCGCGAACCATGTCTCGAACCATGATTTGCTCTTCTGTAAATTGCAAGTTCATCGGAAATCTCCCCTTTTAGTCATACACATAGAAGCCGCGACCAGATTTCTTTCCTAACCAACCTGCCGCTACATATTTTCGAAGTAAAGGACAAGGACGATACTTACTATCTCCGAATCCTTCATGTAAAATTTCCATGATATATAGACATGTATCTAGACCAATAAAGTCAGCTAACGTCAGTGGACCCATTGGATGATTCATTCCTAACTTCATGACACTGTCGATATCTTCCTTAGTAGCAACCCCTTCATACAATGTGTAAATTGCTTCGTTAATCATCGGCATTAAAATTCGATTTGACACAAATCCAGGGAAATCATTTACTTCAACAGGTGTCTTTCCTAACGTAACAGTCATCTCTTGAACTGCTTTATATACCTCATCTGAAGTTGCAAGACCACGAATAATTTCTACAAGTTTCATAACAGGGACCGGATTCATAAAATGCATCCCAATCACTTGTTCAGGTCTTTCGGTAACCGCTGCAATTTCAGTAATTGGTAAAGACGATGTATTTGTTGCTAGAATTGCATCTTTCGGTGCGATGGCATCAATTTCTCTAAAAATGGATTGTTTAATATCCATGTTTTCAGTTGCTGCTTCAATCACTATGTCCACATCAACTGCATCTTTAATATCAAGAGATTGTGTAATACGGCTAAGAATGACCGCTTTCTCATCCTCTGTTTTTCTTCCCTTTTCAACATCTCTTGAAAGATTTTTTGTAATGTTCGATAATCCACGATCTAAAAATTCTTGCTTAATATCATTTAAAATTACTTCGAATCCTGACCCCGCACATACTTGAGCAATACCTGAGCCCATTTGACCTGCACCGATTACCATTACTTTTTGGATTACCATTATGTTTTCCTCCTATTTTTTGCTCTAATTGTTATTAATAAAAATATATGGATTCAACATCAATTATTGTTTTGGTACCTCAATCATGATTGCGTCCCCTTGACCACCACCTGAACAAATTGCTGCGATTCCGATACCTCCACCGCGGCGTTTTAATTCATAAGCAAGGGTTAAAATAATTCTTGCACCAGAAGCTCCGATTGGATGACCTAATGCAA
This sequence comes from Ureibacillus acetophenoni, assembly GCF_900220965.1. Taxonomy (GTDB): domain Bacteria; phylum Bacillota; class Bacilli; order Bacillales_A; family Planococcaceae; genus Ureibacillus; species Ureibacillus acetophenoni. The sequence continues at coordinate 42,145 of NZ_OBQC01000001.1, read as the reverse complement.
CTGCACCACCGTTGACATTTACTTTTTCAGGGTTAATGCCTGCGATTTGATTGCCTACTAATGCAACCATTGCAAATGCTTCATTGATCTCTACTAAATCAATTTCATCAGCAGTTTTACCTGTTTTGTTTAGTAATTCATTGATTACTAGACCAGGTGTTTGTGGAAAATCTTTAGGTGCTACCCCTACTTCAGCATGAGCTAAAATATACGCAAGTGGTGTGCGGCCTTCATTTTTTGCACGTTCTTCGCTCATTAAAACCATTGCACAAGCTCCATCATTCACACCAGGTGCATTTCCTGCTGTTACAGTGCCGTCTTTATCGAAAGCTGGTTTTAACCTTGATAACGCTTCCAATGACGTATCCTTTCGAGGCGCTTCGTCTTGTGCTACAACTGTCAAATCACCTTTACGTCCCTTTATTTCAACTGGTACAATTTCCTCTGCAAACTTGCCTTCTTCAATTGCCTTTAATGCAAGTTGATGACTGCGAAGAGCCCATTCATCTTGTGATTCTCTAGTGATATTGAACTCACTTGCTGTGCTACTTCCATATGTCCCCATGTGCACATGATTTGGATCAAATGCACAAGATAAGCCGTCATAAACCATGCCATCGATTAGTTGAGCATCTCCCATACGAAGACCCCATCGCCCTTTTGGTAAAAGGTAAGGTGTGTTTGACATGGACTCCATACCACCTGCAACAATCACATCTTCGTCCCCTAAACGAATTAACTGATCTGCAAGAGTGACACTTCTCATACCGGATGCACATACTTTATTGATTGTTTCTGTTTTAACAGAATACGGAATACCTGCTTTTGTAGCAGCTTGTCGTGATGGAATTTGCCCTTGACCAGCTTGAAGTACTGTTCCCATAATAACTTCATTTACTTCATCAGGTTGGATGTTTGATCTTTCTAGTGCCCCTTTAATCGCAATTCCACCAAGATCACTTGCGGATAATGAAGATAATCCCCCGCCAAATTTACCAAATGCCGTTCTTGCTCCATCTAAAATCACAGTTTTACTCATTTTTCCACCCCTATTGTTATTGTTTGAAATCTTTTTTTCTAACAATCTAAAAGCGTACTGATCTTAATATCCCCTGTTGAATTAATTGTGAACTACTCCAGAATGTGTGCTTCTGCGTCGAATCGCTTCGTTATCCTCGGCGCAAATTCAATGACACGATTTCAGTTGTTTCTTACTAGCTTCTGTACCCATGCCTTTACTAAATTGGGCTACTCTTTAATTTGCTTCTGCGTCGCTTCGCTATCCTCGGCGCAAACAAATGACTTAATTTCAGTTTTGTCATGTGCTTCTGCGGTGGTCACAACAAGTTGTCACCATCCTCGGCGCAAACGTGTCGTCTCAAAACAAAGTTTACAGACGACACGTTGACTGAACGCTCGCTCGGAATATTCATATGAAAAGAGGGAGTCTGGTAGAACTCCCCTTTCTTTACATTTATTTTACTGTATTCGCAATTTTCATTCAATCGAATTTTCTCTAAAAAGTTGTTTTTTTCTCGTTAATTCGATAATATCTTCGTTCCACAAATTATTCTGCAATACTAACTGCTTCTTCTTTCACATGTGCACCGAACACGGATCTTTCTAACAATTCAACTACATCATACGTACCGACTTTGTCTTCTACTTCTTTTGCTTTAGTACCATCTGACAGCATTGTTAAGCAGAATGGACAGCCTGATGAAATAACAGATGCGTTAGTTGCTATTGCTTGTTCTGTTCGAGCTACGTTAATGCGATTTCCAACATGTTCTTCCATCCACATTAATCCCCCACCTGCTCCACAGCACATCGCTTCATCACGGTTACGTTCCATTTCTACAAGTTTCACACCAGGAATCGCTTTTAAAATTTCACGTGGTGGATCATACACATCGTTGTAACGCCCTAAGTAACAAGAATCGTGGAATACGATTGTCTCGTCAACTCGATGATTCAACGTTAACTTACCTTCATTTACTAAATCGTATAACAGTTCCGTATGGTGATATACTTCGCCTTCCCAACCAAAATCTTTATATTCATTTTTAAAGATATTGTAAGCATGAGGGTCAATTGTAACGATTTTCTTTACATCATTTTTTTCAAACTCTTCAATGTTTGCAGTCGCTAATTCTTGGAATAAAAACTCGTTTCCTAATCGACGAGGTGTGTCCCCAGAATTTTTTTCTTTATTTCCTAAAATCGCAAATTTCACACCAGCTTCATTCATTAAACGAGCAAAGGATATTGCGATTTTTTGTGAACGACTGTCAAATGCACCCATAGATCCAACCCAGAATAAATACTCAAAGCCTTCACCTGATTTTTTTGCCTCTTTTACAGTAGGTACTTTTACTGTTGGATCAAGATCACGCCAGTTTTCTTTTTCTTTACGGTTAATTCCCCAAGGATTGCCTTGACGTTCGATATTGTTCATCGCACGTTGCGCATCTGGGTTAACTTTTCCTTCAGTCATTGTCAGGTAACGGCGAAGGTCGATAATTTTATCTACATGCTCATTCATTACAGGACATTGGTCTTCACAGTTACGACATGTTGTACAAGCCCAAATTTCTTCTTCTGTAATGACGTCTCCAATTAAAGAAGGATTGTAAATGTTTTCAATAACAGCTCCCTCTGCCCCAGCAGCTAGCGCTAATTGGTTGCCATTAGTTTTATTGAAGAAAGAAGCTGGTACCCATGGTTTTTTCTTTGTTACAACGGCACCTGTATTTGTTAAGTGGTCTCTTAGCTTTACGATTAAATCCATTGGAGAAAGCATTTTTCCTGTACCTGTTGCTGGACACATATTCGTACAGCGACCACATTCAACACAAGCATATAAGTCTATTAATTGTTTCTGAGTAAAGTCTTGAATCTTCCCTACCCCAAACGTAGGCATCTCGTCTTCATCTTCTGCTTCTTCCATTGCTGAAAAGTCAATCGGACGTGGTGTTCCAGCACGATCTAATCGGTGGAAATAAACGTTTACAGGACCAGTAATTAAATGGAAGTGCTTTGACTGTGGTACGTAAACTAAGAATGTTAATAAAATGAGTAAGTGTACCCACCACATAATATAAAAGACAGCTGCTGCAACTGCAGGTGGTAAAAATCCAAAAACAAATGCGATACTTGAAGCAACAGGCTCGCTACCTGTAAAACCATGGTCAAGCCAAACTAAGCTCATCCCATTTCCAATTAAAGTTGAAAGCATTAAGCCCCCGATAAAAATAAGAACAAGTCCGTTTTTCCAACCGCGCTTTAAGCGAACAAGTTTTTCAATGTAACGACGATAAAATGCCCAAACTACGGCAACTAAAATAACTAAAGCGACAACTTCTTCAAATAGTGTAAAAATCGTATACAATGGTCCAAGTGGCAAATGCGATCCAGGAGCTAGTCCTTTCCAAATAAAATCAATCGCTCCAAATTGGACAAGAATAAATCCATAGAAAAATAGAACGTGAATAAAACCACTTTTCGGATCTTTTAACAGTTTTGACTGTCCAAAGACATTGACCCAAATTTTTTCGAGTCGTTCTTTTACACTGTCGTTAAACTCTTCTTTTTTCCCGAGCTTAATATACTCATAACGTGTTTTTAATAGATAAATAAATAGTCCAACCCCGTAGAGCACTACTACAATGAACAAAATCCAGTTTGCAATTAACAATGGATTCATATTGTCTCCCCCCTAATTTTCCCCTTTAGACGTTTTTATTTCTTATTCCTACTTCACTTCAAATATGTTACGAGATTTTAACCGTTTTCTACAAAAATTCTTCGTTTATGCATTCATTTTAAAATATGAATGAGCATTCAGTCAATGGATTGTTGATAATTTTCTAAATATTATAAAGAATGCTATTTGAATTATAGTATATTAAAAGGAATTAACTTATTACTAGGGATTTTTTAGGGATTGTATGTAGAGGTGGATTAATTATGGATACAACATATTATTTACTTACATTAATTTGGCTGTTTCCAATCGCCTTTATTTTTCACGACTTAGAGGAAATAATTATGGTGGAAAAGTGGTTGAAGCAAAATGAAGTAAAGCTGTATCAATTACTTCCTAAGAAGATGGCTGATCGAATCGTAAAGCAGTTTTCAATGACAACGGCTCAATTTTCTGTTGCAGTATTAGTGATTTTTCTATTTGTTTCAACTTCTACAATTCTCGCAGGTCAATACATTGTTGACGGCCCCTTTGGTAATATTTATTTATTCACAGTAGTCGTCCAATTAGTATTCTTTCTTCATGCCTTCACTCATATCGGACAGTCCATTTTATTACATTCAATTACTCCAGGGGTTATCACTTCTGCAATTATTATTCCTTATAGTTCTTTCTTATTTCTCGCATTATTTGAATATGGGATTATTTCATGGCAAACCTTTGGATCTCCCTGCCGTTTTTGTTATTTATCTTTCCGGTGCTATTTTTTGCACATTGGGTTGGGAAGAAGATTGGATAGTGATGCCTGGTAAAGTATTGATATTCGCCAAAATCATGAAGGTTATCGTCAGTTTAATAGACTTATCCTCTATTATTTTCCAGGAAGACTTAGTGGATGCTAATAATGTGTTGATATTAGCCAAAATCCTGTAGTTATTCGCCAGTTTGATACAATTATTCGCCAAATTAAAGGAGTTATTCGCCAGGATGACTTTTTAGAGCTGCTAATGGGGGGATTTTCGCCAAAATTACGAAAGTATTCGCCAGTTTGATAGACTTATTCGCCAAATTGAAGGAGTTATTAGCCAGGAAGATTTTTTGGAGCTGCTATTGGAGGGATATTCGCCAAAATCGCGAAAGTATTCGCCAGTTTGATAGACTTATTCGCCAAATTAAAGGGGTTATTCGCCAGGATGACTTTTTGGAGCTGTTAATGGGGGCATATTAGCCAAAATCTTGAAGATATTCGCCAGTTTGATAGATTTATTCGCCAAATTAAAGGGGTTATTCGCCAGGAAGACTTTTTGGATGCTAATAATGTGTTAATATTAGCCAAATCCTGAAGATATTCGCCAGTTTGATAGACTTATTCGCCAAATTAAAGGGGTTATTCGCCAGGATGACTTTTTGGAGCTGTTAATGGGGGCATATTAGCCAAAATCTTGAAGATATTCGCCAGTTTGATAGACTTATTCGCCAAATTGAAGGAGTTATTAGCCAGGATGACTTTTTGGCGCTGCTAATGGGGGGATTTTCGCCAAAATCGCGAAAGTATTCGCCAGTTTGATAGACTTATTCGCCAAATTAAAGGAGTTATTCGCCAGGATGACTTTTTAGAGCTGCTAATGGAGGCATATTAGCCAAAATCCTGAAGATATTCGCCAGTTTGAATTATTCGCCAAATTAAAGGAGTAATTCGCCAGGATGACTTTTTGGAGCTGCTAATGGAGGGATATTCGCCAAATTAAAGTAGTTATTAGCCAGGATGACTTTTTGGAGCTGTTAATGGGGGCATATTAGCCAAAATCCTGAAGATATTCGCCAGTTTGATACAATTATTCGCCAAATTAAAGGAGTTATTCGCCAGGAAGACTTTTTAGAGCTGCTAATGGAGGGATATTCGCCAAAATCGCGAAAGTATTCGCCAGTTTAATAGAATTATTCGCCAAATTAAAGGGGTTATTCGCCAGGATGTCTTTTTGGAGCTGTTAATGGGGGCATATTAGCCAAAATCCTGAAGATATTCGCCCAGTTTGATACAATTATTCGCCAAATTGAAGGAGTTATTCGCCAGGATGACTTTTTGGAGCTGTTAATGGGGGCATATTAGCCAAAATCTTGAAGATATTCGCCAGTTTGATAGATTTATTCGCCAAATTAAAGGGGTTATTCGCCAGGAAGACTTTTTGGATGCTAATAATGTGTTAATATTAGCCAAATCCTGAAGATATTCGCCAGTTTGATAGACTTATTCGCCAAATTAAAGGAGTAATTCGCCTTAATCTTTTATTAGCTCCCCAGATGTAAGATCCTCTCCCTTAATTTCTTCAAACTAAAAACCTAGCATCCATCCAGATGCTAGGCTCCTATCAATTATTTAAATACATCTCCACCGCGAATGTATTCAACGTCCTTCACATTCAAACGATGGTTCACAGCTCTTGCCGCTGCAAAGAAATAGTCAGATAGACGATTCAAATACTTTTGGATAATTGTCGGAACATCGTCTGTTGCGTTCATTAACGATACAACACGTCGCTCTGCACGTCGACAAACGGTTCTTGCAATGTGAAGAGTCGCAGAAGCTTCTGACCCTCCAGGTAAAATAAATCGTTTTAAAGGTGGAACTTCCTCAGTTAAAACATCTATACGTTTTTCCAACACATCAATCGATGCCTCTTCTAATTTGTACTTTCTCTCTTTCATCACATTTGCTAAATCGCCACCACAATCAAAAAGTTCATGTTGAATCGTTTCAAGGTCTTCTATTAAATCTTTAAACACATTCTTATCTAGTTCTGTCACGGCTTTACCGATAAAAGAATTTAGTTCATCAACTGTTCCATAAGCTTCTACACGAAGATCGTCTTTACTCACTCGCCCACCTATTAAGCTCGTTTTCCCTTTATCGCCTGTTTTCGTATATAGTTTCAAATTTCTTCCCCCTTAATTAATGCTCAATCAATTTTTTATCCATTATTTATAATATATAGCAAAATGGCACCCTTTACATAAAAAGCTGACCTAAAAAGAATGAATTCTTCTCTTAAGGTCAGCAATTGTTTATTAGTTTAACTTGTTAATCGCATCCACTAACGTTTTTAGAACAATCTCTAAATCTTCATCTGGAATGCTTAATGGTGGAGATAATTGAAGGATATTGTTATAGCCTGCAACTGTTGTACCGTTTTTCCCAATAATAACTCCGTTTTCTTTACACGTCGCTACCACTTGGTTAACCAAAGCAACATCAAGTGGCTCCTTCGTTGTCTTATCTTTAACTAGTTCTACACCTATTAACAAACCTTTTCCGCGCACATCCCCAACGTAAGGATGCTCTCCTAAAGCATTTTGAAGCTTTTCAAGTAATTCACTACCCTTTTCTAGTGAACGCTTAAATAATTTTTCATTCTCCATAATTTCTAAATTCTTCAATGCTAATGCGCATGCAGCGGGACTGCCGCCAAACGTGTTCACATGTCGGAAGAAATCGTAATTTCCACTTTTTGTGAACTCTTCGTAAATTTCGCGTTTCACCGCAGTCGCTGAAAGCGGTAAATAAGCGCTAGTCAGTCCTTTTGCCATTGTGATAATATCCGGTTTCACATCATAGTTCATGAAGCCAAATGGTTTACCAGTACGACCAAAACCACATATAACTTCATCGACAATTAATAAAGCACCGTGTTTCTTACAAACTTCCTCAATACCTTTTAAATAATTTTGAGGTGGAATTAAAATTCCCCCACCAGTAATAATCGGCTCTAAAATCATTGCCGCAATTGTTTCACTAAATTCCCAAGTCATCAAATTATCCACTTCTTTTACACTTGGAATTTCTTGCGCTTCTGTATACTCATCTTCGTTTCGACGGTATGAATCAGGAGGTGTTACATGCAGGAAACCTGGTGCTAGCGGTTCATATTTATATTTCCGTTCAGCCTGCCCAGTTGCTGCAAGAGAACCCATACTACTTCCGTGATAAGCCCGATATCGAGACACAATTTTATAACGTGAGCCTTCCCCTCTTTGTTGATGGTATTGTCTAGCAATCTTAAATGCAGCTTCATTTGCCTCCGACCCGCTATTCGAGAAGAATACGACATAATCACCGCCAAGCATTTCGTTTAGCTTTTCCGCAAGTTCAATAGCTGGCACGTGTCCTTGAGAAAGTGGCGTATATGGATTTTTTAATAATTGTTCATATGCCGCTTGTGCTAGCTCTTGTCGACCGTAACCAACATTCACACAGAACAAACCAGCCATCGCATCAATATATTCTTTTCCATCAACATCTGTAATACGTGCACCACTGGACTGTTCAACCACCAATGTTGCATTTGGATTATACGGTTTCATGGAGTGCCAAACATATTTTTCATCTTTACTCATCAGTTCTTTACCGACATTTGTCTCTAACATAACCACACACCCCTATCCATTTTTTAAAGCATCGAATCAAACTTTAATTTACAGTCAATTATGATTTGTCCCTTCATTTTTTTCACTAAACAAAACGTAAAATAATACCAAAAAATTCATACATAACGTAAAAGGAGTAACGATCGAAACTCCATCCAATCGCTACTCCCTACACTATACATTTGCCATGAACTTACGAGAGAGCAACATAAATTCCAGAACAAGCCGCTTCTCTCCATCCATAAAATCTTCACCTATTAAACTTTCAATCTTTCGAATCCGATGGTATAGTGTTTGCCTCACAATAAACAAACGCTTTGCCGTTTCTTGCTTCGAGCCATTCGTTTGCAAATAAACTTCCAATGTATCAATCAACTGCCCATTATTTTTTTCATCATACTCTATTAATGGCTGTAAATATTCATTAACCATCTCATGTAAATCGGTGTGCATTTGCATTTGATAAATTAAACGGTACAGATGAAGATCATCATAGAAGTAGGAGGATGTCTTAATTTTTCTGGAGATATATAATGCATCTAATGCAGATTGATAACTCTCCCCAATGTGGTGAACCTGGTCGACTAATTTACCAACGACAAACTTAAAATGAAAGGCATCTTGATTCGTTATCAAATCGGACTGTTCTATTTTTTTCAGAGATTCATAGATTCTATCCTTCATCGAGCTTTGCTCACGTTTATTCAGCAAAATAAAATTAAGAAACTTGTTCTTTTCCACAACAAATGAATAAAATCCATACTGTTCAAAAATCGACTTACAATACAATTTCAAATATGTTTTATCAAGTTGTTGATTTCTTTTCATTTCGGAAATGGATGTGAGGACAACCGTACATCCTTTTGGTACATAACTTGTCCATTGGGATAAAATAAATTGATCGATCGCTTCCTTTAAATGCTTTCCTTCTAACCATTCTTCCAACCACTTGGCATCTTCTATCCCTTTTTTCTCTTCCACATACAAATTTCGAATTAATAATTCCCCTAATGCCGTTGCCGTTCTGTCTAAAATGAGGGATTCAAATTCTGTAATTGCTTTTTCCTCGCTATATAACATAATTTCAGCATATGGATGTTCAAATAAATGAATTGATTGGCTAATAAAACATGAATCTTCTGAATGATATTCTATTTTTTTTAGTAATGAGGATCTCTGTTGTTGTGATAAATTCGGAATGAACAACGGTTCTTGCCCTTCAATCTTGAGGATTGTCTGAACCTTTAAATATTGATACATCATTTTCATAAGATGACTCGGTGTTTGTGTAGATAATGTTTCTTTATTTAATTGCTGTGCATATTTTTCTAATTTCGAGATCATTAAATATTGTTGATTAATAATTAAGGAATGAAGTTCTTGAGTTATTTCAACAAATGCGACAATTTCGTGGAATACGATGATAGGGAACTGATGTTTATTGGCAAGGTCTATAACTTCTTCCGGGATGCTTTGTATATACTCACCATATTCAATACACAAACCTGCACTTTTTGCTTTAATTAACCCTTCTACAAAAAGAAGAAACTTTTCTGTATCTTGTTTAATACTTACACCTGTCGTTAATACAAGTTCTTGCCCTTTTAGTAATTTTTCAACATGGTAGGTTTCTAAAATATGTACCCATTTCACAAGGTTGCTAAGTCCATTGCTTCCCGCAATTACTTCCGCTCGAGCAAAATGTTTATTTTTTAAAACATCTTCCATTTGCAATGAATGAGTCACTAAACATCCCTCCTGTTCTACACCGATTTCACTTTTCAAAATATTTAAACTATTATTCTATTGATATTATAGAAGAAACCTTTCTACTTTTCTAATAAAATCAAAAAAGAGGCATACCAATGCGGTATACCTCTTTTAATATGTTATTTGTTACTTTCCACTTTCATTACTTGGGAAGGAAAACGTTGATGCAGTTTCATCATCTTCTTCTAACCAACGTTCTGAAATCGTTTTTACTTTTGTGAAGAAGCGGGCTTGGTCTGGACCAAACATGTAACCCTCACCAAATTTTGAACGTTTTAGTCCACCAAAGTTATGATAGCCTACTGGAATTGGTATCGGTACGTTTACCCCTACCATACCAACTTCAATTTCTTCTTGGAATTTACGAGCAGCCGCTCCACTATTTGTGAAGATCGTTACACCGTTACCTAATTCGTGGTCATTAATTAAATCAATCGCTTCTTGCAGAGATTCTACACGAACGATAATACGTGCAGGACCGAAAACTTCTTTTTCATAGATTTCCATTGATGGTGTCACTTCGTCTAAAAGTGTCGGCCCAAGATAGAAACCTTTTGATGTTTCACTGATTTTTGGATTACGACCATCAACAACGATTTGCGCACCCTCTTCGATTCCTTTATTAATCGCTGCAAGAACCGCATCTTTTGATTGCTGTGTGATGACTGGTCCGAAATCTACTGTTTCGTCAGTATATGGTCCCACTTTTAAGTTTGCAATTTTTTCTTTTAAGATCGCAACGAACTTGTCTGCTGTTTCTTTACCAACTGGGATTGCACCCGAAATAGCCATACAACGTTGCGATGCTGCTCCATAGGCTGCTCCTAAAAATGCATTTGCTGTTTTCTCTAGGTCAGCATCCGGCATAACTACCATAAAGTTTTTACCACCACCTAGGGCAGCCACACGTTTGTTATAGCTTGTTCCTTTTTGGTAGATATGCTCAGCTACTGGAGTTGAGCCGACAAAGGAAATAGCTTCAATTGTATTATTTTCTAATAGTTCATCAACCGCTTCTTTGTCACCATTGATAACTGTCCAAATGCCATCTGGTAATCCAGCTTCTTTCCACAGATTTGACATGTATAGCGCTGAGATAGGTACTTTTTCAGATGGTTTTAAAATTACCGCGTTTCCAACAGCAACAGCCATACTTGTTTGAGCAAGTGGTACCATTACCGGGAAGTTAAACGGTGAAATGGCAGCAACGACGCCAAGTGGATATTTTGCAGAATATGCGTTTATGCCTCCACCAACATTGACTGAGTATTCCCCTTTAGTCATGTGGGCAACGTTGATAGCTAAATCAACAGATTCTAAACCACGAGTAATTTCACCTTTAGCATCTTCTTTCGTTTTTCCACTTTCTTCACAGATGACTTCGATGAGCTCTTCAATATTTTCAGAGACTAATTGACGGAAACGTTGAACAACTTCTGCACGCTTTCCTGCAGATACTTTTTTCCAAGCTGGAAATGCTGCTTTTGCATTTTCAATAGCAGTTATAACTTCCTCTCTCGATGCTAATGGCACTCGTGCAATAACTTCACCAGTACTCGGATTGTAAACATCTGAATAACGTCCACTTGTCCCATCCACTAGTGAACCATTAATAAAATGCTGTAATTCTCTAACTTTTTGATCAACAGTCATTTGCTACACCCCTTATTTTTTCAGTCTCCCTCTTATATATATGAGAAAGAACATCCTAACTTTAATGTAAATTTATTTTTGCTAATTTTAAATGGACATATGGTAAAGAAAGTTATGCTTTCTTTTCACATTTTGTTGCATGGGTTGGTTTGGATTGGGTCTACGGGCGAAATTCAGGTGTTTATGTGCGAGTTTCTGATATTTACGGGCGAGTTCCACGTACTTATGGGCGACATTTGCATACTTACGGGCGTTTTAGCTTATTTCAGGTTTTTACGAGCGCTTTTCTTAAGATTACGGGCGAATTTCAGAAACTTATGAGCGAGTTTTGAATACTTTCGTGCGATTTCTTAAATTGATAAATTTTACTTGCGAATTTCAGAACGTTACTTGCGATTCTATGGAGTTTATTTGCGAGTTTTGGTTACTTATTTGCGTTTTCCGAATTTGATGGAATTCACTTGCGATTTTCAGTACGTTACTAGCGATTCTAATGAGCTTACTTGCGAGTTTGAGAAACTATTTTCATAAAAATATGGTAAAACCAGCCCTAAATAGGACTGGCTAAATTTCAAAATCATATTCCCCTGGTAGCACGCGTCGTAAAAATCGGCGTGTTCGTTCTTCTTTTGGTGTGACAAAAATTTCATGGGGTGTTCCCTCTTCAACAATGTTGCCACCATCCATAAAGATCACCTTTTTCGCAACATCCTTAGCAAATTGCATTTCATGGGTTACGACAATCATTGTAGTTCCTTCACGGGCGATTTCTTTCATAACTTCGAGTACTTCTCCAACTAGTTCTGGGTCGAGTGCAGAAGTTGGCTCATCGAAAAGAATGACATCTGGATTTAATGCAACCGCGCGTGCAATCCCGACACGTTGCTGTTGCCCTCCGGATAATTGGCTAGGATAGGAGTCGTATTTCTCAGATAGACCTACTTTATCTAATGCTTCACGAGCAATTTTGTATGCTTCTTCTTTAGGTATCTTTCTTCCAATTATTAAACCTTCAGCCACATTTTCAATGGCTGTTTTATTGTTAAATAAATTATAGTTTTGGAAAACGAAAGCAGATCGTTGACGAACGGCCAATACTTCTTTTTTCGAAGCTGAATGCAAGTCTACCTTCAAATCCCCTAAAGTCGCTGTTCCTTGATCAGCTCTTTCTAAAAAGTTTATGCATCGTAAAAGTGTTGTTTTTCCGGATCCACTTGGACCGAGTATTACAACTACATCGCCTTTATCTACTGAAAGATCGACGCCTTTTAATATTTCATTTTTACCAAATGATTTATGGACATTTTGAATTTCTAACATCGTTTTCCCCCCTATGCCGTAGCAACAGCCTTATAGCGACTTAGTCGTTTTTCAAAGACTTTAAATAAATACTCAACCGTAATACACAAAATCAAGTAAACAATAAATATATCAATATACGCTTCTAAATAGTTGTACCCTACGTTTGCAGCCACTTTCGCTTTTAGCGTAATTTCTTGTAATGAAATCGCGTAACCTAATGACGTTGCTTTGATCAAATTAATCGTTGCTGTACATAGATTAGGCATTGCAGATACAAGCATTTGTGGGATAATAATTCGGCGATACGCTTGTGCTGTTGTTAACCCAACAGAGTAAGCTGCCTCCAATTGTCCTGCATTTACAGTTTTCAGTGCCGAACGAAAGACTTCGACTAAAATAGCAGCTGTATTAAACGAGAAAATAATAAATGCATACCATAGTGTATTGACTTCATATATTGGGAAATCAATATTATACCTTTCAAAAATACTTGCTAAAACTAATGGTAGAATACTATATAAAACAAATATTTGAATGATGATAGGCGTCCCTCGAACAAAGGACACATACACTTTTGTAAAACCATTAAGTATTGGAATTTCATTGATTCGTGTTAATGCGAGGAAAAAGCCGATTGGCAAAGCGATCGCAAGTGCAACAACAGTTACAAGAAGCGCAATTGGAACGCCACTAAGTGCTACGAAAAATGTATCAATTAGAAATTCCATATTAATAAAACTAGAATTCATCCTTTAATGCGCCTCCTTAACTTGTTTTTAATGAACGTTGCCCTTTACTAAATGCTTTTTCTAGCAATTCAAAGATTTTTGCAATCACAACGGAAAGTACCCAATAAAATACTGCTAAAGCAATATAGATCTCTAACGCGTGTGTATTGTAATTATTCGCAATGATTAGATTCGCTTTTCCTACAATGTCAATAAATCCGATTGTATAAGCTAGTGCTCCCTCTTGTAGGACTGAAATGAGTCCGTTACCGAAGTTTGGTAGCGCAACAACTACAGCTTGTGGGAAGATGATTCGTCGATATGCTTGGAATGGTGTTAACCCAACACTTACTGCAGCCTCATATTGTCCTTTATCAATAGCTAAATAAGCGGATCTAATTACTTCTGCCATCATCGCTGCGAATTGTAAGCTAAACGTAATAACTACAAATACTCCAGTGTGTACATCTTGTAAATATATACCGAAGAAAGAATCAGCAAAAGCAGGTATTCCATAATAAACAAGGAATAATAGTACAATTGAAGGCGTACAACGCATGATTGTAATATAGCTATTTGCTAATAATTGTAAAAATCTATTTTTAGATAATTTAAAGACAGCAATAATTAAACCAAGCAAGGTTCCAAAAATTACGGACAACGCAGCTACAAATAAGGTAATCCATAAAAATGGTACTAGTTGAGGAAGTGCCGTCCAAAGATAATTTATATCAAAATACTTTTCCATCTACTCACCACTTTCCAAATGAGAAATTCATTAGAGAGAGAAAATTATGTTCCGAAACCTTTTTCTATTTTCATAGAAAACTAATCTAAAAGATGTTAATCACACAAATATAAGAAAAGGGCTCCAGAGAAACTGACCACTGGCAGCCCTTTCTTACATTTTTTAACGTTCTACTTTATCTAACACTTCAAATAAATCTCTACCGTAGAACTCAACACTTAATTCACGTAATTTATCAGTCTCTTTTAACTCTGCTAGTGCTTTGTCATATGCATCAGCAAATTCTTGTTCATTTTTGTTGAATAATGGCCATGTTTTAATTACCGCGAATTCGTTATAGACAACTTCATCTTTTAAGTTGTAATACGGACCGCCTTCAGTTAATACTTGCCCTTTGAATGCACCTTCAATGATTACCCCACCATCAACACGACCTTCATTTACCCATTGAACAACGTCTACAGTAAACTCTTCACCTGCTTGTAGTTTTACAGGATTGTCTGGGTTTGCGTCGTTGTATTCAGCAATAACCGTGTATTGTGCATTGTTAGCTGCAATTGGTGCTAGAGTCATACCAGCTGTTGCAAAGTCACTTAAGTCCTTAATATTTTCATTTTCCTTTTTCAACACTAGACCTGCACTACTTAAGCCAAGGAATTCTTGTGGGAAAATGAACTTCTGTGTACGCTCTTCTGTCCAGAAGGCATTTTTTACTCCAGCATGGTATTTTCCTTGTTCTACACCAATTAATAGATCGTCATTTGTCGTACCTACAAATTCAAACTCGTATTCTGGTAAAAGTTCATCTACTAGTTTCATAACTTCTACGTCATAACCTGTTGCATTTCCATTTTCATCGATGAATGTCATCGGTTTACCCGCTTGGTCGTAAGCTACTTTTACAACTCGAACTTCTTGACCGTCTTCTGTCGTCTTCGTTCCTGATGATTTTTCACTTTCACCGTTTCCACATGCAGCTAAAATTGAAATTGATGCAAATCCTACAGCAGCAAATTTAAGTAATTTATTGAATTTCATGATTATTGTTCCCCTTTATGTTCATCTTGTTTTAAAGCGAATTCCGCTAATTTTTTAATTGTAATGTCATCCATTGGTGGGTTGTGGAGCCCTGCACGAACGTCACGATAGTAACGTTGTAATGGATTTGTTCTTTGTAAACTTTTTGCTCCAACAACACGCATTGCTTTATCCACCACTGTAATCGCAGCATTTGTAACAACATGCTTTGCTGTATTGACTGCGTTCACAAGCATCGTGCCTTCATCTTCTGAAAGTTTGTGACCTTCACTTTCCTTTTGTTTTAACTCTACATAGTTTTGTGCCGCACCATATAAAGTGTAACGAGCCGTTGCAAGTTCCAATTCGATTTCACCAAGTAAACTTTGTACGTTTGGTAAAGATGCGATTGTACCTTTAATACTGTTTGGTGAGTGAGTATTTGCAAATCTTAATGCGTAATCACGTGCAGCTTGAGCAATCCCTAAATATGTAGCTGGTATTAATAAAAGCCAACCATTTAACTTAAAGCCTGTACTGTAAGTAGGAAGTTCAACTAAATCTGACTCATCCACTACTACATTTTCAAGTACTAAGTCATGACTACCTGTTCCGCGCATCGCAATTACATCCCAAGTTTCATCGATTGATAGCCCTTCTGTATCTTTATGGATTAAGAAGAAACCGATTGTTTCTTTTTCTTCAATCCAAGCAGAAGTAAGGAAGTAATCTAGTTCAGGAGATCCTGATGTATAACTTTTACGTCCATTGATCACCCACTTGTTCCCTTCACGTACTGCTTGTGTTCCAGGACGTCCACCACGGATTGGGCTACCTGTTGCAGCTTCACTTACTGAACGGTTAATAATTGCGCCTTGTTCAACCGCTTTAGCTAGAGATTCAAGTTTAGATGGTTCCCAGTTTTTATTTTCAAAAAGATCTCCAACTGTTAGAAGCGTCCAAGCGATCGATAGTGCTGTACTTCCATCGTAACTACCTAATGTTTCTTGAAGGACTATTGTGTCGTGAATGTTGAATCCTTCACCACCTAATTCTTTTGGTAATGTTACTTTCGTATATCCAATTTCCCGCAGAGCTTGAATATGCTCCCTTGGAAAATATGATTCCTCGTCGATTTGTTGTGCATTGAGTTTAAAGGTTTGTTCTAATGTCGCTAATTTTTCAAGCCAAATTTTTTGTTGTTCCGTTTTTATGAATAGATCCTTCATAAAGACAAAACCTCCTTTTCCTTTTCCAACCGTAAATCAATTCCTACTTTCTCCCTTTGAAAAGTCGGTTAATTGTATTGAATTGATTTTATCTTCTGATAATTAATAAGTCAATAGGCAATTCAGAGTTTTTTTGTTGGAATTAGAAAAGTGCCAGTTACTCATCAATTCCTGAAATTCTGAATTGTTTGAGTGCCTGGCAATAAATTAAACGATTTCGTTATAGTATTCGACTGTTTTCATCGAATCTCCAATTTTCCTCAGTTTCCAACTATCTTCTAAATAAACTTCAGCTAATTTCTCGTACTTTCCACCATATTTTGCTGCCCATTCTACAGCAACGACACTTTCATAAATTAACGCCATTTTTTCAGCAAAATGCTTTCCTTCAAATGTTTGCATGGCATCATCTAGTGAAGTGAACACTTGAAGTTCCCCTGATAATTCATCTAACTTTTGTCCTAAATTGTGTGGGTACCAGGTACGCAAACGATTCAGAATAATCTGAATTGTATCTGTACCTGGTACCCACACAATTAAACAATTTCTAAACATAAAAAAACCAGCCTCCCTTTTCCAGGGGGCTGGTTTAATGTATTACATTTTCTCTGGAGCGCTTACGCCGATTAAGCGTAACGCATTTGCTAATGTTACGCGTACTGCGTTAATTAAAGCTAAGCGTGCTTCTGTTAATTCTTTATTGTCAGGGTTTAGTACTTTTTCTGCATTGTAGAAGCTGTGGAAGCTTGCAGCAAGTTCTTGGATGAAGTTTGCTACTCTATGTGGTGTACGGTGTTTTGCCGCTTCCGCCACAACTTGTGGGAATGAGCCCACTTTCTTTAATACTTCCTCTTCTTTTTCTGCAGTTAATAAATCCAAGTGATCAAGTGTCGCCGCAAAACCTTGTTCTTCCGCTGAGCGTAGAATTGAGCTAATACGTGCGTGTGCATATTGCGCATAGTAAACTGGGTTTTCATTTGACTGTGATACCGCTAAATCTAAGTCAAAGTCCATGTGTGAATCACATGCAGCTTTCACGAAGTAGTAACGTACTGCATCTAACCCTACTTCTTCCACTAAATCACGCATTGTTACAGCATTCCCTGTACGTTTACTCATTTTGTACTTCTCGCCGTTTTTATAAAGTTGAACCATTTGAATTACTTCAACTTCTAATTTTTCGCGGTCATATCCAAGTGCTTGAATGGCAGCTTTCATACGCGGAATGTAACCATGGTGGTCAGCACCCCAAATGTTAATTAACTTATCAAAACCACGTTGGATTTTATCTTCATGGTAAGCAATGTCAGGTGTTAAGTATGTGTATGAGCCATCTGATTTCACTAACACACGGTCTTTGTCGTCACCGAATGTCGTTGAACGGAACCAAGTTGCTCCTTCTTCTTCAAACACATGACCGTTAGCTTTTAATTTATCTAACGCAACATCGATTTTTCCGTTTTTGTATAAAGATGTTTCTGAATACCAAACATCGAAATTTACACGGAAGTTTGCTAGGTCATTTTTTAGTTTGTCTAATTCTAGTTTTAAACCATTTTCACGGAAGAAATTGAATCGTTCTTCATCCGATTTATCTAAGATTGAATTACCGTGTTCTTCAACAATTTTTCCAGCAATAGCAATAATGTCTTGTCCATGGTAGCCATCTTCCGGCATTTCTGCATCAAGACCTAGTGCTTGTTTATAACGTGCTTCTAATGAGTATGCTAGGTTGTTAATTTGATTTCCAGCGTCATTAATGTAATATTCACGAGAAACAGCATAGCCTGCAAAATCTAACACATTACATAATGAGTCACCAAATGCCGCACCACGTGCATGGCCTAAGTGAAGGTCACCAGTTGGGTTTGCAGATACAAACTCCACTTGTACTTTCTCGCCACCACCAGATGTTGAGCGACCGTAGTTTTCACCTTGTGCTTCAACAGCTTTTACTACTTGAGCTAAGAAATCTTTACGAACAGTTATGTTAATGAAACCTGGTCCAGCTATTTCAACTTTTTCAATATCTGTTCCTTCTGTTTCAAGATTTTCTAAAATGCTTTCAGCGATTGCACGAGGTGGCTTTTTCGCTAATTTTGTTAGTTGCATTGCAAGGTTAGTTGCATAGTCACCATTTGCTTTATCTTTTGGTGTTTCTAGATGAATGTTAAGTTCAGCTGCATCTTCAACGATTCCAGCTTTTGTTACAGCCTGTGCTAACGCAATTTTAATTGACTGTTGTAATTGTTCTACTGCGTTCATGCTTGTCCCTCCGAATAGTGTATTTCCAATTGATATTCTCCAACGGCTTGTCCACCAATAATTAAATCATAGTTTACATAAAAACTTCCTTCGATAGAAGTTTCATCATTGTGAGCATGATTTAATTGATGCGTTTTTGTAAGTAACGGTAACATACCGTATGGCGATTCATAATGTCCGTTTTCCTTTATTTCTAAATTAAATGGAAGTCTCATATTGACACCGCCGCTTCGTAATATTGAAGCTTTATCTTCATTCAGCCGAACCGTAGTGCGAATACTCTTTCCATCTAATTCTTCCACGTAACGTAAATACATTTTATCTCTTTTTTGAATAAAGGATCCTTGTAACCAAAGCTCATATGATTCGCTTTCCCCTTCAGTTGGAGTGATCGTTGATTGTAATTTGATTTTTACTTGTTTTTCAACATCGATCATACTGTGGTCACTTCCTTTCCTTATATAACCTTCATATTATACATTAGACCCAGCACAAAGCACAACATATAACGGAGCTAAACTAGCTTAATCAGCATTCTATATTAATGTAGGTTTTAGTAAAAAAAAGAATGCCCAATCGGACATTCTTTAAGAAACTTCTTATTCCACTTCAAGATCGATCTGAAGATTTTCCTTTTTATTCTTATTCGCTTTCATAAAGAATAAGACTGCTATAACGGCTGTAATAATAACGCCACCAATTTGTGCAATGTTAAGTGCTAAACCAAACCCTAAGTTACTGTCGTATAATATATAGGTCATTACCATAGCTGTAATAAAGAGAGCTGGAATAAGGGAAATCCAGTAATTCCGTCCCTTTACAAGTAAATACATTGTTGCGATCCAGAGGGCAAGTGCGGCCGTTCCTTGGTTCGCAAAGGAGAAATATCGCCATAAAATATTAAAATCAATTGTTGTTAACCAATACGAAACGACAAACATTGGAATAGCAATCATTAAGCGCTTTGCCATTTTTATTTGGTTGATATTTAAATAATCTGCAATGATATTTCGCGCTGCACGGAACGCAGTGTCGCCGGATGTAATCGGGAGTACAACTACACCAAGTACAGCAATCGTACCACCAACCGCACCTAAAAGTGTAACTGCTACTTCATTTACAACTAGGGAAACTGTCCCTTCACTAATTAAACCTTGAAGAGTTTGACCATCAAAAATACTCATTGCAGCTGCTGCCCAAATCATGGCAATTACAGCTTCTGCTATCATCATTCCATAGAAAATATAGCGACCTTGTTTTTCATTTTGCGTCGTTCTGGCAATTAACGGTGATTGTGTTGCATGGAAACCAGATAATGCTCCACATGTAATTGTTAAAAATAAAATCGGAAAAATTGGCAAATTGGCAGGGTGTAAGTTTTCAAATGATAATTCAGGAATCCTATATTCAGAGAATAATAATGTAAAGCCAACCCCTATTGTTCCAATTAAGAGGATCGCACCAAAAAAAGGATAAATACGACCAATAATCTTATCAATTGGCAATATAGTAGATAAGAGATAATAAATAAAAATTGCAAATATTAAAAAAATAAGTGCGATTTTACCATCTATTAGAACATAAAGTAAACTCGCAGGTGTACTTACAAATACTGTTCCTACTAACAATAAGAGAAGTAGCGCAAAGAAATTCACTAAGTGTTTAGATATCTTCCCCAAAAATTTACCTGCTAATTCAGGGATGTGAGCTCCTCTGTTACGAATTGAAATCATCCCTGTTAAATAATCATGAACAGCTCCCGCGAAAATTGCCCCAAAGACAATCCATAAAAATGCAACAGGACCAAATAATGCACCCATAATTGGACCGAAAACTGGACCTGTTCCTGCAATGTTTAATAGCTGAATTAAAGCGTTTTTTTGTTTACCCATTGGTACATAGTCAACGCCATCCGCATTCACATAGGCAGGTGTTCTTCTGTTGGGATTTATACCAAACACTTTTTCAACAAATTTTCCATACGTAAAATAAGCAATAACCAATAAAACAACAGCAACTAAAAAGGTAATCAAATGTTTCCCCCCTCATACTTTTGTAAACGTTTTCCTTTTGTAACATGTTATATAAATCTATAAAACTTTATTACAAACTTTCATAGAATATTTACGTTTTTCTACGATTTCCCTCGTACTCATCATAAATCGGAAAAATAAAGTGGGAATGCTTTATTAGTAATTTAACGCTATTTTTACATCTAGTTTAATTGCTTCCAAAGTGCAGTTCACATGTTTTGACAGTGGCAAAAGCTTGCGGCAGTCATGATTAAAAAGAACCTGAATTTATATTCGTTTTAATTCACCTGCATAGATGTATTTAAAGGGGCCAAAACCAGAAACGGATAATATAACACGGTCATCTTTAAAGCGCAGTATTTTATCTATATAAATCGTTAAATCGTCTTGTTCTACAATTACGTACTTCGTCTTATCCTTCGGCACTTTATACGAAACATCTGTTTCTTCCGCAACTACACAACATCCTTGTACAATAAAACTCGAAATAGTAATAATGTTTCCCTTATTTTTCATATACATTTTTACATTTTCTTCTACAACGACCGATAGATTCAAGACAATTTCCCCCTTTAATAATTTTTTAAAATTAAATAGGGCTGTTTTCGCCACGTTTGATACTCTAACCATCTTCCCGTATTCGTTAAGTTGTCCCTGAGGCAGGTGGTGAGCCTTCTCACATATAAAGTACTATGGGGCTTATGTTAACAAATTTGATTTTTGCGGTGAAAGACAGCATAATAATAAAAATTGGTATTAATTACACATTATTCAGAGATGTACATTATTAAAACTTGTGGACCTTCACTTTTGCGTAAAAGTTGATAAATTTAATTTAACTCAATAGAAAACGTGTTGCTCCCATCTCCTTATAGCTATAGCTAAAACATCACAATAAAAAGCACAGAGAAATTATTTTCTCTGTGCCTCACTCACATTATTTCACCCAGCCTAATATCATTTCTCTTAACAATTTCGACGCCGTATTTGAAGTCATTTCTGATTGGTCATAGATCGGAGCAACTTCCACTAAGTCAAAACCGACAACATTTACATCACTACCAGCAATGGCATGGATGGATGCTAATAATTCTTTTGATGTGATACCACCAGCGTCAACAGTTCCTGTTCCCGGTGCATGTGCTGGATCCAACACGTCAATATCGATTGTTACATATACATTACGACCAGCTAATGTTGGAAGGATTTCCTTTAATGGCTCAAGCACTTCAAATTTTGAAATGTGCATACCATTTTCACGAGCCCAGTCAAATTCTTCTTTCATACCAGAACGAATTCCGAAAGAATAAACATTATTTGGACCAATATGCTCAGCAATTTTACGAATTGGCGTTGAGTGGGATAAAGGCTCCCCTTCATAATCAGTACGTAAATCAGTGTGCGCATCAAAGTGAATGATCGCTAAATCGTTATATTTTTCGTAAACTGCTTTCATCACTGGCCAAGATACTAAATGTTCCCCACCCATACCAACAGGGACTTTGCCGTCAGCTAAAACCCTCTTTACAAACTCTTCTATTGTATCTAGTGATTTTTGTGCATTTCCGAAAGGTAATGGAATATCACCAGCATCAAAATATTTCACATCATCTAGCTCACGATCAAGGTACGGGCTATATTCTTCTAATCCAATTGATACTTCGCGAATTCTGCCTGGACCAAAACGTGATCCTGGACGGTAACTTACAGTCCAGTCCATAGGCATTCCGTATAATACCGCTTTTGATTCTTCATAATTTGGATGACTTTTAATAAATACATTTCCTGAATAAGTTTCATCAAATCTCATTAATATCACCTACTGATTATATTTTGTATTTTCGTAATAAAAGCACGTTTTTTCTATATGAAATGTGTTTATCTGAATTATTAAAGACATTTCATAATGATTTTTTTGTTCTAATGTCCTTTAGAGGCACTATTAAAGACATTTCATGACGATTTGCTTGCTGTAATGTCCTTTAGGGGCCTTATTAAAGACATTTCATGGCGATTTTGTCGCTGTAATGTCCTTTAGAGGCCTTATTAAAGACATTTCATGACGATTTGCTTGCTGTAATGTCCTTTAGGGGCCTTGTAAAAGACATTTCACAATGATTTGCTTACTGTAATGTCCTTTAGGGACCTTGTAAAAGACATTTCACAATGATTTGCTTGTTGTAATGTCCTTTAGGGGCCTTATTAAAGACATTTCATAACGATTTGCTTGCTGTAATGTCCTTTAGGGGCCTTGTAAAAGACATTTCACGATGATTTGCTTACTATAATGTCCTTTACAAGGCTTATTAAAGACATTTCAAGGCCATTTTCTTGCTGTAATGTCTTTTATAGATATTATCAAAGACATTTCTAACCTGTTTTCACTTCGAAATGTCCTTGATCACACTTATAAAGATATTTCCATCCGATTTTCACTTCAAAATGGGCTCCATCATGCTTATGAAGGACATTTCCACCCAAATTTCACTCCAAAATGGGCTTCATCACCCTTATGAAGGACATTTCCACCCAAATTTCACTCCAAAACGGGCTTCATCACCCTTATGAAGGACATTTCCACCCAAATCTCACTCCAAAACGGGCTTCATCAACCTTATGAAGGACATTTCCACCTGAATTTCACTCCAAAATGAGCTTCAGCGCCCTTATGAAGGACATTACCATCCGAATTCCACGACAAAATGATCTTCATCACTTCAACGCAGACCTCAAACTTGAAATTCCCCATACCTATAATACTCTTCCCATTTTCCAACTCTTTAAATTCTCAAACGAGAATTTTCTTCTACGAAAGAATTCGCTGAAAATTATGAATAAGTCTCGATTTGAAACTTTTTCTCTATTATATCCGTATTAATTTGTATACAAAGTTACCATTATTCCAGAAATACGGTCTCATTTGTAAACTTTTCCTACAATACAAAAATATGAATTCATATCCATCAGAAAAGTATAGTGTTTTTCTGGTATTGTGCAACACTTTTTTCGAAAAAAACTAGATTAAACGAAAGATTTCACGTCTATACTATCGTTAATTGGAAAGAATGGGGTGAATATGGTTGAAAAGACGAAGCTATTTTCGTAAAAAAAGACGACAAAAGTGGGTAAAAATAACAGTACTAACCTTTGTCGGTTTCATATGTGCCATGGCTGTAGGGCTTTTGTCATTACGTATTTACGCCCAAATTGCAGGAGCACCGCCTCTCATCATACCAAAAGCATCAGTATTTTTAGATAGTAATGGAAATAAAATCGGCGATTATTACACCGAAGAAAGACGTTACTGGATCGAGTTAGAAGAAATGTCACCCTATCTACTAGACGCGACCATTGCTGTTGAAGATAAAGATTTTTATTCACACAATGGATTTGACTTATCTCGAATTGCAAGTGCGATTCTAACTGACATTAAAACGCAAAGTATGGCTGAAGGTGCTAGTACACTTACACAACAACTAGCCCGTAATCTCTACTTAACACTCGATAAAACTTGGTCGCGAAAATTTAATGAGGCGCTTTATGCTTATCGATTAGAAATATTCTATTCAAAAGATGAAATTCTTGAAGGCTACTTAAATACCGTTAACTATGGACATGGTATGTACGGAGTTGAAGCAGCCAGTCAATATTACTTTAGTAAATCAGCTAGTGAGTTAACACTTGCTGAAGCTGCAATGTTAGCAGGAATTCCAAAAGGTCCTAGCATTTATTCTCCAATTATTAATTTTGAAAAGGCATCAAATCGTCAAAAGCTAATATTAAGTTTAATGGAAGACCAAAAAATGATTAGTGCAACTGAAAAAGAGCGTGCACAATCCCAACAAATCGTATTAAAAAATGATGAATGGATTGCTTCACGTAAGATTGCACCTTACTTTTTAGATACTGTTTGGCAAGAAGCAACGAATATATTAGAAAAACAAGGGTTAAACATCCGTGAAGGCGGTTGGACAATTCGGACAACCTTAAATCAGGCTCATCAACAAGCGGCGGAAGAAGCTGTTGAGAAACATATGCCTGACAACGAGTTGCAAGTAGGTTTTGTTAGTATGGATGTAGAGAAAGGTTATGTTACAGCACTCGTTGGAGGACGTGATTATGGAGTAAGTCCTTTTAATCGTGTCACTCAGGCAGCACGACAACCTGGCTCCACAATTAAACCGATTCTTTATACTGCCGCACTCGAAAATGGATTCTCACCATTAACTTATTTAGAAGTTGGCGAAACGATTTTTACCTATGATGGTGGAAGATCAACATATCAACCGAAAAACGTTAATGGGAAGTTTGCTGATAGTGCAATGTCTTTAGCGCAAGCAATTGCTATTTCAGATAACATTTATGCAGTGAAAACATTACAAGAAATTGGCCATAATGATTTTCGTGATATGTTAAAACGTTTTGATTTATCCTACTCTTCAGGGGATAATCCTTCAGCTGCACTTGGAACAATTGAAACGTCTTTATACGATATGACAAATGCTTATAATATCATTGCTGCCAATGGTCAAAAACGGAAACCAACGACTATTATTTCCATTCATAATGCTAAAGGAGAGGTAGTTTACGAATATAGTCCGCCAGCACCAGAACAAATCGTTTCTGAACAAGATTCATTCATAATGACACAGTTAATGACTGGTATATTTGACCCTGTATTTAACGATTATTCACCAGCAACAGGTGTCTCGTTAAGACCTCGAATGACACATACTTATGCTGCTAAATCGGGTTCAACTGTTAGTGATAACTGGTTAATCGGTTATACACCGAGTGTTACAGCAGGTGTTTGGAATGGATATGATGCAGGAAAAACCTTAACCGATTCGGACGATAAAAGTGCTACAAAGCTAATTTGGATAGAATTTATGGAAGCTGTTCATAAAGGTAAGGATAACGAATCCTTTAAAGTTCCTAGTGGTGTTGAAGGCGTTATCGTAGATATTGAATCTGGAAAGATTGCAACAGACGCTTGTCCTAAACAAAGACTCGTTTATGTGAAAACAGAAGATGTGCCTACTGAAAAGTGTTCACTCTTTGAGAATGAAGATTGGGATCAATTCTTCAACTTGTTCGATTTAGAAGGTTTTACAAATATATTCGGATTTTAAGGTAACAAAAAAGCTCTCTCTTATTTGGAAATAACTTTCCAAAACAAGAGAGAGCCTTTTTTTGGGCAATCGAGGCATGAAAATTATGGGGCATTCGGCTTGGGTATTGTTCAAATGCCGCATAGTTTTCATAGCCTTCAATTAGCCACAGTGTCCTAGTTCATTATTTGAACTATAATGTTAATGTACCTTTTTTTACCGCTGGTTTCAATAAAGGATTAATTGGTAAAGATAACTGTCACACTTTGTTCATAATTAACACTATTCCAACGATGTTTATGTTGACAAAAGCGCTTTCATTCAATCTTCAAATTATCTTAAAATAGTTTAGTTAGTTTACTTGCAAATCGTTTTTTAACTGTTCTTCGCTTCGATCCCACATTTCTTGGTTGTGGGTTTGTAAGAATTCTGCAAGTACTTGCTTAGAACTATCGTCCATGTTATCAACTAGAATCTTGCGCTTTAATGATTTATCCATTCTGTTTACATGGTCAGCAAGTATTTTATATCCGCGTCTTTTCTCACGATTAACAACCATTTCACAAGCTGTGACACCCGCATAATATGGACCATCTTCTTTAAAGTCGATTGTAATCCACACTAGCCAATAAGGTTTACCACCTTCAGAATCTTCCCGATTTATTGTAAACTTAATGCCCTTTTCTACTGCACTTTTCGCATGCATCGCCCCGATATCAATAAATGCACTTTTCTCTTCAATAT
This sequence comes from Ureibacillus acetophenoni, assembly GCF_900220965.1. Classification (GTDB taxonomy): domain Bacteria; phylum Bacillota; class Bacilli; order Bacillales_A; family Planococcaceae; genus Ureibacillus; species Ureibacillus acetophenoni. The sequence goes on along the minus strand of NZ_OBQC01000001.1, from coordinate 15,417 downwards.
CAATAAATAACGGCGTGACATTTTCTAAAGATAACGAACCTATGCCATACCCTTTATGTCCATCTGTTGGGTCATCTTTAATAATAGTAAATCCAATTTTTTGTTTTGGTTTTTCTCCACTTGTCATTGTAAATCCCTCCATCTAAGCCTATTATAATGAATATACACTAATTATATCCACTAAGGAGGATGCAACATGCCAATCGTAACTATAAAAATGATTGAAGGTCGTACAGATGAGCAAAAGAAAGCATTAGTTGAAAAAGTGACAGAAGCAGTAGTAGAAACTGTGGATGCCCCTGCAGAAGCCGTTACTATCGTTATTGAAGAAATGGCTAAAAATCACTATGCTAAAGCTGGCGTTCGCGCTAGCGATAAATAACGTAAAAGAGAATCCCAATACGAGGATTCTCTTTTTATGTACATCAGAGATTGTTTATCTTAAATAAACATAATCTCTTTCGGATAGTACACTTTATAATCTACTTTAATATTATTTGCCATTGCCGAAACGATATGAGACTGCTCAGAAAGTTCTCGTATTTCACCACTCGGCATTTCCAAGTAGATTGGTTTTTTCGTTGTTTTATCACCTGGTCGATAAAAGTCATACGGCAAATCCGATGTGGAATCTGGTTTTACATAATACTCAGGGTCGAATCCCTGTGCCCTCACCTGCTCGATTAACCAAGCATAACGTTCTGGCTCCTCTTCAGGATTTAAATCAACATGGGCAAACAAATCGCGGTTTATAAATCTTCTACTTAAATCTTTTAAAATGGCATCCTCTTCATCCATCCAATATTGGAAATAGGCAAGCAATATATTTTCATCTAAAGCTAAGTAGTCTTCTAATGTTACTCTATTTTCAAAGAAGGAATGGAAGTGAATCGGGTCAAACTTAAATTGATAACCTTCATCATATAATTGCTTTGCACGTTTTAATGTTAAGTTAAGAACCGTTTCGGCACTTCTAGAAACAGGATGAAAATAGATTTGTAGGTACATTTGATACCTAGACATAATATAGTCCTCTATTGCATGCATCCCAGTCGCTTTAAAAACGATTTGTCCTTGTCGCGGACGGATCACTCTTAAAATTCTTTCCATATCAAAATGGCCATAACTTACCCCTGTAAAATAAGCATCCCGTTGTAAGTAATCCATTCGATCGGCATCTATTTGACTTGATATAAGACTCACTACAATATTATTTGTATAATTTTTTTCAATAACTAGGGCAACTCTTTCAGCAAAATCCTCCGACACTTTCCTTAATACTGCATTGACTTCTGTGTTTCCTAACAATATCTCTCTTGTATAATGTTCGTGGTCTGTATGAAAAACATTTTCGAAAGCATGGGAAAACGGTCCATGGCCTAAATCATGAAGTAACGCCGCACATAGAGCAACTAAACGTTCACTTTCATCCCACTCTGGACGTCCTCTGAAGACATCATCTACAATTCGACGAACAATTTCATAGACACCTAGCGAATGGTTAAAACGGCTATGTTCTGCACCGTGAAACACTAGGTAAGAAGTGCCGAGCTGTTTAATTCTTCGTAAACGTTGGAACTCTTTTGTGCCTATTAAATCCCAAATAACTTGATCGCGCACATGAACATAGCGGTGCACAGGATCCTTAAATACCTTTTCTTCTACTAACTTAGAATTAGCGTAATTACTCACTGTCCACACCTCACTCCCACAATCTTACTATCTATTATATGTGAGTTTTGAATTATTTTCATTAAACTCTATTATTTAATTGTACACAAAAAGACTATCTCCTTCATTTAAGGCGATAGTCTTTAGTTTATTATTTCAGTTTCGCTTTTACTTTTTCCATTAACTCATCTTCTGTTAATGCATTAAGTGGTCTTCCATTCACAAAGGTAAATGTTTTTTTACGACCTGGACCACAATATGAATGACAGCCAATTTCAATCGTTGCTTCTGGATCTAGTTCTTTTAACTTTGGAATTAACGTTTTTAAGTTAACGGCCTGACATTCATCGCAAACTTTAAATTCGTTTGCCATTTTGTCCACAACCCTTTCTATTTGTATATTTCTTTTATTCATTAATTGAATATTTACGAGTCTTTTTTCACAAATGCTATTTTATATTAACTAATACATCCCTTTCAAGCAAAAAACAGACTAATCCGTCAAAGGTCTTAAGAGATGATATAAATCACTAAAAATTTTTTACTATTAAAATAATAATTATGAATATTTTTCTAAAATATTGGCGATGATACATTATGAACAAATAAAACTATTAACATCACAGGAGGTTAAATAATGGTCAAAATTAGACAAGATGCTTGGCTTAAAGAAAACGATGAACTGCTAGCGGAAGCTGTTTTGCGTCACGTTAAAGAAGGTAGTACTCAATTAAACGCTTTTGAGGAAGCAGGCGATGCATTAAATCGTACGGCAGCTGCATGTGGTTTTCGTTGGAATGCGGTTGTCCGTCGTTTATATGAGAAAGAATTAGCAGAAGCTAAAAAAGAAAGAAAAGAGAGAATGAGAGTGTTAGGAATGAACGGTAGACGCCGTAACCAAGGTGTTTATTTGCTTCCATCTTCCACTCAAACTAGTGAAGATGTTAAATCTATTCCTCTTTCAGCTCTTAATCTAGATATCGTAATTGCTTATTTACTTCGTTTACAACATAACGGTGGCTCTGACAATGAAGCTACTAAATGGCGTCAAGTTGCCAATGCTGCAACAGAGAAAATTAAAGAACTAGAGAAAAAGATTTCTTCTTTAGAATCGGAAAACCGTGCAATTCGTGAAGATTATGAACAATTCGTACAAATTATGAATCGTGCTCGTAGACTTGTAACTTTAGAAGAAGACGAACAGCGTATTGCTCCTGTGTTTAAGATGGAGAAAAACGGCAATCTCGTTGCAAACTATTCTACTAATGTTAGTGATCAAGGAAAAGAAAACGTGGATGTGCCTCACTAAGCACATCCAAAGTTTTTCTCTTACCTATTCATTTCTCTCAAGCATTCTTTTATTTCGCTCAAAAATTCTTTTCAAATAAAAGTCATAGTATTCCGTTTCGGTATCATGGAGATTTTCCAGATTCATATCACCAATAGACTGCACGAAATTTTGAAGGTTGAACACAGTTTCATAAACTGTAATCTCTCTATTTAATAATTCACTTAAACTTGCCATTACAGATGGTTTTATAGTTGGATAGACAAATTTAGTTGTCTCATTTTTCAAACTAACTTGATAAAAATCACGAATGAGTTCTGCTCGTTCGCTTCCACTACCTTCAATGCAAAGATAAATTTGTACAGCAATCCCTTGTCTAATTCGACGTTGTGATATTCCTGCAAATTTTCTTCCATCAATACTTAAATCATATGAACCTGGGCAATACGAACCAACAATTTCATAAGCTTTAATATCGTTTGCTACCTCAGGAAATAGATTTTTAATAAGTTCAACCATCACATCATAACCATCGTTAATACTAATCAAGTGTTCTCTTTCAGATAATACGATGGATATATTTAGTACTCCCGGATCTAACACGACTGCTAGTCCACCAGAGTTTCTAACAATAGCTTGATATCCCCTATTTTCTAATAGGTTAATACCTTCTTGCACAAAAGGCAATCGATGGTCTTGTATACCTAACACAACCGTTTTATCGTGCACCCAAGTACGAATAGTTGAGTCACACATCCCTTGTCCTACTAAATGACAGAGGGTATCATCCATCGCAAAAGATTCTAATGGTGTACGATTCTTCGAGCTAATGGATTGATCGATAAAACGCCATTTTTTTTGATTTAGTAAGTGATTCATTTTTGTATACTCCTAAATATCCATTTTAACATTTGCTACACTTTTTAAGCATACACGTTTTACATTTTGATGAAAAGTGGGCACACTATTGTCGAAATGATGAATTTCACTAATTTGTAGCATTCAAACCAAGGAAATATTTTGGATTTATGCTAAGATTGTAATTGATAATGTTAATCAATTAAGGGAGTGTTCAACCAATGAATGAAGCAGCTATTACATTAGACGGCTGGTACTGTTTACACGATTTCCGCGCAATTGACTGGACTTCTTGGAAATTAGTTTCTGAAGAAGAACGTACAAAAGCAGTTGAGGAATTTGTACAATACTTAGAAAAATTAAATGAAGCACATGTGGCAAAAACAGGATCCCATGCTTTTTATTCAATTCTTGGTCAAAAAGCTGACTTTATGCTAATGATTCTTCGCGAAACTCCAGAAGAACTACAAGAACTTGAAGCAGAATTCAATAAATTAGCAATTGCAGACTTTACAGTTCCTACGTATTCATATGTTTCTGTGGTGGAACTTTCAAACTATTTATCAAAAGAGTCAGATGAAGATCCATACCAAAACCCACATGTACGTGCACGTCTATACCCGGAATTACCACGTACAAAATATTCTTGCTTCTATCCAATGGACAAGCGTCGTGAAGGCAATGACAACTGGTACATGCTATCTATGGATGAGCGACGTGATTTAATGCGTTCTCACGGTCTAATTGGTCGCTCATATGCAGGTAAAGTTAAACAGATCATTACAGGTTCAGTTGGTTTAGATGATCACGAATGGGGCGTAACTTTATTCTCTGACGATATGCTTCAATTCAAAAAAATCGTATACGAAATGCGTTTTGATGAAGTATCTGCACGTTACGGAGAATTTGGTGAATTTTTAGTTGGTAACCTATTAGATAACGAAAAATTAGTTAAATTTTTATCAGTAAATAATTAAAAAATAGACCAGTAGCCAATTTAGGTTACTGGTCATTTTTGTTCATCATTTGACTTTAAAATTAATATGATTGTATTAATGAAAAAACCAATAAACAAAATCAAGATAAATAAATACCAATGCAAAGGTTGATGATAGAAGGATCCAACAATAAATGCTAAAACTGCACTAATGACAATTGCAATCCAAGGTCCTAAATGCAAATTACCAACCCCTCATTTTAATGTATAATACATTCTCCTTACCCTTTACACTTCCTAAAGACTACGAACACTCTTATTACCATTATATTAATGAAAGACTTAATACTTACTTAAATACAGACATCGTTCAAAAATTTTTCACTGTAATACAATTTTCTACAATTTTATTATTTTTTATTCTGAAATGTTAATTGTTGCATACATTATTTTGAGGAGGTATGAATGATCGAAGTATTTGTAACGAATGAATCTTGACGGTAACGGTATTGTTCTAAAAACGTGCTCATTGGTTTTTCATACCTACAGATGAGTGACCAGTTATCAGTGATTAAAATGGTTCACTAAAGTGCTATTAATTCCACTGTTTCTTTGCCTCCGTCCTAGGTTTACCGAGGAATTTTAATTTAAAATTGAAAGGATGTTTTTGATTGTCTTATTATTATTGGAATGCTAACAGCAATCAGCAACAACCGAATACTGCGTTCCCACAATTTCAGTTCCCAACCCAAACTCAACAAACACAACAAACTCAACCACAATTCCAATTTCCAACCCAACCACCAAGTCAAGCTCAATCACAACAGCAAATGAATCCTATGGCCGCTTTTACAGCTGCCCAAATTCGTGGTGAAGAATCATATATTGAGAATATTTTAAGATTAAACAAAGGGAAGGAAGCTGTGTTTTTCTTCACTGTTCCTTCAGCGGAAAGAGAAGGTGGAAATACGGTTGAAGTTCGTGGTGTAGTTGTTGAAGCAGGTCGCGACCATGCAGTTATTCGCGAATTTGAAACAGATCACTATTTCCTATTCCCGATGATCTATTTCGACTTTGCTAGATTTGAAGAACCAATTACTTATTTAAATAATGGTATGGTTATGAATCAACGAACACGATAAAATGTACTTATATATTGAAAACCCACTTCATTATTGACAATCAATGAAGTGGGTCTCTTTTTCGTTTTATAATTTAAATTTTTGAACTTCAGATTGCAATGATTGCGCTTTTTCACTTAAATCAACGGCTATTGTGTTTACTTGCTCCATCGTTGCTGCTTGTTCCTCAATTGATGTTGCTATTATTTCTACATCTTTTGAGGAGTTTAAAGAACTGCTTGAAATCTCTGTAACCGATGCAGAAACCTCTTCTGCACTAGCTGAAATCTGTTCTGCAGTTGCTGAAATTTCAGCTATTTGTACATTCATCTTTTCAATGGCATGTACAATGTTTGAGAATGCATCCCCTGCTTCTCCTATAATGATCACACCATCTTTTACAGATGTAATTGAATTGTGTACGGCTTTTGTAACATTAGTAGTATCTTTTTTAATTTCTACCGTTAAATCCACAATTTGACTAGCAGATGCTTTTGATTGTTCTGCAAGTTTACGAACCTCATCTGCCACAACAGCAAATCCTTTACCATGTTCCCCGGCACGTGCTGCCTCGATTGCTGCATTTAAAGCAAGTAAATTTGTTTGCTCCGTAATTTCAGTAATGACTCTTGAGATGTTTTCAATTTCATTCGTTTGTTCACTTAGTTTTTGAACAAGATTATTGACCATGTTCGTTGAATCATAAATTAAATCCATTTGTTCTTTAGCATTGATGATTATTTTACCACCACGTCTTGCAGTATCGCTTGTATCTATTGAACTTGTATTTAAGTCTTGGGTCGATTCTGCAATCCTACTTACTCCTGCAGCTGTTTCATCCATTGCTATAGCACTATCATTTGCAGATTGCGCATTTGCGCCAGCACTTTTCGCTGTCGTTTTAACACGGGATGTAATATCCTCAGTCGTTGCTGTAATTTCTTCAGTACTAGCTGATAGCTCACTTGAAGCTGCGCTTAAATGATCTACGTTTTGTTGCACGCTTCTTATAAGTGATTTTAGGTTATTTTTCATTGTATTAAATGAATTCGCAAGCTGACCAATTTCATCCTTTGTATGGTGATTCATATCTTCTAATGTTAGGTCACCTTCCGCAATTGCTTCCAAGTTCTTAACAGACTGTTTAAGTGGCGTTGTAATTGTTCTACGTACATAAAGAACGAAGAAACCAGCTACGATTAAACTGACAATTAATATAACAATGGACGTTAATTTCGAAGTGAACATAGCTGATTCAGAATCTTTATTAACGATATTTAGTTGCTCATTTTGATATTCATCTATTAATTCAGTAGTTGCTACTAGACTTTCAAAAGCATCATTTAAATCTGTAGACATAATTCGTTTTGCTTGTTCGACTTGTCCAGAACGATACTCTTTAATAGCTAAATCAAGGTTTATATCGTACTGTTCCTTATCTTGTAGCATTTGTGCTAGATAGCCCTTCATTGTATCACTAATGACTAATGCATTTAATTCTTCTAGATCTTCCGTTAACGAATCTTGATAAGATCTTAACTCCTCCTGGGATTTTGTTGAACCAGTTAACATTATATTTCGAGAATGCAATCCCTGCATCGCAATTGAATTACGAATAGAATCAGCTAGTTGAATTTGTACAAACCGACTATCTAAAGTTTCTTCCATTTTGCTTTCAATATTATTTAAGTTAAAGAAGTTAACTCCCATTGAAATGCATAGTAAAGCTATTAATGTATAAAACGCTGTATTAAGTTTTCCCCCTATGCCCACACTCTTCACTCTTTCTATAAAAGTTACATTCTAGATGAATAGTCTATTATACATTACCTTTTAATAGTAATATTAAAATAATTTATATTTTGTAAATAATCTAATATTATTTACTCTCTTTTAAATATTCTAGCGTTGCTAAACCTAATGTTTTCGCTGCAATAAGCATTGCTCTTTCATCAAAGTTAAATTGTGGATGGTGATGAGGATATGCTGTTTCCCACGAAGGATCTTTAGCACCAGTGATATAAAACGTACCTGGAACTTTTTCAAGATAATAAGCAAAATCTTCCCCAATCATTAGAGGGTCACACTCTATTACTTGTTCCACCTCATTGATTTGACCAGCGACTTCTGCTAAGAACTTTGTTTCTTCAGGGTGGTTAACAACTGGTGGATAACCTCTAAAGAACGTATAATCATAAGTTGCATGTGCACCTTCACAAACCGATTTTAATAGTAATTCAATTTCTTTCTCGATTTGAGTACGAATATCTTCATCAAACGTTCTTACAGTACCTTTTAATTCTACTTTTCCTGCAATTACGTTAAATGGATTGCTTGCTTCAAAATGACCTACCGAAATAACCGCAGATTTTAACGGGTTAATTCTTCTAGAAACAATAGATTGTAGTTGCGTCACAAAATGTGAGGCAATTAAAATAGCATCGACAGAATTATGTGGCTCTGCACCGTGCCCACCTACTCCATTGATTGTAATTTCGAATCGATCTGCCGCAGCCATAATAGGCCCTTGACGAACCCAAACTTCTCCTAATGGTGTTGGTGCCCATAGATGTGTTCCAAAAATAACATCTACACCGTCTAAACAACCATCTTCAATCATCGGTTTTGCCCCACCTGGTGCTAATTCTTCAGCAAATTGGTGAATGAACACGATATTGCCCTCAATTTCCTCTTTCATTTCAGTTAAAACTTTAGCAAGTACTAAAAGCGTAGCTGTATGTCCATCATGACCACATGCGTGCATTACACCATCTACTTTGGATTTGTATGGTAGATCATTTAGTTCTTGAATCGCAAGTGCGTCAAAGTCAGCACGTAATGCAACCGTCTTGCCTGGTTTTGCTCCACGTAATGTAGCAACTACCCCTCTACCTCCAACACCTTCTCGAACTTCAAGACCAAGTTCACGATGATAATTTGCTATATAAGCAGGTGTATGAACTTCTTGAAATGATAGCTCAGGATTTGCGTGTAAGTAACGTCGAATTGACACCATTTCTTCAAATCCTAGTTCTAGTTTTGTTAATAAGTGCTCCATTAAAAAGCCTCCTTCTTATTTCTATTAATTTTCAATTTAATAAATTATTCTTCTTAGATATGATACCTTATTTTTACCTTTTCTGTAAAAATAGAATGAATCGTTCGAAATCGTAAAAGGATAAAAAATGAGGGCATCCAGAAATACTAGCTTTCCAGATACCCAAATCTCCATCATTTATTTCGCATGTTTACTTACTGAAACAATGACTAAAATCCATCCTGTTAGGAATAGAACGCCACCAATTGGAGTGATTGCACCTAAAGTTTTAATCCCTGATAGGGCTAGTACATATAAACTACCTGCAAAAAATACGATGCCTAAATTCATTAAAATAGCTGCCCACTTTAATGTTTTAACATTTCCCATTAACTTTGTACTCATCAGAACCCCAATGATTATTATTGCAACAGCATGGAACATTTGGTATTGTACTGCTGTGTTCCAAATACCTGTTCCATAATCATCAAGAACTGCTTTTAGTGCATGTGCACCAAAAGCTCCTAATGCAACTGCAAAAAATCCGTGTATACTACCTGAAATAATTGAACCCTTCATGTCATTTCCCTCAATTTCTGTTCATTAATGTATGTTTCAATTGGTTTGTCACCTAAAAATCAAATATTGAATTTCCGTTAGCTCCATCGTCTTCTTTTATTGGATTCGACTGTAGAGACGGTTCGGTTGTACGATTTAATTGTACTGTTTGAGGTAAACTTTGTTGTTGGAAATGATTTTTTGTCACAGAAATGTTAGAACTTTGTTCAGTTAGAGCAAGTTCACAGAGCGCTCGAATTGCAATCAATTGCTCGCGAATTAGTTGGTCATTTTCTGTACTTTTTGCAAGTTGTGTATGTTTTTCAATTTGCTGTAATAATGTTTGAGTGGATATCATCGTTTCGCCTCCTGCTTTTTTTGTTTATAATGCAAGCAATCCATTCCCGAGGATTGTTTAACGACTACTGAAGGTAATTGTCTCGTTTTAAATCCATAGGCAGCACAGCCTCTTGGATTGTTTTGATCCCATGTAACTTTAAAGTATTGGCATTGAAAACAATTTATTCGCAAAAAGTGACTCCCTTCTTTCTAATACGAATTCTTTAAATTGGCTGGTCAATTTAAAGGATTATCCTTCTATTTATTGTTCATCTAGACACCAGTCAATCGGCTCTTTCCCCCACTGTTTTAACTGGTCATTGATTTTTGAAAATGGCTTACTTCCAAAAAACCCTCTATGTGCACTTAATGGACTAGGATGTGGCGCTTGTAAAATGATATGATGGGATCCATTTTGTTTAATGATCGTTTGTTTCGTTTGAGCAGGTTTACCCCATAAGACAAAAATTATCGGGTCATGTCTTCTGGCAAGTTTTTCGATTACTGCATCGGTAAATTGTTCCCATCCAATCCCTTTATGTGAGTTCGCTTCACCTTTGCGGACAGTTAGTACTGTGTTCAGCAAAAAGACTCCTTGCTGCGCCCACTTCATTAAATAGCCGTCTTTCGGAGTAGGACATCCTAGGTCATTTTGTAACTCTACAAATATATTTCGAAGACTTGGAGGATGTGGTACACCCTTTCTTACAGAAAAGCACATGCCATGAGCTTGTCCCGGTCCATGGTACGGGTCTTGTCCTAATATTACTACTTTCACATCTTTATAGGAAACAGTATTGAAAACATTCATGATATCCTCTTTAGCAGGATAAACTGTATGTAAGTTGTATTCTTGTGCAACAGTTTTTCTTAGTTGTTGATAATATGGTTTCTCCAACTCTTCCGCAAGTATTTCTTGCCAATCATTTTCGAATACTTTTTTCATACTCAAACACCTCTTCTTCACGGTACTTCAAAGAGTTGTAGATTTCAATACGAGATTTGTGTGGGTACCTATTTGTGTGGGTTGTGTGTGTACCTGGTACACACACAATTCAGATACAATTTAGATTATTCCGAATTGTTTGTGTACCTGTCACCCGAACAATTCAAGTAAATTCAGAATATTACAAATTGTTTGTGTACCTGGTACCCGAACAATTCAGAATTGTTCGGGTACCAGGCACCGAATAAGAGGCACCGGTTAAGGTGAGACATTTTCATTTCATAAATTAGAAATTTTTACTATACTATTAAATACAAAACGAAAGCTGTGGAAAGGAGAATTAGGATGAAGGAAGTTAACATAAGCGAGCTCCAAGGTTTGCTTAACTCATTCGCGAACAAAGACGTCTTTATTCACCTCGAAACGACGAACGGTTCATATGCTTCACATTATGATGAAAAGTTTTTTAATGCCGGAGCTTTCATTCGAAATGCGAAAATTCGCTATGAATTAGGAAAAGTTGTCGGTGAATCCCCCCACCGCGTCGGATTGAAAATGGAGCATGGTTGGGTGTACGCTCAAGGAATTACACATTTTACTTTAGATGAACAAGGGCGCCTGTTGATGGCTGGATTAGACTATAGTGGAAAACTTGCGGTTGCACTAGAAATTAGTGAAACACCATTTACTTATTAAGGAGAGATGAACAAATGACTCTACAACCTGAACGTCATGTATTAGTCGTTTTCCCTCACCCAGACGATGAAGCCTTCTCTTCTGCTGGAACGATTCGACTTTATCGTAATATGGGCGTACCAGTTACATATGCATGTTTAACATTAGGAGAAATGGGACGAAACCTTGGAAATCCACCATTTGCAACACGTGAATCCCTTCCTGAAATCCGTCGAAAAGAGCTAATTGCAGCATGCGAAGCAATGGGCATTGAAGATCTTCGTATGATGGGTTTACGCGATAAAACCGTAGAATTTGAAGATGATGAAAAAATGGTGAAGCTCGTTACAGACTTAATCGATGAAATAAATCCATCCTTAATCATCACATTCTATCCCGGCTTTGCTGTACATCCAGATCACGAGGCTACTGGCCGTGCTGTTGTTGAAGCTGTTCGTCGCATTCCAAAAGAATCTCGACCTCGAATTTATGCAGTAGGATTTGCTAATAATACAATGACTAAACTCGGTGTACCACCAATCGTACATGATGTAAGTAGCGTAAGAAAAGACAAAGAAGCAGCACTACGCGCCCACAATTCTCAAACCGCTTGGATGATGCAAGAAACGCAACATCGATCCGAAGAAGAAACTACAAAGCTTGATAGTTGGTTTAATGTGGAATCTTATTATCTTTATACATTTGAAGATTAATAAATATGCAAGGGCAGGATACTAATCCTGCCCTTTTTAATCTTGTAAAAAACTAGTGTTTATTCCTCTGATAACTTCCATGAATTTCGTATATTCCCTCTATTTATCCACAAAATAAAAAATAGAAAAGTTCATTAATAGTTTCGGAAGTTTCTGAATAATATTTCTTTTTATATACATATAGACAAATGAATATTAAACCCTTATAGTGTATAAATATTCAACAAATACAATTTTACTTCTGAGAGGGAAAGATCATGACTACAAAATTCACACCATATACATGGTTTTTATTTATCGTTTTATCTGTAGTAGGTGTTTTCTTATTTATAACACCAATTGATACAGGGGACGGACTAAAAGTACCAATCGCTATTCTAGCGAATTTCTTATCGGCTAATGTCGTTTCATTTATACATTGGTTTGCATTTATAGTATTTATTATCGCAGCTGTGGGATCGATTATTATGCATTTTATTCCTGCAAAAGAAAATCGTACGCTAGCTGATTCTTTATTCCGTGTTCATTGGTTCTGGACTATAATGCGAATACTTGCTGTTATTTTTGCAGCGATGTATTTATTCCAAATTGGACCTGAAGCTTTCACTAGTGACTATACATCTGGATTATTAATTACACCAGATGGCGGATTAGTAACAATGATGTTCTCATTATTCTTATTTGCAGGATTATTATTACCGTTATTAACTGACTTTGGTCTATTAGAATTCTTCGGTTCAATGATGGTTAAAATTATGCGACCATTATTTAAAATTCCTGGCCGTGCTGCTATCGACTGTTTAGCTTCATTTGTAGGTGACGGAACTATCGGGGTTTTATTAACAAACAGACAATATGAAGAAGGCAACTATACTGCACGTGAGGCAGCAACAATTGCTACTACATTCTCAGTAGTATCGATTACTTTCTGTTTCGTTGTTCTTGAAACAATTGATATGAGCAATTACTTTGTACAATTTTATGGATCAGTTATTTTTGTAAGTATTATTTTAGCATTAATTATGCCACGTGTATTTCCATTAAGTCGTATTGCAGATACAAAGATTGATGGAACTAACCCTCCTGCTAACCGTGAAGATGTACCAGAAGGCTATAACGTGTTCTCTTTAGGTATTAAAAATGCTCTTACAAAAGCTGAAAGCAATAAAAATTTAGGACAAGTAATTGGTTCTGGTTTAAAGAATGTTTTAGAAATGTGGTTTGCGATCACACCAATCATTATGGCTTTTGGTACAATTGCCCTTGTTCTTGCAGAATATACAAGCTTCTTTAAAATTTTAGGTATGCCATTTGAGCCAATTTTAGCGCTACTTCAAATTCCTGAAGCCGGTGCAGCAGCACAAACGATGATTGTTGGTTTTGCTGATATGTTATTACCTGCAGTATTAGGTGCTGGCATTGAATCTGAAATGACACGTTTCTTCATTGCTACTGTATCTGTTACACAATTAATTTACATGTCTGAAGTTGGTGGATTAATCTTAGGTACAAAACTTCCATTAAATATTTGGAGATTGTTTGTAATCTTCTTAATCCGTACGATTATTTCAATTCCAATCGTTGCAGCAATTGCACATATTTTATTCTAATAAAGATAGAGAAGCTGGCTTGAATGCTAGCTTCTTTTTTTTGAGGCAAGTTATTAATTTGGAAAAAATTAATTTTGTACTTAAAACGTTTTCATTTTGAAAATTTCGAAAAAACGTTGATTTTTATGTTAAAATGATAAAATGTTCTAACAATAACGGAGGTTACAAAACGATGGAAGTTACTGGTACGAAATCATATGCAGTTGAAAATATTTTGAAAGCCCATCATCTTTTGAAAGATGTAGTTGTACATACACCACTTCAAAAAAATGACTATTTATCAGAAAAATATGGAGCACACATTTATTTAAAACGTGAAGATCTACAATCTGTTCGTTCGTTTAAATTACGTGGTGCATATTATAAAATTAAAAAAATAGAGAACGAAGCACGTAATAGCGGGGTTGTTTGTGCAAGTGCTGGAAACCATGCACAAGGTGTTGCTTATTCCTGTGCACATTTAGGTATTAAAGGTGCCATTTTCATGCCTTTAACGACACCAAAACAAAAGGTTGACCAAGTTCGCATGTTCGGTCGCAATCAAGTAGAAATCATCTTAGTAGGTGATACATTTGATGATTCAGTTGCAGCTGCGAAAGATTATTGCGAAGAGCACGATATGATTTTTATTCATCCTTTTGATGATTTAGATATTGTTGCTGGTCAAGGTACTGTAGCAGTCGAGGTATTAAACGACATTGAAGAGCCATTAGACTTCATCTTTGGAGGAATTGGTGGCGGCGGTTTAATGTCTGGGGTTTCCGCTTATATGAAAAGCATCTCGCCGAACACTAAGGTAATTGGTGTTGAACCAACGGGTGCCGCAAGTATGAAAGCCGCAATTGAAAACGGCAGCCCTACCCACCTTCCTAAAATCGATAAATTTTGTGATGGTACTGCTGTGCAATTAGTTGGTAATGAAACATACAACATTTGCAAACAGTATTTGGATGATATCGTTGTTGTTCCTGAAGGAAAAGTAAGTACAACAATTCTCGATTTGTACAACAAACACGCCATCGTGGCAGAGCCATCTGGTGCCCTTCCTGTATCGGCATTAGATTTATATGCAGATCAAATTAAAGGAAAATCTGTCGTTGTCATTATTACAGGTGGAAACAATGATATCAGTCGTATGGCAGAAATTAGAGAAAAATCATTATTATTTGAAGGTTTATTATATTACTTCATCGTGAACTTCCCACAACGTGCAGGTGCGTTACGCCAATTCTTAACTGTGGTCCTTGGTCCAAACGATGATATTACAACATTCGAGTATACAAAGAAAAACAATAAAGAAAGCGGTCCAGCTTTAGTCGGGATCGAAGTAAGTAAACCCGATGATTACGAAGGTCTAATTGAACGCATGCGCGTGAATGGCTTTGAATTTACTGAAGTGAATAAAGATAGCCAATTGTTCGGGCTGTTAGTATAAGGTTTTGGTAGACTCTGCACTTCCCTTTTAAGGGAGTGCGGGGTTTTTTATTTGCGGGCGGTTTCTTCTACTTATTTGCGATTCCTGAGTTACTTGCGATTTCGCGTAGTATACTTGCGAAATTTGGATCTTTAGTAAGCCCGAAATATAAAAAAACGTACCTTATTGGTACGCATTACGAATAGCCCTACTATGCTAATTTTTTTCAGATAGAGGGCTATTTTGCACA
>NZ_OBQC01000003.1 GCF_900220965.1 Ureibacillus acetophenoni | reverse complement strand
ACCACATCCTATAGGAAATCCAATAGATCCTCCAGTTGTCCGGATCAACTGGAAATTCTATTAGAAAGAGCTCTTACTACTAATATACGAGGGGGAAATAAAGTGAAAAAATTTTATCTGTTACTCATTTTGGTTATTGGAAGTTTGTTAATGGTAGCTTGTTCTAGTGAAGGAAGCAAAGAAGGAACTAAAGTGACAACTAGTGCAACAACTTCTCAAAACAGTGACAGTGGTTTAGAGGAAGTAAATGCACGTTTGGCACATAGTTATCCTGTTGAACTATTTGTTTCGAAAGGTTACGAGAAGTTTGCTGAATTAGCGAAAGAAAAAAGTGATGGAAAAATCAATATTACTATTTTCCCAACTGGTCAACTTTATTTGGATGTGAATATGCCAGATGCTGTTACTACAGGTCAGGTAGAATTTGGAGTAAATACACTCGAGATGTGGACTAGTCACGTGCCAGCTGCAGAATTTTCAGTACTACCAATTTTTGATAATTATGAGCATGTTCATAATGCATTTGACAATGGTCTTAATGATGTATTTGTTGAGGAATTCACTAAGGTAGGGGCAAGACCAATCATGTGGTCAGATTTTGGTTATGCCTATTATGCTTCCGTAGATGAGGCACTAACATCACCAGCTGAATTTGAAGGGAAAAAGATTAGAACGACAAGTCCACTAATGGCTAAATATGTAGAACTTGCAGGAGGTTCACCAGTAACTTTAAGCGGGGAGGAAGTTGTTCAAGGTTTACAAAGAGGTACAGTTGACGCAGCTCTGTCAGGGGTAGCAGGTTTTACAGCTAGACAGTACTATGAATTCACTAATCGTTATACAGGTCCATTTAATGCTGGAATCGTTTCTCTAACTGTTAATGATGCCTTTTGGAATGGATTATCGAAAGAAGCTCAAGAAATTATTTTAGAAGCTGCGAAAGAAGCCCAGGAATGGACGACAAGTGAGCAAATTAAAGTGCATGAAGAATCTATTAAACTATTAGAACAAGAAGGAATGCTTTACGAGGAATTAGAGAAAGAAGCATTTAGTGATATAGAGAAGCAGGTCATTGACATTTATGTCGAAAAGACTGGGGAAATCGGTCAGAAAATTATTAATATAATTGACGAAACAAGATAATAAAAAAACTTGAGCAGAATGATACTCCATTCTGCTCTCAATTTACACTATTTAAAGAATGGAGGGATCGTATGAAGGGGATTGGTATTTTTATAAAAGGTATTGATCGGATATTAAATTTTTCAGGAATTATTGCAGGCATAGCTATTTTGCTCATATCCTTTTTTGTAACATGGGGTGTATTGGCAAGACTCCTCCACATTGATGCTTCTTGGGTAGTGCCGATTACAGTGTATATGTTTGTAGCATCTTCTTATTTAGCCGCTTCATATGCGATGAAAAACCTAGAACATATACGGGTAGATATACTAATCCAACAGCTTCCAATTATTGTTCGTAAAATTCTTGATACGTTATTAATGATAGTTTCACTACTCTTTTTTACCTATGTAACTTTGAGATCCTTTGATATGTTTCATAATTCGTTTGTACGAAAAACGACGGACTTATCGCTATTACAAATCCAAGTTTGGATACCACAACTTTTTGTAGTAATAGGGTTTATTTTCTTATGTCTATCAATCATACGGCATATTCTTATGACTTGGACTATGGATGGTTATGGTATGAGTGGTGTTCATGAGGAAAACTAATCATTTCGTGATCAGGGAGGGAGGAGCTGATATATGGAGTATTTACTAATTATTGCTATATTTTTAGTTTTACTTTTATTAGGTTTACCAGTTGCATTCTCGTTAGCTATGGTTGGTGCCGGTGTGTTGTATTTCTTTATGGATCCACAGATGGCGAATTTGCAAGTACCACAAGTGTTATACAATTCACTGAACAATAATTTACTCATTGCTATACCAGCATTTATCTTAACAGGTCACATCATTTTAAAAAGTGGGATAGGAACGAAAGCATTTAACGTAGCAGATAAATGGTTTGGACATTACCCTGGTGGTTTAGCTATTGGGACTGTTATTACCTGTGCATTTTTTGCATCTATGTCCGGATCGAGTGTTGCAACGGTAGTTACATTAGGATACATTGCATCAGCTGAAATGATTAAAAATGGCTATCCTAAAAGATTGGCATATGGAGTCATTGCAGCTGCAGGTACTTTAGGAATATTGATTCCTCCATCTGGTCCAATGATTTTATATGGTGCAATGACACAAGAATCAGTTAGTGATCTATTTATGGCGGGAATTATTCCAGGAATTTTACTCGTTCTTTTATTCATCGTATACATTCTTGCGATTTCAACTAAATTACCTAGGAAAGAAAAAGCTTCTATGAGTGAAAGAATTGACTCACTAAAAGAAATTATTTGGGTTTTTAGTATTCCAATTATTATTATTGGCGGAATCTATTCAGGTATTTTTACCGTTACTGAAGCGGCAGCGGTTGCCTGTGTAGTCAGTTTGTTTTTAGGTATTTTCGTTTACAAGTCTGTTAGATTAAAAGAGTTTTTTGAAATTTTGAAATCCACTGCATCGAATACAGGGATGCTATCGTTAATATTGGCAAGTGCATTATTATTCGGCTTTTCAATTACATTAATCGAACTACCTCAGACGATTCAAATGACTTTCGAGTCGTTAGAAATGAACAAATGGATAATTTTATTGCTTGTCTTTTTACTATTTGCCATTTTAGGCATGTTTATGGAAGTTGTTTCTGTTTTATTAATTATTGTTCCAATCTTATACCCAATAATGGGTACTTATGGCTTCGATTTAATCTGGTTCGGTATTTTTGCAATTATTGCTATGGAGATGGCAGCAATCACTCCACCTGTCGGTTTGAATTTGTTTATCATGATGCAAGTATCTGAAAAGCAGAAAAATAAGATGAATATACTTCAAATGTCGAGGGCGGCTTTTCCATTCTTGTTATTAATGGTTCTACTTATTGTCATTATTACAATATTGCCTCAACTAGTTACGTGGTTACCTGAAGTATTAGATTCCTAAAGGGGGAATTTATTTGAAAATCGAAAAGGTTGGTCAGGAAAAAAGCATTTTTGGTGAAGGTATATTTTGGGACTTTGAAAAAGAGATGGTACTATGGGTCGATTTAGCAACGTCAAGAGTTTTAACTTACTTAATTAAAACTGGGGAAGAATCGAGTTACTATTTACCATCACCGGCAACAGCTATTTTGAAGTATAGTGAAAACGAATATCTATTAATTATGTCAAGGGAAATTAATAAGTTAAATATAATTACAGGTGAACTATCACTATATGTATCTTTTGAATGGATGGATCCACTTTTATTATTAAATGATGCTAAATTAGATCGGTTTGGCCGAATTTGGACGGGATCAGTTGATATTCGATTTAAAGAGTTTAGAGAATCAGATGAAAATGCATTTAACGAATATAAACCTAGAATAGCTCAATTGTATATGATTGAACATGATAAAAATATAAAAGTCTTTAACTTTCCAGTAGCATTGTCTAATGGACTGGCATTTCATCCAAATCAGAATATTTTGTATCATGTAGACTCCGCGACACAGTCGATATGGAGTTATGATTTGGATTTGATAGGGGCAGAATTATCGAATCGCCAAAAAGTATTCGAATTTGATATTTTGGAAGGATTCCCAGACGGCTTAACGATTGATTGTGACGGCATTCTTTGGACTGTGGTGTTCAAGTCAAAACAGGTGGCACAAAAAACGAAGAAAAATGGGTTTATTGCTAAAATTCATCCGAAAACAAAAGAGCTTTTAGAAAAAATTGAATTGCCATTATACCATATAACAAGTTGTCAATTTGGTGGAAATGAAATGAAAGACTTATTTATCACTACCGCGTCAGAGTTACTTAACGAGAAAGAGTTAGCCGAGCAGCCACTTAGTGGAAATCTATTAATGATAGAGACAGCTACAAAAGGGATTGTTCAGAAAAGTATAAAAGAATTACAAATTCAATAGTTTTTGAGAAAGGTTGCCCAATAAGAGTTGAGGGCAACTTTTATTTTTTTAATAAAACATATCTAGTAAAAAGTCCTAGTTTTAGTAACAGGAATAGTAATAAAATTACCGAGTTTCTAAATGATGTTGTAATGTTATTAGGTTTTAAATAACATGAAATTAATCTTTGAAAGCGTTTTAGGGCTACTAGATACACTGTAGTTAAGGGGGTGAGGGATTCATTTTCGTTCTAAGGGGTGTTGCCAGATTTATAGGGAAAAAGAAGGGGGTAATTGAATGAGTAAAGCTATTAATCGGAATTTCCTGAAGTTTTTAATTGTAATTATTGCATTCCAAGATGTTGCTGCTGGAGTTGCGGGATCGATTATGGCAGATATTATTGCTGCTTTCCCAGATTATAATCCAACTATTGTAATGCTCGTTGCTACTTTTCCAGGTTTAATTCAAATCGTACCTGCATTGTTTTATGGAAAGCTAATCAATGTATTTAAAAAGAGAACGCTATTATTTATTGGTTTAACGTTATTTATGATTGGTGGGATAATGCCATTCTTTGTTGATAGTCTTCCACTAATCATTGCCTTCCGTGGATTGTTAGGATTAGGTGTAGGGATTACGATGCCATTATCTGTCGATATCATTTCAGACTTCTTTGAAGGGAAAGAACGTGATTTCTTAATCGGTTTTGGTACATCGACAATTGCTTGTATTGGCGCGATCTTCTTCCAATTAGGCGGTGGAATTTTAGCTGACATGTTTGGATGGCAATATGGATTCCTAACTTATTTATTCCCGATTTGGATTTTAGCATTAACCTTCTTATTCTTACCTGAACCTGAAAGACGAAAAACTCCGAAAGAGCTTGGGTTACAAAAGGTTAAAATACCAAAATTAATTTTCGGTGTTTCCTTTGGTCAAATTTTATTTTCCGCACTAATTTTTGGCTATGTAACAAACATTTCTGTCGTTATCTCCGGAGAAAACTTAGGAACTGCAACACAAGCTGGTATGGCCATTTCGGTATTTACCTTTGGAACATTATTAGCAGGATTCGTATTCGGACGTATTAAACAATTAGTACCGGTTTCGTATATTCCGTTAGCGGTATTTTTAACTGGACTTGGGATGATGATTTGTTTTCTTTCCCACAGTTTAACGATGATCTTTGTAGGAAGTATTATTGGTGGAGCTGGTATGGGAATTGGACTTCCAGGTGTATTTGCACGAGTCTCAGAAGCAACACCTAAAAATAGCGGAACATCCTATGTTGGATTCGTTGTAGCAGCTCAAGGAATCGGTGGAGTCGTTGGACCATTTTTATTCCAAATCATTATGGATATTTTCAACCAAGATATCGGTCGATTCCCTTTATTAATTAGTACAGTTGGATTGTTTGGATTAGCCATTGTTTGGTTTATATTTGTAAAAGTATCAAAACCAACAGATCCATCTGGTTCTAGCGTGAGTACAGAAATAACGGAAGGAGACGACCTTCCTGTCCTCACAAAATAACACTACCTATGAATCTGCAAAGGGAAACGAAGTAATAAAAGATTGGGGCTGCCTAAATGGTAGTCTCATTTTTTTATAAATAGAAATAATTGCAATTTAAAAATCCAATAAAAACTTACGGAAAACGAGGGGGAAGATAGATAATTAATGCTCTAGAACAGTAAAAATTATTTGTGTAATATTTCTGTATATTCAATTAATTTGTGATTTTATAGATTGTTAATGTTCTATTTTGGGAGCTAAAATCGTTTGAAGCACATCTGCAAATGTGATGGGGGAGATAAAATGAGCAAACCAGAACTTGCAAAGCTTGGTTATGTTGCATTAGTTACACCAGACCTAAATAAATCATTATGGTTTTTTAAAGAAATTATTGGTCTTGAAGAAACTGCATGTGAAAACGGTGTTCATTACTTACGGGCTTATGGTGATTTTGGACATCACACATTGTCTATCGAAGAAGGAGAAAGCGGATATGTAAAGCATGTGGGTTGGCGTACAAAAAAACGTGAAGATGTAAATCTATTTAAAGAAGCTCTAATAAATGCTGGTGTAAATGTTGAGTTTGTCCAAGCAGGTTCAACAAAAGGAATAGGTGAGTCAATTAGATTCCAATTACCGAGCGGACATACTTTTGAGCTTTACTATGATATGGAAAAACCAATAGTAGAAGAACATCGTCGTTCCGTTCTGAAAAATCAACCATATAAAGCGTGGGCGAAAGGGATTTCACCACGACGCTTTGACCATGTAAATATACATTCCACGATTCATATTAAGGAAACTTACGATTTTCTTCTAAAACAACTTGGATTTAATATGCGTGAGTACGTGGTAGATGATGAAGATAATATTATGGCTGGTTGGATGAGTGTAACACCTCTTGTACATGATGTTGCATTTATCGCAAAACCAACACTACCTACTCCTGCAAGGCTACACCATATTTCCTATTGGTCAGATGATTCTCAAGATATTTTAAGAGCAGCAGACATTTTAAAGGAAAATGGCTTACAGTTTATCGGTCCAGGAAAACATGGTGTCTCACAAGCTTTATATCTATATGTCATAGATCCTGGAAGTGGATGTCGTGTGGAATTATTTACAGGTGGCTACTTAATATTTGAACCGGATTGGGAGCCTGTGAAATGGACTTTGGATGAGCGAGCATTGAGTAATACGTATTGGGGCGATACGGTTCAAGATAAAGAGCTAAACAATTTAACGATTGAAGCAAAATAAAATTTTCAAAAGGGGGGAAAGTTGCTATGGAAACAATGTTCATTAATTCTAAAAATTTAATCGCTTGGCAATCGAAAATCCCAAATCATGTCATTGCATTAGGCTTTTTTGATGGCCTTCATAAAGGTCATAAAAGTGTCATTTTAGAAGCGAAAAAAGTTGCACATGAAAAAGGATTACCCTTAACTGTTATGAGTTTTTTTCCACATCCTAAAAGCGTTTTATCTAACGGAAAAATGGAAGTGGACTATTTAATACCCCTTGAGGAAAAACAAAAGCAATTAGCTACATTAGGGGTAAATTATTTTATGATCGTTGAATTCACGTTGGATTTTGCTTCGTTATTACCAGAGCAGTTTATTCAAGATTATGTACTTGGTCTTGGGGCAACACATGTCGTTTGTGGGTATGATTACACCTACGGAAAACAGGGTTCCGGAAACGCATCAACTCTCATTGAACATGGTAAGGGAATGTTAGATGTGACAATCGTTCCTAAAGTGGCTATATGTGGTGAAAAAGTTAGTTCGACTAGAATACGAGAATTACTATCACAAGGGGAGGTATCTATTATTCCTCAGTTAATTGGCAAACCATATTCAGTCCGGTGGTGTCCCGTAAATGGTCTGTTACCGTACTATACTTTGCCTAGGCCAGGTCGATATGAAGCAACAATTGTATCTAAATCAGTTACTACAACTACTTTATTACAAGTGTTAAACAACGCACAAATTGACTTTGGTTCTACATTTGTACCAACAAATGAATCAATGACAATAAGTTGGCTTCGGGAATTAAGTGATGAAAAATATAGGGCAACGAGTTGAGGTGAGGATATGTCGAAAAATAAAAAATTGAAAGCGTTATTAGAACAACCAAATGCTTTCATATTACCTGGAGCATATGACGGAATGACCGCTCGAATGGTTGAAGAGTTTGGATTCCCTGCTGTTTATGCAACGGGAGCGGGTATATCTAACTCGCAACTTGGTTGGGCGGATGTTGGGTTAACAACATTAACTGAAATAGTCGATGTTGTTAGTCGGATGACAGATGTAACGACGATTCCATTAATTGTTGATGGTGATACGGGTTTTGGTAATGCCATTAACGTCATTCGAACAGTGAAATCGTTAGAAAGAGCTGGAGCGTCCGCAATTCAATTAGAGGATCAAGTATCCCCGAAAAAATGTGGTCATTTCAATGGCAAACAAATTATATCGAAACATGAAATGGTAAATAAAATTAAGGCAGCAGTAGATGCAAGAGTCGATGAAAACTTTTCTATTATAGCTAGAACTGATGCATTAGCCATTAATGGAATCGAAGATGCAATCGAAAGAGCAAACACCTATAAAGAAGCCGGGGCAGACGTTTTGTTTGTGGAAGCGCCTACAAGTATTCAACAACTAAAAACAATTACTGCTGGTATACCTGATGTTCCACACATTATCAATATGGTTGAAGGTGGGAAAACTCCCCTTGTTTCATTGAAAGAGGCGGAAGAACTTGGATTCCACATTATGCTTTGTGCGAATACAATTTTACGTTCAGCCATAAAAGGTATTCGTGATAGCTTAACGGTGTTAAAACGTGACCAATCTCAAGAAAATATCCATGAATTGATATGTACTTGGAAGGAACGTCAAGATTTATTTAAATTACACCAAATTACTAGTTGGGAAGAGAAATATTTACAAGAAGCTGAAGGTAAGGAGGTTCAAACGAAATGACAAGGGAAGTAGATTTTGATCTTGCAATCATTGGATGTGGTGCTGCAGGAACAGCGGCTGCCTTAGCGGCTGCTGAAAAGGCAAAAGAAGAAAACCAGTCTTTAAAAATTGTCATATTAGAACGAGCAGACTTCGACCATAGGGGAGGCAATACTCGTTGGACTGCGGCCTATATGCGAATGGAAACAATCGATCAGCCTGCACCGAATTTCGTTGAAGATATGATGGCATTTTCTGAAAACTATTCGGATCGAAAATATATTGAAACGCTTCATGAAAATGCCGGAGCTACCTTACGGTGGGTTGAATCTAAAGGTGTTGAGTTTGATTACTTACCGACTATGTTTTTAACTTCTTCTAAGCCACGCTTGCTCCCGGTAGGTGGGGGACGCGCAATAATTGACACATTATCCTCACGTGCTCGTGCACTTGGAGTTGAAATTGTATATGAAGCGACTGCGTGGAATCTAACGTTAGATGAAACTGGCGCGGTAAATGGATTAAATGTCCGCATCAAAGGCGGAGAAAGTATGGCATTAAAAGTAAATGCGGTCATTTTAGCTGCTGGTGGCTTCCAAGGCAATCAAGAAATGATGGCTCAATATATCGGTCGTGATGCTCATAAACTACCACCAGTTTGCGAGGGAGGCTATTTCAATAAAGGTGAAGGAATTCGTATGGCCCTTTCAGTAGGTGCCAAAGGTTCTGGACAGTGGGATGCATTCCATGCAGAGCCCGTTGACCCAAGAAGTAAACGAGAAGAAGCGGGAGTCATGTTGTATCCATATTTTATACTCGTGAACGAACAAGGGGAACGATTTACTGATGAAGGTTATACAACGATCGATGAACAATACGAAGCAGTTGCAAGAAAGATATTTTATGAATGTTCGAATCATGTAGCCTATATGATTGCAGACCAAAAAATGTATACCATTCCTAATTACGAAGAAGCTCTCCAAACAGAGCAACCTCCAATTGTAGCAAATACTATCGAAGAGTTAGCAAAGAAACTTAATATACCTGAAGAAAAGCTAACGAAAACTGTTAAAGAATTTAATGAAGCCGTTCAACCAGGACAATTTTTATGGAATCAAAAAGACGGTAAAAAAGCTGTAGGAATCACTCCAGAAAAATCGAATTGGGCATTACCAATTGACCAAGGCCCGTTTATAGCATATCCGGTAATATCTTGTAACGTCTTCACAAATGGGGGTATCGCAACCGATACAGAGGGACGTGTTCTAACAAATGACCAAGATCCTATTCCAGGTCTTTATGCAGCAGGTGAAATTACCGGACTCTATTATGGAAAGTACCCAGGGGGAACCTCGGTGTTAAGAAGTTTAGTATTTGGTAAGCGTGCTGGAGAGCATGTGATTAGCTATATTTCTTCGAAACAAAAATCTTATTCATAAAAAGGGGGCTTGTTAGTGGAGTTAAAAGGAAAAGTAGCTCTAATTACTGGAGGCGGAAGGGGCATTGGTCGAGAAACTTGCCTACTATTAGCATCACACGGCGCTGATGTTGCAGTATGTGCGCGGAGCCAATCTGAATGTGAGGAAGTTGTTCAGACGATTCATGAACAATATGGAACAAAAGCGATTGCTGTTTTATGTGATGTTGGAAATAAAGAAGAAGTGAAGAAATGTGTTGAGCAAGTAAATGAGCAACTAGGGAAAATCGATATTTTAATCAATAATGCGGGTGTTATGTGTTTAAAACCTATTACCGAAACATCCATTGATGAGTGGCAGTGGGTACAAGACATAAACGTTAATGGACCGTTTTATCTATGTAAGGAAGTAATTCCTGACATGATTACTAAAAAAGACGGTGTCATTATTAACATTGCATCAATTTGGGGAACAAAAGGTGGTCCGAATCGGAGTGCATATATTACATCGAAACATGCAATTATTGGTTTTACTAAAGCATTAGGTGAAGAAATGAAGCCATACGGAATTCGTGTAAACGCTGTTTCTCCGGGACCTGTTGATACGAAAATGATGGCTGACCTTGCACCGAATTACGATAAATCTGCATGGTTAAAACCGATTGATATTGCCAACATCATTGTCGATTTAGTATTACCAAAATCAATTGCTATAACGGCTACGACGATTGAGGCATTTGGTAAAGGGCAACCAGTTTCAAACTAATAAATAGAAAAGGGGTCATTGAAATGACAGAATTTGTTACTGCTATCGAATCTAAAAATATTAGTTTACAATTTGCAAATAAATTACTAGAAGCGGCAGTGGAAAAAGGAAAAGAATTAGGTATTCCTTTTAGTATTGCCATTGTTGATAAAGTAGGTAATCTTAAGGCATTTCAAGCAATGGACGGAGCTCCAATTTTAAGCTTAGAAATTGCACAAAATAAAGCGTTTTCTGCAGCGGCCTATAATCGAGCAACTCATGAATGGTACGACCGTTTAAAAGATGATCCACCACTATTACATGGAATTGTTCATACTGATCGTTTAGTTATTTTTGGTGGCGGTTACCCAATTAAGTTAAACGACGAATTAATTGGTGGAATTGGAGTAAGTGGAGGTCATTATACTCACGATATGCAAGTGTGTGAAGCTGCACTTCAAGTTGTAAGTGAGATTAGCTCAAAGGTTGTGTAATTATGAGTGAACAATTTAATGTCATTATTGTCGGTGCAGGAATAGCAGGGCTTTGCGCAGCAGTAGAAGCATCTACAAGAGCTGCGAAAGTGTTAGTTATTGAAAAAGAAGCAATCATTGGTGGAAGTTCTCTACTGAGCGGGCGATTTATGGCTTTTGCTGGTACTGAATTACAAAAAGAAAATGGAATTGAAGATTCAAAGGAACTCCTCGTTAAAGACATGCTCGAAGTTGGTAAAGGGAAAAATGTAAAGGAACTCGTTGAAGTATATGGAGAACTTCAGCTTAATACGTATGAGTGGCTTAAATCCAACGGTGTTGAATTCCATGCTGTACGTGCTGCAAGTGGTCATAGCGTACCGAGAGGACATACGATTTTACCAGAACAAGCAATATCTACACTATATAACAGAGCTTTAAAGTCAGGGAACGTTTCTTTTCAGTTGGAAGCTTCCGTGAAAAGACTTCGTAAAAATTCAGATGGCCGCATATCCACAGTAATGTATGAAAAAGACGGACTAGAATACTTTGCGAAAGCTAGTGAAGGAATCATATTAACTTGTGGTGGTTTTTCTAAAAGTGAAGATCTGCTTGAAGCTTTTGCTCCCCAACTGAAAGCAGCTATTCGTATTGGAGGAAAAGGAAATACGGGGGATGGTTTAAAGCTTGCTTGGGAGCATGGTGCTTGGATTAGAGACTTACCATACTTACAAGGCACATATGGATTCCATCCTACAGCAAGTGGTGAGAAAAAGTCCCAAGCCCATGCTTTTTATAAAGGTGCCATTATTGTCAATGAACACGGTAATCGTTTTGTAAACGAATCACTTTCCTATAAGTTAATCGGTACTGAAGCATTAAAACAACCAAATAATAAAAGTTTCCAAATTTGGGATCAGCGGATTATGAACGAAAGTGTTCCTGGGGATGCACTTTATGATTTCGAAAATCTTTATTCATTAGGATTAATTCATAAAGCGGAAACGATCGAGGAGTTAGCTCAACTAATTGGGATTCCGGAGCACAACCTATTAAATACAGTTTCAACATATAACTCGAATATATTAGGTGGAAAAGATGAAGAGTTTGGTAGAAATACGTTAACTCATACCTTTGGGACACCGATACCAATTAAACAAAAGCCATATTACGCTATGGAAACAACTGTTGCAATGCTAGCAACGTACGCAGGTCTTAGTGTAAATGTCGATGCGGAAGTGTTGAATGCATTCAATGAACCTATCACAGGATTATATGCTGCAGGTGAAATAGCTGGTGGATTTCATGGGGCTGGTTATATGACAGGAAGCTCTTTAGGAAAAGCAGCAATATTTGGTAGAGTTGCTGCTCAAAGCGCTTTAGCTTCAACAACAGAGTTTAAAGAGAATGTATCTATGCAATAAAAGGATGTGAGAAAATGAAAATTTGGCATCAAAGCTTAACGTCCATTGAAAATGTACCAGCCTATCGAGATGCCGTCATCGCCCATATTAAAAAAATAGCACGTCCTGATGTGGAAGTTGTTCTCCATGGTATGTCCAATGATACGTATCCGACAGAATATCCTGGACATTTTATTACTTATTCGTATTTACAAAATTTACACCGGGAACAATTTATAAAAAACGCATTAATTGCTGAAAGTGCTGGCTATGATTGTATGTTTATAGGTACGATTCCAGACGTTGGTTTGCTTGAAGCAAGGACTGTTGTAGATATTCCTGTAATTGGGTATGGGCAGGCGTCGATGCACATCGCATCTATGTTAGGAGACAGGATTGGGATAGTAAATTTTTTAAAACCTTTAGCAGATCAATTAAAATACAACGCCACTAGATATGGCTTAAGTGAAAAACTTGGACCGATCGTTCAGACGACAGTTGGTTTTTATGACATTTTAGAAGGTTTTAAGGACCCTGACCCTGTAATTGATGCCTTTGTTAAGGCTGCACAAAATGCCATCGATCAAGGTGCAGATGTAATCATTCCTGGTGAAGGACCGATGAACGTATTTTTAGCGACCCATGGCGTCTCACGTATTGGTGATGTACCAATTATTGATTCATTTGCAGCAGGTATAAAAATGTGCGAATCGTTAACAGATTTACAGAAAAATTCTGGTGTATCGATGACGAGAAAAGGATACTTTAATGCAAAACCTCCTAAAGATGCGTTGTTAAAGCTACGAGAATTCTATCATCAGGAAAGTAATATTCATAGCGGGCTAGATTATGGTATGTCTGTTAAAGCAGAAATATAAAATGATATAGATCATACAACAGGTGGAGACAATTTTGTACTCCGCCTGTTTTTGATAATAATTAAGATAAATATATTATGTCTACTTCTATTTTGAAAGTAGGGTTATATTTATTTATAAAATTCACAATAGTATAAAAATTGACCTTTTCTATCTAGTTTTCTTATTTTAAATAGCATATTATTTCCTTAAGAGATTTGAAAATATAAAAAGTTAGGGGGAAGCAAATGGTACATTCTGAAACATTTAATGACTATGAAGATAAAAAAATATCAACTACCTCCGCTACCTTTGGGTTATTAAGGAAAGAACTAATAAGCAATTTAGGGACGAAACGAGCAAAAGCGTTTTTATTAAGATATGGTTGGAATTTAGGTGTCGCCAATGCAAGAGAAGTGTTAAAGAACCCTACTGATTTAGAGGCAATGTTAAGTAAAGGTGGGGCTTTACATTTACAAACAGGCCAAATTTCGAAAATGGTTTCAGAAAGAACGTTAGAAACGGATGAAAACGGAGAAGTCGTGCGAATTTATGCGACGGGAAAATGGCTCGATTCCTTTGAAGTAAAAGAACATATAAAAAATCACGGCATATCTAATCATCCGGTTTGTCATACATTAGCAGGGTTAGGTAGCGGCTATACTTCCATGATTACGAAAAGAAGAGTTTTTTTAAAAGAAGTAAAATGTCGAGCTATGGGACATGATGAATGCTGCTATGAGATGAGATTAGAAGAAGAGTGGCAAGATGATCCAGAAATGTTAGAAGAAATTAAACTTTATAACGAAAGTAGCTTTATCGATGAATTAAATTTCACTTATGAACAGCTATTGGATCAAAAGAATTATATTGAAAGAGTTTCAACCTTTCATGATACTTTAACGACTAAATTATCTGAAGGTTATTCGATTGAAGAATTAGTTCAAACCGTATCCAAAACATTAGAAATCCCGGTAACGATTGAAGATTTGAATTTCCAAGCAAGAGTATTTGAAGGAATTGAACAGGAACAATACGACAAGTTAAATGAGGATTTTTCAAATTTTATAACGAGAACTAGTAGTGGGAAAATACAAAGTGCATCCTATAATAAAACCTTTATCGTACGTGGTAAACTGCATAGTCGTCTTGTAACACCAATCCTTGTACAACGGGAAACAATTGGCTATATGACATTTATATATACTGATAATATGAATGATATAGAGAACGATATGATGTTTATTCAACGGGCAGCCAATGCCGCTGCCATATATTTTTTAACGGAGAAAACGAGTCTTGAAGCAGTAGAAAATATTAAAGGTTATTTTTTTGAACAATTATTGTTAAAACAATATTCTTCTCAATCCAACGTCATTTACCGTGGCTATTATATGGGTATTGACTTAAATGAACCATTTTATATTGCTACATTACAAATTACTTCAGATCAGCGAGATACAACAAATATTGAATTTCAAGATCAAGTCATTCAGTCTATTACAAGATATTTAGAGTTACAAAGTTATCAAATATTAATAACACAGTTTGAAAATCAAATCGTCTTACTTTTACCAAAAGTCCATGATCTGCTTTTTAAGCTAGAAAACATATTAAACCATTTACACAATCGAATCCGACATACTCAATTCCGTATAGGAATTAGTAATGAAACTGAATCGATCGACCAGATAACGGATAGTTTAGAAGAATCACAGATCGTTTTAAGAATAAACAACCAAGATTCTATTGTACTGTTTGAGAATGCCAATATGATTGGGACGTTAATAAACACTAAAAACATGTCCACGATACGCCGAAAAGCACAGAAAGAATTAAAACCTATTTTACAACTAAAGAAGGTTAAAAGAGATGAATTACTAAAGACAATGTACGTATTTTTAATGAATGGTGGAAATTTACAACAATCAATAAGTGATCTATCTTTATCAATGAGTGGGTTAATGTATCGGGTAACAAACATTGAAAAATTATTAAATAAAGAACTACGAAATCCGACTACTGCTTATGAATTGTTATTAATGTTAGATGCATTGAAAATTTTAGGGGATATAGACGTATCCAACTGAAAATAACAATGGGAATCTGTAAAAAATTATTGAATTAAGGGTGTTTTATCAGACTATGTAAATCTGCTAAAACGCCCATTTTTATTTTATTTTGCTCATCTATTAGCATTTCTAGCAAAATTGAAAAACCAATAAATTTTATTGAATTTTTGAGAATTCTTGAAAGGTTTTTTATCTTACATTTCAAGGTAAAAAACTTTAAATTTGTATCAAGAAGTTCATTTTTGATAAGGGGTGTTGTAGATGAGTCAGGTGTTAAAACAGGAGAATCCTGTAGAATATGCAAAATCATTAGTTACGAAATTACGTGAACGGGCACAAGAAACTGAAAATATTAGACGTATTCCTGAGGAAACGATACAAGAGCTTAAAGATGGCGGTATTTTTACGATGCTTCGACCAAAAAGATATGGCGGTCAACAATTAAACTTACGAACTTACAGTGAGACAGTTGTTGAAATTTCTCGTGGATGTGCATCAACTGGATGGATTGTTGCCCTTTGTGCTATTCGGGAACTAATGGTAGCAGAATCTTTCTCAGAAAAGACACATGAAGAGATTTTTGGCCAAAATCCTGAAGATGTTTTATTTGCTGGGGTCTACGAACCTAGAAAATGTATTGTGAAAAAAGTAGACGGTGGTTATTTAATTGAAGAGGGTTTTTGGATGTTCTGTTCTGGATCTTTACATGCAACTTGGGGTTACTTTGGTTTTCCAATTTATAACGAAAAAGGGGAAATGGTAGACCAAAAGTTAATTACTGTACCGTTTAAAGAGCTAGAAATAAATGATGATTGGTATACGTTAGGTTTAAGAGGAACTGGTAGTAATAGTGTCAAAATGACGAATGTATTTGTTCCAGATCACCGTGTCACATCGTTCAACGAAGCGTTAAATGGTAATTTTGAATCGACTCACTTACGAGATATTCCACTTTACCATTCAGCATTATTCCCTGGACTAATTTTATCCCTAGGATTGCCAGGATTAGGTGTTTTAAAAAATGCACTTGATCAATTTAAAGAAGCTCTTCCTTACCGAAAAGCAGTTCATATGGGCGTTGAATATGTAAAAGACGCTGCAAGTACACACGCTCTACTGGCGGAAGCAACACTTAAAGTTGAAACTGCTGAGCAATATTTCTATCGTTTAGCAGATGAGATTGATCGTTGGGCAAATGAGAAAAAGTATATGGAACGTTCTGCACGAGTGAAGGCATTAGCGGATATTGGCTATGCAAACAAATTATTAAAAGAAGCCCTTGATTTATTACTTTCTGGAAGTGGTTCAGGGTTTGTGTATGATGGTCATCCAATGCAACGAATAATACGCGATTTCTTAACTTTACACTCACACCGTTCATTATCGCCTATTATTACGATTGAAAACTATGGACGTGTTTTGTCAGGTTTAGAAACAAATGCTCTAAGATTTTAATAGATGATTTGTATGCGTTTACAAAATTTAGAGGGCTATACTACTCTAATTTTTTGTATTTCTACTAAAAATAAAAGAGATTTTAGTAAGGGAGTAATTCTATGAGCATACCTGAAATAGCTAAGCTTGGTTATGTTGCATTAGTAACAAGCGATTTAGAAAAGTCGCTCGTATTTTTTAAAGAAGTATTAGGGCTAGAAGAAACAGAAGTCTTGGATGGTGTTCACTATTTACGAGCTTGGGGAGATTTTGAACATCACTCACTATCCCTTGAGCAAGGTGAACGAGGATATGTACGTCATATCGGATGGCGTACGAAGGGTAAAGAAGATGTTTTAGCTTTTAAAGATCTATTAGTAAGTAAAGGATTAGAAGTTGAGTCGATTGCTCCTTGGACGACACCAGGAATCGGAGAAGCTATCAGATTTAAAGTTCCGAGCGGTCATACGTTTGAACTTTACTATGATGTAAAGAAACCTCAAGTACAGGAGCACCGACGTTCAGTGTTAAAAAACCAAACATATAAAGCATGGGCAAAAGGTATTTCTCCACGTCGTTTCGATCATGTTAACCTTCATACTTCTGAAGATTGGCAACAAACCTATCAATTTTTCCAAGAAGTACTAGGGTTTAAGTTAAGAGAGTATTTAAAAAAGGATCATAGCGATCAAATATTAGCAGGTTGGATGAGTGTAACACCGCTTGTACATGATGTAGCACTTGTCACTCGAGATAAGGAAGAGATCCCAACAAAAGCAAGATTACATCATATCTCATATTGGGTGGATGATTCTCAAGATGTTTTAAGGGCTGCTGATATTTGTAAAGAACATAACTTACCGATTTGTGGTCCTGGCAAGCATAGCATTTCACAAGCGCTATATTTATACGTAACTGACCCAGGAAGTGGATGTACCGTTGAAATCTTTACTGGAGGTTATTTAATATTTGAACCAGATTGGGAACCGGTTGCATGGAACGAATCTGAACGAGCGTTTGGTAATACGTATTGGGGAGATAGCATTTCGAAAAAAGAAATTGTGAAGCATACGATTGAAGCTTAATGGGAGGTAGAGTGAAATGGCGAATATTACGAGTAATATTGAGAGAACAGAACACTTTGAAACATTCTTAAACCGGTCAGGTGAAGGGAACGAAGAAACGATTTTGTTTTTACACGGTTCTGGACCAGGTGTGACGTCCATTGCCAACTGGAAACCTGCTCTCGAAAATTTAGGTGAAACATTTCATTGTTTAGCACCGGATTTATACGGTTTTGCGAATAGTAGTCACCCAGAAGTACCATTGAAAAATCGTCAAGCTTGGATGGACGAATGGATTAAGCAAACGATTGAACTTTTGGACCAGCTTAATATAGATAAAGTTCATGTTGTAGGTAATTCATTAGGCTGTTCAATTGCCCTTGAACTTTTAATAGAACATCCCGAGCGAATAAACAAAGTCGTTCTTATGGGTCCAGGTGGCACACCAAATACAAAACTAAGTTATGAATTAGCAAGAGCGAAAACTTTCTACGACAATCCTTCTAAGAAAAAACTTCAACAAATAATGAGTTGGTTCGTTTATGATCCTGAAAAAATGTGGCCGGTAATCGAGTCTTTAACAGAAGATCGTTTCGAGAACGCGATGAGACCAGAAGTTAGACGTTCAAACGATTCTATCTTTGCAACAGCAGCGGTACCAATTCCTACAGTCGCATTAAACCGTATTGAAAATGAAGTACTACTTGTTCATGGTTTAAATGACAAAGTATGTTCAATTGAATCCAGTTATTATTTAGCTGAGCATTTAAAAAATGTACAACTTCATGTGTTTGGGAAATGTGGCCATTGGACGCAACTAGAAGAAAAAGACCGCTTTAATCATTTAATTCAACAGTTCTTTAATGATAATTTGTAATCATAGGCCAGTGGAAGTGAGGTGAAAAAATGACCAATGAGTTCCATTATGAGACAGACGTCGTAGTTATCGGAGCTGGTAATGCAGCAATGTGCGCTGCTATTTCGGCAAGGGAAAATGGAGCAAGAACTATCGTATTAGAAAAGGCACCTGAAAATGAAAAAGGTGGAAATACAACTTATACTCATGGTTCCATTCGTTTTGCTTATAACAATAACGAAGAAATTAAACAAATTATTCCCGATCTAGATGAAGAAGATTTTAAAATAACGGATTTTGGTAGTTATTCAGAAGAACAATATTATGACGATCTTTGTAGGATGACAAATTATCATACAGACCCAACCCTAGCTAGTATTTTGACGGAAAATAGTTTTGAAACAATGAAATGGCTAACGGATCATAATGTACGCTTTATCCCGATTTATGGAAGGCAAGCATTTAAAGTTGACGGGATATTTAAATTTTGGGGCGGCATGGTACTAGAATCTGTTGGTGGAGGACCAGGTTTAGTGGATGCCCTCCATAAAGAAGCTAAAAAAATGGGAATTTCGATTTTTTATGAAACGATGGCAATAGAACTAATTCATACAGATGAAGGAATTGTAGGAGTTGTTATTAAAGAAAATGGAAAAACGAAACGAATTAAAACGAAGTCAGTTGTCTTAGCTTCGGGTGGATTTCATGCCAACGTTGAAATGAGAACTCGCTATTTGGGACCAAATTGGGATCTCGTTCATACGAGAGGTAGTAAGTTTAATACGGGTGAAGGAATACAAATGGCTTTGAATATTGGTGCCCTACCAGCGGGAAATTGGTCTCAGGCACATTCTGTAACAGGTGATCGATATCTACCTGATTTTGAAGAAGGTTTTCAAAAATTAAGTTACCCATTTGGTGTGATTGTCAACAGGGATGGTAAAAGGTTTTTAGATGAAGGTGCTGATTTTAGAAACTATACGTACGCAAGTTACGGGAAAAAAATATTAGAGCAACCGAATCAGTTTGCGTGGCAAATATTTGATGCGAAGGTGGCACCTTTCTTGCGTGAGGAATACAAAGGAAGAAAAGTGACGAAAGTTAAGGCTGACTCATTGGAACAATTAGCCGATAAAATGGGTGAAATTGATAAGGGTACTTTTTTAAGTGAAATAAAAGCGTACAACGAAGCGGTTGATGAATCTGTACCATTTAATCCAAATATCAAAGACGGCCGAAAAACAAAAGGTTTAACTGTTCCGAAAAGTAACTGGGCAAATAAAATTGATACTGCACCATTTGAAGCTTATGCAGTCACTTGTGGTATAACTTTTACTTATGGTGGCCTAAAAATTAATGAAAATGCAGAAGTACAAAATATAGTTTATAAAAATATTAATGGACTATTTGCTGCTGGAGAGGTCGTTGGAGGGTTATTTTATAAAAATTATCCAGGTGGAGCTGGATTAATGGCTGGTTCTGTTTTTGGTAAAATTGCAGGGGAAAATGCAGCGAAGTACGCAATGCAATTAATTAAATCATAATGGTGAAAGGTGTCTCTAGATAGGGAGATGCCTTTTTTTATGTAGGGACTACTTTAAATGAATAGTTATTTTAGAAATCCGCATAATAATAAAAATTTATTTTAGTCAAACTTTAGACAGATTATTCCCTTCTTTGAATTCGAAATTTCGACAGAATCTATTATAATAGTATTTGAATCATTTACAATTTCACTAAATTTCGTCATAATATGATACAGAAAGTGTCGGAGGTGGTAAATTATGAATAAAAAGGATTATAGAGAGAAAATAGAAGAACACCGTCAATCTATTGAAATCGAAAAGCCGAACTCCAGACAGTCACGCTCTCGTGTAGCAAAAAATAAAAAGCCTATACGTAGAGATCCTTTAATGACAATATTAACTGTTATATTTATTTTCATTCCACTCGTTGTGTTAGTGTATGTATGGGGGTTCTATACTCCACCAAATCAAAGTCAAGCACAAGGAAACGAAGAGTTACTAGAATACGAGAAAAATAATAAAGTAGAAGATGAGAAGGATGAAACTACTACTGAAGAACCTGTATTAGTAGATGATACAGTTGATGTAAATAAAGAGGAAGATGACGAGTCTGAAGAAGTTAAGCAAGACATAGAGCAAGACGAGCAGAATACGAAAACAGATGATTCTACTTCTAAGGAAGAAACGAATACTGAAAAAGATAATAAACCAGCTCAAGAAGGTCCTGTAACAAAAGGTGAACACAAAGTTCAAGTGGGAGATACATTATTTAGTATTGCAAGAAATAACAATACAACTGTAGATGCTATTATGGAAGCGAATAGGTTACAAACTCCTGATATTCAAGTTGGACAAGTATTAATCATTCCATAAAAAGTAAACGGATTATTTTCAATTCATTTATAAATGAATTACAATATTTCTCATATTAGTTATGATTTAAGACGATGTTTAGTCAAGCTGCATCGTCTTTTTCTTTTCCAAGAAAGGAGAGAGCTTCTTGATTTATATCCTAATATTAGCAATTCTCTCAATCTCCCTTGTACTTTATATGGTAAAGGAAGCTTTTGAAAATAACGTATTATATCACGAGTTACAAATGGATGAAGAAGGGGAAAAGTTAGTTTTATTTTTTATTTCCGATGTCCATGTTCGCAAAGTAAATGAACAAATGATTCGAAGTATAACTAAAAAAGTGGATGCGGTCATTATTGGTGGAGACTTTGCAGATAAACGAACACCTATTGATCGTATTTATGCAAATATAAATTTGTTGAAATTATTAGGTCCAGTTTATTTTGTTTGGGGTAACAATGATCGGGAAGTAGGGGAGGAACGACTTCGTTCTATTTTTAATGAAACGGGTGTTCAAGTTATTGAAGATGATGCTGTTTTATTGAATAGTCAAAACAAAATTTGGTTAAGTGCGGTTGATTTTACAGCGAAAACTAATACCAACTTTGACAAGATATTTGACAAAGTGGAAGAGGGAGCCGTGAATATTTTTATTTCCCATAATCCCCAAATATTCCCTACTATTCTTAGAAATTATAAAGTAGATTTTTTAATGGGTGGACATTTGCATGGAGGGCAAATTCGTTTTGGACCATTTGGAGTACACCCTCCAGGATCATTTTCCATTATTGAAGGAGTTCCTATTTTAATTAGTAATGGTTACGGAACGACTTTATTACCGCTACGACTTGGTGCGAAACCTCAATGTCATATTATTGATGTTAAATTCTCTTTAAAATGAATGGAATAAGATATTTCTAACTGATGCTTCATATTTAATTCGATCTCAAATTCACCAATTTGTTTATGATAGAATAGATTTAAACGAATGAAAAAAATTCGATAGTATTATAGTAGTAGGTATGTTTAAGGAGATGTCGTTATGCAAAAGGTAGATGCAATAATTGTAGGTGGGGGTCCTTGTGGATTGTCAGCAGCAATTGAATTGCAAAATATCGGATTACAACCTGTCATTATTGAAAAAGGGAATGTTGTAAATGCCCTATATAATTACCCAACACATCAAACATTTTTTAGTACGAGTGAAAAATTAGCAATTGGGGATGTTCCATTCATAATTGAAGAACGCAAACCTCGTAGAAATCAAGCATTAGTGTATTACCGTGAAGTTGTGAAGATGAAAAATCTAAAAGTAAATCGTTTTGAAAAAGTTGAAAATGTTTCAAAACAGGAAGACGGTTCTTTCATTGTAAAATCAGACAAAGCTGATTATGTGACACCTTACGTTATTCTAGCTACTGGGTATTACGATCAACCGAACTATTTAAATATTCCTGGTGAAAATTTACCTAAAGTTTTTCACTATTTTAAAGAGGCACATCCATTTTTTGATACAGATGTTTTAATTATTGGTGGGAAAAATTCAGCTGTTGATGCAGCGCTTGAATTAAATAAAGCAGGTGCACGTGTAACAGTTTCTTATCGTGGAAGTCAATATTCACCAAGTGTAAAACCGTGGATTTTACCGGAATTTGATGCACTAGTTCGAAATGAAGAAATAAATATGCTTTTCAATAGTCACGTGTTAGAGATTCGTGATGATGAAGTGCTACTTACAGTTGATGGGGAAGAACAAGTCATTCAAAACGAGTTTGTTTTTGCCATGACAGGTTATCATCCAGATCACAATTTCATAAAATCAATTGGAGTTGAAATCGACCAAGAATCAGGTCGTCCTCGTTATAATCCAGAAACTATGGAAACAAATGTAGAAAATCTATTCATCGCGGGAGTTCTTGCTGCGGGAAATAATGCTAATGAAATCTTCATTGAAAACGGGAAGTTTCATGGCGGATTTATTGCTGATTGTATTTCGAAAAAAGGGAAATAGTAGTAAAAAATTGTCCACGAGAAGGCTCGCGGACAATTTTTTCAGGATGTAAGTTACCAAGTGCTTGAGATGGGTATGGGAATTGATTTTACGTACACAATTCCATAGAATCGGAATTTTTGTCATGCAACTCACTTTTCCATGACACTATTCCTGTGAATTCTGATATTTTGTCACGCAACTCAATTATCCATGACACTATTCCTGTGAATTCTGATTTTTTGTCACGCAACTCACTTTTCCATGACACTATTCCTGAGCATTCTGATTTTTTGTCACGCAACTCACTTTTCCATGACACTATTCCTGTGAATTCTAATTTTTTGTCACGCAACACGATTTTCCGTGACACTTTTTGCTGAAATTCTAATATGTTGTCACGCAACTCAATTATCCATGACACTATTCCTGTGAATTCTGATTTTTTGTCACGCAACTCACTTTTCCATGACACTATTCCTGTGAATTCTGTTTTTTTGTCACGCAACTCAACTTTCCGTGACACTATTCCTGAGCATTCTGATTTTTTGTCATGCAACTCAACTTTCCGTGATATAATCCTGAGAATTCTAACCTTTTGTCACACAACCGAATTTTTACGCGACTAAATTCCGAAGAATCCAGATTTTTGTCCCGTATACCTGAAACGTCATGCCCTAATTCTATGAAGGAAAAATTAATTAAAAAACTCTTTTAAATCAACCGGTTTATTTACCTGGTTCAATCCAATTAATAATTTTAATCGAGCTTTTTGACCACTAATTCCAGTAGCAAAAATGACACCCATATCTTCTAGCATTTTTCCACCACCGGGATAGCCATAGACTGGTTCAGCAATCCCATTAAAACAACGTGAAACAAGTACAACAGGAACTTTCGCATCAAGCAGTTTCGCAATGCCATCAACCACTTTTGGAGGTACATTTCCTTGCCCTAATCCTTCTAGTACAACACCATCGTACTTCAACTGTAAAATGGATTCTAATAGATCTCCTTCCATGCCAGCATATACTTTCAACATGGCTACTCTTTTTTCTAATGATTTCACTTCAACAAATCTTCTCTTAATAGGTGATTGATGAATATGTACTAATTTTTTCGTTATTAACCCAATTGGTCCATATTGAGGACTTTGGAAAGTATTTACACTAGAAGTCGATGTTTTTGTAATGTTAAACGCTTGATGAATTTCATCATTCATTACTACAAGGACACCTTTTTTCGATGCATCTTCACTACAAGCAACCCGAACAGCCTCTACTAAATTGTAAACACCATCTGCGCCAAGCTCATTAGAAGACCTCATTGCACCCGTTAATACAATTGGAAAATCAAAATTTGTCGTTAAATCTAAAAAATAAGCAGTTTCTTCCAAAGTGTCAGTCCCATGGGTAATAACTATACCATCGAATTGGTTCGTTTTTGTTGAGTCCACTATTAAATTTCTTAGTTGTAACATCTCGTTCGGTGTTATG
Organism: Ureibacillus acetophenoni; assembly: GCF_900220965.1. Taxonomy (GTDB): domain Bacteria; phylum Bacillota; class Bacilli; order Bacillales_A; family Planococcaceae; genus Ureibacillus; species Ureibacillus acetophenoni. The sequence goes on along the minus strand of NZ_OBQC01000003.1, from coordinate 364,570 downwards.
TGAGGTGATGGTAAGTTAAACGCTTCTAATTCGGTAATATTTGCATACTGATCTAAACTACTACTAAGACCCATAATTGGATTTGAATCGGATGGTAATACAGATCCAGTTTCATTATTTATTTGCATTGAAATGGTACCACCTGTATGAATTAACAGAATGTTTTTTTTCATTGTAAAATCTCCTTTATTAATATTTTACAAGCTCGTTTTAATGTTATAATATTATAAAGTTTAGTCTTTAAAAAGGAGCAAATCGACATGTTTATATTATTGTCTGCTGCGATAGCTCCAGGCCTCGCACTGTTCAGTTACTTTTACCTACGAAATCAAATGTCAACTGAACCGCGAAAAACATTACTTCAGGCATTCATCTATGGGGCATTAATAACCTTTCCAATAATGTTTATACAATATGTATTAAAAGAAGAGGGCGTTTTTTCAAGTCCATTTGTTGCAAACGTATTGTTCTCTAGTACAATTGAAGAGTTTTTTAAATGGCTTGTCATATTTGTCGTAATCTATGGACATATTGAATTCGACGATCCCTATGATGGCATCCTGTATGGTGCCAGTATATCATTAGGATTTGCAACAGTTGAAAATGTTCTATTTTTATTAACTTTTGGAATCGATACTGCTTTTATGAGAGCGTTACTACCAGTTAGTAGTCATGCACTTTATGGTGTTGTCATGGGCTATTATTTTGGTAAGAGTAAATTTGCCAAAAACGACAAAGCAACTGAATATTTAGTATTGGCGTTTTTAGCACCTTTGTTATTACATTTTATTTACAATGCTATTTTATCATTTGAAGATTACTGGGTATATCTTGTTGCACCATTTATGTTATTTTTATGGTGGTATGCCTTAAGAAAAGTAAAACTTGCCCACCAACACTTAGTAGATCATCTAATTGAACAAAACAAATATCATTAACGGTTCATGAAACAATCATTGGATTTCATGAGCCGTTTTTCTTGTTTTTCACGTATAAAACATTCACTTTCTTACATGCTATGAGAAAGGAGTGAATTAAAGTGAATTATATGATAAGAAGCATACTTATTACAGTTTTATTAGTACTTGGAATTGCTTCGTCTATTGATCAAACTAAAGAAGCGCATGCTTTTTCTGGTCGCCTTTTAGAGCGCGGTTCATCTGGTGATGACGTAATAGAGTTACAAGCTAGATTACAATGGGTAGGCTTTTATAATGGGAAAATTGATGGCATTTTTGGCTATGGAACCTATTGGGCACTACGAAACTTCCAAGAACAATGGGGGTTAGAAGTTGATGGAATATTAGGTCCAGATACGAGAAATAAACTAGTAAATGCAAGTCAATACAATCGAGATTGGGTTCATCAACAAATAGCTCAAGGAAATCAATTCACCCACTATGGAAATACACCTCTTGCACAGCAGACAAAGCCTGGAAGAGGTTCAAATGGTGGACAAGGACAAAATAATGCTTCTACTGTTCAATTACCAGTTAAATATTCAGAACGAGATTTACAATTAATGGCTAACGCAGTTTATGGAGAAGCTCGTGGTGAACCTTATGAAGGACAGGTTGCTGTTGCAGCTGTTATATTAAATCGTTTAGAATCACCTGATTTTCCTAACACGATTTCAGAAATTATTTTCCAACCACGTGCATTTACTGCAGTTGCGGACGGACAAATTTGGTTGACACCAAACGAAAGAGCTAAACAAGCAGTGCTTGATGCAATGAATGGATGGGATCCTTCAGAAAATGCGCTTTACTATTTCAATCCAAATACAGCAACAAGTGCATGGATTTGGTCAAGGCCTCAAATTAAGAAAATCGGTGAACATATATTCTGCTACTAAAGGAGGGATCACATGAAAAATGCAGTCTATTTGTTATCAATAGCTGTTCTAGCTCTTGGATTATATTCATTTGAAGTAAGAAATGAAAACAAACAGTTAGAAAGAACGGTCCATGCGCAATATACAAATGCATTAACGAGTGCGTCCGAAACGTTATCAACCCTTCAAACTTCAGTTAATCAGTCGTTATTATTCCAAGATAAAAATGCACTGAATAAGGAACTTGATAATATTTGGCGTTTAAGCGACCAGTTACGTTCTTCAATTGGTAGTTTGCCTTTAAATCAAGAAGTGGCAAACAATTGGATAAAATACATTGGGAACATCGGTGACGAAGCACGAATAGCTGCTGAAAAAGGTAGTTATGAAGAATGGCATGATAAAATGGGAGTCGTAGCTACAAATTTACGCTCATTATCAAATGAATGGGAAGTTGCTACTTCTAGATATTTCGAAAATGATGGAGATTTCTCGAAGTGGCAACGAGTATTAAATAATGAAACGGAAGATGAGCAATTTACAAATATTGCTCAAAACTTAAAAACATACGGTGAAACTGATTTCCCATTAACAGCTAGTGAATCAGACTGGTTGAAGAAAAGGGAACTGCAAAATTTAAATGATAAAGAAATTACAAAAGAACAAGCAATTGAAGTTTTGGAACTTCTAATCCCAAATATTAAAGATGCAGCTTACACGGTCACTAAAAGTAGAGATGATGCTCCATACCCGTTTTACCATATTCAATTTGTAAAAGGTAGTCGTATGGGATATGCTGACATCACTGTAAAAGGCGGTCATATTATATCCTTCCTATCTGAACGTCCTGTTCAGGAAGATAAAAATATGTCGACGCAAGATATTAAAGACTTAACTTATGAATTTGTAAAAAATGCAGGATACAAAGATGTCGAAATTGTAGAGTTTAGGGAAAACCACGAAGTTTATCATATTGCTGCTGCACGTGTTTATAATGATGCTATTGTATATCCAGATGGAATTCAATTTAAAGTGTCAAAAGCTAGTGGCGAATTATTAGGTTTAAATGCGATGGAATACGTGCAAAAAGAAACGATTAAAGAACAACCAGTTAATCCTATCGATTGGAAACAGTTCTTCCGACCAGGAACAATTGTCGAAGAGGAAAGTATGATCTATACAGAGAATGATTTATTTGAATTACGTCTATGTTATGAAGTTATAGCGCGTTACGATAGCGATTACAATGAAACTTTCAGAGTAGTTGTAGATGCCGAGAACCATGAAGTGTTAAAAGTTGAATATATGCAATAGAAGATAGACAAATGAAACATAGAAAATCGTATAATTTCGTGCAATAATATAAGATATACTATTGCACGAGGTGGCGATTTAGTTTTGGAAATAAAAATTGGAACAGTACTAACATTGGAACCTATCCCTGCTTATGAAAAGTCTGAGAAATTCCATTGTAAAGTTGTAGAACAATCAGATAGGGTACTTTATATCGATTATCCGATAAATAGTTTAACGAAAAAAACTGCCTTTTTAATCGATGGTTCACAATTTCGTGCTACTTTTGTCAATGAAGATGAAACTAGTTATGCTTTTAATACGGAGGTTATTGGTCGTAAACTTAATAACATTCCAATGATCATGTTAACACTTCCTCCGGTTGATGAATTTATTAAAGTTCAACGTCGAGAGTTCGTTCGTGTTAAAACAACAGTTGATGTAGCCGTAGAGTTTGAAAATCAATATTTTCAATTTGTATCCCAAGATATTAGTGCAGGTGGGCTTGCACTAATTCTGAACTCCGATGTACCTTTCAAAGATGGCGATCAAATTGAATTAACGATTGTATTACCATATTCTAACGGTGATATTCGATATGTTCGTACAAATGCTTATATAGTTCGTATATTTGAAAAAAATGGACTAAAACTAGCTTCTACTCAATTTGTTGAGTTAGAAGATGTTGTAAAACAACATATTTTAAGATTCTGTTTCGAAAGACAACTAATTCTTCATAGAAATGAACTAAAAACTGTTTAATCTTTTGAATATATCTAGAAATTGTTAATTATAAAAAGCCCTAAATAGAAAGGGCTTTTTCTTTTGGTATATAATAAATTGTCTCATATTATCTTTTGAGATTGGATTACAAGAAAAACGAATAATATCTATGTTATTATGTAGTTTGGAAAGTAGGGATTACGATGTCAAAACAAATTCAAATTGCGATAGATGGGCCAGCTGGTGCAGGTAAAAGCACTATTGCAAAAATTGTTGCAGAAAACCTCGGTTTTACATATATCGATACTGGAGCTATGTATAGAGCCGTAACGTATAAAGCATTGAAAGAAAACATAGAATTAGAGAATCAAGAAGCTTTAGAAACAATGCTTTTAAGCACTGTGATCGACTTAAAACCATCAAAAAATGGACAACTAGTTTATGTCGATGGAGAAGATGTAACGAATTTAATCCGTTCAAATGAAGTAACCGCAAATGTCTCACAAGTTTCAGCACATCCAAATATTCGTGAAATACTTGTGGGAAAACAGCAAGAATTAGCATCAAACGGTGGCATTGTTATGGACGGTCGCGATATAGCAACTCATGTATTAACAGATGCAGAATTAAAAATCTTTATGTCCGCTTCTGTTGAGGAAAGAGCAAAAAGACGTTTAATAGATAATGAAAAACGAGGGATTCCTTCGAATCTGGAAACGTTAATTCAAGAAATTTCATTAAGGGACAAACTAGATAGTGAGAGAGAAGCATCTCCATTAATTCAAGCAGAAGATGCAATCTATCTTGATACAACAGAGCTGTCAATTGAACAAGCAGCAAATGAAATATTAAGATTAGCAAGAGAAAAAATGGAATAATTTTAAGAGTTGAACGTATTTTCAATATATAGATACTTTTTTTATGTGTTAAATGTATAATTCATCTATGTTTACCACCAATTTCACAACAATTAACCAAGTTTTTCTAAAAAGAAAAGGAATATTTTTTGTCTTTATAGAAGTTATCTAATAAAATAGAAATTGGAAGATGCGAAGGAGGGTTACATATGTCTGAAGAAATGAATGCAAATTTAGGTCAAGAATTTCAAGAAGGAGATATTGTGAAAGGTGTTGCTGCTAAGGTTGAAGACAAAGCAGTAACTGTTTCAATAGAAGGTGCACCGTTTGACGGAATCGTACCGATTAGCGAACTATCTAGTTTGCATATTGAAAAAGCATCCGATGTAGTATCCGTTGGTGATGAATTAGAACTAATCATTACAAAAGTTGAAGAAGAAAATTTTGTATTATCAAAACGTAAAGTAGATGCAATGAAAGCTTGGGATAAGCTAGAGGCCCAATTTGCATCAGGTGAAGTTTTTGATGCAGAAGTAAAAGATGTTGTGAAGGGTGGCCTTGTAGTTGATTTAGGTGTTCGTGGCTTCGTTCCTGCATCTCTAGTAGAGGACTATTTTGTTGAAGACTTCGAAGACTATAAAGGCAAAACATTAAGTTTTAAAATAACAGAACTAGATAAAGAAAAAGGAAGACTTATTTTATCTCATCGTGCTGTTGTTGAAGAACAAAAAAATTCAAAGAAGAAACAAGTTCTTTCTGGCATTAAAGAAGGCGATGTTCTTGATGGCACAGTTCAACGTATTGCGCCGTTTGGAGCTTTCGTTGACATAGGTGGTATAGATGGTCTAGTACACATTTCTCAAGTCTCCCATGATCATGTAGAAGACGTCAATCAAGTTTTAACAAAGGGCCAAGCTGTGAAAGTGAAAGTTCTTTCAGTGGATCCTGAAAATGAAAGAATTTCTTTATCTATTAAAGATACTCTTCCAGGACCATGGTCAAACATTGAAGAACGTGTTGCAAAAGGTTCTGTTTTAACAGGTACAGTAAGACGTTTAGTTTCATTTGGAGCATTTGTAGAACTGTTCCCTGGTGTTGAAGGGCTTGTGCATATTTCTCAAATCTCGCATAAACACATCAATACTCCACATGAAGTGTTAAAAGAGGGGCAAGAGGTAGAAGTAAAAGTACTAGATGTAAATAGTGCAGAAAAACGTCTATCATTAACAATAAAAGAACTTCAAGAAAATCCTGAGAAGGAAGAAGAATTTGAATATGAATTACCAGAAGAGACTTCTGGATTCTCACTAAGTGAAGTAATCGGCGATCGTTTAAAAGGCTTCACAAATAAATAACACAGCTTCTATTAAACAGGTGTGTCCAAAACACACCTGTTTTTTATTTTTTTGTAGATAGTTGAATATTGAAATTCATCAAATTACCGGATTCGATATACGACATATTCAAAGTTATGTGCAATTTGCGCTTAATTTCAAATATGTCGTATATCGATTTCGCCAATTGAGTAAATATCGTAACTTTTTTACAATCGCAATTTTCTATCGTATTGAAAACAGAACCATCTCTACATAATAAGTGTATGACTTAATAACAATATGAAACAAAACGATCTTAATTTGTTCAATATTCAATTGGTAAGTGTTTTAAATTTATTATTCGTACAAGAAAAAATATCATTTTGACCTATTTTTAGGCGAAATGTGTATTTCTAATGTATAATACAAAAGATAAGATTTTGGAAGGATGAAGTACAGATGACAAAACCAGTAATCGCCATCGTAGGTCGTCCGAACGTTGGGAAATCTACAATATTTAATCGTATTGTTGGTGAACGTGTTTCTATTGTGGAAGATATTCCAGGAGTTACACGTGACCGCATTTATAGTTCGGCAGATTGGTTAACACATGAATTTAACATTATAGATACGGGCGGAATTGAAATGGGGGACGAACCCTTTTTAGAACAAATTCGCGCCCAAGCAGAAATCGCCATTCAAGAAGCGGATGTCATTATTTTTATGACAAACGGCCGCGAAGGTGTAACCTTAGCAGATGAACAAGTGGCAAAACTTTTATATAAGACAAAAAAGCCGGTCGTTCTTGCAGTTAATAAAATTGATAATCCAGATATGCGAGAAATGATTTATGATTTCTATTCATTAGGATTTGGTGAGCCATTCCCAATCTCAGGTTCTCATGGACTTGGACTTGGAGATTTGTTAGATGAATGTGCGAAGCATTTTCCGAAAGAAGATGAAGAAATTTACCCTGATGAAACAATTAAATTTAGTTTAATTGGTCGTCCGAATGTAGGGAAATCATCTTTAGTGAATGCATTTTTAGGTCAAGAACGTGTAATAGTTAGTAACATTGCAGGTACAACTCGAGATGCTATCGATACTCCTTACACTTATGAAGATCAGGATTATGTAATCATTGATACAGCTGGGATGCGTAAAAGAGGGAAAGTGTTCGAATCAACTGAAAAGTATTCAGTTCTTCGAGCAATGAGAGCGATTGAACGTTCCGACGTTGTTTTAGTCGTACTAAATGCAGAAGAGGGAATTCAAGAGCAAGACAAAAAAATCGCTGGATATGCCCACGAAGCTGGTAAGGGAATAATTATTGTTGTAAATAAATGGGATGCAGTTGAAAAAGACGAAAAAACGATGAATTTATTTACAGAACAAATTCGTGAGCACTTCTTATTCTTAAGCTATGCTCCAATTATTTTCGTTTCTGCTAAAACAAAGCAAAGAGTTCACCAAATTTTAGCATTGGTTCAACGTGTAAGTGAAAATCATGCAATGCGTATCCAATCATCTATTCTTAATGAGGTTATTGAAGATGCAGTTGCAAGAAATCCTGCTCCAAGTGATAAAGGACGTCGTTTACGAATTTACTACACTACTCAAGTATCGGTGAAGCCACCTACTTTTGTTACCTTTGTTAATGACCCTGAGCTTATGCATTTTTCATATGTCCGTTTTCTTGAAAATCGCATTCGTGAAACTTTTGATTTTGAAGGCACGCCAATACGTTTAATTACACGTGCTAGAGACTAATTTATTTAATTCAAATGCCTTATGGAGTAAGTAAAAGGTGCAATTACCTTAAGGGCTAATTTGAAATAAGTGAGGGGAAGTACAATGGAAAAAGTAACTGTTTTTGGAGCTGGATCTTGGGGTACAGCATTAGCGATTGTTTTAGCCGAAAACGGCCATCAAACTTTACTTTGGACACATAGAGAAGACCAAGCTACTGAGATAAATCAATACCATACAAATAAAAAATATTTACCTGAAACGATTCTACCTACTGAACTAACGGCAACAAGTGACTTAGCAGAGGCAATCGAACACTCAACATTATTTGTTATCGCAGTTCCAACAAAAGCAATTCGTGAAGTATGTAGTAATATGATGAAAACTTTAAATAAGAAAGCTTTATTTATTCACGTTTCAAAAGGAATTGAGCCAGATACTCTACTTAGAATTTCTGAAATTTTAGAAGGAAGTTTACCGGCAGAAGTTGTTTCAGATATTGTTGTATTATCTGGACCAAGTCATGCAGAAGAAGTAGTGTTACGCCATCCAACGACAATTACAGCAGCTTGTGAAAATATTGATTCAGCTGAAAAAGTTCAGGATTTGTTTATGAACGGATATTTTAGAGTTTACACAAATACGGATGTAATTGGTGTTGAACTTGGTGGAGCTTTGAAAAATGTCATTGCCCTTGGAGCTGGAATTTCTGATGGATTAGAATATGGAGATAATGCTAAAGCTGCACTGATCACTCGTGGATTAGCAGAAATTTCCCGACTAGGTGTTAAAATGGGAGGAAATCCATTTACATTCTCAGGTCTTTCAGGAATGGGGGACTTAATCGCAACTTGTACAAGCGTTCACTCTCGAAATTGGCGAGCAGGAAATATGCTTGGGAAAGGGTTAACCCTTAATGAAGTCTTAGAAAAGGTCGGCATGGTTGTAGAAGGTGTCCGAACTACAAAAGCCGCATATCAGCTCGCGCAAAAATACGACGTACCTATGCCATTAACATCAGCGTTATATGAGGTTCTATTCCATGAAAAGACGCCGAAAGATGCTGTAGATGAGCTTATGATTCGTATGAAGAAACGGGAAATTGATTTATATTAATTTAACTAAGCAGTTAATTTAAAATATAAACTAATTTTCATCAAGTTTTCACAAATTCTTCATTATTTAGAAAAAATGTACGCAAAAGTTTGTAACTCATTGTAAAATAGAGTTTACTCGAGTAGGAGGTATATAATTTATACCTCCTATTCTTTTGAAGAAAATTTAATACATAGTAATTTGTTTCGAAAGGTGGTCAAGAATATGCAATATTCACCATTAGATTTATTTGTACTAAACTCTGCGCGGGGACCGCTTGCAAGTATGCACGCTTTAGACGTAATGTGGGTTTCATTCTATTCAATTGGTGCAATGTTAGTATCTGTTTTATTATTGTCAGCTTCGAGAAAATGGATAAAAAATGCCTTTTTAAGTTTTATTATTAAATTATTCGCGTTTTTATTGTTCTTACTAGGCTCATTCTTAATGGTTCTAGTAGTGTTTACATGGCCTTCTTAACGTAAAATGAGGTGAAAAAGTTGAAAAATAAATGGAAAATTAGTGTCATGCTAATGGTACTAACTTTAATATTAACTGGATGTATGTATCCTACTGACGAAAGAGCTGAAAATCAAATTCCAGACCAAGTGCAATTAGATGGTGTGCAAAGAGCTATTGATGAATTTAGAGCGGATACTGGCGTTTTACCGATTAAAACTCGCGATATGGATACAGATATTTTCATCAAATATTTAGTTGATTTTGATAAATTAGTACCGAAGTATTTAGCTAATTCACCGGGAAACTCCTATGAAAAAGGTGGAATCTTCCAATATATTATATGGGATCCAGAGAATAACCCGACTGTTAAACTAGTTGATTTACGTGCTGCTGATGCAATTCGTGATATGAACATTCGTTTTCTAGCAACAAAATATCCTACTTATAAAGAGCCTATTACAACTTATGTCTATACAATAGACTACGAAAAACTAGGTATGGCAAAAGAAATTACGGTACCAAGTCCATATTCTAATAATCAATTACCACTTGTAGTGTCGACGGATGGACATGTCTATGTCGATTATTCGATTGATTTAAATTTATTTATTAAAGAAAATAATTTAACACCAACGCCTGGTGAGGATATTAGAAATCTATTAATTGAAGCATATCCGGTAGTGCCTGCCTATTCATTGCCATATACAGTCAATGAAAATAACGAACCAGTTTTTATGTTCGATCCAACAAAAGAAAATGAGTAATTTAATATAAATAATTTTTCACACCTTGTGCATTTTTCGCACAAGGTGTTTTCATATTCAGAGAATACCGTTCATACACTATATTACGTAAAGGAGGAGCTACAATAGGCCAAGAAATCTTTCATCAGATAGCAGAGAGAACTAATGGGGATGTATATATCGGTGTTGTAGGACCTGTACGAGTTGGTAAGTCTACTTTTGTGAAGAAAATGATGGAGTCAATTGTGCTCCCGAATATCGTTGAAGAGGAAGATCGCAAAAGAGCACTGGACGAGCTGCCTCAAAGTTCACCAGGTCCTGTCATTATGACTGCGGAACCAAAGTTTGTTCCTGCACAAGGAACACAAATTACTATTGGGGAAAGTGAAATACCTTTCCGAATTCGTTTTGCGGATTGTGTTGGGTATATTATTGACGGTGTTAAAGGTTATGAGGATGAGAATGGTCCTAAATATGTCCATACACCATGGCATAGTGAGGCAATTCCATTCCAAGAAGCTGCAAAAATTGGTACTGATAAAGTAATTAGAGATCATGCCAATATTGGAGTTGTTGTAACTACTGATGGTACAGTAAACGGCATTTCAAGACATGCAGCTCAAGTTGCCGAAGCAGAAATTATTGAGCAATTAAAAGACATCGGCAAACCATTTGTTATTATTCTAAACAGTAGTATACCAAGCCATAGTAATACAGTTGCACTTCGCAATGAATTATTTGAACATTACGGGGTTCCAGTTATTGCTGTCGCAATCGATCAAATGTCTATTCGTGATATGGAGTACATTTTACAAGAAGCATTATATGAATTCCCAGTAGAAGATATTGAGGTTGAAAAACCAGATTGGTTAGATGTATTGGATGCTACACACCCTGTGAATCAAACATTAACAGATTCAGTGGGGAATGTACTTGATTCCATTACAAAAATCCGAGATGTATCTCAAGCTGCTGAGGAATTAAAACAAATTGATTTCATTGAAGATAGTGTCATTGAAAGGGTAGATGCTGGTTTAGGTGTTGCCACAGTTAGAATTACATTAAAACCAGATGTTTACAAAGCTGTATGCAATGAATGGTTAGATCAACCAATTGAAAGTAAAAAAGATTGGTTACTATTCATTAAACAAGCTGCTGAGGCAAAACATGTGCAAGCGAAGTTCCACGCAGCGATTCAAGATGCTGTTGAAAATGGATATGGTGTAACACTTCCGACTTTGGAAGAGTTTGAACCAAGTGAGCCAGAGATTATTAAGCAAAATAATTTCTATGGTGTACGCATGAAAGCAGCAGCACCGTCTTATCATGTGATTCGTGTTGATATGGCAACAGAATTTGCTCCGTTAATCGGAACAGAATTCTATGCACAACAACTTTTAAAAGATTTACATTATGCTTATAAGCATGACCGTGATGCGTTATGGGAAACTCAACTATTCGGTACACCGTTACATCAAGTGTTAACAGAGGGAATTCGTTATAAAATGAATTCAGTTCCACCGAATGCGAAGAAGAGAATGCGTCAAACGATTGAAAGAATGGTTAATGAAGGTGACCGCGGACTAGTAACGTTCATTATCTAAATTAAAAAAACGACGTAAATTTACGTTGAATAATTATTAGGACTTTTCATTCAATAGGTGAAAAGTCCTTTTGTTTGTGTAAATTTTTAAAAATCCGTATAAATTGAGTAATAACATGAATAAATACAGTTGCACCAAGGTTTTCTATATGTTACTCTTTTTACATGATTTAGGTATAGGACCCTTTGAGAGGAGGTGAATAGTGTGAATAAAACAGAATTAGTAAACTCTGTTGCTGAAGCTGCAGCTCTTTCTAAGAAAGACGCTTCTAAAGCAGTTGAAGCTGTATTTGATACAATTCAAGATGCACTTGCAAAGGGTGACAAAGTACAATTAATTGGTTTTGGTAACTTTGAAGTACGTGAACGTGCGGCTCGTAAAGGTCGTAACCCACAATCTGGAGAAGAAATCGAAATCGCTGCTAGCAAAGTACCTGCCTTTAAACCAGGGAAAGCTCTTAAGGATGCTGTTAAATAATAGCATCAGCAGTTACATAGAGTAGCCATCAATTTCATGATGGCTACTCTTTTTTAAATAGTTTATAATGAGTTGTATTTATTTTTTGTTAAAGCAATTTAACACAACTAAATACTCATTTAGTTTTTTCTCATCATATTAAATTTCAGGTTTTTCCATACATATTAATTTTTTCAATTTCAGTCGAGTAATAACTTTTTTAAATTGAACAACCTTTTTTGCGATTCAAGTTGGTATATGCTACGATTCATTCAGAAAGTGTCGCGAAGTAGTTTTAGGAGGATATTTATGTCAAATGTTGATTTAATGAAAATACAAGAAGCTATAAAAATGATTTTAGATGCAGTAGGTGAAGATGTAAATCGTGAGGGTTTACTAGATACTCCTAAACGTGTTGCCAAAATGTATGAAGAAATGTTTAGTGGAATTGGGCAAGATCCAAAAGAATTCTTCAGTACAGTATTTCATGAAGATCATGAAGAATTAGTTCTCGTTAAAGATATTCCATTTTACTCGATGTGTGAACATCATTTAGTACCTTTTTATGGGAAAGCGCATATTGCATACATACCAAGAGATGGACGAGTAGCTGGATTAAGTAAGCTTGGACGTTGTGTTGAATCCGTTGCACGAAGACCGCAATTACAAGAAAGAATAACATCTACAGTTGCAGACAGCATTATGGAAATGCTAACTCCGCATGGTGTTTATGTCGTTATTGAAGCTGAACATATGTGCATGACTATGCGCGGTTTAAAAAAACCTGGCTCTAAAACAGTTACTTCTGTTGCAAGGGGTATATTCGAAACAGACGATGCAAAACGTAATGAAGTAATTTCATTTATTCAAATGTCTTAATTATTACAAATGATTATGATATGATGTACAAAGAAAACGGTACCTTAGGAGAAATAAAAAATGACAAATCCAGATTATATTATCATTCGAGCAGAAGAAGATGGCGTTCATGTAATCGGTTTAACTCGTGGTACAGATACAAAGTTCCATCACTCTGAAAAATTAGATGCAGGTGAAGTAATGATCGCTCAATTTACAGATCATACATCTGCTATGAAAATTCGTGGGAAAGCACAAATTTATTCTGCACATGGTGTTGTAGAAAGTGGTAATAAAAAGTAAAATGTTTTGGTATTGAAAATAGAATAAGTAACATTGTTAGTCAAAAATCTAAACTAACATTATCTTTTGTGAATATTAATTTCTTGTTTAGTAAATGTACATAATTAGAGTATTACAATGTTACGGCCTTAAGTGAGCGTCACAATAATTTATGACATGTTATTATTGAGTACCTCGGTTAAGCACATTTGAAATTATCAAGCATTCGCACTTAAAGTGGAATGGAGTATTAGAATGGATGCGACATACATTAAGAAAAAAATAGAACAATTTAAAACAACAATTAACAACCAACTACACCATAGTACTTTGTTGAAATATATAGATGATCCTATTTTAAATGATGAACAGCTCTTTTATTTGTTACTGCCTCTTTTTAACGGTGAACAATGGGACGAAGACTTAAACATAAGTGCAGTAACAGTAGCAATGGTACATGCGAGTTTAAACGAGCATGAAAAGATTGATGAATATCATGCAACAAGTAAGGAACAACAACTTACAGTACTTTCTGGGGATTATTACAGTGGCCGTTATTATCAAGCATTAGCCAATACAGGCAATGTTTTATTAATACGGGAAATGTCCAAAGGAATTGCTACTCGTTGCGAACAACAAATTAAAGTTTATGAAAAAAATAAGTTAACGATTCAAGATTGGTTTGATTACATAGTTTCTATTGAAACGGAACTTATTAATAAATTTTATTCAATCTATGAATTCGATAAATATTATACAATCATGACAAATGGATTAGTCTTGCAAAGACTACAAAGAGAATTATTGAATTACCAAAATGGTCAAACATCAACTTTTATAAAGATGATTCAGTCTTGCCTGGACTCATCTGATTCATTTGATAAAGTAATTGGCCAAAAGGTGAACAAGCTAAAGGATCAGACGAATGAATTTCTTCAAACGTCTACTCTAAATGACGAGCTAAAGTTATACATAAAGAATCAGTTAGCACTTGTTCAAAAGTAGAAAGGTTTTGAAAAAATGGCAAAATCAAAAGAAGAACGTGTACATGAGGTTTTTGAAAATATATCTGAAAGCTACGATAAGATGAATTCAGTTATTAGTTTTCAATTACATGTAAAATGGCGAAAAGACACAATGAAACGTATGGATGTGAAGCCAGGTTCAAAATGCCTTGACGTTTGTTGTGGTACCGCTGATTGGACTGTTGCATTAGCACAGGCAACAGGTGAATCAGGTATGGTAAAAGGCCTTGATTTTAGTAAAAATATGTTGAAAGTCGGGGAAGAAAAAGTTAAACCTTACCCTCAAATTGAACTAATTCATGGAAATGCTATGGAATTACCATTTGAAGACAATACATTTGATTATGTAACGATTGGTTTTGGTTTAAGAAATGTTCCTGATTATATACAAGTATTAAAAGAAATGAATCGAGTGTTAAAACCAGGTGGAATGGCTGTTTGTTTGGAAACATCTCAACCTGAAATGCCTGGATATAGACAATTGTTCCGGTTTTACTTTAAAAATATAATGCCGTTATTTGGTAAACTTTTCGCAAAAAGTTATCAAGAATATTCTTGGTTACAAGAGTCTGCAAATGAATTTCCAGGAATGAAGAAGCTCTCAACTATGTTTGAGGAAGCGGGCTTTACAAAAGTAAATTATAAAGGGTATAGCGGTGGGGCTGCTGCTATGCATATGGGCTTTAAAAAAGAAATCTAGTGGGAAGTGTGATCGCGTGGAAAAGATGAAGTTAAAAATGCTCTATACTGACTTAAAGCAGGATATAGACATCATCGAAAAAGAATTAGAAGAAGCGTTGAACTCGTCTTCACACTTGATTTATGAAGCATCACTCCATTTATTGCAAGCGGGCGGAAAACGAATTCGCCCTGTTTTTGTTTTAATTAGTGCGAAGTTTGGGAACTATGATATAGACCGTGTTAAAAATATCGCTGTTCCTTTGGAATTGATTCATTCGGCATCGCTTGTTCATGATGATGTTATTGATAATTCCGATATGAGAAGAGGTCAACATACAGTAAAGGCACAGTGGAATAATCGAGTTGCGATGCATACTGGTGATTATATTTTTGCACGTGCACTTGAATATGTTACGAAAATTGAGAACAAAAAAGTACATCAAATTCTCGCACATACAATGGTTGAAATTGTAAATGGTGAAGTCATCCAAATTGAAGATAAGTTTCGTTTACATCAAAATCTAAAAGATTATTTTAGAAGAATTAAAAGAAAAACCGCACTTTTAATTGAATCAAGCTGCGAACTAGGAGCAATTGTTGCTGATTGTGATCCTAAAGTAGTTAAAAATCTTAAAAGATATGGTTATTACGTTGGGATGAGTTATCAAATTATTGATGATATTTTAGATTTTACATCTACAGATAAAGAATTAGGAAAACCTGCTGGTAGTGACTTGTTACAAGGAAATATTACCTTACCAATACTTTTGTTAAAGGATCATCAAGAAATTCAACAATTTATTGAGCGTGCTTCAAATGGGACAGTGACTGAGCAAGAACGCTTAGAAATGCTACAAATAGTACGTAATTCTGATGCTATTAAAAAATCGATGCAAATAAGTAATCAATACTTAGTGAAAGCTTTAAAAGAAGTAGAAGCATTACCGAATAACCCAATGAAAAAGAAATTACGTGATGTTGCGTTATTTATTGGCAAACGAAAATTCTAAATTACCTAATGTTTTATAATAACTTAAATATTATTAAACATCTTAGTTGACCTGATTTATGTTATTTTGGTAATATTTATCGGTAGGTGCTAATACCTGTATATGATATTAAGGAGTGTATAAAGAAATGGCTATCGAAAAAACTTTTATAATGGTTAAACCAGATGGTGTTAAACGCCAAGTAGTTGGAGATATTATCGACAGATTTGAACGTCGTGGATTTGAACTTAAAGGTGCAAAACTAATCAACGTACCACGTGAACTTGCAGAAGAACATTATGCAGAGCACAAAGAACGCCCATTCTTCGGTGAATTAGTTGAATTCATCACTTCTGGACCAGTTTTTGCAATGGTTTGGGAAGGTGAAAACGTTATTAAATTAGCACGTATTATGATGGGTGCTACAAAACCAGAAGAATCTCAACCAGGAACAATCCGTGGTGACTATGCAGTTACTATTTCTGAAAACGTTATTCACGGTTCTGATTCTCCAGCTTCTGCTGAACGTGAAATTAGCCTATGGTTCGGTGAAGGTTTAGCGTAATAATTTTAAAGACAAAGCCAAGTTAGGCTTTGTCTTTTTTTAATATTCACTATTGCGTATAATAATGTTATAGAAAAAAGTGGAATGGGGGATTTAATGGGATATTTTTTCTGGGCGGTTATAGGTATTATTGCAGTTGCTGGAATTGTAACCGATTATCTTCATAAACAATCGAAATTAAAAATAGAAGCTACGAGACAGGAAATTGAACTCGAAAAACTCAGGCAGGAAAATTTCATGCTTGAAACTGAAAAATTACGTTTAGAAATAGAGCAAAGTAGACAACGGCTTTCCCTTGATTATAATCACAAAGATCCGAATGAAAAGGAAAGTAAAAGTTAGCTAAAACGTTTCGTTTATAGATTCAATTTAAAGAACGACAATATACTATGTTCGTTCTCTTTTTTATTTTCTTTTGTAATGTTTTATTAGATAATACATATATGGTAAAAAATGATAACTAGGAGGTTTTGTTTGTGGAACCATTTATTTTTGTATGGGGTATTTTACTTATTTGTGCCTCTATTCCGATTACTGCGATTGTAACCCACCATTTTAGAAAACAATCGAGATTAAAGTTAGAAGCTTTAAAGTATGAAATTGAATTAGAAAAACAAAGAAAGGAAAGTTATGTTATTGAATCCGAAAAACTTCGATTAGAAATAGAACAAACTAGACAACAACTTGCTTTAGACCAACCATTTGCTAGAACACATAACTTACCAAAAGAATAGCGAAATGTTGTAGTCCCTACCTATTATATGACAATCGTTTGTAAAATCTTTCAAAATTATTTTGAAAATGGTTATTTTAAGCTATAATTGATATATGTCATATAGGGGGAAAGATACAAATGTCAGACTATGAACAATTTATAGAAGGTATTAAGCGAAAAACAGGTATAGACTTAGGTTTATATAAAGAAGCGCAAATGAAACGACGGTTAACATCCCTATACGAAAAAAGAGGATTTCGAAATTTTGTAGAATTTTTATATGCTTTAGAAAAAGATCGAGATTTAATGAATGAATTTTTAGATCGCATGACTATTAATGTATCGGAATTTTATCGAAATGGAAAGCGTT
Organism: Ureibacillus acetophenoni; assembly: GCF_900220965.1. Taxonomy (GTDB): domain Bacteria; phylum Bacillota; class Bacilli; order Bacillales_A; family Planococcaceae; genus Ureibacillus; species Ureibacillus acetophenoni. Next base: position 346,953 of record NZ_OBQC01000003.1, on the reverse strand, counting down.
GGGAAGTTTTACAAGAGAAAATTTTCCCATTGCTATTAAAACAAAATCGTAGACTTAAAATTTGGAGTGCTGCTTGTTCAACAGGAGAAGAGCCATATACGATTTCCATGGTTCTTTCAAATTACTTACCGCTCTCTCAAATACAAATATTAGCGACTGATATTGATGAAAATGTTATACAAAAAGCAAAACTAGGATTATATCCTGAAAGATCCCTTGCTGAAGTCCCAGAAAATATGAAATCAAAATATTTTATCAACGAAGAACCCTATTTTAAAATTAAAGATGAAATTAAGCATACAGTTACATTCAAAAAACACAACTTGTTAAGAGATGTATACGATACAAATTTTGATTTAATTGTTTGTAGAAACGTTATGATTTATTTTACCGAAGAAGCGAAAGATCAAATTTACCAAAATTTTAGTAACTCATTACGTTCAGGTGGAATATTATTCGTTGGTTCTACAGAACAAATATTTAACCCAGCAAGATACGGATTTGAAGTTGAAGATACGTTCTTTTATCGGAAAAAGTAAGATAACTATATTATCTAGAAATGGTGGGACTCTATAAGAGTCTCTTTTTGTTTATTAAAGTGTTGAATAAGTAGCAATTTTCTTAAGAATTTCAAAATATTTAATTATTGTGAAATACTTAAGAAAAGCCAATGTATTTTCGGTTATAATATGATAAGATAAAAATTACCATACTTTAGCGAGTTGAAGGGAGAAAGTGTTTGATGCGTTATTTAACAGCAGGGGAGTCACATGGCCCCCAATTAACTACTATTATCGAAGGGTTACCATCCCTTTTACCAATAACAGCAGAACAAATTAACTACGATTTAAAACGTCGTCAAGGTGGACATGGCCGAGGCAGACGAATGCAAATAGAAAAGGATTTAGTTGAAATTGTTGGTGGCGTCAGACACGGTAAAACATTAGGTTCTCCAGTTGCGTTAGTCGTAAAAAATGATGATTGGAAACATTGGACAAAAATTATGGGTGCAGATCCACTGCCGGAAGATGTCGATCCTGATGAAATTAAACGACAAGTGTCTCGTCCACGTCCTGGACATGCTGATTTAGTTGGTGGTATGAAATATGGACACCGAGATCTTCGTAATGTACTTGAACGTTCAAGTGCGCGTGAAACAACAGTCCGTGTAGCTGTTGGTTCTGTTGCAAAATTGTTATTAAAAGAACTTGGGATATCTATTGTTTCCCACGTAACTGAAATTGGCGGTGTGAAAGCTGATCCAACAAAAGCAGAAGGAAAGTCGGCTGACGAAATTCGTAAAATTGTTGAAGAGGATCCTGTTTATTGTCTTGACCCTGAAGCTTCTGCAAAAATGGTTGAACTAATTGACGAAACAAAAAAAGAAGGAAACTCTATTGGTGGAGTTGTCGAAGTAATTATTGAAGGTCTTCCTGCCGGCATTGGATCATATGTGCATTATGATCGTAAGCTAGATGGAAAATTAGCTCAAGCAATGCTATCAATTAATGCTTTTAAAGGTGTAGAATTTGGACTAGGGTTTGAAATGGCTCGTAAAAAAGGTTCAGATGTTCACGACGAAATCCTTTGGAGTGAAGAAGAAGGATATACACGTGGAACAAACCGTTTAGGTGGATTAGAAGGTGGTATGACAACTGGTATGCCAATCGTTGTTCGTGGTGTTATGAAACCTATTCCAACTTTATATAAACCACTACAAAGTGTTGATATTGAAACGAAAGAACCATTTAAAGCAAGTGTTGAACGTTCGGATGCATGTGCTGTACCCGCTGCATCAATCGTTGCTGAAAATGTCATTGCATGGGAGATGGCTAAGGCAATTGTTGAACAATTCCACAGTGACCAATTACCACAATTAAAAGCACAAATTGATGAAATGCGTAAATACTCGAAGGAGTTTTAATTATGAGAATTCCCGTAAATACAGCATCTCATTCATATGAAGTTGTAATTGGAAATGGAATATTAGGAAAAGCTCTACATTCATATAACGAGTTAATTGAAAAATCTGATCAAATCATCGTTTTAACAGACGAAAATGTTTGGGAAGCACAAAAACAATATTTCCAGAATCATATTTCCATACCTTTCGAAGTGTATATTATGCCACCTGGTGAGACTTGTAAAAGTTTCGAAAATTATTTTAATGTTCAATCATTCTTACTAGAAAGAAATTGTACAAGAAAATCATTGGTGCTTGCTTTCGGTGGAGGGGCAGTAGGGGATGTAGCAGGATTTGTTGCTGCAACGTATATGAGGGGAGTACCATTCATACAAATTCCGACGACTATTTTAGCCCACGACTCTGCTGTTGGTGGAAAAACAGCCATTAACCATCCACAAGGCAAAAATATGATTGGAGCATTTTATCAACCACAAGCAGTAATTTATGATACGCAATTACTCACGTCTTTAAGTGAGAAAGAAATTCGATCTGGAATGGCTGAAGTTGTTAAACATGCTCTAATCTCGAATAATGAATGGTTACAAGATTTAATGCAATCATCCATAACAAAATTAGATTCTAATAGTTTAGCAGAGCATTTGAAAAAAGGAATTGAAGTAAAAGCAAAAATTGTAGAGGAAGATGAAACAGAGCAATCTGTTAGAAAATATCTTAACTTTGGTCATACATACGGGCATGCAATAGAAGCAGCTGCTGGATACGGTGGGCTTAGTCATGGAGAAGCTGTCATGATAGGTACAGTGTATGCATTGCTTTTAAGCAGTCGATATGGACAAGTAAGTAAAGACTTTTCAAAGCAATTTTTGCAATTCGCACATGCAAATGGCTATCCTATCAAACAAGTATTCCAATATACTTTTGATACGTTAAAACCGTACTTATTGAAAGATAAAAAGAATGAGTACGGAGTTTTAAAATTTGTTTTATTGGAAGAAGTAGGTAAACCCTTTGTGCAATCAATTGAAGTGGAAGAATGCAAAGAAGTCGATCAAGAATTTAGAAATTTAATACAGGAGGTATGCAAATGATCCGTGGAATAAGAGGCGCTACGACGATTGAAGCAAATCTCCCAGAGATGATTTATATAGAAACAGCTCAATTAGTTGAAGAAATCGTAGAAAAAAATAAAATCCAACCAGAAGATATAGTATCTGTAGTTATCACAACGACACCGGATGTTAATACTGCTTTTCCAGCAAAAGCAGTACGCACATTAGAAGGGTGGCAATTCGTACCAACGATGTGCATGCATGAAATGAATGTCCCAGGTTCTTTACCTCTTTGTATTCGAGTGTTAATGCATGTGAATACAGATATTCCACAAAAAGACATTCAACATATCTATTTGAATGGTGCTGTCGTTCTTAGACCTGACTTAGTTAAGTAAAAATCTGTAATAAGGGAGTCTTATGTTATGAAATGGAAGCAACAACTTAATGGAATGAAAGCTTATCAACCAGGTAAGCCAATTGAAGAAGTACAAAGAGAATACGGATTAGAAAAAATCGTAAAATTAGCTTCCAATGAAAATCCGTACGGTTTCTCACCTAAAGTGAAAGAATTTTTAGAATCAGATTATACAAACCATGCTATATACCCAGATGGCTATGCTCAAAACTTGCGTACTGCTGTCGCTAAACATTTAGGTGTAAAAGAAACTGCTTTAATGTTTGGTAACGGTTCAGATGATTTAATTGCTATTATTACACGCGCATTATTATATCCTGGAGTTAATACAGTGATGGCAAATCCATCATTTTCTCAATACAGTCATAACGCAGAAATTGAAGGTGCTGATATTAAACAAGTTCCTCTAAAAGATGGAAAGCATGATTTACCTGCGATGTTAGATGCAATTGATGAAAATACGGCTGTCGTATGGGTATGTAATCCAAATAACCCTTCAGGTACAATTGTTTCGGATGAGGAATTAAGTGAATTTATTCAAAAAGTACCTAGTGAAGTTTTAATTGTATTGGATGAAGCTTATTATGAGTACGTAAATGCACCTGAATTTAAGGATACGCTTCATTATGTAAATGAGTATCCAAATGTATTAATTTTACGTACATTCTCAAAAGCATATGGACTAGCTTCTTTCCGTGTTGGATATGCGATTGGAAATGATGAGGTAATTGCAAAGTTAGATCCTGTACGTGCACCATTTAACAATACTATTCTTAGTCAAAAAGTAGCGATTATTGCTTTAGAAGACCAAGAATTTATAAAAGAATGTACAGAGAAAAACGAAAAAGGTAAAAAACAATTCGTTGAATTCTGTGAAAAACATAACTTAAATTATTATCCATCACAAACGAATTTTATATTATTTGAAGTGAAAACGGATAGTGATGTTGTATTTAAAGAAATGATGAAACGTGGTTTTATTATTCGAAGTGGCAATGCCTTAAGTTCACCAGGTTATATCCGTGTAACCATTGGTACAGAAGAGCAAAACGAAGAATTTTTACGCTTACTTGAAGAAGTGCTGAAAGAACAAGGAGTATTTGCATGACCAGAAATGTTCTTGTCATTGGCCTTGGCTTAATTGGAGGATCGATTGCTTTATCTTGTCAAAAAGCACCTCAAACAAAAATCTATGGTTATGATGTTCTAGACAAAACTAGAGAGCTTGCTGCGACGTTAAACATCGTTCACGAAGTTGTGTCGGATGTGAAACAAGCAGCAAGTATTGCAGATGTTATTATATTTGGTACGCCTGTTAATGTAACTCTCCAATGGATGGATGAATTAAAAAATTGGCCATTAAAGAAAGATGTAGTTATAACTGATACAGGTAGCACTAAATCTTTAATAATGGAAAAAGCGAAAGAGTTAAAGGATATAGGGATTACTTTTATCGGCGGACATCCAATGGCAGGTTCCCATAAAAGTGGTGTAACGGCAGCAAGACAGTACTTATTTGAAAATGCGTATTATATGCTAACTCCATTCGATGATGAGGATGGAAGGCAGATAATTAAACTTGAACAGCTGTTAAAATTCACCCTTGCAAAATTAGTGAAGGTTGATGCTAAAGAACATGATCATATGACGGCGGTCGTAAGTCATTTCCCACATATCGTAGCTGCTTCACTTGTTCACCAATTAAATGGAGAGAAAGAACAATACCCTATGACAGCTTTATTAGCTGCAGGGGGATTCCGCGATATAACTCGTATTGCATCTTCCAATCCATACATTTGGAGGGACATTACACTTCAAAATCGAAAAGAATTACTAGATCAACTTGATGTATGGCAAGAAGAAATGAATCATGTACGTTCAATTTTAGAAAATAACGATGATCAATCCATTGAAAACTATTTTGCAGTAGCTAAAAATGTTCGAGACCAATTACCAATTTCAACAGGTGCATTCTATACAACCTATGATTTGTATGTAGATATTCCAGACTATCCAGGGGTAATCTCAGAAGTTACTGGTTATTTAGCAGAAGACAATATAAGTATTACAAACATTCGAATTCTAGAAGCCCGAGAAGATATATTCGGGATTTTAGTCATTAGTTTTCAAACGAGCGAAATTCGTGAACAAGCGGTAAAATGTTTACAACGCCGTACAAAGTTCGAAATGCATATTGCATAAAACTAAAATAGTTCTTCAAATTTGAAAGGAGTCATCGCCAATGCCTCATTCTAAAATACTTGATTACCCAAACGTTAGGTTGCAAGGCACAATCGAAGTGCCAGGCGATAAATCCATATCACATCGCTCGATTATGTTTGGAGCAATCGCAAAAGGTAAAACAACTGTAAGTGGCTTTTTACTTGGAGAAGATTGTTTAAGTACAATTGATTGTTTCCGAAAATTAGGTGTTGAAATTGATGTAGAGGGCACAAATGTTACGATTAATAGTTCTGGCATTCATGAATGGAAAGAGCCGAAAGAAGTTCTTTATACCGGTAATTCTGGTACAACAACAAGATTAATGTTAGGTATATTAGCAGGAACAACATTACATACAGTAATGACTGGTGATGATTCAATCGGAAAACGTCCAATGCGTCGAGTTGCAGACCCATTAAGGTTAATGGGTGCTCAAATTGCAGGTAGAGACAATGGTCAATATACCCCTCTTGCTATTCAAGGGACACAACTTAAAGCAATTGATTATACGATGCCTGTTGCTAGTGCCCAAGTGAAATCAGCTATTTTACTTGCTGGGTTACAAGCAGAAGGTACAACGATTGTCCGAGAAAAAGAAGTTTCAAGGGATCACACTGAACGAATGTTAAAACAATTCGGTGGAAGTGTAACCGTTGATAATGGTGTCGTTTCAATCGAAGGTGGACAAAAGTTAACAGGGACACATGTAAATGTTCCTGGAGATGTATCCTCAGCAGCATTCTTTTTAGTTGCAGGTGCGATTGTTCCGAATAGTGAAATTACATTACAAAATGTCGGCGTAAATCCAACTCGTTCAGGTATTATTGATGTACTTGAAAAGATGGGTGCGCAAATATCAGTGCAAATTGAGGACGAAAATGCAGCAGAACCGACTGCTACAATTACTATTCAATCTTCTCAATTAGAAGGAACAACAATTGAAGGGGATATTATTCCACGTTTAATAGATGAAATCCCAATCATCGCATTACTTGCGACACAAGCAAAAGGTAAAACAATTATTCGAAATGCAGAGGAACTTAAAGTTAAAGAAACTGACCGCATCGTTGCTGTAGTAACAGAATTACAAAAATTAGGTGCAAACATAGAAGCTACTGAAGATGGAATGATCATTGAAGGTCCTACTAAACTACATGGTGGTCAATTGAAATCTTACGGAGACCATCGTATAGGTATGACGGCTGCAGTTGCTGCTCTAATAACAGATACACCAGTTGAACTTGACGATGCTGATTGTATCGCTGTATCTTATCCAACATTTTTTGAACATGTGAATGCACTTGTTCATTAATAATAGTGAAGTAACTCTCCTTTTTGTGGGAGAGTTTTTTCTTGTATTGTTTAGTAATTCTCATGTAGCATAAGGTTGATAATAAAGAGATTAGGTGAATAAATTGACAAACCAAATGAATGAAATGATTGAAGCCATACAAAATGGCGACTTAAAGAAAATGGATACATTTATTGATAACTTTTTGCTAAACGAATCTCCTGAACAACAATATGAAATTGCTGAATTATTCATGCAATATGGATACTTGCAAGAAGCAAATAGAGTACTAGAACATTTACAATTTTTATTTCCTGAAGAAGCGCAAATTTCAATTGACAAAGCTTCAGTTTTAATCGAATTAGGTGATGAAGATGAAGCGTTAGAGTTATTAATGAGTATTCAACCTGAAGCACCTGAATATCCACAAAGTCTATTATTGTTAGCAGATTATTACCAAATGCAAGGTTTATATGAAGTAGCAGAAGCTCGTATTAATGAAGCGATGGAAATTCTTCCTCACGAACCATTATTACAGTTTGCAAAAGCTGAAATATTATTTGAAACTGGTCGTTTTACTGAATCTGCACGAATCTATGAAGAACTACACGAAAAAGAAAAAACAATAGCAGGGGTATTATTAGCTGAAAGGCTTGCAGAAGTATACCGTTCTGGAGGAGCATTTGAAACAGCTTTAGACTTTTACATGGAAGCCCTTGAAGAAAAAGTGACTCCAGATTTACTTTTTGGATCAGGATATGCGGCATTCCAGTCGCAGAAATATGAGTTGGCAACTAAGCAGCTGGAAGATTTAAAAGAATTAGATCCAGATTACTTTAGTGCGTATTTATTATTAGCTGAAAGTTATGCAATGATAGAAGACAACAGAAAAGCATATGCTGTAATTCAAGAGGGCATTAAACGGGATGAATACGAAAAATCCTTTTATTTATTTGCTGGGAAAATGGCACTAAAAAATGGTTTGCCAAATGAAGCAATTAATTATTTACAAGAAGCAATTGCCCTTGACCCTGAATATATAGATGCAATTGTAGTATTAATGTCGATTTATGCTCATGAAGAAAGCTATGAGGAAATCATTGATCTATATGAAGAACTGCAACGGAACAATTATCAAATTAGTACTATCCTACCAAATGTGGCAAATGCATATGTAGAGGTTGAACAGTTTAAACGTGCATACGAAATTTATCAACTAGCATATAATGAATTTAAAGATGATTCGTCGTTTTTAGAAAAATATTGTTATTTCTTGATAGAAGATGGAAAAAGACAGGAAGCCCGTGAAATTGTTAACCAATTAATTGTCCTGGAGCCTTCAGAAGAACATTGGGTTGATTTACTAGATAGTCTTGATTAAAGGAGGGAAAGCGAATGACTTCTTCCGTTCCGCTCGTCGACAAAAAAGCATTTGTCAGGTGGTTTCTTAAGAATTTCCAGTTAAAGCGTAGAGAGTGTGTCTGGATATTGAACTATCTACTGAGTAACGATAATTTGCTTGAAAATATTCACTTTGTAGAAGAGGCACATTATTGCCCCCGAGCGATTGTCATGTCTAGTGTTGATTCAAGTGGAGTACCGTTTAGGTTTTATAAAGGAAATATTATGACAAGTGATGCCGAAAAGTCGTTTCATGATCTCCGTTTACATCCAAATGAAAGTATGTATATCCAGTTGAATTTCCCTAATGTACCACCTAGTCAACAATATTTAGCTGTGTTAGAGGAAAATCCGTATATGCCAAAGTTTCTTCATATTAGCGAAAAAGACAGAGTAATTGCGGAAGAATTATTAAATAGTAGTATGTTAGCTTTTCAAGAAGAGAAGTTGATGAAGGAAATTGATGAAGCATTAGATGAAGGCGATAAAGAAAAGTTCTATGAGCTTTCCAACTTATTACAAGAGTTAAAACAAACATCAAAAAATCGTTGATTGTAAAAACAGTGGGGGGTTTCCCTGCTGTTTTACAATGAAGTTAAATGCTCAATATTTCACAAACAGATTTATATCTATGAATTAAACGTTCTTTATATTTTTGTTTTATATATGTTTGAGAACAAAATTAGTTTCCGATACTAAAAAAATCGATTATTGGAGGAATATCAATGTATTATAATGTTCAAGATGTTACACAGTTCCAATCTCAAAAAGATTTTATAGATACAGTTATAATTCCCTTACTATCTGTAAATCTTAAAGAAGACATGATTAAACAATCCAGTTCAGCAACACAATATTTAATGTCATTAACTGCATTTATAGAACAACAGTTTAAGGGTCGAATCATGTTAATGCCACCATTTACGTATATTGAACAATTTAAAGAGTCTATTTCTCCATTAGACATTCAAGAAGAGTTTCGGAATGCTGGATTTAAACATGTTCTATTTATAACTTGCGATCATAGTTGGACAAGCCTTAAGGAAAAAATCGATGTCATATGGTTACCATCAATTCCACTAGAGTCGATGGATCAAACTGTGAAGAAGACAATATTAGAAGATCAACTGAAACAGGTAATTCCTATATTATCTTCCAAATGGTCTCAAAATTAGAAATTAGTTTCATTAAATGTTCACAATCTTTCCAAATGAAAGAGAATGCAATATTGACCTACCTATTTTATTGATATATCATAGATATGTCCTAGTTTTATTATTTGTAAAAGTATGTCCGTTGGACTGACCTTTTAGTTAGAGGGGGGAAAAGGATGAGTAACAATCGAGTTACGAGACGTCAATTTCTAAACTACACATTAACAGGTGTTGGTGGATTTATGGCGGCTGGAGTTTTAATGCCAATGTTGCGTTTTGCAATAGATCCAGCTCTTCAAGTGAAAGCAGAAGGTGATTTTGTACAAACTAGCACTAAAATTGCTGATATTACTGAAGAACCAATAAAAGTAGATTTCACATTTGAACAAGTTGATGCTTGGTACAAATCTGACGTTACAGAGGCTGCATGGGTTTATAAGGATGGCGATAGAATTATTGCACTTTCGCCAGTATGTAAACACTTAGGCTGTACTGTTAACTGGAATGGTGATTCAGCTCACCCAAATCAATTCTTCTGTGCTTGTCACGCTGGACGTTATGAAAAAACAGGTAAAAACATACCTGGTACACCACCATTAGGTCCATTAGACGAGTATGAAGTTTCCGAAAAAGATGGTTTTTTAATGCTTGGGAAAAAAATCGCAAATACTTTAGTTTAATTAGTTAGGGGGTAGACAATTGTGCTAAACAAAATTTATGATTGGGTCGATGAGCGTTTAGATATTACTCCTATTTGGCGTGATATTGCCGACCACGAAGTGCCAGAGCACGTTAACCCTGCACATCACTTTTCAGCATTCGTATACTGTTTCGGTGGACTAACATTCTTTGTTACTGTTATTCAGATCTTATCAGGTATGTTCTTAACAATGTATTACGTGCCAGACGTTGAGAATGCATGGAAATCAGTTTATTATTTACAAAACGAAGTTGCTTTCGGTGAAATTGTTCGCGGTATGCACCACTGGGGAGCTTCATTAGTTATCGTAATGATGTTCTTACATACGCTTCGTGTATTCTTCACAGGTTCGTATAAGAAACCTCGTGAACTAAACTGGATTGTAGGCGTTTTAATTTTCTGTGTAATGTTAGGCTTAGGTTTCACAGGATATTTACTTCCTTGGGACATGAAAGCGTTGTTTGCAACGAAAGTAGGTCTTGAAATTGCAGGTTCTGTACCGTTCTTAGGAGATCTTATTAAGATCTTATTAGCAGGTGATGCTGAAATTATCGGTGCTCAAACGTTAACTCGTTTCTTTGCAATTCATGTATTCTTCTTACCTGCTGCACTATTTGCTTTACTTGCAGCACACTTTATCATGATTCGACGTCAAGGTATTTCAGGACCACTATGATCCAAACAAATGTTTTTATGATTTCACTTTTGACTTAAGGAGGGGACACTATGCAACGCGGAAAAGGAATGAAATTCGTTGGTGATTCTCGTGTAAAAGCGAACGGTCGTATGGTAAACCAACCAAAAGATTATTCCGAATATCCTGGTAAAACAGAAGCTTTCTGGCCAGACTTCTTATTAAAAGAATGGATGGTTGGTGCTGTTTTCTTAATCGGGTATCTTTTGTTAACTGTTGCGCACCCATCACCACTTGAAGGTCCAGCAGACCCAACAAATGCATCATATATTCCATTACCAGACTGGTACTTCTTATTCTTGTACCAATTATTAAAATACACTTACGCTTCAGGTCCTTACAACATCATTGGAGCAATTATTATTCCAGGATTAGCAATAGGTGCTTTAATCTTAATGCCATTCCTTGATAAGGGACCAGAACGTCGTCCATCAAAAAGACCAATTCCTACTGCTTTAATGGTATTAGCAGTAGCTGCTATGTTCTATTTAACTTGGGAATCAGTAGTTAACCACGACTGGGAAGCTGCTAAAGCTCAAGGTGCTATTACTGACAAACATTTAGGATTATTACCTGATGTAGAGATTGATGAAACTGCACCAGGTTATGAAATTTATCAAGCACAAGCATCATGTGTAGGTTGTCACGGTGGTGACTTAGCAGGTGCTGGTGGTCCTATGTTATTAGGTAACGAATTAACTGCTGAAGAGGTTGCAGAAGTTATTGTTAACGGACGCGGCGGAATGCCAGCAGGTGCTTTCCAAGGTACTGACGAAGAACTTCAACAATTAGCTGAGTTCATCGCAAGTTTGAAAGAAGCAGAATAATAGTTTAGTCTATAAAGAGAGTCGGGAAACTGACTCTCTTTCATTTTAATTTAAATGACATTACTATACATATTTGTTCAATATTTTGTAAAATATATATGAAATAAAATTGCTTTATATACATATATTCATAAATTATTTAACATATGACAAACTATTTAGGAGGCTTTCTATGAGATTGTTAATGCAGTTGTGGTACTTGTTAACACACAAATCTTTTCTAACTCTATTATTAATTGTAAATGTTGCAGGTACGATCTACGGCTACATTTGGTATGGCTCGCAATTGGAAAAGACAGAGCCACAGTTTCTCATTTTTGTACCAGATAGCCCCACTGCAAGCTTATTTTTCTCCCTTGCTATTATTGGTTGGCTATTAGGGAAAAATTTTAAATTAATAGAAGCATTAGCACTTGTTACATTAGTGAAATATGGAATATGGGCTGTTGTTATGAATTTGTTAACTCTGTATGAAAATGGCTATCTAGAACCATTAGCATGGATGTTAGTAATTTCTCATTTCATGATGGCACTAGAAGCGATTATTTATATAGGAAAATATAGATTTACATATTTCCACGTAATCATTGCAGCTATTTGGACATTGCATAATGATGTAATTGACTATGTATATGGACAATATCCGTATTACCATGTTGTTGCAAAATATCCAAATCATATAGGTTATTTTACATTTTGGCTATCGATTGTATGTATTGCCATCGCTTATTTTGCACATAATAGGAAAGAATATTTGCATAAACAATAAATAATTATTAAAATTATATTATAGTAATTCTAAAAGTAGAAAGGGAGAGAGAATTGCCTGGAGGAATGTTTATAATTTACTTTCTGGTCATCTTGCTTTTACCAATTTATGCACAATTAAAAGTAAAAAGCACATATAAGAAGTTCTCAAGAGTACCTGCAGAAAAAGGAATGACAGGTGCGCAAGTAGCACGAATGATTTTAGATCAACACGGTTTATATGATGTACGTGTTGTACCGACTCAAGGTGTTTTATCTGACCATTATAATCCAATGACTAAAACGGTAGCATTATCAGAAGATAACTACTATAATTCTTCTCTTGCTGGTACAGCGGTAGCAGCTCACGAAGTTGGACATGCAATCCAACATAAAGAAGCATATTCATTCTTAACATTACGCTCTAAATTAGTACCTGTTGCAAATATTTCTTCCAATGCATCTTGGATTTTTGTATTAATCGGTATTTTTGCTCAAGCATCTGGTTTTTTATTATTAGGGATTGTATTATTAGCAGCTGGAGTATTATTCCAAATCGTTACGCTTCCTGTTGAATTTGATGCCTCAAAACGGGCAATGAACGAAGTAGTATCATTAGGAATTATTAACAACAGCGAGGAAAGAAGTGCTAAAAAAGTTTTAAGTGCAGCTGCAATGACATATGTTGCCGCAGCAGCAGTAGCTGTATTAGAGTTACTTCGTTTAATCTTAATTTATACAAATATGAGATCTGATGACTAATTGAGAGAATTATATTTGAATTTAAAGACCAAATCGGGGGTTCGATTTGGTCTTTTCTTATTTTTTATTAGCATAAATAAAAATAAAATTCCATTAAAATAGTACTCCGTTTAATATTCAGTCATTTTCATTAATAAGATATGTTAAGTGAGCGGTTGAAACCGCTTTCGAAAGTGAATCTGAAAGGAGAGATGCAAATGAACTTAGACTATGGGAAGTTATTTTTGTTTGGAATTCTCACACTGATCGTTCTTATTTGCTTAGTAATATATTCAGTCACGTTATCATATCAAATTTTAGAACCATATATGGTGAAAGAAGTATACGAACCATTTAGAATAAGTAATCAATGATTTTCTTAAAATTTCCTCAAAAATAAAAGGGCTTGACTTTAAATAATGCCAAGCCCCTTTTCATGTTAGCTTTCAATTCTAAATCCTTCCCCGGTTACATCTTTCACATCTATGATGGAAACGAAAGCATTTGGGTCAATTCTTCGAATCGCTGATTTTAATCGTACGATTTCATTTCGAGCAACGATACAATATAATACGTCTTTTGATTGTTTTGTAAAATGTCCATATCCGTGAAAGACGGTTAATCCTCGTTCCATTTCATTTGTTATATAATCTGCTATTTCATTTGGATTGTTTGATATAATAAGTGCTGCTTTTGCTGAATATGCACCTTCTTGTACCATATCAATCACACGAGCCCCTAAATAAACAGCAACAAGAGTATACATCATTGAACGTCCATCTAAGAATGTTAGTAAGGATGCAACTAAAACGAATGCATCGAATGTAAACATTGTCTTACCCATACTCCAACCAAAGAACTTTTGGACAAGTCGAGCAATAATATCAACCCCACCTGTAGTTCCTCCGCAACGGAATATAATTCCTAAACCTACACCAACAAATACCCCTGCAAATAGGGATGCTAAAAACAAATCATTTTGTAAATTCATATCGATTTCATAAAATTGAGCGATTTTTAAAAATATAGAAACTGCAAAAGTACCGATCAATGTATAAACAAACTGTTTGCGTCCTAGTAATCGCCATCCTAAAATAAACATTGGAATATTTAATAGAAGGTTCATTAATGCTGGGTCCCAATTAAGGGTAAAATAAAGTATTAAAGTGATTCCACTAAATCCACCTTCACCAAGTCCATTTTGCATATTAAAATGGACAAATCCGAAACTAAATATTGCAGCACCTAATAGTATTCCAACGATTTCTTTTACATATTTCATATTTTGCCCTCACTTTTTGGAACTACAAAAATCTTTCACAATCAACATAATTATGTTTTATTTTTCTTCTTTTGACAACAGTATGCCAAATTATATACGATGTTATAAGAAAGATTTACTTCATTCTATTTGATAATGACTACTTAACACTTTTAACATTTACAAAAAGGTCGAAAAATAGACTGACCAAATAATTGATTAATTGCTTTACATGAAGGGACGATTTACAATGACGATACGAGTAGCAATAGCAGGTGCAAGAGGAAGAATGGGATCAGAAGCTGTAAAAGCAGTGACGAAAAAAGAGGGCATGGAGCTGGTCGCAGCACTGGATTATAAACATGTTGGTGATAGTTTAGCGGAACTTGAAATGTTTTCACCAAATTTAAATGTACCAATTTTTACTAATCTTACTCAACTTATAGAAGATACTAAACCGGATGTATTAATTGATTTAACAAATCCACAATCTGTATATGAACATACAAAAGTAGCGCTTTTACATAATGTGCGACCAGTAGTTGGAACAACAGGCTTTACTGACGAGCAGTTAAATGAATTAAAAACTCTTGCGGAAAATAGTAAAGTTGGTTGTATTATTGCCCCGAACTTCGCTATTGGTGCAATTTTAATGATGAAGTTCGCAAAAGAAGCTGCAAAATATTTACCTGATGTTGAAATTATTGAACTACATCATGATCGTAAACTAGACGCACCATCTGGAACAGGACTTAAAACTGCACAACTAATTGCAGAAGTTAGAAGTGAAAGAAAACAAGGACATCCAAATGAAAAAGAAACGATTGATGGAGCTCGAGGAGCGGAGTTTGAAGGAATGCGTATTCATTCAGTTCGACTTCCTGGTTTAGTAGCACACCAAGAAGTATTATTTGGTGGAGATGGACAACTTCTTACAATTCGACACGATTCATATAATCGTGAATCATTTATGGGTGGCGTATTATATTGCGTAGAAGCGGTTATGACAATAGAAAATTTAGTTTATGGCCTTGAGAATTTAATTTAATTAAAAATGCAGTATCTAATATGCAGTATTTTTTGTAAATCAATTGTAAAATTCGAGAACGAAATTAATTACGTAATTGATATAGAATGGAATGAAGAAGATGAAAATTGCATTAATTGCCCATGATCGAAAAAAGGATAGTCTTGTTGAATTTGCTATTGCATATAAAGAAATATTAAAAGAACACGAACTTTTTGCTACAGGTACAACTGGACAAAGAATTATAGATGAAGTGGGTCTTTCAATTACAAGGTTCCGCTCAGGTCCACTGGGAGGAGACCAGCAGATTGGTGCAATGATTGCGAACAATGATATGGATATGGTGATATTTTTCCGTGATCCATTATCAGCTCAACCTCATGAACCAGATGTAACAGCGCTTGTCCGCCTATGTGATGTGTACCATATTCCATTAGCAACAAATATGGGAACTGCAGAAATTCTATTAAAAGGATTACAAGAAGGTTTTGTCGATTGGCGTCTAATTGAAGAGCGTAGACAATAAAATATTGGTAAGAGAGGATGAATCGTCGGATGAAAAAATTGAAAATTGGAATCACATGTTATCCAACTGTTGGTGGGTCAGGAGTGATCGCAACGGAGCTTGGTAAAATGCTTGCTGAACGGGGACATGAAATCCATTTTATTACATCAAGTGTACCATTTAGACTGAACAAAATATATCCGAACGTATTTTTCCACGAAGTTGAAGTAAATAGTTATTCTGTATTTCAATACCCACCATACGATATAGCGCTAGCTAGTAAAATGGCTGATGTTATTAAAGAAGTAAAGTTAGATGTAATTCATGTTCATTATGCTATTCCACATGCTATATGTGCAGTGTTAGCCAGAGAAATGTCGGGAGAAAAAGTTGGTATTGTCACAACTTTACATGGTACGGACATTTCAGTACTTGGTCAGGATTCTACACTTACAAAAGCAATAAAATACGGTATAGATAAGTCAGATATTGTTACAGCAGTCTCTAATTCTTTAAAAGAACAAACGTATGAATTAATTGAAACAACGAAAGAAATTGAAACGATTTATAATTTTGTGGATGATGCAGTATTTCGACCAATTGACGTTGGAAATTTAAAAGAGCAATTTGGAATTCGTGAAGACGAACGTGTTATTATTCATGCATCGAACTTCCGAAAAATAAAGAATTTACCAGATATCGTAAATTCCTTTGTGAAAATTAGAGAACAAATACCTGCCAAACTCCTTCTTGTAGGTGATGGACCTGAGAGACAGCGAGTAATGGAACTTGCTAAAGAAACGGAATTTAAACAGGATATTTTATTCCTAGGTAAACAGGAAAATGTAGAAGAATTATTTGCAATTAGTGATTTAATGCTTTTACTATCCGAAAAAGAATCATTTGGTTTAGTTTTACTTGAAGCGATGGCATGTGGAGTACCTGGAATCGGAACAAATACAGGTGGTATTCCAGAAGTGATTGAACATGGTGTAAACGGATACTTAATAGATATAGGGGATATTGACGCTTGCTCTCAATATGCACTTGAATTATTAACGGATGAAGAAAAACTAATTCGTTTTAGAGAAGCTGCAATTGATGCTTCAAAAGTGAAATTTAATTCACAAAAAATTATTGATCAATACGAGCAATTATACGAACGTTTGGCGGTACTAAGCGTATGATGCACACGAAAGATTGGGACGCTGCGATTCGTGTGATTGAAAAAATAGAAAATGCAGGCTACGAGGCAGTAATTGTCGGTGGCGCTGTAAGAGACTTCTTACTAGAAAAAGATGTAAATGATGTGGATGTTGCAACGAGCGCAATGCCAGAAGAGATAAAGAAAATATTCCACTCTACTGTAGATGTTGGAATTGCCCATGGTACTGTTCTAGTTTTGGATGAAGGTCAACCCATTGAAGTTACAACCTATCGAACTGAGGGTGTTTATGTCGATTTTAGACGACCTGAACAAGTAACATTCGTAAAAAGTTTAGAAAAAGATTTAGAACGACGAGATTTTACAATTAACGCAATGGCAATGACAAAAACTGGTGAATTAATTGATCTATTTGGTGGTAGAGAAGACATCAAAAATCAATTAATTCGAGCAGTTGGAGATCCAAATACAAGGTTTCGAGAAGATGCTCTTCGTATGCTTCGAGCAGTACGTTTTAGTGCTCAATTAGGATTTTCCATTGAACATAAAACATTAAATGCCATAATCCAAGATAGTGATCTTATTGAATTTATCGCAAAAGAACGGATTCATTCGGAACTTTCGAAGATGTGGACTTCAAATAAGGTATATGATGGGGTTAAAACATTAATTGAGAGCAATTTAGCTACTTATCTTGAAGGGGACTTTAAAAAGTATTTAGATGACTGGAGATATTTTACAACTTCAAGTTCGGAAGTTGGTTGGGCTTATTTAAGTTTATTAAATAGATTAAAATTAAGTGACATTATTAACTTTTACAAACTATCAAACAAAGAAAAGAATTTCATTCGTAATGTGCTAAATGCTTATCAGTCACTGTTAGATCGGTGGAATGAATTAGATTATTTTCAATATGATATAGTCACTTTAGAGGTAGCCTATGACTTTGCGATTTGGCAAAAAGTTAAAGTTCCATTTAAGAAGGAACATATTGCACTAGTAAAATCAACTCTACCAATACAATCTATGGCTCAATTAGCTATTAATGGCAACCACTTAAAGGAATGGACTGGTAAGAAAGGTGGTCCTTGGTTAAAAGTTGTTCTCGATGCCGCGTTACTTGCTGTACTAAAAAAACAAATAAAAAATGATGAAGATCATCTGAAGGAATGGTTTTTACATGAATTTAACGACGAAAGATGAATTGCTTAGTCGGTTTCTAAAAGCTGACAATGAACCACTATCTGGACAGCAACTCGCAGATGAGTTTGGAATTTCACGAACAGCAATTTGGAAACATCTACAAACTCTTCAGGATGAAGGATATACTTTTGAAACGATAAAGAAAAAAGGGTATCTCCTTACGTCAAAACCAGACCGAGTTGATCCTGCTAGAATTTCATCATATTTAACAACTACACGTTTAGGGCATCACGTTCATTATTATGATGAAGTCACTTCTACTCAAACTATTGCCCATGAATTAGTTAGAAATGGTGCAGAAGATGGGACAGTGGTCGTGGCAGAGACCCAAACTGCAGGTAAAGGTAGAATGGCAAGACCTTGGGAATCTACGAAGGGTAAAGGGATATGGATGACTATAATTATTCGTCCAAATATTTTACCTCACCAAGCGCCTCAATTTACGTTAATTGCTGCTGTTGCAGTTGTAAATGCTATCAGGTCGCTGTATGAATCGATTCAACCAGAAATTAAATGGCCTAATGACATCTTATTGAATGGGAAAAAGTGTACTGGTATTTTGACTGAAATGATTGCAGAAATGGATGGGGTTCAAGCTTTACTTATTGGAATTGGCATAAACGTTAACCAAGAATTAGAAGATTTTCCTGATGAACTAAAAAATATTGCAACCTCTTTATCAATTGAAGCGAATAATCAATTAGACAGAGCAGAGCTAATTGCAAAGATATTACACTATTTAGAAAAATATTCTGATATTTATTTAGATCATGGGTTTGAACCTATAAAAACATTATGGGAAGAATTTTCTGGAACAATCGGTAAAAAGATTAAGGCAACAACATTGCGAGAAGTTGTAGAAGGCACCGCTATTGGAATTACAGAAGATGGTGTCTTAGAAGTAAGAATAGATGATGGTGAAATTAAACGGATTTATTCTGCTGATATAGAAATTGAATAGCTAAATATGAATCTATAAATACTGTACGTTTTCTTCAAAAACTGTTATAGTAGCAATGGACAGTATCGATTAATTTTAAACTGTACCTGTAAGCAAACTACTATAAAAAAATCTGCCTTGATCTATTAATGACAAGGACGGAAGAAAACGACGCGTTATCAATTCATTTTTAAACAACGCAACCCTTCTGTCCAAAAAACAGAAGGGTTTCTTTATGTTTTCTTCTTACAAAGGGGAGGAACAGAATGAAAACGACGAGTGATTTTTTAAAAATGAAAGAAAAAAATGAAAAAATTGTTATGATTACTGCCTACGATTATCCAGCGGCAAAATTTTGTGAAGAGTCTTCTGTTGATATGATTTTAGTCGGTGATTCATTGGGGATGGTCGTTCTTGGTTATGATTCTACTGTTCTAGTAACGGTAGAAGATATGATCCATCATGCGAAAGCAGTTCGTCGAGGTGCAAAAGATACATTCATTGTTGTAGATATGCCATTTGGTTCTTATCATGGTGATCTAAACGAGACGTTAAAAATTGCTGTAAGAATGATGCAAGAAACCGGTGCTGATGCTTTAAAAGTTGAAGGCGCTGGCGAAGTAATTGAAGTCATTAAAAAGTTAACGAATGCTGGTATTCCGGTAGTAGCACATTTAGGTCTTACTCCACAATCAGTTGGAGTGCTTGGTGGTTATAAAGTGCAAGGTAAATCAGCAGAGCAAGCTGCAATGTTACTTGAAGATGCAAAGAAGTGTGAAGAAGCTGGTGCTTGTGCTGTTGTATTAGAATGTATTCCACATCAATTGACTGAAGTAGTTACTAACGAATTGGTTATTCCAACAATCGGTATAGGTGCTGGTCCAGAAGCTGACGGTCAAGTGTTAGTGTTCCATGATTTATTAAAATATGGTAGTCACCATATTCCGAAATTCGCTGAGAGCTTTGCTTTTGTGGGAGAAGAAATTTTACGTGGTGTAAACGGATACACAACTGCTGTACGTGATGGTTCATTCCCGACTCTTGCCCAAAGTTTTACTATGAAAGAAGAACAGCTAGCTCAAGTATATGGGGGCAAAAAATAATGGAAGTCGTTAAAACTATAGCAGAATTAAAAGAACGAGTTCAAAAAGCAAAAGTAGCAGGTAAAACGATAGGATTAGTACCAACGATGGGCTTTTTACATGAAGGTCATTTAACTTTAGCAAACACAGCTAGACAGGAAAATGATGTTGTGATGATGAGTATTTTTGTTAATCCAACACAATTCGGGCCAAATGAAGATTTTAAATCTTACCCTAGGGATTTAGAGCGTGACTGTAAACTTGCCAAATCTGTCGGAGTAGATGTTTTATTTGCACCAACAGTAGAAGAAATGTACCCGACTGATGGTGGAATATATATTCGTGCTGGAAGACAATCAAAAATTTTATGTGGAGCGTCAAGACAAGGTCATTTTGATGGTGTTCTTCAAGTCGTTTCTAAACTATTCCACTTATTTGAACCTGATCGAGCATACTTCGGACAAAAAGATGCTCAGCAAGTGGCTATTGTTCAAACAATGGTGAGAGATTACAACTTCCCACTTGAAATACGTACTGTTCCGATTGTAAGAGAAGAGGATGGCTTAGCTAAATCTTCAAGAAATGTTTATTTAACAGAACAGGAAAGAAAAGAAGCGCCAGCAATTTATGAATCACTTCAAATTGCGAAGGAAGAATTTCTAGCAAATAACGATGTTAGTAAGGCAATTGAACTTGCTACAAAACATATAGAGACAAAGACATCAGGTAAAATTGATTATTTAGAGTTTCTATCTTATCCAGATTTAAAACCAGTAGCTGATGAAACAAATCATTTTCTATTAGCAACAGCTGTATATATTGGAAAAACTAGATTAATTGATAATATTATTTTTCACACAAAGGGGTAATACAACATGTTTAGAATGATGATGAACAGCAAGATCCATCGCGCAACAGTAACACAAGCAGATTTAAATTATGTTGGTTCGATTACAATTGACCAAGATATTTTGGATGCTGTAGGTATGTTGCCAAATGAGAAAGTACATGTTGTGAATAATAACAATGGTGCACGTTTTGAAACATATATTATTGCTGGAGAACGAGGTAGCGGTGTAATCTGCGTAAATGGGGCAGCAGCTAGACTCGTTCAAAAAGGCGATATCGTTATTATTATTTCGTATGTATATGTTAACAATGAGGAAGCTGCTGACCACAAACCATCTGTAGCTATTATGGGAGAAAACAACACGATAAAAGAAATGATTAGTTATGAACCAGAAGCAACGGTACTATAATTAAATAAGTATAATGAGAGGATGAGCTTTAAGCCCATCCTCTTTTTTTCTTTTGAAAAAGTTTTCAACTTAACTGATTTCCACACTTTGGAAATCATAATGTAAAGGTGAGGTGATAAGTATTAAACGATTTGATTTAGCGGTTATTGGTGCGGGTGCCGGAGGTTATGTTGCAGCAATCCATGCAGCGAAAAGTGGACTGAAAGTAGCGTTAGTTGAAAAAGGAAAAGTTGGTGGAGCTTGTTTTAACTTAGGTTGTATTCCTTCGAAAATAATGATTGAACATAGTAAACTTGTCCAAAAAATAAACCAAGGTAAGGAATGGGGCATTAATGTTCCATCTATTGAACTAGACTTTGAGAAATTATCGCAAAGAAAAGACGGTATTATAGAAAAGTTATTAGAAAATATCCACAGATACATTAGCAATGCTTCAATCACTTATTTTACGGGTATAGCAAGTGTTACTGAGGATCATATTGTAAATGTTGATAATGAGCAATTTTATGCTAACAATATAATTCTCGCTACAGGCAGTAAACCATTTGTGCCACCATTTAAAGGGATTGAAACAGCTAAGTACCACACGACAGATACCATTTTTAATATTACTGAGCTACCAAAACAATTAACGATTATAGGTGGGGGAGTCATTGCTGTCGAATTGGCATTTAGTTTAGCGCCTCTAGGTACGAAAGTAACAATTTTAAACCATAGTAGAGATATTCTTCAGACTGAAGAACCTGATGCTCGTCCGATTGTGCGAAATAGATTACTAGATCTAGGTGTAGAACTAGTTTTAGATTTTGAGTTTAAAGAAATTCGTGAAAATGAAGTTGTTACTTCACGGGGGAATTATCAATATGAAAATTTACTTTTTGCTACTGGAAGAAGACCAAATATTAAAATTGCAGAAGAACTTAATCTAGAAATGAACGGTAAATTTATAAAAGTGAATGAGCATTTTGAAACAAGTATTCCAAATATATATGCAATTGGAGATATTATTGGCGGCTACCAATTAGCACATGTAGCAAGTGCTGAAGGAATACAGGCTGTAGAAGTCATTTTAGGTAATAACCCTATAGCGATCGATAATAGTACTATTCCAAGATGTGTTTATTCAACACCTGAAATTGCTACATTTGGTTTATTAGAAAACGAAGTGAACCCTAACGATTGTATAATTACAAAGTTACCTTTATCAAATAATCCAAAAGCATTAATGGAAGGGAATAAAGATGGTTTTATTAAATTTATTGCTTCAAAAGAAACCGATGAAATATTAGGTGCTTGCGTAGTAGGTGATGGGGCTACGGAAATTTTAAATTCCATGCTAGCAACAAAAGTCGCTGGTGGTAAAGCTACGGATTTAACAAAAATTATTTTCCCACATCCAACAAAAAGTGAGCAAATTGGCGATGCCGCAAAAGCAGTCTACTGGCGCGCTATCAATGCCTAATACCAAATGAATAAAATTGTGTGAGTACCAGGTACACACACAATTTCTGAACAATTCTAAATATTCACAATTGTTTGTGTACCTGGTACACAAACAACTTTAGCAGCTATCCGAAAAAACTTCTTGCAATTAGTTCTTAATCTAGTTATAATGATTGAAGGTGCCAAACCTAGTAAAGTTTTTACTTTACAACAATCGAATTCGCTAACGACACGGACTTGTCGGAATTTGGTTGCACAGCAGGGTGATGAGCCCCTGCTTTTTTTTATACATTTAAAACCTATTTACTTTGTAAAAAGTAAATAGGTTTTTCTTTGTTTTACTCTAAAAAAGGGTTATACATGACCTTACTACATACCATATGATAAAATTCCAATATATTTAACCTTGTGTAAACGTCTGGAAACTCCTATCTCCAATTACAAAGTAAATTAAATGCTATAAATAGGAGTAAACCGGGCTATAACACCCAATTAGTTCTACTATCAATCATTGAAAAGTAAAATTCCTCAATGATTGAAGTATCACTTTAGCGATTGAGAGTTGAAATAAAAATGGATAGTCAAAAATATGCAATTGTGGATTTAGAAACTACTGGTCATTCACCTATGAATGGTGACCGTATGATACAAATTGCAATTGTAATAATGAATGATTGGACAGTTGAAAAAAAGTTTACAACCTTCATTCATCCAGGAAAATCGATTCCGCTTTATATACAAGATCTAACAAATATTACAGATGATGACGTAAAAGATGCGCTACCATTCGAGGATCATGCACATACGATTTATGAACTATTACAAGATGCTACCTTCGTTGCTCATAACGCTGATTTTGATCTCTCTTTTTTACAAGCAGAATTTGAGCGTGCTGGCCTTCCGAAGTGGAGAGGGAATAAAATTGATACGGTTGAATTAGCGAAAATTTTATTCCCTATGTCGTTAAGCTATAAATTAGGGGATTTAGCCTACGATTTAAATATTCCTTTAAATAATGCCCATAGAGCAGATGATGATGCTCTTGCATGTGCGTTAGTTTTAAAGAAATGTTGGGAAGAACTATTAAACTTACCTCAACTTACTTTAGAGCAACTTCATAAGCATTCATTTCGTTTGAAATCGAATTTATCCCACCTATTCTTTAATGCATTACAAATAAAACGAACAACAGTAAATGAACCATCGAATATAGTGTATTTAAATAATTTAGCATTAAGGAATAAAAATTCTAAATTAAATTCTAAAGTCGACTTAAAAACAAATTACCCATCGAAAGATGAAGAAAAAGTATCATTATTTAAAAATGCACTTCCAAACTATGAACAACGACCTGAACAATTTAAAATGATGGATTTAATTTGGAATCAATTAAATCAAAAAAGTGAAATGGTTATAGAAGCATCGACAGGTATTGGAAAAACAATTGGCTATTTATTACCATCCATTATCTATGCTAAACAAACGAATAGTAAGGTTTGTATAAGCACATATACGTCTCACTTATTAGAACAATTATTAATGAATGAAATTCCTAAAATAGAAAAAATGCTTGGATCTAAAGTCCATACAGTTTTATTAAAAGGAATGCATCATTATATTGACATTCAGCGATTCATACAAATTACACAAATTAAAAGCCTTTCCTACGATGAAACTCTAACAATGCTACAAGTACTTGTTTGGCTGACAAAAACAGAATCTGGAGATATGGAAGAACTAAATGTATCTGGAGGCGGAAAACTATTCTTAAATAAAATTCGTAAAGGGCCAGATTCAATTAATAATCAAAACTCTTCTTTTGATTTTTATAATAATGCACTACTAGAAAGTGAAAATGCTGATATTGTTATTACAAACCATTCCATGCTCATCGCAGATTTAAATCGTAAAGTGCCAATTTTCCAAAATGTAAGTGGATATATCATAGACGAAGCACACCAATTCATCCAAGCTGCAGAAATACGGGATGAGGCTATATTAACTTATACGAATTGGAAATATACATTTGGACAAATTGGATTGTCTAATGACGATCAGTTATTCACAATGTTGAAACAACTTGCAAATAAGCATAAAAATGTTTCCCTGAGAGCTTTATATCAGTTAGAAACTGTATTTAATCAAATTGTTGAGTTGTTTGATCAATTGATGGAAAGAATAGTAAAAAACTTTAAGCATGCACCTAAAAATAAATTTGAAACAAAGCAAGTTGCATTTATAAAAAATCTATTAGATGAAAAAGATCCTATAGCGAAGGAATTACCTAATAAAATTCAACAGTGGGTCGATTTAGCTGAAAGGGTTATTTCGCAAATTGAAAATGATGTGGAACAATTAGAAGCACAGTACGTTTCTATAGTGGAGCAATGGAAGTATTGGATCAGAGAATACAAAATTAAAGCCCATGAATTGGATGAGATTTTTCTAAATCAGAGCGATCTTTTTTCAACTTGGGTAGAAATAGATCAACGCAATGTACCGGGAAGTATACGTATTTATAAAAAACCAATCGATGTAAAGGACACAGTCCATCGACTTTTCAATGATGTCCGAAATAATAGTTCTATTATTTGGACTTCAGGTACAATGACGGTACCAAATAATAAAAGATATATAGCTGACCAATTAGGGATCAGTAAGGAAACGGAAGTTCATTCTTTTATAGCAAAAGAAAATTATTACAGAGGAGCTAAAGGATTTATCGTTACGGATATGCCAGACATTCAAGGTGTTTCCCAAAACGAATATGTGGAATCTGTTGCACTAGCTGTAACAAGAACAGTCCGTGCTACTGATGGACGAAGCTTCGTCCTATTTACATCCCAAGAAATGTTGAAAAAAACAGTTGAACTAATTCAGGAAAGTGAACTTTTACAGGAATACATGTTATTCGCACAAGGAGTTACTCCTGGAAGTCGAATGAGATTACTGAAATCCTTCCAAAAGTTTAACCGTTCCGTTTTATTTGGAACAAATAGTTTTTGGGAAGGGGTAGACGTACCTGGTGATAGTCTTTCTGCGGTAATTATTGTGCGTCTTCCATTCACTGCACCTGAGGAGCCAACATTTAAAGCAAAATCATTGAAGCTTACTCAACAAGGTCGCAATGCTTTTAATGAATTATCCCTACCGGATGCAATCATCCGATTCAAACAAGGTTTTGGAAGACTAATCCGTACATCGACTGATAAAGGTGTATTTATCGTATTAGATCGACGCATTGAGACAAAATCTTATGGTAAAGAATTTATACAAGCATTACCACCAATTTCTATTCAAAAACTACCTCTACAAGATATGGTGTTAGAACTAGAACATTGGTATAATAGTTAAGATGAGGAAAGAAAGCAGGTTGACATAAATGGAGAAAAGAAAAAAAGATCAAATAAAGAACTGGGTAATTTTTATCGTACTCTTTATTTTATCTATGTCACTTGTCATTTCAATTCTAGTTATATCTCAAGCCATGGCTCCAATAAAGGATATAGAACAATCCGCAGAGGATTTAGCCATTTCATCTAAATCCCTTGCGGTTGTCACAGATTCCTATATTTATAATGGAAATAAACCGTACGTTACTGTTTTCGGGGAAGACGAAGATGGTAAGGAAAAAGCAGTATTTGTTCCGATAAGTTTAGAAGAAAATTCGATTCAGGAAATCTATCTGCAAGACGGTATTTCTAGAGAACAGGCTTTATCAGTAATTGATAACGAAGTAGATATAAAAAAGATCTTGCATACAAAATTAGGCTATGAAGAAGCAGGCGTTGTTTGGGAAATTACCTATACAAATAATGCGAACAAATTAAACTATGTCTATATTTTGTTTGAAGACGGACAGTGGTGGAAACGAATTTTGAACTTGTAGAGGAGTAGATTTACTTTATGAAAGAGTTACTTGCAAACCGTGTTAAATCCTTAACACCATCTTCAACTCTTGCAATTACAGCAAAAGCAAATGAACTAAAAGCGCAAGGCATTAATGTTATCGGTCTTGGAGCAGGGGAGCCTGATTTTAATACACCACAAAACATCCTTGATGCTGCAATTGATTCAATGAATAAGGGCTTTACAAAATATACCCCTTCTGGTGGTTTACCGGCGTTAAAAGACGCGATCATTGATAAATTAAAGCGTGATAATAACCTTTCATATAATCGAAATGAAGTGATAGTAGGAATCGGAGCAAAACATATTTTATACACTTTATTCCAAGTAATTCTCAATGAGGGAGATGAAGTTATTATCCCAATTCCTTATTGGGTTTCATATCCTGAACAAGTTAAATTAGCGGGTGGCGTTCCTGTATATGTTGAAAGTACTAAGGAGCAAAACTATAAAATTACTGCAGAACAATTACGTAACGCAGTAACTGATAAAACAAAAGCGGTGGTCATTAATTCACCAAGTAATCCGTCTGGTATGGTATATTCAAAGGAAGAGCTAGAAGAGATCGCTAAAGTTGCTGTAGAAAAAGATCTATTAATCGTATCTGATGAAATTTATGAAAAACTTTTATACAATGGAATAACACATTTCTCCATTGCAGAAATTTCTGAGGAGATTAAAGCTCGTACAATTGTTGTAAATGGAGTAGCTAAGTCTCACTCTATGACAGGATGGCGTATTGGTTATGCAGCTGGTGATGCAACTATTATTAAATCCATGACAGATTTAGCATCACATTCAACATCAAATCCAACTACGACTTCTCAGTATGCAACAATTGAAGCATATAACGGACCACAAGATTCGGTAGAAGAAATGAGAAAAGCATTTGAATCTCGTTTAGAAATAATTTATCCAAAATTAAATGCTATACCTGGTTTCCAAGTAATTAAACCACAAGGAGCATTCTATTTATTACCAGATGTAAGTGAAGCTGCTGAAAAAACAGGCTATAATTCTGTCGATGAATTTGCAACTGCATTATTAACAGAAGCAAACGTTGCAGTAATTCCAGGCTCTGGGTTTGGAGTTCCGAATGCTATCCGTTTAAGTTATGCAACTTCTTTAGAATTATTAGAAGAAGCAGTATCCCGTATAGAAAACTTTGTAAAATCAAAATGGCAAAACTAAAACTAATTGTTTTTTGGAGGCACTATGAATAAAATTACTATTTCTGAAATGCCAAATCATATTGGTGAAACAGTAAAACTAGGAGTTTGGTTAGCAAATAAACGTTCTAGTGGAAAAATCGCATTTTTACAACTTCGTGATGGATCAGGATTCGTACAAGGTGTACTTGTAAAAGAAGAAGTTGGTGAAGAATTATTCACAACAGCAAAAGGCTTAACGCAAGAATCATCAATGTATGTAACTGGTGTTGTAAAAGAAGACACTCGTTCTAGTTTTGGCTGTGAATTAGCTATTACTGGAATTGACGTTATTCAAATGGCACAAGATTACCCGATTACACCAAAAGAACACGGGGTAGAATTCTTGATGGACAACCGTCATCTTTGGTTACGTTCAAGAAAACAACATGCAATTATGAAAGTTCGAAATGAAGTAATTCGCGCGACTTACGAATTCTTTAATAATAATGGTTTTGTTAAAATAGATCCGCCAATTTTAACGGGTTCTTCACCAGAAGGAACATCAGAACTATTCCATACAAAATATTTTGATGAAGATGCATTCCTATCTCAATCAGGACAGTTACATTTGGAAGCTGCTGCTATGGCATTAGGAAAAGTATTTTCTTTCGGTCCAACATTCCGTGCTGAAAAATCAAAAACTCGCCGTCATTTAATTGAGTTCTGGATGATGGAGCCTGAAATGGCTTTTGTTGAACATGAAGAAAGTTTAGAAGTACAAGAACAATATGTTTCGTTTATTGTTCAATCGGTAGTAAAAAATTGCAAAATTGAACTAGAAAGACTAGGAAGAGATGTATCTAAACTAGAAAAAGTTCAGGCACCATTCCCACGTATTACGTACGATGATGCAATTAAATTCTTACACGAAAACGGATTTACAGATATTGAATGGGGCGATGATTTCGGAGCACCTCATGAAACTGCCATTGCGCAAAAGTATGATAAACCAGTATTTATCGTAAACTATCCAGTTGGAATTAAACCGTTCTATATGCAACCACATCCAGATCGCGATGATGTAGTGTTATGCGCGGATTTAATTGCCCCGGAAGGGTATGGAGAAATTATAGGTGGATCTGAACGTATTTGGGATTATGATTTATTAAAACAAAGAATAAAAGAGCATAACTTAGATGAAAAAGCATATGCTTGGTATTTAGAGCTTCGTAAGCAAGGATCTGTACCTCATTCTGGATTTGGTATAGGAATTGAACGTACTGTTGCGTGGATTAGTGGAGCAGAACACGTTCGTGAATGTATTCCATTCCCAAGATTATTAAACAGACTTTATCCATAAATAACAGTTTTTAAGAGAAGCGTCCGTCAAAAGCGGACGTTTTCTTTGGCGGATAGGATATTATAAGTTTATAGGTAATCCGCATAAGAAAAGACATCACCTCGACCTATTTTGGGTCGAGGTGTGCTTTTCTAAGCTGATGGTAAAATCCGTTTCTAATTACATAGTAAATTAGTAATGTATATCACTTTAATATGGAAAGGGGAATCATTATGCATGAAAAAAATCATAGACTTCGTATTTGGACAGGGCAAGAAACTGTTCTAATCCCTCATTTATTTTTTAAGCATTATAAAGAATTAAATATTACAGATGATGAAGCAATCATCCTACTACATTTAATTGCTTTTCATGCAGAAAATAATGACTTTCCAACTCCAAACGATTTAGAACTACGATTGCATAAAACAAATAACGAAATTGCAATTCAATTACAGCGATTACTACAAAAAGGGTTTCTTGAAATTTCACAAGGTGTAAACAATAGTGGGAAAATCTTTGAAAAATATTCGATTTACCCATTATGGGAAAGAATACTAGACCTACTTGAATCTAAAGAAAATGTGGAAGAAAAAAATACGAAGAAAAATGAAGAAGGGGAACTGTTTACCATCTTCGAACAAGAATTCGGTAGACTTCTTTCACCAATGGAGTTAGAAACCATTTCCATGTGGTTAGATGTAGATAAACATACACCAGAATTGATTAAAGCAGCATTGAAGGAATCGGTTCTTGCAGGTAAAGTAAGTTTAAGATATATCGATCGAATTTTATTTGAATGGAAGAAAAAGAATATTACTTCTATAAAACAAGTGGAACAACATACACAACAGTTCCATTCAAAAACAACATTTGTCCCACCAACAACTAAAACAAACCAAGCAAACCAAGCGCCAAAAGTTTCGTTTTACAATTGGTTGGATGAAAGAGAATAGGGGGAAACGTAGTGCTTACGAAGAAACAATGGGAACATTGTTTAGAGGAAATGGATCGAATGTTTCCAGATGCACATTGTGAGCTCGTCCACGATAACCCGTTTGAGTTAACAATTGCGACATTATTATCAGCTCAATGTACAGATGTATTAGTTAACAAAGTAACGAAAGATTTATTTAAAAAATATAAGACACCAGAAGATTATTTAGCTGTTTCATTAGAAGAGTTACAGCAGGATATACGTTCAATTGGACTGTATCGAAATAAAGCGAAGAATATACAGCTTTTAAGCGAAAAACTAATCACTGAATTTAGCGGGGAAGTACCACAAACCCGTGAGGAACTTGTAACATTACCTGGTGTAGGTAGAAAAACGGCAAATGTAGTATTATCAGTAGCATTTGACATTCCTGCATTAGCTGTAGATACACATGTTGAACGTGTCTCGAAAAGACTCGGTTTATGCCGATGGAAAGACTCTGTATTAGAAGTAGAAGAAACAATCATGAAAAAAACGCCAAAAGAAAAGTGGTCAAAAACCCACCATCAGTTAATTTTCTTTGGTCGTTACCACTGTAAAGCACAAAATCCTCAATGTGGAACATGTCCATTATTAGACCTATGCCGTGAGGGTCAAAAACGATTGAAAAAGGGATTGGTGAAAGTATGATTCCTTTTAATCCAAATACTATACAAAAAGAGGTAGTAGATCCTCTGTTTGCTGATTGGGAACAACTGAGCAAACAAATTCATGAAGCCCATGACGAACGTAACGGTCAAGCAAGCGATTTAATGTTAAAGGGCATTCATTTATATGAACAATTAATTATTACAACCTCTGATCAAGAAAATACAGAAATTAACCAGAATGAGGATTATGAGGTATTACCTATAAACGGAATGGAACGATTATCATTTATAAAAGCTAGACCAGGTCAGTACGCATGTTACCGTCAATTGGACGAGTTATTCAAAGAAACGAAAAAGAAACTTGCTCGATTACGAGTGAAGAAAAATTAGTACCAATCCGATTTCAATGTACAATACTTAAGCAGTTAAAGTTTACGATGTGGAACTTTAACTGCTTTTTATTTATTCCTAAATATAGTAAAGGGAGGGAAGTTTGTCCTCCGTTACTGGTAAAAAAGCTATCCCTCAAGTGATTCGCACTTGAGGGATAGCTTTTATATTATACACTAATCATTATTATCCTGATTTCCGCGTCCAGGCTTATTAGGTTGGTTAGGTGAATTAGGCTGGTTTACTGGTTCGCCTTCATTCGATCCATTTTCTTCACCAGATGGATTTCCACTATTGTTTTCATCGTTTTCCCAATCAACTTCAGGATCTTCAATCGTCGGATCTTCTATCTCTGGATCTACAATTGGATTTTCAAGAGTTGTTGAAACGGTAGCAGGATCACTTCTTACATCATCTGAAACTGCAACTACTGAGAACGTATAGTTTCTTCCATATTCGAGATTTGGAATTGTTACATGCATCTGATCAGTCGTTCCGATAACAATTGATTCACCATCATCAACTGACATACTAACTTCAAACGAAATTGGAACTGTCTGTTCATTTCCTTCTTCATCTTCACCAGTTTCTATTGTTGGTGGTGTATATTCCCACATTAAGTCGACTAATCCGCCAGCTTCATTTACAATAGCTTGTAAATTAGAAGGTGCATCTAATTCGAGTGCCTTGTATTTATCGGACACTTCTGTAGGTTCTGTTCCTTTAACAAATAATTCAGTTACACGCATGTTATCTGGAGTATGTTCACTCGCAAGTTTTAATGGATCAGTACCAACTTCAATAGTTGCCTCAACAACAGTACTTGGTTTGCTGAATCTTGGTGTTTCAACATTTGCTGAAATTTGAGACATTATAGTCTTAAATAATGTTTGTGGTAAGAATCGCTCATCCCACGTTGTGATTGGATCACTGTAATTTCTATAACCGCTCCAAATAGCAATGGAATAGTTTGTCGTATAGCCTGCAAACCAAGCATCGGGTACCGCAGAATTTGGTAAGTTAAATTTAGCAAAATCCTCAGAAGAGTAGTTTGTCGTTCCTGATTTTCCTGCTACATCAAGACCTGAAATACCCGCTCTAGACGCAGAAGCACCTTGCTTGTTACTTACAGCATCTCTTAAAATATCTGTTACCATATATGCAGTGTAGTCTTGCATGGCAACGACAGTATCATTTTCGTAGGTTTTCTTTGAACCATCACGATATACAATTTCAGTAACGGCATGTGGGTCATTGTAAACACCATTATTACCAAAAGCAGCGTATGAAGCAGCCATTTGAATAGGTGTCATTCTAACTTTACCGCCACCGATTGCGTCGGACTCAAAAACACCATCGGTTTCAATTCCTAATTTAGATATAAATTGTGTTGCTTTATCTTGGCCTACTGCTTGTAGTGTTTTTACAGCCGGAACATTTCGAGAAGTATATAATGCTTCACGAACTGTCATCGTTCCTAAATATTTGTTATCCCAGTTTGTTATTGCTTGATTTGATCCTGTATAAGTAATTTTATCATCTACAATCGTTTGTCCAGTTGACCATTTTAAATGTTCGAATGCTGGTCCATAATCAAGTAATGGTTTCATCGTTGAACCAGGTGATCGTCCCTTTAAATCGTCAGCAAAGTTATAA
This sequence comes from Ureibacillus acetophenoni, assembly GCF_900220965.1. Classification (GTDB taxonomy): domain Bacteria; phylum Bacillota; class Bacilli; order Bacillales_A; family Planococcaceae; genus Ureibacillus; species Ureibacillus acetophenoni. The sequence goes on along the minus strand of NZ_OBQC01000003.1, from coordinate 313,864 downwards.
CTACGATCGGCACCGAAATCACGTCCACCACCAATTGCTCGTATAGCACCAGTTTTTGTATCTATAACTGCAACTCCTGATTGGATTGTTTCAGTAGGGAAGTTAGCTGGGTTATTCATAACATTTTCAACGACTGTTTGAGCATTTGGGTCAAGTGTTGTATAAACTTTTATACCTTCGCTTAATAATTCACCATCACCATTTGCTTCAATCTCGTTTTGTACGATGTCAAGGAATGCATCGTATTGTGTACCAGCTACAGTTTGTCGTTCTTCTTCCGCTAATAATCGAGAAGTAACGTCAATTTGTTTCGCAGCTTCAGCTTCTTCTTTTGTAATTTTTTCATGTAATACCATTAAGTCTAATACTAAGTCACGACGTTGTTGTGCACGTTCTGGATTTTTAAATGGGTTATATCTGTTTGGACTTTGCGGCATACCAGCAAGTAACGCCATTTCATCTAACTCAAGTTCATTTAATTCTTTACCGAAGAAATATTCTGCAGCTGTCCCAAAACCATAAATTCTACCAGACATTAGAATTTTATTAAAATACATTTCGAAAATTTCTTCTTTATCGTATTGTTGTTCTAATTGTACCGCTAGCCACGCTTCTTGAGCTTTACGTTTTAATGCTTTGTCGTTACTTAAGAATGAATTTTTAACTACTTGTTGGGTAATTGTACTACCACCTTGTGCACCAAAGCCATCTCGGAAGTTTGCAAGAACAGCACCCATTGTTCTCCAAACATCTACTCCGAAATGGTCAAAGAATCGAACGTCTTCTGTTGCAAGAATTGCGTCAACCATATCTTGCGGTATGTCTTCATATTTTACATATTTACGGGTTTCAACACCGATCTTTGCAAATAACTCACCGTTTTTATCATAAAATTCAGCAGAGATTGGATCTTTCAATAATTCTTCATTTAATTCTGGTGCTGAGCTTGCGTAATATACGAACAACCCAACGCCAAATATAAATCCTGCCAAACCTATTGCCAATATAGATAGGATTATACGTTTAATCCATGATTTAACTGGTTTTTTTTGTTGTCTTTTTTCTTTAGCACGTTCACGTTTTAATTCTTCACGTGTTCTTTTTTCAGCCACAATATTCTCCTCACTTCTACAAACTATTTTTCTTTGTTTGTAATCAATTTTTCCATAGCAGATAAATAATCAATCCTTGGATTAAAACCAGGTTTAATTTCATAAGAACTAGTTTCAAACATTTTTAAAGGTATTGACTTGGGTCCGCCTTTTTCTATACCATTCCATGCTTCTAACAATATTTTAAATGGTAATAAAAAATATCTATCTAATTTTGAGAATCGAACAATTAAAAATGCGATTCCCTGTTGATTTATAACATCTTCCATATGTTTGATTTGATGATGGTGCACATTCTTTAATGGAAACGATGTTTTGCTTTCCGTTTCCTTAGCTTCAAAGTCTATATAATATCCATTCCACACTCCATTGTAATCTGTCGTAGAAGCAGTACGGAAGTAGGCTTCTCTTATAACAGCTGCACTTCTCTTCGGGTACTCTACTTTGACGATTTGGATTGGAACAGGTTTCTTATGAATGACTGCAATTTGATGATTTAAGTAAAAAAGATTCGTTTCATTGATTTCATCTTCAAGGGTTTTTCCTCGATTACTAAATGAAAGGTTTTTTACTTTCTTTTTCGCCTTTAATACATTTGGAGTTTCACTAGATGGCTTATAAAGTTTGCCATTCGGATAACGAATCGTCATGCAATCACCCTTCTTCAAAATGATAACCATTCATTTAGATTAATATTAACATAAGGAGAAACTTCAAACAGTGGCATCTTTAGGTACACTGATTGTTAGTTAGACCAATCGGGGTGTTAGCGACCGTTGTACTCCTACTAAAAAGATATTATTTTTTCCTCATAATTTGAAATGGGCGTTTTACAGACGCTTGCACCGGGACGAAAGATTATCGAATTTTTTCTTCTTTTAGCATCCTATGTCTAGTTTTGACAAGCCGAAAGGAATTTCAATTGATACAAGGAATATACTTGCTAAGGAGGTTGGTCAGTTTGAATAGAATTCAAATGCTTCTAACACAAATAGATTGTATTGATGAGATGCTAAGTAGAAAAATAGAAAATGAACGAAACGCTATGAATGATGCATTTTTAACTAGTCTATTAAACACTCATCAGAAAGTAAGCTTAGCAGAAAAGCAATTTCATGTAAAGAATACTTGTTCCCCTTATAGTAGTGATTCTCGTAAATTTTTGGTACACTATAAATAGTAAAAATGTTTATAGAGGTAACGAAAATGACATTGATCGAACAAACAAAACAATTAATAGAAGAGTGTGATGCGTCTGTCGACCGCTTTTTTAAAATGCGTGAGATGGACGCAACACCTTTGTTTTTTGAAGAAGTAAAACCTTACGCAGATCGAATACAAGCTATGTTAAACGAGTGGCAACTTGCAGCAAACAATTGGATTCGCAAAAATCAGCCGAAATATGTACATGAGGTTCAAATAGCAAACGTGGTAGATGCTATGAACCAATTTGTTGTGCAGTCCTTTTATAAGGAAACAAGTAAAAAGAGAATTATTCAATCCATTCAATCTGTTCACTATACATTATCGAATATTTTACGCTTCTTACAGGAGGGTAAATAATATGCAGTTAAATAAGAAGAAATCCGTCGACGAAATCGTTCAAAGCTGGAAAAACGATCCGGATATGAAACAAAATATCTTACATATTGAAACGTTAGAGGCAAAACCTGCTCAGTACGCACCTTTTCCTGAACAATTGCATCCTTCTATTAAAAAGGCTTTAATTGATAGAGGAATTGGTCAGCTCTATACTCACCAACGACAAGCCTATGATTATGCAACTAGTGGACAATCATTTACAGCAGTTACACCAACAGCTTCAGGGAAGTCCCTATGTTATCATTTACCTGTATTACAGCAAATTTTACAAGATCCTTCGAGTCGAGCAATCTATTTATTTCCTACAAAAGCGTTAGCACAAGATCAAAAGACAGATTTAAATAATTTGATAGAAAGTATGGAAGAAGAAATATTTAGTTATACATATGACGGTGATACTGCACCAGCCATTCGACAAAAAATTAGAAAAGCCGGCCATATTGTTATGACTAATCCAGATATGCTCCATTCGGGTATTTTGCCACATCATACAAAATGGGTTTCTCTTTTCGAAAACTTAAAATATATTGTTATCGATGAATTACATACATACAAAGGTGTTTTTGGTAGTCATGTCGCACATGTAATAAGACGATTAAAAAGAATTTGTCAGTTTTATGGTAGTGATCCTATTTTTATATGTACTTCAGCTACAATTTTAAATCCAAAAGAACTGGCGGAGAAGTTAACAAATACATCACACCAACTGATCGCCGATTCGGGTGCACCAGTTGGAAAGAAAACATTCTTATTTTATAATCCTCCTATCGTACATCCTACTTTTGGAGTTCGAAGAAGTAGTGTGTTGGAAGTACGTGATTTAACGACTAAACTTCATGAAGCTGGAATTCAAACGATTGTCTTTGCAAAATCTCGTGTTCGTGTTGAAATGCTTGTCACGTATTTAAAAGAATTAACAAAAAAGAAAATACAAGATGAATCCATTCGAGGTTATCGAGGGGGTTATTTACCTAGTGAGCGAAGATCCATTGAAAAAGGATTGAGAGATGGAACGATTCAAGTTGTAGTTAGTACAAATGCATTAGAACTTGGTGTTGATATTGGTCAATTACAAGCATGTGTTATGACTGGGTATCCTGGTAATATAGCAAGTGCTTGGCAACAAGCCGGTCGTGCAGGAAGAAGACAAGACTCCGCATTAATTATTTATGTTGCAGGAGCAACCGCACTGGATCAGTACGTAGTAAACCATCCGAAATATATGTTAGGAAGTTCTCCGGAAGAGGCATTAATTAATCCAGAAAACATTCTTATATTAATGGAACATTTAAAATGCGCTTCTTTTGAACTACCATTTTCAATGACAGACACTTATGGTGAATTTGAGGTGCAAGAACTTTTAGCCTTTTTAGAAGAAGAGGGAGTACTATTAAAGACGAGTTCGAATTGGCATTGGATGAGTGACAGGTTCCCAGCCCACGAAATTAGCTTACGTTCTGCTGCACAAGAGAATGTAGTGATTATTGATTGGTCAATCCCTGGTTCGACAAAAGTGATTGGTGAAATGGATACATATAGTGCCATGACACTACTCCATGAAGAGGCTATTTATCTTCATCAGGGGGTTCAATACCAAGTAGAAAAACTAGATTGGGAAGAAAAGAAGGCCTTTGTAAGAGAGGTTGATGTAGATTATTTCACGGATGCAAATTTAGCAGTAGAGCTAAAAGTCTTAAGTGAAGATAAGACGAAATCCTATCAATCCGCTATATTAGGTTACGGTGATGTCAGCCTACTTGCAATCCCAACGATCTTCAAAAAAATTCGCTTTAACACACACGAAAATATCGGTTCTGGAAAAATTCATATTCCGCCACTTGAGATGCATACAAATTCTACGTGGCTTTCTTTTGAAATGCCTGAAAATTGGTCTGAAGATATGTTAACAGATGCATTAACTGGTGCAGCATATGCAATCGGATCCTTTGTACCGTTATACATTCACTGTGATCGAAAAGACTTATCTGTCGTTCCTCAAGTTAAATCGATACACAATGAAAAACCTACATTGTTCATTTATGATAGTTATCCCGGTGGAATTGGATTGAGTGAAAAAGTATATGATATTTTAGATTCAATTTTAGAAGAAGCTATTCAACATGTAGATACGTGTCCTTGTGAAAATGGTTGTCCATCGTGTATTGGAGCGCAAGACAGCTTGCAAAATAATAAAGACAAAGTTATTAAAATATTATCCCTATTGTTAAATGAGATGAAGTGATTTTAAATGTCATATGAAAATAAAATAATGCAATTAAAAAAAATGCTTGGTAGTAAAAAAGAAAAGGTAAAGGAAGAACCAGCTTTTAAAAAACCACCAAAACCATTCTACATAAAGGATTGGGAAAACTTTGGATTATCAGTGGTGGAAAATGACTTTGGTGTTGTTTTCAAACGTGTTGTGACTTATCAACTTAACTATAAACATGGCTTTTATGAGTTGGGAGAATTTTTCCATTCAATTGAAAAATGGGAAAACTCGAAATTAGAACATCCTTTTTCTTTAAGTTTTGATGAAGAGATCCTCTTTTTTGATACAGAGACAACTGGCTTGAAAGGTGTTGGAACTCAAATTTTCCTTATTGGACTGCTTGAAGCAAGGGATGATTGTTTTACACTAACTCAATATGTATTAGCTGATCCTTCAAATGAAGCCGCATTATTATTTGAGTCTAGATTTTGGGAGAAGCCTAAAACAATCGTCACGTATAATGGGAAAAGTTTTGACTGGCCACAACTTGAGTCAAGATGGACCTTACATCGTAAGCATTTACCAAAACTAAAAACTCATAAACAGGTTGATCTACTTCATAGTTCAAAACGAATTTGGAAAAACAATTTAGAGAAACTAAAGTTAACAATTGTGGAAGAAGAAAAATTAGGATTTAAACGTCAAGGTGATATTCCTGGTTTTCTAGCACCGATCATTTATGCAGATGCAGTAAAAAGTGGTCATATAGAAACATTAATGAAAGTTTTATACCATAATGAATGGGATTTATTATCATTAATTACTCTTTATATTCACTCTACCAACATATTAGTAGATTCAATAATTGATGAAGCAGCTACAACGATTACGAATGTTGGAAAATGGTATGGAGATTTAAAACATACGAGTGAAAGTGAACAGTTTCTACGAACAGTTACAGAGAATTTTGATGAGCAAGAAGCTTCTCTCGCATATTTCTTCTTAGCTATTGAACAAAAAAGAAAAGGTGAGTTTGAAGAATCAGTAAGTAGTTTTAAAAAATCATTAACAAATTTAAGTTTAAAAAAACAACTAAAAGCATATGAACAAATAGCAATTGTATATGAACATCAATTCAAAAAGTTTGATATAGCGTTGGAATATGCATTGCAAGGTATTCAATTAATTGAAAAGGCAACATGTATCGATCCAACACAAAAAATGAAACTAATCGAACGTTGGGAAAAGAGAATACAAAGGCTAGAAAATAAAAATATTTCCTAACAATTTTATTTTCATTTCCCAGGCAAGCGCAAGATTTGACACAACTTTCCTTTGTCGTCTACAATAATTTGACATTATTCTCAATGAAAATACTAACTATTATCATTTAATATTTGGTAATTTTAGTTTTAAAGTGTGTTTTCGTTCACTTTTCAACATGTTCATATGATATAATAAAACCACGTATGTTTGTATGGAAGGGCGATGTGAATGGAAATAAAGTTAAATTCAAAAATAATATTAGAGAAAGAATTTAAGAAAGCGATGAAAGGTTATAGTGTTGACCAGGTTGATCAGTTTTTAGATCAAATCATGGAAGATTATGACGCTTTTGATAAAATTCTGACTGAACTTCGCGCTGAAAATACACGTTTGAAAGAAGAATTACAAAATACTGCTAGAAGGCCTCAACCAACCCAATCTGTTGGTAATACCAACTTTGATATTTTAAAGAGACTTTCAAATTTAGAAAAACATGTATTTGGTAGCAAATTATACGAGTAATTAAATTGGTCGCTTTTATTGTAAATGATATTGTTTTTTAGTATAATAATTTTATCAATGTGAAATTCGAGTAATCGCTGCAACTCATAGAAGTTGTAGAGGAAAGTCCATGCTCACACGGATCTGAGATGACCGTAGTGTTCGTGCTTACCGAAAAAATAAGGTAAGGCAAGCGAAAGCTTGACGGCGGAAGGAAAACCTAAGTCCTTGTGATATGGTTGACACTTCCTGAAAGTGCCACAGTGACGGAGCTTCATCGGAAACGGTGAAGGTGGAACGAGGTAAACCCCACGAGTGAGAAACCCAAATTATGGTAGGGGCACTCTCCTGAAGGAAATGAACGGATGGAGGGACGCGCTAGTTCGCGTAGATAGATGATTACTACCCGGTTCGTACGAGGCTTTAGCCGTTTGAGTACTCGGGAACAAAACATGGCTTATTGAATTTTACTTGATTAAATTATTTTTTACTTTTAAAAAAATGCTGATTTTTCATTTACTCAACACGTCGAACGTTAAATTCGAATGACGTATGGTTTGATAAGGAAAGAGCAAACGCTCAAATCTTGAAAGCTCTCCATAGCAGTGGAGAGCTTTTTCTTTAGTGATGGGAGTTACAAATAGTAAACAATTAATATCTATACCGTAATCCAATTGAGTGTATTTAATATACATACCATTAAAATGTATTGTGGCGAGGAAATTTATTATAACATTAACAAATATACAGCATCCTATAAAGGCAGAATATTTATAGATAAAATGCGAATTATAAAAAACCTTTTTATATTAAGGAACAAGAAATTTACATCTCTACAAGTATAGGAATAAGTATCTATCCACATAATGGAAATGCTAGAGATGATATATGAATCAAGCAGATAAGGCGATGGTTTTTTACAAATTTGGGAAGTTGAATACCAGGAGTGCCAGGAGTGGAATTATATGACTAAATATCAATTAGTAGCAACGAGTGCAATGGGACTTGAATCAATTGTTGCAGAAGAAGTTAAAAGTTTAGGATATGAAACAAAAGTAGAAAATGGGAAAGTTTACTTTGAAGGCGATGAAACAGCTATAGCACGATGTAATTTGTGGTTACGAGTTGCAGATCGTGTTAAAATCGTTGTCGCACAATTTCCAGCAAACACATTCGACCAATTATTTGAAAGTACAAAAAAGATTGAATGGGAACGTTTTTTACCAGTAGATGCTGCTTTTCCTGTATCAGGAAAGTCAGTGAAATCTAAGTTATTTAGTGTACCTGATTGCCAAGCAATTGTTAAAAAAGCAATTGTGGAACGTATGAAATCTCATTATAAACGTTTAGGATTTTTAGATGAATCAGGAGCAACTTATAAAATTGAAGTCTCAATTTTGAAAGACTTGGCAACAATAACCATTGATACATCTGGTGCAGGTCTACATAAACGTGGATACCGTCAAACACAAGGTGAAGCTCCGCTTAAGGAAACTCTTGCAGCGGCACTTGTGAAAATTTCAAGATGGAGCCCTAACAGACCATTTGTTGATTTATTTTGTGGTTCAGGGACGATTCCGTTAGAGGCAGCAATGATAGGGCAAAATATTGCTCCAGGATATAACCGTGAATTTATATCAGAAGATTGGTCTTGGTTCAAATCAAAAATTTGGGATGATGCTCGTGACGAAGCAGAATCATTAGCAAATTATGACCAAGAACTTGAAATTATAGGTTCGGATATCGACCATCGTATGATTTCAATTGCAGAAGCAAATGCAATCGAAGCAGGTTTTGGCGATCTTATTAAATTTAAACAAATGCAAGCGACTGACTTTACAACAAGATTGACGGATGGTGTAATTGTCTCAAATCCTCCTTATGGAGAACGTATTGGTGAAAAAGAGATTATTGAACGCGTCATTAAAGATTTAGGAACTGTTATGAAAAACTATCCAACGTGGTCTGTTTATATGTTATCTTCAATGGAAAACTTTGAAGAACATTATGGTAAAAAAGCAACAAAGAAACGTAAATTGTTTAACGGATTTATTCGTACAGATTTATATCAGTTTTGGGGACAAAAATCAAAAAGAGAAGAATAGAAATATAATGAATGAATAAAAGAAACCGGAAGGAGATTTGAAACCTCCTTCCGTTTTCAATGTCTAATCTAAGACATGATGGAGGAGTTTACTATATATGAGACAATCTTTACCATTTGAATTATCAAAGGATAAATCCTTTTTCGATTCATTAAGCGATTGGATTGGGGATGTTCTTTACGACGAATTGCCTGAAAAAGGATTAGAAATGCGTGATGAACAAATTTTCATGGCTTATCAGATTGAAAAAGCTTTAAAAGAAAAAACCGTATTATTTGCCGAAGCTGGAGTAGGAACAGGAAAAACCATTGCTTATCTTCTACCTGCCATTTCCTACGCCCGTTATACTGGTAGACCAGCATTAATTGCATGTGCTGATGAGACTTTAATTGACCAACTTGTAAAAGCTGGCGGGGATATTGAAAAACTTGAAAATCTTCTGAATTTAAATATTGATGTACGTCTTGCAAAATCACGAGACCAATATTTATGTTTAAAACGTTTTGAAGAAGCGGAGAAGGTTGAAACAGAGGAATGGATTGATGATATTGCAATGTCTATTCCCGAAAGCGTATATACGAAAGGTTCAATGGTTTCAACAGAACTTTATGGTTCTCGAAGTGACTATCCATTTATTAGTGATGAGTCATGGCAAAAAGTGAACTACAATTCAATTATGCAGTGTGGAGTTTGTGAAATGAGAAATCGTTGTGGCCAAACTTTACATCGTGCCCATTACCGTAGTTCAAGTGATTTAATAATCTGTTCACAAGATTTTCTTATGGAGCATTTGGCGACGAAAGAATCACGTGAGAGGGAAGGTCATTTACCATTACTACCTGAGGTATCTATGATTGTATTAGATGAAGGACATTTACTAGAGTATGCTGCACAAAAAGCGATGACTTATAAAGTTCAAAACTATACAATTGTTAACTTGTTAGATCGTTTAATGGTTGATGGTGTTCGAGAAAGTACTCTTTATGCAATGGAAAAGTTACAGGAAGATCATGAAATATTCTTTGATCAACTTAAAGATGAAATCGTTTCATCTGAAGAAAATCGTAAAAGAATTAATAAATCAAAAACGTTATTAGCCTATGGAAAAAGATTAATTGATGATGTAGAAAAACTGTTAGAAGAGTTTGTATTTGAATCAGAACTTTATATGATTCCAGAGTATGAGTTAAATATGGCTGAAGAGTTTCTTGAGCAATATCAAGCAGCTATTAAAATATTTACTGCACAGGGTGATGCAATCGACTGGTTAGAAGAAACTGATGGTGAAGATACATTAGTAATCATGCCCCGATTAATTACTGAAGTACTTGAAGAGAAACTTTTCTCTAAAAAACTACCAATTATCTTCTCGTCAGCGACTTTATCTGTGAAAAAGGATTTTACTTTCATTGCATCAAGTTTGGGAATCAAATCCTATATGTCATTTAGTGTTCCTTCTCCATTTGATTATGAGGAAGTTATGAAAATCTTCGCACATGAAGACAATGAAAAAGTGAAAATTGTAAGTAGCTTACTAAAAGATAAACAGAAGACGTTAATATTATTCAAATCAAAATATTCGATGGAAAAGTTTAAGGAAAGTTTACCGTTAATGGATAGATTATCGATATTTTTTGAAGGTGATCAAGAATTATCTTCAACTATTCGTGAATTCCAAAATGGCAATATAAACACATTATGTTCGTATCATTTGTGGGAAGGTCTCGACTTACCAGAAGAGAACTTAACTAGGGTAATCATCTATGATTTGCCGTTCCCACCACAAGATCCACTTTTCGATGCAAAACGAGCTTTTTCTAAACAACCATTTGAAGAAGTTGACTTACCATTTATGTTACTAAGACTACAACAAGGGATTGGTCGACTAATTCGTACTTCTAATGACCATGGTGAAATTCATATACTATTAAATGAGGAAGAAGCAAAAGTGAAAGAACATTTCATCGATATTTTACCAGTTTCCATAAAGTGAAACTTCCATCAATGTAGACGCTTTTCACTACATTGATGGTTAGTTGGGGCCCACAGGACGTGGGTCATGCAGACGTTGCCACAGGACGTGGCGTTTTTAGTCTGCAACCAATCGGGGTGTTAGCGTCCGTTAACTTCTATATATGCTTCTCTAGTTCATAAGAATATTGATATGATCTTACTTACGGACGGTTACACCGGGATAAAATGAATGACAGCTATGTAAAAATTTGATTTAATTTTTACATAGCCTTTTTTTCATTATTGAAAATATTGCAGTAAGTATAATAATATTTTAGTAATAGGTAGATTCGTTGAAGTGGTTTTGTAATTAGAGAAGAAGGAGGTTCGTGATAATGCAAAATGTTCTATTATCAAAAATTATTCCACCGGATACGTCAAATCATTTTATGCGGAGAGTTGGCCTTGCAAAGAAACTTTCAAAAATTTCACAAGCAAAACTAACTATTCTCCAAAGTGGTGCAGGCTATGGAAAAACCTCTGCTCTTACACAAATAACTTCTGACCAAAATTTACTGTTTTCTTGGTACCAAGTTTCAGATGAAGATGATGATATATTACCTTTTATGAGACATTTATTTTACAGTATTCAAAGAGTGTGTGATAGCTTTGGTACGTCATTAAACGGTTGGGACAATCTATCAATGTTTCCAAAACTAGATGAATTAAATAAATTGTATAAAATGTTTGTAAATGAATTTTATAAGATTGATACGCCCTTATACATTGTTATTGATGATTTTCACCTTGTTAACCACGTATTCCAAATAAATTATGTTCTAAATAAAATAATAGAAAACTTGCCTTCGCATATTCACTTTATCGTAGCAACTAGACAAAAGTTGAATTGGAATTGCCTTTTCCAGTTAAAAATGAACGGACAATTAATCGAATGTACAGAACAGGATTTTGCTTTTTCTGAGGAAGAAATACAAGTATTGTTCGAAGATTATTTTGATTGTTATTTAACAATTACTCAAGTTCGAAAAATATTAGATGTTACAGAAGGCTGGGCAATTGCAATTATTCTACTTGCATTACAATTAAAAGATTCTGATTCAACAACATCCATTGATGAGATTACCAATCTTTCATTAAATGAATTTTTCTCATATTTATCTGAAGAAATCTTTGAAAATATGAATAGCCTACAGCAAGATGCATTATTAAAATTCAGTATTTTCCCAACATTCTCTTTTGAGTTGATAAAGCAATTTTATAATGAAACAATGGCAGAACAGTTAAAAGAGCTATTAAAAATTCAAGGATTCATCCAACATTTAAATGGACAAAAGGAGTTTCGTTTCCATGTATTATTCCAACAGTTTTTAGAAATGAAGCTGAAAGAAAAAGATGAAGATGAATTTACAAATCTACATGTCAAAGCTGCCCAATATTTTATCGACGAAAATAAGCCCATGTTTGCACTCCATCATGCAAATAAAGCGAAAAATGAATTAATAATCGCAGAAATACTCGTACAATTCGCAAACTTCTTTATTAATGCTGGACAATTTGATTATTACTTAGAGCGAATTAAAGAATTATCAGATCCAATAAAGGCTGATTATTACGCCATATTCTTTTATGAAGGTGAATGTTTACGTTACAAAGCTCAATATGAAAAGGCTAAAAAGGCTTATGATCAATGTTTATTTTATGCTGAAAAACTGTCGGATCACTATTTTATATTAAAGACATATGCAGGAATCGCTCATATCTATTTAGATACGATACAACCAGCATTTGCAGAGGATTATTTAGAAAAAGCATTAAAAATTGCAGAGCGAGTAAATATAGAAAAAGAAGAACTTTATTTGTTACAAAGACAATACGCTGAGAACTTAGTCAATTTAGGGAAAGCATATGAGTCTGAACAATGGGTTAAGAATATGAATCTCCCTGAAGAAGTACTATATCAAGGAAATTTAGATGTTCGAACGTTGTTAAGACAAGGGAAACTAAATGATGCGAAGATGTTAATTAAACTTAGAGAAGCAAAAGAAGTACTTCCTTTAGATGCACATCGCGAATCTGATGTATTAAATTCATTAATTCTATCAATGTTAGGTGAAATTGAGGAATCTTTTGTTCGAGCAAACAATTGTGTAATAAATAGTGAAAGGGACTTTTCCCAATATGCTGAAGCCGTTGCCTATTTACGTAGAGGACATGCTTTGCTTTTACTAAATCCATTCGAAGTGAAATTTGCGGAACAAAGCTATTTAAAAACGATAGAAATTATGGATGAAATTCACGTTACTAGGGCAAAAGCAGAATCTTATATGGGGTTAGCTCTTGTGTATAGTAGAAATGGCAATATCGATGAAGGTATTTCATATGCAAATCTTGGTTTATATGAAACTGAAAGAGTGCAAGATGCCTGGGTCTCTGCATTATTACTTGCTACTTTTACGAAAATTAACGTAGAGAATCATTCGCTCACTGATGCATTACATTATGCAAAAAGAGCAAAAGAATTATTTAGTCAATGTAAAGATAAGTATGGACAGATGGTCAGTAGTTTCTGGTTGTCTTATATTTATTTCTTAAAAGATGATAAGGACCGTTTTACATTAGAATTTCAACAATTTGTATCAATCTGTTTTAATCATCAATATGAATTTTTCGTACAGAAGATAACATTACTGGGCCCTAGAAATCTATTAATATTTCATCAGTTATTAAGTTACCAATTGTCAATTGAATCAAATGATGATTTGAAAAAATTAGGACAGATGATTAAGTATAAAGAGGGAGTAGTGGTTCCTAGATACTTCATTTCAGTAAATTTACTTGGTGCATTTAGAATTTTTCGCGACTATGAAGAAATAGATGATAAAGAATGGAAACGTGAAAAAGCGAAGGAATTGTTTTTATATTTACTGTTAAACAAAGATCGCTTTGTTACAAAGGACGAACTTTTGCATATTCTTTGGCCGAATGGTAACGATGTGGCAATGGCACGAGACTTTAAGGTAATTTATAATGCTTGCTTAAAAGTATTAGAGCCAGAAAGAAATGCGAGAGAAGAAAGTGCGTATATTATAAGAAAAAATTCGATGTATCAACTTCACCCTAGTATTTCTAGTTCTTCAGATATTGAATATTTTAAAAAGTTTGCATCCAATGGGTTAGCGGAGAAGAATCCATCACTCTCAATTGAGTGGCTCCAGTTATCAGTATCATTATATAAAGGAAATCTTTTAGAAGAGTTTCAGCATATAGAGTGGCTTCAACAAATTAGAAATGAACTAGTAAATTTATACATTCAAGTAATAGAAAGAATCGCTCAAAATTTAATACGACTAAAGAAATTCCAAGATGCTGTTTACTGGGCTGAAAAGTTAATACAACAAGATAATACTTGGGAAGAAGGATATCGACTTCTTATGCTAAGTTATTTCCAGTTAAATAACCGGTCCCAAGCTGTTAAGTGGTTTGAAAAATGTGTAGAAGTATTAAAAAATGAATTAAACATTGAACCAATGGAGTCAACCTACGAAATATATGAAATGATTGTGCGCTAATGATTTATGGAAGAGTAAATTCTCTTCATAAGTTATTAGCGTTTTTTGTTATTTTCTACATTTTGTTGTAAATGTTCACGAAGTTGTAACTTTTTTGTAACTCCCATGGTTTATCTTATATTCAAAGCAAATGAAAGCGCTTTAAATTACGAAGGGGGTATTTTTCATGAAAAAGTTTTGGTATCTGCTTATGATGGCTTTTCTAGTTATCATTCTTGCAGCATGTGGTGGAGAACAGCAATCATCTTCTAATACACCAGACACATCGACTGACAAAGAAGATTCAACTTCTGAAGAGCAAACAGAAACGACAGAAACTGCAACTGAATCTGGTGGCACTATCAAGATCGGTGTTCTAGCATCATTAACTGGTGCGTTAGAGTCCTACGGTAAACAAACACAAAAGGGATTTGAATTAGGACTTGAATATGCAACTGGTGGAACAATGGAAGTTGCAGGGAAAAAGATTGAAGTAGTTTATGAAGACACTGAAACAAAACCAGAAGTAGCTGTTCAAAAAGCTACGAAACTATTAGAAGATGATCAAGTTGATTTCTTAGTTGGTTCTTCGAGTTCAGGGGATACATTAGCTGTATTACCATTAGCTGAAGAATATGAAACGATTATGATCGTTGAACCTGCTGTTGCTGATAGTATTACAGGTTCAGAGTTTAATCCTTATATCTTTAGAACAGCTCGTAACTCTTCACAAGACGCATATGCAGCGGCTGCTGCGATTGCTGGTGAAGGTGTGAAAATTGCAACATTTGCTCCGGACTATTCTTTCGGTTGGGATGGGGTATCTGCTTTCAAAACAGCAGCTTTAGAATTAGGAGCTGAAATTGTTGCTGAAGAGTACGCGCCAGCTGACGCTACTGACTTCACATCAAACTTACAAAAAATTATTGATGCAAAACCAGATTACTTATTCGTTGTTTGGGCAGGTGCTAACTCACCTTGGGGACAAATTTCAGACATGAAGTTACAAGAAAATGGCATCAAAATTTCAACAGGTGCTCCAGATATTCCAGCTTTAATGACAATGGGTCAATTAGTTGGTATGGAAGGATTCTCAGTTTACTATCATACTCTACCAGACAATCCAATTAATGATTGGTTAGTAGACGAACATAAAAAGCGTCATAATGGCGAAGTTCCTGATTTATTCACTCCAGGTGGATTTGCCGCTGCGATGGCAATTGTTACTGCTTTAGAAAAATCAGGTGGGGATGCAGATGGTAATACATTAATACCTTTAATGGAAGGTATGTCATTTGAAACTCCAAAAGGAACTATGACATTCCGTCCGGAAGATCATCAGGCATTACAACCGCTATACTCTGTAACTTTAGAGGAAGTGGAAGGATTTGATTATCCTGTTCCTGTATTAATTCGTGAGCTTTCACCAGAGGAAACTGAGCCACCAATTATGAATTAAGGACAAAATTTGAAACAGACCAACAAATTTGGTCTGTTTCTCTTAAAATCTTTTCATTAGATTCTTGAAAACTATCAAGAAGATTTTAAGAGGAGCAGATAGGAGGAGAAAAATGGAACCAATTATTCGTACAGAAAATTTAAGTATTAGTTTTGGTGGACATAAGGCGGTGGATCGCGTCAACTTTGAAATGCCAGAAAAACATTTTAAGTCCATCATTGGACCAAATGGAGCTGGGAAAACAACATTTTTTAACTTAATCAGTGGTGAGCTTAAGAATACAGAAGGTGACGTATTTTTTAAAGGTCAATCGATTGCAAATCTGTCTTCGGTTGAACGTACAAGACTTGGATTAGGCCGCTCTTTCCAAATTACAAATGTTTTTCCAAATTTAACAGTGTTAGAAAATGTTCGCCTTGCTGTACAGTCTAGAGAAAAAATAAGATTTAACCCGTTTAAACATTATTTACATTATAAAAAGATTACACAAGATGCGCTGACAATCCTAGAACAAGTATTACTCGAAAACAAAGCCCATCATATTGCTAGTCAATTAGCCCATGGTGAAAAACGAAAACTAGAAATCGCTATGTTACTTGCGCTTGACACGGAAGTGTTAATGCTTGATGAACCAACGGCTGGAATGTCATTGGAGGAAGTACCAGCGATCTTAGATGTTATTAAGTCTATTAAAAGTAGAGGGGACAAAACAATTCTATTAATTGAACACAAAATGGATATGATTTTAGATTTATCAGATTCCATCATGGTGTTATTTAATGGGAAACTATTAGCCGATGGATCCCCTAGCGAAATTATGAATAATACAACTGTTCAAAATGCTTATTTAGGAGGGCTTTATGATGGAGAGCTTGTTGAAACTTGATAATATCAATACCCATATAGGTCAGTACCATATTCTACAAGGAGTTCATTTTGAAGCTAAAGAAGGTGAAGTTTCTGTTCTTCTAGGACGAAATGGTGCGGGAAAAACAACTACTTTAAAAACTATTATTGGTTTAACACCGGCTACAGCTGGTTCGGTTACATTTTTAAATCAGGACATAACGAAAAAGCCAACTTATGATATTGCAAATTTAGGGATTGGATATGTTCCAGAGGATCAAGGGGTTTTTGCTGATTTAACAGTTGAAGAGAATATTAAAGTAGCCATGCGAAAAGAAAATGATGAAAGTAAGGAAAAGTTAGAATACGTTCTAAACTTATTTCCTGATTTAAAAAAGTTTTGGAAAAAAGCTGGTGGAAATTTATCGGGTGGTCAAAAGCAAATGCTTGCGATGGCTCGAGCATTCGTAAATGATAGTAAGCTACTACTTATTGATGAGCCTTCCAAGGGTCTAGCGCCTATTGTCATTGAAAAAGTAATGGAAGCTATAGTGGAAATGAAGAAACAGACTTCCATTGTATTAGTTGAACAAAATTTTTATATGGCTAGCAAAATCGGTGACACTTTTACATTAATTGACGATGGGAGAACAGTTCGCCACGGTGAAATGAAGGAACTCATAGAAGATGATGAATTGAAGCATAAATACTTAGGAATCGGCTAAGGGGGGAACTACATGGATTTAATTTTTAGTTTGATTATCAATGGGCTAGCCACAGGAATGTTAATTTTTTTACTTGCTTCTGGTCTAACACTTATTTTTGGTTTAATGCATGTCCTTAACTTTGCACACGGTGGGTTATTCGTGTGGGGTGCATATGCAGGTGTATTTAGCTATGCCTATTCTGGAAGTTTTATTGTAGGGATTATTGTTGCGATTTTAACGGGACTTGTCTTTGGATTTATTACGGAAAAGTTAATTATTACTCCAGTTTACGGAAATCTCGTTCAACAAATTCTAATCACTTTAGGATTTATGCTCGTTCTTCAAGAAATGATTAAGGTAGTCTTCGGGCCAAACGTTGTTGCAGTAAAGGTACCTGAACTTTTAGCCGGAAGTTGGCAACTAGGAGATATTATTATTATTAAATATCGTATTTTCATTATTTTCTTTGGATTTATCATTTTTGGGCTATTCCATTATATGCTCACACGCACAAAAATTGGTCTTGTTGTTCGAGCTGGGGTTATGAACAGTGAAATGGTACAGGCACTTGGGATTAATATTAAACGAATCTTCTTAGTTGTCTTTATGACGGGTTCAGCTCTTGCAGCATTAGCGGGTGTGTTATTTGCACCATATTCTGGAGCAATTTATGCTGAGCTTGGAATGGAATTTGCAATTATGGCATTTATCGTAGTGGTAATAGGGGGAATGGGTAGTTTCCAGGGATCACTATTTGCTGCAATCTTAGTTGGATTAGCAGGTAGTTTCATGGCTTACTACGTTCCATATCTATCACTTGCAGTAAATATGATAATAATGGTAGTTGTGTTAATCTTCCGTCCTCAAGGATTATTCACAACGGCGAAGGGGTGAGGAAATGAATAAACCAATATTACTATCAAGATCAAATATTTTTTTATTTATTATTGTGCTTGCCCTTATTGCATTCCCATTTGTAATGGATTCTAGAACACTGACGATTTTGGTAACACAAATATTAATTTTTGGTATTTTGGCAATGAGTTACGATATTTTACTTGGGTATACTGGGATCGTTTCCTTTGGTCATGCAATGTTCTTCGGGATTGGAGCCTATTGTACAGCAATAATGCTAAACGACTTTGAATCTACTATTTTCGTATTTATTGGATCAATTGCCGTTGGTATGGTAATTGCTGGAATATTAAGTTTTATAGTAGGTCTACTTACTTTACGTTTGAAAAGTCATTTCTTTGCTATGTTAACAATGGCAATTTCAGGTCTTCTATTAGTAGTAGCTGAAAAGTGGAGAAGTGTGACAAAAGGAAATGATGGATTCACATTTAAAGCACCGGAAGTGTTTAAAGATCGAATTGTATTTTATTTAGTCGTTCTTGCTTTAATAGTTATCGTATTTATTGTATTGAAACGTTTTGTAAATTCACCATTAGGTCGCGTACTAATCGCTGTTCGTGAAAATGAACAAAGAACAAAATCATTAGGCTTTAAAACACTTTATTATAAAGTAATAGCCTCAGTATTAGCTGGTGTCATCGCAAGTTTAGCGGGTTCACTATATGCAGTTTCACTTCGATTTGTGAATACAGCCGTTTTAACAATGGAAATTACGTTAGATGCTTTACTAATGACGATCATAGGTGGGGTAGGAACATTAATTGGTCCACTAGTAGGGGCAGTAGTTATTGAATCGGCACAGCATTACTTATCAGGACTAGCGAGGGATTTCCCAATATTTGAACGATGGATTATCTTCTTCGGTATTATTTATATCTTAGCAGTAATCTTCTTCCCTAAAGGAATTGTTGGTACTATTCAAGCAAAGTACTTCCAATGGAAAGATAAGAAAGCTCAATTAAATGTCGTTCCACTTTCAAAGAATAAGGAGAGTTCAAAATGAATGTAGGGATCATTGGAATAGGTTTATATTTACCTTCGGAAAGAATGACAGGAGAAGAGATTGCTCAAATTGCAGATATACCTGCACATATTGTAAAAACAAAAATGGGTATTAATCAAAAAACGATTGCTGGAAAAGATGATCATACTGTTCAAATGGGAATTCATGCAGCAAAAGATGCCATTGATAATGCAAATATTGATCCTAGAGAAATCGATGTCATTATTTACATTGGAGAAGAACATAAAGAATATCCATTATGGACAGCTGCCATAAAGATTCAAGAGGAAATTGGAGCAACGAATGCGTGGGCTTTTGACACACAATTAAGATGTGGCACGACGATTATGGCTATAAAACTAGCTAAAAGTTTAATGTTGTCAGATGAAAATATAAATACTGTATTACTTGCTGGTGGGTATCGTAATCATGATTTCATCGATTATAAAAATGAAAGAACAAGATTTATGTTTAATCTCGGAGCTGGTGGAGGAGCACTAGTACTAAGAAAAGATGTAAAAGAAAATATCGTCTATGAAAGTGAAATTATTACAGATGGTTCGTTTTCTGAAGATGTATTAGTTCCGGTAGGAGGAACAAAAGAACCTTTAACTTCGGAGCACTTAGCACAAGGGCTATATCGATTAGATGTGTTAGATCCTGCTGGCATGAAAAGCCGACTTGAACAGAAGTCAATAGATAATTTTATAAAAGTAATCCGTAATTCTTTGATAAAAAGCGGATTTAATGAAAGTGATTTGTCCTATCTAGGAATGCTTCACGTGAAAAAATCAGCACATGATTATATTTTAAAATCGTTTAATTTAGATGAGGAAAATTCTATTTATCTTTCGAATTATGGTCATATCGGTCAAATCGATCAAATTTTATCTCTTAAACTGGCACTAGAAGAAGGAAAAATTAGAGATGGTGATGTAATTACTTTAGTAAGTGCCGGTATTGGTTATGCATGGGGTGCAATTACAATTCGATGGGGAAAAGAATAGGAGGGAATGTCATGAAGGTTATCGATCAATTAAAGGCTGTACAACTACCAAATGGCGAAACAATTACGTATCGTGAACGACCAGGTGGTGAAAAGCTTGTTCTGTTTATTCACGGAAATATGACATCTTCTAAACATTGGGATGTATTAATGGAAGCATTTAGTAAAGATTTTACTATCATCGCTCCTGATTTAAGAGGCTTCGGTGGGTCAACATATAACTCTAGAGCTGAACATGTAAGAGATTTCAGCGATGATATTAAACTATTCGCCGACGCTTTAGAGTTAAAGAATTTTAGTTTAGTAGGTTGGTCATTCGGAGGAACAGTTTGTATGCAATTCTGCATCCAATATCCAGAATATTGCGAAAAACTAGTTCTGCTAGCTTCAGGTTCTACTAGAGGCTATCCACACTACAAATCAAATAGTGATGGATCACCTGATCTTTCAACTCGTTTTACAACGATAGAGGAAATTGAAGCTGATGCAATGAAGACCATTCCAATGCAAGCTCTTTACGATACAAGAAATACTGAAGGGTTAAAAATGATATGGAATGCAGCAATTTATACTCATAAGCAACCTGAGGAAGAAAAATATAATGAGTATGTTAACGATATGTTGACACAAAGAAATCTAGCAGATGTTTACCATGCTTTAAATACTTTTAATATAAGTCACGTTGATAACGCTGCAGCTGAAGGCACTGGTGAAGTCGATAAAATTAACATTCCAGTACTAAATCTATATGGAGATAGAGATTTAGTTGTGACATTTAGTATGACAGAAGAAATTATCGAAGACTTTGGTGATAAAGCAAAAACAGTAAAACTTGAAAACTGTGGCCATTCACCATTAATTGACGATTTACAACAATTAAAAACAGAGATAGAAAAATTCTTGAACTAGAAGGTGATCATTTGAGATTAAAAGATAAGGTAGCCATCATAACTGGTGGTGCAAATGGAATCGGAAGAGCTGCAGTAGAAACTTTCTCAAGTGAAGGGGCTAAAGTAGTTATTGCAGATTTCGCTGAGGAACAAGGTAAGCAATTAGAATCCGAATTGAGAGAGAAAAATTTGGATGTTCTATTTGTACAATTAAATGTTGCTAGTAAAGAAAGTGTTCAATCTATGGTGGATACAGTTCTATCAAACTATGGAACGATTGATATATTAGTTAATAATGCCGGTATTACAAAGGATGCTATGCTTGTAAAAATGACTGAAGAAGATTTTGACCGTGTAATAGATGTAAATTTAAAAGGCGTTTTTAACTGTACACAAGCTGTTGTTCCCCACATGATCGAAAAGGGTTATGGAAAAGTCATCAATACATCATCTGTAAGTGGGGTATACGGAAATGTTGGTCAAACGAATTACGCTGCAACAAAAGCTGCTGTAGTTGGGATGACAAAAACATGGGCGAAAGAATTAGGGAGAAAAGGAATTAATGTTAATGCAGTTGCTCCAGGATTTACAAAGACATCAATGACAGAAAAAATGCCAGAAAAAGTTTTAAACTACATGGAGTCAATTGTCAGTCTACAAAGACTAGGTGTTCCAAAAGACATTGCCAATGCCTATTTGTTTTTAGCTTCAGATGAATCAAGTTATGTGAATGGCCATGTTTTAAATGTTGATGGAGGAATTATGATGTGATTTGGGGTGGGTAATATGTTTAATGAACAGTCCTGGATATTAAATCGAGCAAAATTAACCCCTGATAAGATAGCGTTAATCGATATACGAACTAACCGTACTTGGACTTATGAAGAACTTGCAACTCGAACATTGAATTGTTATGGATATTTGCACTCTCGAGGGCTAAAAAAGGGGGAGCGGGTTGCAGTATTAGCAGAAAATTCAATAGATCTCTTTCCGCTCCTATTCGCATGTGGCTTAGGTGGATATATATATGTACCTCTTAACTGGAGGTTAAGTATAGAAGAACTTCAAACGATCATACAAGATTGTTCACCTACCGTTCTTTTGGCGGATGATAAATATAATGACGTTGCAGAGGAAATGTTTGAGGGACATACGATTGAACTTAGTGAAACGATAGACTATGAGATTTATGAAAACCTTCCAAATGTTAATACAGATTGGTGTAGTAAAGATGCTTGGTTAATGATTTACACCGGTGGTACAACAGGTAAACCTAAGGGAGTAGTTTTATCCTTTGATGCTGTCAATTGGAATGCAATTAACACAATTATTAGTTGGAGTTTAGAGGAAAATGATTGTACTTTAAATTATATGCCACTGTTTCATACCGGTGGGTTGAATGCATTGACCATTCCTATTTTAATGGTTGGTGGAACAGTGGTAATTGGTAACAAATTCAATCCAGAAGAAGCAATTCGTGCTATTGATGACTACAAAACAACGATATCACTATTTGTACCAACTATGTATCAGTCAATGATTGAAACAGAGTATTTTAAACAGTCCAACTTTCCAACCGTAAAGTTATTTTTATCTGGAGGGGCTCCATGTCCGAAAACGATCTATACGCACTTCTTAAATAAGGGATTAAAATTTAAGGAGGGCTACGGTCTAACTGAAGCAGGGCCGAATAACTTTTATATTCCTCCAGAACGATCTGCAACAAAACCTGGCTCTGTAGGTAGAAGTATGGTATTTAATTCAATAAAAATATTGAATACTGAAGGTAATATTTGTGGTCCAAATGAAGTAGGAGAACTTTACGTACAAGGGAAGCACATGTTTTCCTACTATTGGAACAACCAAGAAGAAACGTACAAAGCAATCATTAATGGTTGGTTAAAAACAGGTGATTTAGCTAAAATGGATGAAGATGGTGACGTGTATATAGTTGGTCGTTCGAAAGATATGATCATCACAGGTGGGGAAAATGTTTATCCACAAGAAGTTGAACAATGTATCATTACACATCCTAAAATTAAAGAAGTTGCCGTCGTTGGGTTAAAAGATTCCAAATGGGGAGAAATCGTTACAGCTATTGTTGTTAGTGAGGAGAGGGACGCGGCATTAATTGATGAGATTCAGTCAATCTGCCGAAAACATCTCGGAGCTTATAAAGTACCAAAGAAGATTATCTTTACAAGCGAATTACCAAAAACCCACGTTGGGAAAATTGATAAGAAGAAATTAGTGCAATTATATGAAGAATAAGAAACCCTCCCTAAACTAGTTCGAGTCTAGTAGGGGAGGGTTCTTATTCTTAGTTTTTATTAACTCTTTGGAGTTTGAATATTGTCTAGCTTCGAACGCTAGCTCCTCGGCAACTTCGAAACCGCCTGCAAGGACAAAAAGGCGCGTCCTTTTATCGGTTCCTCCGATGTACATGGATGTACGAGTGCCGGAAGTGCGACAGGAAGTTGCGTTTACGAACGGCCAGTTGCTCTCAGAGCTGGGCGAGCGTTCTTTCGCATTTCTTAATTAACGACCAATTAGGTGAGGATATCCTACTGAACCTAATGGTGAATTTGTAAGAATATCAAAAATTGGAACTGTGTATGCGATTAAAATTAATGCTACTAATACAACGCCCCAAACTTTGAAGTTTTCTAAAATCATTGGAGTTTTTGCTGCTCCTTCTGCAACTTCTGCAACAGGGAATTCTTCGTCGCCTTTTGGTCCATACCATAATAAGTTAATAATTACACCTAAGATTACTAGAATTGCAACGAATAATATTGTACCACCAACGGCTTGAGCAATTTGATAAGAAATCCATTCAGCAGCTTGTTCTGAACCACCATAAGTTGAGTATTCAGAACGACGTGGAGCACCGAATAATCCAGCGATATGCATTGCACCAGACATAATGATCATACCAACAGTCCATAAAATACCACCAGTAATTGCCATGTTGTTAATTCTCTTCGTTAACTTACGCCCAGTTAGGTGAGGGATCAACCAAAATGCAGCACCGAAGTATGTTAATACTACAGTAGTAGCCGCAGTTAAATGGAAGTGACCTGTTACCCAAATTGTGTTGTGAATTAATTGGTTCATTTGATAAGATGCGTTAACAATACCACCAGCACCACCAGGGATGAATGCAACCATACCGATGAATGGTAATAAGAAACGGCAATCATTCCAAGGTAAGTTTTTAAACCAACCGAAAATACCTTTTGATCCTAGCTCACGTCCTCTTAATTCAAAAGTTGCAAATAATGAAAATGCTGTCATTAAAGAGGGAACTACAACAAACATAGTTAATGTAACTTGTAAGAATTTCCAAAATGCATCAATACCAGGCTCAGTTAATTGGTGGTGGATACCTACTGGAATAGATAGTAGTAAGAATAAGATAAATGCTAGACGAGCTAAAGCATCAGAGAAAATTTTCCCACCAATAATTTTTGGAATTGCAACATACCAAACCATGTATGCAGGTAATAACCAGAAATAAACAAGAGCGTGACCAAAATACCAGAATAAAGTACGTGATAGTAAAATATCAATTCGTTCAACCCATCCAATAGACCATGGGATCAATTGAAATAATACTACCGCTGCCGCACCAATTGTTGCAACCGTCCACATTAAGTTATTAATAATTACCATGAATGATAATAAAGGAGTTACTTGACCTTTATTTTCTCTTTTCCATTGAGCAAAACGTAAACCTTGCATTAAAGCTAAAATCCAACTTCCAACTACAACTAAAGCGATACCAGCATAGAAGATCCAGTGTGCTTGTAGTGGAGCATAGAAAGTAAATAGAACAGAAGCTTCATTTAAAAGTACCATAATAGCTGCTGCTGTTGTACCAATTGTCATGATTGAGAACCCAACCCAACCAAGTTTACGTTGACTATCTGAATAAGCGCCACATGTACGACTTACTGCCGCAGTATGGAATCCCATAGCGAAGAATGTTGTAAGTACAAGACCTAACAAAACACCATGTACTGTTAATACTTGATAATATCCAATACCCCAAGGTAATTGGAATTTACCAGAACGAACTAACACTTGAAGTAAACCACAAAGCCCACCAATAAATAAAGCGATGAATGCAACATACATATGAGCTAGTGCAAGTTTTGCGTCTTTACGATCAACTTTTGCAATCGTTTTAGTTTTATTTAATGTTTTGGAATGAATAGATTGACTAACTTTCGTTTCTTTAATAGCTATTGTCATCTTACTCCACCACCTTTAGAGTTGAATACATCATTGCGTGACCGATACCACAGTATTCATTACACACGATTGTGAACTCTCCAACTTTATCTACTGTAGTAACATATTGAGAAACGTAACCAGGTTCTAACATCATATTAATATTTGTACCTGCAACCTGAAAGCCATGAATAACGTCCTTTGTAGTAGCAATGAATTTTACTTTTGAACCAACAGGAATTTCAATTTCCATTGGGTTGTAGTTAAATGCAGAAGCAACTAATACTACTTCGTAATCCCAATCTTTCCCTTCAACTTTGTGTACTCCAGGGTTGTCGAAAGGAGCGATTGTATCTACTTCTTCATAATTAATAGTCCATTTAGATTGGTTTGGATGAGTACTGCCATGAACAGCTGTCACACCAACAACCACTAGAAAAACGACTAATATGGCTGTACCAAACGTTAGCCACCATTTTTCGTACTTATGTAAGTGCATGTGTTTATCCCCCTCTTTAATAAAGGTTTTTTTAAATTAGAAGCGATCCAAAAATAGGTTAAAGCAAAGTGCCCAAACGATGATAATGAAAAATCCTAAACCAAATACTGCATATAAAGTTCCTTTTAAATTATCATCTGTATGTTTATTGTTATTACCAGCCATTGTCTCTCCCTCCTAGTTATGAAGATTGGTAATCTATACGATTATCATAAATAAAAACGTTTTCATATGATGTGATAAAAATCACACTTCTCCTTTGGAAATGTGAAATAAATGTGAAAGTACATAGGGAATAAGAAAAGGAGGCTCGTATTACGAGCCTCCTTGACGGTTTTATACAGTTTCTTCTATATTATTGTCATTCATTTTCATCGAATGTAAAAAGTATTACTAAATCACCAATATCCTCAATAGAGACAGGCAGGTTATATGCTGACTCAAAGCCATACAGTTTCGTTTTACCTACCATTACTGTTGGTGGGGTAATATCAATATTGATATTTTTTTCACCAATATGCGTACAAATCGTACCAGCAAGCATATTTCCAAACTCACCAGTAAATGATTCTAACATTTCACCTTCAATTGGCATCCCAAACATTTTAGATGCTAATCCACTAAAAGTCGACTGTTTACTATCAATGATGATTCTTCCTTTTACATCACCAAAAAATCCAATTAAAACACCTATGTCTTGTTGAATATATGGTTCATTTTTAAAAGATACAGGTTGTATCGTAACATTTCCTGGGACAATCGATTGTATTGCATGTATGGTTCCATCTAAAATGGATTGAATGTATTTTGAATTTTCCATACCATTCACCTTTCAAGAATTTATAAAGAAATAGATTATGTATAAATTTAAATAGTTTTTAATAATTATCAATTATATTAGTAGTTACATTATAACTTGAAAAGAAAGAATAGTATGTGTTTTTTTGAAAAATATGTCGCAAATTGTTGAATATTTTAAAATCATGAGAAATCAACAAAATAAAACACAAATTAACCCTATTTAGGGTCATATTGTGTTTTTATATAGTATCATGATAATATATAATAATTGTGACAAAATTAAGGCAAAGGGGCAGACAGTAAATGAGTACATTTGATGAAAAAATTCAACAATTATTATCTCAAACTGCTGTGCAATACATAATTTATAAAAAAAATAACGATACAGCTCGTATGGAGAAGTTAAAATTATTTGCACGCAAACTATCACAAAAAGAATATACAATTGCTTTTGCGGGACACTTTTCAGCTGGTAAATCCAGTATGATTAATGCTTTGTCTGGTGAAGATATATTAGCTGCTAGTCCTATTCCAACCTCTGCTAATATAGTAAAAGTACATAAATCAGAAGAAGACTATGCAATTATATATATGCACCATGAAAAACCAATTAAATTTGAAGCTGGGTATGACTTTAAAACAGTAAAAGAGTTAAGTAAAAATGGGGAGCTCGTTTCACAAATTGAAATTGGTCATCGTGATTCAATTCTACCTTTAGGAGTCACAGTTATGGATACTCCAGGTGTAGATTCTACCGATGATGCTCATGCAATGTCAACAGAATCAGCATTGCATATTGCAGATATCGTGTTTTATACAATGGATTATAATCACGTACAATCCGAATTAAATTTCCAATTCACAAAACAACTTTTAAAATATAATCCTAATTTATATTTAATCGTAAACCAAATTGACAAACATAAAGAAAATGAACTAACCTTTGAAGAATATAAACAATCTGTCCATCAATCATTTGCTGCGTGGGGAGTTGAACCTAAGGGGATTTTCTTTACATCATTAAAACAGTTAGATCATCCGAACAATGACTTCCAGACAGTAAAACAAATAGTAAATGATTCGATGAACGATTGGCAGGAACAATTATTATTAACGGCTGAAAGTACATTAAAGAAAATGCAAGATGAGCATATTGACTATTTAATTGAAGAAAAAGGTCATTTGTTTGATGAACATGCTGAAATTTTGTCTGAAGATGATTGGGAAAATCGACATGATTTAATAGAACAATATGAAAAACTAAAACTTCAAACAGAATTGTTTTCATTTGAAAACTGGAGCGACACCTTTAAAGATAATCGAAAAGAATTGTTGGAAAATGCAGCTATTATTCCGGCTGATTTTAGAGAAAAACTACGATTGTATTTAGAAAGTCAGCAACCAGGATTTAAAGTAGGTGGGCTATTCACTGCTAAGAAGAAAACAGAAGAAGAAATTAATCGACGAAAAAATGAAGTGTACGAACAGTACCAATCAATTGTAAGTTCTCAAATTATTGGGCACTTAAAAAGTTTAATGAAACAATCTTTAAAAGATGTCGGTGCATTAACAGATCAGTTGATAGCTCAAATTGACGGGTCAGAATTTTCTCTACCATTTTCAATTATTGAAGACCAAATTCATAAAGGCTCACTAGTAACGGGTGACGCAGTATTGAATTTTGCAAATCGTGTTGCTGAAGCGACAAAACGTTATTTTGTTCAAGAAACAGACTCTT
The DNA here is from genome assembly GCF_900220965.1 of Ureibacillus acetophenoni. Classification (GTDB taxonomy): domain Bacteria; phylum Bacillota; class Bacilli; order Bacillales_A; family Planococcaceae; genus Ureibacillus; species Ureibacillus acetophenoni. The sequence goes on along the minus strand of NZ_OBQC01000003.1, from coordinate 285,444 downwards.
GGAAAGATAGCCAAGAAGAAATGTTAAATGAAGTTGCGAAATCATCTTTAGCACCTGTTTCTGATAAGTTAAGTTACCTTGATGAAAAAGTTTCGGTTATTAATACGATTTTAGAAATTGAAAATCGAAAACAATATGCAGAAAAGCAAATGATTCAAGTAAATAATGAAACTCGTGATGAGGCAAATAAGCAAAGTGCAATATGGGAAAAAGAGTTTGAGCGTGATCAAAAAGAAATTCGTCTATTTGATCCATCTATGCTTATTGCTACTAAAGAAGAAGAATCAACGAACTTCGAACATAGTTCAAATGAGCTTTCTATTGAAAAAGTAAATGGAGAAGAAGTAATACATTCTGCGATTAGAACTGCTAAGGCAGTAGGTAAAATCAATGGTTTTGAAGAAGTATCAAACTTTTTAATGAAAAAAGTGGATAGATTACAACAACAGGATTTTACAATTGCATTATTCGGTGCATTTAGTGCAGGGAAATCCAGTTTTTCAAATGCCTTACTAGGAGCAAAAGTGTTACCGGTTTCACCGAATCCAACAACTGCAACAATTAATAAAATTCGTCCAGCTACAAAGGAACATCCCCATGAAACTGCAGATGTTCAATTAAAAACCGCTGATCAATTGTTAACAGATATTCAATATGCATACGAAGCCATTGGACTTACAATTACTTCGTTAGAGGAAGCATTTAAGCGCGCGGATGAAGGGCTTGCAGTTAAATTAACGGATGAACGTTTAAATGTGCATAAGTCGTTTATTCGTGCTTATGCAAAAGGCTATCCATCTTTTAAAGATCAATTAGGTAAACTAATTCGTGTGAATCGTTCAGAGTTTGAACTGTTCGTAGCTGAAGAAAGTCGATCTTGCTTTGTAGATAATATTGATTTCTATTATGATTGTCCATTAACACGAATGGGCGTGACATTAGTAGATACTCCTGGTGCAGATTCTATTAATGCAAGACATACTGGTGTAGCTTTTGACTATATCCGTAATGCTGATGCTATTTTATTCATCACTTATTACAACCATGCCTTTGCAAAAGCGGACAGAGAATTTTTAATTCAATTAGGTCGTGTTAAAGATGCATTCGAATTAGATAAAATGTTCTTCATTGTCAATGCAATTGATTTAGCATCGACAAAAGACGAAGAAGAGGACGTTAAAAACTACGTTCGTTATGAATTACAACGTTTTGGAATTCGATTCCCTAAAATATTTGGAGTATCAAGCTTAAATGCACTCCGTGAAAAAGTAGATAATAATGATTTACAATCAGGAATGAAACCGTTTGAACAATCCTTCTACCAATTCTTAAAAGAGGATTTAACGGCAATTGCAATTCAAGCTTTAAATGAAGAAGTAGAAAAAACGCAACAAAGATTACAATCATTAATAAAACAAACGGAAGAAAACTTACTGCGTAAAGATGAGCGTCTAAAAGAACTTGATCAACTGGAAGATAAAATTAGAAAGACGTATTCTGTTGTCTCTACTACTAGTTTAGAAAGTGATGTAAAACAAGAATTAGATGAGCTTTTATATTATGTACTGCAAAGGGTTTATTACCGTTATCCAGATTTCTTTAGAGAGAGCTACAACCCTTCAACATTTGCATCAAAACAAGCTCAAGTTGCACTAAAACAAGCTTTAACAGAAACGTTAGATGCGTTGAAGTTTGACTTTGCTCAAGAATTACGAGTAACGAATTTCCGTTTAGCACAATTTATTCAAAAGAAAATTCAAGAGCGTTATAAAGATGAAGTACGTTCATTAAAAGAAATGAATTCAAGTTTTTCATTTATTCCATATGAATCTGATGAACCTAACTTATTAGAATTTGCCGGCCCATTTGACCAATATGAAAAGTATGAATCTGTAAAATCCTACTTTAAAAATGCAAGGGCATTCTTTGAAAAAAATGAAAAAGAACAGCTGAAAGCAGCATTAGAAGAATTAACGAAACCAGATGCTGAAAAATACTTAAATGTAGAGAAAAACGAACTATTTAAGTGGGCTATTCATTTTATTAATGGGGAAGCAGAGCGACTTCGTGCACATATCTCTCATGAAGCATTAGCTCAAATTGATACAGAACGTATGTTATTGCAAGAAGAAAGTCGCCTTTCAACTTGGAAAGAAATCTATTCTGAATTGCAAAAGACGGGGGTTTAACAATGGGGAAATTTATCGTTCAAGCAAGCGAAGTAACAAAAGAGGGCCGGTTTATCGATACGCGATTTAATTTGCAAGATAAGTCGTGGGGTGAAAAAGCTTTTACTGAATCCCATATAGAAGGGGCAATTTATTGGGATTTAGAAAAAGATTTGTCTAATATGTCAGGTACAGAAGGTAGACATCCAATGCCTACAAAAGAGCAGTTAACAAATTTATTTGAAACTGCTGGACTGTCATTAGGCGATACAATTTATATTTATGATCAAGGCGCAGCACCATTTGCTGCACGTGCTTGGTGGATGTTAAAATATGCAAATTTCCCGAATGTATATATAATTAACGGGGGAATAAATGCATTAGTAGAAGAAGGTTTTCCGGTAACTAGTGAAGTAAAGGAATATGCTAAATCGACTCTACAACTAAATTGGAATGAAAACATCTATGCAAGTCGTGAAGATGTAAAACGAATTGTGGATGGTCAAGAACAGGCTACATTGTTAGACGCGAGGGCAGCTGTACGATACAGAGGCGAACATGAGACGATAGATGTCAAGGCAGGTCATATTCCTTCTGCTAAAAACTTTGACTGGGAACAATTGAAAGAAAACAACAAACTAACAGCAAATGAACAATTACTCAACCGATTTGAAAAGGATGAAGAAATTGTAGTGTATTGTGGTTCGGGTGTAACAGCTTCACCATTATATGCAGTATTAGTAGATTCTGGATACACGAATGTTCGGCTATATGTCGGTAGTTTTAGTGACTGGATTACTCAATATGAAATTGAAACCGGTGAAAATAAGTAGTTATTGAATAAAGGACATCTTGGGAGAATGACTTCCGAGATGTCTTTTTTATTGTTCTTTATTTACATCACTCAATTTTTAACTTTCAAGTAACTTTTTCTATTTTAGTACGACAAATAAAATGAACAGCATGAAAGGAGAGAGAAAAATGAAGAAAAAATCACTAACAATTATTGCAACTGCTTCTATTATGGCAAGTTCATTAATTGTACCAACGGCAACAGCACAATATTTAGAAGGACAAGAAATTGAGGAAACTGAAGGGTTAGAGTATAAAACTCTAATTATAGAAGATGGTGAGTTCCAAACTATTTCTGTGGAGGAGAATGTAGAGATTCTAAACTACATACAAATTGAAGGAATCATCACTAAAATTAGTGAAGAAATGAGTGGTTATTATTTTGTAACTGTAGATAGTGAAGACCCATTTGGTTTTTATTTTGACAAAAAGACAATAATTTTAAATAATCTTGGTGAAGAAGTAGAACTAAAAGAAGGCATGCAATTTACAGCATATGTCGACTCTTCTAAACCAATGACTATGATTTATCCTCCTAGATATTCACCAGAAGTTATAATTGCACAAACGGAAGAAGTAGGTACTGTGCAATTAGATCAGTTTGACGAAAACTTTTTAAATAAAAATAAAGATTTAGTCATTAATTTAAATGAAGAGACGCTTATCACAAATCTATCAGGAAATAAATTATCACCAACAGATATTATTAATAAAGATGTTATTATCTTTTATGAAGTAGTGTTGGAGAGCTATCCAATGCAATCTGGTCCTTCAAAAGTTATTGTTTTGGAGAAATCTGATGAAGAATTAGCATACCAAATTGCTGACATAGACAATTATGAAGTAAATGGTGTAAAGATGATTCCATTGCGTTTAATAGCTGAGCAGTTAGATTATAAGGTTGAATTTACAGGAAAGGGCGCTATTTTATCGAAGGGTGCTGTAAGCTTCACAATTACATTTGGAGAAGAAATGTATGGTTACAATAAGGCACTTAGATATTTCTCTGAAGCACCTGCAATATTAGAGTATGGTAAAACTTATGTACCGTATAAATTTTTAGAAGAACTAATAGAAGTAAAGTAACAAAAAAATCTATGGAGCATTTTGCTTCATAGGTTTTTTATTTACAAATTGTGAACTTTTTGTGAAATATTAACTTATAAGTTCTATCTTAAAGAATTATAAGTTTGTGAAATTTTTAATATTTTATTGAACAAAGTGAAACGTGCAAAAATTCACAAAATAATTATGTGTAAACTATAGCTTTGCCATTCATAATAAAGGAAGTGTTTATTATATTGATAAAATAAAATGACGGTTGAAATTAGGAATAGATTTGATTGTGAATAATTGCACTAATAACAGAAAAATGCGCAATATGATAGGAATATTTATTTTTTCTAAAATTTTCAATAAACTTCATTGACTTTAATTCATTAAAGCAATATTATTCAAAATTATATATCCGAAAAATGACGGAAGGATGAGATCGATGGAATTGATGAAAAAATCACTGGAAATGCATGAAGAACATAAAGGGAAGATGGAAATTAAATCAAAAGTTCCTATTGAAGATATTTATGATTTAAGTTTAGCCTATTCACCTGGAGTTGCAGCACCATGTATTGAAATAGAAAAAGATCGATCAAAAGTCTATGACTATACGATTAAGGGGAATACAGTAGCCATCGTTACCGATGGAACAGCAGTATTAGGACTTGGAGATATTGGACCGGAAGCAGCATTACCTGTGATGGAAGGAAAAGCACTATTATTAAAGAGATTTAGTAATGTGGATGCCTATCCAATATGTTTAGATACAAAGGATGTAGATGAGATTGTGAAAATAGTAAAAGCAATTTCACCAACTTTTGGGGCAATTAATCTTGAGGATATTTCAGCACCAAGATGCTTTGAAATAGAGGAACGACTAAGGAAAGAATGTAATATACCTGTGTTTCATGACGATCAGCATGGTACAGCAATAGTCGTTAGTGCAGGATTAGAAAATGCGTTAAAAATCGTTAAGAAGAAAAAGGAAGATATTAAAATTGTCATTAATGGAGCTGGGGCTGCTGGTATTGCCATTTTAAAATTATTACTTCAAATTGGCTATAAACATATTATTATGTGTGATTCATCCGGAGTTATTTATAGTGGTAGACCTAATGGTATGAATCCTATTAAAGAACAAATTGCAAAACTTACAAATGAAAATAACATACAAGGAAAATTAGATGATGCATTAGTAGGTGCAGATGTATTTATTGGCGTTTCAGTAGCAAATCTATTAAGTCAGTCACATATTCAATCAATGAATCAGGATCCAATTGTTTTTGCTCTAGCAAATCCAAATCCTGAAATTACCTTTGAAAATGCTAAAGAGTGGGGAGTAAGGATTATCGGTACTGGAAGATCTGATTATCCAAACCAAGTGAATAACATGCTCGCATTCCCAGGGATATTTAGAGGTGCTTTAAATGTTAGGGCAAAGGATATAAATGAGGCAATGAAATTAGCCGCAGTTAAATCAATCGCATCGATCGTTTCTGAAGAAGAATTATGTGAAGATTTAATAATTCCTAGATCATTAGATGAAAGGGTAGCAATTGTTGTTTCAGAAGCTGTTGCTAAAGCAGCCATTGAGTCGGGAGTATCACAAATATAAATTAAACTGAGCTTATGCTTGTAAATTTATATTAAAAAAGGAGATGTGAAAGAAAACAATCACATCTCCATATAATTATTTTTCAATTTCTTCTGTTAATTGTTCTAATTGATCGATCAATGAGCCGATGAATGCAATTGTGTCTTTTAGTGGTTGATCTGTTGTAATATCAACCCCAGCCATTTTAGCAAGTTCTACTGGATCTTTTGTGCCACCTGCTTTTAACACTTCAATCCAGTCTTCAACTGCTTTACTACCTTCAGTTTGAATACGTTGGTAAACCTGTGTCGCAATTGTTAATCCTGCAGAATACGTATATGGATATAATCCCATATAATAATGAGGTTGACGCATCCATGTTAATTCAGCGCCGTCGTTAATTTCAACCTCGCCACCCCAGAATTCTTCAAGAACTTCTTTTTTCAATTTGTTTAAGATGGATGCATTTACATTTCCACCTTGATCAACGATTTCATACACTTTACGTTGATATGCTGCCTCTAGTAAATGTGTAACAAAGTTATGGTAGTATGTTCTAGCAATAATTGTTGAGATTACCCAACGTTTGAAACGTGCATCTGTAGAGTTTGAAAGAAGATGATTTGCCATTAACATTTCATTCATCGTAGATGGTGCTTCGATAAAGTATAATGATGGTCTTGAATTAAAGATGTTTTGATTTTGATGTGCTAAATAAAAATGTCCAGCATGACCCAACTCATGGGCTAAAACGAACACTTCGTTCATACGACTAGTCCATGAAATTAAGATGTATGGATGGTGTCCATATGGGCTTGAACAAAAGGCACCTGTAGATTTTCCTTTGTTTTGTGCAAAGTCAATCCAACGTTCATCAAATGAGCGGTCTAACATATTCACATAATCCTCGCCCATAATCGCTAAACCGTCTTTCATATATTTACGAGATTCTTCTACTGAAATAGTAGGCTCATATGATGGATCTAAAGGTATTTTCAGATCAGCAAATGTCATTTTGTCTAATCCATGCACTTTTTGAACTAATTTCGCATAACGACGCATATGAGGTGCTAGTTCTGACATAATTACATCGATTTGACGATTGTATAACGAACGGTCAACTTGTTGGTTAAACAATAACGAATCAAAGATAGATTCATAGCCTCTTAAATCAGAATTTGTTTTTTCAGTTTGAAGATGCATATCATAAGTCTTTGCTGTTGTATGTTGATATTCTTTTAACTTCTCTGAAAATGCTTCGAATGCTGCTCGACGTTTTTCTGTATCATGCTCTAACTCCCAATCGCCTTCAAATAAGTTATAGCTAAGGGGATATTTTTCTCCATTTACTTCAAAATCATCGAATTTCATATCTACAAGTTTTGTAGTATTGTATAATTCGTACGGTCCATCAAAAGTAGTACCAAATGCAGCTAATGCTTTTTCAGCTTCCGGATGTAATTGGTAAGGTTTTTTACGAATGAGTTGTTTGATCATATTTGCATACTCAGGTGCTTTTTTACTTGCTTCTTCAAGTAGTGATTCGTTTAACTCAAGCAGTTCACTTGTAACAAACGATATGTCAGCGCTAATAGAAGCAATAGCTTGGCCAACTTTAGCTGCACGAAGTTGTGCTGTATCATTTGTTTGGTCGACACTTAAGGCAAGGTTTGCAAAAGTAGCAATTGGAATAATTTTTTCTTCTAATTTTTGTGATGCTTTGATTACGTTAACGATCGAATCTACATCTGTAATTTTTCCTTTGAAAGTTTCTACGAGTTTCGTAGTTTCAATTTTTGATTCTTCTAAAGCTTTTTCAAATTCTTCATCTGTTTGAAAGAGGTGAGATAAATCCCATGTTTCTTCTATTTTTACTTCGCTTCTATTAATCATACATATCCCCCTAAAGATTTTTACTAGAATTCAATTTTAACAAAAAAAGGGTAGTCTACCAAGTAGATGCACTTAAGTTTTATTAAAATTCTGAAAAATAAAAGAAAGAGACTCCTAATCATAAATTAGAAGTCCCTAACTATCTATTCATTTTAATAAACACCTTCTTTTAACAATCCATCGGCAACTTTAACAAAACCAGCAATGTTAGCTCCCACAACTAAGTTACCTGCATACCCATAATTTTCAGCGCACTTTTTACATTCTGCATAAATCGATTTCATAATTTCATGTAATTTTAAATCTACTTGGTTAAAATCCCAATAAACGCGACTTGAATTTTGAGCCATTTCAAGAGCTGAAGTTGCAACACCACCTGCATTTGCAGCTTTTGCTGGACCGAATAATACACCATTATTTAAAAATTCATTAATAGCTTCTAAGTCAGATGGCATGTTGGCACCTTCTGCAACAACTTTTACACCATTTGCAATTAATGTACGTGCCGCTTCACCATCAATTTCATTTTGAGTAGCACAAGGTAGAGCAATGTCACATGGAATAGACCAAATTCCAGTACAACCTTCAGTATAAGTTGCATTCGGGCGGTAATCTAAATAAGTTTTAATACGCTCTCCATTTTCTTCTTTAATTTGTTTTACTACTCTTAAATCAATTCCGTCTGGATCATAAATATACCCGTTTGAATCTGAACAAGCGACTACTTTTGCTCCAAAATTTTGAGCTTTTTCCATCGCATAAATTGCTACATTTCCTGAACCAGAAACGACCACTGTTTTGTTTAAGAAAGTTTCTTTTGCATCTTGAAGCATTTCTTCTACGAAATAAACTAAACCATATCCAGTTGCTTCTTTACGAGCAAGGGAGCCTCCGTAGCCAGGTTGTTTACCAGTAAGAACACCCGCTTCATGTGCACCGCGTATGCGTTTATATTGTCCGTATAAGTAACCTACTTCACGAGCACCAACACCAATATCTCCAGCTGGGACATCGACATCTGGACCAATATAACGGTATAATTCAGTCATAAATGCTTGGCAGAAACGCATAATCTCTGAGTTAGATTTTCCTTTTGGATTAAAATCAGATCCACCTTTAGCACCACCTATTGGAAGGGCAGTTAGAGCATTTTTGAAGATTTGTTCAAATGCAAGGAATTTCATGATAGATTCATTCACAGTAGGGTGGAAACGTAATCCGCCTTTGTAAGGCCCCATTACATTACTAAATTGTACTCGATATCCACGGTTAACTTGAACTTGGTTATTATCATCTTGCCATGTTACACGGAAAGAAATAATACGGTCTGGCTCAACAATACGCGATAAAATATTATGTTTAATATATTCAGGGTGCTGTTCAAATACCGGTACTAATGAGATAAATATTTCTTCCACAGCTTGTAAGAATTCTTTTTGATGAGCATATTTCATTTGAAGCTCATCAAATACTGAATCAACGTATTTTTGAGCATCTACTTTTGCATTTACAATAGGTGTCGTCATCATGTAACCTCCAATATAATTGATGTTTGTATCGTATTAAAAATTTTCAATCTATTCAATCTTGTTTTTAGATGAGTATAATACCGAATTTAGATGTACTTTGATTAAAATTATTTTAATATAATAAACTACATTGAAAATAATATAAAAATAATAGGAAGGTGAGAACGATTTTACAATTATTAATAGATGCTGATGCTTGTCCTGTAATTGATTTGGCGCTTTCAATTTCATCTCGTTATGAGATTAAACCTATACTCTATTGCGATACATCCCACCGAATAGAGCGTGAAAATGCAATAACAATTATGGTTCCGAAGGGTCCAGATTCTGTAGATTTCAAGCTAGTGAATGCGGTTACAAAGTATGATATTGTCATTACACAAGATTATGGATTAGCTGCTATGTGTTTAGCAAAAGGGGCATTTGTAGTCGATCAAAATGGAAGGGAAATGACACCAGAAAATATAGACCAACTCCTCGCATTTCGTTATGAAAGTGCGAAATTTAGACGTGCTGGCGGCAGAACAAAGGGACCTAAAAAACGTACTGAGGAAAATAATTTATCATTTGAAAGAAAATTTCAACAAATTTGTGAACGAGCTATTATGAAAAAGAGAGAGGTAGATACACAATGACCGTAGATAACTTTAAGAAATTACATGAACAATATCCATTAATAAATGAAATAAAACAATTAAATACAGTTTTTTGGGAGAATGAACATTATTTAAATAACGAAAACAATATAGAGCTTTTGCAATTTAATGAGGTAATTGATGCGAAAAATAGATTAGAAAGATTCGCTCCATATATTCAATTAGCTTTTCCTGAAACGACAAACTCAAATGGAATAATTGAATCTGAGATTACTGAAATACCTAACATGAAAAAGTTAATTGAAAAAAAACAAGGGATTGACATAGCAGGCAAATTAATGTTAAAAAGTGACCATTCATTACCTATATCGGGCTCGATTAAAGCAAGGGGAGGTATCTATGAAGTTTTAAAACACGCCGAGACATTGGCAATAGAAAATGGGTTATTAAAAATTGATGATGACTATTCAAAATTAAACGATGAGTCGTATAGAAAATTCTTTAGTAATTATAAAATTGCGGTTGGTTCTACAGGCAATTTAGGATTAAGTATTGGAATAATGGGTGCTAAATTAGGGTTCAATGTAACTGTGCATATGTCTAGTGATGCAAAAGAGTGGAAGAAATCATTACTAAGAGAAAAAGGTGTAACAGTCATTGAATATGAGTCTGATTACAGTAAGGCAGTTGAAGAAGGTAGAAAACAGGCTGAAAGTGACCCGATGTGCCATTTTGTTGACGATGAGAACTCCAAAGATTTATTCGTTGGATATGCAGTTAGTGCGATTAGAGTTCAACAACAATTCAGACAGTTAAATATAAAAGTAGATCATGACCATCCATTATTCGTCTATCTACCTTGTGGAGTAGGTGGGGGTCCTGGTGGAGTTGCATATGGTTTGAAACAAATCTATGGTGAAAATGTTCATATATTCTTTGCGGAACCAATCCAATCACCATGCATGTTACTAGGGATGATGACGGGATTACATGATCGTATTTCTGTTCAGGATTTAGGACTATCAAATAAAACAATAGCTGATGGTTTAGCAGTTGGAAGAGCTTCTTCATTCGTCGGAAAAGTAATGGAACCGATTTTAAGTGGATGTTATACCGTAGAAGATCAATATTTATTAACTAGTCTAAGAGAAATGTATGAGCAAGAAAATATATTTATGGAGCCATCCGCACATGCTGGTCTATTTGGTCCTAATATTCTATTAACAAAAGGAAAGGGCTATTTGAAAAGGTTAAACCTAGTGGATAAGATGGAAGGTGCAACACATTTAGCTTGGTCTACAGGTGGTAATATGGTGCCGGAAGAACAACGTCAACTTTATCTGAATTCAGAATTTGTATAAATGAATTTTAAAATGCACAGTTAAATAGCACTGTGCATTTTTTTAGGGGTTAATTTGAAATAAATAGTTGTGAACCCATATAAAGAGCCATACACCAAATAATCAGTGCGGAAATTTGATTCATACGCTGTAAAAATGTTCCTTTTGTATCAATTTGTCCAACTTTTTTACCTGTAATTGCTAATAAGATGAACCATATCCATGAAATTAGTATACACGAAATGGTAAAAATCCATTTTTCATATCCACTATATACTAAGGAACTTGTTCCAATTACTCCTATCGTGTCTAAAATGGCATGGGGATTTAACAATGATACCGAAGCAGCAAATAATATTTGACGTTTTGCAGTAAACGGGTTAGAGTTATGATTTTTTGTTACATCAGGCTTCTCTTTCCACATTAACCAACCCATGTAGGCTAAAAAAATGAAACCTATCAGAAACATGAAAGACTTTAGCCATTCAAAACTAAAAATGAAAATTGATACTCCAGCAACTGCTAAGGAAATTAAAATCGTATCACAAATTCCTGCAGTAAAAACAGCAGGTAATGCATATCGCAGCTTCTGATGAGTTGCCCCCTGATTAAAAATAAAAACATTTTGTACTCCTAAAGGTAATATTAACCCAAAGGCTAATACTATACCGTGAAAAAAAGGTTCCACAATTCTATCTCCTTTTTTAAATGTTACATAGCAATACTAATTAGTGTAAATAAAATATTGAAATAAAAAAAGCCCTGATAAAGGTCAGGACTAAAAATTATGATGATTATTCTGCTTCAATTTCTTTCACAGTTTGTTCTACTTCAGCACGAGTCATTTTTTCTTTACCTTCTATTAAAGCTTTTAATGTTTTATGTGCTAATGCAAGGGGAAGTTTACAGAATAATAAAATCGACTTTTTATTAATATCTTTAATATATAGATCCGCTTTCACTAAATTTTCTTCTGCGTACTTAAATAATTGAGCACGATTCCAGCCATCGGGGACAAAACTAACTCCACGTTCGATCATATCTTCATCTTGGTTTCTTAAAATATTTACAGCTTGAAGTCCACGACCAAAACCTATCGCTAATTCTCTATCAGTCTTTACTCCCGCATTCCACTCCCATAAGTCGGAAAGCATGACACCAACAAGTCCAGCAACATAGTATGTATACTCATCTAAATCTTCACGTGTTTTCACTTGCCATTCAGCTTTTGCCCATTTTGCCATACCAAAAGCCATTTCACTTGTAGAACGTTTTATTAAATGATCAGCACCGTTAGGTATTAATTTAATCCAATCACCTAAACGCATAGTTACTTCTGGCATGTATTTTTCAAATGGAGTTAGTATTTCTAAATACTTTTCTTCATCAAACGAAGTGGACTCGAGTAAGCCACTTATTTCATTTAATAATAGATACTTCACATCATTTGTTACTTCTGGATGTTCATTGTCCTCAATTTCATCTATTGCACGCATCATAAGATAAGCAGTTGCCACCGCCATCTTTAAATCCTTTTGTAAGAAAGTAATAGGAATAAAAAACGTACGACTTGTTTCTTTTAGTACGCGAATTGCGTCTTTTTGGAGTTCTTTTCCATTCATTGTTATTTCCTCCGTTCAATACACCATCTTCACTATCGTACCATGAATTTTTGTGAAAATAAAAATAGAAACTTATAAAAGCGTCTTTTTTCATCTTACCACAATTTGCTGACGATAAAATTAGTGTCTAATCTGTGAAAGTTCGGTACAATATGAAATGTCGTAGGTTAATAGAACATTAGAAAGACGAAGGTGTGTAAAATTGCATCAAAATGAGATATATATTTTTTTAGATATTGAGGCTACTCTTATAAACGGGAAGCAACACATTATTGAAATAGGTGCGTATAAATGGTCACCAAATAAGATTATTGAATCGTTTGAGCAACTTGTAAAACCTTCGAAATTTAAAAAACTTAATCGTCATATTCAACATTTAACAGGAATTACTACAGAAGAACTATTAAAAGCACCTACCTTTGAAAAAGTAATAAAGGACTTCATTGCCTTTTGTGGTGGTTTAGATGGTGAGAAAGTATTCGTTACATTTGGAGAGTTTGATCGGAAAGTTCTTGAGGAAGAGTTTTTGCGTTATAAGTTAAACACGGATTTTCTATACCCAATCGTTGATTATCAGCAAAAATATATGATTTTTCATCAATTAAAAAATCAACCTAGCTTAAACTCATTAATGCAATCATTAAACCTTGAAGTAGGTTTGCAGCATAGGGCTTTAGCAGATGCAGAAAGTTTGCTGAAAATATTTATTGCTACAGACGGTACGGAAGTAATTAATAATCAGAAAACGGATGATTTTATAATTCTATTAGGCGATATAAACCAAAAAGAGACAGTCTATGAGACAAAGATTACTTACCTAACTGGTAAAGTTGAAAGTAAATACATAACAATTAATGAAATACACAGTGTAAATAAAGAACTACTTTTTCAAGTACGTGAAGTGGAAAAACAATCAGAAGATGATGATGGAAAACCAATAATCGTTCAAGTTCATGATATACTACCGAGCGACGATGTGAAAAGGTTTCTTGATGAGATTATTGTTCAATTGGAAAATAAAGTGTTAATAACATTTACAGGTTTAAAAACTAGTTCTAAAATTGCACGTATTCATGGATCATCATTTCCGAAAACTGAAACTATAAATCTTAAAAATATTTTTAAAGATGAAAATAAAATAGAAGAATTTAAAATTAATTGCCATACTTTAAAAAATGACCTTATGATAGAAAATTTAATTGGTACATTTCAAAATGTAATAATAGAAGAATTTAAAAAAAGAAATCTATTAAAAAAAGAAGTGAAAATTTAGTTTTTCTATAGTTTTAGGAAATAAATTGGTAAGTAATGGTTGCAATATTATATTTGGAAAGTTAAAGTTTAAAAAGGGAAAAATTTAAAGGAGTAAGCATAATGCAAAATGTAGTAGGAATTGATGCTGGTGGAACTTTAACAAAACTAGTATATATAGATGATAATCAAGAACTTCAATTCAAAATTTTCCCATCAAACAATTTGTTGTTAGTGAAAGAATGGATTGAGGAAAACCCACAAATCGAAGAAATTGGTTTAACTGGTGGTCGTACTGAGCAATTACTGAATGTTTTAAAGACAATGAAGTCTATTCAATACATTGTTGAGTTTGAAGCAACCATTAAAGGTGTAAGGTATTTATTAGAACAAGAAGGTCTTAATGTTGAAAAAAGTATCATTACAAACATCGGGACTGGAACATCTATTCATTTTATGGATGGAAATGAACATATTCGTGTAGGTGGAACTGGTGTCGGTGGTGGAACTTTAACGGGTTTATCATCGATAATGACAGGTGTTTCTGAGTTTAATGAAATTATTGAGAAGTCTTTATTAGGCAGTCGTGAATCGATTGATTTGTTTGTGAAAGATATTTTTCAGGGGATGGAAGCACCGATTGAAGGTCATTTAACTGCAAGTAATTTTGGTAAAGTTAGTATTTTAAAGGATATGGATCATAGTGTAAATGACTTACTTTCAACAATTCAAGCGCTTGTTGGAGAAGTCATTACAACTTTAAGTATTCAATATGCAGAACAAAAAAATACGGAACATATCATATTTATAGGCTCAACTTTAGCAGAAAACAATCATTTAAAAAATGTAATCGGGAATTATACAAAGTTAAAAAAACGTAATCCAATCTTTTTAAATAATTGTGGTTTTTCAGGTGCTATTGGTGCATTGTTAAACAAAATGTCTGAACGTTAATGGAGATACCTAATGTGCCTCATTAGGTATCTTTCATATTTATGTACAAAATTTTAATAATTACTAAACATTTCGGACAGATTTTGCATAGCATATTTTTAAAAGAAACTTCAAATGCTAAAATTATATATAGTTACTTACCTTTTTGAATTGCTTGTCTTGCAAGTGTATCTGCAGCTTTGTTTTGATTGTCAGGGATCCATTTAATAAAAAATAAATCAAAGTCATTTGAAAGTTGTATTGCTTTTTCAAGAAACGGCTTATATTCTTCGTTTTTAACATATTGTTTTTCAATTGATGCAACTACTATTTTAGAATCAGAACGTACCGAAATAATCGATGTATTTAGTTTTTTTGCCTCTTCCAATCCGCGAATTAATGCTGTAAACTCTGCAATATGATTATTCGTTTCACCAATAAATTCACTAAATTGAATTGAATGACCCTCACCTTTAATAAAAATACCAATACCACTAGGGCCAGGGTTACCAGCGCTTGCACCATCTATATATAATTCCAACATTATAATCCCTACTTTTACTTAATTCTTGATATAAAATATTGATCTTAAGGTTATTATATCTTATTGTTATCAAATAATAATGTTGAACTTACACTAATTAATAAAGAAATTTGTTTTTGACAGAGAAAACATCCATATTGTAATATATAAATCCATTCGTAAAGGGGGAGCTTTATGAATAAGAATACTGTTATTAAAGATATTGATGAAATTACTGACACATATTGTAACGATTGTCCTATAAAACGTGAGCTTCGAAATAAAAGAGGCAAATCTGGCGCCCATCGATTTTGTATTGAACAATGTTCAGTTGGAGCGCAATTAAAGTTTTTAGGAAACGAGTTAATGAAAATATATGAGAAGTAAGGAAATTGGGGTGTACCCAAGTAACGATAAAACCACATTAGATTGTTTAAGTTTTTAACAATCTAATGTGGTTTTATATATTGTATGGTATTTTTATCCTCTGTTATATCCCTGTTGGCAATAATATAATATAATGTTTTTAATAATCTTGAAACAAATGTTTGTGACTTATCAGGTAAATAATCTTCATACTTTGAGGGATGTATTATGAATTTATTTAAATATGAAATATTTAATAAGGTAGCAGAAATTGGTAGTTTTACAAAGGCGGGGGAGATGCTAGGTTTAACCCAATCAGCTGTAAGTCATGCTATTTCTAGCTTGGAAAAAGAATTTGGTTTTGAATTGATTCATCGTAGTAAACAAGGTCTTAAATTAACTCCAGATGGTCAAATTATGTTGAGTGCAATTAGACGAGCTTTACAAGCACAAGAATTGATTAAACAAGAAGCGGCCAATATCAATGGTATAACAAAAGGTATCGTCCGTATTGGAACCCTTTCAAGTATTTCTGCAAAATGGCTGCCAACGATTATACGAAAAATGGAAGTGCAATTTCCTGGAGTACAAATACAACTTAGAGAAGGAGATTATTACGAAATTGAGCAAATGTTAATGGATGGAGTAATTGATTGTGGCTTTTTAAACCGTTCATACTCTAATCTATTTCCGTTTACTCCATTACTTCGAGATGAACTTCTCTGTATTGTATCAACTAAGAGTTCGTTATTTAAACAAGATAAAGTTGATATAAAAGATGTTGAATTAGAACCGTTTATTTTATCATCTTATAATGGGACAAATGATATAAAGAGTATTTTAGATCTGTATAATGTAAAGACGAATATTCGTTTTGAATTATACGATGAATCCAGTATTGTAACTATGATTGAACATGGTTTAGGAATATCTATTTTGCCTGAACTAGTATTAAGAAAGCTACCTTCAAATGTTAGAGCAATCCCTTTAAAGCAAGATTGTTACCGAACTATTGGAATTGCAACAAAACTAACACTTTCTCCAGCGACAGAGAAGTTTATTGAACTTTTAACTAGCTGGTTATCGAAGGAAAATAAGAAGAATAAGTTACAACAATTATTATAGTAAATGGGTGAATGAAGTGAATAGTTTACAAGGTAAAAAAATATTAATTACAAGTGGTGGAACATTAGAAAAGTGGGATTTAGTTCGTGGCCATACGAATTTATCAAAGGGTACAATGGGGTGTTATTTAGCTGAATCAGCATTAACTTTAGGAGCAGAAGTAATCTATTTACATGGTTATTTTGCAAAGCTTCCTGTCCATTCAAACGAGATGCGAACGATTATGTTTGAAGGCATTGAAGATTTAGGAGATAAAATTAAAACTACAGTTCAAACCGAACAAATTGATGTTGTCATTATGGCTGCAGCTGGTTCTGATTGGGTCATTGACAAAGTATTTGATCAATCCGGAAACTTACTAGAAGAGAAAGGGAAAATGCCTTCAGACGAGCCACCAATTATACATTTTAAAAAAGCACCAAAAATTTTAGGGCATATTAAAGAATGGTCACCTAATACGACTTTAATAGGCTTTAAACTTGAAGCAACGGACGATTTAGATTATTTAATCTCTAGAGCGAAACTTCGAATGGAATCTTCTCAAGCACAATATATGGTTGCAAATAGCTCAAAGTCATTATATGGAGCGGATGAACCGCATTTTATTGTTGACCGAAGTGGGGAAGTCATACAAGTAAATGGAAAAGAACAGACCGCTATGAAGTTAATGGAAATAATATCCGATAAAATGTAGGTAATTCACATTTGTTGGTCAATTCTGAATTTTCTTAGTATAATATATGTCAATCGAAGTAAGTTTCTAGGAAAAGGAAGGATTGTTTAATATGTCATTACAAAGTGTACGTGAACATTTAAGGAAGTTTAACCGAGAAAAAGATATATTAGAATACACTGAAAGCAGTGCAACAGTTGAGCAAGCTGCCAATGCATTAAATGTCATTCCTGCACGAATTGCTAAAACGTTATCATTCAAAGACAAAGAGGGCAATGCATTTTTAGTAGTAACTGCAGGTGATGCAAAAATTGATAATCGCAAATTCCGAGATCAGTTTGAAGTAAAAGCTAAAATGCTTAGTGCTGATGAGGTAGTTGAACAAACTGGACACATAATTGGTGGTGTATGTCCATTTGGTTTAGCGAATGATTTACCAGTATATCTAGATGTGTCTTTGAAGCGTTTCTCAACCGTCTATCCAGCTTGTGGAAGCATCAATTCTGCTATTGAATTAACTTGTGATGAGCTTATGCAATATTCAGGTGCAAAATCGTGGGTTGATGTAAGTAAAGACTGGGACGAGCAACTTAAGAACGATGCTGTAGCTGTTCAATTGGATACAATAAATAAATAGAACGTAAGTAAGTTTGCGAACAACCTTTAAAAGGGGAAATGGGATTTGTATAAGTTAGACCATATTGTTCATTTTGTAGACAAGCCTGAAACATTAATTGATCAACTGTCTAATGTTGGTGTTCATACAGTACTAGGTGGAAAACACGAAATGTGGGGGACCTACAATACATTAAGTTATTTTCAAGATCTGTCTTATATAGAGTTCATAGGAATTTTCGATCAACAACTGTTTAAGAAGTCAGCTAGAGAACCCTTTACACTACATGAAACCTATGAAAAAAGGCAACGTAAAAATGGATTCAATCGAATTGCCCTTCGTACAAATACAATTGATGAAGATGCAAAAAAATTAAAAGAGGCTCAGTTTTTAGTATATGGACCACAAGTGTTTTCTAGAAAACGACCAGATGGAACGGTTATTACATGGAAATTACTCCATTTTGGAAAAAAAGATCAAGAAATTGACTATCCGTTTTTAATCGAGTGGGATCGTAAGGATGAAGAAAGGTACGAAGAATTAGTTAGTAGTGGCTCAGTCTCTAAACATCCGTTAGGAGAGCTTAAGATTGATTCAATTGTATTTAAAGTTAATGATTTAGAGAAAATTTCTCAATGGGCTAGATTATTTAATTTTCAAATTGAATCTTCGAACAAGCTTTTAAAAATGGAACTACCGAATACTATTTTATTTTTCTATTTTAGTGAAAATAATGTAAACAATATTGAAGAAGTAATTATTAGTGGTGCGAATAAAGAAAAAATCGTGGAAATTGAAAATGCAAAATATAAATTTATATTGTAAAAATGCTCTTCCAACTGGAAGGGTATTTTTTTATGATAATTTCAAAACGCTAGTAGCTTGTGGACCACGATTTCCTTCCACTATGTCAAAAGAAACCTTCTCTCCATCCTTTAAAGTCCTAAATCCTTCACCTGTAATGCCTGTAAAATGGACAAAAACTTCTTCACCATCAAACGTCTCAATAAATCCATAACCTTTATCGTCGCAGAACCATTTAACTGTACCTTCGTGCATGTTAAAGTTTCCTCCCTTTTTCGGGTCATTACTATACCTTATTCAAACATAATAATTTTTTGAACAAAGTTTAAGAAGTGTACAAAAACCTTCATAGTTTTATTTCAATAAGTGGGTGTATAATTATTATTGAATAATTTCGAAAGTGGGTATTTAAATGTCTCAATATTTAACTGATATAGAAATCGCAGGTAATGCAGAAATAAAACCAATTATTGATATCGCAAAGGTTGCCGGAATTCCGGAAGATGCACTTGAACCTTATGGTCGATATAAAGCAAAAATAGATCCACTTAAAATAACTGGAAATAGTACAGGTAAAGTAGTCTTAGTAACTGCAATTAGCCCAACTCCAGCTGGTGAAGGGAAATCAACTGTTACAGTTGGATTATCCGATGCGCTAAAACGATTAAATCAAAAAGTAATGGTAGCACTACGAGAGCCTTCTTTAGGGCCTGTTATGGGTATTAAAGGCGGTGCTACTGGTGGTGGATATGCACAAGTATTGCCAATGGATGAGATAAATTTACATTTCAACGGCGATTTCCATGCAATCACAACTGCCAATAACGCCTTATCTGCTTTCATAGATAATCATATACATCAAGGGAATGAATTAAACATAGACCCTAGAAGAATAATTTGGAAACGTGTTTTAGATTTAAATGATCGTGCTTTACGTAAAGTTGTTGTCGGTTTAGGTGGTCCTGTACAAGGAATGCCAAGAGAAGATGGCTTTGATATTACAGTTGCATCTGAAATTATGGCAATATTCTGTTTAGCAACAAGCCTTAAAGACTTAAAAGAACGCTTATCAAATATTTTAATTGGATATACATTTGATAAGGAACCGGTGTTTGTTCGTCATTTAGGTGTTGAAGGTGCACTTACTCTATTACTAAAAGATGCAATAAAACCTAATTTAGTGCAAACAATCGAAGGAACACCTGCAATTGTCCATGGTGGTCCATTTGCAAATATTGCTCATGGTTGTAATTCTATTATGGCAACACAAACTGCAAGAAAATTAGCAGATATCGTAGTAACGGAAGCTGGTTTTGGTGCAGATCTTGGTGCAGAGAAATTTATGAATATTAAAGCGAGAAAAGGAAACTTCTCTCCAGATGCAGTAGTTGTTGTTGCTACTATTCGTGCATTAAAAATGCATGGAGGCGTTCTAAAAACGGAATTATCAAATGAAAATGTTAATGCATTACAAGATGGAATTGTTAATTTAGAGAAACATATTGAAACGATTCGTACTTTTGGTGTTGAGCCAGTTGTAGCTTTAAATCGATTCGTAACTGATACAGATGCTGAAATTGAATTTATTTTGAATTGGGCTAAAGAGCAAGGAATCCGTATTGCTCGTACGAATGTGTGGGAAGAAGGCGGATTAGGTGGTATTGAATTAGCTGAGCAAGTACTTGAAGTATTAGAGCAATCACAAAAATTTACGCCATTATATGATTTAACTGAATCGATCGAACAAAAAGTTACAACGATTGTTCAAAAGGTTTATGGTGGTATTGGTGTTCAATTTACAGACAAAGCAAAAAAACAAATTGCTCAAATTGAACAGTATGGATGGGACTTATTACCGGTTTGTATGGCTAAAACGCAATACTCATTATCTGATCAGCCAAATCTAATCGGTAGACCAGAAGGATTTACAATTACTGTTCGTGAAGTTATTCCTAAACTTGGTGCAGGATTCCTTGTTTGTTTAACAGGTGATATTATGACAATGCCAGGCTTACCTAAAAATCCTGCAGCACTACGAATGGACGTAGATGAAAACGGAAATGCAGTAGGGTTATTCTAAATAAATAGAGTATAACTAGAGGAAATATGTTTGAAGAGAACATATTTCCTCTTTTATATATAGTAAAAACAATTATCAGCCTAACTAATAGTATCTTTTATTCACCTTAATGTCATCATTATTCAACAACTGTAAAGATAATATAAGTCTCTAATTGAACTCTTTCTGTCATAATATCTTCTCCGATTGCAAAATCGGTTTTCCCTTTAATTTCATATTGACCAGGAGGAAATTTCCCTTCTGCCATTTGTAAAAAAACGTCCTCACTGTATGGGTTACCTGGTGCGCCTTCATAATAAGTACCACCTGAGAATTGGTATTGTTCTACAAATGGTACATTCTTTTTTAGATCTGTAAAAATAAGAGGTTCATTCATGGCAGCATCAAATTGATATCCTTCAGATAAATTAGATGTTAGCATCCAAATAGGTGATGCAGCATGTGAAATTCGAATTGATTCTTCTTCCCCGATGTATGTAAGTTCTGCTTTGATTTGTAGTGGTTCACCAACTTGATAAACTGCTTTTTCACTTATAAGTTTAAAAGAAAAATGCCCATCTTCAACAAAACCCTCAGTTACATTTTCTAACTCATAATTCAATGAATTACTGTTATTTTGTGTACCAGTTCCACAACCAGCAAGAATAAATATTAGAAAAACGAGAGTAAAAACCCATTTTATATTCAATGTCATTCATCTCCTTTTATCATTAGTCGGATGAATGTTAGTTTTTGTTACAAAAAAATAAAAGCTTGTGATCAATAAAATCAACAAGCTTGTCTAAAAGAAAAATCTTTAGTTTTATTTCTTTTTCTTTTTCTCTACAAAAAAGTTATCAAGTGCAATGAATTTACTACCACTAACTAGTAAGGACAACGACATTGCAAGTAAAAGTACATCAATTTCGTATCCTTGTAAAAATCCTAACTCAAATTTTACATAAACGATGGCACCAACCATAATAATAGAAAATAATATTGCGATAAATCGAGTTGTAAATCCAAGGATCATGAAAAGACCACCTATAATTTCCACAAACATTACACCCATCGCTACATAATCCGCATAAGGGATATTATAGTTTAGAAACCGATCTTGTACGACGCCAATTCCTTCTTGGTATTTAGCTAGTCCATGTAGCAAAAATGTTACACCTAATACTACCCGTATGAGAAATAAACCAAAATCATTTGCCTTCAGAATAATCTCCTTTCGTATTTACACTCTTTAAAACTAGTTTATTAAAGCCAGTCCATCTATAATACAAATAAAAGAAGAAAAGATATTTATATTTGAAAGGACAAGTGGACCATGATTGAAACAATAAAAGATAAAGTTAAAACTATATACGAACAATTTGATGCCAGTCACGATTTTCAACATATAGAAAGAGTGTTCCAGAATGCAGAAACAATCATGGCTAGTGAAACTACTTGCGATAAAGAAGTCGTCCGTCTTTCAGTATTATTACATGATGTAAGCGATAAAAAGTATAGTGATACGAAAGAGCTTGAAGAACAATTAATTAATGATTTACCAATTAGTGATGATAGGAAACAACATATTCGAGAAATTATTGCGAGTGTTTCTTTCAACGGAGGCAATGAACTCCCTGCAAAAACGATTGAAGCAAAAATTGTAAGAGATGCGGATCGTTTAGATGCAATCGGTGCAATTGGAATTGCAAGAACTTTTGCATATGGAGGGGCAAAGGGAAGGAAGCTTTATGATGAGTCTGAAGAAGCGAGAATGGAAATGTCTGAAGAAGAATATCGCAGTAAGTCAACTGCATCAGTCACACATTTTTATGAAAAGTTACTTCTTTTAAAAGAGTTAATGACAACGGAAAAGGGAAAGCAAATGGCTGAAGAAAGACATGCTTTTATGGAATCATTTTTGCATCAACTAAAAAAAGAAATAAAAGGGGAATCCTAGTTTTATAGCTTTTTCACCAATTATTGAGCTTACGAATATCGTAGGCTTTTTCTTATTATTTTTAGTGAAAAATGTAAATCAAGTCAGTTAAATGCTTTATAGTTCATTTTTCGTTATAATAAAAACTATAAAATGCTGTTACAAGATTTAAGAATGTTAATAATATTCGATGGATGTATTTATCTATTTTTAATTTTACAGCTAAAAAAGGAAAGTGAAGGAATTCCATGAGTCATTTAATTGTTTCGAATTTAACTAAAACAGTGGGGGACAAGACCCTTTTTGAAAATATAGAATTTACGATTTACGAAGGAGAACGAGCTGGATTAATCGGTATTAATGGGACTGGTAAGTCTACGCTTCTATCGATTTTAGCTGGTGTACAGGATGCGGATTCCATTGAAATGGATCACCCGAACAAATACCGCATTGCTCATTTACCTCAAGAGCCTAAATTTGAGGAAGGAGAAACGGTTTTACAAGCAGTCTTTTCTAGTAACTCACCTATCGTCAAGTTAAATCGTGAGTATGAGGATACAGTTGCTCAATTATCACGAAATCCCGAATCCGTCGAATTACAAAATAAGTTATTCAAACTACAACAACAAATGGATTCAGAAAAAGCGTGGGATGTGAATGCTTTAGCTAAACAAGCATTAACAAAATTAGGGATTGATATGTATGATGAGAAGGTTACAAATCTTTCTGGTGGTCAACAAAAAAGAGTAGCTTTAGCAAAAGTGTTAATTGAACCTGCGGACTTGTATTTATTAGATGAACCGACGAACCATTTAGATGTTCAGTCGACTGAATGGTTACAAGAAATGGTTACTCGTTTGCGCGGAGCTGTAATATTCATTACCCATGATCGTTACTTCTTAGATGAAGTTTCAACACACATATATGAACTTGCTAATCGCACTTTATATAGACATACAGGAAATTATGCAGATTATTTAGAAGCACGTGCAATACGTGAAGAAATGCATACAGCTACGCAAGAAAAGTTGAAAAATCGATACCGTTCAGAGTTAAAATGGATTCGCCGTGGTGCAAAAGCACGTACTACAAAACAAAAAGCACGTATTCAACGTTTTGAGCAGTTAGATACCCAAATTGAACGTGGTTCTAATGATACGGATTTAGAAATGTCCCTCGCTACAACACGCCTTGGAAAGAAAGTATTAGAAGGGGAAAATCTTTCGAAATCCTTTGGTGAAAAAGTAATCCTAAAAGAGTTTAACTTCTTACTTCAACAAGGTGACCGTATTGGCATTATCGGGTCAAATGGCTATGGGAAATCGACTTTATTAAATATTTTAGCTGGGGAATTAGAACCTGATACTGGAGAAGTCATCGTTGGATCAACAGTAAAGCGTGTACACTTTAAACAAGTACTACCTAAGATGAATGAAAACGCAAGAATGATAGAATATATTCGAGAAGCTTCAAATGATATAACGGATTCAGAGGGTGTTCGATATTCGGCTGCACAAATGTTGGAGAAATTCTTATTCCCATTGCATACACATGGGACACCTATTGGGAAATTATCAGGTGGAGAAAGAAAGAGACTTCATTTATTACGTTTACTTATGGAACAACCGAATGTCCTTTTACTAGATGAGCCTACGAATGATTTAGATATTGAAACGTTAGGTGTATTAGAAGACTTCATTGAACATTTTCCAGGGGTTGTCATTACTATTTCCCATGATCGCTTCTTCCTCGACCGGATTGCTAGAAAGCTATGGATATTGGATGGAAAAGGGAATGTGGACGAAAGTTTAGATGTCTATTCGGATTATTTAGAAAAACAAAGTGCGATTGTTAAAGAAGAAGTAAAAGAATTAAAGGTAGAAAAACCAAAACAACAAAAAACGAATAGTGAAAAGAAAAAGTTGTCATTTAAAGAACAAAAGGAATGGGAAACGATTTCTGATTCAATTGCTAAAGTTGAGCAAGATATTGAGCATGCAGAAGCGGAGATTGCAACTGCTGGCGCCGATTATACAAAGCTACAAAAACTTACTGAACAATTAGATGAACTAAATAAAGAATACGAAAGATTAATTGAACGATGGTCTTATTTAGACGAAATCGTAAATGGATAGGAGAGATGAAAATGAAAATCGTTACAATCGAACCAACACCAAGTCCGAATTCGATGAAAATCGTAGTCAATGAAGAACTACCATTTGGAAAAAGTTTTAACTATACAAAGGAAAATGCTGGTAATGCACCGACAGAAATTCAGTCCATTTTAAATGTTGAAGGTGTAAAAGGGGTTTATCATGTAGCTGATTTTTTAGCTGTTGAAAGAAATGCAAAGTATAATTGGGAAACCATCTTATCAAGCATTCGTACCGCTTTAGGTGAAAAAGGTGAAGCAGCTGAACAAAATGAGCAAGTAATGGATCATTTTGGGGAAGTGTTTGTACATGTACAAATGTTCAGAGGAATTCCACTTCAAATTAAAGTATTTGATTCATCATCAGAACACCGAATTTCAACTGGTCAACGTTTTGTAGAAGCATTCCAATCCATTGAAATTAATAAATTCGATGATAATTATATTTTAGAACGTAAATGGGTTGATTTTGGTGTTCGATACGGTGAGAAAGAAGAAATTGCTCAAAGTGTTTTAACTGAAATCGATGCAACGTATCCAGCAGATCGATTAAAGCAGATCGTTGAAGGAGCAAATACGAGAAAATCGATTACACTTCAGCGTGAAAAGGTAACTCTTGAACAATTTGAAAATGCAGAGGATTGGCAAAAACGTTATCAATTATTAGATCAATTACCTGACCCAGAAGTTGATGACCTACCATTATTTGAAAAAGCATTAGAAGATGAACAAATGTCAATTCGACGTTTAGCTACTATATATTTAGGAATGATTGAAGACGTAGCAGTTGTTCCATTACTTACTCGTGCTTTAAACGATAAAAGTGCTGCTGTCCGAAGAACTGCTGGTGATTGTATGAGTGATTTAGGGTTTGTTGAATTTGAACCTGCAATGATCCAAGCATTAAAAGATAAAAATAAATTAGTACGCTGGCGCGCGGCTATGTTCTTATATGAAACAGGAACAGAAGAAAGTTTACCAGCATTGCGTGAAGCAGAAAATGACAAAGAATTCGAAGTAAAACTTCAAGTAAAAATGGCGATTGCTCGTATTGAACAAGGAGAAGAAGCAAAGGGTTCTGTTTGGAAGCAAATGACAGAAAGAAAATAAATCTTTAGTGAATGAAGGGTACAATCCGTATTGGATTGTACCTTTTTATATTGCATGAGTTGTTAGACATATAGATCACATCACAAGAACACTATGTGCCCAAAGTACCGAGAATATAGACGAAAGTCACATAGAGGGGCTCTTATATGACCAATTCAATTTGAGAATGAATATAATAGTATAAATGGATTTACTTGTTCAAAGGTATACAAAGCTAAATAAAAAAGTCACATAGCGAAATCCTATGTGACCTAGATGATTGTGAAATTATTAACTTTACATAAAGTGGATCTCCAAAACCTTATCCGCTACCAATCAATATTTAAGAAATGGCTTCTTTTTCATCAACATCCACTACACGTTTATCTGCAGGTTTAAACACAATATATATAATACCTGCAAAGATTAAAATGATTCCAACCGTTTGAATAATCGTTGGTCTAAAATCAAGTAAAATTGAATCAAGTAATATGGCTACAACTGGATCCACGAAAACTAGTACCGATACAACGATTGTTGAAAGGTTTCGAATACTATCAAAGAACAAATAATACACAAATCCAGTATGTATAATCCCTGTTCCTAAAATATATAACCAATTTGAAGTGGTTAAGTCAGTGAATAATTCAAAATTACAGAAAGGAAGTAACATGATGATTCCGACAATTGTTTGTATGAAGGTCGTCGCATAAGGGGATTGATTTTGAATTGTCTTACTAGTAAACATTGTTAAAGCATAACAAATAGCAGATAGTAATGCCCAAATGAAACCTGAATTTAAAAATTGATCTATCGATTGAAAGTTTTCAATCCCAACAATAAAAATACTTCCTACAAAACAAATGGCTGTTGCTAAAATACCTGAAATAGTCAATCTTTCTCTTAAAAATAATGTTCCTAATATTAATACAAAGATGGGTGCTAAATTATAAATAGATATGGCAATTGATATTGACATTACCTCAAATGCTTTGAATAAGAACACCCAATTTAAAACTAAAAATACACCACATAAAAGTGTTCGAAGTATTTCATCTTTACTCCATTTTTCTGTTTTATGGCCGCCAGTTAAATACCACATTCCGCTTAAAAATAACGTAGCACATATACATCGTACAAAAACAAGTTCAACAGCAGGAATACCAGTGTTAATCGTAAAAAAACCGATAGAGCCAAATATTGCCATAGATATGGTTAATTTAATCATTGCAGATCCATTCATAACAATTCCTACTTTCCTAAATAAAAACAATAATTCATTCTCTACCTAATTTTACTTACAAAATAAGGTTTATCAACAATTATTCAGCATTGTTGGCAAATAATCAATATGAACTTTTTGAAAAGGAAAATTTTAATCTAAAAAATTATTGAAAGGATACTTGTTCTAATTGTGAGATTAATGTAATCTAATTTTGAGATAGATTTTATTACATGAAAACGGTTACTAACTGTTTTCTCGAGAAAAGGTGAAAAATTATGGTGACAATCAGTGAATTTCGTATTGAAAAAGATTTTTTAGGAGAAAGAGAAATTCCAGTGAATGCTTATTATGGCGTTCAAACAATTCGTGCAATTGAAAATTTCCCTATCACTGGTTATAGAATTCATCCAGAACTTATTAAAGCTTTAGGAATTGTAAAAAAAGCGGCAGCTCTTGCAAATATGGAAGTTAGTTTATTAGATCAAGAGATTGGTAAATATATCGTTATGGCAGCAGATGAAGTAATTGAAGGGAAATTGAATGATCAATTTATCGTTGATCCGATTCAAGGTGGAGCAGGAACTTCGATTAACATGAATGCAAACGAAGTAATTGCAAACCGCGCATTAGAACTAATGGGACATGAAAAAGGAAACTACAGCATCGTTAGCCCAAATACTCATGTAAATATGTCTCAATCGACAAATGATGCATTCCCAACTGCAACACATATTGCTGTGTTAAATTTAATAAATCAATTACTTGATTCAACGAAATATATGCAATATGTGTTCATTGAAAAATCAAAACAATTTGCTGGTATCATTAAAATGGGTCGTACACATTTACAAGATGCAGTTCCTATTTTACTTGGTCAAGAATTTGAAGCATATGGTCGTGTAATTGCCCGTGATATTGATCGAATTTCATTATCTAGACAACATATGTATGACATTAATATGGGGGCTACAGCAGTTGGAACAGGTTTAAATGCGAAACCTGAATATATTAAAGCAGTTACACGTATTCTTGCAGAAATTAGTAACCTTCCATTAAAAGGTGCTGAACATTTAGTTGATGCTACGCAAAATACAGACTGTTATACAGAAGTGTCATCAACATTAAAAGTATGTATGTTAAATATGTCAAAAATCGCTAACGACCTTCGTTTAATGGCATCTGGACCTCGAACAGGATTAGGTGAAATTACTCTTCCTGCAAGACAACCGGGTTCATCCATTATGCCTGGTAAAGTAAATCCAGTTATGCCTGAAGTTATGAACCAAGTTGCGTTCCAAGTTATTGGTAATGATTTAACGATCTCTGCTGCTTCTGAAGCAGGACAATTTGAGTTAAATGTTATGGAACCTGTACTATTCTTTAATTTAATTCAATCAATTTCTATCATGAGTAACGTCTTCAAAACATTTACAGAAAATTGCTTGAAGGGTATTGAACCGAACGAAGAGCGAATGAAAGAATATGTAGAAAAAAGTGTAGGAATCATCACAGCTATTAACCCGCATGTTGGTTATGAAACAGCGTCAAAACTTGCACGTGAAGCATATACGTCAGGTCAATCAATTCGCGAACTTTGCTTAAAATATGATGTGTTAACAGAAGAACAACTTGAAAAGATCTTAGATCCTTATGCAATGACTAGACCTGGTATTGCAGGATTATAAGAATAGTTTTCCTCTTTTAATTGTGGTAAAATAATAGAAATTAAAACCTCGCATTCTAACAATAGAATACGAGGTTTTATACTAATTATGGTGAAAAAACATTTGTTAAATAGTGATCACGTTGTTCGCTAGTTTGTTGAATATTATCAAGAAGTAACACATTTAGTTCATATCCAGTTTGATCATTCTCAACGACAAATTGTAAATTCACTGACTTTAGTTCATTATTTTGAGGACAAGTCCCTTTAAATTCAACAACATGTTGTTCTCGTTGTGTTTTGAAATATACCCATTTTCCTTCTTCGCAATAGTTAGCGAATGCTTCCCCAATAGTTTTGTTTGAATGTAATAGTTTTTCTTCCTTAATATAAGTTATGTACTCATTATCTGTGATTTCTTCTTTTGGACCATAAAAGTACCAAAAAATCACAATAATTAAAATTGGAACAATCCATAGAATCGTTCGTTTTGAAACATTTTGCATACCCCAACCCCCTAAAAACTACTAAAATGATTATATCAGTATATGTAAATATTCGCTAGAAATAGTTTAAAATATCTGTTTATATACTTGGAAATAAATTATTTTATAATATTCTAACTACTTGAAATTGCGTTTTTTTTTAATACCTAGTGAAAACAATGTTTTTTACTATTTTTACATTTAGGTATGATTCATTCTATACTAGAAACATAGAAAGAGAGGATTCCATGAAAAGAGCATTATTAATCGCTGAGAAGCCATCCCTAATGCGTGATATACAAAAAGTATATAATTCCATGCAATTACCATATGAAATTGACTTTGCATCCTTTGTTGGACACGTCGTTGAACTAAAAGAACCACATGAATATAAAAAAGAATGGAAAAAGTGGGACTTAAACGTAATACCAATGATTCCCGAAAAGTATGAGTTTCGAATAAAAAGAACTGCATATAAAGTGTATAAAGAAATTGAGCAAAAACTAAAAATCAATCACTATGATTTTATTATTAATGCATGTGACGCGGGAATGGAAGGAGAAAATATCTTTTATTCGTTTTATAAAAAAAGTGGTTGTCGTCTTCCAGTTAAACGTTTTTGGACTTCACAAACAACGGACCCTGCGATTCGGCATGCCTTAACGAATTTAATTGACGAAAATGATTTACTTATCCGTAATTTACGAAATGCAGCAATGTATCGATCTGTGTTCGATTGGTTAATTGGTTTAAATTTAACGAGGGCAGCCACAGTAAAAGGTGGTAGAATCATTAAAATTGGTCGGGTAATGACACCAACTCTTGGGATTGTAGTAAAGAGAGAACTAGAAATACAACAATTTAAACCTGAACCATATTTTCAATTAGAATTAGACTTTGGTTCGTTTAAAGCGCTTTGGACGGATTTACAAACAAATGATAACAAAATTCCAACAAAACAATTTGCTGAGGAAATCTATTCTCAACTACATACTAAAGCAATTGTTCGTGATTTAAAAACAGAAAGAAAAACCATTTATGCACCATCATTACATTCGTTATTAGAGTTACAAAAAGAAGCGAATAAGTTTTATGGGTTTACGTCATCTGAAACACTGAAGATTGCCCAAAGCTTATATGAAAAGAAGTTAATTACTTATCCAAGAACCGAATCAAAACATTTACCAACTAATTTTGCTAAAACCATCACAGATAACATTCAACATTTAGCAAACATAGAAGACTATCAAAAAGTAGTTTCATCTATCATTCAAAATAAAAAGCAAATTGAAGACGTCATTCGTTCAAAAAAATATGTTGATGATAAAAAATTAACGGATCACCATGCGATTACATTAACAGATGTGCCACTAGGTAGAAAAAAGTTAACGCCAAATGAATTTAAAATTTATCATCTAATTGCAAAGCGATTATTATCTATTTTTATGCCACCATATGTAATTGATAAAACTGTTGCAATACTAGAATCTAACAAACATTACTTTAAAGCAAATGGCAATATAGTCATTCAAAAAGGATATACAGAGTTATATGATTCACATCGTAAGAAACAGGAACAACCACTCCCTAAACTTTCGTTATCGATGGAGCTTCCAATTCAAAACAAAAAGATACTTTCAAAGCAAACAGAACCACCTAGCCGATATACGGATAGCACACTACTTGATGCAATGTTTCATGCGGGAAGATTTGTGGAAGATAGAGAATTACAAAAAATATTAAAAGACGCTGAAGGTATAGGTACTTCTGCCACTAGAGCAGAAATTATCGAAAAGTTAATCGCAATTGGGATGATAGCAAGGGAAGGAAAGACATTTAAAGCTACACAGTTTGGTATTGATGTTATTAATAGTCTTGGGAATCATGATATTGTTTCACCTGTTTTAACAGCTGTTTGGAGTAAAAAGCTAAAAGATATCGTCGATGGTCAATTACAATCAAGCGTGTTCTATAAGGATATGTTGCAATATGTGAGAGAAACAACTGCTCGGTTTATTTCTCTAAAAATGAATGTGGTAGAAAAAGAAACTACAGTCGTAGGTAAATGTGTAGAATGCCAGAGTCCTGTAATTGAAGGATTTAAAACTTATCAATGTTCAAATAAAAATTGTAAATTTGCTATTAGTAAATCAATAATGAAAGGGAAAATTACAGTCACAGATGCAAAAAAATTACTAAATGGAAAAGAAACGCGAGAGATTCTCTTTACTTGGAAAAGTGGGAAAAAAGGAAAAGCGAAACTAAAACTTCATAATGGGAAGTTAGACTTTGTTTTTGTTACTAGCAGTCAAAAATCTAACAATTGATGGTGTGCATTTGCCTCTTACTAACTAACAAACTATGAATATATTGGATTAATAATAGTTGAAAGGAGGCAATTTTTTCGTGTTTTTTGATTTGATTGACGATCATTCTCATAATCAGAATTTGAATGACAAAGAAGCTAAACACCAACACCAAAAGAATGGTTACGGAAATTGTACAGGATTATTCAATGACGTTGTTGATAAACGTAAAAAAGATCCTGACGATAAGTGTCCTAAAAAGCCAGATAGAGATTGTTGTTGTATCAAGTTCCAGGTAAAGTGTAGATGTCATGAAAAGCACCATAAGTGTAAGTGTCATGATGATCATCATAGAAACAATTGGGAAGATATGAAGCATGATTGCAAATGCCAAAATAAACATCCTTATGATGATTGTCATGAAAAGCACCATAAGTGTAAGTGTCATGATGATCATCATAGAAACAATTGGGAAGATATGAAGCATAATTGCAAATGTCAAAATAAACATCCATATGATGATTGTTATGATGACCATCATAGAAATGATTGGAATGACATGAAGCATGATTGCAAATGTCATAATAATCACATAGAAGATTCATATGAAAAGCACCATAAATGTAGATGCTGCGATGACCACCATAAAAATGAATGTTCTCATATGAAACATGAGTGTAATTGTTGTGAAAATAGAGATAATGGTTGGCATAGTTTGTACCAGCAACATGATGATGAAAACGAACATTTCCATAACATCGACAACTGGTTTGACAAGAACCTTCGTTGTAAATGTCAAAATAAACATCACGAATATGATTACTGCGAAGTCAACAAACACATTTGCCATTGCCATCATCATCACGATCATAATGAGCGGTGTTTTATGAACCATAAATGTAAATGTCATGACGATAATAAGTCTTATTTTGATTGTCACGACTTGATGAGAGTGAATTTAAACGGTTTGAGAAATGAATTGAACATGAAATTGTGGAAAAACATTCATCGACAATTGGAAATAGTAACAGCAGGTGGTTTCCGCATTGGTGGAAAAATGAACAAAGTCGGAATTGATTATTTAGACATGAAAAATAATGATCATATCATTACGGTTTTAAAAGACAAAATTGACCATATTATTTGGGGCAAAAAAAACTAGGCTTTTGATGAGACAGGCTATTATCCTTCACATGCATAGTCATTATCCTAATTGTTGAATAGGATAGGACTAAAATGATGAAAGGATAATAGCCATTTTATTTAGAAAGTTTCCTCTAATTATTTTATTTACTCTTATATTTTTTGTTATCGGTTCTCAGAAAGTTTGGAGTCACGCTTATGTTGTGGAACAATCACCACAACCAAACAGTCATAACGAAACAGCACCATCTGAAGTGATATTAAAGTTTAACAGTGAAGTTGAAGAAAACTTCACCATAAAAGTATATGATGAAAATTATCAAGAAGTCGGTAGTCATTCACCACAAATTACTGATGACAACAAGGAAATTTCCGTTCAATTACCTTCTTTAGCAGATGGAATTTATAAAATTGAGTACTATTTTATTTCTTCAAATGACGGTCATGCATTGCAAGGGGATTTCTTTATTCTAGTTGGTACTGATACAGATTCATATGTTAGCGCAGAGGGGAACGCATTTGGAAGTTCAAATTCTAACAATGAATTGAGCAATATGAATGTTTTAGAAATAATAATTTTTGCATTAAAGGCTATGTATTATATTGGGTTTGTGTTACTTATTGGATGGATCATTTGGTGGCAAACTGTTCAGCATTATTCAAATGATTTAAGGAGAAAATTTGTACTTTGGGGATTAGTATTTCAAATGCTCCATCTTGTAGGTTTAATTTCTATGATTCTAATTCAGGTAGATATATTTACGAGTAAAGGATTATTTTTTACACCGAATTTTCCTTTTGATACAAATTTCGGTTCCTTTTGGCTAGTTTCGTTAGTACTCTCGTTAATTGGTTTTTTATGTTTATTTAAAAATCGATGGATAGATATCCTTTGGATTACGATTCTCGTACTTTGCAAGAGCTTAAATGGGCATGCAAGTACCTTTGATTTTACCTTAATAACAGTGCCATTTAATAGTCTACACTTGATTGCAGCTGCGATTTGGGCAGGGGGTTTAGCGTTTATAGTCCTCTTTTGGAAAAAACAAAAGCTTTATGTGATGTCATTTTTACCAACCTTCTCAACCTACGCTTTAATCAGTTTCATTTTAATGGCAGTTTCAGGAAGTATCGTTACATTAATCTATTCACCAGACTTCTTCTTATTATCAAATGACTGGTCACGCATTTTACTTGTAAAAATCCTTGTTGTTGCTATTGTCATTTTATTTGCAGCATTTATCCGAAAGAAAATAAAAGATAGTAACCAATCCCTTGGAAAATGGCTCGTTTTAGACTTTTCACTAATGATTATCATTTTAATCATTGTATCAATTTTAACTTACTTGAGTCCTACACCATAAACTAGGAACGTACAGAAAAACAAAGTAATGCAAAAGAAGCATAAACAAGTATCGTACAAAAAGCTACCAGAGGAAGATCTGCCGCCATTCCAATCATTGGTCCCATCAGTCCAGACATTATTCCGCTTGACACACCTGAGAGTAATGTCTGGTAATCTACTAAAGCACCATATATTACACCTATTAAAACCGCGATAACCGTTGAAACGATCGTAATCAACGTATAATGGCCAGGAAATCCGTAAACTAACAGAGTTCCAACGGCAATCCCCATAATTCCACTACTTGTCATCGCAACGTTCATCCCTAAATGATAACTAATTTGATACTTAATTTTTCTTAAAAATAAGTAAGACACGGCACAAACAAGAAAATAACTTAATAAGATAAGAATGATGAACAATTTCAAAGTATTCACTCCTTCAGAAGCATTGTATGAAACGACACCTAGCTTAAATCACCTTAGTAAAGGGGGGAAATGTGAATGAGTGAGCTGTTTGAAAAAGACTATCCTGAATTAAAGAGAGAAGGAAAGTTCACCTCTCCTCCTAGTGGATTACCAATGTACGAATTAAAAATGCTACAAGAATATATTCATAACGCAAATTTGCAAAATCTTGGTACGACACTACCAAATTCAAAAAAACAGATGGTGTTATTAAAATTTTTCAAATCAAAGAAAAATCAATTAGTTGAAATTCATTCGAAAAATGGAGAAGAAGTAATACACACCATGGGAAAAGTAGCTGCGATTGGTCGAAACTTTGTTATGTTAAAAACGCTGTTTGTACGATATTGGATACCATACACGGTAATCATTTCAGCAAAATCACCCTTTGGCATTCCAGACGTTTCTGGCTCACACCAACATGTCGCTTACGATCAGGAACTTAGAAATAAATTATTAACAAACTTTGGTGCGGTTGTAGCAGAAAAGGAAGTGCTCAGGCAACAATTTTATGAAGAGTTATTGGAGACTAATTTAAAAAGTTGGAAAGGTACAAAAGTTACTATCTATACGGAAAAGTTTTTAAGTGGAAAAATTAAGAAAGTTAATAAAGGAAAGGTTATTTTAAGTGATGGTAAAGAAATTCTACTTACAAAAATTAATTACATTAAACAGTCAAGGTTTAGCTCTTTCTGGCAACGAGTTATTTCAAAGATGTTAAATAAGTCGAATTAACAGAGTTTTCATTTTGGAAACTCTTTTTCAATTGTAAAAATTTAAGATTGTGATTGGAAATTGACTGGAAATTGTGCGTTCGTTTAACCAATAGTAGTAAATGTTTATACAATATAGTAACCGAATGAAATATCGGAGGTGATTTAGGATGGAAAGTCCAATCCTTGAGGAAAACGCAGTATTCCTTGATGTATTGAATAAAGATATTTTACTTGTAACTGAAAGTAAGCAATTAAGTATTTTAGGGCAAACATTTCGACCGATTTTTAGTGGTCGAGTAACTGAAGTTACCAATGGTTTTATTACTTTATTTCCAGTGATTATTAAAATGCATAATGCGCCGTTTTATAAATTTCCAACGCCATTAAGTTTTCCAATTGAAAAAATAGCTATTTTTACACCTTTTGATCCGAACAGAAAAATACCTCTAATATAGGGTTTTTAAACATCTTTAGAAAGGATGAAAAAAGTGAGAGATCAATTTCAATTTGATAACTTTGATTTTAATATTAACGGAGTTGGAAGACCTGATATTAATACAGTTCGTGAATTTGTAGTTACTGAAGAGTTCCGAGTAAATGTGGGAAAAAAAGCATTAATTCTCATCGCCCCATTTCCATTTTTAATTATTGGAACGATTAAAGCTGTGAATGGTGATTTTTTAATCATAAAAGCTGATGTAACGAATGTAAATGAACTTGATGATGAAATCTTCCGAATCCATATTGATGAAATTGAAGTATTCTATATTGAACAACCTGGTAAACCAGAAATACCAGATATACGGCATAGGAATGATGAACATGATTAGAAGATATCATATAGTTGCAATACCCATAAGAATCGTTGTAAACAGATTTGGTGATCACGACCCTGATGGAATGATGTATGTACTAAAAGAAAACGAAAGTTTAGTGAAAAAACAAGTTGAAAAGAACCCTTTTACACCAGTAGATTTAGTAGAACCATTAGTGATTAGAGCGTGTGTCGGTGACGAAGTTGAAGTATTGTTCGAAAACCAACTTCCATTCAATACGGGGATTCACATTCAAGATGCCGAATATGATGTCATGACTGCTGATGGGGCATTTGTTGGTTTAAACCGTAATACGACAGTGAAAAAAGGCGAGAAAATATTATATAAATGGAAAGTATTTGATGAAGGGGTTAATTTCTTTTCAGATTTAGGAAATGCGTTATCTAGTGAACAAGGTAGTAATGTTCATGGATTATTTGGTGCATTATTCGTTGAGCCAAGAGGTTCTTGGTGGACACATCCTGAAACAGGTAAACCGATTAACAGCGGTAATTTTGCGGATGTTCATAATCCACTGTTGCCATCGTTTCGCGAATTTGGTTGGTTCTTCCATGATGAACAGGAAGTTGATGATTTAACAGGGCAATCACCGATTAGTCCGCATACACTCCAACCTGAAGCAACTCACCTAATTAACTACCGTGCAGAGCCGATGAGAAATCGATTGAGATTAATACAAGAAGGAGTCGTTTGTCCAGATTGTGAAGGTGAGGAAGTGCACCATGACTCTTGGGTATTTGGTGACCCAGATACGCCGATATTAAAATGTTATGTTGGTGATCCAATCAAAATTCGACTTGTTCATGCTGGAGTTCAAGAAACCCATTCATTCCACTATCATGTTCACCAATGGCTATTTGAACATAATGATATGGATTCTGAAATTTTGGATGTTCAAGCAATTTCACCTCAAGCGCAGTATACAGTTTCTCCAATGTATGGTGCTGGAAGCTTACATGGTGCCATTGGAGATGCAATTATTCACTGTCACCTTTATCCGCATTTTGGAGAAGGAATGTGGGGGATTCAACGTAATTTTGATACTTTACAGGATGGAAGTATGTGTTATCCAAATGGAGTTCAAATTAAGCCACTCCAACCGCTTCCTGATCGACCATTACCACCAAAGCCTACGCCAGAAAGACCTGGATATCCTAACTTTGTTCCGGGAATTCCTGGATTTAAAGCACCCCGTCCACCACTTGGAATCGTAAACGGTAGAGAACCAACAAAAATTGAAAAAAATCACTTTGCTGAACGACCCATTCCAGGTGCAGCATTTGTAAACCCAGCGCCTCCAGATGCACCTGTTCGAGAATATCATGTCATCATTATGCAAGCGCCTATTGTGTATAACAAGCAAGGATGGCATGATCCTGAAGGGCGTTTTTATGTTTTAGCAGAAGATTACGAAGATATACTTGCAGGTAAGAAAAATCCAGAACCATTTGTAATTAGAGCAAATGCAGGGGATTTAGTTAAGTTTAAATATACGAATAAATTGCCTGAAACAATAGGTGGAAACGCCTTCCAATTAGTCAATCGAACATATGAGGCGGGTATGCATGTACACTTCGTAAAATTTGACGTTTTATGTTCGGATGGTGCTAATGTTGGTTGGAATTATGATTCAGGAATTACACCAAATGAAACAATAGAATACGCCTGGTATGCGGATGTAGAGTTAAAATCAACATTTTGGCACGACCATTTATTTGCTAATGAGCATCAACAGCATGGTGTGTTTGCTGCGATTAATATTGAACCAAGGGGCTCTAAGTATTTAAGTCCATATGAAGAAAAAGAGATTCTATCAGGAACTCAAGCAAGAATTGAAAATCCATTAATTCCAGATTTCCGAGAAATTAACTTATTTGTACATGACTTCGCTTTATTGTTTGATAAAGAAGGAAATCCACTAAATCCACCACCATTTCCAAGTTCTCCTGATGATCCAGGAGTAATGGGTGTCAATTATCGATGTGAACCATTACAGTTTCGTTTGAAAGAACCTGATTGTGACCCAGCATATGTATTCAGCTCATGGGTACATGGAGATCCAGTTACGCCACTTCTAGAAACCTATAACGGTGACCCTGTTCGTGTTCGATTAATCCAAGGTGCACATGAAGAATCTCATAGTTTTAACTTACACCGTCAACGATGGCATCGGGAGCGACCAGATTTGGATTCGGAACTCGATCAGCAACAACATATCGCTATCGCTGAAACCTTTACGTTTGAATTTAACGTAGAAGGTGAAGGAGACTTCGATATGCTTTACCATTTTGGTTCAATCGATGATATTTGGTTAGGGAATTGGGGGATTTTCCGTACTTACGAGAAACGGGTTCATCACCTAATGCCTTTAAAGGATAGAAAAAAACCGCCAATGAGAAAAGAGCCATTACCAAAACCAACTGGAAAGATACCACCACAAGTAAAAATAGATCATTATTCATATCCTGATGATAAAGTCGTTCGAAAATACGATGTATATGCGTTAAATGCATGTATTGAATATCATAAGAATGGTGACCATGACCCATTTGGTATTGTCTATGCGTTAAAAGAAGATGTGGATGATATTCTATGTGGAAAGAAAAATCCAAAGCCGTTAATTATTCGAGCGAACGTTGGTGAATATGTAGAAATTAGACTTACAAACTTATTAAATGGGAAAGATCATCATGATGGTATTCATGGATATCCACAAGTGCCTGTAGAAGCATTCTTCCCAACCTCGGATCGAATTTCCCTACATGCTCATTTAGTTGTTTACGATGTTCGAAATTCAGATGGAGCGACAGTAGGTTTCAATAAAGATCAAACAATTGGTCCTGGAGAAACAATCACTTATAGCTGGTATATAGATCAAGATATTGGTACAGCTAATTTAGTGGATATGGCAGATCTTCGAAACCATAGACATCATGGTGCATTTGGAATGCTTATAGCCGAACCAAGAGGGTCAAAATTCCTCGACTCAAAAACGAGAAAAGAAGTAAGTACAGGTGAACAAGTAATTATAAAAAATCCTCTACTACCTGAGACTAGAGAATTTGCCCTTATCATGCATGATGGTATACGATTGCTTGATAAAAACGGCAATCTAATCCTTGACCCAGAACCACTGGTATTTGGAAATGTTGAAGTTGAAGAGGAAGAAGAACCAGACTTTGAAGATGCAGGATCAAAAGCTTTTAACTATCGCTATGAACCATTTAGAAACCGGGTAAAGAAATTTAAAGACATCCATAAAGTATTTAGTTCTAAAGCCTTTGGTGATCCTAGTACACCTCTTTTACTTGCTTATCCTGGTGATCCAATTACAATCCGATTAACACAACCTGCAGATAAACCGAGAACACGTACCTTTGTTATTCATGGGCACAAGTTCTTTAGAAGCGAAGATGATTTTAATTCCTCTATTATTTCCGCAGCGCCACAAAGGACAGTAGGGTCATCTGATGATTTTCATATCTTATATGGTGCCGGAGGACTATTAGATAAACCAGGTGACTATTTATATCGTTCAGGTAATATTAGATGGGATATTGAATTAGGAATGTGGGGAATTCTAAGAGTTTTAAAAAGAAAATCAAAATTATTAGCACCTTTAAATAACTCGTTTAGTAAAGTAACTTTGCAAAACGATGAGCCATCAAAAACTGTAGATGTAGATGAACTTGAAGAATATGTATCAGGTTTGTTATTGTTGGAAACTACAAAAAAGAAAAAAGATGAAGGTGTTCTTTATGAATAACTGTAATTTATGCGAACACTATCCTTGTAAATGTAATCAATTAGTTCCTCAAAACCCCGTTAACTTATTCGGTTCACCATTTGATTGTAAAAAACAAATTAGAACACGTCGTTTTTCTTCTCTAAATAGCCCGCTTTCTCAAGAAGAGCTAGATGATTTACAAATTTGTATCGAAACGATCAATGACTTATTGAGGTCATTAGGTTCTGAAGTGGATGCGAATAATACTAGACAACTACAACTACATTTTCTTGATATAAAAGGGATCAAAGTGAAGGCCAATATATTATGTGGATTAGATATTCAAGAAGATGATGAAGATGTTAATGAAATACTAGTGAATAATTCGATAAATGGAAATAATGAAGGTGAAGCAGAAACTGTCAAATTAATTCGAAAAATTGGTAAATTGGCAAATGCTGGTCGAGATTTTATTCAAATAAATCCAATAGGTAGTGCATTATTTATTCTATATAATAATCTTCTATCTATTTCAAGAATAGACAGTGTAGAAGAAGAACGTGAGCCTAAATTTATTAACGCTGATCAGGATACAAGACGAGAATTGGCGTTCAATTTTGGTGAATTTGTTTCAAAAAATGCAGATATTGAAAATCTGTTTTTTGGAATTCCATTACACAAAGCGTTAAAGAAGTACGAAGGTAAAGAAGTAAAAATAAGAACTGACAAAGAGCGTCATTTCGGGACATTAATAGAAACTAGAGATGGCAAAATTCAAATTCAAAATAAAAAGAAGAAACAAGAAATCGATATAAACACAATTTGTTATATACAAGTATTAAATTTAAAATAAATTTGTGTACAATTAACAATAATTTCAATCTAGTAATATTGCGAAAAATATATATAATGAATTTAGAAAATATCTTGTCAATTGCAAGGTATAATTGAAAAATCGTGTACATACCACTATAGATGTACACGGTTTTCTTTTCTGAAAATTGATATAGGCAAACATGCTGTTCGGAATGGACGATACTACATATAATAGTGTGACTTGAAACAAAATTGTGAAGTGTGATAAGATTTTAATTATTTTTTCTTGAACTATTGACGTAAGATTATAAAGTTTGTACACTGGGATAAGTCAATTGTTTTTTCTGAAAATACAATATTTTATAGTAAGGATCTGGTGAAATGATAGTATGTAAATTTGGTGGTACTTCAGTTGCGAGTGCTGAGCAAATCAAAAAAGTCGCAAACATTGTGAAGTCTAATCCTGAAAGAAGATTAATTGTAGTATCTGCTCCGGGCAAGCGTTATAGCGATGACATTAAAGTAACTGATATGTTAATCGATTTAGCAAATGCCGTTATTAAAAATGGAGATGTTGAAGGAAAGCTTCAAAATGTTGTCGAGCGATATAAGACAATAGCAGATGATCTAGGTTTAGATCAATCTATTTCAAATATCATTGCGCAAGATTTACGTGAACGAGTTGAATCAGATAGATCATCTATTGATTTGTTTGTTGATAGCTTAAAGGCAAGTGGTGAAGACAATAATGCAAAATTAATTGCTGCTTACTTTAACTCAATTGGACTTTCTGCCAAATATGTAAGTCCAAAAGAGGGTTTAATTGTAAATAATCCACCAGAACGTACAGTCGCGTTACCTGAAGCATTTGAAAAGCTAAATAATTTAAAAAATTACGATGAAATTGTTGTTTTCCCTGGTTTCTTCGGCTATACAGAAGAAGGAACATTACGTACTTTTGACCGTGGTGGTTCAGATATTACAGGTTCTATCTTAGCTGCAGCAGTTAAAGCAGATTTATATGAGAACTTTACAGATGTGGACTGTGTATTTTCCGCAAATCCAAAAGTTGTAAAAGATCCAGTAGGAATAGAAGAAATTACTTATCGCGAAATGCGTGAACTTTCATACTCAGGTTTTTCTGTATTTCACGATGAGGCACTTATGCCAGTATTTAAATTAGGTATTCCAGTAACTGTGAAAAATACGAATAATCCATCAGCACCAGGAACAAGAATATTACCTGCTAGAACAACATCTTCTAGTCGTCCTGTTACTGGGATTTCTGCTGATAGTGGTTTTTCAACTTTATATGTTTCAAAATATTTAATGAATCGTGAAATTGGTTTTGGACGTAAATTACTTCATATTATTGAAGATGAACATATTTCTTATGATCATACGCCATCTGGTGTTGATGATATTTCTGTAATCATCCGTTCAAATCAAATTACACCTGAAGCAGAAGAAAGAATCGTAAAAAGAGTTAAAGAAGAACTTCATGCGGATGATGTATATTTCCGTCATGGGTTCTCAATGATTGTAATTGTTGGAGAAGGTATGAGAAATAATACTGGCCTTGCTGCCCGTGCTGCCTCAGCTATTTCAAAAACAGGCTCAAATATTGAAATGATTAACCAAGGTTCTTCAGAAGTAAGTTTAGTGTTCGGTGTTTTATCTGAAGTAGAAAATCAAGTGTTAACTGCTTTATACGAAGAGTTCTTCACACCAATAACTGTATACTAATTTCCAAAGCAACTCTGTATGACACAGTTCATACAGAGTTTTTTTATGTTTTAGATAATGATTGGGATTTACTTGAAGAGAAAGAAAGAGTATTTTGATTTTACATTTTATTCATGTTAATGTATTAAAATAGTGTAAAACGTAATAGAAGGTGAAAAGCATTGAATGTAATATTTGTACTAACTCAAACAGGTGAGGAAGTTTTAGAAATGGTGTCAAATGATGTAGCAGGGTTACTTGCTGCAGTAAAAGGTGAAAATGTTACATTTCCATTTGGGAGTTATAAATACGATTTTCATACATTAGACCATTATTTAGAAAATGAGGTCTATCGTCAAGAACTAGTCATTTATTTAAAAGAAGAATAACCATAACACGTTGTGCAAATTTCACACAACGTGTTTGTTCTATCAGAACTTTTAGAATTGAGGTAATCTTTTGGTACATTTATTACTTATCGGAATTATTCTATATATCGCTTTTAATATTCTTGCTAAACTTCGAATTTCTAATAGAATAACTAATGCAATGCCAATAATAAATACTTTAATAGTTACGCTTATTATCATTGTTATAGTCATTAAATCAGGTTTAATTCGCGTATTCGCTATGATGCTTGGTACGGTTATTGTATTAATAAAAGACTTTTTTTCTTCAATTTTTTAATCTGTTGGCAAAATGGAACTGTTGTAAAATCGGTTTTAATTTGATTAATTTATTTCAATAATTTCTTTATGTCTATAATTGTTTGGATATGCATCCCTTCATGGAAAATAGTACGAATTAATACTTGCTCAATTGTGAACATTCCCATTTCTGTAGGAGGGAATTCTTCCTCTAATCTAAGACCATACTTTTCTTTAATTTTTTCAGGTTGAGATTTTAATAATTTAATTAATTCCTTTAATGACGGAGTATCATTAGTAAAATCTTTTGGAGAAGTTCCATAACCAAACCACGCACGAAACTCTTCAGGAATCCCCATTTTTTCTTTTGTTAAATGTTCAATCCATAAATATTGGTCTAAATAAATATGCCCAGCGTTCCAGCGAATATTATTATTAAATCCTGTTGGAATCAATTCTGCTTCAATTTCTGATACATCCTCTAATAAATACAATACATAATCACGGTAGTTTTTTAATTGATTAAACAAAATTTCATGCCGTTTTTCCATATAGTTAAGCTCTCCTTAAATCGATCTTTTTATATTTATTAGTGATTAGCTAATAAATTTCCTTTCAATTATTAAAGATTTTTGTGAATAGTGACTTTTAGCTACTTTTTAGCATATTAAAATTTAATCTTTTGTACTTCATAAGGAAATATTGATATAATTTGGATGCGAGTAATTATGAAAGAGGTAGATATGATGAACGCTTACGATGAGTATATGAGAGGTATTGTTCAACCGATGCGTCAAGAGTTAGTAGATGCAGGCTTTTCGGAGTTAACGACACCAGAAGATGTAAATGAATTTATGGCTACAGCTAAGGGAGTTTCATTAGTTGTCATAAACTCAGTATGTGGTTGTGCTGCTGGACTAGCTAGACCAGCTGTACGCGAAGCTATTGCCGAAGTTAAACCAGACCATTTAGTGACAGTTTTTGCAGGTCAGGATCGTGAAGCAACGGCTGCAATGCGCGGATATTTTGAAGAAGTTCCACCAAGTTCTCCGTCAATTGCAATACTTAGAGATGGTCAATTAGAATATTTTATCCCACGCGATCAAATTGAAGGTCATC
Source organism: Ureibacillus acetophenoni (assembly GCF_900220965.1). Taxonomy (GTDB): domain Bacteria; phylum Bacillota; class Bacilli; order Bacillales_A; family Planococcaceae; genus Ureibacillus; species Ureibacillus acetophenoni. The sequence continues at coordinate 241,047 of NZ_OBQC01000003.1, read as the reverse complement.
CAGTTGAACAAATTACGGATCATTTAACAGGTGTTTTAAAACAAACATGTGCGGAGTAACCGTAGTTACAACTGCTGGAAGACCAGATGAGGAATCATTAAGATTAGCAGATTTTGCTTGTCAACAACTGGGACTTCCATTTGAGCCAAGAAAAAAGCGTTCAGTAGCTAAAATTAGTGAGCTACTGAACGCTAATATTATTGTTGCAGGGAAAAATCGATTTGAATATTATCCAAAAGGCGCTAACAACGCTTTCTTTTTCCATCCAAATTCTGCATCTTTTCGATTAAAACGTATTGCAAGAGGTGAAAATGATCCTTTTTTAGAAGCTTGCAAACTTGTACAGGGTGATTCATACCTAGACTGTACTTTAGGACTAGGTTCAGATGCAATCGTTGCTGCGTATATTGTGGGTATTGATGGTAAGGTGATTGGTTTAGAAGAAAATCGCAATGTTGCGTTTATAGTTCAACAAGGTATGAAAAGATATGATTATTCCGATATACCTTTAACTTCATGTATGCGTCAAATTGAAGTCGTTCATGCAGAAGCAGTTGATTTTTTAAGTAAACTTGAAAATGATTCGGTAGATGTTATTTATATGGATCCGATGTTTGAAGAAGTAATAGAAGAATCTAATAATTTCGAACCGCTTCGAGATGCAGGTAGTCATACTCGACTTACAAAACAATGGGTTCAAGAAGCTATTAGGGTTGCAAGAAAAAGGGTAGTATTAAAAGCCCATTATAAAACTACTTATTTTGATGACTTTGGTTTTTTGCGGGATATCCGACTATCTTCAAAATTCCATTACGGTATAATTGAAAAAAGTTAAATGATTAACTTATTTTCTTTTCTTCTTTGTATCCAGGACAGCGGCTTTTTTAACTATTTTTTCAAAAGCGATATGAACATGAACATTCCTTTCATCTAGCTTTTCAACGTTAGTAACAGTCGCTTTACGTCCTTTTAGCTGAATATTCTCATTTTCTGATGGAATCGATGATGTTAATTTACTCATGACTAACGCCCTATTTTCATAAAAAGTTACATTATACATTCTACTATTCTCCTTATCATTTAGTATGATAAATTTTATGATTGTAGATGAAATATATAACCAATTCATAATTGTTTATTAAACTATTTTTAACTTGATATCCATGTTAGTTTTACCTTTTTATGAAAGTGTGTTATAGTTATTAGGTGCTATTTTTGTGTAGCATATAAATAAATTGGCGTTTCGCTAATGTTTTTGAAGACACTTATTCATACTGGAGCAAGTATAGGCTTGCGAGGATGCAAAAGTAGGTTGGGTTTGCATTGCTTAAGTTAGAGAGCGTTTTAGTGGGATTTTACCGCGGTATAGTCTTTTAATATAAAATTCCCCTGATGATAGGGTTGATACTTCATTTATTTATAATGTTACGCAAAATACTAAAGGGGTGCTCGAGAAATCGGGCACCCCTTGTCTAATTGCTTTATTAAAAAATAATTGTATGAATAATAACGGAAATTAGCTATTTTCTGTAAAGCATAAAGACGTTAAGTAAGCAATTACTAAAGCAAATCCAATACCTGCTGCGACTTCAAATAATTCCATAGAAGTGGACCTCCCTTTATAGTACAATTGTATTTACATCTATTATTTTACAATGAAACACTAAAAGATGAAACCTTTTAATGATATAATCGTACCTATATATAAGTCTAATTTTTGAATAATTTAGGATTCGAGGTAATGTATATGAAGAAATGGTTACAAAGATTAATCGTCATATTCGTTGCATTCATAACATTTGGGATTATTTCACCCAATCATGAAATATGGGAACATTTAGATTATGACCAGTCTGAAAATTCTAAAAGTAATCTCCCTGATTCGGCAGTTGTTGAACGTAGTATTGCCGATCAACGTGATAATCATTCAGATAGTAGTAATGAATCGTATATCGATACGATTATTGATGATGCAAAAGAACAGTCCTTTATAAAATTTGGGACAAGAATTGCTCCTGTAATTGGTGATGAATTTGAATACTCCATTTTCCCAAAAATGGAAGAAATTATTGGTATTGAATTGGCAAAATTGGATTCCAATTCCTTAAAGTACATAAAAATAACTGAACAACCAAGTGGTAATTATAGTGAGAAGATATTTAACTTAATTGATGTTGCTACAGGCAAAGATTTAATTCGATTTCATGTACGAACAGAAAAAAGACCGTTAGAAGGATATTATTATAATTTCCATTACCATACTTATGAGGATCGATTTGTTACCCATCATAACGTAGGCGATATTTACTACTCAAAAAATACACCACCGAAATGGTTGTCATAAAACTAGTTAAAGCTACCGCTTAAATATTTAGAGCGGTAGCTTTTTTATTTTGATTTTTCCATAGTAATAGAGGTGTATAGTTCTATTATACTATTTTGCATATAAGTAAATATACCTCGTTTTTCTAAAATTTATTGTGATTAATTTACTATAAAATAGTAAAAAAGTGTTTATTTACTATGTGATTTATTGTAAAATTAATTTAAGTAATTTTAAAAACTATATTATTGTTATATGCAGGAAAATATAATTTATGATTTTTTGAAATGAGGTTAGTTTACTTTGGGGGATTTTTTTGAACAAAAAAGTTTAACGGAGCTAGAAATCCTTAAGCATAATATACAAAAAATTAGTTTAATTAGCAAAGTTACTACTATTATCATAGTGTTTTTATTAGTAATTATGGCATTTTTATCTAACCAATCATTGTCTACTATATTTGGAAACAAATCCTTTCAAATAATTTCATACACAATTTTAGTTATTTTCAACTTGTTTGTATATTTTATTACTGATATTAAAAAAATACGTATTACAGAGAAAAATGGTAGGAAAGTGGATTTTTTTATTAGTTTTTATGTAGTTGCCTTAACTTTTCTTGGATCCATTATTACAATAAGTGACTTCGGTTACTATAACCAACTCATGATTTATACTTTAACATTATGTATAACGTGTTCAGTCATCGTATTGCGATTGAAACAACTTATTATTTCATTGCTTTTTTCTAGTTTAACCCTATTAATAGGTCTTATTATGCAACATAATGATACCGAATTATTAAGGCAACAGGTCCTTTACTTACTCTCACTAATTCCAATCACATTTTTTATATCCAGGTCATTTTATTATTCATTCCACAGATCATTAAGTTTTCAATCCGAACTTATTAAAGAAGCCCATATTACCCGGGATTTAACTAAGAAGTTGAGGGAAGCGAATCGAAAATTAGAGTTACAAGCTAATTTAGATCCTTTAACGAATTTATTTAACCGAAGAGCCTTTGATAGCTATATTTCTGAACTTGAGAAGAAGTCTAAGTACGAGTCATTCTTATTTACTGCAATAATGGTAGATGTAGATTGTTTTAAATTGTATAATGATACGTATGGTCATAGTGAAGGTGACTTCGTATTAGCAAATATTGGCCGACAATTATATGATTTGGCTTACAAATATGGTTGTTTCGCTTCAAGATGGGGTGGAGAAGAATTTACAATTTTACTCATCAACCATACAGAGGAAAAGGCAAAAGAAATATGTGAAGAAATTATTAGTAAAGTGAATGAATTAAAAATAGATCATAGTTCTTCTCTTATTGATCCATACGTTACAGTCAGTGTAGGTGCAAGTACTGCGTATATTCAGTACCCAAGTGAGATTAAATCTTGTATCCATAAGGCTGATGAAGCACTTTATTTTGTTAAAGAAAATGGAAGAAATTATTACGAACATCGACAATTTGTAAATATTTAAAGGCTCATCTATCTTATTTGGATGAGCAATTATTTTGTAAAAATTAATATAAGAATAATATATTAATATAAAAAGTAATTGTACTAGGAGTGATACTATGGCACATCCTGAAATGGCTTATTTAAATTTATTAACGCACATTTTAGATAATGGAGTAAAAAAAGAAGATCGAACTGGGACAGGGACAATTAGTGTATTTGGCTATCAAATGCGTTTTGATTTGAATGAAGGATTCCCCTTATTAACAACTAAACGAGTTCCTTTTAAAATGTTAGTTGCAAGTGAATTATTATGGTTTATAAAAGGTGATACGAACATTCGATACCTTTTACAACATAATAACCATATTTGGGATGAGTGGGCTTTTGAAAAATGGGTGAAATCAGATGACTATGAAGGTCCTGATATGAAAAACTTTGGTTTGCGTGCTGCAAACGATGAAGATTTCGCAAAAGTATTAGACGAGCAAATGAAAGTATTTACTGAAAAAATTCTATCGGACGACGAGTTTGCCTTAAAGTTCGGTGATTTAGGTCCTGTATATGGTAAGCAATGGCGTTCTTGGCCAACTGAAAATGGTGGAGAAACAATTGACCAATTAAAAAAGGTAATAGATATGATTAAAACAAACCCTAATTCTAGAAGGTTAATTGTTTCTGCATGGAACCCAGCTGAAGTTGATGATATGGCTTTACCACCTTGTCATACACTTTTCCAATTTTATGTAGCTGATGGGAAACTATCATGCCAGTTATACCAACGTAGTGCGGATGTTTTTTTAGGCGTTCCGTTTAACATTGCCTCATACGCATTGTTAACTCACTTAATTGCTCATGAATGTGGATTAGGAGTAGGAGAATTTGTCCATAGCTTCGGTGATGCTCATATTTATTTAAATCATTTAGATCAAGTAAATGAACAATTGTCTCGTGAACCACGTAATCTACCAAAGCTTGTTATAAATCCTGAAAAGAAATCTATTTTTGATATTGAATTAAGTGATCTAACTATGGAAGGATACAACCCACATCCAACGATTAAAGCTCCGGTAGCTGTATAAAAAACAAATGACCTTCTTTTAGGAGGTCATTTTTTAAATTGTTGAAATACACATTTACCGCATTGTACATAGGACATAATTAATGTTATGTGTAATTTCACATAACTTTGAATATGTCGTATATATGAATCGATGCTTTACGAAAAATGGGTAATATAAAACCGAAACTAAAAAAAGTAATAAGTTTATACTATAATTAACTTAATTTCGAATCGAAGAAAGGAACATACAAATGATTTCACTAATTGTAGCTCACGATAAAAATCGAGTAATTGGATACGAGAACAAAATGCCCTGGCATTTACCAGGAGAATTAAAATATTTTAAAGAAACAACAATGGGAAAACCGATGATCATGGGAAGAAAAACATTTGAATCTATAGGTAGACCTTTACCGGGAAGAAAAAATATTATTGTAACACGTAACAGTGACTATCGACACGAAGGAATCGAAGTAGCCAATAGTTTAGATGAAGCAATTAAAATTGCTGGCGATGTTGAAGAAATTATGATTATTGGTGGGGAGGAGATTTTCAAATTAGCATTACCTATAGCTGATCGACTCTACATAACTGAGATTGATTATGTATTTAATGGAGATACATTTTTCCCATTATATGATGATGAATGGTCACTCACTTATTCAAGCGACCCTGTAGATACAAATCAAGGATTTACCTATAAATATTTAGTTTTTGACAGAAAAAAATTTTAATATGACTATGAATAAAGTGCATTTACTAAAAATCAGTAAGTGCATTTTTTTGTGAAAGAATTTTTAAAATATTGAAACTTTCGTGAAACTTAGTCCGTATATATGGTAACAAATGCTAAAACAAGTGTGGAGGTGATGAAAATGATCTTCGGTGTAGAAATACAAACAGTTTATTTAGTTACTTTAATTGTAGCTGGATGTATAACTGTAGTTTATATACTATTCTCTGACTTCTTAGATGGAATAGTAGATGGATTTTTCTTCTTAAATCCAGCTGTGATTTTGGCATTTATAACAATTGCATCTGCAAGTGGTTATCTACTTGAGCAGTTTAGTCCAATGACTAGTGTACTCGTATTTATTATCTCATGTATTCTATCTGCAATATTAAGTAGTTTGCTATATTTCTTTATATTAGTTCCTTTAAAATCAGCAGAAGTCTCATTGGCGTACACAGATCAATCATTAGAAGGTCAAATAGGGAAAGTGATTGTGCCAATTCCGAAAGATGGATTTGGTGAAGTAGTGATTGAAACGGCAGCAGGTATTATATCAAAACGAGCTACTGGTTTTGATAACGAAGCGATCGATTATGATGATGAAATACTAATAATCGAAGTAAAAGAAGGAACGCTTCATGTAAAAAAATACCAATCGCCATTCAAATAAAAAGTAAAGGGGTAAACTTATGGATTTGTTAATTGTTATTGGGATTGTTGTTTTTGTCATTCTAGCAATCATTGGGATTTATATTGCAAGATATAAAACAGTCGGTCCAGATGAAGCGCTTATTGTAACAGGTAGTTTCCTAGGATCTAAAAATGTTCATAAAGACGATTCGGGAAATCGTGTAAAAATCATTCGTGGTGGAGGTACATTTGTATTTCCGGTATTCCAACAGGCTGAATATTTAAGTTTATTATCTAGTAAATTAGAAGTTACAACACCTGAAGTATATACAGAGCAAGGTGTACCAGTAATGGCAGATGGAACAGCTATTATTAAAATCGGTGGTTCCATTACTGAAATTGCAACAGCTGCGGAACAGTTTTTAGGTAAAAAAGTACAAGATCGTGAAAACGAAGCAAAAGAGGTACTAGAAGGGCACTTACGTTCAATCCTAGGTTCGATGACGGTAGAAGAAATTTATAAAAACCGTGACAAGTTCTCACAAGAAGTTCAACGTGTTGCCTCTCAAGATTTAGCGAAAATGGGATTAATAATCGTATCATTTACTATAAAAGACGTACGTGATAAAAATGGTTACTTAGATTCTCTAGGGAAACCAAGAATTGCACAAGTGAAACGTGATGCTGATATTGCCACTGCAGAAGCAGAAAAGGAAACACGTATTAAGAAAGCCGAAGCAGAAAAAGAAGCTCAAAAAGCTGAATTATTACGTGCAACTGAAATCGCAGAAGCAGAAAAAGAAAATCAACTAAAAGTAGCGGAATTTCGCCGTGAACAAGACATTGCAAAAGCTCGTGCGGACCAAGCCTATGAATTAGAAACAGCAAGAGCAAAACAAGAAGTTACTGAGCAAGAAATGCAAGTACAAATTATTGAGCGTCAAAAACAAATTGAATTAGAAGAAAAAGAAATCTTACGTCGTGAAAGACAATACGATTCAGAAGTTAAGAAAAAGGCTGATGCTGATCGTTATGCAATTGAACAAAATGCAGCTGCTCAAAAAATGAAAGAGTTAGCACAAGCAGATGCTGAGAAATATCGTATTGAGGCAAGAGCAAAAGCTGAAGCAGAAAAAATTAGATTAGATGGTCTTGCAAAGGCTGATGCTGAAAAAGCCCAAGGGGAAACTGAAGCAGAAATTATTCGATTAAAAGGTCTTGCAGAAGCGGAAGCGAAACGTAAAATCGCAGAAGCATTTGAACAATACGGTCAAGCGGCAGTTCTTGATATGTTAGTTCGTATGTTACCTCAATATGCGAAAGAAGTTGCGAGTCCACTATCTAATATCGATAAAATTACAGTTGTTGACACAGGTAACGGAGAAGGTGGCGGTGCAAATCGTGTAACTTCATATGCAACAAATTTAATGTCAACACTACAAGAGACTTTAAAAGCTTCTTCTGGAATTGATGTTAAAGAACTAATTGAGAATTTCGCAGGAAAGCGTACTTTTGATACAATTGAGGTTAAGCAAGAAGAAGTAGAAAAAGAGAAAGAGAAAGTAGAAGTCTAATCACAAATCTTATAAAAATACAACAAAGCCACGGCATCTGCCGTGGCTTTATATGTTTATAAATAAAAAATCACACACGTAACCATACACGCACAACCAGCAATTACGAATAAATGCCATATTGCATGGTTATAAGGTAACTTCCTCCAAGCGTAAAAGATTGCACCAAATGTAAACAATAATCCACCCGCTAGTAAAACCGTAAATCCATCAAACTGTAAAAATTGGTATAAAGGTTTAATGGCAAAAATGATTAACCAACCCATTGTTATATATAAGATTAAAGATATCGTTTCAAATTTATGGATAAATAAACATTTAAAAACGATACCAAATAGTGCGATTCCCCAAACAATACATAATAGAACGATACCTAATGTTCCACCAATTGCAACAAGTAAGAAGGGTGTATATGTTCCCGCGATTAATACATAAATTGAAGAATGGTCTAATATTGAAAAGATTCTTTTATATTTTTCAGGCATGCTATGTAGAAGTGTAGACATTAAAAAAAGTAATACTAGAGAGGCGCCAAATACACTATTTGAAACGATTTGAATAGAACTACCTGATTGGACTGCGACTAATATAAGTGCAATACATGTTGGAATACTAATAATGAATCCAATCCCATGGGTAATTGCATTCCAAAGCTCTTCCGTAAAATTTTTATAATCAAAAGCGTTACTATTATTCATTCGATCTCCTCCGTTGATGTAACTATACTGGAATACTAATTGCATTCGTACTATCATTTGTCACATATGTGTAATTAGGTTTGTCATCAAATTTTCAATTATATGTTTATTTCTCCTTAAAATTTGCGAATGTGATTACATTTGTCATATTTACATAGATAAAATGGGGAAATTATAATATAGAGAAGCTATTAAAGGATGTGTCATATTGAAAAAAATTCATATTGTTACTGACTCTACTTGTGATTTAACAAAAGAAGAGTTATTAGAATCGAATATTCATGTGGTACCACTTACGATTCAAATTGGAGATCGAACTTATACAGATGGCGTCGACGTTGAACCAAAATCTTTTTTACAATTAATGAAAGAATCGAAAACGCTTCCAAAAAGCTCACAACCAGCTCCAGGTCAATTTAAAGAGCTTTATGATGAACTTGGTAAAGATGGAGATCAAATTATTTCTATACACATGACAGGTTCTATGAGCGGAACTGTAGAATCAGCAAGACAAGCAGCGAGTATGTCAGATTCAGATGTGACAGTCATTGACTCTCGTTATATTGCCATTGCTTTAGCAATTCAAATTCGTGAAGCTATACGATTACGTGATGAAGGTGCCACTGTTGAACAAATAGTTAATAGATTAGAAGAAGTCCGTAAAAATTCACGATTATTCGTAGTAGTTGATACATTAGAAAATCTAATAAAAGGTGGTCGTATTGGTAAAGGTACTGGTATGATTGGTTCATTATTAAATATTAAACCAATTGCTACTTTAGATGACGGAGCCTATACACCTGTTGCAAAAGCAAGAAGCCATAAACAAGTGGTAAAGCATTTATTTGAGCAGTTTTTAGAAGACACAAAAGGTAAAACCGTAAAAGCGGTGGGAATTTCTCATGCAGATGGTTTAGATACTATGGGGAATGCCCTAATTGAAAAAATTAAAGAAACTGGCTTTGATAACGTAGAAGTTAAATTCACTTCGCCAATCATTAGTACTCACACAGGTCCTGGTGCCTTAGGCTTTATCTACTTCGCAGAATAAGTATTATCATTGCTAATATATAACGCACATAAAAGAAATGTCAGATTCCTAGTATATGGACTGACATTTTTTATTTATATACTAAATTAAAAATAGGTATATGATAAAGTTCATTATATTATAAAGTAAAATGAATGGAACGTTAAAAGTACAGATGCGTTAATTAAGAGCAAAGGATTACGCTAAAATTTATCCAATTTTCCACCAGATTATAAAGTGCTTATAGGAATGAAACATAGAAACTTGGGAATACTAAGAGATTAGTTGAGAGTTTTATACATATAATTATAATATTCATAGTCATTGTTCTAGCTAAAAGCTATACCAGTTATAAAGTCCTTAACCAAAGCTTATTTGTTGTAAAAAATATGGGAGTGAATTAGGATGAATAAATGGAAAGTCGCCTTCTTTGTGTTAGCGGGTGCAATCATTGCAATAATTACTACTATTCTAATAATGGCGACTTCACCGAGAAATGATGTGCCACTTCCTCCTGTTAAAGAGGCAAAAGGTAGTGTCCTCTTAGTGGAAACAACTACAAAAGATTTTGAAAAGCTTGCCTTAAAATATTTACGAGAAGCTTTGAATACCGAAACGTTACCTGTCGCTATTACAATGAATGATCAAATACAAATTTTCAGTGAAATCATTGCATTCGGTATGGTAGTCCCAGTTCAGATTGACTTTGAACCAATAGTTAATGAAGATGGTAACTTACATTTAAAATACTCGAAAATATATGTAGGAAAACTAGATATAAAGCCATCTATGGTATTAATGATTTTAGAAGAAACAGTTGAATTTCCCGATTGGGTGCTCATTCGACCGAATGAGGAAGAAATTTTTGTAGACCTATCTAAATTGACTGTCGCAGATGGGTCGAAAGTTCGTGCAAAAGAAATTGATCTAAGAAATGATAAAATAGTATTAGAACTCATAGTGCCAAATGAATAGGGGGTTATAGAATGACTATAGAAAAAGCAACATTTGCAGGTGGTTGTTTTTGGTGTATGGTTAAACCTTTTGACCAACAAGAAGGGATTGACTCAGTGGTCTCAGGTTACACTGGCGGACATGTGGAAAATCCTACTTACGAACAAGTATGTTCGGAAAAGACTGGCCATTTAGAAGCTGTCCAAATTACATTTAATCCAGAAATTTACCCTTATGAGAAATTAGTTGATCTATATTGGACATTAATTGATCCAACTGATCCTGGAGGTCAATTTTATGACCGTGGTGAATCGTATACAACTGCCATCTTTTATCATAATGAAGAGCAAAAAAGAATCGCTGAAGAATCAAAAGATCTTCTGGAGAAATCAGGTAAATTTAATAAACCCATTGCAGTAAAAATTATTCCTGCTAAAACTTTTTACCCTGCAGAAGATTATCACCAACAATACTATAAGAAAAATCCATTACACTATGAAAGATATCATATTGGATCAGGTAGAGCTGCATTTATACAACACCATTGGGGGAAGAAACATGAATAAGGAAGAACGTTTAAAAAAACTAACTGAAATGCAATATTATGTTACTCAACAAAATGGAACAGAACCACCATACCAAAATGAATACGATCAGCATTTTGAAGAAGGAATTTACGTTGATATTGTGTCTGGGAAACCATTATTTAGCTCATATGATAAATTCGATGCTGGTTGTGGATGGCCAAGTTTTGCTAAACCAATTGAAAGTGAAGAAATTGAAGAACGATTTGATACATCTCATGGTATGCGTCGAATCGAAGTTAGAAGTAAAACAGCAGATTCACATTTAGGTCATGTATTTCCTGATGGTCCAAGAGAATTAGGTGGATTACGCTATTGTATTAATTCTGCTTCTTTAAGATTTATTCCAAAAGATAAGTTAGAAGAAGAAGGTTACGGAGAATATGTAAAGCTTTTTGAAAAATAAAGGATTTATCGGGCTAACTAGAAATTCAAACTTTCTAGTTAGCTTTTTTATATTTGCGATTTTAACTCCTAAAATTGTTCGTCACTTGTTCATCGATTAAAAGTTATGTAAAATTACCGATTATATAGGGAACATAGAAGGAGAAATTCGTATGAAAAAAAGTTTTTATCATTTTGTTCTTACATATAGAGGTGGCGATTGGTCAGATCAAAAATCTAGGTTTGCTGAAAGTGCTTTTCATGATCATGGCTTTCCAAAAACAAGTACATCCTTCGAAGAATTATCTAGTTATTTTGAAACAAAAGCTGATGATGAGCTATCGACATCAGCCTTTGATGAACTTTGGGAAATTTATCGATTGAAGTATGATAATTAATGACTGTTGCAACCTAAAATGTGTGCTAGTTTATATTACTAAGTGCTATACATTGCACAAAAAGATAAAAGAAAGTATATTGTAAAATGAGAGAAATTCTTTCATTTTAAACAACAAATAGAAGTAAAATGAAACAGCATGAGAAAATTTCAGAAGAAAGAGGGATTTGATGAGTATTCATATAAACGCAAAACAAGGTGATATTGCAGATATTATTCTTTTACCAGGAGATCCATTACGTGCAAAGTATATTGCTGAAACGTTTTTAGAAGACGTAACATGTTACAACGAGGTTCGTAACATGCTTGGTTTTACTGGAACATATAAAGGTAAACGAGTATCTGTACAAGGAACTGGTATGGGTGTTCCATCTATTTCAATTTATGTTACTGAGTTAATGCAAGAATATGGTGTACAAAAATTAATTCGTGTAGGTACTTGTGGTGCTATCCAAAAGGATGTAAAAGTTCGAGATGTTATTTTAGGTCAAGGTGCAACAACTGATTCTAAAATGAACGAAATCATCTTTAATGGAATTGACTATGCTCCAATTGCAGACTTTGATTTATTATTAAAAGCTTACAATGCAGGTAAAGCTGCAGGTCTGAACTTAAAAGTTGGTAACGTTATGACTGCAGATATGTTCTACTCAGATGAAAATCAAAATGAAAAATTAGCTCAATATGGTGTTCTAGCTGTGGAAATGGAATCTGCTGCCCTTTATACACTTGCTGCTAAATTTGGACGTCAAGCGTTATCTGTATTAACGGTATCAGATCATATTATTACTGGGGAAGTAACAACAGCTGAAGAAAGACAAACTACTTTCAAAGATATGATCGTAGTAGCGTTAGAGGCTGCAATCCAAGATTAATGGTGCGTTTACTTACCATTGATTTTTATACGAGATAACACTATTATTTAATCAAATGGTACAAGACTGTCTATAAATTGACAGTCTTTTCTTTTCGGAATGAATAGAAACTGTTAATATGGTAATAACGTCTTTACGTTTAAGTGTAAATGAGAGTGGTGAATTGAAGAATGGATGAACAAAATCAACAAGAACAAAACCAGTTAGAGACTAATAGAGAGAAACTAGAGCAGCAAAACAAGCCTGCAAAAAACTATCTACGCATAAAACCATTCACATTAATAATGGTAATGTTTTTAACGATTATTTTAACTGCGGGTTTGACAATTTTCGCATTAACTTTTGGAGATAAAAAAGTTGTCGAAGTTGTGGAAACGAGTCAGCAGAATGAGAGAAAAGAATTTAAAAAGCTTTTTGAGGCTTACGATGAACTAAAGGAAAAGTACTATATTGAAGTAGATGATGAAAAAATCATTTACGGTGCAATCAACGGAATGTTTGATGCATTAGGAGATCCGTATTCAGATTATATGAATAAGGAAGAAGCAGCGCAGTTCAATTCAGACTTATCAGCAAGTTTTGAGGGAATTGGTGCTGAAATTCAAGAACGAAATGGAAATATCGTTGTTGTTTCTCCAATTAAAAATTCACCCGCTGAAAAAGCAGGTTTACTTCCAGAAGATATTATCTTACTTGTAGATGGTGAAAGTATTCAGGGTATGAGTGCCACGGAAGCGGTATTGTTAATTCGTGGTGAAAAGGGAACTCCTGTTACTTTAACGATTCAACGTGGAAATAATGAAAATCTACAAGAAATTACAATTGTTAGAGATGAAATTCCTATTGAAACTGTTTATGGTGAAATGGGAGAAGACAAAATTGCTAAAATCCAAATCTCATCATTTAGTGATAAAACTTTTGCAGATTTAAGAGTCTTACTCGAACAATACGAAAAAGACGGTATGAAAAGTATAATTCTAGATCTCCGTCAAAATCCGGGTGGTTATTTATCATCCGCTCTTGATATTGCAAATTTATTTGTTGAAAAAGGAAAACCAATCGTTAAAGTACAAGAACGTGATGGTGAACCTGAACAATACGTTGCAGATGGTGGAAAAAAATATAATCTACCAATCGTAGTATTAATAGACAACGGTAGTGCTTCATCTTCTGAAATATTAGCAGCTGCCCTTCGTGAGTCAAGTAATGCTAAAATAGTTGGTTTAACTTCATTTGGGAAAGGAACTGTACAAACTGTCAGTTACTTACCGGATGGTTCAAATTTAAAATATACTACAGGGAAATGGTTAACTCCTAACGGAAATTGGATAAATGAAACAGGGATCAAGCCTGATTTTGAAGTTCAATACCCTGAATATGCAAAACTTACATTCATCGATCCAAATTCAGAGTTGAAAGTAGGAATTCTTTCTACGACTGTAAACAATGCGGAAAAAATGCTAGAAGTATTAGGATATAGTGTAGATGAAGTTGATAATGAATTTGATGAGTCTACAGCCAATGCTGTTAAAGCATTCCAAGCAGATCATGAATTAGAACAAACTGGTGTTATCGTTGGTGATACTACTTATGCAATTATGGATGCTCTTAGACAAAAAATTAGAGATGAAGATCCACATGTTTTAAAAGCACTTGAATTGTTAGAAGAACAGGCAACTACTACGCAAAACGAATAATTAGTCATATTGAAAGAGCTGAGTTGTTCGGTACATGAACAAAAATCAGCTCTTTCTTTGTAAAAATGGAAATGGAGAGGATCTCATTGATCGATGTGTATTTATTTAGCGGGTTTTTAGGTAGTGGAAAAACTTCTATGTTAACGGATGTCATTCGACAATTAAAAGAAAAAGGACTTAAACCAGCTATTATCATGAATGAATTTGGACAGTTAAACTTTGACTCCCAAGCTGTCGAAGAAGATATTCCATTAAAAGAAATGCTAGAAGGGTGCATTTGTTGTTCTGGTAGTGAAAAAACTGAAGCGCAAATTCAGTCCTTACTTGCTAATGAACAATTTGATGTATTAATTATAGAAACGACTGGTGCAGCACATCCTGTAGAGGCATTAGATGCAGTATATTCACCTTTATTTGCTGAACGGTTAAACATTAAGGGAATTGTGACGGTAGCAGATAGTAAACTATGGCTAGATAGAAATCGGTTAACACCACAGGTAAGAAGCTTATTTTTAGAACAAATTCGTCATGCCCATCTGTTATTAGCAAACAAAATGGATTTGTTATCAGAAGCTGAACAATCGAAAGTGGTTTTTGAAATCCAAAGTATTAATTCTAATGCATTTATTTTACAAACTACTAATGGACGCGTTCCATTAAACTTACTAGAGAAATTACAATCAACTATCAGTGGTAAAAATGACGGTATTCAACCAGCGAAAATAGGAGTTCATCTCCACTTAACTTCTCGTTTAGTTGAATTTAAAGAAAGCTTTACCCAAGAACAATTTGAAGAATGGATTCGCACACTACCGAGCTCCGTTTATCGAATGAAAGGATATGTGCCTATTGAAGGGATGAAAAATCCAATGCTATTTCAATATGCGTATGGATTAGTACAATGGTTACCTGAATATGTAAAAATGGAACCGAAAATGGTCATTATAGGTGAAAATTTAAACCAAATTAATCTAATTGGGGAAATTTAGAAGTAATAATGGGACTGTATTATTAAAATTGTAACTCTATAAAACTATCAATATCGTTTACAACTAAACCATTTAGTCTCCGTAATATAGACCTAATGGTGTAGGGTTTTTTTAAGGGTGGCTATTTCTGGACACACCGATTTATCCTTTTGAAAGTTAATTTGGCCCTCAAGTTTTGACTTGGGGGCTTTTGTTGTTTAATTTGAATGGTAAAAATCTATTTTAAATGACTTATATATGTTAAAATCGACAGAGGATATTGCGGCATGGATGATTAGTTATTAGCATAGATAACTATAGTGTTTTGTTTATCGATGTTGTTCATTTTTATTTTGACTCGGCTACATTAGTTATAAAAGAAAATTGTAGAAATACTCGAGCGGAAATTTAAATACATAATTGTAATCTATAAGTGAATATTCAATGGCGTGTTTATTTGTAACTTAAAAGTTAAAGTGAATTTTCACATAGGATAGGAGAATTATTGTGAATCAAAATTCAATTATATTAACAGGTGGCGGAACTGCAGGCCATGTTTCATTAAACCAGGCAATTATCCCTTCATTGTTGAAAGAGGGCTATGATGTACACTATATAGGATCACACGATGGGATCGAAAAAGAGTTGATAACAGGAAGTTTTCCTAAAATCCCATACCATGGAATTTCAAGTGGGAAGCTTCGTAGATATTTTTCAATGAAAAACTTTACAGATCCATTTAAAGTTATGGCAGGAATAATGCAAGCTTTATCGGTTATTCGTAAGGTTAAACCAGTTATGATTTTTTCTAAAGGTGGATTCGTATCGGTTCCAGTTGTCATTGCAGCAAAAATGGCAAAAGTACCAGTAGTAATACATGAATCAGATGTTACTCCTGGTTTAGCAAATAAAATAGCACTACCTTTTGCTTCTCATATCTTTACAATTTTTGAAGATACACTTAAATACTTACCTAGCGAAAAAGCAACTTGTACTGGTTCAATTGTTAGACAGGAATTATTTGAAGGTAAAAAAAATAAAGGGCTTCGAATTTGTGGATTTGATGATAATAAACAAGTACTCCTAGTAATGGGAGGCAGTCAAGGTTCGGTTGTACTTAACGATGCACTTCGAAGTAATTTACCAGAATTACTTGTTGATTTTAATATTGTTCACTTATGTGGAAAAGGAAATGTCGACCATTCATTAAGTAGTTTAAAAGGTTATAAACAATTTGACTATGTAACAAGTGAACTTCCTGATTTATTACAACTTAGTGACTATGTTGTTTCTCGTGCGGGATCAAACTCTATTTACGAGTTTTTAGCATTAAAAAAACCGATGTTACTTATTCCATTGTCTGCATCTAAAAGCCGAGGAGATCAAATATTAAATGCAAATATTTTTGAAAAACAAGGGTTTGCATTAGTTTTAGAGGAAGAAGCGCTGACAAAGAATACATTTTATAAATCAATTAAAAGACTAATTGAACAAAGGCCGAAAATGATTCAATCAATGTCTGCTGCTGAAACTCCAAAAACACCGGATGAAATGGTGCAACTAATACTACAATATAAAAAATAAAAAGCTAAAAGGGTGTATTGAAATATAAACTTTCAATACACCCTTTGATTTACATTGCTTGTTCTTCTTCTTCGTTATTTTCATGTGCAGTAACTAAATAAAATAGATCTTTAGGAATACGATACAAATCAAATTTTACATCACCTGCATTAATTTCTTCATATAATGCTTGGTGAGTTTCACTTGCTTCGATTACATAAGGTAATTTTAAGGAGGCGCGTTTAGATCTTTCGTTTCCTTTACGAATTCTTAAAAATACAGTATGAATATCGCATTGGAAGAAGAGTTCAGTTAAAAACTCCTTTTTTGCTGTTTGGTTATACCCCATTCCTTGATATGGAACACCAATCCATGTACCTAAAAACCCTGCTCCATCTTGTATATCATATAAGTTAATTGTACCAATTGGTTGACCATAATCGTCAATAATTGTTCTAGAGATTGTTAAACCAAGTTGTTCCTCTTCCATTATCTGTTTCGTCATGAACAAATATTCTTCTGCAGAAGTTGCCTTTTGACGAACATAGGGGAACACTGATGGATGACTTAATAAATGAAAAAGTTCATTCGTTTCATTTAAATCACGATGTTTTAACATGTTTTACGCCTCCTTTTAGGAAAGTTGCTAAAAAATCACAGGGCAACAGTTACGACAAAATTGCCTAAAAAAAACTAGGCGTTAAACTATGGCAAAATAGTCATCCATCGTTTCCCTAGAGTTTTTATCCATTAAAATAAGTATTTTGTAGAAGTATCATATAATAAAAAATTATTCTTTTGCAATAAGAATTTTTATAATAAGTTGTGAAATATTTGTTAACAAATATTAACTTTGTAAAATAAAAATATTGCCATTTAATAGGTGGTTCAATTATTATTAATCATTATGATTTACAATCCCAATTTTGAGGAGTGATGTTGTATGGAAAGAACGATTTTTAAAGTACACGGTTCTGGAAATACATTTTATTTATTTGAATCCGATCAAGAAACAGAACATGATTGGGTAAGTTTAACAAAATGGCTATGCAAAGTAGAAAATGAAGGTGGGGCAGACGGTTTATTATTAGTGTTACCATCTACAGTTGCAGACGCTAAAATGAGAGTCATCAATGCTGACGGGTCTGAAGCATCGATGTGTGGAAATGGCTTGCGTTGTGTCGCAAGATATGTGTGTGAAAAGCTAAAAAAAGATGAAGCGATCATTGAAACTATGAAAGCAAATTTAAAAGTTAAAAGAGAGGAACCAATATATGAAGGTGTACCTACGTATGCAGTAGAAATATCGCCGGTTTCCTTTAATTTAGAAAGTTTACCTATGAAGTATAATAATCAATCGGAAATTAACTATCAATTAATACCGGAATTTTCACAAGATATAAAATATACTGCTGTATCTGTACCTAATCCTCATTTAATAGGAATTGTAGGTGAGCAATATATTACTAATGATGCTCATCAAACATCACTTGCTCAATTTTTAAACGTGGAAAATGATTATTGTTCGGACGGCATAAATGTAAGTTATGCACTACCTCTAAAAAATGACACTATTTTCGTAAGAACGTTTGAACGGGGAGTAGGGTTTACAAATGCATGCGGAACTGCAATGACTGCATCTGCTTTAGTTGCAAAAATAAATAATATTGTTCAAAATGAAACTATAACTGTTCTTAACCCAGGTGGTTTTGTTAAATGCAAAGTTATTGAAGATAATGGCGAATATCAATTAACTCTTATTGGAAACGCAACAGTTATTGCCTCGTATGAGATTGATATAGAACAAAATAATTATAAGTTTATTAGTAGAAAAGACACTGATGAACAAAAAGAGTATAAGAAATGTGTAAAGGTCGTTAGAGAAGAATCAGCATCCTTTATTTTATAGAGTAGGTGTTTCAAAATGTAAAGAGTCACATTTTAAGTTAAACTTAAAATGTGGCTTTTTAACTCTTATTACAATGTTTGTTTACCAAGCATTCTATATAGGCGGAAGGTGAACTTATATGAATAGAAAAATCTTATTAGTAGAAGATGAAAAAACAATTTCCCGTTTCATTGAACTAGAATTGCAATATGAGCAATTTGATGTAACAGTATCATTTAATGGAAGGGATGGACTTGAAAGAGCATTAAGTGAGAACTATGATTGTATTTTACTTGATGTCATGTTACCGAAATTAAACGGAATCGAAGTTTGTAGGAGAATTCGCGCTCAATCCGATGTACCAATAATTCTAATTACTGCACGGGACGAAATAATGGATCGAGTTGCGGGTTTAGATGCAGGGGCAGATGATTATATAGTTAAACCTTTTGCTATTGAAGAATTACTTGCTAGAATTCGTTCAATTCTTAGAAGAGTAAAAACGAATAATGGGAAAGACGATTTAATAGAAGTTCGTGAAATCGTTATTAACCCGAATTCATATGAAGTGTTCTTTAAAAACGAAAAAGTTGAACTAACAAAAACAGAGTATGACTTATTAAAACTTTTATGTGAAAACAAAAATCGGGTATGTTCAAGAGATATGATCTTACAATCTGTATGGGGTTATGAAACTGAGGTGGAAACGAACGTTGTTGACGTTTATATTCGACATCTACGTTCAAAAATAAAAACGGATGGTGAACCACTTATTGAGACAATACGTGGTGTTGGTTATGTGGTGAGAGAATGAAACTTAGAGATTATTTTATTAACCTTTCCTTAAAAAAGAAATGGTCATTTTCTACAGCGCTTGTATTGTCTATTAGCTATGCAGCGATTTGTATAGTAATTTATTTTGCATTGTACAATTGGTTATACAATAACGAACAAAACGGTGCTATTCGCACGGTTGATGATTTAAGCTCTTTTTTTAATTCACAAGATGGGCCGATGAGCTTAAGGGAATTACAAGATAATAATGGATTAATGAAGTCAATAATTAACCAAAATCAAACGGTCCGAATATTTAATATGGACGGTTACGAAGTTTTAAGAATAAATAATCACTCGCCAGTAGTTAATATTACACTTACATTAGATGAATTATTAAATACAAACGTTTCAAAAGAAACAGTTGATGGAGAAGATGTAATTGTAGTTAGTCGATTTGTCCAAATTGGTCTATTTCAAGGGTATATGCAATTGATTCATCCATTAACTACATTTCATTCAATGATGCAATATATGTTAACAGCAATGTTAATTGCTGGGATTGGTGCAATTTTACTAGCAGGTATTATCAGTTTCCATTTGTCAAATTTACTAATGAAGCCATTAGAAGACTTAAGAGATTCTATGATCACGGTAAAAGAAAAGGGGTTTGAAAAGCCTATTAAATTTAGTTATAAAGCGGACGATGAAATTGGAGATTTATTAAAAATGTATTTAGCAATGATGGATGAATTGCAACAATCTTTTGCAAAACAACAACAATTTGTTTCAGATGCATCCCATGAGCTTCGTACACCAATTCAGGCAATTGAAGGCCATCTATCTCTTATTCAAAGATGGGGTAAAAAAAATCCTGAAGTGTTAGAAGAATCTTTAAACACATCAATTATAGAAGTACGTAGAATGAAAAAAATGATTGAGGAACTCCTCCATTTGGCTAGGAGAGAAAAACGAGACGAACATAGCTATGCAAATGTAGAGCGAGTATTGACATCTGTGAAAAATGAACTTCAGATGATTAACAGTGAGGCAGAAATAAACATACATTCTACTGGAGAAGTGATACAAGCACATATTACGGAAAATGCCCTCGCCCAAATTGTTCGAAATATCATTGAAAACGGAATTCGCTATAATATAAAAAAACCAATTATTGAAGTAAAAGTTCATTATTTAACAGAAAATATTTTTATAACAATAAAAGATAATGGGATTGGAATTCATCAAGAGAATTTAAATAAAATTTTCGATCGTTTTTATCGGGTTGACGATTCCAGAGAACATACTGGAGGAGGAACTGGTTTAGGATTGAGCATTACTAAAATGTTGGCAGAAAAATATAATGTAGAGATCGAAGTCTCTAGTAAAATAGACGAAGGGACAGTATTTACATTAAGGTTCCCGCTTTAGTACTGTAATATTAGTTCTTATGTAAAAAATAACAATATTTATTCAAAAAGAGTTGTATTTTTTGTGAAGAGTAGTAAGATTGAATTGAAAAATAACGTTCATCATAAACCGATTCCAATTAATTATCAAATTGATTGAAAATATCGATTGTTGAAACATGGTGAAATTTGTTATAAATAATATTGAAACAAGGAATTGCCACATGGCAAATTTGGAGGTTATTCTCATGTCGAACAATGTTTTAGCTGTTGGTTCTCCTTGGTCAGCGTTTGCAGGTCCTAACTTAGGCTATGTAATGGAACAATATGAATTGTACTTACAGTCACCTGAAGAAGTTGATCGAGAATTAGTAGCATTATTCCAACAATTTGGTGCTCCAATTGTGGATGAGGAGTACGTTGCTACAGAGGGAGTAGCGAATGTACAACCTAATAATATGACAAAAGTGTTTGCGGCTGTGCAATTAGCGGATGCGATTCGTTCATTCGGTCATTTAGCTGCTGATTTATATCCTTTAAAGGATCGTAAATTAGATACTACTAAAATAGATTTGAATTATTATGGTTTAACTGATGCAGATTTAAGTGCAATGCCTGCGTCACTATTCTTTACGATCACGCCTGCAAACGTTTCCAATGGGAAACAGGCAATCGATTATTTACGTTCAATTTATACTGAAAAAATCGGTTTCGAATATTCTCATATAGATGATAAAAATGAACGTGACTGGATTCAATCAAAAATCGAATCTGGTACATTAAAACAGAGCTTAACTAATGAAGAGAAAAAAGCAATTCTAGAAAGATTAACAAGAGTTGAAGATTTTGAAAAATTTATTCATAAAACTTTTGTAGGTCAAAAACGTTTCTCTATTGAAGGTTTAGATACACTAGTTATTCTATTAGATGAGTTAGTGAAACAAGCTGAAGTAGAAAAAATGAATCAACTACAAATCGGTATGGCACACCGAGGACGTTTAAATGTATTAACACATGTTGTAAACAAACCTTATGACATGATGTTTGCGGACTTCGCCCATGTTCCAAATGATTATTTCTTACCTGAAGACGGTAGTTTAGAAATAACAAAAGGTTGGACTGGTGACGTGAAGTACCATATGGGTGCTACACATACAAAAAAATCAGGTTTAAAAGTTAAATTAGCTTATAACCCTTCACACTTAGAAGTAGTAAGCCCTGTAGTTACAGGTGCTACACGTGCTGCACAAGAAGATGCATCAAAACCAGGTTATCCTACGTATGATCCGAAGAAAGCGTTAGCGGTACTAATCCACGGTGATGCTGCCTTTGCAGGTGAGGGAATTGTACAAGAAACATTCAACTATGCAAATACAAAAGGTTTCAGTACAGGTGGTTCTGTTCATATTATTTCAAACAATATGATTGGATTTACAACAGAACATTACGATTCACGTTCAACACGTTACTCTTCTGATGTTGCGAAAGGTTATGGAGTTCCAATTATTCACGTGAATGCAGATGATCCAGAAGCTGTAGTGAACGTGGCTAAATTTGCGTTTGAATATCGTCAAATTTTTGGTAAAGACATTTTAATAGACTTAATCGGATATCGTCGTTTTGGTCATAATGAAACTGATGATCCAACTGTAACAAATCCATTAACTTATTTAATTGTTTCAAAACACCCGACAGTACGTACAATTTACGGGGAAAAGCTAGTAAACGAAGGTATTGTTACAGCAGAAGAAGTAAAAACACTGGATGAAGAAATTTATGCAGGAATGCAAACTTCTTATGACCATGTAAAACAAGTTGGAGAAGAAAAAGGTCATCACTTAGACATCGAAATGCCTGATGCAGTGAAAAATGACTTCCCAGCTGTTGATACTTCTGTACCTAAAGAAGATTTACTACAAATTAATAACGAATTATTAGCTTGGCCGGAAAACTTCGAGCCACAAAATAAACTTGCGAGAATTCTAAACAAGCGAGTTGAAGCAATTGAAACTGGAAAAATTGATTGGGGTCACGCAGAAACATTAGCATTTGCTGCAATTTTACGCGACGGTAACCCAGTTCGAATTACTGGTCAAGATGCTGAGCGAGGAACTTTCTCTCAACGCCATTTAGTTTTACACGATAAAAACAGCGGTACGGAATTTGTTCCATTACACAACATTTCTGATTCGAAAGCTTCGTTTGCGGTGCATAACTCACCATTGACAGAAACTGCTATTGTTGGTTTTGAATACGGATACAATTTAGAACATAAAAAGGCTCTAACGCTTTGGGAAGGGCAATTTGGTGACTTTGCAAACATGGCTCAAGTAATGTTTGATAATTTCATTTCTGCTGCACGTTCTAAATGGGGTCAAAAAACAGGATTAGTTATGTTATTACCAACGGGTATGGAAGGTCAAGGTCCAGAACACTCTTCAGCTCGTATTGAAAGATATTTACAATTATCAGCTGAAAATAACTGGACTGTAGCAAACTGTTCAAATGCAGGTAACTACTTCCACTTATTACGCCGACAAGCAAAAATGTTAGAAACAGATGCAATTCGTCCATTAGTTGTAGGTACACCTAAATCATTACTTCGCCACCCATTAGCAGCAGCATCAATTGAAGATCTGTCTGAAGGCACTTTCCAAGAAGTATTCGAACAACCTGGATTAGGTACTAAACCGAAAAAGGTTGAACGTATCTTATTAGGTTCTGGACGTGTCACAATTGACTTAGCAGAACATGTAAAAGACGGGGAAGGCTTTGATAATACACACATTTTACGTGTGGAACAATTATATCCATTCCCATCTGAAAAGTTATCTGAAATTATTTCAAGATATCCAAATGTAAAAGAAATTCGATGGGTACAAGAAGAACCTAAAAACCAAGGACCTTGGAAATACGCATTAGAATATTTATTAGATTTAGCAGAAGGTAAAAAAGTAAAATATGTAGGTCGACCAGAAATGTCATCAACATCTGAAGGTGACGCAGATTCTCATAAAATTGCTCAAGCTAAAATAATTGAAGACGCTTTCGCGTAAAAAAATATGATCATAAAGGTAATTTAGCTACTAGATATTAGTAGTGAAGAATGTATGTTTATGTAAACATGCATGATATTAAAGGAGGATATTATTGTGGCTGAAATTAAAGTCCCTGAATTAGCAGAATCGATTACAGAAGGAACAATTGCCCAGTGGGTTAGAAAAGTTGGAGATCGTGTTGAAAAAGGCGAATTCATCGTTGAACTAGAAACTGATAAAGTAAATGCTGAAATTATTTCCGAAGAAGCAGGAGTATTAACACAAATCCTAGCTGAAGAAGGGGATACAGTATTAGTAGGTCAAGTAATAGCAGTAGTAGAAGCTGGCGAAGGCGCTCCAGCAGCGCCAGCAGCTGAAGCACCAAAAGCAGAGGCGGCACCAGCACCAGTTACTGCAGCTCAACCTGCAACTCCAGTAGCAGCACCTGAAGAAACTTCAAATGATCGTGTAGTGGCTTCACCTGCAGCTCGTAAATTAGCTCGTGAAAAAGGAATTGACTTAAGTGCAATCTCTCCAGTAGATCCACAAGGTCGTGTAAGAGTTCAAGATGTTGCAGCTCACGGAACTGCTCCAGTAGCAGCACAAGCAGCACCTGTAGCAGCAGCTAATGGTCCTGTAGTATTTACTCCTGCAGCACAATCTGACCGTGTAACGATTGAAAAAATGAGCCGTCGTCGTCAAACAATTGCAAAACGTTTACTAGAAGTTAAACAATCTACAGCAATGTTAACTACTTTTAACGAAATTGATATGACAAACATTATGGCCTTACGTAAACGTAAACAAGAAGAATTCGTAAAAGCAAACGATATTAAACTTGGCTTTATGTCATTCTTTACAAAAGCTGTAGTAGCGGCACTTAAAAAATATCCATACGTTAATGCTCAAATCGTTGGCGATGAAATTCACTTAAACAACTTCTTTGATATCGGTATTGCTGTATCTACAGAAGAAGGTTTAGTAGTTCCAGTAGTACGTGATGCTAATAGCAAAAACTTTGCTGAAATTGAAAAAGATATCGCAAACTTAGCTAAAAAAGCTCGTGACAAAAAATTAGGATTAAACGATATGGCTGGTGGATCATTCACTATTACAAATGGTGGAGTATTCGGTTCGTTAATGTCTACACCAATTATGAACGGAACACAAGCTGGTATCCTTGGAATGCACTCAATTGTAAACCGTCCAGTAGCTATTGATGGTCAAGTTGAGATCCGTCCGATGATGTACGTTGCGTTATCTTATGACCACAGAATTATTGATGGTAAAGATTCAGTAGGATTCTTAAAAACAGTAAAAGAACTTATTGAAAATCCAGAAGATTTATTATTAAATTCTTAATAAGTGTTGGCTCTAGCAGATATTGTTATCTCGCTAGAGCTTTTTTCATCATAAATTTTTGAAAATAGTGTAAAAATATCTATTTAGAATATTCTAACAATACATTATTCTGATATTTTGGATACTTATCTGATGACAACCTATTGACATTAGGAATACTGTATCGTAACATATTAATATAATTTAATATATAACCTCACTTATTTGTTGTGAGGTAGAGGCGCGATATTTATTAGTTTTTCATAGAGTTCGAGCAAACGATGAAATGAAAAAGAAGGAAATATCGCCGAAGTGTAAGGTATGCTCAATGCTTTATGCTGGGTCTGCAGTGAATAATTGCAGGACTGTCTCAAGTATAGTTTTCCCAACTAACTTGAGTTGTGCTATCTCTAAACGGGAATAATTGAGGATTTGGGTATATTACATACACGCGACCTAGAATCTTCTAGGTCGTTTTTTCATATATACCTATAAATATATTTAAGGAGAGAAAAAATATGAGAAAAAATTTAGTCTTTATGTTAACTACAATTTTTGCAATTCTAGTTTTAGCAGCTTGTGGTTCTGCTGAACAAAGTACGTCTTCAAACGAATCTACAGGAGAAAAAGAAGTATTTAAAGTTGGTTTAGAAGCTGCTTACCCTCCATTTAACTGGACACAGCAAGATGACTCTAATGGTGCTGTTAAAATTGAAGGATCTGATGAGTATGCTGGTGGTTACGACGTTGAAATTGCAAAACGTGTAGCAGATGCTTTAGGAAAAGAATTAGTTATTGTAAAAACAGATTGGGACGGTTTAATTCCTGCATTACAAACAAATGTAATTGATGCAGTTATTGCTGGTATGAGTCCAACTGATGAAAGAAAACAAGCAATTGATTTTACTGAAAACTACTATTTAAGTGAATTTGTAATTGTAACAAAAGCAGATAGTAAATATGCAAATGCAAAAACTTTAGCTGATTTTGCTGGCGCAAAAGTTACTTCTCAATTAGGTACTACAAATTATAATGTTATTGACCAAATTCCGAATGTACAAAAAGAAGTAGCTATGAACAACTTTACAGAAATGAGAGTTGCATTAGACTCTGGAGTAATTGACGCATATGTGGCAGAAAGACCAGAAGCGATCTCTTCTACATCTGCAAATTCTAAATTTACATTCATTGAATTAGAAGATGGTTTTGAAATTAGTGAAGCAGATGCTGCTGTAGCAATCGGTCTTCGTAAAGGTGACGAAAACCAAGAAAAAATTAACGCTGCATTAGCAGAGATTTCAGAAGAAGAACGTCAACAATTAATGGACACAGTTATTCAAAATCAACCAAAATAAAATAAGTAAATTAAACAAGACACTGACTACTTTCTAGTAGTCAGTGTCCACTTTAATACAACAGTATGTTGTTAGGAGGATATTTATGAGTTTAGAGTCTATACTCTCAATTTTAGAACAAAATTGGCCAAGTTATTTAAAAGGTGCATATATAACACTGTTAATTGCAATCTTTAGTACAATTATTGGTGCTCTTATCGGATTATTTATCGGAGTAATGCATACGATTCCATTACGTGAAAAATCCTTTAAATCGTTTTTATTAAAAATCGTTAACTTTATATTATCGGTTTATGTAGAAATATTCCGTGGTACACCAATGATTGTACAAGCGATGGTAGTATTTTATGGTATTGCTGCTTATGGATTTGTAATGGATCGCTTTGTAGCAGCTGTTTTAGTAGTTTCATTGAATACTGGTGCGTATATGGCTGAATATGTTCGTGGTGGAATTGTTTCGATTGAAAAAGGTCAATATGAAGCTGCAGAAGCTATTGGGATGAGTCATTTCCAAACAATGATTCATGTAATACTACCACAGGTAATTAGAAATATTTTACCTGCTACTGGTAACCAGCTAATTATGAATATTAAAGATTCAGCGGTATTAAGTGTAATTAGTGTAACTGAGTTGTTCTTTGTTACTCAAACGATTGCAAGTATTAATTACAAAACAGCAGAGACTTATTTGATCGCATGTGTGATGTATCTAATTATGACATTCACAGCTTCACAATTATTACGATTATTTGAAAAGAAACTTGATGGTCCGAAAGACTACAATTTTCAACCAGAAAAGAGCGCGTAAGGGGGAATAATGAATGGAAAAGGTAATAGATATTAGACATTTAAACAAATCATTTGGAAACCATGAAGTATTACGCGATGTGAACTTTTCAGTAGCCAAAGGAGAAGTCGTTTGTTTAATCGGATCATCTGGTTCAGGAAAATCCACTTTATTGCGTTGTATAAATTTATTAGAGACTCCTACAGGTGGAGAAATAATTTATAATGGCGAAAACATTCTAGATAAAAATCATGATATAAGAAAGCACCGAACACATTTAGGTATGGTATTCCAAAGTTTTAACCTGTTTAACAATCATAATGTTTTGAAAAACTGTGTTGTTGGACAACAAAAAGTGTTAAAACGATCAAAGCAAGAAGCTGAAAGTAACGCGTTAAAATATTTAGAAATTGTCGGTATGGATAAATATGTTAGTGCAAAACCAAGTCAGTTATCTGGTGGACAAAAACAACGTGTAGCAATTGCCCGTGCATTAGCTATGGATCCTGATGTAATGCTTTTTGATGAACCTACATCGGCATTAGACCCTGAGATGGTTGGGGAAGTTTTAAAAGTTATGCGAAGACTGGCCGAAGAAGGAAATACAATGTTAATCGTAACTCATGAGATGGAATTCGCAAAAGAAGTTGCAGACCGAATCGTATTCATGGATAAAGGGGTAATTGTTGAGGAAGGACCGCCTAGTCAAGTATTGGTTAATCCACAACATGATCGAACGAAAGAATTCTTAAAACGAACGTTAAAATAATACTAAGAAAGACAGATTCCAAATTATAAGGAATTTGTCTTTTTTTCATTTTCTTACATCTTTAGTAATGTTGTTCGTTTATAGTAGTAGGAGAGGGGATTTTGGAAGGGGCTGGGAAATGAAGCAATACAAACTTTTGAAATGGATTTTAACAGGTACTGTTTTCTTTTTAATAATATGTTTAATAATGATTCAATTAAATAGCAAACACGAAATTGAACCTGGCCAGTCTGAAAATGGTAATAGCTTACAATCAATATATTACATGGGCTATTCTAATTTTACTGATTTTAATGTGATTCCATCCAGTTTATATACAAATGTAAATAGCATTCATGATGAATATGTATTAGGGAATTCTGAAAAGTATATAACACACATGGATCCTATTGATCCTCCAGAATTTCATGAAAGTGAAAAAATATTTTTTAATTTGTCCTTAGTTTATAAAGACGGTACTATTAATAACTACAAATTATTACCAATCGGATATATTTATAATATTAATGAAGAGCAATGGTATACGAGGGATTCTCTAGAATTAAGAAGATTGGATATTAATGAATATGTTTTATACGATACAATTCGTAATGGTGGAACAAAATGGATTTCAATTTTACTATTCATATGTTCAATCGTACTATTTATTAGTGAAAAATTAATAAAAAGAAAATATGATATTGATAAGATTAGAAAAATTGAAAAGAATAAAATAGCAAAAGTTTGTTATTATATTTTATTGTTATCATTTATTATTTTACTATTAGCCATTGTGTTCTTTAGGATAGTGGTTCATATTGGTTGGATCATTTTAATATTGCTCATACTAACGATAGTTGGAGTTCTACTTGAATGGAAGTATGGTAGTGGTAAACCTAGCCTATACTATATGATCATAGACAAGTCTTTGTTCAATATATTAATAATTACATTTATAATACTAATTTAACTTCTTGAATTCCATTCAGCGATAATTATAAACCCAATTGCAAAAATGAATGCAATGACATAAAACCATGTTGGAACTGCTCCGAAAGACATATGTAAACACCTCTTTACGATAATGGTAACATGAAATAGATACCGTTTCAAATAGGTCATACTAGATATAATTTCACAAATTTGTGGAAATCGGATAAAATATGAAATAGAATTATATATGTGAAAAGTTAAAGTGAGGTAAATTTTATGTTAAATTTAAAATGGAAAGATGCTCCAACAATTAGAAAAGTTAAATGTGTGAATACGAATGCTGAAAAGTACCTAGTATCAAATGTTTTGACTGTAGGCAAAGAATACGAAGTAAAAAATGAAACTCAAGAATTTATCTTTGTAGTAGACAACACAGGAAAAGTTGGCGGATATTATAAAGATTACTTTGAATCAGTTGAATAATGAGCAATATAGTCATTATTGATTTTACCTTTTAAATCAAAACTAAAACCACGACTGAAAGTAAAAAAGCTTTCGGGCGTGGTTTTTTATTTATTCTTTGAAAGTGACTCCATTTTCGCTTCAATTTCAGCATGTTGAACATTACTTTCTGCTTGAACCCTTAAAGTTTCTTCAATAGATTCAATTAACTGTAATTGTGTTTGTTTAAAGTTATCAATATCCGCATGGGAAATGGATTTATGTCGTTTTGAATCCCGCGCAGTAGTTTCAATCATTTTAGCATTCTTCCGAATCATGTCATCTGATACGTCCATTAACCTCTGACCAGCCATATTAATGCGGCGTTGGTTGTTAATATTCACAAGCATTGAAATTTGTGTTTGCCACAATGGAATTGTTGTTAAAACAGATGATTGAATTTTTTCTACTAACATTCGATTCGTTTGTTGAATGAGTCGAATTTGCGGAGCTGATTGAATGGCAATTTCACGTGATATTTGTAAATCATAAATACGTTTATCTAACCATTCAATTGCTTGTAAAAAGTCATTTAACTTTTGTTTACTAATCATATCATTCTGTTCGATGGCTTCATTTTGTAGTTTTGGAAGTTGATTTGACATCATATCCTGTTTTTTCAATTGCCCAGCAGCAATGTAAACATTAATGTTATGGTAATATTCTTCATTTAAACGATATAATTCTTCTAACATATTAATATCAGATAATAGCCCTTTTTGGGCATGTAATAATTGGATACTTAGTCGATCGATTTGTACACTTAATCTTTTATAATGAGATATTTGTTCTTGGATCGTCGTTTTTGAACGATTAAATAACTTCGAAAAAAAGCCTTTATTGTTTTCAACTAGAGCATCTGGATCTATTTTCTCTAGTTGTTCCATTAATCTAAAAAGTACCTCACGAATAGGTGATGTATCATTTCGTTGTACTTGAATGAGTAAATTGTTCGTAAAGTGTTTTAAATTATGTTGAGCTTCCACACCGAACTGGAGCACTGCATTATAATTGTCAGTATTAATTGTACTCGCAAGATACAATGCGTTTTTTTGATTTTCTTCGGATAATGAGGAGAATATAGAAGGGGACTGATCCGTCGCTATCACCTCTCCATTAGGTACATCAAAAAAAGAGCTCGTACTATTCAGTATAGAATTTTGATTGGAGCTCTTTTCTAGTGTCATTCATTGTCACCTCGATAATTTATTTGCTTACGATTTTTATCATTTGATAATCTTGCATAGTCAATTTCCATTTTTAGATGTTCTAAATCTGATTCTAATGCTGCTTTCAAATCACCTTCCATCGTTTCATGAAGGTCTTTTAACGTTTTACGAGTATCTTCAAGTGCCAGTTGAATTTCCATATCCTTTAATTGCTGTTGTGTGAGTAAAGTATATTTACTTGTAAGTTCAACGGCTGACGGTAAATGCGAATAAAAGAAATCTTGCACATTATAAAATTTTGTAGGATTTGTTTGAACAATATTCAAAATTCTACGGGCTAATTTAGTCATTTCATTTAAAATTTTAAATGAACTAATGGAACGAACTTTAATATACTGTTGTGTTAAGGATAAAATATGGCCTCTTGCTAATTTTAACTGTTCTTCAATATGACTATATTCAGACCTTGTTAAACCGATTTCTTTACTCTTCTTTGATTTCTGTATTAATTTAATCGCTTTACTACTTACATAATATGTTAAAATTGTGATTATCGGCACGATAACAATGCCTAAATCAAAATTAACTACAGTTAATATAAATACAGTTAAACTAATTACAAAGCTCAACGCATGTCTTGTTATAAAATTCATTGCACCTAACATAATTGTACCCCCTTACATTATAATTTTATATACGAATTAGCAAAACAAAAAGTTTCAATCGTTTTCATTATTTATAAGTATATGTTACATCTTTTATAATGCATTTTAAAACATTTTGTATAAATTGGTCATATAAAATAATGTTTAAATTAGGCCATTTCATTGCAAAGATTGGAACTTCGTCTCGAGCATATGGTGCACAACCGAAACGTGCGAGTCAAAATATGAGCGGTAATTTGGAAAATGTATTAAATTAATAAATAACATTCTATTAATAATAATTGAATTAACATAAGAGGATTGATGATTACTTACAACGTAGGTAAAGAGGGAAGTGTAATATTAATGTTTAAATTAATCTATATGAAAGCAGATTATGAACCGTGGTGGCAGTTTGATGGATGGCAAGATCATATCGTTTCAACTGATCTATTTGATTCAGAGGAAGCTCTAGAAAAAGCATTAGAAAATAAGCTAAAACTATTTAGAGAAAAGTTTCCAAACGAAAAAACAAAAGGCCATCAATATTATGCTTTTTGGTCAGATGAGGAAAGTGAATATTGTGATGCCTGTGATGAAGATATTCAAATATACCATGGAATCATAATTGAAAGAGAATAGTAAATAAAAATTTACATTCAATTTACAGAAATAATTGAAAATTTACTACAATTTTGAATAATTTCCTTTGACAGGGTATAAAATGATGGTATAATGATTATAACAATAAAATTGCTAGACCGGATACAAATGATTCACATATTACGAAAGAGTGATCGGTGTTATGTCGGTACTCTTGTAATATGTGATTTTTTTTATACGGAAAATGGTGGATTTATTGTTAACTTTAATTTCTTTTTGGAGGTTTTTTTAAATGAAACAAGGTACAGTAAAATGGTTTAATTCAGAAAAAGGTTTTGGATTCATCGAAGTAGAAGGCGAAAACGACGTATTCGTACACTTCTCAGCTATCCAAGGCGAAGGTTTCAAAACTCTTGACGAAGGTCAAAAAGTGGAATTCGAAGTTGTAGATGGCAACCGTGGACCACAAGCTGCTAACGTTGTAAAACTTTAATTTTTAAAAATTAAAAAATTATAACCGTTAATTCAGAGGCATTCATTATTGAATGCCTCTTTTACATTTATTTTGCTGTTTCAATTTTTTCAAGAACAGAAGTTACTACAAAATCCTCTTCACCATCAATTTTCATGATGGATTCACGTTTCACTTCACCATAACCAAGGGCAAAATACTTTCGATTAATAAAATCTTCTGAAGTTTCTTCCAATACAAATACATGGTCAAAAGTTTGATATGGAGTATCAAGTGTTACATCTACTTGAACAATTTCCCATCCATTGATAACCGTTCCCACTTCAATTGGACCGGTTAAATAGGTTTCTAACATAGGTAGACTATCTAGTTCACTAATCGAAGGGTATTCTACATTGTTAGGTAATTCTTCAATGACTTGGTCGTAAACTTTATCAATTTTATTGTATTCATCCATTACTCGATAGATTTTTAGCGTCACTGCGCCACCATTATTTTCTACTAGAGCAACGTAACGTTCTGACAACCACTTTGTATGGATAGTGAAAGTTGCAAATTCATTCCCTTCACCTAAAAAGTATGCAGTTGATTCATTAGGCATGAAAAATTTAGTATAGTCAATGTCTTCGTCAACAGCTTCTTGTTCGTTTGCAACATTTGGCTCATTCGTTTTATCTTCATTTTTTGTTTCACTTGATGTGATTACTTGAGGATCACTTTGTTCAGAAGAATGATTTTGCACATTTGTACATGCTGTAAGTAAGAGTATAAAAGTAATAAATAGAAAATGTTTCATAATACTGCCTCCTTACTAATAATATATCCAAATATTAAACAAAGTATCGACTATTCAAAACATAAACTTTTCAAAGAAATAATATTATTATGTAAACTAAAATTGCAATCAAAAATAAAACCGGTAGGGGACTTGAAACGATCTCCCTACCGGATTTTGATTTTATTTAATACCTTGTGCTTCTTTCCACTCTAGGAATTCATCATAAGTTAATTGTTTATCTAAAATTGAACCGTCTTCTTGAATTTCAATGATACGGTTAGCAATTGTTTGAATAAATTGATGGTCATGAG
The DNA here is from genome assembly GCF_900220965.1 of Ureibacillus acetophenoni. Lineage (GTDB taxonomy): Bacteria > Bacillota > Bacilli > Bacillales_A > Planococcaceae > Ureibacillus > Ureibacillus acetophenoni. Next base: position 207,348 of record NZ_OBQC01000003.1, on the reverse strand, counting down.
ATGTAAAGATCATGGCACCTTTAAAACGTATTAATCCTTCGTTTAACGCTTGAATGGATTCTAAGTCTAAATGGTTTGTTGGTTCATCTAATAGTAAAACGTTCGCGCTTGAAAGCATCATTTTTGATAACATACAACGTACTTTTTCTCCTCCTGAAAGAACGGAAGGAGATTTTTTCACTTCTTCACCAGAGAATAACATACGACCTAAGAAACCACGTAAGAAGCTTTCTGTTTCATCTTCTGGAGAGTACTGACGTAACCATTCTACTAATGATTTTTCAGAACCTGTAAAGTATTTATCGTGATCATTTTCAAAATAACTTTGAGATGTTGTTACACCCCATTTATAAGTTCCGCTATCAGCTTCACGTTGACCCATTAAAATATCCATTAATGCGGTTTTAGCATGAGGGTTACCAAGTAATACGATTTTATCTTCTTTATTCATCATAAAGCGAATATCTTTAAATAATACTTCGCCTTCTTGTGTTGCAGTTAAACCATCTACTGTTAACACGTCATTTCCAATTTCACGGCCAATTTGGAAATTGATGAACGGATATTTACGGCTAGATGGACGAATATCATCAAGCTCGATTTTATCAAGCATTTTCTTACGAGAAGTTGCTTGTTTCGATTTAGATGCGTTAGCACTAAAGCGAGCAATAAACTCTTGTAATTCTTTAATTTTTTCTTCTTTTTTCTTATTTTGTTCTGAAGCCATCTTTAATGCTAATTGAGATGATTCATACCAGAAATCATAGTTACCAACGTAAAGTTGAATTTTACCAAAGTCAAGGTCAGCAATGTGCGTACAAACTTTGTTTAAGAAGTGACGGTCGTGGGATACTACGATTACTGTGTTTTCAAAGTTAATTAAAAACTCTTCTAACCATTGGATAGCTTTTAAATCTAAATGGTTCGTTGGCTCGTCAAGAAGTAAAACATCAGGTTTACCAAATAAAGCTTGAGCAAGTAATACTTTAACTTTTTCAGAACCTTCTAATTCCTTCATTTGCATATAGTGTAATTCGTCACCAATACCTAGACCATTTAAAAGTGTAGCAGCTTCTGAATCAGCTTCCCAACCGTTTAAATCCGCAAATTCACCTTCAAGTTCTGCTGCGCGCATTCCATCCTCATCAGAGAAATCTTCTTTCATGTAAATTGCATCTTTTTCAGTTTTCACTTCATAAAGACGTTTGTTACCCATAATTACAGTATCAAGTACAGTGAATTCATCATACTCGAAGTGATTTTGTTTCAATACGGATAAACGTTCGTCTTTACCCATTGACACATGACCTTCTTGAGGTTCAATTTCACCAGATAAAATTTTTAAAAAAGTAGATTTACCTGCACCGTTTGCTCCGATTAAACCATAACAGTTCCCAGGTGTGAACTTAATATTAACATCTTCAAATAGTTTACGATCACCATATCGAAGACCTACATTACTTACTTGAATCATGTAAGTACCTCCTTAACTATGTCAGTTTTCTTATAAGCATAAAAATCCCCAAATAATGGAGATACTCTTATATACACATAATTACTATTATAGCATGTAGATATTAGAATTTAAACTATCTCAATTGTATAAAGGAAAAACAAAATAATAGCGACCAGAGATATAATTCTCCAGTCGCTAAATATTTAATCCCAATGATTTGTAATAAATTCATCGCGCCCTGATTTTTTACGATCTTCTTTATAATGTTCAGGTTCTTTTTTATAGTAATCTTGATGATAATCTTCAGCAGTGTAAAATTCACTTGCTTGTAAAATTTCTGTTACAATCGGTTTAGTAAACTTTTTACTTTCTTCAAGTTTTTTCTTAGATTGTTCAGCAATCAAACGTTGTTCATCATTATAATAGAAAATGGCTGTTCTGTATTGATCTCCACGGTCGTGGAATTGCCCACCGTCGTCTGTAGGGTCGATTTGCATCCAAAAAATCTCTAATAGTTGATCGTAAGGGAACACTGAAGAATCAAATTCGATTTCGACAACTTCATAATGACCAGTAGTTCCTGTTTTAACTTGCTCATATGTTGGGTTTTTAATTGTTCCACCCATATATCCTGATGTCACTTTATGTATACCATCCCATTGGTCAAATGGTTTAACCATACACCAAAAACATCCACCTGCAAATGTAGCTTTTTCCAAATTTTTTCCTCCTCTATGATTAAAACAACTAGAATTGTATCATGTTAAATTTGACAGCACTAATGATTAATCTTATAAGATGATAATAGTATAAAACTTTCAAACATAAAAGATATAATAGTTGCACTCTTAAATTGGGGGGTTAATATGGAAGAAAATCAATTTCATGAAACGAGAAGTTCTAGAAATACTCGGAAAAAGTTAAGAAAAGGTAGATTATTTCTTATCCTTATTTTGATACTTATTGTTACAACTGGAGTATATATTGTTTTAGAGTATAGAGCAGGACTAGAATTAGCGAGTGAAACGAAATTACCAGTACAAGCTTTTGTAGCTGACGAACCAACAGAAAATATAACAAATTATTTGATTGTTGGGATAGATAGTAGAGGCGAAGAGAAATCTCGATCGGATACGATGATGGTCCTATCTAGAAATCATTCAACAAATGAATTGAAACTTGTCTCATTTATGAGAGATATATATGCTGAAATTCCAGGTTATCAATCTTACAAATTAAATACAGCATATTTTTTAGGTGGTGTTCAGCTATTAAAAGATACAATTACGAACATGTTTGATATTCCCATCCACCATTATGTAGTAATTGATTTTAAGAGTTTCGAATCCTTGATTGATATAATTGCACCAAATGGTATTGAAATTGATGTAGAAAAAGATATGTCTGCCTTCATTGATGTGACACTTACTAAAGGTGTCCACAAATTGAATGGTAAAGAATTGTTAGGATATGCAAGATTTAGACATGATGAAGCAGGGGACTTTGGTCGAGTTGAACGTCAACAAAAGGTAATAGAAGCAATTAAAGATGAATTTTTATCTCCCCAAAATATGACGAAATTGCCAAGATTAATTGGAGCTTTACAAGGATATGTTTCTACAGATATGACTACCTCAGAAGAAATTAATACAGTGATCTCCGTAACATTGAAGGGAAAAGTTGAAATAGATAAGATGACTATTCCTGTTGAGGGAACTTATAGATATGCAGATTATAGTCATGCTGGATCAGTAATAGAGATTGACCGAGAATTAAATACACAATATTTACATGAATTTATCAAATTAGATGGGGAGTAAAGGTGAATTCTGTTAGATTAAAATGATGAAATAAATTTAGAATGAATTGTTTTGCGAGGTGGTTCTTTGGAAAGAGAAAGAGAAAATGGAAAGGAAAATGGTAATGGTAATAAATTATCAAATACTTTTTCAACGAAATTTATAAGATTTTTAGGTGGTAAAAATCTATTATTTACTCTAATTGCATTATTGCTATTAGGTTGCGTTATTTTTGTGTATGACAAAATATCGTTTATTTTTTACCCACTACAAGTTCTGTTTGAAGTGGTCATATTACCAGGTGTTCTTGCTGTGATAGCTTATTATTTACTAAGACCATTTTTACGAATTTTAGTAAATTGGAAGGTTCCTAAAGTTTGGGCAATATTAATACTGTATTTAATCGTGTTAGGGTTAATTACTTTACTAGTTGTTGCTGTCTATCCATTTTTACGGGACCAATTTAAAAACTTAATAGAAGAGTTCCCGATTTATTTTATGGCTGTAAGTGAAAATATTATTTCATTTTTAAATAATTCGAGTTTTAGAGATATATTTAGAGAATATAATTTTAATTATGAAAAAGTGATGACTGATATTACAAGTAATGTTGCTACAACCGTTCAAGATACATTTACAAATGTTGCTAAAAGTGTTGCTTCAGGTATAACTGGATTTGTTTCAACATTGACAGGTATTGTATTATCACTTGTAACAGTTCCTTTCATATTATTTTACTTATTATATGAAGGTGAGAAACTTCCAAAATTCATACTAAGTATTTTACCTCCCCGCGCAAGAGGTGAAGTAAGTGAAGTTATGAAAGAAGTTGATAAACAAGTTAGTTCTTACATTCAAGGTCAAATTTTAGTATCAATTTGTATTGGTGTAATGATGACCATTGGGTTCTTAATAATTGGCTTAGATTACGCATTTGTTTTAGGATTCTTAGCAATGATTACAAGTGTCGTCCCATATTTAGGACCTGCAATTGCGATTACTCCGGCTATTATTATTGCATTAGTAAACTCTCCACTTATGCTTGTGTCACTTGTAATTGTTTGGACGATTGTTCAACTTATTGAAGGAAAGCTTATTACACCGAATATTATGGGAAAATCCTTATCGATCCATCCCATTACGATCATATTCGTATTATTAACGGCTGGTTCATTATTTGGCGTAGCAGGAGTAATTCTCGGGATACCAGGTTATGCTATTTTAAAAGTTGTCGTTTCACATGTGTATCGTTTATTTAAAAGACGCTATAACCGATTCGAGACAGATTCTACGAAAAAATTCGAAGTTTAAGTTATTACAATATAAAACTGGATGTCCAATCAGAGTGTTGGACATCCAGTTTTTATTTTATAGAGTGAAAGTTTTTAGTTTCTCAATTGCTTTTTCTAATTGTTCTACAGGTTGTACTAATGCAAGACGAACATAACCTTCACCTTCAGTACCGAACTCTGTACCAGGGACCATTATAACACCAACTTCTTCAATTACTTTAAAAGTAAATGAGACACTATCTAGACCATATGGATATTTCGCCCAAACAAACATCCCTCCGTTAGATGGAGCAACTTCCCAACCAAGTTCTTGCACACCTTTTGTCAAAACTTTATGGCGTTCAGAAAAAATTTCACGTAAACTTTTTGTTATCTCTTCTGCATTATCTAATGCAAGAGCAGCAGTAGATTGGATTGGGTCAAAAATACCAAAGTCTAAATTTGATTTTAATTGACTAATAATTTTAATCATTTCAGCATTTCCAACTATGTAAGCGACACGAGCACCGGCTAAACTAAAACTTTTAGAAAGTGAGTTAATTTCTAAGCCAACTTCCTTTGCACCAGGAGTAGCTAAAAACGAAATAGGTCGATCACCTGTAAAGTAAAATTCTGAATAAGCAGCATCATGTAATACAATAATGTTATATTTTTTAGCGAATTCTACTACTTCCGTAAAGTATTCAATAGAAGGAGTTGTAGGGACAGGATTACCTGGCATATTGATAATTAATAGCTTCGCTTTTTGTGCAATTTCTTCTGGTATTGCTTGGAGATTTGGCACAAATCCTCTTTTTTCATCAAGAGGTATATAATAGCTTGTTGCCCCAGCTAGTTTAATACCGGCATCATAAGCAACATATGAAGGGTTAGTTGTTAAAACAATATCACCAGGATCACAGAAAGCTACAGGTAGATGAACTAACCCTTCTTGTGAGCCTATCGTTTGTATTACTTCTGTAGATGGGTTTAATTCAACACCATTTACCCTTTCATAATAACTAGCAACAGATTCTTTAAATTGTGTGGAAGCTGCCAGTGTATATCCATAAGATGTAGGAAGTAAGCTTAACTTTGCCATATGTTCACGTAACATTTCATGGGGAGGGATATCCGGACTACCTAAACTTAAATCAATCAGTTCCATCCCTTTTTCTTGTTGCTGTTTCTTTGCAAAACTTTTAAGTGAAGAAAAAATCGCAGGTTTATATAATGACATTTTCTTTGAAGGAATAATATTCAAATTTGCACACTCCTTATATTGAACAACATTTTTCTTATATTCTATCATAAATTGTTATACTTTAAATGGTAATCTAGTATGCTATTGGGGTACGCATAATGGACAATTGTAGTATAAGGGAATATTTTAATAGTGGTTAGGAGGAATTTCGTGGATTATCTAGTCATTATTCTACTAGTCATAGGGATAATAATATTATGGAAACTAACAAAGAAACTGCTTTCACTTGCATTAATTGTTTTATTAGTTTATTTCATCTATATAAATTTTGATTCCATCAAGGCTTTACTTCCCATTGAATGGTAAAATTATAGTAAAATTATTAATATAAATATAAAATTAAGTGGGGAAGCTAATGGAACTATTAAACGTGAAAGACACGAGCCTAATCTTAGAAGGCGGATCGTTTCGCACAGTTTTTACTTCAGGTATTTTAGATGCATTTTTAGATCATGAAATGTTGATGCCGTATATAGTCGGTATTTCAGCAGGTGCGATTAATGCTTGTTCGTATGTCTCGGAACAAAAAGAAAGAACTTTTAGAGTTTTATCGGAATACCGTCACGATAAACGTTATATGGGTTTTAGAAATTTCCTTAAAGAAAAAAGTTTGTTTGGTTTAAATTTTGCTTATGATGTTGTTCCAAATCAATTAGATTTATTTGACTGGGAAACTTTCCGCGCCTATAAGGGAACTGTAAAATTTGGAGTAACTAATGCAAAAACTGGTCAAGTTGAATATAAGAATGCTTTGGAAATGGATACAAGTTGTACTCTATTACGTGCAACTTGTGCTATTCCAATTATGTTTCCTGAAATAAAGTTAGGAGAAGAACCATATTTTGATGGAGGGCTAGCAGATCCAATACCTATTCAAAAAGCAATAAATGATGGATATGAAAAACATGTTCTTATTTTAACTAGACCTTTAGGGTATCGTAAACATACAGATCGTCAAAGTAAATTTACGATGAAACTACTAAGTAAAAGATATCCAAAGCTAGTTGAAACGATGAAAAGAAGAGTAATACGTTACAATGAAACCCTTCGTTATATTGAGAAATTAGAAGAACAAGGTAAGGTATTCATATTTAGACCTCTGCATGCACTCCAAAGTTTAGAAAAAGACGTGAATGTGATGCGTAAAAATTATGAACTTGGATATAAACAAGCTATCGAAAGAATGGAAGAATTTAAACAATTTTTAGGGATTTAATTTTAGGCTTTGAATGATTTGACAAGCCAGATGTAAATTAGCACAGTCTGTTGGAAACAATAAAGTAAAATAAGTACAATGAGGAGAGTATAGTAAATATGTTAAAAACACAAGTATTTGATCAATTAAAACAAGCAATGAAGAACAAAGATACAGTGGCAAAAGGTGTCTTAACTTTATTAAAATCAGCTCTTGATAGCGCGGTAAAGGAAAAGGGCGCGGAACTGACTTTTGAAGAAGAAATCGCCATTGTCAATCGTGAAATAAAGCAAACAAATCAATCATTAGATGGTGCAAAACAGGCTAATCGTGAAGATTTAATCGAAAAAGAAGAAGCGAAATTAGCTCTTTTAACAAGCTTTTTACCAAAGCAATTAACAGAAGAAGAAATCATTCCTATTCTAACGGAAGCTGGAATTACAAAAGGTATGAATATGGGAGATGCAATGAAAATTGCAAAACCTCTTCTTACTGGAAAAGCTGATGGTGCAACAATTTCAAAAGTTGTAAAATCATTAATCTAATAATTAACGGGATGACATTCTTTTATGCCAGAGAAAGTCATCCTTTTTTAATTTTCTGAAAAATTTTATTGACAACTCAATTCATCTGTACTATATTAATTTATAAATATTTTAACTGTTATAATACAGAGTAGGGGTTGATTTCAATGTCAAATTATCAAGAAGGATATGATTATTACGTTTTAAAATGTAAAGAATTTGGTATTGAACCAATTAATTTGTATCATTATTTAAAAAGCCTATCCGAAGAACAATTAGCTGCCTATAACGATCGAGCTGATAGGTAATAGGTTTTGGTAAAAAATTAAATTAGAAGCTAAATACATGAAAAAAGAGGTTACCCTTAACTTTATTCAAAAGTTTAAGGTAACCTTTTAAATTAATCTTCTAAAAGACTTTGAATTTTTTCATATTCATCGTCACCAATAGAAGGATAATATTGATATAGTAAATCACTATCCACTTGTATTGTATCTTTATGATTTAAATAAATTTGTTCCGTTAAATGTCTAATGATGAAAGGAACTGGTTGATTATGATTGAAACAATTCATATATGTTTCAATGAACTGTTCCGATACTTCACACCATAAATTTTGACCTAGTGCTTCAAATTGAACATAATTCATATGAGCAATTAAGAAGTCATCTGTTAAATATTGATTATATAAACAGGCAGCCTTCCAATCTATTATTTCACGGTACCTGTGGAGCCAATGGGGTTCCAATATTGCACTAAGAAGTGAAATTTGCAAAGGTGTATAGGAATTGATTGCAACATCCATTTCCTTATTTGTCGGCTTTTTATAGCCTAAATCATCGTAAACTTGGCTTCTAAAAGAAGGGATTCCTTTGATTAGATGTTCACTGCCATACCATTTGTTAGGTCCACGATCATATTCAAAAAACAGATATTCAATTTCTTCTTCTTCGATCTCAATATTTTCATCCATTAAATCGATATATCCATACTCGCTGAAGTATGTTTCATCTTCTATAAATAAATCAATTTCATGTTCAAAATGCTGATTAACTGTCTCATTCAATCGCTTAAGTTCGTTTACCATATATCTTTTGAAAGAGGCAGATAATCTTGAAAGAACAGGGTAGTTGTATTGCAATGTTGCTACATCCACTTGATCTAAATGCTCTATTAAATATTTTTCAGATAATTGGTCGCAAGCATAACAAATATATGAAAAGTCCACATATTCTAAATAAGCTTCAAACTCAGAAGGATGTAATCGAGCTAATTGATAACGGAAGTAACAATAGTCTTCAATAAATTCTTTAGTTAAAGTCGGATTTGTTTTAATTATTGCTTCAATTTCTTTTTCTTCTACTAAAGGCCCAACATATGAAGGTATTTGTTTTGGTTGAAAATCCTCCGGAAAATCTAAACTTTCCAGTGAGTTCTTTGGATTAAAATGATTTTTACGGTTTTTATGAGTTTTTAAACTGTAGGATCCAATTGAGCCCCGTTCATCTAATAAGATAAAGGCAAGTTCTTGTTTTTGATCTCGAGTTAGTTTTACGTTTTTTGGAAATTTAACCGATGCAAAATAATTTCCATTTGCCATATCATAGTAGAACTTATAATCACCTTCAGGAGTATATTCAGATTTTGTATTATAATTTTTTCTCCAATATAAAAGGGCACCATTAATTGGAGGATAGTTTGAGAATTCTATATTTGCGATAGAAAAGATATTATGTGAAAGAGAATCATCATAAACTGCCTTGATAAACTCAATATTTTTAATTTTAAGCATTTTGTACCTCCATATATTACTATTATATACTTTTTATTAAAAAACCATAGCGAAAAGTGTTGGTTTTTAGGAGATTAATAGAGTGAAGTATATATAATAGTATTCTAATTAGTTTACATAATATAATTATTTAGAGTAAAATCGCTATTTTATAATAAGGTATGAATTGGCGATGTATTGATACTTATGCATATTAATTCTAAAAAAGTATTAATAACAGAAAAAATTCGAATTCGTCCACTAATATGTAACTTTTTAATTAAAATTGAGCAAAAATAACCAAAACAAAGGGACGTCACTATTCAGACGTCCCTTTGTTTTGGTTATTTTTATTTGGGTTTCCGTTGTTTTGATTATTATTTGGGTTCACATTATTTTGATTATTACTGTTTTTATTGTTTTGACTATTGTTTTCGTTCATATTATTTTTTCCATTATTATTCTTTTCAGGGTTTTGTTTATCTTTATTACCATTATGATTTTCATTATTGTAATTTGAAGATTTATTTTGCTTTAATTGTTCTTCATTTTTTAGTTGATGGTTTTGTTTGTTTGATGAAGAATTTGAATTGTTCTGTTTTTGCCCGTTATTTGAATTATGAGTATTTGAATTTTGCTTGTTGTTATTTTTATTATCCTCTAAATTTTTCTTCCTGATTGGTCCATCAAGCGATTGTTTATTTTTTGCTTTATTGACAGTATTTAAAATCTTTTCTTTCGCCTTCGATGGTTGATCATCGTTAAATTTAGTTGTAATCGGTACAGTCTCATTATGTTTTTCTATCTGAGTAATAGCTTTTGTTAGTGCAAGATCTATAGGAAGTCCTTCTAATTTTGTATCTAATGCATACGTTGGTTCATTATTGATAGGTTTAACAGAAATAACAGTGCCTTCTTCATCAATACCTAATTCAAGTTCATTTCCAATTTGTACAAATGCATAAGCACTATTTGTGGAAGGGAATAAAGCAGTGACTAAGAAAATCATAATTACAGCTGCAACTAAAGCTGGTGCAATAATAAAAGATTTCCGTTTCTTTGAAAGGAAAGAAGTGGCAAATAATTGAAATTCCACATCATCACCGATTTGTGCGTTCGTTACAAGGGGTGTACCACGCAGAAATTCGCCATCAGCCGTCATAAAAATCATATAGTTTTTATTAATTTCACAAACAATCCCTTTATAAGTACGCATTATATGATTTCTCCTTTTACATAATCTTTTAAATAGATAAAGTCACTGTTTAATAACAAAACGACGGCGATGATATATTTACGATGACGTTCTAACGTCTTTCTTGAAACCTCAACTAATGATTCAATTTCTTTTAAAGGTAATCTTTTATTCTTTAACAAATAGTTATAGAATTCTTCGTGATCTGCTACGATTTGTGCAATATGAAACGCAGTTTTTCGTGCATCCACATGTTTTGGTGAAGTTTTTGTTAAATCTTCAAAAGATAAATTGAATCCAGATAATAACTCACGATATATTAAGAGTTCTTCTTTCCTAGTTGCGGATCGTTGTTTTTCTTCATATGTATAAATTGATTTTTCATTGAATAAAAAATGTTGTTCAGAAGAATCATCTTCGTTTGGTTCAAGGGATAATAATTGATCTTTTCTAGCAGTCTCTTTACGAATATAATCTATCAATCTTCTCTTAATGATTAAATGGGCAAAAGTTTGGAATGAAGCATTTTCTTCAGGATTAAAGGACATAACTGCTTCATGAAAGCCAAGAATCGTTATACTGTATTCCTCATCGTGTTCATCGATAGGACGTTTACAAATATACGACGCAGTTTTTTTCATAAACGGTTTACTAAAAGAGAGGAGGTCGTTCATGACCTCCTCATTTCCAGCTTTTGCCTTTTTCGCAAGTTCGGTTATATTTAATTTTGGCTTAAATAATCCTTGTATAATAGACAAAAGCATAACATACCCTCCGGACTCAAGTTTCCAACGCTATTGATTTTATATGGAATTATGAAAAATGAAAAGGGTTTTAATTGAATTGAAATAATAATTTAATGATATTTTGGTAGTTAAGTTTAAATATTTTCTAATAGAATTGTTAGTTTTTATGAATGATAGATATTTGGTAATTATTTTATAGAACTATTATTCTTTATCTTTTCCGTTATTTTTCTCAGCTTTTGCAGCTTTCTTCTCGGCTTTTTGTTGTTCTTTCAGTTCTTTTTTCTCGGCTTTTTGTTGTTCTTTTAGCTCTTTTTTCTCAGCTTTTTGTTGTTCTTTTAACTCTTTTTTCTCGATTTTTTGTTCTTCTTTACTAATAATCTCGTTTTCTGTTTTAGTAGTCTCCTGAGATGGTATCACAGTTTCTTGCTTTACAGGTTCGATTATAGTTTCACCAGGTTTTTGAATTCCTACAAGTTCTAATTTGACTTTTAAATCAGCTACTTCTTTAGAATCGTGTTTTTCTTTAAATTTAGCAATTGCTCTTTTGGCATTATTTAAGATTGCTTGTTTTGCATTTTCATTTCCTGCATTTTCGTAAGCTTGTTTAAGAGCAACTAAGTTCCCAGCTGTATAGCCTTCAGGAATTTCAGGGAATTCTGATTTCGATGTTTCGTTTTTATGATCTTCGTCTTCTTTGTCAGTCTCTTTTACAACATCAGTTTCTTTATTATCTTCTGTAGCTTCTTCAGTCGAATCGTCTTTAGTCGAATCGTCTTTAGTTGTAACTTCTAAAGTTTCATCATTTGTAGAGTCATCTTTTTGAGTTGAATCTTTTAATACTTCTGAAGGATCCATTATAACACCCGGTTGGATATCTGCTGCAGTAGTTACTTCAGCTGAAATTTCCTCTTTCTCTTCATCAGCCTTGAATATTGTGTCGTTTGCAAATGCTAGGCTAGAACCTGCTACTGTTAATCCTGCTACTAATATTGCTGCAGTTGTTTTCTTTAATTTCATAAGTTATACACCTCTAGTAAATTTTTTATCCTATTTTTCTCGGACAATATATTATTCGTAATTAAAGAATTTTTTGTGGGGGTCGACTCTATAATTTTTTAATTTTATTTTTTTCTTAATAGTTTGGAGGAAATTAGAGGGTTATAGCGTCTAATAAATCTCAATAGTTTTTTCTGAAAGGGTATAGATATTATATAAATATAATGAATATCCCGCTCTGAAGACAGAACTTTCTAAAATATTCGAAAATAATCTTTCAATAATTCATTAACAATATTATAATTGTAAAAGTTGAAATAATTTACAAATATGTCAACAATTATTCTAAAATAACAAATCGCTAATTTTGAAATTATGTAACTTTTACCAAAAATTCATCGACATATTTGTATCGATGACATTGGCTTAAAAATCTATAGGGAAGAATTGTTTAGAACTACAAAAAGTTACTTTTAATTCAACATTTATGCTTTATTGCAATTTATAAGTTGGAGGTCGCCTATGTGGAAGTTGTTGAAAACAAATCTCATTATTGAGAAATCTAGTAAAAAGAATATTTTTGCTTTTATCTTTGTTGCGTTATTTATTATTGGACTGGCATTTTATATGGAAAATGAAGATGTTGGAAATTTGGTTGCACTGAAAACTAGTGAACATCAAAATATTACCTCTGCATTAAGTCAATTCCAAGTGATGGATGCCAGTAAAGATGGTGATAGTAATGAACTTTATAAAAATCTTAACGAACAGCAACGTCTAATATCACTACAAAGAGTCGCAGCTAAATTAGACAAACCTGATCTCTTTGCTAATTCTGCTATTGAGTTAGCAAACCTAAGAGAAGATGCATTTACGTTGGAAGGTTATGAGGAAGTTGCAGTCTATTTGCCAACTTATACTGTAAATAAACTTGAATCTATCTTTTATGAAACATTAAAGACATTAGATATACCTATTTTTAAAGATAATCTATCATTCTATCAATTTCTTATTTTTCTTTTTGGAATTTTAGGTTCGATATGGTTTATTTTCTTAGCATTCTATACATGTGGAATTATGATTGAGGATTTCCGACATACATCTTTAATAAAAGGGTATCCAATACCTTTTGATCAATATGTTGCTGCAAAAGGTATATCAACAATGTCTATAATCCTTATTTTTATAGTGGAATTATTCCTTTGCAGTTTGCTACTTATTTATTATAGAGGGTTAGGGGATCCAACATATCCGGTTGCTGTATTTGATGGTAATTATGAAATTTACTCCATAGCTCAATACATTGGAATATGTTTGCTTTATATGATTAGTATTGCTGTTTTTGTTATTCTACTATCTATCATTTTAAATGTACTATTAAAAAATATGTATTTAACATTATTTGTTGAATTATTATTATTTGCTTTACCAACTTTATTCCCGAGAATGATTAGTCTGTTTCCTTACAATCCATTTAACTATATGAATTTTACGAATTTATTAAATGGTGTAAGTCTCGACCTAGCTCATCCAGTTGCATTAAATAGTACTTATGGGCTTATATCCATTGGATTAAGCATCGTGGTCCTGATTGTAGTGGCTAATCTATTTTTATCAACTGGTAAGTTAAAAAGAGTATAAGGGGTGAGAGTATGAAGGCATATTTCAAATTTGAATTGTCTCAATTTATAAAAAGTAAAAAGAATATTGCAATATATGTTTTACTACTATTTCTAGCATGTTTTTATGCATTAAATATTGCACCTTCCTATAAACCAATTGAGAAAGTCGATGCAAAAGAGATCGAGGCAAGGTATTTATCTAGAGAAGCATTTTTGTCGAATTTTACAAACGAAAATCGTTTTACTGGTATGGCTGGATATGGATTAGCTATTTATCCAAAGTGGAATTGGCTTGATAAATCACGTTTAGATGCATTAAACGACAATAAGTTGAAACAGTATTCAAAATTCACCTCCGAATGGTATATCTACTCTAATAATATAACCTATGGTAGTGAACATTTTTTTTATAGTCCTGGATACTACACTCATGGTAATTTATATGCTTCTGAGGATGGGTATTACGGATATTTATATTCTGCAAGCCGATATCAAGGATATGCAGAGGGGAAATCAAAGCTATCTATAAATGTATTTGAAGAAAGAACTGCATTGCAAACATTGCAACGTTTACTTCATTCTTATTTACCAATGATTTTAATGATTTGTTGTGTATTTTTAACGGTAGATGTTGTATTAAAAGATCGATTGAATCCATCTTTATTAAAAGGTTTTCCAATTTCAGATTGGAAAAAACTTATCATTAAAGGTGCTGTCTCATTAATAGGTAGTATTGGTGTCATAGTACCTCTATCGGTAGGATTATTACTTATTGGGATTCGTTATGGTTTTGGAGATTTTCAGTTACCAGTTCCCATTTATTCATATAGTGGAGAACCGTCCTATTTTAATAAAGGCGAGTTTATCAATATAACGATGGGATCCTACTTACTAGAAAACTTTATCCTTCTAATTTTCTGTTTTATGTTCTTAATCTCTTTAGTATTACTAGTTAGTATGATTATTAAGAATGAGTTTGCCAACTTGCTAGTAGCAGCTATTTTTATTTTCAATGAAATTTTCTACTTTAAGCGTGGTATTGGATTCTTCTATGAAGTCGAAAATTATCCAACGAATTATGTGCAAGTCGGACAGATTTTATCAGGCTACCGAAACTATATATATAATTCAAGTGCGCTAAACCTTGGGAACGGGCTAACTGCTTTAGGGATGGGAACAGGGGTTCTATTGTTGCTCATTTTCTTAATTAGTAAATATAAGCGTTATAAATTAGTCTAAATTAACTTCATTCAGCAAAGGTCTCCCACATTTAAAAGTGTTCTATGAATTAAAATATTAAATCATTTAATAGGGATTCAAACTCTGACTGAATGAAGTTAAAGCCTCTGGCGGATGCCACAGATTTTTAAAAGGTAATTTACCCAGCAAACTGGATAAAATCTGGGCGCAAATAAGCCAAGGCGAATTTGATAAATTGGAGGATAATTATGCTTGAATTACGAAATATTAATGTTCAATTTAGTGGTAGAGATATATTAAAAGATATTAATGAAACCTTTCATCCTGGTGAGATCATAGGTTTAGTTGCTCCAAATGGTACAGGGAAATCTACGCTTATGAATGTAATAATGAATTACGTTAAACCAAACAGTGGGAAAGTTGTTGTACAGGAAAAGTTATTTTATACGAGCAAAAAAGATGAAGTGAAAATACACCAAATCGTCTCAATGATGCCTGATCAAAGTGATCTATATAATCATCTATCGGGAAGAGAACATTTAAATATTTACTGTTCAATGTGGAATAGTGATCCTGATTTGATAGACAAGACTATTGCTGATCTTGGGATGGAATCCTATGTAAAAAAGAAAACAGGGACCTATTCATTAGGTATGAGACAACGCCTATGCTTTGCGATGCAAATTGTATCGAATACGCCAATTATGTTAATGGATGAAGTAATGAATGGTTTGGACCCAAACAATGTAAATATAATTTCTAATATTCTTCTTAAGAAGAAACAGGAAGGGAAGATTATTATAATTGCTTCCCACTTACTTGATAATTTAGAACAGATCGCTGACCGTATATTTCTATTTAAAGACGGAAATTTAATAAACGCTGCTTTAGTTACGAATGGATTTGGGAAAAGTGAAATATCAACTGTACGTGTTAAAGGGTTAACAAATGAAGTGAGTGAAAAACTTACAAATGCATTCCCTAGAACAAACGTTCTGTCTCTGTCAAATGGTGTCTCCCTAGTTGATGTAAGTAGCTTCTCGGTTGAGGAGTTATCACAAATCGTCGTTTTTTTACATGATAATAAATTAACAGATTTTAGTTTTGGTAATGTAACGTTAAATGATCTTTATTCCATGTATTATTTAAAGGATGCTACTGAATATAGTAATTCCGCGAATATTCAAGACCTGCAAGAGGAGTATCTTCGTTTAAAACAGGAACTTGACATTGTTAAAAAAGCAATGACGATTGTCGCGAGAAAATAAGTAGTGGAATAACAGCAATAGTCACTAGTGCATGTGCAAGAGTATACAAAAGAGCGCGGTTTATATGAAACTGTGCTCTTTTTCCAATTTTATTGTAAGATTAAGATAAGGAGAGTGATGGCATGTTAAAATTTTTAATACCGATTAGTTATATTGTTGCGGGAATTGGATGTTTTTATATCTTTTCAGGAAAGGTGAATGTATATAGCATTCTAATATTAATGATTGGATTGTTTGGAATACTTGTTGATTTATTAAAAATTAAAAAGAATGCTAAAAAGGGAAGTGAGCAATCTATTAATTAATGGCTATAGGTTACTTAATAACTTATAAGAGGAGATCTTATGAAATTAGGTTTATTAAGAGAAGAAGTTAGACTTGTAGAGTATAGCATTGATGAATGGAAGAACGAATTTTTGAAGGTGAAGCAAGAAATCTTAAACTTTACTGCTTTTGAAGAAAACCAAATTGAACATATTGGGAGTACAGCGATTAAAGAAATGCCAGCAAAACCGATTATAGATTTAGTTATTGGTGTAGATGATCTTGCAACTGTTGATCAAAGCATTTATCAAGGGTTAAAACAGGCCGGATTTTTAAGGCTGCGTGTACAGCGTCCAAATGAAATCATTCTTGCAAAGTTTACAGATGAAACCTATCAAATCAAAACACACTATGTTCATTTAGTTGATTATAATCAAGAACTTTGGAATAATTTAATCTTTTTTAGGGATTATTTAAATACAGATGAGACAGCGCGGAATCAATATAAAAAGATTAAATTGAAGTTTATTGAAGAAGTTAATAGTGGAATTGTTGAATATACGGATTATAAAGAACAGTTTGTAAGGGAAGTTTATAGTAAAAGAGTATAAGCATGTTTTTATATACTTGCGCGGGCATCGATCTACTTGAGGTTGATGCTTTTTTATGTCTCTCAAATTGTACAATAGAGTAAAAATTAAGGAGTATGGAAAATATAATGTCAAAAAAGCTCGGTGTATAAAGCCTAAATAGGCAGTTTTTTGTAAACCAGGTTGATAAAATAATATAATAATATAGCGAATTATGTATAAATAAGAACTGGTTTGTCGGAGGGTTACTGTTATAAGTGTTATTATTTGAGGTATGGAACAAATGTTCTTATAATGTATTTATAGTAATATTCAAATCTTTAGTGGAGGGATTTATATGTCAAAGAGAAATAAATCCATTACTGATGAAATGATTATTGAAATGTATTTAAGTGGTGTATCTGTAAATGAGATCACCAAAAAAGCTGGGATTACACCAACTGGAGTAGGGTATATAAGAAAGAAACACGGTATTAAAGCAATACGTACGTCAGGACAGCCGAGAAAGCATAAAGTGAATGAGAATTTCTTTAAAGTTTGGACTCACGAAATGGCTTGGGTGTTAGGGATGTTTGTTACTGATGGAGCCGTAAGTAAATCCAGTCATTCCATAACATTTGCTCAAAGTGACGAAAGAATTTTAAAGTTAATTGCAAAGTATATGGAATCTGATTATGTTCTTATGCCGTTTGGTAAAACAAAAACTACTCCATCCATTGTGATCAACTCTAAAGAGATTAAAATGGATTTAGAAATGATGGGCATTACGCACAACAAATCTATGACATTACCATTTCCAAATGTCCCAGAAGAGTATTTACCTTCGTTTATAAGAGGGGTGATTGATGGAGATGGCTATGTTGATAAAAAAGGGTATGTTGTCACAATAACAACTGGTAGTCTGTCATTTGCACAGGGTTTATTAAAGGTATTTCAAAAATGGGAAATAAATGTAAAAGTTAGAAGTGCAAAAAACAAAAATGGTTCAGTGATCTATAGAGTTGTTATTTCTGGAAAAAATGACTTAATAAGACTAGCAAAAATAATTTATAAAAACGTAAACACGGATCAGAATTTTATAATTCATAAAAGGGTTTATTTATCACAACACACTGAGAAGCCATTTATTGCTAAAGATAGACGAAAACATAAAGCTTGGAGCATTACTGAAAATAATACAATATTAATAACTACAAATAATAGAAGATCCTTAAAAACATATATTAGTAATTCATTAATAGAGAATTTAAGACACCTGGCAAAAATCAAAAATAAGAGCATTAATTATTTAATTGAACCATACATGGAACAATTAGTTGAGACAGATTTTAAATTTATAAGTTTAAAAAGTGTAAATGATCGGAGAGAATTTCGAACGACGTTTGATGAATCATTACTAAACAGGATTAAAGCGTATGGATCAGAAAATAATATTAAAATGAATGCTATAATCGAATATTGCATGAGACAGTGTTTAGAAGAGAACGGATTATTGCATTAATTCATTCTCTTTTTTCTTCGAATTTTTCTAGTTTACATAATATAAATTATCATCAGTTGAATCTCATCCCAAAAGAATACTTATAACAGTGAGACGAAATTGATTTTTTCACAATTTATAGATTTTTTATGCTGCTTTAATTAGATTCGCACATTCGATTTATTTCAACAACAATCTCCTTCCAGTTTATTAACGGAATTTCCCTCTGTTTAATGGATCTTTTCTATTCTTAAATATAATAATTTTTATTAATCCTATAGCAAGTTATTATTCAAATCGCTTAAAATGCAATTCCAAAAAAATATTAATCCCTATTATTATATTTTTGTATTTTGAGTTTAATAATACTTGTCAATACCTAAAAATGCCCTATTTTTCTGCTTAACGCCAGGTGTGATAAGGCTCTGAATGCCATCAATTATCGAAAAAATTATCGTTTAAATCATATATTTCTATAAAAATCATATTTTTTAATATATTTTAATATTTATTTTCTCAAAAACTATTGCAATTTTGTGAACAAATAAATAAAATGGAAACTGTAAAGTCTATTAACTAGAATTTTACAAACACAAAGCAGCAAATTTATTCAAAATTGGGGGGATGTTCATGGCAAACAATCAAAAAGTGATTGATTATGACAGAATTGGAATCGTTCAAAAAATTAACGAAAAAGAAAAACAAATTTCTTTGGACGGTAGCAGTTATTTTCTTTGTAGTTTATATGATGTTACCTATTCTAACTTCATACACTAACCTGCTACACCAAAAAGCAATTGGAGAAATTACGTGGGTATGGTTGTATTCAGCAGGATTATTCATTATGGTATGGGGTCTTGCTCACTTCTACGTATCGAGAGCTAACGGCTTTGATAGAGATGCGCAAGAAGTTATAGATGAGTACGAAAGAGGTGCTAGCAAATGAGTCCAATAGCAATAACAATGTTTTTAGGAATTGTAGGTATTACATTATACATTACTTGGTGGGCATCAAAAAGAACGAGTACAGCTAAGGACTTCTATACTGCTGGCGGAGGTTTAAAAGGCTGGCAAAACGGACTAGCTATCGGTGGAGACTATCTATCTGCTGCGTCTTTCTTAGGGATCGCTGGAGCAGTTGCATTAACTGGATTTGATGGTTTCTACTTCTCTCTTGGTTACTTAACAGCATATTTAGTCGTATTATACATTGTGGCTGAACCATTACGTAACCTTGGTAAATTTACATTAGCCGATATGATTACAGCTCGCTTTAATGTACCGAAAGTTCGCGGAGCTGCTGCATTAAGTTCTATCGTTATCGTTTTATTCTACATGATTGCACAACTTGTTGGTGCAGGTGCACTTATTCAATTATTATTCGGTCTTGAATATTGGGTTTCTGTTTTAATCGTAGGTGTTATGATGACAGTCTACGTATTATTCGGAGGTATGACAGCTACATCTTGGGTACAAATTATTAAAGCCGTTCTTCTTATGTTCGGTACAATCGTTATTTCATTCTTAGTTTTAGCAAAATTCAATTTCAATATTTTATTTATGTTTGAAACAATGACAACAGCTACTGAACACGGACAAGCATATTTAAATCCGGGATTACGTTATACAGACGGTATTGATACTATTTCTATGTTATTAGCATTAGTATTAGGAACAGCTGGTCTTCCGCATATTTTAATGCGTTTCTTCACTGTTAAAGATGCAAAAACAGCACGTTCATCTGTAATTTGGGCAACTTGGATTGTAGGTTTATTCTATGTATTAACAATTTTCTTAGGTTTCGGAGCTGCTGCATTCGTTGGTGCTTCTGAAATTGTTGCAGCAAACCCTGCTGGTAACATGGCTGCCCCACTTTTAGCTGAAGCATTAGGTGGAGATTTATTATTCTCATTCGTATCTGCGGTTGCATTTGCGACTATCCTAGCAGTAGTGGCAGGTTTAGTACTTTCTGGTGCTTCTGCATTATCTCATGACATTTATGGTCAAATTATTAAAAAAGGTAAAGTTTCTGAAAGAGAGCAAGTTGTTGCTGCTCGTGTAGGATCTTTAATCATTTCTGTAGTTTCAATTTTATTAGCATTAGGAGCTCAAACATTAAACGTTGCATTCTTAGTATCACTTGCATTCTGTATTGCAGCTTCTGCAAACTTACCAGTTATTATCTATACAATTTACTGGAAACGTTTCAATTCAAATGGTGCGGTAACTGCTACTCTAACAGGTTTAATCTCAGCATTAATCCTTGTGGCACTTTCTCCAAACGTTTGGAATCCAGTTGAAGGTAAAGCAATCTTTGTTGGGGATCCATTAGTGTTCTTAACAAACCCAGCTATCATTTCTGTACCACTTGGATTCTTAGGTGGTTTCATTGGAACATTGCTTTCTAAAGAAGTTGACGAAGCAAAATACCGTGAAGTTGAAGTTAAAGCTCAAACTGGTATTTCAGTACAAGATGTTTCTCACTAATAACAAAAACCTCGAGTTTCTTACTCGAGGTTTTTTGCTTATACTTCCCTACTTACTATTGATTAATTGTTGGTTTGCATTTGCTGTTTTTTCTTATTAGATAATATTAAGATCGTCGTTAAAATACAAAGTGTGCCTATCCAATCAATCCATCCAAAGGATACACTTAAAAAGATTACTGTTGTTAATACAGCTGACAATGGTTCTGCACACGCTAGCAAACTCGTTTCTGATGCTGTTAAATATTTTAGGCTCTGTAAATAACAATAAAAAGCAATAACAGTTCCACATACTACGATAAATAAAAAGGCGAAATTTGTTGAAAAATACCATTCACCTTCAAATAACCAAGGTGGACGAACAAAGCTAAATGCAAGTCCACCTATTAACATTCCCCACCCTACTACGATTAAAGAGCCCCATCTTTGTAATAGTTTAATAGGTTGAATTGTATAGAAAGCAAGACCGAAAGCTGAAAGAATTCCCCAAGCAAATCCCTCGACTGAAATTGCTAAACTCTCGAGATTTCCATGAGTTACAAGTAAAAATGTTCCTAGCATTGCGAATAATACTGCAAAAGTCTCTTTTATTGTCGGCCATCTTTTTGCAATTAGTATGTAATAACTTGTAACCATAACTGGTCCTAAATATTGAAGAATTGTAGCTGTTGCCGCGTTTGAATATGTAATAGCAGCTAAGTATGTATATTGTGCACCAATCATTCCAAAGATTCCAAAAATAATGATTGATATAATATCCGCTTTTTGACGCCATATATCAAAAATACGTTTTCCTTCTATTTTATAAGCAACTGCAATCAATAATACCCCTGCTGAAAGTAATCGAACAGATGTTAGCCATTCTGTATTAATACGTAATGTTTGGAATAAGTACTGAGAAACTGTCCCTGATACTCCCCAAAATATAGCTGCGGTTAAGACTAAAAATATACCTTTGCTGCGGTCTTTCAACATTACCTTATAATCCTCCATTTTACCGTTGAATGATACTATGTTAGTATGATTTCCAATATTTATCAACCTAATTTTAAACTAAAAAATGAACTGCCTTGAAATGTAGATTCCAAGGCAGTTCTTCTTTACTGATTGTCGATAAGTAACACTCTATTAATCTTCAGTTTCTTTAAAAACCTTAACAAATAGAAGTTCACCATCGTTTGAGACATCCATTTTAAGTGATCCATTTGAATATCGATCTGATTTTGAAAAACTAGATACTTTAAAAGTTTCTTCGATTTGATTTTCTGTTGTTAGTTTAATTGAATCATCTGGATTCACTGTAAGTACCGCAAAAATTCGATGTGGATTTGCTTTTAACTCTTTTAGAATTACTACTCCTCTTTTCGCACGTGATGTTATTTCGATCTCAGAAGTACT
The DNA here is from genome assembly GCF_900220965.1 of Ureibacillus acetophenoni. Classification (GTDB taxonomy): domain Bacteria; phylum Bacillota; class Bacilli; order Bacillales_A; family Planococcaceae; genus Ureibacillus; species Ureibacillus acetophenoni. The sequence continues at coordinate 184,820 of NZ_OBQC01000003.1, read as the reverse complement.
CATTCGTTTAATTGCACCACGTTGTGAGACGATTAGTAAATCCTGTTCGTTATTTTTAGCGATTAGATTAACCGCTACTAATGAGTCGTTTTCTTTTAGGTTTATACCTTTAACACCACCAGTTTTAACACCAGTGACAGGTAATTCTTCCATATCAAAACGTATTGAGTAGCTTAGGTAACTTGTTAATAACAAGTCTTTTTCAGGTGTGACAAGTGAAGCATGAATCATTTCATCATCTTTTTTTAGATTCATCGTTTTCAATGTTCTTGAATAACGAGAAACTACATACTCTGACAACAATGATCGTTTAATCTGACCATGTTTTGTAGCAGTTAAGATAAATACATTTTCTTGATTAAAATCGTCTATCCCAATTACTTCGATGATTTCCTCTTCATCTTCTAATGGTACGATACTTGAAATATGTTGACCTAAATCTTTCCAGCGTATATCAGGCAGTTCATGAACTGGCTGGTAAATGTAGTTCCCTTTGTTTGTAAATAATAATAGATGATGTTGTGTATTCATATTCGATTCGAATAATAAGTAGTCAGACTCTTTCATTGCAAAATCCTGACCATTAGAAGCTGCGTGGGATCTTGTACTTGTTCGTTTAATATAGCCGTCTTTTGTGACTGTTACGACTACTTCTTCACTTGGAATCAGTACATCAAGCGTTATTTTAATTTCTTCGATATTTGCTTCAATATCTGATCTGCGAGGCTCAGCAAATCTCTTTTTAATATCAAGAAGTTCTGATTTAATAACTTTATTTAGTTGTTTTTCGTTATTAATAATCTCTGTTAACTCCGTAATTGTTTTTTTCAATTCTTCTTCTTCTTTTTGAAGCTCAGTTATATCCGTATTAGTTAAACGGTATAATTGTAAGCTTACAATTGCTTCAGCTTGAATTTCAGTAAAGGCAAATTTTGAAATTAAATTATCTTTAGCATCACGTTTGTCTTTTGATGCACGAATTGTCTTTATGACTTCATCTAAAATGGATAATGCCTTCATTAACCCGTCTACAATATGTAAACGATCTTTAGCTCTTTGTAGATCAAATTCTGATCGTTTCGTTACCACTTCTTTTTGGTGTGCGATATAAGCATCTAACATTAATGGCAATGTCATCATTGTAGGACGTCGATTATGAATAGCAATCATATTAAAGTTGTAATTGATTTGTAGTTCTGTATTTTTATATAAATAGTTAAGAATTCCTTGACCATCTATATCTTTTTTCAATTCTACTACGATTCTTAATCCTGTTCGATCTGATTCGTCTCGTATATCTGCAATACCCTCTAGTCTTTTATCTACACGCATTTCATCGATTTTCTTAACTAATTGGGCTTTGTTAACATCATATGGAATCTCAGTAATTACGATTTGTTCTTTTCCACCTTTAATAGGTTCGATAGATGCTTTTGAACGAACAATAATTTTCCCTCTACCTGTTTCGTACGCTTTTTTAATGCCATCTATCCCTTGAATAATTCCCCCTGTTGGAAAATCTGGGCCTTTAATGACGGTCATTAATTCATCGATTGTACAAGTGGGATTTTGTAACCGCATTAATGCAGCATCAATCGTTTCAGCTAAGTTATGAGGTGGAATGTCTGTAGCATAACCAGCAGAGATCCCTGTAGCTCCGTTAACTAATAAATTCGGGAATCTAGCGGGTAAAACTGTTGGTTCCATGTCTTGATCATCGAAGTTTGGAACAAATTCAACCGTTCTTTTTGTTATATCTCGAAGCATTTCTGCAGCGATTGCAGAAAGTCTCGCTTCAGTATAACGCATCGCAGCAGGTGGGTCACCATCTACTGAACCGTTGTTCCCGTGCATCTCTATCAACATATGACGAGCTTTCCAATCTTGACTTAATCGTACCATCGCATCATAAACAGAGGTATCTCCATGGGGATGGAAGTTACCAATTACATGTCCAACCGTTTTTGCAGATTTTCTAAATGGTTTGTCATTCGTATTCCCTGCATCAAACATTGCATAAAGAATACGACGTTGAACGGGCTTAAGCCCGTCTCTTGCGTCGGGAATCGCTCGATCTTGAATAATGTATTTACTGTAACGACCGAACCGATCGCCCATTACTTCTTCTAAAGGTAATTCTTGAAATCGCTCGGCAGTGGTCATACTTCAGTTTCCTCCTCATAATGGACGAAGTCAGATACTAATGTATTTGTGTCTTCTTCCATACCAAAATCAACATTTGCCTCGATCCATTTTCGACGTGGCTCTACTTTATCCCCCATTAAGGTTGTTACTCTTCTTTCGGCTCTTGCTCCATCTTCAATTGTTACACGAATTAACGTTCGGGTTTCAGGATTCATTGTCGTATCCCACAATTGGTCGGCATTCATCTCCCCTAATCCTTTGTAACGTTGAATAATATAGCCTTTTCCAACCTTTTTAATGGCAGCCTGCAATTCTTTTTCAGTCCATGCATATTCTACCACTTCTTTTTTACCTGCTCCTTTTGAGATTTTGTATAGTGGAGGCATAGCAATATAGACTTTTCCAGCGTCAATTAGCGGACGCATATATTTATAGAAAAATGTAAGTAACAATACTTGAATATGTGCACCGTCAGTATCTGCATCGGTCATAATGATAACTTTGTCATATGCAGCATCTTCAACGGTGAAATCAGGTCCTGCGCCCGCACCAATTGTATGGATGATCGTTGCAATCTCTTCATTTTTCATAATATCTGAAAGCTTTGCTTTTTCTGTATTAATAACTTTTCCGCGCAGTGGTAATATCGCTTGGAAAGTACGATCGCGTCCTTGTTTTGCAGAACCTCCTGCGGAATCACCTTCCACAAGATATAATTCATTTTTTGCCGCGTTTCTAGATTGTGCAGGAGTTAATTTACCTGAAAGTAGAGTACTAGCTCTTTTTTTCTTACCATTTCGTGCATCTTCCCGTGCTTTTCTCGCAGCTTCCCGTGCTTGTTGTGCACGAATTGCCTTACGCACTAATGTAGATGAAAGCTCAGCATTTTCCTCTAAGACATATAAAAGTTGTTCAGACACAACAGATTCTACAATTGAACGAGCTTCTGTTGTCCCTAATTTACTTTTCGTTTGACCTTCAAATTGTAGTAAGTTTTCCGGAATTCTAACTGAAACTATAGCTGATATACCTTCACGAATATCTGATCCTTCAAGGTTTTTATCTTTTTCTTTAAGTAATCCGGTACGACGTGCATACTCATTAAACACACGAGTTAATGCAGATTTTGCACCAGTTTCGTGTGTACCGCCGTCTCGTGTTCGAACATTATTTACAAACGAAAGAATCGTTTCTGTATAACCATCATTAAATTGGAAAGCAAATTCAACTTCAATTTCGTCTTTTGAGCCTTCTACATATTTAACTGGGTGTAATGTATCTTTTTCTTCATTTAAATATTGAACAAAGGCTTCTATACCGTTTTCATAATGGAAAACTTCATGTTGATCTTCCCCACGTTCGTCGATAATTTCGATTTTTAACCCTTTTAGTAAAAAAGCTGATTCACGTAAACGTTCCGCTAATACTTCGTAGTTAAATTTTGTTGTAGAAAAAATCGTATGATCTGGGAGAAAATGAACGAGTGTTCCAGTTTCTTTTGTTTTACCAATCACTTCAAGAGTAGTAACTGGTTTTCCACCGTTTTCAAATCGTTGGCGATAGATTTCACCATCACGATAAATAGTTACTTCTAAAAATACTGATAAAGCGTTTACAACTGAGGAACCAACACCGTGTAAACCACCACTTGTTTTATAACCACCTTGTCCAAATTTACCGCCTGCGTGCAAGATGGTAAAGATGATTTCTGGTGTTGGTTTACCTAATTTATGCATACCAGTTGGCATACCACGACCAAAATCGCGTACACTTATGGAATTATCTTCATGAATTTTAACGATGATATGTGATCCAAAACCTGCGAGCGCTTCATCAACTGCATTATCCACTATTTCATAAACTAAGTGATGAAGACCCCGACCGTCTGTAGATCCAATATACATACCTGGTCTTTTACGTACCGCATCTAACCCTTCAAGTACTTGTATGGCATCGTCATCATATGCGATCCCTGGCTGATTCACTGCCAAATCAAATCCCCTCCAAAAAACAAACATCTGTTCTCTTTCTATTTAAATCATACTGACAGATAATTTGACTGTCAATATTTAGCACACCAAAGTATATTAATTGTATCAAACATAAATTAGATTGCACAAACAGAACTTTATTCTAAGCTATAATTGTACCTAATACTACAAAATAGTAAATAATATATTCGATTATTGAGTTATTCACGATAATTTTATCTTTTTCCTTCTTTTTCATTCATCAATAAGTGAAAAATTAATTGTATGTGATAAATATAATAGATTACAAACTACCGGAAAATTGGACTTGGCGTACTTAATGCAAAGGTGTAAAATAGTTAATGCTACATACTAGTACCAACTAATAAATATTCATGAAAGGAACAATCTATGGTTACTGCAATTATATTAATTTGTGCTTATTTACTTGGGTCAATCCCGTCTGGTTTATGGATAGGAAAGATCTTTTTCAAAACGGACATTAGAGAACATGGTAGTGGAAATTTAGGTGGTACAAATTCATTTCGAGTATTAGGAAAAAAAGCTGGACTCATTGTTACAGCATTAGATATTTTAAAAGGAACTGCGGCTGTATTATTACCACTGATTCCTTATTTTGCGGATACATCTATTCACCCACTTATTCTAGGTGGAATTGCGGTGTTTGGACATATGTTCCCAATTTTTGCAGGCTTCAGAGGTGGAAAAGCTGTAGCTACATCAGGTGGCGTGCTGCTAGGTTATACATGGCCGTTCTTTATTGTATTAATTGTTGGCTTTTTTATCGCTTTAAAACTTTCTAAAATGGTTAGCTTTTCATCAATGGCTGTAGCTGTAGTTGGTTTAGTATACAGTATAGTTTACTGGATTGTTACAGGTGACTACGCATTATTCATTGTTGTCGCTATATTAGCAGCATTCATTTTTTATCGTCACCGCGCAAATATTAAACGTATTAGAGAAGGTACAGAACCAAAGGTGAAATGGATTTAGTTTTGCTTTTACTTCATGAAAGGAATGGTCAAAATGAACATTATTATCACTGATGATGCCTTTAATTGGTTTAAAAAAGAAATGGATATTGAACATGGCGACTTTATACGCTTTTACGCAAGATATGGTGGGTCTTCTCCTTTTCATGAAGGATTTTCCCTTGGGATGAATCGTGAAACACCTCTAGACATTGGAGTAGAAACAACTAGAGATGGGGTCCATTTCTATATTGAAAAAGACGATGAATGGTTTTTTAATAACCATGATCTTTATGTAAAAGTAGATAACAAACTTGACGAACTTGTCTATGAATATAAATTATCTAAATAATTTAAAAGAGACCAAGCATTTATATTGGTCTCTTTTAATATTCATCAATCATTTAAAAACGTTTTACGTTAACGGTTTCTTTATCAAAGCCGAGTGAAGTAACCATTTCATTATAAGAAACTAATACATCCTCATAAATTTCTTCTACACGATTTTCATTTACTTTCCCATCAAAATCAAATCGAGCTACATTAAATTCATTGGAAAACAGTAGTATGTTTTCTTTAAATGATTGTACTTCGGGACTTTGTTTTATTTCTTCGTTGGCATATGTATACACATTAAATGAATGTGAATTTGCAGTGAACCGTTCGATTAATGCACCACGGTTTTTCCCCTTCTTGCCTGCAATTTTCTTTAATTCCTTCATTGAATTAAGAATAGTTCGTGCTTGTTTAATTAACATTTCAAGAAATTCGTTTGTAGCAGACATAAAAAACACCCTTTCAAAAAACTAAAATAATACACTCATTTAAGTTTATCATGAATTGAAATCGACGACATAAAAAGTGAATTTCCGACGATTATCGAATAAAACTTTCAAAATTTAATTCAAAATTTAATAATTCTTTTTAATTCGACGCATATAATTTTATAGATATGTTGATAAACCATTACTTCAGAGGATCAATCTATACTTATAAAGGAGTGTAGTGTTTGGCTTGGACTATTGACGATATGGATCAGCAAACAGGGAAAACAGTAGTTATTACAGGGGCACACCAAGGTTATGGTTATTATGCTTCATTGGCGTTTGCAGAAAAAGGGGCCAACGTCGTTCTTGCAGTACCTGATTTGTCTAGAGGAAGAAGTGTCCAAGAAAAAATCACCACAATTATTCCAGATGCTAAGTTGGAACTCATGTATTTAGATTTACAAGACCTATCATCCATTAAATCATTTGTTAAGGAATATAAAGATAATTATAAAACATTATCAATATTAATCCTAAATGAAACAATCCAGTCTCCGCAATTTGAAAAGACAAAGGAAGGGTTTGAATCTCAATTTGGGGTAAATTACTTAGGCCATTTTGCGTTAACTGGTTTATTACTTGATTTACTGAAAGTGACACCAAATTCAAGAGTCATTTCAATAGGAAACGATATACCTAAAAAAACAAAGTTAGCTTTCGGCCACTTTAAAGGATCGAATAAATATAATCGTGACAAATTTTATATTCAAAGTAAGTTAGCAAATATGCTTTTTGCAAAACATTTAGACGAAAAGTTTAAACAGTATAATATACAATCATTGAGTATATGTTGTAAGCCGTTAATGTCTAGTAAAACAGAAGATTCTAAAAGAAGTATGAGTAGATTGGCAAAATTAAAATCTAAAGGAAAGGATTTAAAAATCGATAAGAAAAAAGGTGTATTACCAATTTTATATGCAGCAAGTTATCGAGGATTTTCTGGAGGAGAATATATCAGTCTATCTAAGAAATCTAAGAATAAATTAGAAACACCTGCCGAATCAAGTTCATTTATTTATATGTACGATGAAAACGTTGCACATAATTTATGGCAACTATCTGAGAAATTGTGTGGAGTGACATATAAGTTTTAATTAACTTGTTAACAATTACATGTCAATATAACAACTAACCCGAGAAAAGTTTGTTTTTCTCGGGTTAGTTTTATTTAATCGATACTATATACAATTTTTCCACCTACGACTGTTTTAACTGCTTTTACATGTAACATATCTTCAGGTGAGCCTTCAAATAGGTCTAGGTCAAAGATTGAAAAATCAGCGTCATAACCCGGTTTAATGAGACCTCTTTCATGCTCTTTACAAATTGCTTTGGCACTACCTAAAGTATAAAGTTGGATTGCTTCAAATCGAGTTAGTTTTTCTTCAGGTAAATAGCCATTATGTTCATCATTCGCTTTTTTACGTTCAACCGCAGCATAAATGGTTTTTATTGGATCTACATCCTCAATGGGTGTATCTGTTCCATTGGCACAAATTAATCCATGATCAATTAGTTTTCGCCAAGCATATGCCCATTCCAACCGTTCTTCCCCTAAACGTTCGGTTACCCATGGAAAATCAGATGGTACAAAGGCTGGTTGAATATCTATTATAATTGGAAGTCTCTTTAAACGTTCAACTAAATCTTCTCTAAGTACACATGCATGGATGAGTCGATCTCGTTTTCCTTCAGGTGCAGGATATTTTTCTATTGCTTGGATCATTTGTTCTGCGGCGGCATCACCAATTGCATGTATAGCAACTGCAGAATTATATTTCCGCGCAAGTTGGACATATTCCTCTAATCGAACATCAGTATGTATAAACATACCTTTATTCGTTGGGTTATCTGTATATGGTTTCGATAATGCTGCTGTAGAGCCACCTAATGCTCCATCAGCAAACATTTTCAACGCTCCAGGTTCGATATATGGTTCATCGAATTGAACACCATCAGTCATCATTTCTTCGAATGACTTTACATGGCGTAGTAAATGTGCGCGGAAGTGACGTTTACTTCCAATAACACGGCGATATGCAGTAAGAGGATTTGTATAATGGCCGAAATAACTCATATCATCAGAATGCCCTCCCGTTAACCCTTTGGAGTGCATATCCTTTATTGCTAGTTCCATTGCGTTTTCCAAGTAATCAATATATGCTTCCCCCTCTTTTGGTATAGAAGCATCAACAAGTTCCTTCGCTTTTTCAAATAGTCTCCCGTTAAGGTTTCCGTCTTGGTCTTTACCAATTTCACCACCAAAGGGACTTTCAGTTTGTTCCGTAATACCAGCAGCTTCAAGTGCACTACTGTTCACTAATGATTGATGAAGACATATTCGATTTAAAATAATTGGTTCTTTACGAATAGTATCAAGTTCTTGTATGGTCGGTATTCGACGATCGGGAAAGTTGTTTTCATTCCATCCTTCTCCGAAAAGCCACTGATCGCTAGGTGTTTGTTTTGCAGCCTCAGTAATCATTTCAAGCATTTCCTCACAAGAAGTAGTTTTTGATAAGTCTAAACGAATGAGTTTTTCCCCATGCCATATTATGTGGAGATGACTATCTACAAATCCAGGATACATAGTAGCACCGTGTAAATTTATTTTTTTGTCTGCTTGACTCTCTAAATCATTTAAATTTCCTGTTGCAATTATTTTCCCATCTAAAACTAGTACTGACTCTACTAATTCATTTTCTCTTTCCATTGTGTAAATCTTCCCACCATACCAAAGTTCTTTCATACCTTAACCCCTTTAAATGAATTATTAACTCAAATCTATTATAAATGAAAATACTCTAATCATTAAATGATTAATAGATTTATACATTAATAAAAAATAAGAACATTCATGAAAACTTGTCTCAAGAATGCCCTTATTTCTACTAGTTTTTTAAAGTTTGAATGCCTGTGCAGCTTGTTTTAGTTCATCTGCCATTACTGCAAGCGTATTAGCAGAAGCTGCAATCTCTTCCATCGTACCATTTTGTTCAGCAGATGCGTATGCGATTTCGTGTGTATTTAGTTTTGCTTCATTTGTGATAGAAGTTAAATGAAGCATATCATTAACCATTTTAGTTGAATGTTCATCAATTTTTGTACTTTCTTCAAATATACTTTGCATTTGAATTGAAACATTGCTAATTGAATTTGCAATTTTTTCAAATTCTAAACCAGCTCGTTCAACTAATGATTTTCCGTCATTTACAGCATAGCTTCCTTCGTTAATAGCATTAATAGAAGCTGTAATTTCTAATTGTATTTGTTTGATTAATTCGCTAATTTGGCTAGATGCTTTGCTAGATTGTTCAGCAAGCTTCCTAACTTCTTCTGCAACAACTGCAAAACCTTTTCCGTATTCTCCAGCACGAGCTGCTTCAATCGCAGCGTTTAATGCAAGTAAGTTAGTCTGATCTGCAATGTTTGTAATAACTGAAATAATATTTCCAATTTCGTTTGATTTTTTCCCAAGATCATTAATTGTTTGTGAAGCAATAGTTGTTTTTTCATCGGCTAATTTCATTTGATGAATAGATGTATCAATAACATCGGAACCTGTTTTAGCAGCAAGTACTGCATTTTCAGTAATTGTATTCGTCTCTTCAATATTTTTTGAGATTTTAGAGATGCCTTGCGATATATTTGTAACTACTTCTTTCGTATCCTCCGTAATCATTGCTTGTGACTCCGAGCTAGAAGCAATTGTTTGAATAGAAGCCGCTATTTGTTCTGCTGATTGAGCAGTTTCTTCTGAACTCGCTGTTAGTTCTTCAGAAGCGCTTGCAACATGTTCTGAAGCTGTTCGAATTTCAGTAACGAGATGCTTTATATTTTCGATCATAACATTAAAGTTAGATGCTAACTGACCTAGTTCATCTTTCGATTTTACTGCTAATGGTCTTATAGATAGATCTCCGTTAGCTATCATATTCATCCGATATGCGACAGAAAGAATGGGTTTTGTAATACTTTGTACAATTAATAACGATATGAAAATAATAAGTACTGCCGTTATTGCGATAATAATGTATGTAGTAAATTGAATAGAATTTGTTTCTGAAAGAATAACACTTTCAGGAACTTGGATGTTTAATCCAAATCCAACAGTAGTAATTGGCGTTGAAGCCAATAAATACTTCTCATTATTATGACTCACGTTATATATCCCGCTTTGAGAAACACTATTACTTAAAATTGTTTTAAATTGTTCTGTAGCTTGCGATTCATTTACATTCATACCAACGAGTTGTTCATCCGGAGATACTTGAATTATTCCTTGTCCATCTACTAAAGACAATTGAATGGCACTTTCACTATCGTCTGTTAATAAAGAATCTACTAAAATTTCAAAATTCGCTGAGCCTGCAAGTACACCAATGATTTTTCCATTTTCATCTTCAATCGGAGTTGCGGCAACTACAATTCGATTTCCTGTTGCTTTAGAAACTAAAACATCAGAATAATTTGAAACTCCATCAAGTGCAGTTGGAACATATGTTCTGTCGCTGTAATCCGACCCTATACTTTCAGGCTTTGAATGTGCTACAACAATCCCATTCCTATCAATAGCAAACATTGTTTCGAAAACATCAGAACGTACTTCTAACATTTGTAAATATGGAATGATCCGTTCGACGTCCATTGATTTCATAATGTCACTTTTTGAAGCTATTTCCATTTCTGACATTTGTGCAATAAACCATTGATCGACAGATTGTGCCTTTGATTCTACTAAACTTTCCATCGATTGCTGTTCTTTTTCAATGATAATGTTGCTATTAATCTTTTGAATAACGAAAGATACGATAAGTAATGGTAGAATGGCTACGATTAGAAACCAGGCCATGAAACGAGTGCGGATACTCCGCTTCGACTTAGATCCTTGTGATTTCCCCCCCATTTTATATCCCCCCTATAAAATTTACTATTAATTTGTAGAATTCGAAAAATATTATAGCATAGTATCTTTAATAGCTATAGATATAAAAAATCAGCAATCAAATTATGATTACTGATTTAATACAGAATGAACTAATTGTAATGTTTCTTTTGCTTTTCCCTTGATGGTTAAATCAAATTTTGTAGGACCAGAAATATCTAAATTAATAAAAACTTTTTTACCGGAAGTCATTGTAGGTAACTGATTTACTGGATATACTTCTAAGCTTGTACCAATAACAATTGTTAAATCAGCATTTCGTATATGGTTCAAAGAAGACATCCAGCTTTTTTCAGGCAAGTTTTCACCAAATAAGACGACATTTGGTCGAAGTTTCCCTTTACAATGTTTACAATTTTCTTTATTTAAAAAATCGTTTAGCTGTGATGGGCGATTGCATGAATGACATCTTACTGTTGTAATAGTTCCGTGTAATTCATAAACCTTCTTATTTCCAGCAATTTGGTGAAAACCGTCGACGTTTTGAGTTGCGACACAATCTAATAAGCCTTTACTCTCCCACCCGGCAAGAATTTCATGTCCCTCATGAGGTGAATATTTCTCTAAAGACTTTATTCGATAACTGTAGAATTCGTGAAATAGATCATAATAATTTTCTAATGCATCTACGGTCGCTACAGTGCGCGGATCTATTTTGTTCCACCACCCTGATCGAGACCTAAAATCAGGTATTCCACTTTCCGTTGACATGCCAGCACCTGTTAAGACAATTGTACTACTTGAATTTGATATCCATTCCGCTAATTGTTTAATCTGATCCTGTTGATTCATAAAGAACCTCCAATGGCATTGTTTACCCATATATTACCACAAGGGTGCTGAAATGTTGAAAGTGGAGTGAATTTTAATCATCTTCAAGATTATTCAAAATGAATTTATTCTCTTTTGATGTTTTAATTTGTACAGTAATAACGCCGTTACCATAATAAGATTTAATTATTACGGGTATACCTATTGTATTTTGGAAAATAAAATCTAACCCACCGAAGGATACTGTTGCATCTCTACCTTTTGGTACATATCCAACATCACCTGTATGCCGGTGTCTTTCTATTATTTCCATGCCAAGATGGTCGACTGCATTAAAGAGGGTGGAAGAAGTTTGACAAATACCACCGCCAATGCCAATTACAAGCTTGCCTTGTAAATACTCGGGTGCTTCTTGATAACCTGAAGCGACATCACGGGGACCTACTGTATCATTAAAAGAAAAAATGTCCCCACTTCCAACAATGACATTATTGATTGATGCAGCTGAAAGTTCGATATTTTTACTTCTGCCAATTCGAGTTGGGTTAAAACGGGTAGTATATGATGCTAATAATACTTCGTTTAAAGAAGATGCTTCTTCCTCATCGTATCCACTTTCCGTTACTTTAAGCGGTACATATACTCTACCACCGGTCATTGAATGTTCTAATATTTTCTCAATTAGTTCTTCTTGATTTAATTCCACACTTGGCCTACCCTTTATGATTTTCTTAGTAATTGGATCAAGACGATCTAGTATCATTTTCTGATTATATCCACTCTTTGTATAAGAACCATTTGCTATATTTTGAACAATCCATTGAATTTGTTTTCTAAAATATAAAAAATCAAGTTCAAGATGATATGCCTGCGGAATGATTGTAGTTACAACTTCATCTGTTTTAGGATCAATGATATGTGTGGCATTGACATTATCTTTAGTATCATTATTCGCATCCACAGTGTTAACATTAAATACACTGATGATAATAAAGATAGTGATTAAGCTATGTTTTAAGAAGTATTTATTCATCGTATTACCTCAATCTTAAAAACTAATATACGCTTAGTCTTCTTTGAATTAGGAAATTTATGTGTGGATATAAATGTACAAAAAAAGAATGATTCACGAATGAACCATTCTGGTAAAGGAAATCGTATATCTAATATTGTTCTGAAATATAATTGGAGTAATAATTAGTCAAAGACGCCATTACGTAACAATTTAACTGTTACATTTGCATTAACTTTGATTGTAGGATATAGTTCTTTCCACTTCTTTTTATCAACGTTTTTAGTACCAACGTGCGCTTTATAAACTTCTCCAAAGCCAAACACATCCGAATTTAACTCTTGAGTTTTCTTAATAATACGGGATATTTCTCTCTCAAATTTTTTTTCCACTTCTGTTTCTAATTTTTTTATTACTTCAGGATCTTCTGTAGTAATACTTGGAGGAATTTCAAGTATACGTCCTTCGACTTTTACATCTATTTCAAATTCAGGAGTATCTTTATTTAGTAATTCGATCTTTCTTTTTGAAAAAATTGAATCAATAGCCATCGCTATTTCATCTGGTATTTCATCGGATAAATTTTTAAACGGTTCACCTGGTATTGATAGTTGAATGGACCCTGCATTATATTTTTCTCGTACTAATACGACGTAAAATGGGTCACTTCCAACTAGTTTTCCGACCATTTTATCACCATTAAAAATCGCAAGACCACTTATATGAACATCATCCTCATCTTGAACGAGTAATGGTAATGCCATATCAATGTAGGGTGAATAACTATCACGGACAGTTTCGTGTAAAGTAGAGGATAGGATTGTTTGTTCTTCGATATTATGATCCAACAAATAAAAAATATGTTGACCAATGTCTGAGATGTTTTCGTATTTTTTTTCTATTAATGGTTTTGTCTCTCCATCTACTATAGCAAAGTAAAGTCCACTGCTCATTTCTGAATTCATCTTTGTTGTATGAAGAGCCTCATTTATTCCCGATTCAGCAAGTTTTTTTCCTAACAGTATTACACGGAGCTGTCCAGCCACTATTTGTTTTGTACTATCAAGACTTGCTTTAATTCGGGTTCCTTTACTAGTTTTCTCTGTTTGTGATGCAATACTTACAACACTTTGTAATTCCTGATTGACGGTTCTAAGCGCAACTGTTGCTGTTACTTTATCTTCTTCTTCAACATCATAACCGACTAGAATAGCTAGACTAACTCTTTCAAGAATTTTAGGATCAGCACAACCGAAGAGCAAGAGGGATATACATAAATAATATAAAAGGACTTGTCGTTTGATCATGATGAGTCACCTGTCCCTTTTCTTCGTCTTTTTTTTATGGAAGCAAATAAATATAACAAAAATGGATAGACAAATACAACATAAAATGAAATTTGTCCAAAGTAATTATTCATAGTGTTGATTTCAGTTCTTGACCTTATAATAAAAGTAAAAATAAAGATGATACTTGCGAATATCCAAATAAATTTTTTAAGCTCTATTTTGAATATGGAAGACACTCCACGATATGCAGCCCATAAATATAAGCAGAGATTCGGTAAAACAATCAGCAGCCATAAACATATCGTAATAATTTCAATTCTCTCAACAAAGGGAAATTCAATTATATTAAATATCGTTAATGTTGCCCAAATAACTCTTTCTAATTGAGGACCACTAAAGTACATTATTGTAATTAACATAATTGTGATGTATAAAAAAAAGGTAGCTAATAATCCAATCTGAGCGTATTTATTGGCATTTTTTCTTTCTTTTTCTTTTATATATGGATATATTATATTCAAAATTTCAAATCCAACAATTGTAAAACTCATTAAATATACCCCTCTTAAAATTCCAGCCCAATCCTCCATGATCGGCAAAAGAAAATTAGGGTTTGAGTAATATAAGGGAAAAATTAATACAGGTGGAATCCATAATAAGAAAAAGAAACTAAAAAAACTGATTCCAACAATAACTCTTAATCCTCCGGTAACAGCGTATATTACAATGAGCAGTATAGCAATCGCTATAAAACGAGCATTTACATATGGAAATACCCATGTATTTACTACTTCGATATAGTTTTTTAAAACTGCAAAAAATGCAAAAGTACAATAAATTACATATAATAGGTTTAAAAATTTACCAAGAATTTTACCGAAAACTTCCTTCTGTATTCCATAAATATCAAGGCCGTCAAACTTCTCTAATGTTTTAAACATAATAAAAACAACAATATGCGCAAGAATGAAACTCAATACAACTGATATCCAAGCATCTTGTTTTGCTTCTTCATAAATTACTCGTTGAAAACCATGAATACCTACTCCGATTTGACAGCTAACAATTACAAAAAATATTAAAAACGCATTAATCTTTTCGTACTGTTTGGATTGTGTAGCTTGTTTCATTCACTCACCTTCTTACTGTCCTTTTGTTTTGTAGATTCCTCATCGCCTTTTCTTGTGTTAACAGCTTGTCGACTTATAATAGACAAAGGGAGTCTGATTAAGCTGTTAGGTAAATCCTTTAGTCTTGTTGGATATAAAGGGGCAAGATAAGGAGCTCCTAAACTAGTTAATCTTAATAGGTGAATTAGTAAAAAGCATACAGCAAGCATGATGCCTAAAAATCCCCAAATTCCTGCTAAAATAATAATTGGAAATCTTAAGAAACGTATGATGTTAGCCATTACATAATTAGGAGTAGTAAATGAAGCTAGAGCACTTAATGCAACAAAGATTATTAAAATATTACTTGTGATCCCAGCTTCAACTGCAGCTGTACCGATTACGATACCTCCAACAATCCCGACAGTTTGTCCAACTTTTGTAGGTAAACGTGAACCTGCTTCTCTTAGTAATTCGATAATAAGTTCCAGCAATAGAGCCTCTAATATAGGTGGAAATGGTACAATTGCTCTACTTTCACTTAAAGGAACTATAAGTGTTTGTGAAATTATTTCATAGTGATATGTTAAAGCAGCTACATAAATAGGTGTTAAAAAAATAGAGAAAATCATCGCAAAGAGTCTTAATAACCTTAACATCGTGCCAATTTGCCAACGTAAATTTTGATCTTCTTTACTATGGAAAAACTCTATAAATGCAACGGGTGTCACGATTCCCATTGAACTACCATTCATCATAATGCCAATTTTCCCAGATAATAATCCGTCGCAAAATCGATCAGGTCTTTCAGTTAGCAACATTTGCGGAAAAACTGTTTTTGAACTATCATCTATTAATTCAGCTAATATAGCGCTGTCAATTAATCCAGATACGTCTAAACTCTCAATTCTTTGTCGAATTGTATTCACTTGTTCTTCAGAAGCAACACCCTTTATGTATATGAGTGAAATAGAAGTGATTGTATCTTCTCCGACTTCAAACTTTTCGTTACATAAATTAGGGCTCGTAACAAAACGTCGAATAAGTGAAATGTTTGTCGCTAAACTTTCATTAAATCCTACTTGCGAACCTATAACTTGAGATTCATTTTCAGGTGCAGATAAACCTCTTGATTGATAGGAAGAGATTTTGGCAATGATAATTTCTGCATTTTCTTTAGTATGGATTAACGCAGCACCCTCAAGTAATTCATAAATCAAAATGTCTAATTTATTCGAAATATCAATTTGAGCAAGTGGTAATTTTTCTTTAATTGTTTGAGGTGTTGGGTCTGAAATATTTTGTAACGTTGGAATAGTTAGATCAGTTAATGATTTAACTTCTATTAGATTATCTATATAAACGATTGTAATTTCATCAGTTACATTCTTTATAATAAAATCAGATGGACTATTAATTTTCTCTTTAATTAAATTAATGAATTCTTCTTTTGATAATATTTCTAAAGTTTGTTTTAATTCATTTTTAGAATAGTGCTTAGTTGGCTCTTGCATTTCAGTCTGTTCATTTGTTATTTGTTCTTTATTATTTTTCTTCTTTTTGTTAAACATGACAACTCCCCGTTTCCACTGTTAACTATATAATTGACATTTGAAATGTTATCTATTCAAGTAAACAATAGGTACTACTAACAAAAATCACGTAAAAAACACCACCTAAAATTAGGTGGTGTTTAAAAATTATATCTATTTATTTTTTTGGTATATTTTTTGTTTTGCACTAATTATATCGTAGTGATCTTCATACTCTGTAAAACTAATAGTTTCTTTATCTCCTAGTCCAAGAAAACCGAACGAATTTAAGCTTTCAAAAAACAATCCATGAACTTTTTGTTGTAGTGTCTTGTTAAAGTAAATCATCACATTACGACATAAAATCACTTGAAACTCATTAAATGATCGGTCTGTTGCTAAATTATGTTGAGCAAAAATGACATTTCTCATTAATGTAGAATCAAATTTAACCCCAGAATTAGTAACTTTGTAATAATGGGAGAACTCATTTTCCCCACCAGATTGTAAGTAGTTTTGTGTATACTTTTTCATTTTTTCTAAAGGGTAATAACCGTTCTTAGCTACTTTTAATACTTCTTGATTAAAATCTGTAGCGTAAATTTTTGTTTTCTCATAAAGTCCTTCTTCTTCTAAAAGTATGGCCATTGAATAGACTTCCTCACCAGAAGCACACCCTGCAAGCCAAATACGTATAGAAGGGTAAGTACGTAAGTATGGTACGATTTTCTCTCGGAATTCTTTCCAAAACAACGGATCTCGAAACATCTCTGTCACATTAATTGATAGATCATCAAGTAACCGGTTTAAACAGTCAGCTTCATGCAGTGCCTTGTTCAATAATTGGGTAATTGTTGAAAGTTTTTCTGCTTGTAGACGGTGCAAAATACGTCTTCGAAGCGATGGAAATGCATAATCACGAAAATCATAGCCACACCATTCATAAAGACCGTTCACTAACAATTTT
Source organism: Ureibacillus acetophenoni (assembly GCF_900220965.1). Taxonomy (GTDB): domain Bacteria; phylum Bacillota; class Bacilli; order Bacillales_A; family Planococcaceae; genus Ureibacillus; species Ureibacillus acetophenoni. Next base: position 167,261 of record NZ_OBQC01000003.1, on the reverse strand, counting down.
ATTTCCAGTTTTTCTAATTCATCAAAGGATTCATGCTTATCAATAGTGTTTAATTCCATATATTTCATTCCTTAAATACTAATATACCCAAACTTTAATTAAAGAAATTAGTTGATCTGGCTCTACTGGTTTTGCAATATAATCAGAAGCACCGATCATTAAACATTTTTCGCGGTCTTCTTTCATGGCTTTTGCTGTTAAAGCTATGATTGGTAAATCTTTAAACTGTGATTTCTCTCTTATATGTTGGATTGCTTCATAACCATCCATTTCCGGCATCATAATGTCCATTAATACAAGGTCGATATCATCGTTTTCATCTAACATTTTTAAGCTCTCTAAACCATTTTCTGCAAATAGAACTTCACATCCAGTCATTTCTAATACGCTAGTGAGTGAGAATACATTTCGTACATCATCATCTACTAATAAGATTTTTTTACCAGAAAGATTTGAATTGTCACTAGAATAGTTGTCGTTTTGTGAGATTGAATTATGTTTATTTTTACTTTCAATTAAAAATAGTTCAAGTTCACTTTTTAATCGTTCTGGAGAATATTCGTTTTTGATAATGATTGTATGTGTAAATTTCCCTATATAAAGTTCTTCTTTACTTATTAAATGTCGTCCTGTGTAGACAATAACTTTTAACTCACTTTGAATATCGATATCCTTGATTCTTTTCAATAATTCGAATCCGTTAGTATCTCCCAATCCTAAATCTAAAATAATGCAATCAAAATGATTTACTTTTAACAATTCAATTGCCTGATGACCAGAAGGAACTGCACTTATGATAAAATCCATATTCCCGATTAATTCCATTAAACTATTTCTTTGATTTAAATCATCATCAATAATTAATAGCCGTTTAATTTGATTATTGACTGATACTTTATTGTCCTTGACAGTGTTAAGGACTGGTTTTTGATCGATTTCTATAGGTGTTGTGTTTATTTCCGCTGTGGCTGCTACTTCATGTATTGAATTAATAGTTTGTTGAACATTGTTATAGTTACTTACGAAGAAAGTAAATCGACTTCCCTTCCCTTCTTCACTTTCAACAACTATTTCTCCACCTAAGATAGTAGCTAGTTCTTTTGAAATAGATAACCCTAATCCTGTTCCGCCAAACTTTCGACTTGTTGTACCGTCAGCTTGTTGGAATGCCTCAAAGATTAATTGTTGTTTTTCTAGAGGTATTCCAATACCTGTGTCAACTACTGAGAAAGCAAATTGTTTTTGAACATTATCATATGATATCTCAAGCTTTACTCCACCTTTTTTAGTGAACTTGTAAGCATTCGATAGTAAATTATTAAGTATTTGTTGAATTCGGTCAATATCACTAAAAAGAGTTTTTGGTGTTCCTGCTTGAACGACTACGTCAAATGATAAGTTTTTACTTTCAGCTAATGGTCTAAAGCTATATTGAAGTGATTCGACAATGGATGAAATGTTCAAGTTTGTTGGAATCACTTCAGTTTTACCAGACTCAATTTTAGCTAAATCTAAAATATTATTAATCAGTTTTAATAGATCATTTCCTGAAGAATGTATTGTCTTAGCGAATTCAATCTGTTTCGTTGTAAGGTTTTGATTTGGATTATCAGCTAATAATTTCGATAAAATAATTAGACTATTTAAAGGAGTACGTAATTCATGAGACATATTCGCTAAGAATTCAGATTTATATTTAGAGCTTAGGGCTAATTGTTCTGCTTTTATCTCAAGTTCAGCCTTTGCATTTTCTACTTGTCTATTTGTCTCTTCGAATTTAATATTTTGTTCTTCTAAACGTTTCGCTTTTTCTTCTAATTCTGTATTTGTTTCTTCTAATTCTTCTTGTTGTCTTTGAAGTTTTTCTTCAGACTGTCGGAGAATTAATGTTTGAGCTTCCAACTCTTCATTTGTTGCTTTTAACTCTTCTTGTTGGTTTTGTAATTCTTCAGATTGTGCTTGAATTTCTTCCATTAATGTTTGAGACTCTTCTAGTAATTGAGCTAATTGAATTCGGCTCATAACACTTTCGATTACAATTCCGATATTTTGAATCAACTCTTGTAAAAAGTTCGTTTGAATTTCAGTAAATGGTTTAAGTGAAGCAAGCTCTAAAACAGCCTTTACTTCATTTTCGAAAATTATCGGAAAAATATAAACGTTTGTTGGTGAAGTTTCACCTATACCAGATGAAATTTTAATATAGTCTTTTGGTATATCTGTTAAGATAATCGGACTTTTTTCAACAATTGATTGTCCAATTAACCCTTCACCGGGATGGATTATTGAAAATAGCTGTTTGCTATCTTTTTGAGTACCATATGTAGAAATTAACTTATAGCTTTGTCCGTTATTATTTAAATCTTGAACATATAATACTGCGTGGCTCGATTCAACTAATGGCACTACTCTTGATAATAACGTACTTCCTAAAGATTCTAATTCGCCCGATCCACTTAAGCTTGTTGTAATGTCAGCTATATTTGTTTTCATCCATGTAAGCTGTTGTTCTTTAACCATTTGTTCTGACAGAGAATCAGATAATTTATTAAAGGAAATGGCAACAGTATCAATTTCGTCATTATTTAATACTGGAACTTTCGTGTTTAAGTCTTGTTCACCATTAGTGATGCTTGTCATTAAAGATGACATCTTACCTAGTCTTTGTACGGCATGTATGATCGTGCTCCCTGTCGTAACAATGATAAGGATAATTCCAGTTCCTAAAATTATTAATGAAATAACAGTGCCCTTTTCAAAACTGTCAATAGACGTTACCAGAGTATTTTGTAAGTGTGTATCATATTCATTTGTTATTTCACGAACGGCCTGTGTAAAAAGTGCTCTAGTATTTCCTGCGTTTTCCTCAATAATTCTAGCTGCAGTTTCGTTGTTACCTTCCTCAACGTAAGATAATACCTCGTTTGCATAAAGAACAAATTCGGAATTAATAGAATATAACCTCTCAATTAAATTGTTCTCTTGAAGATTAGATGTTTTTGTTTCTAAATCTTTAATCCCTTGTGAGATATTTGCTAATTCTGCTTTTGATTGTTCAGTTAACAGTTTAATATTTTCTTGATCTTCTGTAATGACTAAATCTCGAAGAAGTATGCTCGCATCTTTTAGATCTGCTCTAATTTGCTGCGCTGTTAAAGTTAAATCAGCATTATGATTCACTGTATTACTTATTCGATTAAGCTGATTATGTTGGATAAATCCTAATATAATGATTGCAATCAATAATAAAGGTAAAACACTCAATGATATTAAGAATTTAGTTTTAAGTTTCATATTTTCACTCCAATGAAGTCTACAATTTATCTTAGTTTATACTACATTAATGCATGCTTCATACACTCTTGAAATTACTTGTACACGATCTGTAGCATCGAATTTATGAAGTATGTTTGTAATATGGTTTTTTACAGTATGTTCACTAATAAATAGACGTTCGGAGATTTCTTTGTTTGTAAGACCTTCAACAATTAGTGTCAAAACATCTAATTCTCGACTAGAAAGTGAGTAAGTACCTTTCAGTTCGCTTATAGCGTTTTGAAGTACATGACTGTTCGTTCCACTTTCAAATGGTTTAATTTTATTCTTTTGTTCGATTGATAGTGGTTTTGGATCGTTTATTTTAGTAAGAATTTTCGAATCATCATTTTGTACATATTCAACTAAGTTTTCAGAAGATATAGGTGGACTATAGATATATCCCTGAACCTCTTTACATTGAAGTTCATTTAAAATCTCAAGTTGCTCGACCGTTTCTACTCCTTCAGCGATAACTGTGATATTAAGTTTTTTCGCTAAATTAATGATAGATTCTACTATTTCTACACTATTATTCATGTTGTTTGGTAAATCATTGATATAGGATTGATCGATTTTAATGGAATCCAATGGGAAGTTTCTTAGATAGATAATAGATGAATACCCTGTACCATAATCATCAAGACTTATGTGAATTCCTAATTCTTTTATTTGTTTTAATGTCTGTTTTATAGATTCTTCATTTGCTAATAAAGCAGTTTCAGTAATCTCAAACTCAAGTTGCATTGTCTCAATCTGAAATTCATCAATTACTTGTATAATATTTTGTATGAAGTTTTTTTCAACGAAATGTTTTGCTGATAAATTTACAGCAATTCTTATATATTCAACCTGATTATTATTCCAAGTCTGAATTTGTTTACAAACATTTTTAAATACCCATTGATCAATCTCGAAAATGAGCCCTGATTCTTCAGCTAAAGGAATAAATTCATTTGGCGGAATTAATCCCCAAACAGGGTGTTTCCATCGTAGTAAAGCTTCAGCACTTTTAACTTGGCCCGAATGAATATTCACTTTAGGCTGATAGACTAAGAAAAATTCATTATTATCGATTGCTTTACGCAAATCATTTTGTAAAAGAAAAGAACGGTAAGATTGAATATTCATACCGGAATGAAAAACATTATATTTGTTTTTCCCCTGCTCTTTTGCCCTGTAAAGAGCGGCATCTGCTTTTTGAATTAATGAATTTGAATCTTCGGCATCATAAGGGAAAATTGCTAATCCAATACATGAAGTGATGTAAAATTCATATTTATCTATTAAAAATGGATTTTTAAATGAATCTAAAATATTCTCAGCTAGTTTAATGGATTGATCTCTATCTGAGTTTGGCAAAATGATGTAAAACTCATCACCACCAACACGTGCTATAAAATCTTCAGCTCGCGTCGAAGAATATAATCGTTTTGCTACTTCAATTAGTAAATTATCGCCAATCACATGTCCAAGTGAATCATTTACATATTTAAATCGATCTAAATCCAATATCATTACACTAAAAGTTTCATTTTTTAATTTTGCTTCATTTACTTGTGCAATTAATAATTCATAAAAATATCTACGGTTTGGTAATTCCGTTAAACTATCATGATTAGCTAAATATTGGATAACATTATTTTTTTCAATTAACGTGTTAGTTTGATGTTCGAGTTGTTTTCTCAATTTATATAATTCAACAAATCTTTCAACCTTAGAAGCTAAAATAATTGGGTCAAAAGGCTTGAGGATATAGTCTATTGCACCAACAGTATAACCCATAAAAACATGTTCTGAATCTAAGTAATTTGCTGTAATAAATAGAATCGGAACATGTTTTGTTTTTTCTCGTGCTTTTATAATTTTGGCTGTACTATAACCATCCAATCCAGGCATTTGCACATCTAATAATATTAAAGCAACATCATGCTTTAATAAATATTTTAGTGCGTCCTCACCTGATTGAACTTTAATTAAATGATAATCATCATGATCAAGTATCGCTTCTAAAGTTAATAAGTTTTCGGGCCGATCATCTACTAGTAAAATATTAATTTTTTCGTTTTCCATCCTCACTACTCCCCAACTTAAATAGATAATCCTTCTATTTTACTAGGATATCATACTTTCAAATTTGTAAGGAGTATAAGTGAACTATTTCTTGATGGTAATTTTTATACTACAACTAAAAGTGTTTTCATTTAAGATTCAATTTTGATACTTGTGTTTTTTTTATATATTGAATCGGATCATCATGTACAAAATTTGTGTCATGAACAAGAACGTTCTTTTTAAGTTTTAATGTTAAGTTATTCAGTACTTTTAATAAATCTTGTCGTTCTTTTTCAATAATGTTAAAGGATATTCCGTATTGATAGACACCGTCACAAGATTCATCCTTCCAAACAATATGACCCTGTACTTGTACTTCTTTCCCCATTATTACTGTTTCAAATTGGTAGACGATATCTGGGCGTACAGGTAACTGAATTGTAGAATAGAACCTTAGACCACCAGCACCAATGTTATCAATGGTAATCTCTGTTTTCCCCAAATTAACAACATTCCCCTTAAATGATGTAATTGTCATTGTTGCTTTCAATGGCATTACTAACTGTATTCGATAAAAATTCCTTTTTTCTTTCATCTCAGAATGTTTAGAGTGGATAATTGGTTTTAGAATTGCTTTACTCAATAATTTTCTGAAATCCTCCTCTGGAACTGGTTTACTAAACAAATATCCTTGAATTTCTGTACATTCTTGTTGCTTCAAAAATTCATATTGTTCAAGGGTTTCTACTCCTTCTGCCACAATATTCATATTTAACCCTTTAGCCATAAAAATTAAAGATTTGATGATGATTTCTACATCTTGTTTAATTGCTATTTGTTGAATAAATGATTTATCTAATTTAATCGTATTAATCGTAAAATCTTTTATATGTGCTAATGAGGAATAACCTGTACCAAAATCATCTAAAGCTACTTTAATCCCTAGTTCTTTTAGCTGTAACAAAATACGTTCCACTTCTTGTTCATGATGGATAATGGAGGACTCTGTTATCTCTAATTCAATTAGCGACGAATCTATATCGTATTCTTTTAGCGTATTAACGATCATTGGAATACAATCACTACGTAAGAATCGTTGAGCAATGAAGTTAATAGAAATAGGCACAATTTTAATACCCTCTTTTTTCCATTTTGATAAGTAATCACACACTTTTTGTAAAACCCAGTCACCAATTTCATTGATTAAGCCTATTTCTTCTGCGATCGAAAGGAATTCTCCTGGAGAGACAATCCCCCATATTGGATGTTCCCAACGAATGAGCGCCTCTGCACTCACAATTTTTTGTGTTTTAGTATCTACTCTTGATTGGAAATATAGTATTAATTGATTGTTTTTTAATGCTTTTCTTAAATCTCTTTCTAACTCATATTGTTTGTATGTTGAAATGTTCAATGTGGATGAAAAAATATGATAATTGTTTTTGCCTAAAGATTTTGCGCGGTGTAATGCAGCATCCGCGTTTTTTATTAGTTCTTCTAATGTTTCGCCATTTTCGGAATAATTACTAATACCAATGCTAGCTGTTGCATAGATTTCAAATCCATCAATGAAAAACGGGACTTCGAGACTTTTTAAGATCGATTCTGCGAAATATTCAGGATAACTTGAAAGATTATAATCTGAGAGAATAATACCGAATTCATTTCCTTCTAATCTTGCGAAATAGAAAGGTTGATTCACATTGGATTGAATTCTAGTCGTTATTTCTTTTAATAGATCATTTACGATCGCATGACCTAGTGTATTATTAATAGTTCTTAGACGTTCAACTTCTAAATATAAAATAGAAAACGGGTTTTTTTGTTCAATTAATGATTCGATTTTTTCATTAAATAATTCCGTTTTTGCTAAACCAGTTAGTTTATCATAATATGCCAATTGGTGAATTTCATCTTGGTGTTGTTTTTGTTCTGTTATATCCGTAAAAATTCCATCAACACGAATAACAGCACCAATATCATTAAAAATCGGTAAAAATTTACCATGGACCCAAATTTGATTACCTTTTTTGTGTACAATTCTAAATTCTAAGGTTATCGTTTTTCCGTAAGTCAGTTTAGCCATTGCATCTATATATTTATGAAGATCCTCAGGATTGACTATGGATTGAATTCCTTGAGGTGTATAAAAATATTCTATTGGATAACCTGTTACCTCTTCAATTCCTGCCGATACCATGATCGTACTTTGATTTACCATGTCGATTGAAATTATACCTAATGATAGATGTTCATAGATTGTTTCAATAGTTAAATTTGATTCTACTAATTTCATTTCTGCGAGCTTTCGTTCTGTAATATCTTGAGTGTTTCCTACTAATCGTATTGGATTGCCAACTTCATCAAAAAACATTTCTACATGTTCATAAACATAGATGAAGGAATTGTCTTTTCTAAGAAGACGATACTCAATATCGTAACCTTTGGATTTGTTAATGGCGTCTTTTAACACCTTGCGGTAATCTTCGCGATCTTCAGGATGAACATAATGTAAACCTTCGTCTAAAGTCGGTCGAAACGTATCATTTTTTTCATGCCCAGTTAACTTAAAAAATTGTTCAGACCAATAGATTTCATCTAATAAAATATTTAAGTCCCAAGAGCCGATTTTTCCCGTTGCTTGAGCTAATTCCAATTTACTTTTAACATCAAGTATTTCATTGTGGTATAAAACATAATTTGTAATATCTTTTGCAATACCACAGATTGCGATCACTTCATAATCATTATTGAATAAAGGTACAATTGTAACATCTAGGTTGATTGGCTGGTTATTTCTATCAACATACTCAAACTGAAAAGATTGTGCTTCACCGTTTAAAGCTTGATCTAAATGTACCTTAACAATTTCAATGTTTAATATTTGCTGATTGAAGATAAATCTTAGCTTCTCTTCTTTACTATTAAATAAAATTCTCAGAGTTCGATTAAAAAATTGTATCTGTCTATTTATACTAATAGTAAATACAGCATCCGGACTACTTTCGAACATTGTGTCAAACATCTTTTTATTCAATAAATTGTTGCTAGGATCAAAGTTATCCTTATAACTTTTTGGTTCTACTGTTTTATGAAACTTTGGAAATAATGAAAACACCATTTTTTTATCCTCCCCTATAAAAAATGTGATTATTACTAGTACCAGATGTTATTTTCTGAAAGTTTTATGATAATCTCAGTTTACAGAGCAAGGTTGATAACATATATCACCATTACTTCTTATTTCACTAGGAAGGGGTTCCTATTTAATTAGAACAACAATAAAGACTAGTAAGAATCATCTGATTCCTACTAGTCTTTTTTTTAATCGAGTGTATATATGTTACCGCCAGATTCTTTTGAACGATACAAGTTTTGGTCTGCTTTTTTGAATAATTCTTCTATTGTATAAGAATTTGAATTGTAAATAGCAATGCCAATACTAGCAGTTAGTTGAATTTCATGACCGAAAATATAAATTGGCTCGTTCATTTTTTTCAACAAACGTTCTGTAACACTTATTACTTCATCAATACTTTTCATTTCTGGAGTTACGACAGTAAATTCATCCCCGCCAATTCTAGAAATAGTATCTTTATGCCTTAGAGACAATTTCAATCGGTTAGCAAATTCTTTAATTACTTCATCACCAATATCATGTCCTAGTGTGTCATTGATCAATTTGAATTTATCGCAATCTACAATCATTAAAGCTGAGATTTTACCAGTTTTATCGGTCGTTAACATTGCTTGTTCTAATTGTTTATAAAATAATCGTCTATTCGGTAAATTAGTTAAATAGTCGTAAAACGCCATTTGTGTAAGTGTAGTTTCCTTTTGTTTTAAATCGGTAATATCATTGGAAATCAACATAATTCTTTCTACTTCTTCATTTTCATTAAGTATTGGAGTGATATGGGTTTTAATCCAAACAGCGTAACCATCTCGATGAATGCAACGCATTTCGAGAGCAGTGGATTTTTTAGTTTTTAAGCTTTCTTCCATTGTAATTTCAAATAATTCTAAATCTTCATAATGGATATTACTTGTAACTGATTTACCGATCTCATCCCAAATAGGTATACCTAAAACATCTTCTATCGAAGGAGAACAGTATGTAACTTTTCCCGTTGGAGCTATAATTTTTATTACACTATTCGTATTTTCAGCAATAATTCGGAAACGCTCTTCACTTTCCTTTAATGATTTTTCAGCTCTTAATTTTTGTGTCACATCTCTTAGCATAACAATGGCGTAATCTTGGCCATGTTCTTGGAATGCCGCTGTTGAAGTTTCAGCATATATCGATTCACCATCAAGAGTAATGAACCTTTCAATTACTGGTTCAGATATAAAGTCTCTTCTAATTGAAAGTTTAATGCGATTTAATACTTCCTCTTTATTACTTGAGTGAATAAAATCGGCAATTGGTCTACCTTTCATAACACAAAGATTTTTTGCTTTTGCTAAGTTGAGTGCAGCTTTATTAAGATAAGTAATAATTTCACCATTGTGAATTAATAATGGCTCTGGCGAAGCGTCTAAAACTTTTCGGTATTTTTCTTCGCTTATTGCTAATTCTTGGAGTATGTGCTTTTCTTTTGTTATATCTTTATAAGTTGCAATCGCAAATGTTTTCCCATTTTCAACTTTTCGATAAGTAGCAAGTACATCTATAACTGAGCCATCTTTACGCTTACGTTTTGTTTCGAATTGAATGCATGGATTTTCTTCATCTAATATTCGTAGTAATTCTAGGATTTGATTTTTTTGATGATCTAAATATAGTTCAGAAAGTGAATTGATTTCTTCTTTTTTATATAAAAATAAGTTAGTAAAGGTTGGATTAATCTTAACTATTTCAGCATTTTGATTGAACAATAAAATAGCATCTGTAGAATGTTTCCAAATTAAATTCAAATCCTGGTTTTCTTGATATAAAGCTAAATTTCTTTTTTTAAAATTTGTTATATCTCTTGCTATACTAGCAATACCAGAAATTTCATCAGTTGAATCATAAAGTGGAGAAAATGTCACACTTAGTTCTAACAGCTCCCCATTTTTTTTCTGTCGTATTACATGAAGATCCGTGATACTATTTCCTTTAATCGTTTTTTCGTACAATCCGCTTGTCTCATCTTTTAACCAATCGGGTATAGTTGGGTTAAATTGTTGAATTAATTCTTCTCTATTGAATCCAAAGGTTTTAATAAATGAGTCATTTACGAATTCAATTTTACCCTCTAAATCTGTAATATAAATTGGATCAGCATTATGGTTTAAAAACGATTTAAGTTGACTATCTGATTTCTGCAGATTTTCGTAATCCTTTTTTTCATATGTAATATCTTTAGCTATTACATATGCCCCACGGATTATTCCATTCATCGTAATAGGAATAAACTTAAGATTTACATATAGTGAGGAACCATTTTTATGAAATACGTAGGAATTAAATTGTGTTGATTGATTTTCTAATGCTAATTTAAAATGATTATTTAAGGTATCGAAATCATTATTTCGGAAAAACTTTGAAATATTTAGTCCTACAATTTCTAACTGATCATAACCAATGATTTTTTTACAAGCATTATTAGATTCTAAAATATAACCTTCTGAATCAACTGTAATAATAGCATCTCCATCGTTATGTACTAGAGAATTTAATCTTTCTTCATTAATTTCAAGTGAGTTTTTAATATGGTTTAACTCGGTAATTTTTCTGTTATACTCCGTTACGTCACGAACAACTGTTGCTATAAACATTTTGTCTTTAAAAGTAAAAGGAGTGAGGACTGATTCGTTAATAATTCTTTGGTTACCTACTACTATTTCATCACTATAGACTACAATTTTCTTTTGACGGACGCATTTTCTATATTGTCTAATTAGAAAGTCTGCTTTTTCTTTAGGAAGTACTTCATAGAAAGTTTTTCCTTCCATTTCCTTTTCGTAATCTAAATGGCCTCTACCTACCTGGTTCGCAAAATAATAGTAGAATTCATCATTACGAACTTCCATTATATAAAATATATCTTGTACAGTATTGAAAGCACTTTGTAAAATGCTAGCAAATTGTGATATATCTTCTTTTAAGTCATGGTTCATTTATATAAACCTCCATTCTATTAGAAAATGGTAGTAATAACTCTTCTTCTATCTTATTAATATATTAATAGTAATTCTCATACTACTTTAAATCTTAATTTTAATATTAAAAAGTTTATTTTTCCATCAAAATTTCGAGATATTTATACACGAATATCTCGACTGGTTAAATAATGTTATATTGTAAATGTATTTCCATCTAGCATTAGCATAAAAATTCTATAATTAATAGTATTAGTTATTCTAACAAAATACAGAAGTAACGATATCACCAGTATGTCTTATTTTCCTTAGGAAGGCCTTCCTATCCCCAAAAAAAAATAAAAAAGAAGTTCACCTTTTTAGGTGAGCACTTCTTTTTCTTCATTAATAAGGAACTCGGTTGTTAATTCAAAACCTCTCATATAATCTGGGGATCCAGGGAAACTTTGCATAAATCCATGTATATTTCCATCAAAACGGACTAGTTTCACTTCCCCACCTGCTGATTGTATTTTCTCTGCATATTCTTCAGCTTCATCGCTAAAAGGGTCATATTCAGCGGTGTAGATTAGTGTATTTGGCATGTTTGAAAGTATCTTCTCATCCGCATTTAAAGGTGACTCCAGATTTGAATTCATAAGCCCTTTGAGGTTATTGATGTCAATTCCATATTTTCCATTGTACATCTTCCTGGAGAGAAAATGACTATCTTCAATTTGTTCGTTAAAATCAGTTATTGGATAAAATAATATTTGTTTTTGAAGTGTAAAATCGTTTCTTTTTATTGCTTCAATACTCAATAACGTAGCGATCGTTCCCCCAATACTTCCTCCAGCGATGGATATATCTGATACCTTGCCATTAAATGTGTCAGCTTGCTGTGAAATCCACTTCGTTGCTTCGTAACATTTATCAAAAGTATCAACAGCACTATTTAAAGAAGCTGGATAATCAATTGCAATCAGCTTATGTCCAGAAAATGATGCAATCATACGGCATGCTACATCTGATGCCTCTAAATTTCCATTCATAAATCTTCCTTCATGGAAAAATACTAATAATGAGTAATGTTCTTGAGGAGTTGGGGTATAGATTCGAATGGGTAATTGATATCCGTTTAACTTAATAATTTGGTCTTCGATTTGATGAATGGTTGGTCTTCTTTCCTGTGGAGGGTTTTCTTGCTTAATACCATCCGTTCTTTCATTAGTATGTTCATCGAAATATTTCAAAATGTAGGAATGAATCGGCATATAATTCCCCTTTCTTTTTTAGATTAAAAAACTGCACCTCAAAATCAATTGAGGCGCAGTAGGAGTTATTCGAAAACGTTTTATTGGTGATTTAATTTAGCTCTAATTTTTTCACGATTAGTATCACTATAAATCGACGTTCCTTTTCCTCCAGTTTTTGCAAGTAATGCATACACCTCATTATAAGATAGCCCTGATTCTTGATTTAGTTTCTTTACTTCTGCAATATTGGTTCCTGCAACTGTAAACATTTGATCTTGTTGTTTCATTGCCTGACCCTCCAAGGAATTTGATATTATTTTGTGACGATTGGTTTGATTTATGAATGGTACTTGCCTTAACGAAATGTATTTTATTTCAAATAAAAAACCAAACGAATCAACGTTTGGCTTTCAAATGCGAATTTACTTATTATATTGGTTTTCGATAAATTGCATTTCAGGAACAAATTGTGACATATGTGTTTTTATTTCTTCATAAATGACTTCAAAATTTTCTAATTCATTATTAGTTAATTGAAACATTGGTATAATTTTGTAATTACTCCAATTCGTGAAATGTACGTATGTCGGTAATAATTGAGGGTTCGTAATATCAATACTAATTGTTTCGTTTCCAGATGTATCATATGTGATTGTTTTTGTGACATCTAATTGCATAATAGCACCAATTTGGCGATATAGTTTATCTTGACCGGATATAAAATTCCCGAGTGAGTGGATGACAAATGTCTTATTTCCATTTACACCAGTGTACCATTTAGCAGGTTGCAATACGTGGGGATGATGTCCAAAAATAATATCTGCGCCATAGTCAGAAGCAAGTTGAACAATATGTTCTTGATCTTCATTAAACATCGGAGCATATTCATTTCCTTGATGGATATTTAGAATCACTACGTCTGACATACTTTTTGCTTTTTGAATATCCTCAATCATTTTCTCTTCATTTATATAGTTGACTAAATATTCTTTACTTTCTGGGACTTTTAACCCGTTCGTTCCATATGTGTAACCTAAAAATGAGAAGACGATGTTATTAATAGTCATTGTCTTAATTGTTTCTGCTTCTTCCTTACTTGTGGCAGCACCAACGTAGGTAATACCTAATTCGTTCCAGTAGTTTGTCGCATTAAAAATCGCTTGTTCACCGCGATCCAAAGTATGGTTATTTGCCATTGTGACGACGTCTACACCTACATCTTTTAATACATCCCCTACTTCATAAGGGCTATTAAATTGAGGATAACTCGACAAACCAATTTCTTGACCACCTATAATGCTCTCTGAGTTGGCAATTGTTATATCTGCACTTTCTAAATAAGGTTTTACGGCTTCAAACATCTTGGAAAAATCATATTGATTTGGCGCAGTTTGGGCATCTTCATATACAGAATTATGTATTAGAATATCTCCAATTGCTGAAACGGAAGCCGAATAAATTTCTGGTTCTTTAGGTTTTGGAATTTCTGTTTTTTCTTCAGTTTCAATTTCAGTCGCTTGATTTTTACTATCTGTTACTTTTTCTTCAGTAGTTCCATTAGTATTACAGGATGCAAGTAAAAAAAGGAATATAATTGCTAATAACTTTTTAATAATTAAATCACTCCTTTTAATATGAGAGCATATTATCATTCGCTAATTATAACAAATTATGACACTATATAATATAAAATATACATATTTTTCTAATTAAATAGTATTAAAATTGCAGTTTTTAATATTTTTTAATCGAAATTTTATTTTAATTTCAAATTTTATATATTGTTAGTATCACTGCAGCAAAACGGCTTTTGAATTCAAATAAATATGATTACATAGTCGCTTATTAATTATTTTTGATATAATAAATTGGAAAATTATATTAATTTTGAGAGGATTTGATCATTTGAAAAAAGGTAAATTTTCTACCTACAAATTTTTTGCATTCTTAATTGTTCTAGTTTTACTCGTAACTCCTTTTCAAACGGCTAGTGCGAATGTATGGAATGATATGAAGGCTGCGGATAATGCCCTTGCAAATAAAAACTATAGTCTAGCAATCGAAAAGTATAATAAGGTAATACCTCAATTTATTAACAGTAAAGACTATACAAATGCCGCATTAATGTATGGAAGATTAGGAAGCGCTTATGCTCATAGTGCAAAATATGATGATGCAGCTAAGAGTTGGAGAGCTGAAGCAGATTATTGGGCGAAAGTTCCAAACAGCGATCAAGAAGTAATTGCTGCTAATAGAAAAGCAGACTTTGTACAAAGTGATATCCGTCTATTTACAGAAATGGATGGACAAGCAGCAAGTACACGCTATTATCATGGTGGGAAATATGAGCCTATTTTAGGAGCTTATATTGGTGCATACGCAGAAATGGATGATGCTGTACACGATCCATTTGATCCTTCGAAGTTCTATATTGAAGATTTTCCTGAAATGACTGGTAAAAAACATGCGGCATACCTTCTATATTTTACGTATGGGGAAGATTACTTTAGTACATATCAATCCCATATTAATAAAGCTAAGGAAAATGGTGTTGCATTACAATTTGCATTACAACCCTTAAATGGATTACAAGAAGTAAAAGATAACGAGTATTTGAGAAAACTAGCAAGAGAAGCTGCTCAACTAGATATTCCGATATTTTTACGTTTTGCAAATGAAATGAATGATCCGTCAAACAAATATTGGTATACAAAAGACCCTTCTCTATATATAGAGAAATTCCGTATCGTATCGAAAGTGTTTAAAGAAGAAGCTCCAAATGTTGCTATTGTTTGGGCACCAAACGATTTCCCACCTAACACAATTCCAGATTATTATCCTGGAGATGCTTATGTTGATTGGGTTGGTGTAAGTACTTACAAAAATTATCATCCGGAACTGGATCCTTTAAATCTAGGTGTAGATAGAGAAAGTTATGTTAAAAAATTTGAAACAATTTACAATCTTTATGCCCATAAGAAACCGTTTTTCATCTCAGAAGGCGCAGTTAGTTACAAAGACTATAAAACAGGTAGAGATGTAACAAGTTGGGCTAAAAAACAGTTAGATGAGTTTTATACTTATTTGCCGATGCTATACCCAAATGTAAAAGCATACTTCTACTTTGATAGTAGTAATTTAGGTACTTTCACTCTATCAACAAATCAAACGATTCTAACTTCCTATCAAAATAGTATTAGAAATCCATTCTATCTATCAAATATCGGTGATACTTCACCAATTTTTTATGCTAACGTTGCTGAATATGGAATTGCACCTAGAAAACAAACTTTACACTCATTTGTCAAAACTGCAGAACCAAATATGACTAGTGTAACTTATAAAGTTAATGGAAAAGTAATTGGTCAAGCTACAAAAGCACCTTGGACGATTTCTCACAACTTTGTACAAAACGCTGGGAAATCTATTAATATAACAATCGATTCTTACTCAAATGGTAAATTAATAGCTACAAAAACAATTCCTGTTAAAGTCGGCGATGTAAATGTGAAATTGAATCAGGATTTTGTAGACTTTGATGCACAACCATTAGCTGTAAATAATCGAACATTTATACCTATTCGTCAATTGGCCGAAGCAAATAATGCTACGGTGACTTGGAACGGTAGTAACAATTCATTTTCAATTGATAAAGATGGAAAAAATGTTACTTTAACACTTAATTCAAAAATTGCTTCTGTTAATGGAAAACAAGTCTCTTTAGAAGCTGCACCATTCTCCAAAAACGGTCGTTCTTATTTACCATTACGTTTCATCTCGGAAACATTATTTGATTTAAATGTGAAATGGGATGCTCAAACACAGACTGCAATTCTTTCTAATAAATAAAAAAGATAAAATCTCCCCTATTTTCTTTCTAGGGGAGTTTTTATATATATGAGTTCGTTTTTATTACTATATTAAAGAATATCTAACCAAACTTTAATAGCTGTAGCTAAAATTAAAACCGCCAATATTGACTGTAATATCTTTGTATTCATTCTTTTGCTTACTTTTGCCCCGATAGGAGTTGCGATTAATCCTGCCATAATCACAATAATTGCCGTAAAATATTCTACTTGCCCTGTTGAAATTTTACCGATTGAACCAGCAATGGAAGAAATAAAGGTAATTGCAAGACTAGATGCAATAGCCATTCTTGTAGGTATACGTAAGATTAATAGCATAATAGGTATTAATAAGAATCCTCCACCAGCACCTACAATACCTGAACCAATACCAACAACAAAAGCTAGACTGGCTGCAAGTGTTTTATTATAAGTGACTTGTTCTAACTGGATATCATCAATCTTCTTTTTCGGAATAAACATCATAATTGCAGCTAATAACGCCAATATTCCATAAACAAGATTAACTTGTGCTTCAGTAAAATATTGTGAACCAAAACTGCCTAAGAATGTGCCAAATAGAATAGATATCCCCATTACCGTAATTAATGATTTATTTAAATATCCGCCATTACGAAATCCTATAACCCCTGCTATGGATACAAAAAGGACATCAAGTGCACTAATTCCAGAAACTTCATGAGCTGTTAGGGCTTCAAATCCGAACAGTGGTGGAATCATGAGTAGCATCGGGTATTTGACAATAGCCCCACCGATTCCGAGCATTCCAGAAAGAAATGACCCGATAAAACCAGTTATGAAAAGGAGGATCACAAAACTAATGTCCAAAGTGTTTCCTTCTTTCTATTTAGGTATATAAATAATAAAATCCTATACATTAGATGTCCCTATTTAAGGAAAAAAGTGAGTCGAATTAGAACTCACTTTTACGCTTTTTTAATGAAAAACTTTAATACTTCTGCATCTTCTTCTTGGTCGATAATTGTATGACCAGCAGCATTTGCCCAAGCAGGCATATCTGATAACGCACCTTTATCTGTTACATGTACTTCCAAAATATCTCCTGTATTTAATGTATCCATTTCCTTTTTCGTACGTACAATCGGCATTGGACATGACATCCCTTTAACATCTAATATTTTTGTTGGATTCATTGTTATACTCTCCTTTTAATTAATAATTTTTAAGTACAAAGGAACGGATTAATACCGTCCCTCTCCTTAATTGATGTGTAAATATCATACAGGCCACATTTACTACACTTCATTAACGTACTGCACAACGGTTTGGACCGATTTCCATCTCCGTTTGTTCATCATTGTCTGGAGTTATTTTCCCCATATTTACTTGTCGAATTAGTTCATAAGCATTTGGTTGAGGTGGTAAGTTATCTGTCACTGTATGACGGAATTCTTCTTCACTTTCAATATTTAAACCATGGTTTTCTGCAACTAAATCTCCTAAACGCTTTGCTACAGTTCCCTCTTCATTTAACTCTTCAATGTTCATGAAGTGAGCTGGTAAAACGATTAAATCCTCTGCTAATTCACGGTAACGATGATATAATGTTTCACGAAGATCACCTACCCAATCTTCTGCAAGACCTGCTAAGTCAGGACGGCCGATTGAATCGATGAATAAAATATCCCCTGTTAATAAATACTTGCTATCCACGATGAACGAAGTTGAACCAATTGTATGACCTGGTGAGTAAAGTGCACCTACTTCAATTTGAGAGGTACCTACTTTCACTGTTAAATCATCTTCAAGTGGTGTGTAGTCAAATACAACCTCTTCTGCATCTTTTGGTGGTAAGTAATAAGTCGCACCTGTAGCTTTTGCGATATGACGTCCACCAGAGATGTGATCGGCATGTAAGTGTGTATCAAATACATGTTTAATTTCAACATTCTTTTCTTTTGCAAAATTTGTGAAAACATCTTTGAAACGAACCGCATCAATAATCGCAGCTTCACCTTCTGAAACAACCATATAAGAAAGACAACCTTTACCTAAACGAACGAATTGATATATTTCACCGCCATCAGTTAAGTCTCCTACTTTAATTGGTTCTAGGTATGAACTCCATGATTTCATTCCACCTTCAAGATAGAAGACGTCACGTCCAGCGTCAGAAATCATTTCAGCTACCATAAGTGAAGACCCTTCTTTTGCACACACCACAAGGACATCTTTATCAGCTGGAAGCTTCGGTATAATTTCATCTACTCCATCCAATAGATCGAAGTAAGGAATATTTAAATAATCAAAGCTATGTCCTTCAATCTTCCAATCCTCAAATGCATCTTTGTTACGTACATCTAAGATAAATAATGATTGATTTTCAATTACTTTTCGAGCAACTTGTGCTGCTGTCATTTTAAATACTGTCACTTTATATTACCCCCGTAGGTATTATTTTTGATTTTTTAAATGGAAGGGTAAATCCCTTCCATTAGTTTTTCCAAAATGATTAATACTTAAAATATTAAGTTATAAGAATATTGGTATTAGAATGTTAAAGTTGGCGCTGCTTCTTTTGCGAACTCAAGGAATGTAACAGCTCCTCCAACTTCAATTCCATCAATAAAGTCCTCTTTCGTTAAACCCATTACGTCCATTGTCATCTGACACCCGATGAATTTTACATTCATCTCTTGTGCCATCTCTACTAATTCTGGAATGCTCGGTACATTTGCTTTTGCAAATCCTTCTGCAAAGTGTTCACGACCTTCTGGCATTGGTAATTGTTGCATTCCTTGTTTATGAATCAAGTTTAACCCTTCAAATGTGAAGAAAATTGCTACTTCTTTCTCTGTTGCGGCTGCAGCCGTTGCGATATTAAATACTTTATAAGCGTCAAATAACCCACCGTTACTTGCGATAATTGCTACTTTGTTAGTCATAATAAATTCCCCCAGTTAATTTAAGTTTTATATTTTTTTTGTTAAATCGCCACACCAAGAGTTCATTCCTGGTAAGACGTTATACACTTTTGTAAAGCCTTTGTCAGCTATTATCTGTGCAGCTAAATCACTTCGTGTACCTGTACGACATATTACAAAGATTTCTTGATCTTTATTTAGCTCATTTATTCGCTCTTCTAACTCTCCCATTGGGATGGATATAGAACCTTCAATATGGCCAAATGCGTATTCTGCTTCTTCACGAACATCTAGAATGATTCCACCTTCTGGAGCACGATCAATTAGTTCTTCATTAGTAATCGTCTGTTCAAAATTCTTTTCCGCTTCGATGTAGTGCTCATCGCCACTTTTACGAATGTAATGTAGTAATACACCATCTTCTTCTGTAGAACCTATATACTGGTGTCCTACACTTTCAGACCATGCTTTTAAATCTGCAATAGAACCTTTATCGGTTGCCTGAACTTCTAATATTTGTCCGTTTCCAACGTCATTCATTGCCTTTTTTGTTTTTACAATCGGCATTGGGCAAGTAAGACCTTTACAATCTATCTTTATATCTGCTTTAATTGACATTTCATTAAAACCTCCATGTACCCCTTGGGGTATTATTTTTGTTAAAAAATTATTCTACTTTCCCTTCCCAGGAAAGCATGCCGCCAGTCATATTTGTTACATTAAAGCCATGGCTTTCTAAATACTGTGTTGCTTGACCACTACGTCCACCAGAGCGGCAAACAACAATATAAGGTTTATTTTTATCAAGTTCATGTGCACGGAATTCTAGCAATCCAAGTGGTATATTCGTAATACTAGGAATATGTCCTGTTTTTACTTCATCCACCTCACGAACATCAATTAAATTTAGTTGTTCACCATTTTCTAAGCGTTGTTGAACTTCATTTGCAGTAATCTCTTTCATTTTATTTTCCTCCTTGTTTAATATTTAGTCTCTCCAAGCACTCATACCGCCACGAACATTTGTAACCTTTTCATATCCTAATTTTTTAAGTTGTTTACATGCTTGTGAACTTCTCATTCCACTTTGACAAATGACCACTATTTCCTTATCTTTTGGAAGATTTGAAAAGTTAGATCCTAAAGGAATATTTTTAAACTGTCGAATATTACGAGATTTATACTCACCTGTCGTTCGAACATCGACAAACACTTTATCTTTATCATTTAATATTCCTTTTAATGTTTCTGTCGTCATAGATTTTATTCCTTTGGCAGGCTGAATACGCCAAATGATAATAACAATGACTATCCCTAAAAATAACCATATTTCCATAAGATCACTCCATTTATACCGTTGGGGGTATTATTGTCTACATGGATATCATATACCCCTATTGGTATATATGTCAATATTATTTTTTAATCCTAACCAAAATAGAAATATAGCTTACACTATACCTATTGGGGTATGTTTGTTTTAAAAATGGCTCTGTTAAAGGTTGATGTTGAAAATTGATACCTTTCAAATAATTGTTTATAATAAGAACAAATATTCTTATTTGGGGGTTCAACGATGAGTAAAGCGTTTAGTAATTTATTAAAACATATCGATAAATTATCGCATACAGATAAAGAACGAGTGTTTCAATGGGTGAAACGCTATGTTGAACCTTCCTCAACTGTTGATGGTCGCCTAATAGATGAAATGCGAGAAGTGCGTTATAAAGAAGGCTTTGAGTGCCCTCATTGTACTTCAGAACACATTAATCGATTCTGTAAAGTTAATGGTCGTCAACGATATCGCTGCAAGGCTTGTCGTAAAACATTTATGGATACTATAAATACAATTCTTTACCGCACTAGAAAAGGCAATGAATGGATTACTTTTGTTGAATGTATGTTTAAAGGCTATTCTCTGCGAAAATCAGCAGAAATTGTAGGAGTTACTTGGGTTACATTATTCTATTTGGAGACATAAGTTGTTATCGGCTCTTAAACAAATGGATTTTGAACAATTTGATGGAATCGTTGAAGTGGACGAGACTTATTTTTTGTATTCTCAAAAAGGGCAATGGGGCGTGTTGTGAAAACCAAAGTTGACGGTATGATAGGCTCTAAACTAACATCAAATAATGTACTCGTAACAGACGCTTGGAGAGCCTATAAAACGTATGCAAATGAAAAAGGGATTGAACACTATCGCATTAAATCAGACGATGGAAAACACGTTATCAAAGGTTTGTATCATATCCAAAATGTAAACGGACTCCATTCACGTTTAAAACATTGGATACATTGTTTTAAAGGTGTAGCATCTAAATATCTTGATAATTACCTAGCTTGGTTCTTATTTGTAGATAGTCATAGTAATGAAAGTACAAAACACAATATCAAAGAATTTCTTTTGACATCCTTTGTTTTTGAAATGACAGAAACCTATCGAAGCTTGAGGTTATCAAAATTCAATGTTTAATGCTCATTTTAATGATTGGGGCTTTAATGGAAATATTGATATTTTCCCTTAAAAGCAGGGTTTAGAAAAGAGTGATAAAATGAGATGCCAAATTTATCAATCGTCTATGGAAGATTGGAAAGAATCCATTCCATTTGATATGAATATAAATATTAACTATGTTTATGATTGTTATTTTCCAGAGTCGGATGGAATGCCTATTGAAGTATTAAGTTTATGGATGAGAGAAAGCCAATCATTCCCTCTATACTTTTGTGTACAAGTAGAAGAATCATTTGTAGAGAAGTTTGAACAAACAAGTGTACATCATAAAATAAAACAATGTACGAGTAAACAATTTAAAAACGGTTATTTGGTAGCTATTATTGAAGTTATAAATAGCGAACAATTCTGCGGTATTTTCCCTTTATTAAAAGTTCTTAGCTGTATGGATGATATCGTTTTATGGTCAACTCAAAAAGATTGTTTTTTAGTTGGCGATGAGTTAAGAGAGGAATCATTATTTACTCAAGTTCCTATAGATATTAATCTCCAAGAAGGGCATACAGTATATTATTTACCGAATGCTGGAACTTATCTTGCTATTTTTTCGAATGATTTAAAGTTTTCTACACTTAAAAACGTAAGTAGCTTCTTACCTTCTTCTGTGGTTCCTATTTTAGATAATGATGATTAACATAGCAGCTATAAATATCTTGTAAAAGCCATATAGAAAGACGAGAAACACTTTTAAAGAGGTTTTTCGTCTTTTTGGTATTTTGGTTTATAGTCAACTTGGTAAGTCTTCATAAAAACAACAATTAAATTTAACAGAGCCTTAAAAATAAAAAGTCGAAGGAGTTATCGACTTTTAACGAAAAGATTTACAGCTTCTTGTATTGATTCATTCATAGCTTGCTCATCTCCTTGTGCTGCTTGAATGCACTCTGCTAAATTTTGACTTACAATCAAACCAATTGCACGATCCACACCTGAACGAGCTGCAGAAAGTTGGGTAATGACAGCTTTACAATCTTTTCCTTCTTCCATCATTTTCAATATGCCACGAAGTTGACCTTCAGCACGTTTTATTCGATTTTTTATTTTATCGTCATATGAATTCATTTTTTTGCTACCTCCGCTCTTATTAAATATATTTATCATACCCCAATACTATACCCCTATAGGTATTTTGTCAAATCAAATATATTTTTAATTAAACTGCCTCTCTGCATGAGATTTAATTAATTGAAAAATATATTTATTAAGGATATTCGATAGTATATTGAGAGGGAATATATAAAAATTTCTAAGCACTCACCCATTGGTCATTCGCCTCATATTCTAATACCAAAAGAATTGAGGTGAAGGCTTTGCTTGGGATGGGTATTGAGTTAACTGCTCTTCATTGGATATATGTCGTCTTTATTGTATTAATCATTGGGTTTATGGTGAAACGTCGGGATACTACCCTTATTAGTATTCTCGGTATCTTTTTAATCGCAATAGCAGCAACTGGGGATTTAACGGCATCTGTTAGTGGGGTTTTTAAAAGCTTTGTATATGCCACATCCGAATTATTATCTACAATATTGATCATCTGTATTATCGTTGCAATGAGTAAAGTGTTGCAAAAAACAGGGATAAATGAAGTAATGGTTGCCCCATTTACAAAAATCATTAAAACACCAGCTCTTGCCTATTGGACGATTGGTATTTTAATGATGGTGATTTCTTGGTTCTTCTGGCCATCACCAGCAGTCGCATTATTAGGGGCTGTTATGTTACCAGTTGCGATTCGCGCGGGACTTCCTGCTCTTGGTGTTGCGATGGCGATGAACTTATTTGGTCACGGTATAGCCTTATCTGGGGACTTTATTATTCAAGGTGCTCCGAAATTAACAGCTGATGCAGCAGGTATACCAGTTTCGGACGTTGTATTTGCCAGTGTACCATTAGTTATTACGATGGGGCTTGTTACGACAATTGTTGCCTTTATCTTATTACGTCGAGATATAAAGCGTGGCTCCCTTGAAATGGTTGGCACGTTTGATGGTAAAACAGAAATTGAAGAACCTGAGTTAGGTTTATTATCGAAGGGTCAAAAGCAATTTTTTGCGATACTAATTCCAATTGCCTTTGCGCTAAATGTTGTTGCAATGGCGGTATTTAAATTGTCTGGTGGAGATGCGACAGCGATAGTTGGTGGTACGGCAATTATTATCTTGTTGTTACTATCTATGTTTGCACACAAAAATACAGGATTAGAAAAAACAACAAGTTATTTAATTGAAGGTTTCCAATTTGGGTTTAAAGTATTTGGACCAGTAATTCCAATTGCAGCGTTCTTCTATTTAGGCGACTCAGGATACCTTTCAATTATTGGTGACTTACCAAATGGCTCTCAAGGGATCGTCAATGATTTAGGTATTGCTTTAGCAGGTGTTGTTCCTTTAACAAAAGAAATTGCAGTTGTTACATTAACGACTGTTGGAGCTATTACAGGACTTGATGGTTCTGGATTCTCAGGTATTACATTAGCAGGATCAATCGCAAACCTATTCGGTACAGCAATTGATGCCGGAACTGCGACATTAACAGCTATGGGGCAAATTGCAGCGATTTGGGTTGGTGGAGGTACTTTAGTACCATGGGCTCTTATCCCAGCAGCAGCAATTTGTAATGTTAGTCCATTTGAACTTGCACGGAAAAACTTAATACCAGTTGTTGTAGGTCTTGTTGTTACATCCATTGTGGCGATGTTCTTAATTTAGAAGTAGAAAATGCATGACGAATATTTATTTTCGCCATGCATTTTTCGTGTTAGTAGTTACGTTATCTCTCATTTAGTTTATTAGAGATTAATTCACATTTTCCAATAAAACAGCGATTCCTTGTCCACCACCGATGCACAGAGTCGCAATACCAAACTTTTTGTTTTGAAGCTGCAATTCTTTTGCTAATGTGTAGGTAACTCTTGCGCCACTTGCCCCAACTGGATGCCCTAGAGCAATAGCTCCACCATTAACATTCACTTTATTTTGATCTAGTTGAAGTTCCTTAATACAAGCTAAGCTTTGAGCTGCAAAAGCTTCATTTAGTTCAAATAAGTCAATATCTTGTAGTGAAAGATTTGCTTTTTGCAATACTTTTTGGATTGCAGGTACAGGTCCGATTCCCATAATATTAGGATCTACCCCAGCTACTGCCCAAGCTACTATTCTACTAATTGGCTTTAAGTTATTTTCATTTACTGCCTTTTCTGATGCAACTACTACAGCACCGGCACCATCATTAATACCACTGGCATTTGCCGCTGTTACTGTACCATCTTTTAGAAACGCTGGTTTTAAAGTACTCATTTTTTCAAGACTAGCATTGCTACGAACGTGTTCATCTCGTTCTACAACGATTTCCTGCCCTTTTGCATTTTTAACTGTTACAGAGACAATTTCTTTTGCAAATCGACCAGACTCAATGGCACGACTTGCTCTTAAATGAGATTGAACAGAAAATTCATCCTGCTCTTCCCTGCTAATCTCATATTTTTTTGCTAGATTTTCAGCAGTTACGCCCATTCCACAGCCGATATATTCGTCGGTTAAAGTGCCCCACAACATATCATCAATAATTGGTGCTTTGTTTGGATTACTAAAACGTGTTCCTTTTAGTAAGTGTGGCGCACGAGACATACTTTCAGTACCACCTGCAACGATCAATTGTGCATCACCTAATAGGATTGATTGTGCCCCACTCACAATCGCTTGCAACCCAGATCCACATAATCGGTTAACTGTTAATGCCGATGAAGTAATAGGAAGTCCACTACTCAAACCGATATGTCGTGATAAATACGCAGATGTTTTATTTGTCTGTATAATATTACCAAATATAATTTCGTCAATTTGTGATGCCTCTACTCCACTTCGTTTTAACGCTTCTTTTGTTACTGCTACCCCTAAATCTACCTCATCTGTGTGTAAAAATGAACCACCGTAACTTCCAAAAGCAGTACGGCTCCCTTCTACTATGTAAACCATCCAAACTCCCCCTTTGTAATTCTTAATAGAAACTATGACGCTATTATGTATAAATATTCTATATGGCTGGATGTATTCCTTTTTATGTCGAAAAAATATAAAAAACAGGCTCCAATAATAGGAAACCTGTAAATGAACTCTTAGTTCAAATATTTACCATAATCTGGTCTAGCCATGTCATCAAAGTTTTTAGCGAGTTTCTCTAGATTGTCCTTTAACACTTCACCTTTAATAGGTACACCGTGTCCAGTAACGGCCACAGTTGGATTTAAACAAGCTAATTTTGTAACTGATTCCCTTGCCAAATCCCAATCCGTTGTAAAGTATCGTGGTGGACCAGTTACTTCACGATCCTGGACTAATACTTTAAATAGCGAATCTTGCCTTACCGTTACAAATGCATCTCCCGCAATGAGAGCTCTGTCTTCTTCTCTAAAGAGAGAAACATGACCGGGAGCATGACCTGGCGTATGAATCCATTTCCAGCCATCTAATGTTGGAACTGTTCGATTTTCTGGTAGTGGCTTTACATGTGTACCTAATTGAATAGGCTCGTTTGGGAAATATGGTGACATTCTAGCAACAAGGCCACCTTCCACAGAACTATCAGGATCAGCGTACCTCTTTTGGCCAGTTAAATAAGGGATTTCCATTTCGTGTGCATATATTGGAACATTCCAATGTTCTACTAATTCAATGATTGAACCAACGTGATCAAAATGACCATGTGTTAAAATAATCGCTTCCGGCCTTGTATTTGGACCAAAACGACTTTCAGCTTCTTTAATGATTTTTTCAGCAGATCTTGGCATACCTGCATCAATTAAAGACCAGCCATCACTATTTCCAACAAAACAAAGATTTACCACCTGGTTTGTATAGCAATAAATATCATTGGTCACTTGTTGACCAACACCACTTAAAATCGAAGTTACAGGAATATATTTGTAGTCATCACCGTAATTTAATTCTTCTTTCATAAAAATGACCTCCCTTATTAACGTATTTTTTCTATTATTAATATTCTTATACAAATTCGGAAGAGAAAAAGAAAACTCGACTGAATTTGGTCGAGTTAATTAATATTAATTGATTTTTTAGTCGGTTTTATTATTTCTTGATTCGAGTAATCATTTATATAAAATCATCATCTATTGAAAAGTATCTATCCCACTTCAATAAACTAAATATTCTATCAATTTAAATTCACAACCCAACAGGAATAGTTTAAACTAATAATAACTATAGGACGAGAATACAAATTCAGGATGGTGAGAGTTTGAGATTTAAATATGTTACTGGCATTTTAGCGATTATCGTTGGGTTGATCTTTTTCGGATTTAATTACGATCCACTAGGTACAATTGGGAATGTTGTCATCCATGTTATTGGGATTGTTTTTATCATAAAAGGGCTTAATATATTATTTCATAAAGAGCGACAGCCGATTGAGAAATAAAAAACAAGCGAATGTTTCTATTGAATAAAAACATTCGCTTGTACAATTAAATATGATATTCAATTTGATCTTCTTCATTTTCTTCAACAAAATGCCAGTCATAAGGCGTTTCTTGGTAAACGTAATAGTTTAACCAGTTATAGAATAATAGATGAGAATGAGCTCTCCATGTATTTTTCGGTTCTTTTGATGGATCGTTATTTGGGAAGTAGTTTACAGGAATGTCAACTGGCTCACCCTTTGCTACATCACGATGATACTCATCTGCTAAAGTAGTAGCATCATATTCTAAATGGCCTGTAATCATAATGTGTTTCGTATCTTTCGATTGGATAATAAAGGCCCCAGCATCTTCAGAATAACTAAGTAAACGTAAGTCAGGGTGATTGCGAATTTCATCGATTGATACATCAGTATGACGGGAATGAGGAGCTAAAAACTCATCGCTAAATCCGCGCACTAAGTCAACTGTAAGATCTGTAATCACATGCCCATAAATACCAGAACATTTCTTCGGTAATTCAAACTTACCAATTCCAAAATGATGATATAACGCAGCTTGAGCTCCCCAACAAATGTACATACTTGAAGTAACATTTGTTTTTGCCCAATCCATGACTCTTGTAATTTCATCCCAATAGTTTACCTCTTCAAATTCCATTCGTTCAACTGGCGCACCAGTAATAATCATTCCGTCAAAACGGCGATTTTTAATTTCATCGAAGGTTTTATAAAACAATTCTAAATGAGACTTTGATACGTTTTTGGATGTGTAAGTAGCCGTATTTAAAAATGTAACATTTGTTTGTAGTGGAGTGTTTCCTAACAAACGTAAAAGCTGTAACTCTGTTTTCTCTTTTTCAGGCATTAGGTTAAACACTAGAATGTTCAAAGGACGAATTTCTTGTGTTCTCGCTCGGTCCTCCTCCATAACGAAAATCTTTTCTTTTCTTAGTACCTCACCTGCAGGTAAATTTTTCGGAATATTAATTGGCAATTGTATTCCTCCATTCTTAAATAGTGGCAGATTTCATCTTAGGTTAAATAATTGAATATTAGAAAGACACAGTCGGACTAATAATGAACAAAGCAAAAGTGCGCCACATCCTGTGGCAACGGCTTTGTGAACAATTTCCTGTTGGCCCGAGCTGATGTTCTTTCTTATGTGGATTACCAAAATCCTAATTCAATCAAATCCACAAAAAACCCTCTCATTCCAGCAAGAGAATGAGAGGGTGAGTTTTTATATTCGCGCTCTCTTATCTCTCAAGACATAGTCTCGTTGGAATTAGCACCTTTCTAACAATGTTAGAGGTTGCTGAAGCTTCATAGGGCCATTTCCCTCTGCTTCTCTTGATAAGATTTTGATGAAATTAAAGTAATAGTAACATGCTTATAGAATATTTGCAATATTATAAGATTATTATTAGTCTAATAACTTTTCTTTCCACGTTGAACCTTCATTTTCAGTAATTTGTTGCTCAATTACATGATCCCAATTATTAATTAATGTATTCCAAACTTTAGAATAAAATTTGTCAGTGCTTTTATTATAAATAATTAGTTCGATACAAGGAATATCATTGATCTGTTCGAATTGAATTTCATCAATACTTGTAATTTGTATAGTATCAGAGGTTTCTTCTTCTTCACTTTCCTCATTAGACGATTGAATTTCTTTTAGAACTAAATCGTTTGGTATTGTGGGTTGTTCTTGACTTTCATAATAACGATAAATCGTCTCTGGAAAATCCTCATATTCGAGTACTTCTTCTAAATCTCCCGTGAAAAAACGCATATGGCTCGAACTGTATAAAAGTTCGAGTGTTGAAGTTTCCTGATCTTCTTCATAGATTCCAGTTTCTAATTGGACTTTTCCCTTTTCGGTAATTTCAAATCCATTTTCATTTCGCAAAATCAAACCCATATTTACGCATTTAGAAAGTAAATCTTGAATGAAAAGTTCTTCTACTAATAATATTTCACTAATTTGTAATCCATTCAAAAAAGGTGCTTTTTGAACAGAGATTAGGATCATTTTCATTAATATATCCATTTTTCTTTTTAGAACTGGTTTATATGAGACTTGGATCGTATGAACAGGTAAACACCAAAAACTTGATTGGAGACACTTTTCATGTGATTGTAAATCTACTTTAAACTTTTCTAGTAATGATTGTAGTTGCATAATAACTCCCACAGTAATTAGTTGTTAATGTAGTATCGGTACCCGTTTTGATGTTGAACTGTGTCTAAAAGAGTCTGGTACATCTTTTTAGTTTCTTTGTTATTTGGTCGTTTCGTAAACATATCTGTACTACCAATTAACACAAGCAGTTCCCTTGCACGAGATAATGCTACATTTAGTCGACGATAATCCTTCGCAAATCCAATACCACCATGTTTGTTGTCATGATTACGTACCATACTTACTAAAATAACATCCATTTCCATCCCTTGGAATTTATCGACAGATCCAGTACGGATATGTAAATGTTCTAGGTTTAATTCGTCAATTAAACGATTGATGCGATTTACTTGTTCAGCGTAGAAACTGATTACACCAACTGATTTAAGTGCGTCATTATCAAAAGTACCTTCTAATTTACCTTTCGCTGTTGCTTCGTTCATATCAATTAGTAATTTACGAACGACCTTCAATTCTGATTCGTTGAATAAACTCGAACCTTCTTTCATTCTTTGTTCAAAGTATTGAGGTTCATTTGGAACGTCAAACCATAGTAAATGGTCGTTCCTTGCGATTAATTTACTTTCAAGTTTATGATCACGAACAGCATCTGAATCAGTTAAGCCACATTGTAATGAATCATTTTCATTTTGATAGAAAGGTGCGATCGTTTGCATAATGTTTTCATGCATACGATATTGAATGGCAAGCATTTGTTTGTTTGAGCGTGGTAAATTTTTGTATAAGCGCTCAAATAACGATTCCTCTAGTAGTTTTTCGAGCTCTCTTTTTTGTTCAAAGGTATTACTTTCTTTAATAACTTCTTCTAATGTTTCTTCAAAAGTTTCATCACCAATTAATGGTGGTAACTGGTGATGGTCCCCTACCAAGACGACTTTCTTCCCTTTTAACATAGGCAGTAACAACTCTGGAGGAGTCGCTTTTGATACTTCATCTATGATCACCACATCAAAAACAGGGTAGTTATCCATAAATTCTTTATTCGCTGAAGCAACACATGTTGTACCAATTACATTGGCATGCTTTACATAAAGGTTACGGATCTCTTGTAAGTCATGTTCGGTAGATTGATCTAATAAAGCTTTCCAATCATTTTGTAAGGACTGCGTTACAGGTAGAATTTCTATTTTTTTATTGAGTTGGTTAATTTGTTCCTGCAGCTGGTGAATTTTTCCAGTTGTCTTTTCTAATTCGGCTTCAGGGTTTTGTTTTGTTATTTGTTCAACCTCTGAATATTTCTTTTCTAGTTGTATACCAGAAGCATTTAGTTGTTTTAGTTCTTGAATCATTTCATCTAGAACATTTCGCCCATTTGTAATTTCAGTTGTTACCTGTTCTTCTTCAGTTTTTCTAGCAGAAAGTTTTGATTGAAGTTCGGACGTTTTTTGGATATCTGTTTGTAGCTTTTCAATCTCATTTCGAAGGTTATTTCGAGCCGTCTGTAACTCTTCGATTGATAAATCACTTTTTTCTACTTCTGAAAAAGTTTCTAATTCCCCTTTTGTTTGTTCAATAAGACTAGAAATGTGATTTTCTTTACTTTTTAATGACTGAATTACATTTTGATGGTTTCCAGCTTGGTTTGTCAGTTGATGAATTATTTCTTCTTTTATTTTCGAAAAAACAATTTTAGATTCTTGAATATGTTCGTTATATATTTGTCCTAGTTGATGTAAATACAACTTACGTAAATACAAACCCTGTACTGAACGGATACCATTTTCTTTATTAATTTTCTTTTGTGCAAAAGCTAAACTTAGCTTTGATAAAAATTCGTTTACTTCTTGCAATGAATAGTGATGATTATCCGGAAGTTGATCTATATCAACATGAATTCCAAGAGTATTGTTCGCATATTCAATCGCCTTTTTTAAGCGGGATGAAATATCTCTAAAAGTTGAGTAATTTTCTAACTGCTTTTGAAGTTTCTCTAAATCGAAAAACAACTGATTTAAAACAAACCCTCTACGAATTTCATGGTTTTCTATGAACTGTTCAATATCATAAATTTTTTTCATCCCATTAATTTCTTCAATCGTATTAGTTAAATTTGAAGAGGTAGAATCATATTTACTAAGTTCAGCTGTAATTTCTGCAAGTTGTGCTTCGTATTGACGAAGTTGATGAGAAAGTTTTAAAAACTGAATCGTTTGTTCAGTCTTCACAATCTGTTCTTTATGTTCTTGTATTGTTTTTTCAATTTCATCAACTGATCCAATAGCTACTAATTGTTCATTCAGCTCTGAGATCTTTGAATCAATTTTTTGTTTTGAATCATTTAACTTTTCTAACGTTTGTTCTGTTTTTTCCCGCTCTTTTTTTAGAGGGATAATTTTCTTTTTTAACTCTGAAATTTCCTCAGAAATCCTTGAAAGCTCTTCTTCAGCTTTTTGTTTTGCTTCAACAGCTTTTTGAAGATCAACCTTTTTATTATTTAACGCTTCAATTTGTTCGTTACATTGTTCTATCTCGTGTTGTAGTTGTTGTTCTTTACTTTGGTGATTCGTAATTTCCTCGGTAACCGCATCTAATGTTTGTTGTTTCCAATATTCTGCTACATTTTCTTCAATGAATTTTTTACCCTCTTCTTCAATACTTTCCGTACGACCATAGCGTAATATTCGAATATCTTTGTTAGAAAGAAGACGTCCTAATGCATTATCAACTGCTAGATTTGATTGGGATGCGATCAAAGTCTTTAGCCCGGCTTTTGAATTCTGATAACAAATCTCAGAAATAACTGTCGTTTTACCAGTACCAGGTGGGCCTTGGATGACATATAAATCTTCAGCACTCATCGCACCAATAACTGCTTCTCGTTGATATTCATTTAAATTATTATGAAATTCGATTTCTACATCTTTTTTTCTTTCTACTATGGTTGGTTTGTCTTCAAAGAGGATATTTTCAAGATTTGCATTCGCAGCTAGACCATCCTTAAGTCGTTCAAATCCTTTTAATAATCGATTTAGCTGAGATTTTGTTGAAGCATTACTGAAGGTTATAAATTCAGAGGAAAAGTCGAATTCGCCCTTTTTCGCTAATTTAGCAACGAACGGACTTAGTTGAATATCAATTTGTCGACTACCGCGATTAACTTTTGTAACTTCACCAATTTCTCTTTTAAAGCCTCTGACATATGCACTCAAGCCTTTTAACTGTTTCCACTGTTTGTCATCTATTCCATTGCATTGTAATGAAACAGCGGAATAGTCAGGATGAAATTGAACAGAATGAAACTTAGCTTCAATATCTTCTATATCTGCATTTTTATTTAAAACTTTTAAATACCCTTCCCAGCTTGTAATTCGTTTATTAACATAATCGAAACGTTCTTGGGCAACGGGTAATTCAGCTAATAATTTAATAAATTCTTTCGGATATGTATGTCCATTAATTCGTGATGCAACGAAATGGATTCGAAGGGGTTTCCTGCGATTCGTTTCAACAGGCGTATTTCCACCTCTAGTTCGAAAACTTTTTGCTACAAGTCCATTTTTTAAATCAAATACGCAATCCATAATTACAACTCGGCCACCGAATTTTTTGGATAGCATATTGTTTCGTTTGTTATCAAAAAATATAGATAACGAAATGGAAGATTGATCGATTGTTTGTTTCTCTATGTAAACTAGGAAATGTTGTTGCATTTTGAATAAGGCATGTTCATCTGAAAAATGTTCTTTAATAGCTTCACGTGCTGTATTTGTTAGTACGATAAAACATTTAACAGTATCTATTTCTGCTAACTTTTGTACCATGAACATACCTCCTCAATTTTTTGTTTAACAATCGTCATTATATCAAGTTTTGGTTTCTGTTTGTAGTGAAGTTTCAAACAATGAAAATGACTAGCGACATTTCGCTAGTCAATAATTTACTTCTCAAGTGCAATTTCTGTATACTTTGCATCCCATACTGGATCTACTTTACTAAGTGATACAGGTCTAAAATTGTCTTTTTTAATTAAGGTATGTAATGAAGTTGCTGTTGCAGCAATCGATCCATCCTCATGAAGGATTTCATATCCATATGTAGTCCGTAATTTTGTGTGGGATTTAACCCATGTGCGGACAGTAGCAATTTGTCCATAACGCATTGATTTTTTATATTGTATCGATATATCTAATACTGGAGAAATATATCCTTGTTCTTCAAGTCCCGCGTAGTTAAAACCAATCTCAGAAATAAGTTGTGTTCGACCTATCTCCATCCAAACGAGATAGTTGGCATGGTATACAACACCCATTTGATCGGTTTCTGCATAACGAATTTCTATGTTTTTTTCACTAACAAACATCTTATTCACCTCTAAAATCATTATACAGTAATAAAAATCAGCGTCAAAATGATAGATTTGTGCCAATAGGTAAATAATAAAATAAAAGAATATCGCTTCTTATTCATCGACACTTCATATATAATGAGGAATGGTCACAAATGGAAACATTACAACATATTAAGCAAAACAGGATGTGAAGAATTTGATTAAAATAGAATTACCAAAACCAGATGTAGTCATTTATCAAAGAAAACAAGAGCTAAAAGAAGGCGAAGCTCCAATTACACCGGTTAATGGATTTATCGATCTCCATAAAATCACTCGTGAAAATGGTGGATTTTTCTTATTTTACAATAAAGCAAATGAAGTATTGTTTGTAGGAAAAGCCCGTAAATTACGCCAACGCATTAAAAAACATTTTGAAGATAATGTATCTCCAATTAAAAAATATCGCGATGAAGTATACAAAATTGAAGTATATGAAGTGGAAGATCCAATGGAACGTGAAATTTACGAAACATATGCAATTAATTTCCTTCGTGCGAAATATAATAATGACAAAGTATTTTATAAATAATAAAAATGGCCGTCCCAATCAAATTGGTGACGGCCATTTACAACTTTAATTTAATTCGATTAATTCATTAATTTGTTTAAAGTCTTCTTCAATTCCACTTTTGTTTTTCATGACATCATGAAACCAAGGATCAATTTGCTTAGTAGCATTCTCTTCTGGCTGCTCGTTATGATGTAATACAAAAACTATGTAATCAATTAATTTTGTACGTTGTTCATAATACTTTCTTCTCTTTTTAAAGTCTTCATTAATTTCTACGTTAAAAACTTCACCTAAACGAATAATCCCTTCATTTACATGTTGTTCTGCATATAATGATGACCCTACAATAGCTAATTTTTGATTAAAAGATAGTGGCATTTGTTTAAAATATGTAGACATAAGATTTTCTGTTTTTTGAACAATCAATTGTAATTGAACTTTTTGCCCCATAGTGAATGTTCCCGTCTGTTCAAAACTTGGAACAATTGTATATACTTCATCCATTAGAGTTTTAATCTCATTAAATCGTTTTTCATCGTATGGTTCGTTTGTTCGACGATAGATTGTTTCTGCTACGAATAAACGCTGCAAATACCCTGTTAATAAAACTAATCCATTATATTGTACTGTTACATTGTTAGTCATATGAAAGCCTCCTGATTGATCTCACTATTTAACACTACCATAACATCGTAAAAAAGGGTTAATTTTGTATTTGTATTAGAAATTAGTGGTGAAATTAAATAAATATTCGCCGTTTTTATTTGAAACTTTTCATCCATAATAACGTAAACAAAGTATAAGAAAATTAAATTCTATGAAAAATAGTAGTATTTACTTTTTTTCAGAGACTTTTCTTTGTTATACTTAAGTTTAGTGCATATAGTGCTAATTAAAGGATGGAGGATTAGAATGAAGAAACTATCAATACTTTTATCAGCAACTTTCCTTGCCTTCACTTTAGTATTTTCTAGTGTAGGTACCGTATTACTTTTTGGAGATGACGTACAAACTGCTGAAGCGAAATCTTACAAATCAGGGAAAAAAGGTTTCACAAGCACACCAAAAAGTAACAATTCAAACATTCAAAACAAAGATAATAACACAAATACGTCAAATGTTAACAAATCTAATACAAATACAACGAACAAAGGCGGCTTCAATTCTGGCGGCTTAATGAAAGGCTTAATGGTTGGTGGATTAGCTGGATTATTATTTGGTAGCTTATTCTCTGATATGGGCCTAATCGGAAATATTTTAGGATTTGCTATCAATGCAATTGCAATTGTTGTTGTTCTTGCTCTTTGCGTGAAGATCTTCCAAATGATTACACGTAGAAAAGATAAAGAGGTTACGGAAAATTGGAGAAAATAACATTAAGTGAACAAGATGTAGTAAATGCTGTTTGTTTATTTCATGCTAAATTTAGACAAGTAAGCCCTGCTGAAGTCGAAGTTGAACTAATGTATGATGACGAAAATGGCTTTGCTGCTGAAGCGTCTGTACATGGTCAAAATGATTATTATAAAACAGCAAATCTTATTGCTGCTCTTCGACTTTACATTGATGAGCAGTTAAACAAAGATTCAATGTCTGCTCGAATTTTGTTAGATCTTCATGATGATGAAGGCATAATTGCAAATATTGAATGGTAAAAAAATAAACGTGCAATCTCATTTTATGAGGTGCACGTTTTTTTAATGGTCTAATTCTGTTTTATCTAAAA
This sequence comes from Ureibacillus acetophenoni, assembly GCF_900220965.1. Classification (GTDB taxonomy): domain Bacteria; phylum Bacillota; class Bacilli; order Bacillales_A; family Planococcaceae; genus Ureibacillus; species Ureibacillus acetophenoni. The sequence goes on along the minus strand of NZ_OBQC01000003.1, from coordinate 131,082 downwards.
TTACAGTTTCTTTACTATTCAAATGCCTATCTAATAGATGGTAATAAAGAATATTGCCATTGATCAACTCCACAAAAAACTCAACTTCTGTATGTTTGTCAATGGGCCAATTTGCTATTGCTAATAATCCTTCTGGTGGAGGAACTTGTTCGAGACAGTCAATGATAGACTCATTATCAAAATTTAATAAATAAAACCTACCATCACGAATTTTTGCAAATATACAATATCGTTTTTTCATAGTTTCCCAACCTTTTTTAAGATAGAGACTCCCTTAATATTAAAATACTTCTTACTATTATTCTATTTTTCTAAACTTGATAATATGTATTGAAGTTGAGATTTATTGAAATATATAAAAAGATAAGGATATATGACTAAAGGTCATATATCCTCTATCTTTTTTCGATAGTTTAATAGATTATTCTACTGAAATATCTACAATTCTACCTTCTGTTTCAGTTGGAAGAGCTTCTAAAGATTGTAAATGTTCACTTAAATTTTCCCAATCTGATAAACCTAAATCAGTTACGCGACCTTCTTCATATGCTTTGCCGAACATTGTAAAGCCGTCTCCACCTTTAGCAGTGAAAGCATTTGTTGCCACAGTATAAGTTTTAGAGTCTTCTAATTCTACATAATTACCAGAAGCATCTAAATATGCAATACTCACTACTCTTTCACCCGCTGGTTTAGTAGAATCGAATTCTACTTTAGCGCCTGCTACATGTAGGAATCCGCCATTTTCTGATGGGTATTGTCCTAAACTATGTTCAAATGCAGCTTTAAGCTCAGCACCAGTTACATCCATAATTGCTAGTGTGTTACCGAATGGTAATACTGTATTTACTTCACCAACTGTGATTGGACCTGCATCGATTGCTGCACGGATTCCCCCACCGTTTTGTAAAGCCATGATAACTTCTTTTTCTGTATATTGTTTAGCTTTTGCTAACATACCATCAGTAATTAAGTTACCCAAAATAGTTTCGTTCTTTCTTACACTTAGCTCTTCTGTATTCCCTTCATCAGATACACGTGGATTAGATAATTCAACTTCAGTTGATACACCTAATTCAGTATCGCCGAAAGCTTTAACTTCTTCTTGGTATGGTTTTAATATTTCTAATGCTTTTGGATCTTCAGCATAATCACCAAGTGCAATTAATTTTCCATTATAGTCAACAACTACACCATTTTCGTCAAAACCAACGTCTAATGTACCTAAGAAATCGCTATGCTGATATGCTTGAACGATTAAAGTAGTATCTTTTGCTTCACCGTTTTCGTCTGTAGTAATTGCAACAGGTGCATCAAGTTTAGTATGACTATGACCACCAACGATAACGTCAATTCCATTTATTCGTTTAGCTAATTCTTGGTCATTATCAATTGCAGGATTATCATCGTATCCAAGGTGTGAAAGAACGATAATTTTATTTACACCTAATCCTTCAAAGGCTTTAACTGCTTTTTCAGCTTCTTCTAAATAATTTTCGAAAGTAAGGGCACCTGGAGATGAAATATCAGCTGTTTCAGCCGTAGTCAAACCAAAAATACCTACCTTTTCTCCATTCACTTCTTTTACAATACCGTTATAAATTTTTCCATTTTCAGGTTCACTAGAGATTAAGTCAGAGAATAAACCAGTGAATTTTTCATCTTGTGTGAAATCAATGTTAGAAGAAACAAATGGGAAATCTGCACCTTTAATATAATCAACTAAAGTTTGAAGACCAGTATCAGAAGATCCAGCATCAAACTCGTGGTTACCAAAAGTTACAGCATCATATTTCATATAATTAAAGAATTCTAAGTCAGCTTGTCCATTGAACAGGTTGTAATAAAGTGTACCTGTTGTCATATCCCCTGCATCAAGTAATAATGCATCTGGATTTTTAGCACGTACATCTTTCACTGCTTGAGCACGTTTAGCAGCTTGTTCTACTCGTGAATGTGTATCATTACTATGCATAATTTTTAATTCAAATGCTGCTTTAGTTTGAGGACTAACATTTAATGCTCTGTAGATAAATAGAGCAGCTTGTTCTCTAGTTACTGTTCCATCTGGAGAATATGTCGTATTTGAAGTACCAGTTGTTACACCATTATCGTATAAACTCTTAATAGCTTCAGCATCATCAGAATCTACATCTTTAAATGGTAATTCTTCAGTATTTGAAGTTGTAAGATAAAATGCATTAGCTAGTAATGATGCCATTTCTGCACGTGTAATTGGTTCATTTGATGTTTCTACTGTTTGAAAGTTTAAAACTTTTGAAAGAATTTCTGTAACTTGTCCACGAGTAATAGAATCCCCTGGTTTAAATGTACTATCAGAAGAACCTTCAATTGCTCCTATTTTTGCAAGTTCGATGATCGCTTGATAATAAATACTATCTTCTTTTACGTCAGTAAAAGAAATAGATTCAGCTTGTGCTGGTGTTACTAACAACCCAGATCCAACTACTACCGAAGTTGCTAATGTTGCATTGAATACTTTAGACATTGTTTTTTTCTTCAAAATGTAATACCTCCGAATTAATATTTACAGTACGAATTAACTATAATAAAGGATTGTTTAATAGATTTGTTTGGGATGTTAAAAATATGTAAATAATCTATTAAAATCCTTTATATCCTTATTTTATTGTAAGAGTCATAGGTTTACAACACAAAAAAAGGTAAATTTCTCATAATGAGAAATTTACCTTTTTATTTATTGCAGTAAATTAGTTTTCTGCTGCTTTGTTACGAAGTACCATTTGTAGGATACCACCATGACGGTAGTAGTCTACTTCTACTTCTGAGTCGAAGCGAGCAAGAGCTTGGAATGTTTTCACTGTACCATCTTCAGCTTTAGCAGTTACAGTTAATACATCACGTGGTTTTACATCGTCTGTTAAGTTAACAGAGATTTCTTCTTTACCTGTTAAACCTAATGTATCTGCAGACTCACCTGGCATGAATTGAAGTGGTAATACACCCATCATTACTAGGTTAGAACGGTGGATACGTTCGTAACTTTGAGCGATAACAGTTTTAATTCCTAATAGGAATGTACCTTTAGCAGCCCAGTCACGAGAAGATCCCATACCGTAATCATTACCAGCTAATACTACTAAACCAGTACCGTTAGCTTGGTATTTCATAGCTGCATCGTAAATGTACTCAACATCGCCAGTTGGCCAGTAAGTAGTGAATCCACCTTCTGTACCAGGAGCTACTTGGTTACGGATACGGATGTTAGCAAATGTACCACGCATCATTACTTCATGGTTACCACGACGAGAACCATAAGAGTTGAAGTCACGGATTGCTACACCGTTTTCTTGTAAGTATTTACCTGCAGGTGTATCTTTACCGATTGCACCAGCTGGTGAAATGTGGTCAGTTGTAATAGAGTCACCAAACTTCGCGATTACGCGTAATCCTTCAAGACCTTTAATTGCTTCAGGCTCTTTAGAAAGACCAGTGAAGAATGGTGGGTTTTGAATGTAAGTTGATTTTTCATCAAATGTGTATAGAGAATCAGTTGATGTTTCAATTGCATTCCATTTTTCGTTAGCAGTAAATACAGTTTCATATTCTTTAATGAATAGTTCACGAGTTACTACTCTATTTAATACTTCGTTCACTTCTTCAGTTGAAGGCCAGATGTCAGCGAAGAATACATCGTTTCCATCTTTGTCTTTACCTAAAGAATCTTTTTGTAGGTCGATATCTACAGTACCAGCTAATGCATAAGCAACAACTAATGGTGGTGAAGCTAAGTAGTTAGCTTTTACTAATGGGTGAACACGACCTTCGAAGTTACGGTTACCAGAAAGAACTGAAGTTACGAATAAGTCTTTGTCTTTAATAGCTTCTTCGATTTCAGGAAGTAATGGACCTGAGTTACCGATACATGTTGTACAACCGTAACCAACAGTGTTGAAACCGATTTGGTCTAGGTAATCTTGTAAACCTGAATCTTCTAGGTAACCAGTTACTACTTTAGATCCTGGTGCTAAAGAAGTTTTAACCCATGCAGGTGGTTGAATACCTTTTTCAACAGCTTTTTTAGCAACTAAACCAGCAGCTAAAAGAACGTATGGGTTAGATGTATTTGTACAAGATGTAATAGCAGCAATTGCTACAGCACCTGTTGGCATTTCTACGTCACCATCAGCAAATTTAATTGTTGATGTTTTTGAGAATTCATCTTCAGTTAAACCGAAACCTTGTACGCCCATTGGAGCTGTAACAGCTTCATGGTAACGAGCTTTCATATCTGAAAGTGGAATTAAGTCTTGTGGACGTTTTGGACCAGAAAGGTTTGGTTCAATATCTTCTAATTTAATTTCTAATACGTCTGTGTAAACAGGCTCTAAAGATGGATCGAAGAATAAGCTATTTGCTTTTAAGTAGTTTTCTACTACAGCGATATGCTCTTCGTCACGGCCTGTTAAACGCATATAGTTTAATGACTCTTCGTCGATTGCGAAGAAACCACATGTAGCACCATATTCTGGAGCCATGTTTGAGATTGTTGCACGGTCAGCAAGTGGTAATTTAGATACACCAGGACCGAAGAATTCTACGAATTTACCTACTACACCGCGTTTACGTAAAACTTGAGTTACTTTTAACGCTAGGTCAGTAGCTGTAGCACCGTTTGGAAGTTCACCAGTTAATTTAACACCGATAACTTCAGGAATTGTGAAGTAAGACGGTTGTCCTAACATTCCTGCTTCTGCTTCGATACCACCAACACCCCATCCAAGTACACCAAGACCGTTAATCATTGTTGTATGAGAGTCAGTACCTACTACTGAATCTGGGAATGTTTCAAATGTGCCATCTTCGTTTTCTTGTACGTGTACAACTGGAGCTAAATACTCTAAGTTAACTTGGTGTACGATACCTGTTGCAGGTGGTACAGCACGGAAGTTATCATAAGCAGTTTGAGCCCATTTTAAGAAGTTGTAACGTTCTGCGTTACGTTCGAATTCTAAATCCATGTTTGCTTGTAATGCTGAAGCATTACCGTATTTGTCAACTTGTACTGAGTGGTCAATTACAAGGTCAACAGGAATAGCTGGGTTGATTTTGTTAGGGTCTCCACCTAACTCTTTCATAGCTGAACGTAAAGAAGCTAAGTCAACTACTACTGGAACCCCAGTAAAGTCTTGTAATACAACACGAGATGGTTTGAATGGTACTTCACCTTCTGGATCTGCTCCATTACCGAATTTCGCTAAATTGTTAACATGTTCTTCTTTGATTACATAGTTATCATATTGACGTAATACTGATTCAAGTAATACTTTAATTGAGTATGGAAGGCGTGATACGTTTGCGATACCAGCTTCTTCAATTGCAGTTAAACGGTAGTAGTTATACGTTTTACCATTTACTTCAAATGATGAACGGCTATTGTGTAAGTTGCTTGCCATTTGTACTCCCCCTAATTTCTAATTGGAAAAGGCTTTAAAATGTGTCTTTTCTTCAATGATTATCATACCCGAATTCAATACATAAGTAAATTACATTAAAATTATCTTTTGTAATAAGTTATATTTATGACCTAAAATGTTGAAATACAGAGAAATTATTTGCAATATTAAGAAAAGGTTATTTCGAAAGCAAAATAAATAGATTGTAGGAAAACTCATTGAAGAGGACCTACAATCTTTTATAGTACCCATTTTCATTTAAAATAATCCATTCACTAATAGATTTACGACAAATGGACCTAAAATTACTATAAATAATGAAGGGAACATAAAGAAAACCATTGGAAATAATATTTTAACAGGCATTTTCATTGCCTTTTCTCGTACTTGTTCCCGTTGATGATTACGGATTCGTTGTGTCAAAGTACGCATTAAATTACCAAGTCCGATTCCTAATTCCCCTGCTTGAATGATGGATGTTATAATACTTTGGAAATGATCAGATGGAACACGACTGCGTAAATTAAATAACGCTTCTCTTCTAGACTTCCCCAATTTCATATCTTCTAGCGTAACTAAAAACTCTTCTGAAATTGGACCTCTAATTTGGCGGCATACATTCGAAATAGCTTGTTCTAATCCCATTCCTGCCTCAATGGATAAGGTCACCATATCAAAAAAGTCTGCCATATTTTTATCAATTAGTTGAATGCGTTTCTTCTTTAAAGAGTCTAAGTAGAAACTTGGTAAAATGAACGCTATTCCCCCAATTGCAATTCCTAATAGGATTGCAGAAGATAAATTTAACGTGAACAGGTAGATAAATAACCCAAAACTAAAAAATACAGATAACCCAATACTTATTTGAGCAACCCGAAAATCAATCGCGGTTAAATTAAATGGACGTCCTGCATCCCGGATCCTTTTATTTAGTTCTTTAATTGAACTTCTAGACATTTTTTCAATCACTTTTTTTCGAATGTAAAGAAAATAAGGGCGAAGGACACGATTTAAAAAATTGTCCTTTTTAATAGCGTTTTTACTTGTATTATTAATTTTAGTGATTGAACCAAATTGATCAGCTAGTCGACGTTCAATCTGAATCTCGCTACTGAAAACAGTTAACAAAATCCCAGCAGTTACGAATATTAAAAACAGTAAACAGCTCAATACTAACAAGAATACGACCATCCGTTACACCTCAATTCTAACAATCTTCCGGATTACGAACCAGCCAACTATAAGAAAGAAAACACTTAATCCCAAGATTAATAAGCCAAGAGGTTCTTCTAAAAGTATTCCAAAGTAATCTCTATTCACAAAATATAAATAAACACCTAAGGCAACTGGAATTAACGTAATAATAATTCCCGAAATCCGACCTTCAGCTGTCAACGTCTTAATTTCATCCTTTATCCGTACTCTACCAAGGACGGTTTCCTGCATCGTTTCAAGTAATTCAGCTAAATTTCCACCTGATTTTCGTTGAATTAACAATGCACTTAGTACCATCTCTAAATTTTTATCTGGCAATCGTGTCACCATATTTTCAAAAGCTTTTTCTATCGGTACGCCATAGGCAATATCTTGAACAGTTCGTTCGAATTCAGTGCCAATTGGATCTGGCATTTCTTTACCTATCAATTGCATTGCTTGCATAAAACTAAAACCTGCTCTTAATGAGTTTGCCATGATTCCAAGTGTTTCTGCTAATTGATTGACACAACGAGCAAGACGTCTGTTCCTTTTGTGGTTGACATACAAAATAGGGAGCCAAAAACCAATGACAAAGAAAATGATACTAATTATTATGTGGTATTTTAAAAGAATCGAAATTAGAAAAAATATAACAGCTGAGCCGATCCTAACAACATAAAAATCTTCTAGTTTAATAGGTAAACCAGCTTCTTCAATTTTTTTCTTTAATTTTGTATTCATTGGGAGTCCTTTGATAAGTGCTCCAATGGAAGTAATCAAAGTGGGAGTTTTAAATTTTTTATTTTTCTCTTCTAATGATTCTCTTTCATTTAATGATTCGGGAACATATGTTTTAATACGTAAATCAATCTTATTAACTATGGATTGTCTTAATATAAACATTCCTACCAATACAAAAAACAGAGTGGAGAAAAGATAAAGGACCATAAATAATATAACGTTTTCCAAACTACCACTCCCCTTTTATCCATTCAGATGGAAAATTTAAACCTTGGAGTGCAAGTTTGTCAGCGCAACTAGGTCGGATGCCTGTAGATATAAATTCACCAAGTACTTTTCCATCAATGCCTTGACCTTTTTCTTTAAATAGAAATATGTCTTGGAGGATAATAGTATCTCCTTCCATTCCAACAACTTCGGTAATATGAGTGATTTTCCGGCTACCATCTTTTAGTCTTGACTGATGAATAATTAGATCTAAAGCACCTGCAATTTGTTCTCTAATCGCACGAACAGGGAGATCCATCCCAGCCATTAGTACCATCGTTTCAAGGCGGGCTAGCATATCTCTTGGAGTATTTGCATGCCCTGTACCTAAGCTTCCCTCATGGCCAGTATTCATTGCTTGAAGCATATCCAGTGCTTCTGCACTACGAACCTCACCAACGATGATTCGGTCAGGTCTCATACGTAATGAGTTCCTTACCAAGTCACGTATTTTTACCTCACCCTGACCTTCAATATTGGAAGGTCTGGATTCCAGTTTCACAACATGCTGTTGATGTAACTTTAACTCCGCAGCATCTTCGATTGTAATAATTCGCTCATCATTTGGAATAAAGGACGATAAAACATTAAGAGTAGTCGTTTTTCCAGAACTCGTTCCACCACTTATAAAGATGTTTAGCTTAGCTTTGACACAGCTTTCAATAAACTTTGCCATTTCTTTACTCAATGTACCGAATTGAATTAATTCTTGAATGCCGAACGGTTTTTGTGAAAATTTTCGAATTGTAATGGTCGGTCCATTTAATGCCAAAGGTGGTATAATGGCGTTTACCCTTGAGCCATCAGGTAGCCGAGCATCTACCATTGGGTTACTTTCATCAATTCTCCTACCTAATGGTGAAACAATCCGTTCGATCACTTTCAATACATGTTGATCGTTGTGGAACGTGACATCACTTTTAATGAGCTTACCTTTCCGTTCGATATAAACATCATTTGGTCCATTTACCATAATTTCAGTTATTTGCGGATTTGAAAGAAGCTGTGTAATGGGGCCATATCCAAAGAGTTCATATTCTACCGCATCAATGAGCTGGGTTTTTTGTTCAAATGTTATATAATCACTTTCAAATTGAAAGAATGACTCGGATATTTCTTTTAAACGTTTTTTATCTATAACTTCTGTTTGATCTGGATGATTTTTAAGTTCCTCAACGATGTAATTATGCAATCGCATTTCTAATTCAGTATTTCGATTTGTTTTTTTAGCATCGTTTCCTTTTACTTGTGATGGAATGGATGGATGTTCTTTTCCGCCTAATCGCTTGAATAACGACAACGCTCTTCCTCCAATCAATTTAATGAAATAGTTGGGTAATCTTTCATTTTATATTAATTTCATTGGGACTACCAATTAACTTTCTAGCAAGGAACTTAATAGATTTTGAAAATGCACTATTTGGATTCGTAAGGGCATATGGTTTTCCTTCGTTTATAGAAGCTGTAATATCTTTTTCTTTATTTGGAATTTGAGCGAAAATGGGTAACTCAAATATTTTCTCAACAGTTTCTGGATGGATTCCTTTCACCTTATAATAACGATTCAGAATAATTCTAACTTTGTACTTTAAATTTAAAGCTTCGAGTGTTTCTATAAAAATTTTATTGTTTTTTAATGTTGGTAAATCCATAAAGGTCATAAGTAAAATTTCGTTCGATTTTTCAAGGGAAATGAGTGTATGTTCTGTTAGATAAGGTGGGGTGTCAATTAGAATGTAGTCATATAATCGTCTGCATTGTTGGATTAAATCATGAATATGTTCTTCAGTAATTGCCTCTGAAAATTCAGGTCGGATCGGCGCAGGGAAAATATCTACACCGGAACTATGTTTAATCATGTATTTACTTAAATCAGTATTGGGTACACCATATTCTTCCTTAACCCATTCATAAATCGTTTTTTTTGGTTTGACATCGTAATACAAAGACACGTCACCAAATTGCAAGCTTAAGTCTAAAACTGCTACTTTAAGATTTTCATTTGAGAGGACTGAGGCAAGGTTTACAATTAGGGTTGTTTTTCCTACCCCGCCTTTTGTACTACAAGCTGTAATCACTAGACCATTTTGATCCTGCTCTTTATTCATTGCTTGGGTTTCTTTTAGTTTGAAATGTTTTTCTACTCTATTTAGAACTTCAACAATTGCATCTTCCTCAGCTGTATAAGAAAGAACATCGTTTGCACCGGATCGAAGTGCATTTATGAGATTTAACTCTTGTTCATCTCCAACTAAAATAATAAATGCTTCCGGATACAGTAAGGATAGTGTTTCACAATATTGATAACCATCGTTCATTTCATTTATATCTAATAATAGGGCCATCTTCCGATTATTTTTTAATACAATTTCAATTTCTTCTCTCTTGTTCGCAAAGAAAAGAAAATAGTTATGATTGATTAGACTATCATGAATTTGTTTTATCTTAGTTGGATCCTGTGTATATAATAAGACTTGAGTTGTCATGGTTTGAACACCCCTTTGTGAAGGTCATCTTCGTGAATATGTGTTGCCTCTGGTTCAACCTCTGAATCCCCTTCTGCCCTTAATGTTAAAAAGATTGGATTATTATCTCCTGCAGCAAATCCTAAATGTAAACTCTCAATGGGTGTTACTTCAAGAGTGACAGTTTCATATCTTTTCGCTTCTGCTTTCGTGTCTGCTGAGTGTCCAATTGCAAGAACTTTTACATTTTGTAATAACAATGTAGCAGCGTCGTGCTGACCTGCTTTGTATTGAAATTCTTCTTCTGAAGGAGTTAACACTACAATCACGTCAACGTATGAACCTGGTTGAATAAATCCAGATACCCCTTGAACAATACTCACTTGGAGGGAAATTGCGCGGTTCCCTTTTGTAATTGGGATCATGGTATTTGGTTCTTCTTCCGGTTCATTTGGCTCTTCAGGTTTTACAGCAATTTCGGGCTCTTCGGAAATTACGGGCTCTTCTACTGGGGGTGGTACAGACTCTGAACGGTTCGAGAAATATGCAAAATATAATATTCCCGTAGTAATTAAGCCAAATATAAGAGCGAAAATCCAAATTCTTTTTGTATTCATGCTCATCCTCCACTTATAGACTATTACTCTACTAATTTAAAACCATACGTACCGTAATCAGTTTGCCCTTCAGAATTACCACCACCAGTAGTGAAATCCATAAATCTTGCATAAACTTCTTTCCCACTATTATCTGTACCGATAATGAAAAGTGTTGCGAATCCAACAACCTTCACTTTTTTTATTTGATTCCCATTGCTTTCGATAATGGTGTATAAAGGAACGGTAACTATTTGTGCACAATTATCAGGGGGTGGGTTTGTTTCAAATGTTGCGGCATTATAAGTGTAAATATCTTTACATTTATCAACTCGTTCTTTTATTCCTTGTTTAGTTGGGCCTGTCATAGTTCCTGTTTCTGTATCCAACTCTTTCCCAACCCAAACTTCAATTTGTGATCCATTGGCTAAATCGCTTCGAAAATTATCTCCACCAGATCCCGTAATGTTTAATGGTCCTGTATTCCCCGACCCTAACTGATTACTTCCATCACATTGCTCAGTCGGATCCATATGCCCACTAGGTGATGGTAACTTTAAAGTGATTTCTGTACAATTTTTCCATTTATCATAGTCACTAAAATCTAGCCCAAGTGGAATAACACCTGTTCCGGAAGTCAGTGGGTTTAACTCTACCTTTGCAGAAGCTGTAACAGGTACACTTGATATACCGAAAATTTTTCCAAAAGTTAGATCTACGTTTGAGGAAGTTATCACACGAATCCACATTTTGTCACTTGCAAACTGAACTGTTGAATTCCCCGTGGCTACATTATTCGCAGTTGCTATATTTTTTGCTTGCAATTCTGCCGTAGTTACATCATTTGGTAATTCTTGCGCACCTGCAAGTGCTGCAGCGTCAGCAGCTTTTTGAAGCGTACTTTTTTCAAAATATAATCTTCCTCCGTCAATGACTAGTGCCGTCAAGCCAATTAATACAACCATTAAGGCTGCAACTAAAACTAAAACATTTCCTCTTTCTTCTCTAAGAAATCTTTTGTATATTTTTTCCATTTTTATTCAATCCTCATCGTTGTGGTGTCAGAAAGCGTTAAACCGGAAGGGAAAAATGGTTGAATGATTGGGGTTAGAAAAGTAATTTTATAATCTATTTTAACTGTGGCTATGGATCCTCTAATTTTGTTAACATCACTGTATGTTACCTCTACATCTTCGGCAGTGATCATATTTCCACTCTTCTGAACTGCGGTAGTTTCAACATCACTGAATTTACCAACACTTGCGACCCTAGCAGCTTCTCTACCTGCATGGTCAATTGTTAAATAAGCATGGAATATTCTTCCAAAATCAATAATTCCAAATACAAGTAAAATCAATAGTGGTAGTATTAAAGCAAACTCTACTATTGAAGCTCCTTTTTCGGATTTCATGAAATCACTCCCCATATGTACGCTATAAACGCCCCTAATACTATTGCTATTCCATATGGAAATGAAAATTTGTACTTTTGTTCCGTACTAACATGTACTTCTTTGGTTTTTCCTCGAAATACGATAAATGTCATGTACATATGGGCGATAACCTGTTTTATATTCATTCTTCGTAATAGGATAAATATAGAGATTACACCACCTATAAGTGCTGTAAATAAAAAAGTATGAAATACAAAGACTGTTCCCATCAATGCACCAATCGCAGCCATTAATTTCACATCTCCTGCGCCCATTCCCCCAAAAAGAAATGGAATTAACAGCAATACCAAACCAAGTATAAATCCACTAAAACTAAACCATAATCCGTTCAATCCAGAATGAACTGTGTAATAAATGAGTCCAACTAAAATTGCTGGAATGGTTACAACGTTTAATATTTTTCGACTATAGATATCAGTGACTATGGAAATAAGTAATACCAATAATAATACAATCTCAATCATTATAAATTATTACTCCTTTTAATTAATTTGAAGTAAGCCTCACTGTTTTAGTGAGGCTCATTAATTAATTATTCCGGCATTGCATCTACGATTGTTTGGAATCCTTCTTGTACTTGACCTCCTAGTGTGACTACTGTTCCAATTACAACAGCTGCAATTAGAGCAACTAATAGACCATATTCAACCATCGTAGCTCCTTCTTCTTCAACTACAAGTCTTTTTAAAATTTCCATTCGTGAATCCCCCTAAATTTTTTATCGAGTTTCTATCGTTCAGATTCAACTCATACACATGCTATGGAGTTTCATGTCGAATTGTTACTATTGAATCAAAAATTTTTTTCAAACTACTTATAACTGTATAATTTACATTACTTATGGGCTAAGCCTTCGAGGATTATGTAAACAATTACTACATCGAACCGTAACTTCTATAAAGAATTCTCTAGAAATCAAAAAAGGCATCGAAATTTTTAGCTTCGATGCCCATAAATCATTTCAATACTATTTAATTACAAATACTAACTCATTCCACAGGTACGCTATATCGATATTTCACTTAACACCTCATCATTAGAGTCTAGTACTTTAATAATAAACTCTTCCCTATTCCCTAATTCTGTTAAATCTATATACCAGATGGAGTAACCTTTGACATTATATGAGTTAACGACTTCTTCTGAAAGTGAACTTAATTGGATTAATTCGACATCTACTCCGTTAACTGTTACACTTATTTCCCCATTTGGCTTAATTAGGCCATATAAGATTTTACTATCTGAATAAGCAGCTGGGATTTCGTTGAATTCTAAAGAATTGGGTAATTTTGCGTATACCCCATCACTAGAGCTCCATCCAGTCAAATTTTTCGTTACAGTGCCTGTCCCAAAATATGTGCCATTCGACAAGAAGAAATAACGATGTTCCTTTTCTGTTTTAGGACCTTCAATCCATTCATAATTCTGATCAGTCGGCAAAGCCGCTTCAGGTGTTTTTTTACCGTCACCTTCGATATTTGTAAAATAAAAATTAAATAGGAATGCTAAGGCAATTACTGCTCCTGCAAATAGAACTATTCTTGTTGCTCGTTTTTTCATATTCTTACCTCAGTTTCCATTATTGCTGTGACCATTTTCCAATAAAGATCGAAACGGCACCCATAAGTTCTGGCATTCGACGTGTAAACTTTAATAGAAAATAGAACTGTTTCATAAAATGAAGCGTATTCGTTCTAGCGGAGAAATATTGTGGTGTATATCCGTTTGTTACTAGGTAAAATTCTAATTTATCAAATACTTGTTCTACCCATTCTATTAAAACTTCTTCAGCTACATTTTTTGAAATTAATAGCCCAATCAGTTTCGCAAAACTCTCTTCTTCATCATTAATATAAACAGAGCCTTTCCAAAAACTCGCCTTTACTCCCTCTAATAGTTTCGATGTTAAATGTAGTTTGAACGATGGATGACTTACAATAGCGGTTGCTAATTCTGAACCGTTCCCTATTGCAAGGGCCCATCCTTTGTCACCTAAAAAACCACGAACATCAAGTTCCTTCATTAAATATGGTGTCGCAACTTCTAAAATTTCTGTCGATTGTTCTTCCGTTAAAAAGCGAAGTTGTGCATCTGCATAAAGAAGTGCCGCAAGCCATAAAGCAGAAAATGAACGAGTAAATACACTGTCGTCTTCCGTTTTGCCAATGGAACTATATAAATAATCTTTTCCAGATAGTTTAATTGTAAGATGAGCCATTTGCTCATTCGTAAGTACGTTAGTCGATAAAAGCTCGATAAACAATCGGTAGTTTAATTTATCGCGTAACTCATCTTCTGGGTAGCCAATGATCTTAGTCATCTGTTCTAATAGCTGATCCCCATTTGTACTCATGTATTGTTCTCTCTCTAACTGATTCATATGTAAAATCTTTTCCAATGTATCTTTCATGGTGTCCCCCTATGTATTTCCTTATTCATGTATAATTTTAACCTTTCTCATCTAGTATGGCTAATAAGTAAGTAAAAATAGTAATTATTGTATTGACGTAATGTTTTTTAATGTTACAAATAGCATCAATTTTTCCTTTATTTCATTCCAATTTTATGCGGAAAACTTCTGTTTACCTACGTTCTTTCGAGCTGACTATGAAGCATAAGTTCAATTAGCGAGAAATCTTTTCGAGTGACTGTATACAAAAATCATTATTAATTAAAAATTAATGTTTAATAAACGATTAAATATTGGTTTTTTTAGCAAAAATATAAATATCACCCAGAATGACTGTGAAGGAGGGATTCCATGGCCATCATGAAACTGTTTTCTGCGTTTTTTTCAAACGTGAAAACAATGAGACGTGCCATTCAAAAATCAAGAAAAGGAGAACAAATCAAATTATCACCTAAAATCTATAGAGAATCCATTCAATTTGATAAAGACGTATTAATCTCAGCAAACGGTGAAGAAGAAACAGTAATGGAAGGTATTTTTATCATTCCAAAATCTGTTCAAGTAACACTTCAAAATGTAACGATCTCTCCTACTTCCCAAATATTTGTTGAAGGAAATTTAAAATTAGAAAACTGTAAACTCATTGGGGTTAAATCTGAGGCTCTGTTATCGGTCGATGAAGGTGTTGTCCATCTAGAAAACTGCGAATTTAGAAATGCAAAAGAAGTCGCGATTGCGCTTATGAATCACTCAAAAGCATTTATCAAGAACTGTATTTTTCATTCTAACGGAAAAATGCAACTTCTTATCCAAGAATCTGAGGCAATTATGGAACAGTGTGAGTTAACGAATGCGAAACATGGAATTTGGCTAAAAGACGGCTCCAAACTGTATTCAGAGAAAAACCATTTTCACCAACATTCTGGAACTCAAATCATTGTCGATGAGTCCGAATTTGAGGATTTCGGAAGTGTTTTAGAACGCGGAAATGGTAATGGCATTTACGGCTGCAATGAGGCAGAAATCTCCCTTTCAAGTAGTACGTTAAGATTTCATCAACTACCACAAATATGGCTCGAAAAATGTACTTTTAATGGACATCATTGCATAATCCAAAATGGTAAAGAATCTGGCATTTATATGACTGATTTTACAGAAGCAACTATTACTTATAGTGAAATTTCCCATCACCCTAAAGAAAACATGATCATCTCAAACAAATCCCGGGCAAACATAGAACAATGCCACATCCATTCTGGAGATGCAATTGGCGTAAAGTTAAAAGAAGAAGCAATTGCCAATTTTAACGAAACAATCATTAAATATCATAAACTATCACAAATCTATGTTACCGACAAATCCATTTGTTCCATGAAGCAATGTATTATTAAAGAAGGCTACTATATTGGAATTTTTGTTGATAAAGAAGGAAGTGCCTCCCTTGTAAAATGTGAACTATCAAAACATGAAAATTCGGCTGTAACAATTATTAGTGCCCAGTTAAATTTATATGAAAGTGAAGTAATGGACAATAAAGGAAATGGAATTTTAGCATTTGAGAAATCTTCCGCAGATATTGAATACTCAAGATTCTACGATAATTACATGCCCCACATAGCGTGTAAAACGAATGTGATCGTTACAATGTCTCAAAGTGAGCTATTTAACGGAAAAAGTATATTTGCAGTGAACAAAAGTGAAGTTTTCATCTTTGATAGTAAATTTTATAACTGCGACCAGGTGCAAATTGAAATAAGTGATCATTCCACAGCAGTTTTTGAACATTGTCAAATTTTCGATGGCGGGTCTTACGGATTAAAAATAACTAGAAATTCTATTTCTAACTTCATAAACAGTCAAATTTCTAATCATGCTCTAGCGCAAATTGTAGTTAATGATAGTTCCCTCATTATCAATAATAGTGAATTGTTAGAAGGTAAACGAAATGCGCTGCTCATTCAAAATCATAGCGAGGTATTTATTCGAGACAGTTTTATTGCGAAGCATTTAAAACCTCAAATTTGGATTGATTTTGAATCTACTGTTGACTTAGATGGTGTTCAAATGGCAGATGGACATCAATCTGATTTATTGGCCCAAAATCGTTCTGCGATCTATGTATCTGACAGTATTATTAAAAATGATAAATACCGCTACAATGTTCAAGCGATGAACTATTCAAAAATAAAACTCGAGAAAACTATTATTGAAAATAAGTTTGGTGAAGTCTTTTATAGTGAAAATAATAGTTTTATAACGACTACTTTAGATGAAGTGGATTCATAATTGTTATGATCCATTTCATTTTTTTGACCACGTTAGTTTACATAATAATATTATGTATTTTCAATTCTTAGTTATTTCGTAATAATTTCCCCATATATGAATAAAATGTGCTAATTCTATTATTTTTAGTTTTCGAATTTACAATTCTATGAGAAAATGAATCTTTGGAAAGGAAGTATCGAAAACTATGAATACGTTAGATAAGCTTACCCCTCATTACGATCCTTGGGAAGCCTATATGGATATTGAACAACATGGAAAGTTAACACTTTCCAATATCGAGTTTACTACAACAAATTTATGTAATATGAGATGTGCTCATTGCGCAGTTGGATATACATTACAAACGAAAGATCCTGTTGCTTTACCTTTAGAGCTTCTCATTAAAAGACTAGATGAAATACCAAACTTAAGAACCCTTAGTATTACAGGTGGCGAACCGATGCTAAGTAAAAAATCAGTGCAAAATTACGTGAAACCGATTTTAAAATACGCACATGATCGCGGCGTTCGTACACAAATGAATTCAAACTTAACACTAGATGGAGACCGTTATTTAGAAATAGCTCCTTATTTAGATGTATTACATATTTCACATAACTGGGGAACGGTTGAGGAATTTGTCGAAACGGGATTTGCAATGATGGAAAGAAAACCGACATTTGACCAACGTGCAGCACTCTTTAATCGAATGATTGAAAATTCTCGTATGCTGTCAGAACAAGGTGTGATGGTATCAGCTGAAACAATGCTTAATAAGAATACAGTTCCATATATTGAGCATATTCATAATCAAATTGTCAATGAAATGAAGTGTGCACGTCACGAAATTCACCCAATGTACCCTTCTGATTTCGCATCACAACTAACTGCATTATCATTAGAGGAAACACGTGAGGCGATTCATCATCTACTTGATATACGAGATGAAAATACTTGGATGTTATTTGGTACACTTCCCTTCTATCCTTGCAGTTTGAACGAGGAAGACCAAACATTATTAAAAAGATTAAGAGAATCTAAAAACGTAACATTACGTAATGATCCTGATGGTCGCTCTCGTTTAAACATCAATATTTTTACTGGTGATGTAATTGTTACTGACTTTGGTGATACTCCAGCTCTTGGTAACATACAAAATGATTCTTTACCTGAAATCTTTGATAAGTGGCTAGACACTGATTTAGCAAAATCACTAAATTGTCACTGTCCAGCTGTAAAATGTTTAGGACCAAATGTATTAGTGAAAAACATGTATTACAAAGACACAAAATTTGATAGTGGTAGTGCTAAATTATAAATCTTGAGGCTGATACAAAATTGCTTAGATGAATAACAAAAAAGTGAAATCGGCACTGCGATTTCACTTTTATCGTTTATTTAGTAATTTTTCCTGTTATTCTCTTTTACCGCCATAAGTATATAAAATATCTATACTGGGTGATATTTCCGTCAAACTTTCGTGGCAGAATTTCACTTAATAATAAGAGGAGAAATTCCCCTTAATTAGTAAAAAGTCCGAAA
The DNA here is from genome assembly GCF_900220965.1 of Ureibacillus acetophenoni. Taxonomy (GTDB): domain Bacteria; phylum Bacillota; class Bacilli; order Bacillales_A; family Planococcaceae; genus Ureibacillus; species Ureibacillus acetophenoni. The sequence continues at coordinate 112,705 of NZ_OBQC01000003.1, read as the reverse complement.
AATCGCTTAAATAGAGGGAGAAATTACTCTTATTTGCTTAAAAGAAGCGAAAATGAGGTGCTTTTCTTAGAATAAGAGGAAAATTTACTCTTATATTCCCTAAAAAAGTCCTAATTCTATAAATAACGGGAGATTCTACCGTTATTTTAATATCAAATTCGATCCGCTCTCAGTTTTAAAGGATGGTTTTGTCCAAGTTTGTTTTTTTATTTTGCTCTATTTAGATTAAATACTATTACTCTATTCGATTAATGGATTAAAATAAGATTATCTATATTTTGACATCCGTATAGTTTTTAGAACTATGCAGACAATATGTTTGAATCATGTGATTATGAATTAAAGGATGTGCATTTTAATTGCTAGGTAAAACTAATTTCGTAACAAAATTAATATTACCTTTATCTTGCACGGTTATTCTTTTTGGTTGCAGTTCCAATGAACATACGATAAAAAATGAGCAACCAAAAGTTTATAGTAAACAAATGTCAGCAGAACAACCCGTAAGCAATAACGCTTTGACAATTCATACTGTCGAATTTTCCAGCGAGACAAGTGTGAAAAATGTTTCAGTCGCTCTTTTTGATTTTGAGACTGGTGAAAAAATCGCGACAGAGACAGTAACTGAAGACGGAAAAGCGACATTTGACATGGTTGAGCCAGATAAACCATACGAGGTAGTTATTTATAAGATAGAGCTAACAGGCGAACTTTCGGAACAATCAAGAGAAAAATTTGTTTTCAATCCGAATGAACCTGTTTTAACAATAGAAACATTCAATGCAAATTCAGATAATTTAGCTGTTCCAATAGTTAAGCAAAATCCGGAACTCCCAAATGGTTGTGAAATAACGTCATTGACAGCGATTATGAATTATTATGGTATTGAAGTCGATAAAATGACATTAGCAAATGACTATCTACCAACGACACCAGTCACAAAGAAAGCAAATAAACTTTACGGCCCTGATCCATATGTTTCATATGCAGGTGATCCTTCTAAAAAAGATGGTGGTTATTATGTATATGCCGAACCAATTATAGAAGTAGCGAATCAAGTTTTGTTTGAAAATAATAGTAATTTTAAAGCGTTAAATTTAAGTCAATCTTCTAGAGAAGAAATTTTATCCTATGTGAACTCTGGTGTACCTGTGTTAACATGGGCTACTATAGACTATAAACAAGCTAGAACTCATGGTCATTGGGTAATTGAAGGAACAAATAAAAAACACCCAATTTTTATGAATTTGCACGCGGTTGTATTAATTGGTTATGCTGATGGAAAAGTAACTGTTATGAACCCACTTTCTGGATATGAAACAATTGATGAGAATGTATTCTTTAGTACGTATAAATCCCTTGGCTCACATGCAATGGCAATACTATAAAAAAAGAAGTGTGATTCTAAGTGATCACACTTCTTTTTATTATTCAATAATCTTTTTATAGGCCTCATCGATAAATGTTTTATCAATTGTATTAGGGAAATTTTTTACGCCATTAGCAGCATATAATACTTCTTGTTTTGCAGCTTCCCTATCCCCCAACTCTAAGTGACATAGTGCTCTTACTGCAAAACATTTATACATCGTTGTAAGGTCATATGGATGGTGAACAGCCTCAGAAACTTTAAAATCTTTACTACATTTAAGCGCCTCATTATATAACCCTAGTCCCCATAGAGCATATGTTTCTTCAGCAACAATGAATTCTAATAAATAAATGAGTATACCATTCTCATTGGATGCAAATTCTTTCCCTTTTTTTGCGATTTCAATTGTTTTATTATAGTCTTTTTCAATAATATTTGAATAAAAAGCTTCGCAACACAAGTAAGTAAATTTTGAGATGGGCTCTTCGGTAAATTCGGCATGTTGTTTTAATTTAGTAATATAGTAATAATTTTTCTCTAAATCATGACGACCCATCGATTGAACTAACATAAAACGATAAAAGTCATCTAAACGGTAGTAAATTTTATATTTTTGAGCAATGTCCAATGCAACCTCTAAATGTTTTTCTGTATATAATACATCACCAACCGCTGAATATAATACTGTTAGTAAATAATGCAAATCTAATTTTGATAAATGATCGACTAAATGTACATATGGTTCAATTCTATCCTCTGCTCGCTGCAAATAACGAAGGGATTTTATATAATCGTTTTTATTAAAAGCAACTGAAGCTAAGAAGAGATAACAGTTTACTAATCGACTGTATGCATGTATTTTTTCATATAAATGAATGACTCGATACATATCGTCTTCTTGAATTTCATCGAGATTCACTAACGCCTCTAATCTAATTTTCAAATCAAGAAGACGAATTTCTTCGTAGTTGTTCCCTAGCAATTGATCTTGATAAACATTAATTTTTTTCAAAATATGTTCAATAATTTCAATTTCTTTTTTATTATAAGGATCTTTTATATTGTAAAATTGTTCTTCAACATTTAATAATAATTCCCTAATTTCTTCTATATGATTATCATTTACTAACGTTGAAATATCTACATTCAGTTGTTCAGCAATGTAATGTAAGCTATCCATAGATGGTTTTGCCTTACCATTTTCAATAAGGCTCAACATCCCTTTAGTAAGGCGCTCCCCTGCTAATTCAGCTAACGTCATTTTTTTCTCTTTGCGCAATTTTTTAATTCTGCTTCCTAAATCATTCAATGATTCACACCTCAATTGTTAAGAACCAATTCACTACATTGATTTTATCTTATAATATCATTACAAGTAGAGTATTACCACTATTGTTTAATTTAATTAAACTTATCGGTTGCAATTTGCAAAAATATGCCATACAATAAGTTTAATCAAATTAAACATTCGGGGTGAATGAGTTGAACGAATCAGCAAAGCTAAAAAGAGCGACTTATCATTTATACACATTTTTAGTTAGTAAAATGATTTCTTCTCTTGGTGCAAATGTCTATGCTTTTGGTATGAGTTTGTTTATTTTATCGATTACTGGTTCAGCTTTAAGTTTCGCGGCAAATTTAATTTTCAGTATTGTGCCCCGTACAATACTTTCACCAATTGCTGGAATTATCGTTGATCGTTTTCCAAGAAAAGCTATTGTACTAATTGGGCAAGCAGGAACGGTACTTACAATTAGCGGTTTACTTATTTATAGTTTGATTTTTGGTTTATCGATTCCAGCGATTTATGTAACAACTGTTTTCTATTCCATTTGTAGTACTTTCACAGGAATTGCATTTACTGCATCGATTGCAAATCTAGTCGATGAAGAGCGTCTTCAAAAGGCGATGTCTTTTAACCAATTATCCCTTTCAATTGCCGGGATTGGTGGTCCAATCGTTGGTGGAATGTTGTTTGGTCTATTACCGATTGAACTATTTTTAGTGATTAATATTGTTGCTTATGGAACTGCATTCTTCCTAGAGTCAACAATGAATTTTAAATTGTATTCAAAAGACCAGGAACAACCTAGGGAACAAAAAGAAGAAAGTATGATTGGTAGTTTTAAAGAAGGATTCGCATATTTAAAAACAAAGCAAGTGATTGCCAATTTGTTATGGGTATTGTTGTTGTTAAATATGTTCTTTACAGCTGTTAATGTTGGTATTAGTTTTATTTTAGTCGAGAAATTAAAAATGGATTATACGTTAATTGGTTTTGTTGAAGCAGGTGCTGCGATAGGGATGCTAGTATTCTCAATCTATTTTGCAGCTCGATCGAATGTGAAGTACCCATTATTATTCTCTAAACGGTCGATTTTAGGGATGTCTATATTAGTCAGTGCGATTTCGATCCCGTTACTCATCGCTTTTTCAAGTGGTGTAAACTTTGTTTATTTCTTTATCGTTATGTTTTTATTTGGAAGTTTAGGTGTATTAACGAATACACCAATTGGGGTGCTATTACAAAAGGAAGTAGACGAAAATTATCGTGGGCGCATTTTCGGTATTCTTGAAATGATGGCGATGGGAATGATGCCTCTTGGGTCACTTATTTTCGGTATTTTGTATGATTTAGTTCCAGCTGAGTACATTCTAATTATTTCTAGTATTACATTAATCATCATTGTATTAGTCTTCTTAAGACGTTCTGTGTTGGAAATTGCTCATCCTGAACTAAAGGCAAAACGAATGGAAAAACTTAAAACCCTTGAAGCTGTTAAATAATACAAAAAAAGAGTTGTTCCTAAAATTTTGGAACAACTCTTTTATTATTATTAAAATGCGATACGTTTAGCTTCGTACTCTGAAATTTTGTCTTCATATTTAAAAGTTAACGCAATTTCGTCCCAACCATTTAGAAGCATTTCTTTGTAATAAGGGTCAATATTGAAGTTAAATACTTTTCCATCTTCCCCTGTTACTGTTTGTTCTTCTAGGTTCACATCCACTGAGTATGGTGCATTTAAACCTTTTGAAAGGATTTCATCGCACTCTTCTTCTGTCAGTTTAATAGGAAGAATTCCATTTTTGAAACAGTTATTGTGGAAAATATCTGCAAAACTTGGCGCGATTACTACACGGAAACCGTAATCTAAAATTGCCCAAGGTGCGTGTTCACGGGAAGAACCACAACCGAAATTGTCTTGTGCAACAAGGATATGAGAGCCTTTATATTCTGGTTTATTTAATACGAAGTCAGGGTTTTCATTTCCTTGTTCGTCAAAACGCCAGTGATAAAATAGGAAACGTCCGAAACCAGTACGTTCAATACGTTTTAAAAATTCTTTTGAGATGATTTGGTCTGTATCTACATTTTTACGATCTAATGGTGTTATCACACTAGTAATTTTATTAATAGGTTCCATGTTGTTATGCCTCCTTATACTTCTTGTGCTTGTTGTACGTATTTACGTACATCAACAAAGTGACCTTCGATTGCCGCAGCAGCAGCCATAGCTGGACTTACTAAGTGTGTGCGTGCTCCAGCACCTTGACGGCCTTCGAAGTTACGGTTTGAAGTAGAAGCACAACGCTCGCCAGCAGGAATAGTATCTTCGTTCATACCAAGACATGCTGAACATCCTGATTCACGCCACTCAAAACCAGCATCTAGGAAGATTTTATCAAGTCCTTCTTCCTCCGCAGCTTTTTTCGTAGACCAAGACCCTGGTACTACAATACCTCTAACTCCTGGATGAATCTTTTTGCCTTCAATAATACTTGCTGCAGCTTTTAAATCTGAAAGACGTGAGTTTGTGCATGAACCGATAAATACATGCTGAATTTCAATCGATTCAATGGGTTGGCCTTCCTCTAATCCCATATAAGCAAGTGCTTTTTTCAATGCCTGCTTATCTGACTCTGATTCATATTGATCAGAAGTAGGAACAGTTTTAGAAATTCCTGTACCCATAGATGGATTTGTACCCCAAGTTACGATTGGTTCGATTTCTTCAGCATCAATTTCAAGAAATACATCATATGATGCACCTGGATCTGATGCGAGGCTTAACCAGTACGCAGCAGCTTCTTCGAATTTTTCACCTTTCGGAGCATGACGACGATCGCGTAAAAATTCTACAGTTTTTTCATCTGGAGAGATTAAACCGGCTTTTGCACCCGCTTCAATCGACATGTTACAAATTGTCATACGTTCTTCCATTGTTAATGAACGAATCGCATCACCTGTATATTCAACGATATGGCCAGTACCTACACCAATTCCCCATTTAGCAATAATCGCTAAAATAATATCTTTCGCAGTTACACCAACACCAAGTTGGCCATTTACGCGAATTTCCATTGTTTTCGGTTTGTTTTGCCATAAAGTTTGTGTAGATAATACATGCTCAACTTCTGAAGTACCAATACCGAATGCTAAAGCACCAAAGGCACCATGAGTTGATGTATGTGAGTCACCACAAACGATTGTTTTCCCAGGCTGTGTTAAACCTAATTCAGGTCCAATTACGTGTACAATCCCTTGATCTGGGTGACCGATATCCGCTAGTTCGATTCCAAATTCTTTCGCATTTTCAGCTAAAGTCATAATTTGTTTTTTAGCTATTGGATCATTAATCGTAGGTAAATTTTTCGTCGGAACGTTGTGATCCATTGTCGCAAAACATAAATCTGGACGACGTACTTTACGCCCAGCTAAACGTAACCCTTCAAAAGCCTGTGGAGATGTTACTTCATGAATTAAATGAAGATCGATATATAGTAAATCCGGTTTACCTTCTTCTTGATGTACAATGTGTGTGTCCCAAATTTTTTCGATAATATTTTTTGCCATCACTCTTCACCAACCCTTTAAATATAAGATTCTACAATACTATCTGCTACAAAATTTGTATCAATTTCTGCAATCACTCGATCTGTCCATTCATCTGTTGTTAATGTACGACTGTTCCCTTTTGCTAAATCTGCAGTATAGTAACCATCATCAAATACCGCACTAACTGATCTTTCTACTTCTGCAGCTTCTTCTTGTAAACCAAATGAGTAACGTAACATCATCGCTACCGAAAGAATTGTTGCAGCAGGGTTTGCTTTTCCTTGACCTGCTATGTCTGGAGCTGAACCGTGAACTGGTTCATATAAACCGAAGTTATCACTTCGAATAGATGCAGATGGTAGTACACCAAGTGAACCTGTAATGACAGAAGCTTCATCACTTAAAATGTCGCCGAACATATTATCCGTTACAACTACATCATAGTGACCTGGGTTTGTAATAAGTTTCATAGCTACTGAGTCAACTAAATTGTGCTCTACTTCAACATCAGGATATAGTTCTTTCTTTTCTTCCACTACTTCACGCCAAAGTCTAGACGTTTCTAGTACATTAGCTTTATCTACTGAACAAAGTTTACCTCTACGTAAACGTGCTAGTTCAAAAGCATTTTCTACAATTCGTTCAATTTCTTCACGTGTATATATATTTAAATCGCTTGCTTGACCGTAGTCGCGATGTTTTTCTCCAAAGTAAATACCACCTGTTAGTTCACGAACAATCATTAAGTCTACGTTTTCTGCTACTTCGCTTTTCAATGGAGAAGCACCTAGTAAACTAGGAATTGCTTTTACTGGGCGGAGGTTTGCGAATAAATCAAATCTTTTGCGAATTTTAAGCAATCCTTTTTCAGGGCGTAACTCAGGTGGATTGTTATCCCATTTAGGACCACCTACTGCACCTAATAAAATTGCATCGCTTGCCTCGCAAATAGCAATCGTTTCATCTGGAAGTGGATTATTGTACTCATCAATAGCAGATCCACCAATTGCTGCATAACTTAATTGAAACTCATGATTGTAACGTTTTCCGATTGCTTGTAAAACTTTAACAGCTGAAGCAACAACTTCAGGACCAATTCCATCGCCAGGTAAAACAGTAATTTTCTTTTCCATTGTAAAACACCTTTCTTTCAATTAATTGAAGAGCGAAATCGCAAACTTTTATTTTAATAAAATAGTTTAACCTATTTTTTATACGATAATTTAAGAGTTCAATTGAAAACAATTTTTTAGAAACGCCATCAAAGAGATCTCTTGATGGCGTTAAATGAAATGCTGAAATGCTAAAAAGGTTTAATTATTAACTTACACTTGCGCTGTTTGTTTTTGTCGAATATTTTCATGAATAATATTTCGATTAATCGCATCAATAAATGCGTTCGCAGTTGCATCGAGAACATCTTGTGAAGAATCTCGACCAGTTGTTACTGCACCATTAATACGAACATTTACTACTGCATCGGCCAATGCATCTCGGCCTTTACTCACTGACTTCACTTGGAAATCAAGTATATTTACTTTTGAGTTAACTAACTGTTCTAAAGTGTTGAAAATTGCTTCTACAGATCCAGCTCCAGTAGCAGCAATTGTTCTTAACTCACCATCTGGAGTAGCTACAGATGCCGTTGCTGTTGGAATGTTATCTGTTCCGTAAGAAACTTGAACACTCTTTAATTCAAATAGAGCAATATCTTCAATAGAAACTTGTTGTTCAGTTAACAATGTAATTAAATCATCTTCCGTAATTTCTTTTTTACGGTCAGCTAATTTTTTAAACTCTTGGAATGCTTTGTTTAATTTTTCGTCTGATAAATCGTAACCCATTTTAACAGCGCGATCTCTAAATGCAGCACGGCCTGAATGTTTACCTAAAACTAATGGAACTTCTCCTTCACCAATTAATGCAGGTGAAATGATTTCATACGTTTCTTTATGTTTTAGAACACCATCTTGATGGATTCCAGATTCGTGTGCAAATGCATTTTTACCAACAACCGCTTTGTTCGGCTGTATTAATGAGCCAGTTAAACGACTTACTAATTGTGAAGTACGTTTAATTTCTTTTAAGTTAATTCCAGTTTCAACTGGATAGAAATCATTTCGAATGTGAAGAGCAACCGCAATTTCTTCTAGAGCCGCATTACCAGCACGTTCACCAATTCCGTTGATTGTACATTCGATTTGATCAGCACCGTTTTCCATTGCAGCAATTGAGTTTGCTACAGCCATACCTAAGTCATCGTGACAGTGTGCAGAGAATTTAACATTATCTGCCCCACGTACATTTTCGCGTAGGAATCGGAAAAGTTCACCATATTCTTGAGGTGATGCATATCCTACCGTATCTGGAACATTGATTGTTGTTGCTCCAGCCTCAATTACTTGTTCAATGATTCGTACTAAAAAGTCGCGATCAGATCGGAAACCGTCTTCTGCAGACCATTCAACAAGTGGGAAGAATTTTTTTGCATATTTAACTGCTTCAATTGCTTGCTCTACTACTTGGTCAGGAGTTTTCTTTAATTTGTACTCCATGTGAATGGGGCTCGTAGCTAAAAATACATGTACATGTGGTTGTTCTGCACCTTTTAATGCTTCCCAAGCAGCATCAATGTCGCTTTGTACACAACGAGCTAAACCTGTAACAATAGAATTTTTAACCGTTCCCGCGATTCGTTGTACTGCATCCAAATCGCCTGGGCTTGAAGCAGGAAAACCTGCTTCAATTACAGTTACACCAAGACGTTCTAATTGTTTTGCAATTTCAATTTTTTCTGCAGTATTTAAGTTAATACCAGCTGACTGTTCACCATCACGCAGAGTCGTATCAAAAATATCTATTTTACGCATTATTTTACCACTACCTTCTTTTTACCATCGTTGATGAATGGCATCATTTCACGTAATTTTGCCCCAACTTCTTCAATTTGGTGTTCAGCTCCAGCTTTTTTGTACTCAGTGTAACGAGGACGGTTTGTTTCGTTTTCTTTGATCCAATCTTTTGCGAATGTACCATTTTGAATGTCAGTTAATACATCTTTCATGCGAGCTTTAACTGATTCGTCGATGATGCGAGGACCTGAAACATAGTCTCCCCACTCAGCTGTATCAGAGATTGAGTAACGCATTGTAGCCATACCGCCTTCGTACATTAAGTCAACGATTAACTTTAACTCGTGTAATGTTTCGAAGTAAGCAAGTTCTGGTTGGTAACCAGCTTCTACTAAAGTTTCAAAACCATATTTTACTAACTGTGTTGTACCACCACATAGAACTGCTTGCTCACCGAATAAGTCAGTTTCTGTTTCTTCTTTAAATGTTGTTTCAAGCATACCAGCACGAGCTGATCCGATTCCTTTACCGTAAGCTAAAGCTAGATCGCGAGCTTCACCAGTTGCATCTTGGTAAATTGCGAATAATGCAGGAACTCCAGCACCTTGAACATACGTACGACGAACTAAGTGACCAGGACCTTTTGGAGCTACTAAAAATACGTCAACATCAGCTGGTGGTACGATTTGGCCAAAGTGAATGTTGAATCCGTGAGCAAACATTAATGCGTTACCTGTTTGTAAATTCGGAGCGATTTCTTCTTCGTAAACTGCTTTTTGTCTTTCGTCTGGAAGTAAGATTTGAATAATATCTGCTTCAGCAGCTGCTTCAGCAACAGTTTTTACGTTTAATCCATCTTCTTTTGCTTGATCGAAAGATTTACCAGGGCGTACACCTACTACTACATCAAAACCTGATTCTTTTAAGTTTTGAGCATGGGCATGACCTTGAGAACCATAACCGATAATTGCGATTTTTTTACCTTTTAATACTTCTTCATTGATTTCGTTTTGATAATACATTTTTGTCATTTTCATTTCCTCCAAAGTGTTTAATATTTTTTTAATTTTTTTTACCTGTGATCCTCGTAGTGAGAATCACGGTAATTTATATACTAACTACCCTTGTAAGAAGTTAAATTCTTACTTCAGTATAGCGAGTTGCGGTGTTTCAATAGGTTGTGTTTCACGTACTGTAGCAGTTACGCCCGTACGAGTTAATTCTTTAATGCCATAAGGTCGGATAATTTCGATAAATGCATCGATTTTTTCAGGATTACCTACGACTTGATACGTTACGACATTTTTAGAAGTGTCAATAACTTGAGGTCTAAACGGTTCAACAATTGCATTCATTTCTAATCGTAAATTAGCTGGTGAAACAACCTTTATTAATGCTAATTCACGAGTAACAATTGATTTATCCGTAATATCATTGACTTTAAGTACATCTATTTGTTTAGACAATTGTTTGATCATTTGTTCAAGTTTGACTTCGTCGATAATATTTACAACAAATGTCATTTTTGAAATGTTTGGTTGTTCCGTCACTCCAACTGTAATGGATTCAATGTTGAATTGACGTTTCATTAATAACCCAGTGACACGATTTAAAACACCACTTTGGTTTAAAACCGTTACTGTAATAACTCTCCTCATATTCTTTTCACCCCTACAATGTCATCTAGTGATTTTCCGGCAGGAACCATTGGGTATACATTTTCATGTTGTTTTACTCTTGCATCGATCACAGCTGGTTCGTTTGAATTTATTGCTTCCTCTAAAATTGAAGCTGCTTCGTCGATTGTATTGATGCGATATCCTTTTACTCCAAAAGCATCTGCTAGTTTTACAAAGTCAGGTTGTACTGGCATTAAGGATTGAGAATATCGGCCATCATAGAATAGTTCCTGCCATTGACGAACCATTCCTAGTGCAGCGTTGTTAATGATGACAACTTTAACTGGTAAATTATATTCATTTAATAATGCCAGTTCTTGGTTAGTCATTTGGAAACCTGCATCACCAACGATTGCAATAACTTTTTTATTAGGTTTTGCAAATTGTGCACCGATCGCTGCTGGGAAACCGAACCCCATAGTTCCTAAACCACCTGAAGTTACCCAACTATGATCGTTATTTAATTTATAATATTGTGCAGCCCACATTTGATGTTGACCAACATCCGTAGTTACGATTGCATCTCCACCAGTAATTGCGTGGACCATTTCGATAATTTGTTGAGGTAAAATCTCACTTTCATCTTCAACGTACCAGTATGGATAATCGTTTTGTTTTTGTCTTAAGAAATCTAACCAATCTGCATTATCAGGTGCTTGGAAGTCTTTATTGATTAACGCTTTAATCGCTTCTTTAGCGTCAGCAACAATCGGAATATCTGTAGGGATGTTTTTACCAATTTCAGCTGGGTCAATATCAATGTGAATAATTGTTGCATTTGGTGCAAATCGTTTTGTATCTCCTGTTAAACGATCGTCAAAACGAGCTCCGATATTAATTAGTAAATCACATTTTTGAATTGCATCATTGGCAACTGCTGCTCCGTGCATTCCAGCCATTCCGAAGTTTAACTCGTGATCGCCATGAATACTTCCTAAGCCAAGTAGCGTGTTAATAACTGGTAATTGATACTTTTCGACAAATTCAGTTAATTCAGCACGTGCATCTGCAAATAATACTCCAGCACCTGCAAGAACTAGAGGTTTTTTCGCTTCAGAAATCGCTTGAGCTGCCTTTTGAATTTGTAAGTAATTAGGTCGTGTATTTGGTTGGTAACCTGGTAAGTAAATTGGTTCATCATTACCTAATAAATCAGATACATCAAATAAATCTGCTGAAATATTTTTAGGGAAGTCGATTAATACCGGACCTTTTCTACCTGTGTTTGCGATATGGAAAGCCTCTTTAATAATTCGAGGAATATCGCGAACATCTTGAACTTGATAGTTATGTTTTGTAATAGGAGTTGTAATACCGATAATATCTGCTTCTTGGAATGCGTCTGAGCCGATAACACTTGTAGCTACTTGACCTGTAAAGATAACTAACGGTATTGAGTCGATCATTGCATCAGTAATACCAGTTACTAGATTCGTAGCTCCTGGACCTGAAGTTGCAATAACAACACCTGGTTTATTTAATACACGAGCATACCCTTCTGCAGCATGAATCGCACCTTGTTCATGACGTGTTAAAATATGTCTAATTGGATTTTTATAAAGTGCATCATACACATTTAAAACTGCTCCTCCTGGGTATCCAAAAACAATATCAACATCTTGTTCCTTTAACGCATGAACTAACAAATCAGCTCCGTTTTTCGGTTTAAATGTCTCTTCTGTTTGAGTCATTTGATCATCTATTTTTACACTTGTTGAAGTGTTCGTAGTCATCTTTCTGAATCCTCCTATTCATTGTTAATAAAAAAAAGCCTTTTTCTCCCACGCAAAAGAAGACCTTTCGCGAAGGGATGAAAAAGACTTTCATGGTACCACCCTTGTTTATAGCTAAAAGCTACCTCGGGAATAGTGTGTAAATATTCACCTACACTGAATGTTTCAAAATAGTATGAAAATTCAGTGTATCATTGATGAATACACTATTCATTAATAACGAGCACTTCGAATATGCCCGGAGCTATCTAATTGCGTAAAGCGTTTAATAGCTCACTCCGAGGGGAAGTCGATTATAGTTGTACCGCCGGGTTCCAGCAATCCCGACTCTCTGGTAGATACAAGGCTCTATAATCTTTAACCTCATCATCGATTATATTATTCAAACTAAAAATTTATATACTCATGATACCGCCTTTTGAGGCATTTGTCACAAGCTTAGAGTAACGAGCTAACCAACCTTTTTTGATTTTAGGTTCAAATGGTTTAAGATTTTTGCGACGCTCATCTAATACTTCTTGTGAAACTTGTAGGTTAATAGTTCGATTTGGTAAATCTATTTCAATTATATCTCCATTTTCAACTAAAGCAATAGGTCCACCTTCTGCAGCTTCTGGAGAAATATGGCCAATGGAAATACCACGAGAAGCTCCACTAAATCTACCATCAGTAATTAAGGCAACTTTTGTTCCTAGACCGCGACCCATAATTGCTGAAGTTGGTGCAAGCATTTCCGGCATTCCCGGTCCACCTTTAGGACCTTCATAGCGGATTACTACTACGTGACCTTCACGTACACTTCCGTCATCAATTGCCGCTTGTGCTTCCTCTTGTGAATCAAAAACAATTGCTTCACCTGTGAAAGTTTTAATGGATGGATCAACCGCCCCTACTTTAATAACAGAACCTTCAGGTGCGATATTTCCAAATAAGACAGATAAACCGCCTACAGGACTATATGGATTATCTTTAGTTCTTATCACTTTATCGTTTGTAATTTCAAATCCTTTAACTAATTCACCCATTGTTTTACCAGTAACAGTAATACGATCAGGATGAATTGCTCCAGGAATTTTTGTTAATTCATTAATAATAGCTTCGACACCACCAGCTTTATTTATATCATCCATTGAGATGTCTGACGCTGGCATAATTTTTGCTAAGTATGGTACACGCTCAGCAACTTTGTTAATGTCTTCAATGCTATAATCGATTTCCGCTTCGTTTGCAATAGCTAAAGTATGTAAAACAGTATTCGTTGAACCACCCATAGCCATGTCTAAAGCAAATGCATCGTCAATCGCTTCTTTTGTAATAATGTCGCGAGGTTTAACATCCTCTTTCACCATACGAATTAGTTGTTTTGCCGCTTCACGAATTAGTTCTTTACGTCTTTCACTTGTTGCAACAATCGTACCGTTACCAGGAAGAGCTACACCTAGCATTTCCATTAAACAGTTCATAGAGTTTGCTGTGAACATACCTGAACATGAACCACAAGTCGGACAAGCGTTATTCTCGATATCTAGTAACTCTTCTGCTGACATTGTACCAGCTTTGTGAGCACCAACACCTTCAAAAACGGATGTTAATGAAAGTTGTTTACCAGTTGATGAAGTACCTGCCTCCATCGGACCGCCAGAAACGAAAATTGATGGTACATTTGTGCGGACAGCCGCCATTAACATACCTGGTGTAATTTTATCGCAATTAGGAATATAAAATACGCCATCAAACCAGTGAGCATTAATCACTGTTTCAGCTGAATCAGCAATTAGCTCTCTACTTGGTAATGAATATCGCATACCAATATGACCCATTGCAATTCCATCATCTACACCAATTGTATTGAATTCAAATGGAATTCCACCAGCTTCGATAATTGCTTCTTTTACTTCCTTAGCAAATTCTTGTAAATGAACGTGACCAGGAATGATATCGATATAAGAGTTACATACACCGATAAATGGTTTTCCTAAGTCTTTAGCTTTAACTTTTCCAGTAGCGTATAAAAGACTACGGTGAGGAGCACGATCAACTCCTAATTTAATCATATCACTTCTCATAATTGATACGCCCCACATTTTCTAATTATTAATATTTGTATATTACATTTAGATTATTAATCTTAGAATCACACATTCGCAATTTAGTTCTATGAAACTTTGTTGCTGTGGTTTGAAAGAATAATAATTTTTAAATTGTTGTCATCATAGTACAAGAAAACACTTTAGTCAACCGAATTTTTCTAACAATTTTTATAATTAAGAAATTATATTCTCGTTGAAATCGTTTACAACGTCGTAAATAATGATTTTTGCTTTTTTATGAAATTATTAAAATATTTTGATTAAATTTTATTGGATAAAAATGTGGAGTTTTTATGAGAAAAAAAGTAAAGAGCCTAAGATTTTACTTAGGCTCAGGAAGAAGAGGTATTACATTAAAACAATAAAATCAAATGATAAGTTAAAAAGAACGACCGAGTGAAGTACTACAAAAATTAAAGCTTGACGATTTAACCTTTTTTCTCGTTGCCAATCCATTAAGCACCCACTCCTTATTTAGTTTTGTCGAACTTGTGTTTAAAATTATATGATAATACTTTTCTGAATTTGCTAAATATTTTGAAAAAATACATTTAATTTTCTTTTTTAAATATTTTTCTAAAATCGTTAAATATCATGTATACTTTTCTGTTTTTGATAAAAAATGTATAGTACAGACACTTCATAATTTGACATGTTAGTTACAAAATGAAGTACTTACTTTTTTTAGAGGAGATGGACAACTATGATGAGCTTCATTTGGTTTTTAATTATCGGTGGTGTACTAGGATGGTTGGCAGGAGTAATCCTAGGTAGAGATGTTCCGGGTGGTGTTATTGGGAACATTGTGGCTGGGATCATTGGTTCATGGATAGGTAGTGCACTACTTGGTAATTGGGGATGGCAAGTCTCTGATTTTTATGTTTTTCCAGCATTAGTAGGTGCAATCATTTTAATTTTCATTGTATCGTTTATTATGCGTTCATTTAAAAAAGCAACATGAACATTAATATAAAATTAGGGTCGTCTCTTACTGTTGTATGACGACCCTTTTTACTTTAAAATGTACCATTGTTATTCGTTGTAGCATAAGTCTCTAATTCTCTACTTACCCCTTCATATTGATTGTAAAAGTGAAGAACATCTTGAACATATTTTTCGCTATGGTTATATTGGAAAATTGCTTTTTCTAAATTTCCATCTTTTGCTCCAGAAGCGGAAAGATATTTTGCAGCACTGTATATGGCATCTTCTATGTGAAATGGATCTGCTTTACCATCGCCATTTGCATCAACACCATATCCACCATATGCTCTAATCACTTCAGGATTAGTTTTTTCGGATTCTGGAATATCCCCTTTCCCTAAACCACTACAAGTTGGGTGACCCCACCCTACAAATGTACAAGGCATAAATTGCATATGGCCTTCTGCACCTACTGGAGAGATAAGACTTTTCATTGTTGAAAACCGTGTTTCTACCCGATGATGTGCTGCTAGTAATGTCCAAGGAATATCGAATTGTTCACCAGCAGAAATATAAATTGGTAAGTATTCCTCTGGTATTTTCAGATCAAATTCACCTTGTATTTTTTCAAATTCGGTTAATGTTGCAGATTTTCCATCTACTAAAAATGATAGTTTCGTATTCAATTGTTGCCAAATAATAAAAGATGAATAATAAAGTGTAATAGATATAGGTATTAAAACGATGATTAATAATAGTTTAGTGCCCGGAGTAAGCAGAGGTTTTCTTTTTTTCTTTTTTTTACTAACCATAAAATCCACCTTAAATTTTTGCATTAAATTTGAATTAAAATTCTTGTTATCAAAGGAAAATAAAAAGATAATATAACAATGTAATTCTATACTAAATTACTTAAAAAAACCAAGGAGTCGATTGTATGTGGAAAGATTTTAAAGCATTTGCTATGAAAGGTAATATCGTAGATCTTGCTATAGCCGTTGTTATTGGTGGTGCATTTGGTAAGATTGTTACTTCTTTAGTAGATAATATTATCATGCCATTAGTTGGAATATTATTAGGTGGTATCGATTTAACGAAGAGTTTTGTTTTTGAGGTTGGAGAAGGAACTATCCAGTTCGGAGTGTTTTTACAATCTATCGTTGATTTCTTAATTATTGCTTTTTCTATTTTTATGGCTTTACGTTTACTAGCTAAGTTAAACCGTAAGAAGAAAGAAGAAGAGAAAGAAGAAGCACCTGTTGTTGTAGATAACAAAGAGGAACTATTAAAAGAAATCCGCGATTTATTAAAGGAAAAAAATAATTAATAGTTACATCAAGTTAAAAATTAATAATAATTCAATAGTTCTTAATAAAAATCTAATAAACTCGGTTGTTTTCAACACTTTATCGTGATAAATTGTATAAATAAAAGTTAATATTCATACTTTTTAAAAAAGAGTTTAGTAACGATAGAAAGAGTGAAACAACGATGTCGAAAAAAGCGATTGAAACAAAATTAGTTCAACTAGGTAACCAGAGTGATCCAAGAACTGGTGCAGTAAACCCACCTATTCATTTCTCAACTGCGTACAAACACGCTGGTGTTGGTCAATCAACAGGTTATGACTATACACGAACAAAAAACCCTACACGTGAAATATTGGAAAAAGGAATTGCTGATTTAGAATCTGGGGATGCAGGATTTGCTTGTAGTTCAGGAATGGCAGCAATTCAATTAATACTTTCATTATTTAGACCAGGTGATGAAATCATCTTACCTGATGATGTTTATGGTGGAACTTATCGTTTATTAAAAACTTTTAGCGAATCATATAATATTTCACCAAAATATTTTAAACCAGATCAAGATGTAGAAAGTTTAATAACAGAAAATACAAAAGCAATCATACTTGAAACACCAACTAATCCGCTAATGATAGAATTTGATTTGGACAAGTTCGCAGCGATTTGTAAAAAACATAATATTTTATTTATTGTTGATAATACATTCTACACACCTTATTTCCAACGCCCTATTGAACACGGTGCAGACATCGTTTTCCATAGTGCGACAAAATATATAGGTGGACATAATGATGTATTAGCTGGATTAGTCGTTTCTAAAGGACAAGAGTTAAGTGAAAAACTTGCCTTTGCTCATAACGGAATGGGGCTTGTATTATCCCCATTTGATAGCTGGTTATTAATTCGTGGTTTAAAAACATTACATTTACGTTTAAAACAACATGACTTTAATGCGAAAAAAGTGGCTGCTTATTTAGAGAGTGAACCACTTGTTACTGATGTACTTTATACAGGAAAAGGCGGTATGCTTTCATTCCGTGTAAAACATGCTGACATGGTTAATCCTTTCCTACAAAAGATTCAGTTAATAACTTTTGCAGAAAGTCTTGGTGGTGCAGAAAGCTTTATTACCTACCCAGCTACTCAAACACATGCAGATATTCCATATGAAGAACGAATTGCTCGTGGTGTAGATGATCGTTTATTACGATTCTCTGTAGGGTTAGAAGAAGCAGATGATATTATCGCTGATTTAAAACAAGTATTTGAACAATTAACAAAAGAATTTTTATAATATAAAATAAACGCTTGGCGCTAACATTAGCGCGAAGCGTTTATTTATTAATGTCGGTAATTATCAGGTTCAGAAATATCGCTTAAAGCTTCCCCTGCTTCATTAATGTAAATGTTTTCTTGTGCTAAGTCCCCAATTGCGCAAATTCCCATAAGTTCGCCTTTCTCATTGACTACTGGAATTCTCCGTATTTGATGCTGTGCCATTAGTCGAGCACATTCATGAACATCTGTATCTGGTGAGCAAGTAACTACATCATGAGTCATTACATCGTGGCAATGTACTTCATTTACATTATTACCTGTTGCTATACACTTAATAACGATATCTCGGTCTGTAATCATTCCAATAACTCTATTAGAATCACATACAGGAACAGATCCACAGTCTACATCACGCATTATTTTTGCTGCAGTAACTAAAGATTCGTGTGGTGTACAAAATTGAACGTTCTTAGTCATAATTTCTGATACTTTTTTCACTTGTTAAACCTCCTTCAAAATTCAATTTTAGTATTTAACAAAAACGGCAATTTATAAGCAAAAAAACAACAAGAAAGAAATTCCTTGTTGTTTTTTGAATTTATTTACCTAATCTCTCTTCAATTAACGTTTTCATATCAATTGCAATCGTATCAAAAGAAATAGAACCATCAGCAGAATAACCATCATAATTTTTAACTAGTGTTCCTGTTTCGTCAACAAGATGGAATGTACTCATATGAATAACTTCTCCACCATCTTCTGGTTTTTTAACAAAAGACTTAAAGGAACTTAATGCAAATTGTTCGATGAATTTTTGATCATAACCAGTTAGCAAATGCCATTTCGAATCATCTGGTACTGGATAATTACTTAAATATCTCGTAAGCACTTCAGGTGTATCAAATTCTGGATCAACTGAAAATGCAACAAGTTTATAATCTTCTACTCCGCGTTCTATTAGTTCTTCTTGGATTCCTGTCATATTAAATGTCATTGGCGGACAAACAGTTGTACAATTTGTAAATATAAACATTGCTAACCATGGTTCACCTTTTAAATCATCTAATGTAACCGTATCCCCTCGCTGGTCAGTCATGGTGAAATCCTCTATTGGGTAATTTACGTCCGCTTTAAACTTATAATTACTACATGCACTAAGGATTATACTAAGAATCATAATTCCAGTAAGACCAAGTAGCCTTTTTTTCATATAATCAACTCCCTATTATCTACTTCAATCTTATCTAAAAAGATGATTCATGTACAACCTTAGAAGTGACATAATATTAACAAATTTGTGAAATGAATTTCAGAAATCATTATTCCCTCATACCAATGATGGCTGTATGGATTGCTTCTAATTTTGTTTCAATTCTATACAGTAAATAGAATGACACCACGATGGGGAATCCTATTTCTTGAATTAACAAAACTACTTCCTCCATAAATAACCCTCCTTATCGGTATTTTTTGTTTAGAAATAATCGATTAATGCCGACATAATCAACTTTAGATTATGTCGGCATTCATTAGATTTTTTATTTATTTTACTAGACTAGCTCGAGTTCTGAGACATTCCTTTCAACAATGCGAGCTTGATTTATACTTACTAGTGCGAATCCTTCGCTATGAAATACATCTTGGTCAATAATTGTTTGCATTACTGTAGCTACTTCTGCTGGAGTAATATCCTCTTTTGGTTCGCTGACTGTAAGCGTTAATGTTTTACCATTGGCAGTATTAAATCTCATTTCTAAGTTTAATGCCATTTCCCTACTCCTTTCTTTAGATCAATTCGGTCTTACATTGCTAAGATTAAAATTAAAACTCGATAGCATTTGTTTCCGTTTTTTTCGCTTGATGTAATTGGTATTTTGATAAACTAGCAATTGCTTGTGTTACAGTAGCAATTTTTTCAACCTCTACGTTGTTACGAATATTTTGATAGGTTTTCGTTGTAACTACTGGTTTACCGTATTCATCAAGTCCAGTTTCAAAAAGAACTTTTAATGTTGCACCTTCAAAATTGTAAACTGCCATTTCCTCACCCCCCTTTCACTTATTTATATAGTTCGTTTTAACAGAAAAAGAGACATACTAGTGGAAAGTTTTTAAATTCACTTTATAATAATAGTTAGTGTTTAAAATATAGGTGAACTTTATAGTAAGATTAAATCTTAGGTTTTAAACTCTTGTTTAAGTACCTGTTAGATAAGGGTTAGAAGAGGTGAATGTTTTGTTAGAAGGTTGGTTTATGTGGTTTATATTGTTTTGGGTTATAACACTACCTGTCATGATGGGTATTGGCGGATTCTTTATGTTCCGCAAGTTTTTAAAGGCTTTACCAAAACAAGATGGTTGGTCAGATCTCGATTGGCAAAACTATTATATCGATAAAACGATTAAATTATGGAGTGACGATGCTAAAGAGTTACTCAACGAATTAGTAAGTCCTGTTCCAGAGCTTTTCCGACAAGTAGCGAAGGAAAAAATTGCAGGGAAAATAGGACAACTTGCTTTAGAGGAAAAAGCTAAAAAGATTTCTAACGACATTATTATTCGTGGTTATATTCAAGCTACACCAAAACGTGACCATAAATTTTTACGTAAAAAATGTGAAGAAATGAACATCGATTTAACACCATATGAACATCTTTTTGAGTAATACTTATATGGAAAAAGGCTAATTTGAAATTGATCTTTCAAATTAGCCTTTTATTAATTGATTAAAGTTTTTTTAAGTTTCTTATATTGTAAAAACATTACAATTCTCCATGGCCAAAGCATAGCAAATGCTAAAGTCCAAAACATACCTGCTAATTCCCCAACATCAAAGGACTCAGATAAAAAGATTTTTAGAATAATTCTTCCAATTAGAAGTCCAATTAATATAAAGAAAAATGCTTTAGATCGCTTCATATAAATATCATTATTTCGAATTTCAAACTTAGATGTTGCTATTAAAACAATTGAAAAAACAAGTCCTATTCCAACGGCTTCTAATATTTGTAAAGGGGTAATCCGAAATTCTTCGAAAATAAACATAAAGGCACCTGTTGACATAGCAACTGGTGGAATTAATATTTTTTTAGGATTAACCGGTTGCTTTTGAGAACGCATGCGAGCAAACATAAGAATGGATCCCATAATAATGGCCATTACTGTTGAACCTACTACTAAATATTGAGAAGGTATATTAGCGAACATAGGAACCCTCCTCTCCGTGCTTCTATTTATCTGTTATATCATAACTATATTTTTACGAAATTACCACTTGAAACATTTTGTCGTTAAAAACAAAAAATATTATTTCGCATATATCATTTATTTCGTAAAAAAATCCTGCCTGTTACATGGCAGGATTTTTTAATATGTTTTAACTATAAATCTAGTAGTTTGTCGACAACCATTTTTAATTGTGTTGAATCAAAAGGTTTCGTAATAAAATCTTTGGCACCGTACTCAAGTGCTTCAACGATAATTCGTTGTTGTCCCAAAGCTGTAATCATAATAATTTTTGCATCGGGATAATTAGGCACTATTTGTTTCACTGCATCTAAGCCTGACATAATTGGCATTGTTATGTCCATTGTTACTATATCAGGTAAAATCTGAGGATAAAGATCCACTGCTTCTTTTCCATTTGTGGCAATATGAACGTCATATCCCCACTCTTTAAACATATTCCCTACTGCAGTTCTCATAAATAAAGCATCATCTACCACTAATACTGTTGGCATATCGTTCAATCCCTCTCACTAAAAACATTGCTTGTGTTTATTGCTATATTAAGCTTAGAAGCCTGTAAAACCACCAAATATCGGTGTTAGAACTCGAATAATATAATCTAATCCATCAAAGAATAATAATATACCGACAGCAATCATGATCCATCCGCCAACTTTAACGATTTTCTGACTATTCCTACGAATCCAGCTAAGTCTTGAAATGAAGAATGATAATACAAAGAATGGAATTGCAAATCCAAAATAATATGCAAGCATATACCACATTCCTGACTCAGGATTTGAAGAAGCTAATAAAATGATTGATGCCAAGATCGGTCCTGTACAAGGTGTCCAACCAGCTGCAAATGCTAGTCCGATTAGTGCAGAACCAAAGTATCCTGAAGGTCGGTTTTTGAATTCGATTTTATGGTCTTTCATTAAGAAACCAACTTGTAATAACCCTACAATCATTAATCCGAAAATTACGATTAAGATAGCACCAATTTGTCTAATTAAATCTTCATAGTTAACGAAAATATCTTTAACAAATGTTGCTCCAAATCCGATTGCAATGAAAATAATTGAAAACCCGATTAAAAAGAAGATCGTATGTAAAATTGCACGTTTTTGTAACATCCCTTTTGGATCTTTTAACTCATTATAGCTCATACCAGTTATATACGATAAAAAGGCAGGATATAAAGGGAGTGTACATGGTGAAATAAAACTTAAAAAGCCTGCACCAAAAGCTAAAAAGACATTAATATCTGTACCCATGTTTTTCGCTCCTTACTATTAATGTCTCCATAGTATCAAATTTCTCTTAAGAAAGCCTTGACTTTGACTATGAATTCTTTATGACATATTTATGAATTTAGTATGAATTTCTTTTCTACCTTATATAAAATTTTGAAATTCAACTAATATTTTACCATATAAACTAGAAATTCATATACAAATTACAATTGCAGTACGTTAAAAAATCGGCAAATAACTTTGCCGATTTACTTTATTATTAGAATACTTTACACATGAATAGTTCCTTGCTGTTTTGCAAAATGTCGTTTTCGAATTTCAGTAATTGTGGAAGCTGCAAAAATAATAACAGCTATCCAAATAAAAATAAATGCAATTAAATCTGTAGTTGTAAATGGTTCGTTATAAAGTACAACGCCAATAATAAGAGCTACCGTCGGAGTAAAATATTGGAAAAACCCTATTAAGTATTGCGGTATTCGCTGTGCACCCTTGGAAAACAGGACAAGTGGTACTGCGGTTACAATTCCACCTAATATTAAAAGTAAGTCCGTAGTTAAATTAACTTGTAGTAAGGATGTTTCACTGCTACTCAGCAGATAAATATAGTACCCAATAGCTATCGGTAAAATTAGCAGCGTCTCTATAGCTAAACCACGTGTAGCTTCTAAGGTAATCTTCTTTTTCAATGCGCTATAAGTTGCAAATGAAAGTGCGATAAGTAATGCAATCCACGGAACTTGACCATAGCCTATTGTCATTATTAATACACCAATAAATGCGACGATAACTGCACTTAACTGGGCTTTGGATAACTTTTCTTTGAAAAAGATAACACCAAATAAAACTGTAATTAAAGGATTAATATAATAACCAAGACTTGCATCAACCACATGATCGTGATTAACTGCCCAAATATATAAATACCAATTACAAGTGATCACTAAAGATGCAGACAAGAGTGCAAAGAATAGTTTTCTATTTTCCCATAGTGATTTAATATCTTGGATTAAATGTTTTCTTTGCTTTAATAAAAGTATAAATATAGTTGTAAATATAAAGGACCATATTACTCTATTAATAAGTATTTCCAAACTTTCAACATGTTCTAATAGTTTCCAGTATAACGGAAATGCCCCCCAAATTACATAAGCTGTTAAGGCATATATAACGCCCTTTTTTTCCTCTGTCATTCCTACACCTTCTTATGATTATTCCAAAAAGCTAAACCAATTATAGTACTTGGTTTTATCAAAGTAAATGTTCTATTTTTTTTAATGATAGAATAATCATATATTTATTTAGCGACACTTTCTTCTACGATTCCATTTTGTAATAAATACATTTTATGATATAAGCCTTTTTGTTCAAGTAATTGCTGATGAGTACCACGCTCTACAATTTCACCTTGATGTAGTACCAGTATTTGTTCTGCATCTTGAATTGTAGAAAGTCGATGGGCGATCGCAATCGTTGTACGCCCTTTTCTCATCTTTTCTAATGATTGTTGAATAGCAACTTCAGTTTCTGTATCTATCGCAGCAGTAGCTTCATCTAAAATTAAAATTTTTGGATTTGCGGCGACTGTTCTTGCGAAAGCAATTAATTGTCGTTGACCACTTGAAAATGTTGAACCACGTTCAGTAACTTTTTGTTGATATTTATTTGGTAGTTTTTCGATAAATTGATCTGCCTGAACAAACTTCGCTGCATCCACAACATCTTCATCTGATAAATTTTCATTAAACAAACGGATGTTACTTTCAATTGTTCCGTAAAAAAGGAAAGAATCTTGTAATACGAGACCAAGTTTTTTACGAAGTTCCTTTTTACTATAGGATTTTATAGATTTGCCATCAATGATAATATCACCATGCTCAAATTCGTAAAATCTCATTAGTAAATTGATAATTGAACTCTTCCCGCTACCCGTATGACCAACGAGTGCAACTGTTTCCCCAGGGTTAACAGTAAAGGAAATATTCTTTAATACATCAGTCTTTCCATCATAACTAAAGGTAACATCTTTAAATTCTATATGCCCTTCATTAATCTCTGCTTTACTTTCAATTTGTGCTGGTTCAATTTCTGGATCATCTAGAAGCTCAAATACTCGGGATGCAGCAACAATTGCTTGTTGATAAAAAGCTAAACGTTCCATTACTTGATTGATTGGATCAAAGAATCTAGTAACGTATGTTATAAACGCATATATCATCCCAACTTCAACCGCAGTATTGAAGCTTGTAATACCGAAGAAACTTAAAATTAAAATAATAGCTACAAAATATACTAAGTCAATAACTGGGCGAAGTAATACTGCATTCAACCTTGTATTGTTCATCATCGCTTGATAATGTTGGTCATTAATTTCGTTGAATTCTTCATTAAAACGATCTTCTTGACGAAATACTTGAACAATATTCATACCAGAAAGAGTTTCTGATAATTTTGCATTTAGTTGGCTAAGCTTTTCTCGCATTGTCAAATAGACAACAGAGCTAAACTTTCTATACAAAACGATAATTAACAAAATGATTGGGAGTAATACAAGGGCGAATAAAGCTAGCATTGGATTTAATATAAACATGGCAATGTAAACACCAACAATTAAGAATACTGCTTGCACATATGCGATTAATACGGAAACAAATAAATCTTTAATAGCTTCCGTGTCATTTGTCGCACGAGATACAATAGATCCGGCCGGTGTTGAGTCAAAATAACGCATTCCAAGTCGGTGTATTTTTGAAAATACGTCAATTCTGATTTGTTGAACAACATTTAAAGCAATCTCCTGGAACTTTAAAAGTTGGAGATAGCTGATGATGACATTGAGTATTTGAATTACCATATACGAAACAGCAAGGAAGATAATTGGATTTGAATCGAAATTTAATACTGCTACATGATCATCTAAAAAGACTTTTATTAAATAAGGGCCAATTACATCCCCTGTAACTGTAAGAATTAGTAGAAATAATGCAATTGCTACCGATTTCTTATGCGGTATTAAATATCGAATCAATCTGAACAGTATTTTGCGTTGTTCTTTACCTGAAAGGGCCGTCTGTTTACTCATGAACTTCCCCTCCCTTTTCTACTAATTGTTCTAACTGTTGAAGATTATACATTTCATAATATCTGCCTTTTAATTCCATTAACTCTTCATGTGTACCTTTTTCAACGATAGTACCTTCATGTAAAACAATAATGACATGTGCATGTTGGATAGCACTCAAACGGTGTGAAGTAATAATAGTTGTTTTATCTTGACGTTCTTCTTTTAATGCCTTTAAAATTGCTTCTTCCGTTTTTGCGTCTACAGCAGAAAGAGAATCGTCTAAAATTAGTAACTCAGGGTTAGGCATTAACGCTCTAGCAATGGAAATTCGTTGTTTTTGACCACCAGAAAGGGATACCCCTCTTTCACCAACAATTGTTTTATATCCATCAGAAAATCGTAAAATATCTTCATGAATATGGGCTAGTCTAGCTGCGTATTCTACTTGATTCGTGTTCGCTTCAGGGTTTGTGAATGCGATGTTATTATAAATAGTTGTTGAGAATAAGAAATGATCTTGTGGAACGTAACCAATTGCTTCTAATAATCTCATTTTTCGATATGCATCTATTTTTTCTCCACCGAAAGTGATTTCTCCATCATAACCTTCAAATTCCCGTAATAACAATTTGAGAATAGCTGTTTTACCGGAACCAGTTTTACCAACAATCCCTAGAGTTTCTCCACGATGTAATTCAAAGTGAACATTTTTTAAACTCGGACTTTCATCTCCAGGAAATTTAAACTCATTCACATGAAAAACTAAATTCCCATCGGGTCTCTCATCGATAGCGTTCGGTTTATCATCTATTTCAACTGGGACTGATAAGATATTCTCAATACGGTCATATGATGCAGAACCTCGCTCCATAATGTTAAACAACATACCAAAAGCAAGCATTGGCCAAACGAGTAAACCTAAGTAAGTATTAAACGCGACTAGGTCTCCAATGGTCATAGATCCTTCGACGATGAATTTTGCGCCAAAGCCTAAACTTAAAAAGAAGGAAATTCCAATTATTAAACTAATTGTAGGGTCAAACAACGAATCAACACGAGCTACTTTCATATTTTTAGAAACTACTTCAGACGAAAGTCTCTTAAAATCGTTAATATCATCATTTTCCTGACCGAATGTTTTAATGACTTTAATTCCACTTATACTTTCCTGTGTTTTATCATTCAAGTCGGAGAATGCGGATTGGGCAATATGGAAACGTTCGTGTAAAAGTTTTCCATAATAAGTGGAAGATATCGCAACTAATGGCATTGGTATTAATGCAATTAACGTTAAACGCCAATCAATTGTTATCGCCATTGCTAAAATGACAAACGTACCAGTAGTGATCGAGTCAAATAGTGTTAAGACTCCCCCACCAGCTGTCTGTTGTACCGCCGAAACATCATTTGTAGCATGAGCCATTAAATCCCCTACACGTCGTTGTTGATAAAATGACGGGCTCATTTTTGAAAAATGAAGGAATAGCTTTTTCCTTAACGTCATAGCCATGTAATTCGATGAACCGAAAATCATTAACCGCCAAAAATAACGTAATCCATAAATAAGTAAGGAAGCAATAAGAATAATTCCTAACCAAATTAATAAGGACTTAAGCGTTAATGTACCTTGACCAATTTCATCAATTGTATATCCGATAATTTTAGGTGGAATCAATTGTAAAACGGCCACTAACGTAAGAGCTAAAAGTCCAACAATGTATTGCTTTTTCCTTTCTTTAAAAAACCAACCGAGCTTTAAAAATACGTTCATCATATCACCTTCATTTCATCATCAATTCGTTGTAATACTATTAAACTCTGAATAGTTATTTATCCAGAGTTTAGAAGACCAACCTATTTTAGCAAATGTTCAAACATCTGAAAAGCGTTTAAATTCTGAATAATTAATAATCAGGCAAAAGTCTGAGATTGTTAGACAGTTTAATAAAAAAAAAAGAGTGGAACTACTGAAACTGTGTTCATAGATCCACTCTTCCAACCATTTATTTTGTTGTAAATTTAAATACCGTTTTAATTTTTTGAATAATACCACCTGAACTATATGTTAGTACACTTCGTTTGTAGAACGATAAACTAAATAGATAACCTAAAACAACAGTTGCAATAAGAACCCCTAAAGATAGGATAGGTTCAATTGGAGAAATATCAGTTGCTCCAATTCGCATAGGCATAACCATACCAGAAGTTAATGGAATGTATGAGAACACTTTAATTAATAGTGTATCTGGGTTTGCAACACCAGATAACATTACATAAAAACCTACTAATAGTAGCATCATAGCAGGAGTTAATGCTTGTGATGCTTCTTCTACCTTTGAAACAAGTGATCCAAAAAGTGCTCCAATAATTAAGAACAGAATAACTGTAAATCCAACAAAGGCAATGACATATAGCAAATAAGAAACAGAAATATCACCAATCATCGATTCAACAAATCCTAAATTAGAAGAATCAGTTGAACTTGTATCTTTCATATAAAGGAAAAGAATAATTGCTGCAAATATTATTGCGAATTGTGTAACAGCTAAAAGTAATACGCCTGTTATTTTCGCTTGGAAGTGGGTACCTGGTTTAACATTAACTAATAACATTTCCAGTGCACGTGATCCTTTTTCAGAAGCAACGTTAGTAGTAATCATTGATAAGAAAGTTGTAACAAGGAAGTAAATTACAATACCGATAAAGTACGAAAGAAATAAACCAGATGTTTTTTCTCCTTCACTTTTTCCGCTCATTTTTTCATTTAAATTTGTTAGTGTAATTATTGGTTGACTGTTTAGTATTTTCTCAGCATCATCAGCTGTTAAATTTAAAGACTGTATGCCATAAATTTTAGAAGCATAATCAACGTATGAATTTATTGTGGATTGTGCATTTAATTGCAATGGAGTATAGGTTGCAATATCTGCCTTTAATTGATCATTTAATTCAGAAATTGTAACAACTGCATCAATTTCTTCTGACTCTAATTGTTCATATAATTCATCCGTTGAATCATCCGAATAGCTAAACTTTATATCTTCATTTGATGTAAATATGCTTGTAATATCTACATCTGTTTCGTTTACTAACGAAATATTAATGGGTTCTTCTTTAAAAATAAGGTTAGCAATATTATCCCAATAAACTACAACAGCAATAATAGCAACATATAGTAACGACAAGGAGATAAACGATTTCGAGAGTAACTTTTCTTTATATACTTGTTTAGTTAAAATCCAAAATTTACTCATTGTCTCCACCTACCTTGTCTTTGAAAATTTCATCTAAAGATAGATAATCTAAACTAAATTTTTCAATATAGTTACCATTTGAAACCACTTCAAATATTGGTTTAGCGTAAGATTCATCAAGCAATGTAAGTACAATATCTTCTCTATCTTTCCCAACGCTCTTTACACCGTTCATTCTTTCTAACTGTTCAACTGGAATATCTGTTCGAATAGTTAACTTTGTTTTCCCATACTGTTTCTTT
Organism: Ureibacillus acetophenoni; assembly: GCF_900220965.1. Classification (GTDB taxonomy): domain Bacteria; phylum Bacillota; class Bacilli; order Bacillales_A; family Planococcaceae; genus Ureibacillus; species Ureibacillus acetophenoni. Next base: position 83,586 of record NZ_OBQC01000003.1, on the reverse strand, counting down.
AAATCTAGTAAACTTCCAGAGAACAAAGAAACACCACGCTTAAGTAAACATAAATGATCACAAAGCTCTTCTACATTATCCATCTGATGACTTGAGAATAGAATTGTAGTCCCCTGATCTTTTAATAAAAGAATAGCATCTTTTAGTAAATCACGATTCACTGGGTCAAGACCACTAAAGGGTTCATCTAATATTAAAAACTTCGGTTTATGAATAAAGCTAGCAATTAATTGTACTTTTTGTTGGTTCCCTTTTGATAATGTTTCAGCTTTACTGTTACGTTTATCTTCTAAGTCAAAGCGAGTAATCCAAAAGTCGATTTCTTTTTTTATTTCACCACGCTTCATACCACGTAATTCACCAAAGAAGTAAAGTTGTTCCTCTACTTTCATTTGAGGAAAGATTCCTCTTTCTTCAGGTAAATAGCCTAATATATCTCGATTCACACTATTAATTTGTTTACCTTCCCAAGTGATAGTACCTGATGTAGGCTCTTGAAGATCTAAAATCATACGGAAAGTTGTTGTTTTCCCTGCACCATTTTGACCGATTAAACCAAATATTTCTCCTTTCCCAATGGAAAAGTTTAAGACATTTACTGCTGTAAAATCTTTGTACTTTTTAACTACATGTTCTAGTTTTAAAGTCATGGACAAACTCCTTTCTAATCATGAAAGATGGTAAGTTTAGATTTCAAATCGTTGCGTCTTTTAAATAGAAGGAACAATGGATATACAAAAATTAATGATACTAACAAATTAAAAATCCCAATCGTGTAAGTAACATTTGAATTGTGATTAAAAACATTGAATACATTTGTTATTCCAAAATAAAAATTAACTAGGAATAATAGAAGGAATAAATAAAGAATACGATTTATGTATTGGATTTTAGATGTAAAATCAGTATATAATTCAAATGGTCCTTCTTCTGTTTTCTTACGGAAATATACCCAAGTCATATATTTTGTAACCAATTCCACACCTGTATCTTTTAAAAATTCGATATATTCTTTACTATTATCTTTCTTCCTAAATCCTGCTAACATTTCATTTCGATAAATATATTCACCAGGTAAACCCTTTTCAAATATAAAATAACCAAACCCTAATTTTACTAAATGCCATCCTTGTTGACTCATATCATTGACCCATTGCTCTTCTTTTTCATAATCGATGAAAAAACGAATCTTTGTTAGTTTCTCAGTCAATTTTGTCACCTCTTGTTATACGGATACCATTTTCAAAAAGTTCCATAAGTCTTGAAATTTCATGCTCAACCATTTGTTTACCTTCTGATGTAATAACGTACTCCTTTTTACGACCGTCGTCATCTACTGGTTGAATTAAACCTCTATCCAGTAAAGTTTTTATAGCCCCATAAATAGTGCCAGCACCTAATTTTACACGACCTTTTGTCATTTCTTCGGTTAGTTGTATAATTCCATATCCATGCCGAGGTTCATACAAAGAGAGTAAAATATAGTAGACACCTTCAGTAAGCGGTGGACGCTCAGACATGTTGCCTCACCTCCGTTATATATCAGGAGTCGATATATCACTCGCCGATATAAATGTATCAGCTGCCGATATTTATGTCAACGATTTTCTTGTAAATTATTGTAAAAGAAAAACTGTTTCGTGAGTATTTAATCACGAAACAGTTTTTAAGTTCGTTATTTCAATGTAGCTGCTACCATTAACGTAGTTAAACCGAATAAATCGCTAGTAGTAAGAAGACCATTCTCAAACTTTTCTAACCAAACATCATCAATCGTATTTTCTGAAATCCCTTTTTCAATCATTCTTTTAATCACTTCATGGTTCGTTAATACCTCTTCCAATTGATCGATTAAATTAGATTCAGTAAAATTTTCAGTTGAAATTGTTTTGTCCAAAATGCTTTTAAGTTCAAGGGAGTTTGAATCATCCTCTACATTTGGTACTTCTAGTGACATTGTTTGAGGAATCATTTTAATCATAGGATGACCCGGTTTTACAAATTGAATTAATTCATTGGCAATAGCAATACAGATTTCTTCAAACTTTTCTTTATAAATAGCTACATCTACCGTTGAATTGACGAAACAAACCTCTATTATTATTGCAGGTTGATCAGTATTATATAAAAAAGGTAGATTAATCCTTTTCTTACCACCACGGTTCCTCAAAGTACTTGCATTTGAAATAGATTGACTTACTTTATTTGCAAATGATCTCATTTTATCATTTTGATATAAAACTTCTGTACCAATACCTGTATCATGCCTTCCACTTGTCGCATTAAAATGAATACTCACATCAAGTTTTCGGGAAGTTTTGTTATGATGGGTAATAATATAATCCAGGTTTTGTGCAGATGAAGTTGAAGTATTATCAACGACTTGAATTACACCGACACTAGCAACCCGTAAAAGTTGAACGACACGATTGACAACTTTTCTTGCTTCGGTTACTTCGTCGATTAGATCATGGAAACCTGTTCCAGGTAAATAATGACCAGGACTAATTGTAATTAAATTCAAAAACGATACACCCCCAATCCACATTGACTTTACTTATGGAAATAATATTCTTCTTAAAAATTACAAGTCTATTTCTATAGTACGTTGGAATTAGTATGTTTTTAGGGCGGTTATAATCTATTCGCAAAAATACTTTTTTTATTTTTAGTTAAATACCTAATTGAACTCCTGTTTAACCTAAGTACATAAGTAATTTTAAAAGGAAAAGTGACTACAAGAGTGTTTACACCCGTGTTAGTCACTTTTTTATTAGTGGCGGCGATTCATTTTTTTAATCATAAAGATTAGTAAAATCACTAGAACTACATATATAAGAAATACGATTAATAATGTAATCATACGTTCATTAAACGTTCCATCTGCAAATAGGACTGGGCCTAATCCAAAAAAAGTTACACCAATAAAGAGAACGAAAAATATGACATAAATTATCCAATCCATCATGAATCCTCCTCATTTGTATTGTATCGATTTTAACGAAATATGATACAAAACTGTAAGGGAGTATTGTGGATTAACAATTAAACAATGATAACCAACTATAGCACTACGTATATATCCAATATTTTCAATTTTAAACGCTTGGTATATAGGTATATAACCAACTCTACTATCTAAAATTTGGGTAAACAACTAACTATTATTTTTGTTGTAAAAATCGTTATAATTTTTCTTACAAAATAGGTATCTATCTAGTTAGGCATCTGTGTGTTGAATATGTTAGTACTGTAAACCCAAACTATGAAGAAGGAGGTCAACATGTATGTATAATAGAAATTGTGGTTGTAATGGTACTCGTCACGTCACTTGCTGTCCACCAAATGTAATGCCTACTCAGTATGCACCAGCACAAGTATCACCGACTAATGAGGTTGTTCGCACAAATATTTTTAATACAGTTGTGCCGCATATTCACCCAACACATATTAGAAATGTAAACCGTCATATTACGCATAATCAACACTACTTCCCTGTTACAGAATCAACTGAAGACGTATTCTCAGAAACGACACGTAACTGTGGTACACCAGAAAATCCAAATCCGAATTGTTTCCCTATGCGTAGAAGAGGATTCTTTGGTTATTAATTAAATATTAAAGGGCATCAATGTGACTTACAAAGGTCGCTAGAAATAGCGACTTTTGTGGTCACTTTTTTTCTTAATTCGGTGATCCTAGTCAAGCAAAAAGAGTAACCCAAACAGAGTGCATTTGGATTACTCAAGAAGTTACATATTTTTTAATTTTTCGTATTCTAATTGTAGCTTTTCAATACGTTTTCTTCCTTCTTCACGATTACGTACTGTCTCTGCTTGAATTTGTTTCGTTTCTTCAATACCAGCCATAATCGTTTGCCAAGTTGTCTCAATCGTTTCAATTTTAATACTTGGTTGTCCAGCAATACGAGCAATATTAACACTATTAGAACGAATATTCTCTGCATTTTTTAATAACATTTCATTTGTTCTTTTATCTAATTCAGACATTGAATCTGATACTAATTTTTGACGTTTTAATGTTACAGCATGGATAATTCCTTGTTTAAATATTGGTATCGTTGTAACAAAGGCTGAATTAATTTTACCGATTAAATGATTATTCCCCTGCTGCATTAAGCGTATTTGTGGTGCAGATTGGAACGAAACTTGTTGTGCCATTTCTAAATCATATCTACGTTGCTCTAATAATTCAATCCCACGACGTAGTGACTCAAGTTCCATTATAGCTTCTTGATCGCCTTCATTTGCACGTGCTTCCAAATTAGCAAGTTGAGGTGTTAATTTCTCTACTTTCACTTCAATTGCTGCTATATGTTCACTTAAACTTTGGAAATAACGAAGGTTTTGATCATACATTTGTTCTAATTCAATCGTATTTTGTTTCATTTCTACTTCGTATTTAGTAATTTCATTGTAAACAGCATCAATTTCTTTATTCATTGTTTCGTATTTCGATAAAATCCGTTGCAATTGTTCTTTACTCTTATTAAATAATTTTGAGATAAAATTCTTTTTTTTCTCTTCTTTAAAATCTTGTGGATCAAATCGGTCCATAATTTTATTTAAATTATTAATAAGTGCACTAGACTTCTCCAATTTACTTGAGCGAATTGTTGAAAGCATACGATCCGAAAATTTTGAGATTTCTGTTGCTGTTTCTTTACCAAATTCTAAAATCGCAATTTGGTTTTTCGTATCAATTTTCTCAGCTAAAGCTTGAACTTGAGGCTCTTCTTTTAAAGCTAATTGGCGTTTTCGAATTTGGGACATTTCTTCTTGTGATACTAATGGTTGTGGTTGCGCTTGGACTGGTACTTGTGCTTGGGTTTGAGAAATTGTTTCAACTTCTGGTTCAACTTCCATAACTCGCGTTAGGACAGGTTCGTTCTTTTTCGCTTCTAAATCTTCAAATAATGGGTTTTTCGAGTCAGACATAGACAATCCTCCGTTCGACAAATTATAAATACATTCCTAAAATTGGATATCTTTTCTATGTACATTGTACACTAAAAGTTTCTTATTAAACCATACGAATTACAAATAGAAAAGTTTCACTAGAAACAAAATTGCAGTGCCTTTTCCTATACAGTATATTCAAATATAAATAGATAATAAATTAAAAAAGGACTCTAAAGAACACTTTAGAATCCTTCTCATTTTAAATGATTAGCTAACTACAAATTAGTATTTGTTGTGGAAATGTGCACCAATGATAATTAGTAGAATAAATAGTACTACTAATAGTGCAAAGCCTGAACCTTTAGAACCTCCACCGTAGTTATCATAAGCTCCACCAACTTGATTGTATCCCATAATGCTACCTCCTTATAAGAATAGGTTATGAAGTAATGGATCCTTTGTATATTCGTTTTGACTTATCCTAAAATCCATCACTAATGTAGTTAATGCGAAACAATCAAATGGAAGCGTGACATTCGTTTAGTTTTGGTGAAAAATTAGGTGTTTATTTAGTTGCAGTGAATTCGTAGGTTTGATCGAATAAAAATTCTCCTTCATGAAAAGTTCGTTCAACAAATGTTATCTGATCATTTTGATCTATTAAAACAACAGTTGAACAACGTGTACCATATTGAGGCATTTGAATAAACATAGGCGATAATAATTGTTCTAACTCAAGACCAACACCTGTATTAGGCAAAGCTTCCATAGGAGCTTTTGTTCGATCAGTAACTATATTAAATAATTGTTCAATTTCTATATCTCTTACAGTTTGGGAAATAATCTTTTCTAATGCGCTTCTCCCTTTTTCTACTTTTGGCCAAGGAGTATTTAATGTACAATTACTTAAGCTATATGTACCTGGGTTAATTTTATTTGTTTCATCGTAAATATTGTTATAGTGATAGAGTTCATCACCACTACCAAATAATACGTTGTAACCACCATATTGTTGTCGATTTTCTTTTAACATTGTGATAAATTCTTCTGGCTCTATATTGGAAGTTAAAAAATCTTTTACGATTTCCCCCCGGGATTTCGGAGCATTTGGTAAGCTTGGATCACGGTAATTTGTTAATGCAGCAAACCTTCCAGATTTAGAAACCCCCAACCATGTCCCCATTTGTAGTAGATCCCGACCAGCTAATATTGTTGGCTCATCTTCCCAAAAATGTGCTTCTTTTGTTGGACGATTATATTCTTCGTCTCGATTTGCTACGACAATCAGTTTATACTTTGGATGATTGTGAAAATGAAAATTAATAAGACACATGATTTTAGTCCCCTTAAATGTTCGATTATTTCTCTAGCTTTTTAATAATTTCCCTTAAAAGTTTGTTTTTTTCTCTTAAAGCAGATATAACGCTAATCATAAACCATAAAATGAATGCTATTGGAACACCATAAAATATAAAACTAACTATTAAAGGTGTTAAATCCATTATAATCCCCTTTGTTATGAAGTTTCATTATTTTAAACATACTATTAAATGTTTGTATATATGTTTTCTCTCAATTATTACAAAACTTATAAATAAAAATGGAAAGAGTTATGTATTTTTGAAAACTTTTCTGAAAGATAATCGTATAATAGGTATTTAAATTAGGAGGAATGTGTAAATGTTAACGACAACTACAGGAAATATTGAAGGAAAGACTATTGAAAATTATCATGGGATTGTAACTGGTGAAGCTATTATGGGAGCAAATTTTGTTCGTGATATTTTTGCATCAGTTACAGATTTAATTGGTGGTCGAAGCTCGGCATATGAAAATAAGTTAGCTGAAGGTCGTAGTTTAGCATTACAAGAAATGCAAGAAGAGGCACGAAGACTCGGTGCGAATGCAGTTATTGGTGTGGATCTAGACTTTGAAACCCTTCGTGATGGCATGATGATGTGTATCGCAACAGGGACAGCAGTTACAGTTCGTTAATTACAAAAAAACTGTTGTTGTATAAATTGCAACAACAGTTTTTTATTACATCCCTTCGAACATTGACTCAACTTCTGCAGCATTACCTAATACTGCTTCCATTAGTTGTTCGTCCGAAACGATTTTATATTTACCTTCATCGTCTTTTGTTAACTTTAAAGTAACATCACGAGTAACCATTTCAGCATCTTTAGATGTCATAGTGTTCGATAAAATTTCGTTTGATTTATCTTCCATTGCTTTATTGTATTCTTCTTCAGTTTGGTCTTCCATTGCTAATTCAAATGCAACACCAAAGATTTCTTCCATTGCTGTACCCATTGCTGCAGCAAAGTCAAGGGACGTAATTTCTACAGTAACCTCTGCGTTATTTTCGTCAATTGTATTTTCTTTTACATTTTTAAATTGATAGTTATTACTGATACCGTTCACTAAAGCAGCAGTTGCAGGATCTTCAGCACCCTCATTTAAACCTGTGAAGTCAAACTCATCAGAACCATTCTCTGAAGAAACATAAGTACCTGCTTTTTCTAAATCTCCAGCTTGAATCGCCTCTAAAAATGATGTAACAACGTCAGCTGGCTTCGCCTCTTGTCCACTACATGCAGTTAACATAAATGCTGTTAATCCTAATGTGAACAAACTTAAAAATTTTTTCATGATTATCCTCCGATACAATATAGTGCCTACATAGTGTAGCATAAATAAAATGTTATTTCACATTTTAATTTTCCCAATATAGTAAATTCTATAAAACAAAAAACTGCTAACATTAAGATTGAATTAATGTTAGCAGTTACAATTATTAATATGCAATTTTATTTTTTGATTTTTTATTTGCGATGAAATTTATTGCGAATATTGTTAGAACAATTATTGTTCCAATTATATCCGTAAGCGGTTCAGGTACGAGCATCAATAACGCCCCTATCGCAAGTGCAATTCGAAGTATTACATTTATGTGGGTTGCAAAATAACCTTCTATAGCAGCACCTAATCCAATCACACCAACGATTGATGTTATTGCTACGATTACTATATCTAGAATTGATGCCATAGGGAAATCAACTGCATTCATTGGCAAACCAGTTGGGTCGATTAATAGCATAGCGGGTTGATAAACAAAAATATAAGGAACGATAAACCCTGCAAGGGATAAACGGACTGACATGAAACCTGTTTTCATAGGATCTCCACCCGCAAGTCCTGCCCCAGCGAATGATGCAAGTGCTACAGGAGGTGTAATATTTGCGAAAATACCAAAATAGAAGACGAACATGTGAGCTATTAGTATTGGTACTCCATATTCTGCAAGAGTTGGTGCAACCATTGTAGCTGTAATAATATAAGCTGGAATAGATGGTAACCCCATACCTAATATAATGGATGCAAACATAGTTAAGTACAGTGTTAAGAACAAGGAACCTGCACCTAAGTGCGTAATTGCGCTAGTTAAAGTTGAACCGAAACTTGTTAAATTTACTACCCCAATAATGATACCAACTACTCCACAGGCAACTATAGTAGATAACGATTGTCTCGTACCATTTTCTAAAGCACTGAGAATATCTTTTAAACTCATTCTAGTATTCTTTTTAAAGGCAGCTACAATGATTGTCAATAAAATAGTGTATAATGCTGCAAATGCTACAGGAGTTCCTGATCCAAGGAAGAATATTAAACCGGCTAAAGGAATTAGTAGGTGTCCACCCTCTTTAAATACTTCTTTGACTCTCGGTAGATCTGGCTTTGGAATACCTCTTAAATTTGAACGACCTGCGCGGAAATGAACTTGCATTAACACACCTAAGAAAAATATAAGCGCTGGGATAGCTGCTGCAAGTGCAATAGTTCCATATGATATCCCAGTTGTTTCAGCCATTATAAAAGCACTTGCGCCCATTACTGGAGGTAGAATTTGCCCACCTATTGACGAACTTGCTTCAACAGCTCCAGCGAAGTTCTTTTCATACCCGATTTTTTTCATCAGAGGAATAGTAAAAGCACCAGTTCCAACAACATTGGCAACAGCAGAGCCGTTAATACTTCCCATAAATGCACTTGATATTACTGCAACTTTTGCAGGTCCACCTTGTTGATGACCTGCAAGGGCTAATGCTAAATCGTTGAAGAATTGTCCCATACCAGACTTAGCTAAAAAGGCCCCAAACAGTATAAATAGAAAAATGTATTGAACAGAAGCCCCAATTGCTGTTGAGAATAACCCTTCCGTCTTTAAATATAACTGTCCGAAAATATCACCTAAGTCAAATTGACGGGTCATTAGCATATTTGGAAGCCATGAAGCGTGACTAAAGAATGGATAAGCTAAAAATATTAAAGCTAGAATTGGTAAAATCCAGCCTGTTACACGTCTTGCACTTTCAAATACAAGAATAACTGTCATTATAGCGACAATGATATCTACTGTATTAGGGATTCCGCCTCTTTCTGTCATAATCGCTTGATATTCTATAAATATATAGCCACATGATAGAATACAAAGTCCAAACAAAATCCAATCATAAAAAGGAATTTTCGTTCGGTCTTGTTTTTTATAGGTTGGATATAATAAAAATACAATGGCTAATGCAAAAAGCAAATGGATCGACCTTAGTAGTAAGGTGGGTATTGGATTAAATGTGTTATAAACATGGAATAAAGAAAAAAGAATCCCTAATAATGCAATAAATATAATTATAGTCTTATTTTTAACTTTTCGAACATTTGAATCCGTGTCATACTTCTCTAATACCCGCTGAACGTTTTCTTCTGAAATCTCATCTACTAAAACATTATTTGTCTTTGATTCGTTTATAACGTTCATAACTTCCCTCCCAAAATAAGTTGCCATAGATAAATCGATTCACTTTTTATATGTACAAGCTCATAGTCACTTGTATAAGAGTAAAGCGGAATTAGGCGATTATCTGTTATAATCGTTGTTTGAACATTCTCTGATACAGTTAAGTTCATCTCCGGATATTTTAAATTAATATCCATTCTTACAAATCCATTTACTAATTCAGTATTTTTAGAATCACTAGGTACACCTGCACCAAATGTTTTAAAATAAGTTTCAGTTAGAAGTAACTCGTCTCCACTTTTTTCATATACTTCAATCCATTCTTCTTTTTCAACAGAATGAATCCACTTCAATTGAAACGATTTGTCTACTAAATAATAAATACGTTCATCAATTACAAATGAAAATACCGATAATCTTATAAAAAAGATGGCTAGGAGTAATATAGAGCTAATACTCCAAAACCATCTTCCTTTTTTATTTTTGCTCATCAAAGTATTTTTGAGCTCCCGGATGTACAGGTGCAATAAATCCACTTTGCGCATCTAATGCTGGAATTTCTTTAGCAGCTTGATGAGAGTTTACTAACTTATCTTGGCTTTCAAAGAATTTTTTCGTTAGGAGATAAACATCATTTTCATCCATATCACTACGTACAACTAACGCGTTCGGAACAGCTGCTGTTTTAATTGGTTCGTCATTACCATATGTTCCAACAGGCACTTCATAACTTACGAAATATGGGTGTTCAGCTGCTATTTTTTCAACATTTGCAGGATCAATGGATACTAACGTAATTCCTACTGTTTCAGAAAGCTCTAATACAGATGCATTGGGAAGACCACTAGTTAAAAATGCAGCGTCAATCGTCCCTGCATTTAATCCATCTGCAGCTTCTGCATATCCTAAGTAATCTACTTGTAGATCGTCATACGTAATGCCATGACCTGCAAGTAAAGTTCGTGCGTTTACCTCAACACCGGAGTTTTGATCTCCTACTGCTACACGTTTACCTTTTAGGTCTTCAATTGTATTGATTCCTGACCCTTCTTTTGCGATGATTTGTACGACATTAGGATATAAAGTTGCAACCTGTGAAATGTTCTTAACAGGTTCTTTAAAACTTACTTCCCCTGCTAATGCTTGAGATAACGCATCACTCATTACAAATGACATTTCAATTTTTCCTTGTTCCATTAAATTAATATTCTCTACTGACGCTCCAGTTGTTTGAGTCCTTGAGTTGATACTAAAATCAGTAGAATAAATATCAGCTAATGTTGTCCCAAGTATGTTATAAGGACCAGAAGCTCCACCAGTTCCAATAGTAACAAGATTTAAACTAACGCTATCTGCTCCATTTGTTGTTTCTGTTCCATTAGATGTTTCTGTTTCATTCGTTGAAGTACTTGTCTCATTCTGAGCTGGTGCTGAAGAATCACCGCATCCAACTAAAAATGCAACTAAAGCTAATGATGAAAATAACATTCTTTTTTTCACGAACAATCCCCCTGTAAAATCCCAAGAATTAATTTAACAATTCTTAGAAATTTATATTATTCAAAATATGCTCTTACAACATTTATAAGAATATTTTGAATTAACTAAAATGTAAGATAAGTAAATTCAAAAATCAATATAATTGTCAATAAATTACAGCATTCTACAAAATTAGATGATTTTTTATAGGTTAAATGCTAAAAAGTGAAATATTAGATATAAAATAAAAAACGCTATCAAACGATAGCGTTTTTTCATATTAATATGCTCGACCAAACCAAACAGTATGATTTGCGTCCTTACCGCAGTTAATACAAGTATGTTTTGTTGTAGGTGGGTTGAACGGGATGTTACGAGTTGTGAATTTTGTTTCTTCTTTTACATGTTCTTCACAAGCATCGTCACCACACCAACCAGCTAAAATCCAGCCAGGAATTGTTCCATTTTGTTCAGAATCCGCTAAATGTTGTTTTAATTGGTCAAGAGAATCAACATGAGTATGTGAATTTGCATCGCGGAATGCTTTTGCTTTTTCAAATAATCGTGTTTGCATTACTTCAAGCTCTTTTTCAATTGCTTCTACAACGTTTTCTAGTTGTACAGTAACTTTTTCGGACTCATCTCGAGCTTTTAGAAGTGCTTGATTGTTCTCTAAATCACGTGGTCCAAGCTCAATACGTACAGGAACACCTTTTAGTTCCCATTCGTTGAATTTGAAACCTGGTGATTGATCAGAATCATCAAGACGAACACGAATGCCTTTTGCTTTCAATGTTGCAAAAATTTCATCTAATTTCTCAATAATCGCCGGGTTCTTTTTCCAAGGACCAACTGGAATTAATACAACTTGAGTTGGTGCAATTTTTGGTGGTAAAACAAGACCTTGCTCATCACCATGAACCATGATTACTGAACCGATTAAACGTGTTGATGTTCCCCATGAAGTAGTATGAACATGAACATGTTTGTTTTCACGGTTTAAATATTTAATATCGAATGCTTCTGCGAATTTAGTACCTAAATAGTGAGAAGTACCTGCTTGAACAGCTTTACCGTCTTTCATCATCGCTTCGATTGAATACGTATCAACAGCACCTGCAAATCGTTCTGATGGTGTTTTTTGTCCATCATAAACAGGAATTGCAAGTAAACCTTCTACTACTTCTTTATAAATATTTAACATTTGCATTGTTTCAGTGCGTGCTTCTTCTTCGTTTTCATGAGCTGTATGACCTTCTTGCCATAAAAATTCAGAAGTACGGATAAATGGTAATGTTTTCTTTTCCCAACGGAATACGTTTGCCCATTGGTTAATTAGTACTGGAAGATCGCGGTATGATTTAATCCAGTTAGAATATAAATGACCAATCATTGTTTCTGAAGTTGGACGTAAAGCTAAACGCTCTTCTAGTTTTTCACCTGCAGCTTCTGTTACCCATGGGAGTTCTGGAGAGAAGCCTTCGATATGATCTTTTTCCTTTTGGAAGAAATTTTCTGGAATTAACATTGGGAAGTAAGCATTTCTATGACCTGTTTCTTTAAAACGGCGGTCCATTTCAGATTGGATATGTTCCCATAATTCGTATCCATCAGGTTTAAAAGCGATACAACCGCGCACTGGAGTATAATCCATTAAATCAGCTTTTTGAATTGTATCGATGTACCATTTTGAAAAATCGTTTGTTTGTTGTGACATGTAAGTTTCCTCCTTATTAAAATGAAAAAAGCGTACAAAACATCCTATAAAAGGACGTCTTATACGCATAATAGACGTGGTACCACCTTAGTTCAGTTAAAACAAAGATCGTTTTAACCCTCTAAACGTTTCTAACGAGAACGTACTCGGTAAGTTTTAACTTACATCTCCGTGGTAGGTTTCAATAAGAAGCGGTGATATAGCTCTCAGCAATTGCTATATTTTCTGTTTCACAATTCTTATTTACTTGGTCACATCACTGATTCATTCATTATTTCTAATATAATGTATCAAATTTACGAAATAAATACAATTCTTACCTACAAAATTTTCGTTGATCTTTAAAAATTAATGTTTTTATTATGTGATGTATCGCACGAATTTATTAATTATAGACATTTAGCCAATATTTTATACTCATATCGATTTTTCTCCCGTCCATAATAAAAGAAAAGAAACGGGGAATATATATATGAAGATAATGATTGCACTTCTAACAGTCGGTGTTGCATTTTTCTCAATTGCTGCATTTTCACCTATGCATATTGTAAGTTCCCCACTAGTACAAGAAAATCCAACTCCACCTTATGCAAAATGGGGTTCATTGGCCATGCAGGAAACAATGAAAAAATACCCGAAAGCACAAATTACGGATTATTTGCACATTGGGAGAGAGGTTGGAGAAAAAACGTCAGTGGAAAAATTTAAGCTTATATTAGTTCAAGATGGACGTGAATTCGGATTATTTGTTAATTTAGAATTTACTAACGATACAGAGGAATTACAAAATGTTACCTTCACAGAAACAACTCCATAATATAAAAGGACATTTCGCTTATAAACATTACGAAATGTCCTTTTTCTGTAACGCAACCCTATCACTTTTTCTGTTGGTTATTTAATTCTCTTCTAATTAATGCAATATTTTCTTCATGAGAAAAACTTAACTCTCTCCAATAGGAATAATGACTTATTAAATGGTGACTGTTTCCATTTTCCTTAATACTATTTCTAATTTCTTTTATATACCTTTTTGAGTCTTCTTTTCTTTTTCTAATTTCTTCAACATTATTCGCAATATGACCGTGACCAGGTACAAGATATTGTACACGATGATTTCGTAATATCGTATCTACTTTTTGTAATGTCAAATCATAATGGTAACTACTATCATAGATAAATGGAAACTCTACATCTGACAAATAATCTCCCGCAATAAAAATTCCCAATGGCTCAATTACGGCGAATATACCATCGATTGTATGACCTGGTGCTTGGTAAAAAGTTAAAGTTGTACTACCAATTTTTGCAGTATGTCGTTCTCGACTAACTGGAATATCAACTTGAGGGAATGTGATTGGATAATTACGATCTAGGTAATATTTATCGTCAAATTGTTTAATTTGCTCAATCACATGATGTTGGTCCACCTTCGAGAATAAATGACTAGCAATAACGGTAGCATCTAAAAATGCCCCACTTCCTACTAGGTGGTCCCAATCTGAATGGGTGTATATCACATACACTGGGAGATTTCCTCTAATCTTATCGACGGTTTGTCGAATTTCTTCCACTTCTTTTGGAAGTAAGTTAGGATCAACAACAATAATGCAATCTTTTGTTTTCGCCACAACCGATGTTGTTTTATATAACTGACTTTCAAAAACAGTGAAATGTTCATTTTGAAATTGAATCATTCTGCCATCCTCATCTCTATATGTCTTTAAATAAATGGTTTAATTAAATATATATTCCATTGTTGAAGACCAATTACCTTCATTATAAATTATATTATTCCATAATGTATTTCATTTTTGTTACGACTTAAAAATAAGCCCCAACTTATTATTATGTTCCTCAGAAATGAAAAAATTTCATAACTTTGAAACGTGAACCTTTTGGCAATCGTTTATAGTGTACTTAGGGGGTGACCAAGATCAATAGAGAACTAGATTTCATTTTTGATGAGCATGCAGAACATCTATTACAACTTGCTTACTTTTATACAAAGGATCATTATGCAGCAGAAGACATTGTTCAAGAAGTATTTATTAAATTTCTGGATGCTAATTATGAAGAACAAGGAACATTACGTGCATTTCTTTCTAGAATGACGATTAATAAATCAAAAGACTACTTAAAAAGTTGGGCATATAAAAAAATACAATTGAAGGAAAAATGGACTTCCCTAAAAGCGAAGAAAAAGAAAGACAACGTGTTAATAATTGATGAACGTACAATGATTGGTGAAGCCATTTTACAATTGACACTGGAATACCGTGAGTTGATAATTTTGTACTACTTCCAAGAGATGAGTATTGCTGAAATAGCCCAAACTTTAGAAATTCCTGAAAACACAGTGAAAACTCGATTAAGAAGAGCTCGAGAACGATTAAAACCACTATTACAAGATGAAGAATGGGAGGTGCTACTTAGTGAATGAAATTAAAAAAAGTTTAATAAAAGTTGCTGGTGATCTTAGTGAAAATAAGGTTCGTGTACGAGAAAATATTTATAAACAGCATGAGAAAAAGCAGAACTATAAAAAGAATCTCTTTTCAGGTATAGGCGCAGTTGCATTAATAGGAGTTCTCTTTCTAGTAACATCATTCTTGATAAATCAGCAAAACGACGACCTTCAATTAGCAACAGCAGAACTATTTGACGATCAAATATTCAATTTTGATATTAAATTAAATAAAGTAATGGGTTTTAATAGTGATGAATCTAGATTAGAACATGTTTACGAAAATTATGAGAAAGACTTAGCAATTTACACATACGCATTATCCCATGGCTATGAAATTAGTGAAACAGAAATGAATGAAATATACAACCGAAACATGGAAGTGATGTTTGGAAGTGAAGAATCAAAAAAGTTTTGGAACGATACATTTTCACAGGCAAATATTACGATGGCCGAGTTTGAAGAACATTTAAGTAAAACTAGCCCCTACGATGGAGCCAGACGGTATTTAGAAGAACACTATATAAAACTTTATCCAAAAATAGATACATCAGTTGCTAATTCATTGGCAGTTAAACACGCACTCCCTTATTTCCGTGAACATTTTGCAGATGAAATAAAACGATTTAAAGAAAAACATGATCTTCCTTTGTATAACTCACCTATTTGGGAAGGACAAAAAAAAATAGGTCGTGTTGTTGCATTTGAAGATAATATGTTTTTAGTAGTTCCAGATGCTACTGTTGAAGATATTCAAATCCTACAAACGGAAGAAATTCTTGAAAAACATTTAGAAGCATACTGGTATCCACAAGACGAAATACCTAATCTCAATGTAGGTGATTTAATCGAAGTATATGGTAAAACGGTAGAATCCAGTAGGTCACCGTTTGTATCTGATATTTGGAACGTTAAAATGATTGATGCATATCAACCCGATACAAAAAGTAATAACACGATTCAACTTACGATTGATAAAGAAAATATCTCAAGAGTGAAAACATTTGTATCAATCTTAAACTGGGAGGAAATGAAATTGGAATTTACGAATTCTCCTAATTATAAGTTTGAGGTCGATGACATTGTATATGAAATTTGGTCTTATTCAGATGGATTTGTCCTCTATTCTTCTAAAGGTGAGTACAGAAAAATTAATGAAGATTTCTCAATTGAATTAGCAGGATATCTTGGAATAGGTTTTGGAGAAAATTAGTTTTTAAGCATGTGAATCGTATAAAAATTCACATGCTTTTTTATTTTACATTTAAAATCTTGAGGTACACCTAAAAGCAAAAAACCTTATGTAGTCGTATTCACTTTTTATAAAAAACCCCTACTTGACTGATTGAATATTCATTCATTATTGGTATATGATATGGTTTATAAAGGAGTTGATCGTGTGATTTTTAAAAAGAATGCAAAGACTGGAGAAAAACATGGCGTTTCTTATATGAACGGTCATATTAGTATGCAAGGATTTTCAATGAATGTATATAGCTATCAAATTGACGGCGTACTAATAGATACAGGTGCTAGATCATTACATAAATATTTTGAAGCATTTATCGATCAACAAGACTTTGATCAAGTATTTATTACCCACCATCACGAGGATCATACTGGATGTGCTTCGTATATAGAGAAAACGAAAAAAATACCAATCTATATTAATGAAAAATCGATTAATGTTTGCTCCGGTAAAGCAGATTACCCTTTTTACCGAAAAGCCTTTTGGGGACGTAGAAAACCATTTCATGCCAATCCATCACCAAAAACTTTTCAGTCACGATATGCAACTTGGGACGTAATAGATACTCCCGGACATGCTTTTGACCATCATTCCTTTTTAAATAGAGATACAGGTCAATTATTTACAGGTGACTTATTTGTACAGGTCCATACTAAGTTATTATTATCGAATGAAAGTATTCCAACAATTATTGAATCATTAGATAAAGTATTGACTTTCGATTTTAAGGAAGTATTCTGTCAGCATGCAGGATATGTAACTGATGGTCGGACAGCCATTGAACAGAAACGTGACTACTTAAAATCGTTACAACATGAAGTGCTAACTTTGTTTAGTGAAGGCTATACAGCTAAAGAAATTTGTCAAAAGCTATTTCCTAAAAAATACCCTATTATTAAATTATCCCGCGGTGAATGGGACTCCTTTCACATCGTGAATTCTATTCTAAATGAAAGAGCTACTCAATAATATGAAGAATAAGGTTGTCTAGTATAAATTCGCTTCTAGACAACCTTGTTAGTACTAATATTATCAGACTGGCCACTATCAATTATTTGTAGCATCTCCATTGATTTCAATCAAATCTATCAATGTTTAACAGTAAGTTTACTGAAATTTATCTAAGAGTATATCTTCTCACTTTTTAGTACTTGTTCAACAAATAATTGTATATCTAAAAATAATCGTTCACGATCTTTATCCATAGTGATTAAATGTCCACTATTTGTATATGTAGTTTTTCTTTTAAATGAACTTTGTACAGATGATTCGATTAAATCGATACTTTCTTGGAATACTTGATCGTCCATACCACCTTTAGCTAATAAAATTGGTTTAGTAACCCCATTTAGAACAGTTTGTGTTTTTAGAATAAACTGTTGCAAGTCCTTAAGTTTATGAACCGGCCGCGGGAAGTGTTGATTTATATAAACTTCTATCCATTCTTCTGTTTTATTTTTCTTACGGTAATATCGATTTGTATAATGTCTCATACGGTCTTCAAGCGTTTCGATAGGTCTTTCAAAAATTGGAGCGGAAATGGTGACAATAGCTTTACAAATACTTTTTGAAGCGAGTCTTAGAGCCATTACCCCACCAAGAGACTGTCCTACTACAATTATATTTTCATAACCTTCTTTTTGTAAAAATTGAATTGCTTCTTCAGCCGTTTCCCAAGCTTCTTCTACTGAGGATTGAAACAATCTATCAGGTGATTCTCCGTGTCCTTTATAATTTGGAGCATAACAGCTAAACCCGTGTTCGTGAAGATAGTTTGCTAGACCTCGCATCTCTTTGGCACTACTAGTAAAACTGTGTAACAGTAAGATGGCTACTTTATTCCCTTTTAAGTATATATCATTTGGATGAATTTCGTTCATATTGACTCCCTACCCTACTAAGTTGAAATCTAACCTTTATAGAAAAAGAACGATCCAACTTTGGATTGGATCATTCCCTGTCTTTTACTCTTTTAGTTTAAATGTGCGTACATACTTTTCTAGTTCTTCAGCCATTAATGTGGATTCTTGTGAACTGTTAGAAATTTCGTCAATACCTGCAGTAGTTTCTTCTGCAGCTGCCGCAATATTTGTTATTGTACTTTCAATTTGATGAATGGAATGTGTAAATTCTTGAATCATCTCAACAATATTATCCGATTTAACAGTTTCAGACGAAAGTAAATCAGAAATTGTGGCAATTTCTTTTACTGTGTCTGAAACCGCTATGGAAATATTATTTAGTGCTTTTGCAGTTAATTTGACAGTATTAGAGCCTTTTTCAATATACTTCTCATTTTCATTCGAAGAAATCATAACTTTCCCAATTTTATCCATAATATCTTTTACTAAATTCCCAACTTGAGAAACTTCTTTGTTGGATTGTTCTGCTAATTTTCGAACTTCTTCGGCAACAACAGCAAAACCTTTTCCATGTTCACCTGCTCTTGCTGCTTCAATGGAAGCGTTCAGTGCAAGTAAGTTCGTTTGGGAAGCGATATCTGAAATGGCATTAGTAATTGACTGAATTTTTGTTGTTGATTGTACTAGTTGTTGAATAGTGTCGCTAACTTCTTTTGATCCAGTACGGATTTTTTCCATATCATTACTAATTTCTTTAGCGCGAACTTCACCTTCAGATGCAATTTGCATCGTGTTATTAGAAACTTCTACAGTGTTATCGGCTTTTAATTTCATGTTTTGCAAGTCTTCAGCAAGTGTTATTAATACGGATGAAGCTTGATCCGCATGATTCATCCCATCAGTCATCGAAGCAGAAACTTCTTCAATATTATTTGCAACAGTTTTAACGGATTGAGTCATTTCCTCTAATGAGCTCGCATTTTCATTTGCATTTTCAGTTAATTGATGTGATGTTTTACGCATAGTTGCTATCATATTTTGTAAGTTTAATGTTAGTTGATTTAACGTATTTGCTAAATCACCAATTTCATCTTTACTTTTAACCTTAGTCGGGCCAACCATTAAATTTCCACCAGCAATTTCTTTTGCTTGGTGAATAAGCGCTGAAATAGGTTTAGTTTTGCGACGAATTAATAATGCTGTAACGACTGCGGCAAGTAGCATCGGAATAATACTAATTAATATTCCTTGGCTTACAACTCCCCAAGTTCTTTCAGAAACAATGTTTGCATCAAAGTCAATTACACTTATTGCAATAATTTCTTTTGAAGAATCATGATCTTCAAATATTGGAGCATATCCTGAAAGTCTTTTTAATCCAGCAAACTCATAGGGTTCTGAGTATGTAGGGTGTCCTGTTTCAATCAATGTTGCAATCGCTTGTTCGTCAACATGGAATGCATCTCCAACAGCAAAGCCTTTATCTTTCAAGTTATCATCTAAAGCTACAAGATTCCCATTTAAATCTACTATATATTGAGATTCAAAGATGTTTTTATGTTGAGTTGTCCAATTAATCGTTTTACCAAGTTGTTCACTCGTTTGTACATCTCCATCTAAAGCTTTATTTAAATCATCAGTGTTAATTAAACCTGTAGTAATATTGGCACAGCCATAAGCTTCTATTCCTGCAGCTTCATATAATTTGTCATAGGCAGTGATATATGTAGCAACGGAAGATATAGCAATCATTACAATTAAAATCCCTGCAATAATTGTACCAAGTTGAAAAGTTAATGTAGTTTTTAGTTTCATATTATATGTTCCACCTTTAATCTTCACAAACACACAAATTAAACGGTAGTACTACCGATTTAAAGATGTATTTAGAAAGATTGTTTTACTATTTACTATTCTATCAAAATGTAATCGTTATGTTTAGCAAATGTTAAATAATTGTAATGAAAAAGTGAAAATTTTAAGAATACTATTTTTAAATAATTTTAAGCTATAAAGGAGTTATTTTATACTAATCTTATTTTTTTAAGCAATGCATTGCCTCTGCTGCTTCATACCAAGGTACCGTATACCCTTTTCCTTTTGCACAAAAAATACTAGAAGATGAATATTCGGGATCTGCATTTTTGTCATATCCTATTTTTTCAATAACTACTTCACTATTGTGACATACATCATAACCAGCAAATTTTAACGTAAGCACACCTTTCCCATTTGTAAAAGCATGAAATGTAGTGCTGTAATTCATGAAAGTTGCAACGGGAACTTTCCCTTCAATTATTACTAACGTATCGGTCATAATTGGCGGCTCAAAGGTTCCACTTGCTGTTTGAATATCAGTCATCATCCGACCTACATGTTCAATAGGTGCTTTCATTTTGAATCGGTAATAAGGTTCTAATAGAATATTTTCGGCTTGTTCTAAACCTTGGCGAATTGCTCTAAAGGTAGCTTCACGAAAATCTCCGCCGTTTGTATGCTTATTGTGAGCTCTACCGGTCAGTAAAGTGAATTTTATATCTGTTATTGAATATCCAGTTAATAATCCGTTATGTTCCCTTTCAAATAGATGCTTTTCTATTAATCGTTGATGACCTAACGATAAATCGTCAGCATGACAAGCATTTTCAAAACTGATTCCTTTATCCCTTTCGCCAGGATCCATTTTTAAGTGCACTTCAGCGTAATGCTTTAGCGGTTCGAAATGCCCGTAACCAGTCACCGATGATTGGATTGTTTCTAAGTACAAAATTTTTGGTTCATCAAAAGTAATATCTAAATTAAAACGTTCTTTTGCAATCACTTGTAATACTTCCAGCTGAATAACTCCCATAATATGTACATGTATTTCTTGGAACTTTTCGCTCCAAATTACTTTTAATGTTGGCTCTTCAGCCTCTAAAATACGTATAGTTTTTAATACTTCTTTTATATGATCTGTTCCATGATGAACTACCTTTGCTTGCAAAGTTGGTACTAGTTGATATTCCTTAAATTTGGTCAAATCGGTCAAATCAGCGGTTAAAACGTCTCCAATTTCAGCTTTAGATAATCCCTTAACAGCAAAAACATCCCCAGCTTCTACCTTATTAACCGATTCATATCGACTTCCATTATATAAGCGAATTTCATTCACTTTTTCGAAAGATTCTCCAAACTGAAATTCTTGACGAACATGTAAACAACCTTGCATTGCTTTCAAAAAGGTTATTCTTTGATGTTGTTCATCATGGCGAATTTTAAATACTTTACCTCTGAATGGTAGTTCTGAATCATAGTTGGTTTTTGTTAAAATAGAAAATTGATCAAAGAACTCAGCTACTCCAATATCCTTTAATGCAGAACCAGCCATACAAATAAATGCTTGCTCATTTTTAATAAGTGACTGAAGTATTTGGAAAAATTGTCGATAATCTATTTGCCCCTCAATATATTGGTCTAGTAATTTCTCATCTCTCTCTGCTAACCATTCTAAAATATCATTTGGAATATACTTTTCGGATATAGGTTCGTTTATATACAAGGCATTTTCGGAAAATGTCACCTTAATCTCATTTAAAAGGCTGCTTATATTTGCACCTTCTCTGTCGATTTTATTTATAAAAATAAACGTAGGGACATGATGTTTTCTTAGAAGTTCCCAGACAGTTTCTGTATGACCTTCTATCCCATCGATTACACTAATAATAATTATTGCATAATCCATAACACTAATTGCTCTTTCCATTTCTGCTGCAAAATCGACATGTCCGGGTGTATCAATAATTGTATAGATCTCTCCTTTATATTGAATCCTTCCCTGATCCGCATAGATCGTTATTCCTCTTTGTTTTTCGATGAAATGATGATCTAAATAAGAATTTTTATGGTCGACTCTCCCAACTTCACGAATACTTTCAGTATGATAAAGTAATTGCTCACTAAAAGTCGTTTTACCAGCATCTACATGAGCAAGTATACCAATAGTCTTATACATAAATTGCCTCTTTTCTAATCAACTGCTAGATAAAGTAATTGTAACAAAACAATTTTAATTGAGATAAATATTCTAACTAATTTTTTTTGAATGTTTTTTAAAAATTGATTAATTTTCCAAAAAAGGAATGATACTTATTTAAAAGAGGAAAAATGAGGGAATTTTATTGGAGCATCAATTACTTTACAGTATAGTTATATTCTTAATCATCACTCTAATGATTACATACATCATGAATACAAACGGAGTTCCAAAAGGAAACAAAATACTCGCGATAACATTGTATAGTTTTTGTATAGTAGGAATAATTACAATGAATTTTGTTACCCAATAAAAAAACATGAGTCCATAAACAGTTTGAACTCATGTTTCTAATTATTTAAGACCTCGGTTTACACTTTAATATCAAAGAAATTCTAAAAATCCTTTTATAATTTTTCTCCATTATTCATTTCGATGTGCTTCATCTTTAATTTCTTCTCTAAATCCTTGGATCGCTTTTTCACGGCGTTCGTTTTTTTCTTTTATTTGTTGCTGTTGATTTTCTCCAGAAAATTCCATAGCAATTTCTGCTTTATGAATTTTATCTTCCGTATTTTGAATCATCGCTTGTAATTTTTCAACATTATCAGAACGATCATCTGGATTTGGCTTATGGTTGTACTTTGTCATCATAAATACCTCCTATAATGTAATTCAAATTTCGCTATTATTTTGTTTTGTTTTCTAGTTATTATTCATCATTAAAAGAAATAACAAAAACATCCACTTTTGAATGGACTATTTTGGGGAATGATAAATTGTATGATCGAGCTAAACAAACCACTAATCTAAATTCAGAAAGGTAAGTGAAAAAATGATAAAAAACCTTTTTACTTTTATCATATCTTTTCTATTTAGCTTATTAGTAATAATGTTAGTAAATCAGGCAGCATTTGCAGTAACGCCGGTAATCGGGACGATTGATGATTATAACGGTATAAGTGGTGAAGATAAAGAAAAAGCGAAAGAAATAATAAATAATTTGAAAGAACAATTAAGTAAATTAGGAATAACAATTGATAAAAAACATATTCATTTAGATGATCAGTCAAAGGAAAAAGTAATAGAAATTTTTAAAAACTTACATGAAGGTAAAATATCAGATGAAGAGGCAGAAGCTCAGCTAAAAGAATTTGGAATTACGTTACCTAAAGATAATGAATTCAAGAACATGGATCAAGAAACAAAAGAAAAAGTAACATCATTAGTTGAAGATGCACGTTCAAAGTTAAAAGATCTCGGTTTGAAATTACCAAAAAAATTTGAAAGAATGATTCAAAGAAAAGAATGAATAACAATTTATGTTAATAAAAAGGCTGACTCATATTATTTTTGAGTCAGCCCTTATGTCTTTCAATCTATTTTCGATTTTCATGAATTGCATGTGCTAATGGGAATATCGAAGTTGCTAAATTAGCGTAAGTTACTTCTTGTTTTGGTTTAAATTCATTATTTTCTGCAGTCACTAGTTTTAGTGAATCGGCTAATGCAACATACCCAACATATTTAGAGTCAATTGACTCTTTATCCGTAAGGTCAATATTATAAATGTTAAAATTCTTTGCAGCTAACTCTAACCCTAATGCTCGAATATACCAAACCGCTAATTGTTCTTTTGTTAGCAAAGTTTCCGGGTTAAACGCTTCGTTCGGATCCAATATTCCAATTCGGACTGCTTGCTCAACCACTGAATATAATGGGTGGTTTGCATCAATATTTTTATACGTTTGAGTTACTATTTCTTGTTGACGAAGGTAATCATACTCGTAAAAATAGGATAACGACTTCACCAGTACTTTTAGCGCTTCACCATTTGTAATAGATTGGTCCGCATTAAATGTTTTTGTATCCACTTCTAGAATTCGATTTTGAATTAAATAGTTTAACTCTTCTTCTGCAATAGGATGAGTAACTTGCGGTAATTCAGTGTCACTATTTAGACTCTGCCATTTACCAGACGTAGCATCTAAATAGCTAAATGGATTTTGATTATAAATTGGAGTATACACTAAGTTATAGTGAGTAGAATTTTCATAGTAAGGTCTAATATATTGAAGATTTAAATTTAGGGCTTCAATATATGTTTTCTTAGCAATTTCACTCGAAATTACATTACTTACTGATGGCCAATTATCAAATTGTCGGTGGTTAATATATAAGCTATATAACGAACCATCACTGCTCACCGCTACTGAAATTGAACTTCCTTCTACAATAATTCCATTCACAACTCTAGGAAACTCAAAATGATAGATTCCTCGCCCCTCTTCAGAATAAGGTTCATTAATTGGCTTTGCATATTGGTGTAAATAAGAAGGAACCCATTCATTTAAATACGCAATAGCTTTTTCTTGTGCTTCACCCTTAGTAATGGTTGTTTGATCTTTAGGCTCACCTAATTCTCTAAGGACTTCTTTCTTTAAATCATGATATGAAACGATTTCTCCAGTTTGCTTATTTATCTCTAATGTTGAACCGTATCCACCATAATCCCAATCATATGAATAATAAATACTTAAGAATGGTTGACCATATTCATTTTCATATTCATTAACCGAAGAAATATTTAGCTTTACTTTATCTGAATCAATTTTTAATAATTCTTGTACTAACTTTTTAGCTTGCTCGACAGTAATTCCATCATATTTAGCAGGTAATTGTTTTGTTGATAATAACTCAATTCCCCCTACTGTAGGCGCATCTTTTGTAAATCCATTAACTGTTTGCCACTCACCATTAATCGCATGAATACCTAGATTAATCGTTGGTTGGTAAACGAGTGCTAATGATTCTTTTCCTGTCCGATAATCGTAGTTTATTTGATATTTTAATCGAACTGCTAGATTCTCTTTCATTTTAGCAAGCATTTCTTCTTTACTTTTAACTTGATTAACATCATCAAATGTTACTTTACTAGAATTTTGCATAAATTGGTTAAATTGTATTATTTCCCCATTACCTAATACTGTAATATAGACTTGTTGATCTGCGATTGGAATATTATTCTGTTTACGGATAAATGAAAAATCATAACGGATCGGTTCTGTAATAAGTTGATTGTAATAATAATCTGTATACGTTGGACTTAGTTCATAATTGCTGCCATTTGGCAATTTACTTAAGAAATTCTCAGCAATTTTTTGCGCTTCTTCTTTTGAAACTTTTGCTGGGAATAAAGCATCAGCTGATGTTATTGGTGAATAGTAGAAAAACTCTATATCAAGATTATCCCCTACAAAAGAAACGCTACCATAAATATCCTTCCCATTAATAAGTTTATGGAAACTTAAATCATAACGAATACGAGCATCATCAGGATAGTGGTGGGCATTACTTAGATGAAAATCGTTTTCCGATAGAAAATCAAATTTACTCGGAAATAGTGACTTAAATTTTTTAATTAGCTCTGACTTTGAAACGTTAACTTCATCCGACTGTACTTCTATTGCAATCCGTTCACTTTGTGATTCAATAGGTGACTGTGCTTGTCCAATGGTAGTAGTAATACCAAGTGTCAAAGCAGTAGACGTAACGAGGATTGCGAATTTCCTCATCTTTTTCAAATTAACCCTCCTAAAATCGTAATAAGGAATCTCATTAATCCCCACTATAAGTTATATATGCTAAGAACTAGTAATTAATTAATTTAATAGAAATAAATGCAACATTTTTCCCATATAAAAAAACCCGTAAAAATTAGAATATTGTCTAACTTTTACGGGTCATTACAATCTTCTTCTGTAATTTATGTTAAGATTCGTACTTATCTTGAAGTTCAATTTGACCAGTTATATCAACACCTTGTAACGCTTGCGTAGCAAGGCGATCTGCTTCAGCATTGAGTTTTCTTGGTACTAACTCAAATTGAGGTTTAATACCTAATGTTTTTAGTTTTTCATCAATTCGATCTGCCCAACTTGCAAGTTCCTTTTCATAAGCTGGCCATTCTCCACTCATTTGGTTAATGACCACTTGAGAATCCCCAATAAATTGAACTTTTTGATGGTGTACTTCAAGAAGTTCTAATTCTACGACAGACAAGTGAAGCGCAGCATATTCCGCTTCATTATTTGATGCAAGACCTTGTGCCGGGGCATTTCTTCGCATACGGTACCACTTACCATTTTGTTCATAATAGATTGCTACCCCAAGCCCTGCCTCTTGTGACTGTACGTCATATCCACCGTCAAAATACACTTTCACATTATGAGGCTCTGTTTCCATTTCTTTTAAATACTTTTTAATTTCTTTTGGTAGCCAAGTAGTATCGTACTGATCATTATATGTTAGGTTTTTAGCTCGACCAGTTTTCTCAATATCTTCTCCAATAGTCAGTGCATGTGCTGCTGGCATAAACTCAGATCTGAAAGTAGCTTCAGTGCCATTTTTTGATTTATAGGTCCATTCAATAAATAATTCGATTATGTTCACCTTCTTTTATGTATTCGTTATTTTTATTTTATCCTAGACAGTTTTAGTTTAGTATTAATTTCAAATAATTATGTAGAAGTGAAAGACCCCGAAATGCCACTTTATATAAAGTGACGCTTCGGGGCTTCAGTTCAGAGCTTATTCAATAACTCCGTGTAATAAGCTTAAGGATTTATAACAAAAATTAACGGTTGTTGTTATTATTGTTATTGTTGTTATTACGGTTGTTATTGTTGCGATCGAAGTCTGCTTCTTGAGCATACTCTTCGCGATTATTGTTGTTATTGTTGTTACGATTACGGTTGTTAAGATCTAAATCTTGTGCTAACTCCTCGAAATCGTTACGGTTGTTGCGATTACGGTTGTTGTTGTTATTGTTGTTTGCCATGATGTCTTTCACCTCCACGACACTATTTTGACTCTCCAGAACTTTTTTATTCAAATTCCTCAAAAATAAAATTTAATCTCATACAAAAAAACGTACAAATGAATACAACATTTACTGAAAGGGTAGCCTTTTTTAAGGATGTAAAGGAGGTTTCTATATGTTCGAAAAGAAATTAGCTCTTCATGAAACAATGGAATTTCACGAATTAGTTAATTTTATGACAACAAGTTTACTTAAATCAAAAATGAGTCAAGGCATTGTTTTTGATGATGATTTAAGGGCGTTATTAGACAAAAATGTTAAATTAACTACTCCAGCATTAACTGCAATGATCAAATTATATAGAAATTCAAAATTAGAATATTAGGAGGAGATATGTGTGGATGACTATTTAGATCCTATTAATTCAGTAAATATGCCTGAACTAACGGATTCCGGTGTTGCACTAGAGTTTTTATTAACAACAAAAACCGGAATTCGAAACATTTCAATCGCGTTAACAGAAACAGCATCCCCTGTCCTTCGAAAGTTAATGAAAACACAGTTAGATGTCATGATCGATCTGTACGATGAAATTTGCGAATTAATGATGAAAAAAGATTGGTTAAAGCCATATGATTTAGAAGCCCAAAAAGACCTAGATATAAAAGCTGCAGAAAATGCAGTAAGTATCGCTCAATTAGATTTATTCCCGAAAAGTATGAATCGAAAAGGTTTGTTCCCTACTCCACCAAAAGAATAAATACAAGGGAGTTTTTAATATGAAGGCAGTAACTTTCCAAGGAATTAAAAATGTTCAAGTAAAACAAGTAAAAGCACCTAGTATTCTAAAACCAGACGATATTATTATTAAAGTTACAGCATCGGCAATCTGTGGTTCTGATCTTCATTTATTACATGGTATGATTCCTAATCTAAATGAAGATTATATTATCGGCCATGAACCCATGGGAATTGTCGAAGAAGTTGGTAAGAGTGTAACGAAGGTTAAAAAAGGCGATCGTGTTGTTATTCCTTTTAATGTTGCTTGTGGGGAATGTTGGTTTTGTAAACACGACTTAGAAAGTCAATGTGATAATTCAAATGACAATCACAAAGATCACGAGATGGGTGGATTCTTCGGCTATTCTCACACAACAGGTGGCTATCCTGGTGGGCAAGCTGAATATATGCGAGTACCTTTCGGAAATTTTCTTCCATTCAGAGTCCCTGAAGATAGCGAAATACCTGACGAAAGTTTAGTGTTACTTGCAGATGCAGCGTCAACTGCATACTGGAGTGTAGATAACGCCGGGGTTAAGCCAGGTGATACAGTTGTTGTCGTTGGGTGTGGCCCTATCGGATTACTTGCCCAAAAGTTTGCATGGTTAAAAGGTGCAGAACGAGTCATTGCTGTCGATTACGTTGGGTATCGCCTAAAACATGCAAAACGTACAAACAAAGTAGAAATCGTCAATTTCGAGGATCATGAAAATTGCGGAGAATATATTAAAGAAATTACAAAAGGTGGCGCAGATGTCGTAATTGACTGCGTTGGAATGAGTGGAAAAATGACACCTATGGAATTTCTGGCTAGTGGTTTAAAATTGCAAGGTGGTGCCCTAGGCGGTTTTGTTATTGCAAGCCAAGCTGTTCGAAAAGGTGGAACAATTCAGGTTACTGGTGTTTATGGCGCTCGTTATAATGCATTTCCTTTAGGTGATATCTTCCAAAGGAATGTCACTTTAAAAACAGGACAAGCTCCAGTTCCTCACTACATGCCGCATATTTATAATTTAATAAAAGAAGGTAAAGTCGACCCAAGTGATATCGTTACACATGTCTTACCACTCGAAAAAGCAAAACATGGATATGAAGTGTTTGATACGAAAACGGAAGATTGTATTAAAGTAATTTTAAAACCATAACAAATAAAAAGCAGGTTGATTAGAAAATCATTCTGCTTTTTATTTGTTATGGTGGTTTTTTATTTTCTAGAAACGGCTCATACATCATGAGTGCATGATTTTCAGTGACAAATTCATCATCTAGGAACTCACCGTTTAAATTATAAACTCTACGGTTAATTTTATTATGACGAATATAACTACCCCAATTCGAACGTAATGGAATGTTCACATTCATATACATCCTATGTTTTTGTCGTTGGAGCATCTGATCGCCATTGTCCTACTAAATGAGTATCTGTTAAATAAGCGTTTAACTGATTGTTCAATAGTAATTAGTTATATAAAAAATAAATGCATACATTTTGTATAAAATAATTAGATGAAACTTATTGTGCTGGAGAAACGTACTATGAGTATGAATTAAATGAGGTAGGAGAATTTTAAATGGAACTTAAAGAGGAATTACAAAATTATTTAACGGAAATTGAAGCGTGGGAAGATGACCAAAAAGGATTATTCTTTTGGGAAAAACTTGGCCGCTTACCTTTTAAATTATTAGACAAAGTAACACCAAAATTCATTCAAGAGAAAATGGGTATTTTAGTAAATGAGTTAGGAAGTTACATCCAAACAGGTGGTAGATATTTAATAAGCGAAAAAGCAATGATAAAAAAGATACGAAAAACAACGGTTAATTTAGAAATTGAAACGATTGATGATGTGGCAAAAATGCCATTGAAAGATATGATCAAAGTAAGTGATGCACTTCAGGGTGAGCGTGTTAAATTTGCAACTGTTCAAGGGGCATCTACAGGGTTTGGAGGTATCTTCACTTTAGTAGTAGATATACCAGTTGTCCTCGGTACTGCGTTAAAGACATTGCAAGAAATTGCAATTATTCATGGATATGATCCTAATGATAAAAAGGAACGTGTTTTTATCGTAAAGTGTATGCAATTTGCTTCTGCAGACATTGTTGGTAAAGAAGCAATTTTAAAAGAACTTGCATCAATGAATGAAAACAAAAATTCTTCTGAAGATATGATTTCACAGCTAAAAGGTTGGCAAGAAGTATTCTTTACATACCGCGATCAATTTGGTTGGAAAAAGTTATTTCAAATGATTCCCATTGCTGGAATGTTATTTGGTGCAATTGCTAATAAGGGAATGATTAAAGATGTATCTGAAGCAGGAATTATGCTTTACAGAAAACGTCGTATATACGAGAAGCTACATGAGCTAGAGTTAGCAAGTATAAAACAAATTGAAGAATAAATACTTTCTTGAAGTTTGCACATATAAGGCAAACTTCTTTTTAGTATAGCTTCCCTTTTCCCACTCATACTTAGTTGAAAAGGAGCTTTAGTATGTCTTTTATTGATCGGATGTTAAAAAACCTAGCTTGGATTGGAGAAATGTCATCATATGGAATAATTCAAAATGAAGAAGAAACTTCAGAAGAATTCCATATTACTGAAGATCAATTACAAAGTAGTGCACAGAAGGAAGGATTTTTAAAAGATGCTAATTAAATCATTAGAATTTTATCTTTTGTATTGTTTTGGATATGGAGGCGAGTGTTCTCTAACATAAAGATGAATTGCTCGACTCATATTAAGATAGAAAGGAGATGAGTTAATGTCAATCATTGATAATAAGAGAAATAAGAACAATAGTACAAATTCTGCAAAGCCAAAGAGCCATCAGGAAATTGCGAAAGAATTTTACCCAAAAAGTGCCCCAACCTCTTCTAATGGGCAACAGATTAAATCGATTATGGAATTCGCAAAAGAATTTGTTCCTAATTTAATCCCGAAAACGGTGAAGAACAAATTATCGGGAATGGCAAATTCTAATTCGAATTCGTCAGGTAACACGCCGAAAGTGTCTATTGAAGAAATTGCGAATGAATTCTTTAATAACCCTTCATATAAGTCAAATGCTTCAAGTCAAGGTAAAAATACGAACGCTGTGACGGAATTTGCAAATGAGTTTTTATCAGCAAATACACAAGCAAATAAAAACTCATCGAATTCAGGAAAATCAAATAATGCACAAATGAATGCTAAGCAGTCAAATAATAATACAAATGCTCTTACAGAGTTTGCCAATGATTTTTTAACAACGAATTCACAGGCAAATAAGAGTGCTTCAAGTGGAAATTCTGCAAAATCGAAAACGACTTCAAGTGTCATCACTGAATTTGCGAATGAATTTCTAACTTCTAACACTCAAGCTAACAACAATAAGAACAACAATAAGTCATTAAATTCTACAAACGGTGCACAAGGTAAAGCCGCAAAATCAAATACAAACACAAATGCGGTTACAGAGTTTGCCAATGAATTTTTAACAGAAACAAACGCTTTAAATAAAAATTCTTCTAAGTCGGCAAATTCTAATGCTGCTAAAAACTCTAAAATGAATACTTTATCTAAATCGAATACGGGGGCACTAACAGAATTTGCGAATGAGTTTATGACCACTAATTCTAAACCAAATAACTCTTCGAATAATAAGACATCTTCAAGCTCAACAAATAATTCTAAATTAAAATCACAACAGGAAATTGCAAAAGAATTCATGCCTAAACAAAAATAAATAATTTGGAACGGCGTGATGTAGGGACAACTCCCCTACTCACGCCTTATTCTTTACATAAACAAGATGCATACGCTTGTTCAAATTTTAAAAATCAAATGTTAGGAAGTGAAACAATGATGGGTTCGACAATAAATGAACCAATTAAGCAACATTTAAAAACGCACTTAATTAAAGTTTCTGCAGAAATTCAGGATATGTTAAGTAAGTTTGATTGCAATGATGACTGTATCTTAACCGAGTTTGAACAAATTCAAAGTAAATTAAGTACATTACAAAAAACAGCCGCATTATTTTACTTAAATAATTATTTATCTCCTTACACTTCCTCTTATCAGGAAATATCAACTGCAATCCAGCACTTTTCAGAACTTAGACAAGGTGCATTAATTGCAGTAGAGCGTAATGATTCTTTGGAACCTTACTTACATTCTGGAATACCTATCGGTGGCTACGTTTCAAGTGCATTATTAGAATCAATTTTCTATCCAGGTGGTAGGCTTCATGACGGTGCTGTTTTAATAAAAGAAGATACAATTATTTCTGCGGCTAATGTACTTCCTGTGTCAAAACAAGATTCTGGAGGAAAAAAATTAGGTACAAGACATAGAGCTGCAATTGGTTTATCGGAATTAACCGATGCCCTCGTACTAGTCGTATCTGAAGAAACCGGAAGAGCTTCTTTTGCTTTAGCTGGAAAGTTATACCCAATTAGTGGAGGAATTTTTAATTAATAGATCACAATAAAAATTAGAACCTTTACAAATCCCAACAATTATTGATATAATATTCTTCTAAATTCTAAGGAGGAGTAAAGTGTAATGAATAAATACTTGACCCTCTCTATTTTGGTTATAATAATTAGCTTCTTTTATTTAATATTCGAAAATCCTCAAGCAATAAACCTTCAAGAAATTAGTCTTATTGATGACCAAATTTCCGAATATCCACTTGATGATAACGGAAATGATATTAACGCGACAATTGCATTAGTTACAATTACCTTAATTATTACTAGTTCTATTAGATTGTTTTCCTTGTTTTCGATATTTACTAGAAGGCTAATGTTAATTACAACAATATTTTATCAATCAAATTATTTAATCAACTCTTTTGAATAAAAACTTAAATTCAAAGGAGGAAAATAAAAATGATGTGGATTCGATTAATTGTAATGGCTATGTTCTCAGTGACTTCTATTTCACTTTTAACATATCAAGGTATAGAAATTTTCCATGCATTTGGGAATTATTTCGACCAAAAATAAAACTGTATTTTAAGAATGTAATTAGAGAAGAAAACCTGGCATTATGTGCCAGGTTTTTTACATTAAAAAATTCGATTTTCTGAATTCGCATCAAAGAAATGTGCTTTTTCCATATCAAATGCTAATTGTATAGTATCTAAAGGTTTTACTGATGAATCCACATCTATTCTTGCAATAAAATCCGTACCGTTCAAATTGGTATATAAGTATGTTTCCGCTCCCATTAGCTCAGCCACTTCAATTTGTGCTGTAACAGTTGACCCTTTATGGTTCGCGATATCTTCAAATTTCGAATAAATATTTTCCGGACGAATACCGAGAATAATTTCTTTTCCAATATATCTTTTTTCTTGTAATAACGTAAGTTTATTTTCAGGAATTTGAATTCTAATGTCTCCTAAAACAAATTCTGTTTCATTAAGCTTTCCTTTGAAAAAGTTCATAGCCGGAGAACCAATAAAGCCACCTACAAACACATTGTTTGGATAATCGTAAACATCTTTAGGAGTACCAACTTGTTGTATTACACCATCTTTCATGACAACTAATCGAGTTGCCATTGTCATCGCTTCTGTTTGATCATGGGTTACATAAATAGTTGTTGTTCCTAACCTACGATGTAGTTTTTGGATTTCTGCACGCATTTGCACACGTAATTTTGCATCTAAATTTGATAACGGTTCATCCATTAAAAATATTTTTGCATCACGAACAATGGCCCTGCCAAGTGCAACACGTTGACGTTGACCACCTGATAATGCTTTTGGTTTACGTTTTAAATATTCTTCCAAACCTAATATTTTTGCGGCTTCATTCACTTTTTCTTGTATTTCCTTTTTAGGTACTTTTCTCATTTGTAAACTAAAAGCCATGTTTTCATAAACTGTCTTGTGAGGATACAATGCGTAGTTTTGGAATACCATCGCAATATCCCGATTTTTAGGTGCTACTTCATTCATTTTTTTACCGTCGATTTCCAGTACGCCATCTGTAATGTCCTCTAACCCTGCTATCATTCGTAAAGTAGTTGTTTTTCCGCATCCTGAAGGACCAACAAATACAATGAATTCTTTATCTAAAATATGCAAGTTAAAATCTTTAACTGCGACAGCTCCCTTATCATATTCTTTTGTAAGGTTTACTAATTTTAATTCTGCCATCGTTACTCCTCCAATCTATTATTCTCTTTTTATTTCGAAAAACTTAATTCTCCTAGACAAAATGTATGTTGTATTTCAAAGTCTTCATTGAGCAATATGAAATCTGCATCTTTTCCTACTCTTAAACTACCTTTTCTATCAAAAACACCTAGTTGTTTCGCTGCATTCATAGAACTAATTTTTTGAATATCATGAATAGAAAGATCACAGAGCTCCTTCATTAACTTCACACCATCAATCATGCGTAGTACACTACCAGCTAAGGTACCATTTCGTAGAGTTGCTTTTTGTCCTACGACCGTTACATCCTGATCAGCTAATGTATAGGTTCCATCTGGTAATCCTTTTGCTCGCATCGAATCTGTAATTAAAATGATGCGATCAGCTCCAATAAATTTCCCAATCATTTTTAACATCATCGCTGATAAATGAACTCCATCTGCAATCACTTCACAAAATAGGTTATTGTTCATAAAACCTGCTCCTACAACACCTATTTCCCGATGGTGTATACCTGTCATTGCATTTGTAAAATGAGTTAAATTATTTAACCCATGTTGATGTGCTGATTGAATAACTTCAAAACTCGCTATTGTATGACCAGCAGATGATACAACGTGATTATTGTTTAAAAAGTCTATCATTTCAAAGTTTGAATCTAGCTCAGGAGCTAGAGTTACGATTTTCAACCCATCAAGCCGAGCACCGAACCATTCTTTAACCATATCTATTGAAGGTTTACGAATATATTGCAAAGGCTGCGCTCCAGCTTGTTCAGGATGGATAAATGGTCCTTCTAAATGAAGGCCGAGCATCTCCGCCCCTTTAATACTTCGATTTCCTGTAAACTGCTTATTCACGTTAATTGCATTCTGAATATTTTCTTGTGAGTGTGTCATAGTTGTTGCTAGAAAAGAAGTCGTTCCTTCGCTGGGTAAATAGTGAACAATTCTTTCAGTTGCTTGATATTCACCATCCATAAAATCTGCTCCAATTGCACCGTGAATATGTTGATCAATAAATCCTGGCAATGCTAAGTTTCCTTTGCCATCAAATTCTTCTCCATCATAGTTTTCAATTGGAGTTTGTGAAATACGAGAGATTTTTCCATTTTCAATAAACATTTCCCCACGAATAACAGAACCATCTTCTAAACAAATTCGAAGATTTCTTATTAATTTATTTCCCAACATGTTCACCTTCTTAATGGTCTAATTCTTTCGCTTCTGATTTTGTTGGTTTTGAAAGGATTCAATAGCTTCTCTAGTCACATCTAAATATTGGATTGTCGTTTCGTATTGTTTAGAAGCAACAGACATAAATAAAATATCCATCACATGTAGCTGAGCAAGTCTTGATGATGTTGCCCCACTCCGAAAGTTCGCTTCTCTGTTTGGAGAAGTGTGCAACTGAATTGAAGAAAGCTGAGAAATAGGTGTTTGACCATATTTTGTTAAGCTAATTGTTTTTGCGCCTTTTTCATTTGCTAATTCAATAATTTTTTCAACCTCAAATGTACTACCTGAAAATGAAATACCAAAAACAACATCATCCTTTGTTGCATTTGCGACTATCGTTGCTCCCATATGTAAATCAGTACTGGCAGTAGATGGCTTGTTAATTCTTAAAAACTTCTGTTGGGCATCTATTGCAGAAATGCCAGATGCACCTACACCAAAGAAGTGAATATTTTTCGCCTTTACAATAGCATCTACGGCCAGTTCTAATTGCTTACTATCTATTAACTCAGCTGTTTCACGTAAAGTTTGTACAGCTAAGTCAGTTACTTTTTGAATCGTAATAGAAACAGGTTCATTAGGCTTGATATCCCGGTTGGTCAATTCAATTTTACGGCCTAAGTCTCCAATGATTCGCAGTTTTAACTCTTGAAAACCTTTTAAATTCAAGGATTTGCACAATCGTGTAACTGCAGCTCCACTTGTATGACTCTGTTCACCTAATTCAGAAACTGTCATCGTCGCAACTTTTTCTGGCTGTGATAAAATATAATCTGCTATTTTTTGTTC
The DNA here is from genome assembly GCF_900220965.1 of Ureibacillus acetophenoni. GTDB lineage: Bacteria > Bacillota > Bacilli > Bacillales_A > Planococcaceae > Ureibacillus > Ureibacillus acetophenoni. The sequence continues at coordinate 47,290 of NZ_OBQC01000003.1, read as the reverse complement.
AGATGGAGGAAGTTGTTCCCTCATTTCTTTTAGTAAAATTAAACCACCTTTTGATATCGCCATAAAATCAACCTTTCAATACTTAAATCAATTATTTGCTAATTCCTTTACCATCACATGAAACTTTCGATAAGTTTTAAATCCATTCTTTAAATACAGATGTCCTGCTGAACTCGTTTCACTTGTCCATAAGAACCAAGCACCTTGTAAAGACAGCTTTCTCATTTCATGTAACGTATCGTGTAATAATATTTTACCTAATCCCTTCCCTTGTTCGCGTTCATCAACTCCGAAAGGACCAAATCTTTCACGAATTCCTTCATATCCACCATATAATGCAAATCCAACGACAACATCTTGTTTTTTTGCGACTAGAATTCGCGAAGGATCCATTCCCATTAATATCCCTTCACGAATAGCTCTTCCCCAATCAGCATTAAAATGCACATTGGCAAATTGTATAAGTTCATACAAATCTCCATCCTGTACTTTACCGAACGAATATCCTTCAGATTCTCTTAACTTTTTAAGCTTTTTAATTTGTTCTGGATATACGTAATCTATTAATGCACGATGCATCGCAACAGGGGAATAAAGCCTTTTAAATCCTTCTTTTTCTAAGAAAGCATATCCTTTTGGATAGCGTTCTTCATCAATGCCTGGTACGAAATAATTCGGTGCATATGATGAGAAGAACACTTTTTCTGCTCCTTCATTTTTTATATAGTCACATGCCCTTTCTAAAAGCTGATGACCAATATTTGCACGTTCGTATTGTGGATGAACCATGAAAAATGTAATCCAACCTGTGTCACTTTCTAAATTTGTTCCTTCCATTGGAAGTTTTCTTGTAATGGCTAACACAGCTCCTACGATTTCCCCTTCTTCCACTGAAACAATAAGTCCCTTTGGATCAAAGTTAGCATCTAACAATATTTGGTTTCGGAATCGGTTTGCATTTATCGGATCATGCACCAATACTTCATTCCATAATTGAACAATTGCTAATTCATCCCCATTTTTAAATGTACGTAACATGTTCCTTATCCCCTCTCATGATTCGAAAGTTTGGTTGCTTGACGTACAAACCCGTTTGATTTTGAAATGAGTTTTAAAGCTTCAGCTTTATCCTCATTTGTTAAAATCATGACAATTGCAAGTTTCACATTATAACCTGTTTCATCCAATACAGCTTCAGCTGTTGAGTAATCGACATTTGTTGCACTACAGACGATTTTCTTTGCACGTTCTTTTAACTTATAATTACTTGCGTTTAAATCTACCATGAAATTTTTATAAACTTTCCCCATTTTAATCATCGAAGTGGTTGAAATCATGTTTAGTATCATTTTGTGAGCAGTTGCAGCTCGTAAACGTGTAGATCCAGTTAAAATTTCAGGACCAGTGATTACTTCAATTTGAATTGAAGCGTAGTCACTTAAAATTGAATTCTCATTACTAGTAAGACTAACAGTTGTTAACCCACATTGATTTGCGTATTTTAATGCCCCTATTACATACGGTGTTCTTCCACTTGCAGCAATACCTATTACTACATCACGAGAAGTTGGAGCTAATTTTTTTAAGTCGGTTGCCCCAAGTGCTTCATCATCCTCAGCCCCCTCGGCCGCACGAAACATTGCATCTTCTCCACCTGCTAATAGTGCTTGCACTAAATCTGGTGAAGTACTAAAAGTCGGAGGACATTCTACTGCATCTAGTATACCGATTCTTCCACTAGTACCAGCTCCAACATAAAATAATCTACCTTCATTTTGAAATGCTGTTACTACCTTTTTAATAACTTCTTCAACTTTTGGTAATACACGTTGTACTGCTAACGCGATTGTTTGATCTTCCTCATTCATCACTTTTAATATTTCTGTTATCGACATTTCATCAATTTGATGTGTCTTCGGATTGCTTTTTTCAGTTGTCAGAAGTGATATATTGTTCATCGCTCTGCCTTCCTATCTATAGAGTAAATACTTATCTCTTTTTGAGATAAATTCTTCCGTATCTGTTCGATACTCTTCTAAAAAATTATCGATATTACCATCTAACACAGACTTTCTTAGCAGTGCATTCCCAGCGAGTAAATCAAACATTGGATGCTTTAAATTTTCATATTTTAAGAACTCTATACGGTTACCGTAAATATTAAAAATCGTATTAAACATTTTCGAAAAAGTACCTAGTGGTTTAAAATTCAAACGATCTAAAATATGCAATTGGATACCTTCACATAGTTCATTCTTATATTTTTGGTATGTTGGTTTGAATGATGTAGCCCTAAAATAAACATTTGGTAATTTTAGTGCATTCAATTCGTCTTGTAACTTTTCGCCGTTAATGAAAGGAGCGCCGATAATTTCAAATGGTTGTGTAGTACCTCTTCCTTCCGAAAGATTTGTCCCTTCGATTAAACAAGTACCTGGATAAAGTAACATCATATCGATTCCCGTCGTATTTGGTGATGGTGAAATCCATGGGAGATTTGTATCTGGAAAGTACATGTTTCTTGACCAACCTTCCATTAATACAACGGTTAAATCACACTGAATGGAAAATTCTTTGTTAAAATAACTCGCCAATTCACCAACAGTCATGCCATGGCGATTTGGTATTGGGTATAGACCAACAAACGAAGTGAAATCTACGTCAACTAAATTCCCTTCTACTTCAATCCCACCAATTGGATTTGGACGATCTAACACAATCATTTTCTTATTTGTACTTCGACAAGCTTCCATCATATAAGCGAGGGTATAAATGTATGTGTAATAACGAGCACCTATATCTTGAATATCGAATATTACAACATCAACTTCGTCCATCATTTCATCAGTAGGCTTTTTTGAAGCTCCATATAAGCTAAACACAGGAAGATTTGTTTCCTGGTGAACCATATTTGGAAACTTTTCGCCTTCCTTAACATTTGTTTTCAACCCATGTTCTGGTGCAAATAATGCTGTTAATTGAATAGCTGGATGTTGATGAAATAACCGAATCGTGGAAACTAACTTTGCATTAGCACCTGTTTGATTCGTCAATAAACCAACACGTTTGCCTTTCACTAAGTGAACATACTGCTCTAAAAATACGTCTACGCCGAGATTTACTTTTGTTCTCATTATTCTTTTACTCCACCAATCGTCAAGCCTTTTACGAAGTGTCGTTGGAATAAAATAAATACGATAATCATTGGAATTGCCGTAATTGCAGCTCCACTCATAAGCAATTTAAAACTTGCTAAGTTTGCATCTTGCAACGTTTTCAACCCTACAGGTAATGTGTAAAGAGCCTCATTATTCAAGACAATAATTGGCCAAAGGAATGAATTCCAAACGCTCATGAATGTAAAAATACCTAACGCTGCAAGACCAGGTTTAGCAAGAGGCAATACAACTGTCCAATACGTCTTCCATTCACTAGCGCCATCCATTTTCGCCGCTTCTAATAATTCGTCTGGAATAGAGTACATGAACTGTCTCATTAAAAATACACCAAATACCATTGCTAAATCAGGTAGTATCAATGCCCAATGGGTATTCATTAACTCCAATTTACCTACCATGAAAAATAATGGAACAAGAGTAACTTGTCCCGGAATCATCATCGTCGCGATAATAACCCAAAAAATTAAATTACGACCAGGAAACCTCTTTTTGGCTAATACATAACCGGCCATGGAGTCAAAGAGTAGAATCCCAAAAGTTACAATTACTGCAATGTATATACTATTAAAGAACCACTTTCCGACATCTTGTTTTGTAAATAGGTTAACAAAACTAGAAAAGGTATCTTCAATAATGTAACTCATCATGTCACGATGATATGTTTCTAACTCAATATCACCTGCTTTTGCAGCTTCTCGTGCTTCACCCCAATGTTCGAAGTACAAAGGTATACCCATCGGATACATTTTTGGTGGATTCGCGTTAACATAAGATACTGGTCTTTCCATGTCTTGTGACTGATAACTACTTAACTGTAGTGATGTCGAAAATACCCAGTAAAGTGGTAATAATGAAATAATCGCAAATATCGTTAGTAAAATATAGGTGATAATTTTGTTTAAACTTTTAATCGGTTTGTTTTTCATTTTCGACCCTCCCCTACTCATCATGTCGTAGTACTCTAAACTGGATAATCGAGAAAATGAGAATGATCACAAATAACACAACTGCTTGAGCTGATGCTAAACCATATTCAAAATCTCGGAAACCAGTTTTATAGATTAAATGTACTAGCGTCTCAGTCGAACTACCTGGTCCTCCACCAGTCATCATGATGATTTGAGTAAATACTTGGAAGGAACCAATTGTACTTAATAATACTAGGTATAAAGTTGTAGGTTTAAGTAATGGTACTGTTATATGAAAGAACTGTTTAATACTATTTGCACCATCAATACGTGCAGCTTCATAAAGTGATTGAGAAATGGACCCCATAGAAGCTAAATACATAATGATTCCAGTACCAAAAGGAATTAAACATGACATGATAATCAAAGCCCATAATGCAGTAGCAGATTGACCTAACCAGTTGATCGGTTCTACACCGAACCAGCTTAAAAAGTAGTTAAACAAACCAAAGTCATAGTTATACATCCAACGCCAAACCATTGCTATGATAACCATCGATGTAACAGATGGTAAATAGAAGGCTGAGCGGAAAAAGCTTTGAGAAATCTTACCTAAACCGAAAATCATAACGGATATCACAAGTGCACTAATAACAGAAAAAGGTACAGTTACAACGGTAAATAGTAGTGTATTTTTTAAAGCAATACGAAATGCTTCACTTTTAAATACTGCTATGTAATTATCTAATCCTATAAAGATACTACCGTTGAATCTATACTCTTGAAATGATAGAACAATTGCCCAAACTACTGGAAATGCGACAAACAACACAAATAATATTAATTTTGGTAAGAGAAACAAATAAGCACTGTAGTTTTTCTTCATGTCTTGCCAAACTCTATTTGGTTTTTTGTGCGACTTTTTCAGTTCTTTCGTATCTTGTAAACGATTCTCCTTTACAGTTGCTTGTTCTACAGGATCCAATTTCACTTGAGTCATTGCATACACCTCCTACAAATGAAGCAGGCTTGCTTCTCGCAAAACCTGCTTCTTCATGGTTATTTCAATAATTCGTCGACAACTTTTTTCGCGTCAGCCATCGCTTGTTCTGCCGTTTTTTCACCATTAAATACTAATTGAAGTTGTGTTTGAATTGCTTCATCAATCTTTTTCCATTCTGGGTGACGAGGAAGCATGACAACTTGGTCAGACATTTCCATCGCTCTTGCCATCTCAGGGTTGTCTTTAAATGGTTCCATATCAGAAGAACTAATACGAGCTGGGAAAATACCGTAATGTTGAGCCATTGTAAATTGCTCTTCTGTTGAAGAAATAAATTTCATAAAATCAGCAACTGCTGCTTTTTTATTTGCATCATCTTTTTGGTTAAACATTAACCAACCACCAACTCCACCAATTGTTACTGATTCACCCGAATCACCAGTTGGGTATTCTGCTACCATAAAGTTCGTAGGGTATGCGCCTTGTGCTGAACCAATAGCCCAAGTTGCCCAAGGTTCCATTGCAACAGTACGTTGTTCTTCGTTAGCCCAAGCTTGGAATGTACCACCAACATCTGAACCACCTAAAGTTTCAGGTGCTGCATCTTCTTTTAATTTTAAATCTGCTAAATCTTGAATCGCTTGAACTACTTTTGGATCATCAAACGTAAACTCTGTCAAATCTTCATTAAGTGGAGAACCACCGTTTTTATAGAAGAATGGCCAAGCTTCATAGTATCCAGGTAAAATGTAAGTGGAGAAACCGTACACATCTGTTTTTCCATCTCCATCACGATCGAATGTTAAATCTTTTGCTGTTTTTAAAAACTCTGCATATGTCCATTTACCATTTTCAGGTGGTGTAACGCCTCTTTCTTCAAATAAATCTAGATTTAGAAGCATTGTGTGTAATGTTATTGAATTTGGAATTCCGTATAGTTTTCCATCATACGAATATGCATCTAGAGCATTTTCATAAAAATCTGCTTTTTCTTCTTTAGTTAAGTATGCATCTAATGGTTCAACTACACCTTGTTCAATATGATCAATACTTACAGAACTTCCACTTATATCAACTGGTGCAATATCTGGCCAAGCTTGTCCTGCGATAGATACCCCAAGTTTATCGCCCATTTCAGCCCAAGGAACTTGAACCAGTTCAATTTTAATACCTTCGTGTGCTGCTTCGTATTCTGCAATTTTGCTTTCTAACCAATGATATTTGTTGTCATCTTCATCTGGCCATCTTGGACCATCCCAAATTGTGATTGTTCCTTTAAATTCATCAGCATCTCCTACTTCTTCATTACTACCTCCACTACATGCAGCTAACATAGAAGCTGTTAAGCCTAGTGAAGCTAAAAGAAGCGTAGATTTTTTCCAAATCCTTTTCATTTTTCTTTCCCCCTATTTGTTTTACCATGCAATTTTCCCCATAACCGTTTGTCTATTTGCTCCTGTTGATGAAGGTAAGCTATTAGGAATTTTGTTAAAACCTAAAAACCCAAGTAGTGCAAAAACAAAGGCTTCCTTTGCATCATGTTGAATACCTAGTACATCGGTTTCTTCCATACGAATCGTGTCAGGTAGTAATTCTATTAAGTAGTTTAGTAGAGTAGAATTATGAACACCACCTCCACTAATAAAAACTTCTTTCACTTCGTATGGTTCGATTAATCTTACAATCTCATTTGCTAAGGTTTTTGCTGTAAACATTGTAACTGTTGAAATTTTGTCCAATGGTGTGAGATTATATTGATCTCCAACACTCCAAATACATTCCGAGTATGCTTGACCAAATAATTCTCTACCAGTGCTTTTTGGTGCAGAAAGTTCGAAATATTGGTTATTCATCAAATATTCCAAAAATTCAGAATGGACTACGCCTAATTTAGCTAAATTCCCATCCCTGTCAAAGCTTTGCTGTCCATTTGTATACTTTGAGACAAAATAATCGATGATCATATTTCCAGGGCCAGTATCGTATGCAATGACATTTTTTGAACTTGTTTTATGTGGGACTACTGTTATATTCGCAATCCCTCCGATGTTAACTAAAATGCGCCCCTGTCTTTCATGCTGAAATAAGTAATAATCAGCAAAAGGAACTAAAGGTGCACCTTGACCACCAGCAGCCATATCACGCGTTCTAAAATCTCCGATGACAGGAATCTTTGCTTTTTCAGCTAATACCGCAATATCACCGATTTGCAATGTGTTTGGACGGGCGTATTTTTCGTTTTTGTTTACGAATGGTTCATGCCAAATAGTTTGTCCATGTGAACTAATTAAATCAATGGAATCATATTCAATCTCTGAATCTACTAAGGCTTCTTTAATGTAGGATGCATAGAGTTCGCCTAAATACATATTCATAGAAGAAACTTTTTGAATTGATACATTCGGGTCCATTAATTCATGTAACTTAAGTTTTAGTTCGTTATCATATGGTATCGTAACAAAATGTTTTAACTCATATTGTAGATCCCCATTTGTCTTTGAAAAATCTACAATCGCGATATCTAACCCGTCCAGTGAAGTACCAGACATTAAACCGCATACACGCATTGGTTTCAATATACCCCTCCCTTAGCAAACGAATTACTTGCAAACGCTTATTAACATTTTATTCGGTTTGAAAAATAATATCAACAAAATTTTAAATAGTTGAAATATATTTTTAATCAAAATGTTGTAACGGGAAATTTTCCATTTACTCGGACTTTCCCTACTAAATATTGAGAAACTACTTCAAAAGCAGTTTTTGTAAACTCATATGTGCAAATGATCCGATTTGCCATTGTGAAAAGACTTGCATCGTATGGAGAACGGATAGCTACTACATCAACTAACTTTCCTGTTTTTATAAGTTCGTGTACAAATTGTTCTTGTACAGGTTGTTGCACGGCACTTAATGTTAATGCAACTATGTGATCATATGCTTGCACAACATTGGCAATCGTTGATGTTACTTCTGCATAAGAAGAAGGATTAATCTCCATTACATCAACTAAAGAATGAACTTTCTTGAATTGTTCCGCCATTTCAATAGTTGAATAACGTTTATCTTCTACCATCATGGCATATTGATTTGTCGGATAAATTAGTAATACCTTTTCATCTTTCTGTATGGTTTTTCCATTATCATGGACAACTGTTACACCATCTAAATAAATTTCTCTCATTTCATCTTTATGTTCTTTCGAACCAATAAACGCGGGCACTAAATTCGTCTCTTCAATTTCAGACCAATTTGTGAAGTTATTGATCATATTTTCTATTCGACAAATTGACTCATCAATTTGTTTCTCAGAAATTTCACCGTTTTCAACTGCTTCTACAATTTTTAAAATTGACTGCTCTTGTAATGAATGAATATGGGAAACCATCACTAAATCTACACCAGCTTGAATCGCTTTTACTGCCCCATTTACTGTTCCGATTCCTTTTGCAATAGCATCCATTTCCATACAATCTGTTGTAATAACCCCATCAAATTTAAGCTCTTTTCGAAGTAGATTAGTAATTACTGACCTAGAAAGTGTTGCAGGAGTATTTTCTTCCGTTTCGAGAGCTGGGAAATAAACATGGGCCGTCATAATCGCATCTGCTCCGGCAGCGATACATTCTTTAAACGGTACTAATTCCACTTCATGCAATCGTTGTAAGTCATGTTTAATAATTGGCAAATCTAAATGTGAATCAACACTCGTGTCTCCATGGCCTGGAAAATGTTTTAATGTTGTCATGACTTTTTCTCGTTGCATGCCAAGCATTGATTGTTTGGCAAACTCGGCCACTTTGTTTGGGTCTTCTCCAAACGAACGAACACCAATAACAGGATTTTTCGGGTTATTATTTACGTCAACAACAGGTGCTAAGTTCCAATTAATACCTAATGCCTTTAATTCCTTTCCCGTAATAACACCTGCAGAATATGCATGTTGTGGATTATCGGTTGCACCTAAAAGCATAGCCCCTGGAATAATGGTAGTTCCTTCTCCTAATCTACGAACAACACCATTTTCTTGGTCAACACAAATTAATAATGGTGATGAATAACCTGCTGCTTTCGCTTCGTGTTGCAAACTTTGAGTTAAATGAAGAATTTCTGTAGGTGTGCCGATGTTTCGACCAAACAGAATGACACCACCAATGTGGTATTCATGAATTAAATATTTAATTTCATCCGACATAGTAATACCTTTAAAACCTGCAATTAATAAACGTCCAACTTTTTTCTTTAAACTCATTTTGCACCTCCTGGTAGTGGGAATCCTGGAATATGACCTTCTTTTCTTACATGAAGCCCTTTAGAATTTTGTAAAGTTTGGGCATAGGTCGTTCTAGCTAAACACCCTCTTACTGTACCTAATGCTTTATAGTAGTCGTAATAGCGGAAGCTTGAAGAATTCATAATGAACCAATAACATGATAGAGCTTCTAAATAAGCTTTAAAAGAATCTGACACATCTACATAAATATCAGGCTCATAACCATCCATGTCTTCCCAATTTTCACTATGAAATACTCTACGAAGTCCATGTGGTGGCAGTCCATCTAAATCAAATCCTGGTAATGATGCTTTTAACCAAGCATCTTGAACAATTTTTTGGCATAGTGCATGATCTGGATGCATACTATTCACCCAATGTGTAATAACAAAATCAGGTTTTTCCCTTCTAAAAATCGTTGCAACTTCTTTTACAATTTCTTCATTAAATGTTAACTCAGCATCTCTATGATCAAGTGTGATGCTTACCCCACCTAATATTGCTGCAGCTTTTTCGGCTTCTTTTATTTTTTGATCACGATATTCGTCCACTGTTAAATGGGCAGGCGCACCTTTTTCACCCGCAGTTAAATGTAAAAAGGTTACTTTATAACCGGCTTCGGCATATTTATGTGCAATTGCTCCAGCTTGTATTTCACCGTCTCCACAATGTGCCCCAACAACCATTAAATGCATGTTATTTCCCCCTAATTTCTTAAGTTTGTCATGATGAGATTATGTAGACGTGGTCGTAAACGATTCATTTTATCATGACGGCCAAAATACACTCGATTTGTTAATAAAATGACAGTGACTTCAGCGATTGGATCGATATAAAAACTTGTGCCCGTATAACCTGTATGACCATAGGTATTAGCAGACATTAAATCTCCAGCTGGACTTGCACCTTCACCTCTTAATTGCCACCCTAATCCTCGTGCTTCTGGGGAAAAAGGCGTAAAATTCTCCTTTGATTTTTGCAACCAGAAAGGGTGTAATATTTGATGATCGTTATTAAAGCCATTATTTTCTAACATGTCACAGAATTTTGTAATATCCCCGATTGTTGAAAATAAACCTGCATGTCCGCTTACACCTTCCATAAATTCCGTATTGTCATCATGAACAATCCCGTACTTATGGCCATTTAAATGCTCTAAATACTCTGTTGGTGCGTATCGTTGTCGTTCAACATCAGGTAAATAGGTTGTATCGTTCATTTCCAGCGGTTCGAAAATATATTTCTTTGAATATTGTTCAATAGGTATAGTAGAAACAATTTCTACAATTTTCCCTAGTAAAATATATCCTAAATCGCTATAAACAACTTTCGTATCCGGCTGATAAGTCAATTGTTCGTTTGCACAAATATCTGCTAACACTTCATCAAATTTCAGCTGCTTTTCAAAATAAGGTCGATGGGCAATTAGACCAGAAGAATGTGTTAGTAGTTGTTTAATTGTAATTGCCTCTTTCCCTTTTTGAGCAAACTCTGGGATAAAAGTAGAAACCGGGTCATGCAGGTGAATTTCTCCTAATTCGAGCAATTGTAAAATAGATGGTGTCGTTGCAAGAACTTTGGTTAAGGATGCAACATCAAATAGATGCTGTGATGTCATTGGTACCTTGTCGTCTTCCGTACTATTAAATCCGATCTCTTCTTCTAATATCCATTTCCCCTTATGTTTCACTGCGATAACTGCTCCTGGCGTTACTTCATTTTCAATTTCCTTTTGTAAAAATGACTGAATAAGTTGCTTCACGATTTCACCCCTTTTGACATCGTTTGATATTCCTTCCACTTCGTAAACCCAAGTTTCCCATAGAATGTTTCAAGCTGTGTCCAGTCAATAACGATAAAATGCATTCCACGTTTCATTAGTTCATTCACAGCTGCTTTGACTAAATCTAAACCAAAATGTTTCCCCCTTATTGTACGGTCGATTCCTAAAGGACCAATTCCCCCTAAAGGCGATGAAAATAAGTGAGACCAATACACATTTTGTGCGATCACTGGTGATTGAGAATCATTCATACGACAAAAACCTTTTAATTTACCATCAATAAAAAACCCCATAAATTCTCTCCCTGTGGAGTTTAACTGAGCATATCGATAAGCTTCATAATGCCATCGACCAGGGAATACATCTTTTAAGAAATTTAATAATTGGGGCATATCCTCTTTCTTTAAAACTCTAAAATGATTATTAGAATTTGATAGTGTAAAAGGTTCTTCATCTACAACTTTTTTCACTAAATCGATTTCAATAGATTCCTTTACATATCCCTTACGTTCAAACCACTTGATTGTGTCTGTTTGTTCTAAAGGCACACCAGGAAAGTAATGCCATGGATCACGACCTAAGCGAATTTCCTTCACGTCCTGAAAACTCGACTCTGCATGTTGCAATAGCATTTTTCCAATGCCTTTTCCACGAGATTCAGGTTTCACAAGTAAACATTGAATCCACCCAATTTCTTGTGACATTGAAGTAGGAGTTTTTTCTATAAATTGTTTCGCAACGACGAACCCTACTAATTTCTCTTCTTCAAGAACTGCAACGGACCCTGTACTTTGTAGATTTAGATCATGCAAAGTATTTTGAATCCATAATTCTTCGGTCATCGGAAATGTGTTACCTAAGCATTGATTCCAAAGCTCGACAATTTGATTAACTTTAATCTCATCAACTTTAACAAGTTTCATCGTTTGACACCCTTATTTAAAGTTTCAACAAAATTTGGCCCAATGTTTTTTTGAACAGCCCTTACCCCAGCAGCAATAGCACCGCCAACTGGAGAAATGAGCGTTTTACTAAATTTTAAGTTTGGATGGGTTTCACTGGATAGCTTTTTAAAATGTTCAATAAAAATTGCGTCGTTTGTAAATACGCCGCCTGACAAAATAACAGATGTTGGATGATTCCTATCAACTAATTGACTATGACATGTTTTAATCGAGTGGATCATTTTCACACACGCATTTTCAAGGATTGAACTTGCTACATGATCACCAAGTTCTGCTTCTCTCACAACATATTGACTAATCGGCGCAATGACAGAGCGAGGATGATCTTTCCCATATATTTTTTCTATTAAATCTGGTACATTCATCACTGCAAAATAGTTTAAAATAATATTAGTTAATGTGGTATCCATTCCTCGTCCATCATACTGTTGAAATACTGCTCGAAGTGCTTCATTACCCAAATAGAAGCCACTTCCTTCATCGTCGAATAAATATCCCCAGCCTCCGACACGGACCATTTTATTGTTTTCATTTAACCCTATGGTAATAGCCCCAGTACCTGCAATTTGCACGATTCCAGGTGAACCTAATGTCCCTGAGTAGAGAGCATTGACTGCATCATTTTGAACAATGACAAGTGGATTTGAAGGTAAGTGTTTAAGAAGTAGAGTTTTCATCATTTCATCTCTACCACTTTCACCAACACCAGCCATGCCTGCAAAACAAACGTCGATTCTATTAAAAATATCTTCGTTATTTTTACGTAATTGGTGCAATAAATCGCCCATTACTTGTTCAAATTGTTCTTCAGATAATGTATTTGGGTTACTTCTTCCTGTAATCGCTTGACTATAAACATTTCCATTTTCATCAGCAATGATTGCTGTTGTCTTCGTCCCTCCACCATCAATCCCTAAAATGTACATACCGTTACCCCTTTTTCTACCATTTCTTTAATTATAATTTTCCGAAAATTAATTTCAACAATTCTTTTATCTTTCGTTATATTTTTTTAGGTTGGATGATTTTTGTCCTAGAAGAATTGATGCCTTAGATTAAAAAGTTCAAAAATTAAAAAAGGCCAAAACCCTTAATAAATAAAGGATTTAGGCTTTCTGTTAATGTATGGTCTCGACAGGGCTCGAACCTGCGACCCCCACGTTGTCGACGTTCAATAATATAGGGCATTGACCCTTCTTGGATCAACGCCCCTGCGTATAAAATATTAATCTATCTAATTTAATATAATTACACAATATTATATATATACCTTCACACTTTGAATAAACTCATAAACAAAATACCCTGCAAAGCAAATTAATAAAATTCCCGATATGATTGTTAGCCATTTGATTGCCTTTCGACTTAGTGCTTTTCTTGTAATCGATATAATGGAAAGTAATCCAAGATCATGGAGCAAGATTCCACTTAAAATTCCTAATGCAACAATGATAAAATGACTTTGATCGCTTGCATAATTTTTGGCCAGTACTACTCCAAAAACATTTACCCAAAATACAAGATTACCTGGAGATACAGCCACTAGGACGCCATTTTTAAAAGAACTAAAAAAAGACTTTTTTACCTTTTCTCCTGATAAAGTAATATCCTTATCAGCATTGATAATTGAATCGTAACCTAAGAATAATAAAAACGCAGCTCCAATTAGCCACATTGGGATTTGAATAATAGGTAAAGCTAAAATAGAAGCAAGTCCTGCTGATAATAAAATGATTAGTGTAAGATCAATTGTTATACCGCCTAAGCCTACTGCCCAACCATGTAAAAATCCATTTTTTAATCCTTGTTTTGTCATTTCGACGGTAATCGCCCCTACTGGCATTGCAATAGCAAGTCCTACCATTACATATGTAAAATACAAACTCACATAAACACTTCTTTCATAAATAAAGATAGCTTCTTACGTCCGTTTTATATGAATTATTATACATGAAAGAGTTGACTTCATACAAACTACCTTTCAAACCAATAGTTTAATAACTTAAAAAAGCCAGAAACCCTTGTTAAATAAGGGTTTCCAGCTTTCTATTAGTGTATGGTCTCGACAGGGCTCGAACCTGCGACCCTCACGTTGTCGAAAGTAAGACCCTCGTTATATATCGTGTTTTATAGTTACCGACAATAGCTTTAAATCTAGTGGTATCAAGGGTTTCATGATTTTGAATTATTTTTGGGAATCTGCTGTAATTTTAAGTTTGATGCCAAAATGATGCCACAGTGATGCCATAATAATACGTTGATTTTAATAAAAGGAACGATGAATTAATTATGTCAGAGAAAAAATTTAAGCAAACCGTTTTTAGGATTACCTTATGAAGATATTAATAAAATGACAAAAGGATTGATGATGAAGAATTAATAGCGAAATAGATCATATAAAATAAAAAGGAATAATATAAAACAATTACAAACTAAAAAAGAGTGGTTCCCTCACTCTTTTTATAGTATATATTGTTTTTTACATACGTTTTCAATCGTGTATATCGTATTAATAGAACAAACTCTTGATACACGAGGGGGGTTTTAAAAGCTAACTCAGAGTTGTTATTGTGATTAATAAACGTCTCATTTACATTCTGTGTGGAAGATTTGTGTAAAATAATAATACTAACTAAAATTACGTAAATTCTGGTTCAAATTCGTTTGAACCAAATAATGTTGTTAAGTCTAGAGATTCTTCTTCTTTATTTGCTGTTTTAGAATTTACATTAATTGGATTTTGGGTTTTTTCATCCTTTTTTATTAATTGTAGTTTTAATTCACTTACTTGGGATTGAAGGATATTATTATCATTTTCTATTTCGTCAAATTTCATCTTTAAGTCTGCATACAATTTCTCATTCATTTTTAGCGAACTTTCATGACTGGATTCTAATAAATCGAGTTTTTCCTCATATCTTGATTTTTGAAGTGCAAGTTGCTTATTTAGTTCATTTGTGTATTCTACTTTAATTTTTTCTTCAATCTCTCCATTTCTGTAGGTAAGTTGCGTTATATTTTGTTCTAAAAAGTTTTTTTCTGTTAGCGCTTTATCTAATTCTTTGCGCAATTCTCCTAGTTTACTACCTTGCTCTCCAAGGTCTTTTTGTAATTTTTTGATGAGATCTTTGTCTCGATTGCGGTTATTCACTTCATCATCATATTTTTTTTGAAACTTTTGAATTTCTCGGTTTTTACTTTTAATTTCCTTATCTTTCTTAACTATCTCATTCCTAATCTGATCAAGTTCTTCTTTTAGTGATAAAACTTGACTATTTAATACATCATTTTTTTGATTTTCTAATTCATTTGATTGTTCCTCCATAGAGATTATTATCTTTTTTAACATATGAATTTGATCACTAAATGTTTGTTTTTCGTTCAAGTGCTCTTCTTTTATTATTTCATTCATGTCATTATCCCCATTTTTCCCGTCATGTTTTATCAATTCTAATAGTTTATCGTGTAGATTTGGTTTTAAACGTAACCAACAGATAAGTTTATTTTTTGTGAATGAGACATTTTTTAGCTCGTTACATAATTCATTAAAGAGAAATGCAGATTTTTCACTATTATTAGTTATATTTAAATAATCTTTTCTTTTCTTAATTTTATCTTCAAACCGTTGTATATCAATGATGGTTTCACGCATCATATTGTTATAAACTTTATAACTATTTTCCATATTATTAACAATTTCTTTTACCAGTTCATCATGTTGAATTGAGTTACTTATGAGCTCTACTCTATTAAAAGGAAGATTTTTTGATAGGTACGAATCAGACAATATATATTTTGACAATTTTGATGTTGAGAACATTTTTACTAAATAGAAATCTAGCTCTTGTAGTTCTACTCCTTTTACTTTTATATAAGGATAATTAACACCTTTCTTATTTACCAAATCGACACACCCTTCCATTGAATTTAAATAAAGTCCATATATCATTAATTTTGTGGGCATTTTTAGTTAATTTTTAATTTATTAGTATTATTGTAAGGATATTAGTCCTTGTATTTTTCAATTCCTCCTGATTCACCTTTTGAACGAACTGCGGAAATAATATTTTCTAATTCTTTTTTTACACTCGGTTCTTCAGTTCTTAATGCTTTAACAAGGACATCCATTCCTAATAATTCTTTCTCTGAACCAACGAATTTGCCAATAATTCGGTAGATTGAAGTACGAACTGGTGTAGTTGATTTAGGTTCTCGATTTAGCAATTCATTCAGCAACGGTCCAACTTGTTTCGGCAATACATTAGGCTTTAATAATGCTGATAATAAGATCATTGAATCCATATCTGGTAGCATTAAAGCTTTCTTTGCAACTTGAATTAAATTCTTTGAGGGTAATAAAGAAGTGAAGTTTTCTAATCTATTTTGTTCATGTGGAGTCCCATTTAACATTTTGTCAAAGAACAGTTCATCTGCATCCTTCTCTCCAAGGCGGAAAAGAGCATAAATAACTTCCAACTCAGTTTCTGGATCAACTAAGTATTTCTTTAATGCAGGAGCATAACTTATATCTCCAAAGTCGGCAATAGCTTTTATACAAGTTCGTTTCACGTGCGGTCTGCTTGTTTTTTGTAGGCATTCAAGTAAATATGGTAGATTTTCAACATCTTTAGTATGTGCCAAGCCTTCGATTATTTCTGCTTGACTATGTGGTAAGTCTACTAATAATTTTCGTAATTGTTCAGATGCTATAGGAGATTTTATTCCCCCTATAATTTTAGAGCATTGACGTATATGGAAATGGTCGTCTGAGCTCTTCATAAATTCTGCTAAGATAGGGATAGCACGTACACCGAAAGATTTTAATCCCTCAGAATAGATTGGACGCAAATAACGTTTTTTACATTGAATTAATTCGTTATACACATGCTCAATAAACGAATCCTCAAATACTTCAAAATGTTTTGCAACTTTTATTGCCTGTCCTATTAGTCTGTTATTGCCATCTGGTAGATTAGAAATGATAGGTAGGAATTGTATAGCTGCTTCCGTATCTCGAATATTCACGATTGCTTCTAAACAAATAATAATCAAATGATTTTTCTCTTCATTTTTTGCTATCGAGAATATTTCTGGTAAAACTTCTTTTGCTCTTATTTGACCAGCACTTCGGAGTGCCAGTTCTACATGCTTTTCAACTGTTGATTGATTTAAAATTCCCTTAAGGAGTGCACGTCCCTTCAGATTATATGCACACAGATTAGCAACTAAAGTGACAAGCAAATCTCTTGTATAATGGGAAAAATCAAATAATACGGATTTTCTGAATATTATATAAAGGACATTCAAAGTATCACTATTCCCTAAATTCTTAAGGGCAACATAAGCATCAAGTGACTTTTTCTGATTATTAGTATCAGCCATATCCTTAATTAAATTTACAACTTTTTCAATTAATTCGTCAGACATATCAGGAATTAATTGATCAATATCTACTATAACTTCAATACCTCCTACATCTGGGTGTTGATACATGAGTTTGGAGCTGTTGTTAGTTTCTGTTTCAGGTTCAATTTCTACAAATATATCACCTAAAATATTATCATCTGATTCTTTTCGTATTGCCTCTGCCTGTTCAACTAAAGCCCTTTTTAATTTAAGTACATCAATTTCCATTCCACTATTATTTTCAGTGCCATTTTCATCTATATATTTAGGGCTTGTTGAACCACCTAATTGTTTCACTATCTTCTGATTTAACAATTCAGAAATTGTCGCCATTTCTTTATCCTCCCTATTATTGTTTTAATCGTTGATTCATTTTTTCAATTTGTTCCTTAATCTTTGCTTGTTCTTTTTCTGAAATCTCTGGTTCACCTAATGTCACTTTAACCATTTGAGATTCATCTTCAGTTAGCCATGCTTTTACAGTAACATTTCGTTCTATGTCAACGTTCACTTCAAAAGTGAGAGGTGTCCCAACTCGTACAGGTTCTTTAAACTGGATATATGCTTTACCTAAGGTTTTTGTTTTTGGTGATTCAGGGTCAATAGCTGTAAACAATTCTAATATCATATCATTTGTGTACTCATCACCAAATTTCCCACCACCAACAAAAAACTTATTTTTTATTAAAGGTGATTTATATGGTAGTTGTTGTCCATATTTAACTAAAGTCTCAGGTGTACCAGTTTTCACCTTAATAAAAACATTTTGAGGATAGATTAAATCACCATCATCATCAGATTGATTATCTGTTTCTTTCCATAGATGATAAACTGCCGCTCCCCTAGAAATAGATTCCAATGGGTCTACTGGAGTAACTGGAATAATTCGTTGATCAAACATTTCAAAAATTCTTTCTCGAATGGTTGGATAATAAGACATCCCCCCTACCAATAAAATACAATCTATATCATCTTTTGAAATTGGTATAACACTTGTTTCAAAGGCATTTTTTATTGGCTGTTCAATATTTTTCTTGGAGTTAGATGCATCAAATAATAATGGTCTAATGGCCTCATCAATTTCCTCACGTGTAATTGTGACCGGCTGATTTAGCGATAATTTACCAGTCAATTGTGTAAATACATAGCGATCTTGTACTTCTTTAAATTTTCCGATTGACTCTTCAAACTTCATTCCTACTGATTTAGTTCTGATACTATTTGAGATTACTTTTTTCGCTCTTTCTGCAAATTCCAAAATCTCTTCCTTAATTTCTACTGAATATAGTTCTTTAAAATCCTTTGGAGTTACCCCAGTCATCTGCAAAACCTTTACTGTAATTGCTTGAGCAATCAAATTATCAAAATCAATTCCCCCTAACTCAGTATATTGGGATATGGATAAATCCTTAATTCTAATAACGTGATTTTCTTTTACGGAAACGTTGTGGATTGTAACATCACAAGTACCACCACCAATATCAAATACCATAATATTCTTTGGTGTTGTTACATCAATCAGTCTAAAATCAGGTGCCTTTTTTTGTTCTTCATTAATAAAATCTAAAATTGCAGCTCTTGGTTCTGGTATTAACCGAATTTTACTTAAATCAAAGCCAGCAATTTGTGCTGCTTCTTTTGTAGCATTTTGTTGTAATAAGTCAAAGCTAGCTGGAACTGTAATAACTGCGCTGTCTACCTCTTCTCCCATAAAGTAATTCTCAGCTTCTCGGCGCAAAACACTGAGCACAATACCACTTACTTCTTGAGGAGTAAATGATTGTCCATTAGTAAGAGTCCACTTTCCTTCTTTTCCAATAAAACGTTTTACTTTAGACAATACTTGTTTCGGTGAAATACTCATCATTTTTTTTGCATACATTCCTACGAAAGGTGTTTCATATTCATCATAGTAAACAACACTTGGTAGAATGTTGTGGCTAGAGCTCATATTTACCCCTGTCTCATCTACCTGTGTAACGCCAAGAGTTTTTGAAAAAATATCGTTTCCATTACTGCTTTTATATGCAATCGAAATAGTTGAATTTGTTGTTCCCAAGTCAATGCCAATATATTTCATTTTTATTTGGTGCAAAATGCACCTTCCTCCCTTCAAACAATTATTTATTTATCTCTTCTACGATTGGTTGAACAAGTATTTTTCCATCTAGTGTCCAGCCATAACCAATTATTTTTATATCCACATCTTCTTCTGCAGATTGAATTGCATCTTTCACTGTGAAAAGTTGACCAATTTTAGATTTCTTCACATTGACTTCTTCACCCAATTGATAAGAACCTAAATATGGTTCTATTCCCTTTAACCCAAGGATGGTGAACAGACTTATTAAGCTTCCTTGTAATTGGAGTGAATCATTATCGATTGGATGAAAGCTATCCTGATAAAGATTATGAAGGGCATAATTTCCTTCTCTTCCTCCTACTAATTTAATAAATTGTATTAACTGTTCGTATGAATTCTCTTTTTTATTTTTCTCGTATTCTTCTAATTGGTAGGAAAGATGAACATTTTCTTTCTCCAATTGACTTATTTTTATCTTTGCATTTTCGTTATCTTTAATAATTTCTTTAATCTTTATATGAAGCCCATCAAAGTCATTTAAAATACTAAACCAACCATTCGATTTTTCGTTAACCAGAATAGTAGGATCTATTTTCGCGCTATCTTCATTTGAATGCTCTGGATATACATTTTCAATTTTTTCAATATCAAAGTTAAGCTTTTCTTTTTCAATCATTTTAGCATTCACAAATTGTTCAGTTACTTCATCAATGAAGCTCGCACCATCATCTTCATTACCAAAAAAGTCAATTGGTTTTGAAGTCGCGTCAATTGCTATATGAGCAATCTTTTCACGAGGATTTTCTGGTGTTATATTTTCATATTCAATTTCACCCTTTCCATGAAACAAATTAGTTAACACTACCTTATATTTAACAAAAGGCTCTTCTACTTGATTCTCTATTGCATTAAATATCAACGTTGCTAAACCTTTTGCAAATGGAAGACTTTCAACTTCATTATTTAGTTTATATTTTTTAATTCGTTTAAAATCAAATTTCTTACGATTTGACCCTTCAATTTTGTGACAAAACCCAAGTTGGTCAAAACATTTAAACATTTCATCTTTAGGATTAACGTGAGGAAAATATTGTCCAAGTATGACTTTTGAAATTTCAATAATATCTAGTTCTCGTAAGTCCTCATCTTTTTTACTAATAAGAATTCCGAATCGAACTAACCATTCCACAAAAGGTACACTATCCTTGCGAAGGTAAATTAAACATGATTCTATATCGTGCTCACATAGTGAGATGAAAGCACGCTTCCGACTATCTAGCTGCAAAGAGATAGATTCTATAAAATGCTTCGCATTATTTTTTGAGATTTTTACGCTTTCCTTTTCATTCCAAATATCAACTAACAGTTCCGCTAAATCACCATTGGTATGGTTTGGATATTCAAGCACAAGATTTTCGAATGAATGATATAATCTCCACAAAAGCATTTCACGATTAAGAAATTTTTCTATTTGATTCTCCCCAAGGTATTGATGTAGTTCGTTTTCACTGATTTTAAATTTTTCAGCTATTGAGAAAATCTCTTTATCATTATTTCTACTACTTAATAACAAAGGTAAAATATTTCCATTTAACATTTCAATCTTCCTTTCTGAAGTCATAAGTTTGACCATTTTCACTTTGGATTACATTAATATTTGCTTTTTTTATCAATGTTGTAATGCTTGGAAAAGGAGAAGCTATCATTTTATTCGGATGATAGTTTCGATTGGGATCTCCATGTACAAGAATGACATGTTTTGGATTTAGTGATAGTATAGTTTGGACAATCTCCTCACGATTTGCATGAGCTGATAGACGTAAAGATAAGATATCAGCGGAAACTTCTATTTTCCCACCTTCAATAGGAATATTTGATAATGATTTTGTAACAGCAAATCCTGGACTTTCTTCATCTAAATAGCCGGTAAAAATTATGGCATTCTTTGAATTTCCTAGTAATTTTTTTGCATATTCCATAGATTTTGTCCCCTCATATAACATTCCAGAACTCGCAATGATACAACTAGGTTCTTTATCAACTATTTGTTCAACAAAATTATCAAATCCGATTTTTTGATATATATTTTTAGCCGGTATAATGCCCTGTTTCATCAGAGAACAGTGTTGTTCCGAATCATTTCTCATAAATCGATCATACAGTTCTGTTACATGACAAACCATCCCATCTAAATAGATTGGAAAAGGTGAAATTTGTAAGTTATGTTGAATAATCGATATAATTTCCTGCGCACGCCCTAGAGCAAAAGCTGGAATTAAGACTGTTCCACCTCTTTCGATAACTGATAGTAATTCAGTGATAAACATCGCCTCTTGGCGTTCTCGAGAAATCGAAGCACTCGTTGGATAAAAACCATATGTGCTTTCAGTGATGACTATATCTGCCTGTATATCATCAGGTATACGAAGACCTTTCACCGTTCTTTGGTTTAGAACAGAATAGTCTCCAGTAACGAAAATTGTCTTACCATTTTTCTTAATTAAAAGGCTAATCGCACCACGAATATGACCTGATTCTATAAGTTTGATTTCCCATTTACCTTCTTTTGAATTAATGGTGAATTCTTTATTCACTTCAGTAATATTTACTAAACACTTGTCAACAAGAGATTTCACTCTCAATTCTTGATCAAACTTTTCCTGTTCACGTAACATTAGCCACATTAGCTGCTTAGTTTGAGATGTTGCAAACATTGGTAGATCTTCACATTGTTGATGCACAAAAGGTATACTGCCTATGTGATCCATATGGGCATGGGTAATAATTAGAGCATCTATATCTTCTAATGTGATACCCCGCTCATTTATACTGGTAAAATCAATTATCTGAGATTCTGTTGTATTGACAAAACTTCCAGCATCAATCATAAGATGGGAATCTCCCACCGTTAACACTATACAAGAGCCACCAATTTTATTTCCTCCACCAACGACTGTAACACTTACATCCTCTAATGAATTTTCAATCTGTGGTTTTATTTGGTTCATGAATATCATATAAAATGAAATAGCCTCATCTAAATCTGCGAATTTAGAAAATTTCGACTTAAATAGGTCCAACGAACCTAACCCATATGACAAAAGAAATGCTTTAAACTCTGTCCAATCATTTTTGTGCGGTAGAGACTTAATCTCTTTTCCATGCATTACTGCTAGTAGCTTCTTATAAGAACCTTGTTTTTCTTGTAACAACGGGTTCGTAAATTTGTATGAACGAAATTCAATTTCATTTGATATTTCATCAATATTCGACAAATTTGTAGCGAAAAAATAAAAGAATCTCGTTTCTTCTTCTACTTGTTCTAGCAATTCAATTATGTTTTTCCTCTTAATTAAGAAATCTAAATCATCCAAATATAAAGTATAAACAACCATATTGTTCGTTTGATTTATATAAGGTGTATCAAGAAGAAACCACTTTCTCAAATAAAATCTTGCATTAGGCATATTTTCCTCTTTTATTTCTAAATCAATCATCATTCGTAAGTAATCCACATATTGTTTTGAATCTACTAGCCTATTATTGAAAAATTCGTATTCAATCTTTTCAAAAACATCCTGCAAAATTGGATATATATCAATATAATCTGATAAAATGCGGAAATATGTAGAAGACTCTTTGAAAAATGGGTATTTCAATATATAGGATAATCCCCACTCTAGTTCTTCCTTTTTGATGTTCATATTATTACAGGAGAGGACATATATGGATAAACCGTCATTTTTTTCATCAATTATTGCCTTTTTAGAAAAGTAAAGTGCTTTTTCATATTGCTGGTTATCAAAGAAAAAAGTAGCTATGCGAATCCAATCGTATGAATCTGTTTCTCTTTCATCATGATCTAATAATCTTATTTCATTATAAAATTTAAGGTAGTATTGACTAGCTAATTCAAGTTGATTACGATTTTCTGCATATATAGCTTGATTGTAATAACTTACTAAATTATTTTTTAAACTCAATTTTAAGTTCTCCTATAGATTGAAATTTAGTTATCCACCATTAGTTTTATTGCACTAATATATATTAATTTACAATAGTCTAAATATATCATGAAAATCCATATTTTTGGTTATTAAATACTTATTTATTTTACATAAATCTACAATATATCAATTAGAACCACTGAATTTCTATAACACAATCTTATAGTTTCTATAATGTTTCTACTGGTTAAAAACGAACTCTGTTAGGAGCAATAGTTTAAACCAGCATTTCTTTTGAATCATCTTCACTGATTCCCATTGCAATGAGGAGACTTCTTTAGTAATAGTATCATGGCTTATCCAACTATAGGAATAAAGAATCATGTTAATACAACGGAATAAAATTTGATTGTTCGAAAGCGCAATGCCTTTCCAGGCAATTAAAATCATAATATCTTATCTAAAAGCCAAGGAATAAGGCAAATTGTCGCCCAAATCTACGGTAATTTGCCTTATTACGGTGGGATTCAATAACTATATTAAATCTTAAATTTTCAGTGACTCTCCTATATGAAATTGACTTTGTTACAACAAAACATAATACATTATTTCTCCATTCTCTTAGAAGTTTAACTTAAAGAGTCGTAAGTAAATTTGACGTTTCATACAATGACCGATTTACAACATTTTCAAATAGGTTGAAAAATGGAGGCAGTTCCCCTTTATCTATAAACATTACTTTGGTAATAATATCTTTCTTATTACGATATATTTTGATTCGATATATATTTGTGTTCATACGTATATAGTAAATATTTTCATAGCCTGATTCTTTTTCTTCCAAAATTTCTGCATTATACAATTTTAAAGATTCTTTTAAAATCGTACTCAAAACAGAAAAACGATTCTCAGAGGCAGGTTCAGCTTGAATTGGTAAATTTACAAAGTTAATTAAATTTTTTGCACGGGTGAGCACGGTATAGCTCCATCGGAAATAACTGAGACATTGAATACTTTGAGAATAGCTCATGTCTGCATATACAGTATTCCACTCACCACCTTGAGCTTTATGACATGTAATCACATAGCCAAAACGTACTTGTACTGCATTAAAGTACGAATCATTTATTATTAATTTCTTAAATTCTTCAGAGTTTCGTTTTACACCTTTGTGACGTTTTTCAAAGTCGATAATCATTGCCCGGCGTTCGTGTTTTGTTAAACCCACTTCTTTTCGCCATAGGATATTTTCAAAGATTTTCAACTTTTCTTTATAGGCGCGACCATTTTCCAGATTTTTATATATAATTTCAATATCGCGGTAAACCAAATCTACTGTGATTTGCTCATCTTTTTCCCTAAAGTTTACCGTTCGGATTTCGGGAATGGATAATACATCTGAAACCTGAATAAAATCACCATTAAATAATTTATCTCCGCTCGGAGTATGTGTATTTTTTGTTACAAGTAATCGTTCACCAGGAGAAAGGTCTTTCAGTTTAAGTAATTCACGAATATAGTTGGTATATTCAAAGGTTGAGCTATTTGTTTCGGTAATAAAAATAGATTTTTTCCATTGACCCACATATTGATGAATAGCTTCTTGCATTTCCAAATTAATCAAATCTTTTTTATTAACTTTAACAGGATAATAATTGAAGGATTCTTCTCCTATTTTCTCTCTAAGGTCTGTTGCAGCAGTTAATATCCCACTTTCTTCACTTTGTCGGTAGACTTCGGTTAATTGGTATTCATTTGTTGATAAATTAAAATGTTCTTTTAAATAGTTTACATCCAGTGCTAATGAATGACTTGTATTGACTGGAGGAAGTTGTGCATCGTCCCCAATAAACACAATTTTCCGCCCAGATTGTATAGGGTTAACATACTTAATTAGATCACTTAGTAATTTTCCTGAACCAAATTGAAGATATTCTTGTTCAGTTACTTTATCTGAAATCATTGAACTTTCATCAACTAAATAAATCATATTTAGGGGGCTTTTGTTTTCCTTTAAGTCAAATACCAAATTATAATCCATCTGTTGTTTTTCTTCATTATTGTCAATGGTTGTGTTCTTTAAGTCTAAGTCGTATATACAACCATGAATCGTATTTGCTAAGTAAGTTGTGCGTTCTCTTAACACATTAGCTGCACGACCAGTAGGAGCTAACAATGTAAAATGACAATCACTAAATTTTAAGAAATCGATGAAATATTGTAATAAATACGTTTTACCTGTACCTGCATACCCTTTTAAAATAAAACAATGACTCTCACTGGACATAAAATTTTGAAATAAGTGGAAAGCATGTTCCTGACTTTGCGTTAAATTCATGTTAGATCACCTTCATATCTGGTTATTTGAAGCATCTCATAAGACATTTGAATTTTACAGAAAAATATTGATGGCCTCGATAGATTTTCGATTTTTTCTACGATCAAAAGTTGGTTTCATGTAGAAAGTCACTCGTTCACCTTGTATAAGAACTTTTCGTTTCAATTGTCGATTGTTTCGCATGCTGAAAAATACATCTCTTCCATCATCTGTAATGATAAACCCTGATTCTCCATTTTGTAATAAGTTTTTTATTATCCCTGTCGCTTTTTCGAAAATCGAGTAAGCATCATTTTTCCAATATGGTAGAAGTGCCTTTTGTTCCAATAAACTAACATTTTTTTGTTTATATTTTAAAATTTTTTCCTCAACAACCTTGTTTGTAGACCAACCTTCTCTTTTACGAACGGTTTGTAATAATACATAATGGGAATATGCTAGACCCTCATTTTCTTTTTCATAGATTTCACCCATAGTATCTAAAACTTTTAATTTATGCTTTAATTCACCACTCCTATGAAGAATAGCGTTTGCTCCATACGCTTTTGCAATTTGCAGGTCTCCTTGTTTTACTGCAATTGACATTAAATCTGCATATATACTAGAGTGTTCAAAGTGGATTAATAAATTCTGAAGCTCCTGTTTTGCCTCTTTCAATTGATTTAATTCTACTAAACATAGTGCAATTCGACGTTTAGTCCAAGAATCATTGTCATGATGGAATTTAGAGATTTTCTTTAGAAATTCATTTGATGCTTTGATACAAGTGTCATACATTTTCAGTTCGTAACGTAGCTTACTTTGTTTTGAAAACCACTTTTCCAATTTAGACGCCAATTCGCGTCCTTCATTTGTAAGAAATGGAATTCGATCTAATAAATCAGGATTTAAACGATTTAAACATGTTAAGATGTTTTGTTTTTGATCACTTGGCTCCTTTTCTAACAGATCAATTAATTTCCATATAAATTGTTCGTAAGGTGAATATTCTCCTTGTCTAGTAATAGTAACTACTTTTTCATATATATCCATTCTAATGGCAACTGATAAGTTTTGGCTGAAACACAAATCATATAAAATCCATCCATAGGCATTATTGATAAATGGGTTATCTTTTACTTGTAACAAAACATGTTGAGCAAGATAATCTCCAGCATTTAGGAAATCTAAATTATTCGAATCTTTATAAGCTCTTCTAACAGCTCGTAATATATCACTTATCACTCTTTCATCAGCATCTAACAATAAATCTTTAACGTTACCAGCTAAAATCCTTTGAATTTTTAAAAGATCTCCATTATTAAACGCTTCTAATAGTTCATTCATTAAATCCCAACCTTTAAAAATATCAAATAATAAAAAGTCCTTTGAAAATGGAAATCCACTCTATTTACGTTTAATTTGATACTAGTTCATCCATTGCCTCATTTACATACAATAGATGCTTCACAAATGCCTGATTAAGCATTCTAAAATGATCCATATTCAAATCTCCAAAGTAATTTTCTTCCCACTGTCTTACTGCTTCATCAACAATTTTGTTTCCCATATCTTCAAAATAAATGGACGTACTTTTATTACCAAGCGTTTGAAGCTTCATTGAATATAATTGAAGTAAAAAGTGATGATGGTATTGATTTACTGCATCATCAATTTCCTTTTTTCTTTTCACAACAGCTTTATCTTTAGTAATAACACCAACAAATACTGTTGCCGTTGCAGCAAATAAAGCTACAGGAGGAAAAACATTCAACATCGCATAAGTCATTGTGTGCCATCCTGCTGCTAACCCAACAGCTCCTACAACAGCTGAACCTAACCCCATTGTTAATACTTGCTCTGCTGCACCAATTTGAAAATCAATTCTTATATTATTCTTTGTTAAATTTGAAATGGAATATGCAGATAATCGGTTTATGTTTGGTATATTAATAGAAATTTGTTCAATCCACTTTTTCTCATAATTCTTACTCGCTTTAGAAAGTATTTCACTTATTTCTTTAGCTACTATTTCACTATTTAAATGTTTTTCAAGTACAGTTTCCACGATGCTATTTGAATCCACTACTTTTTCTTTTTCAATGATTTGCTTACCTTGAAATTCTTTAGATAGTTTATTTATCCCTTTGACAGTTGCATTAATTAATGCACCACCACTTTTTTTACCAGAATCCCTAAGTCCGCTATACCATGTTCCATCTTTTTCAATCTCTCTATACATCGCCAATTTTTTACTATGCATTAAACCTGCAACTTTAGTTTCCACTTCTTCCATAAATTCGTGGTAAGCTTTTGGCTTAAACTCTAATAATTTGTTTTTCTGTTGAGTGATCTCATCCGTTATATTTAAATACTGACTACTTTGTGATTGAATATTAATTTGTTCCTTTATTAAAGCTAATTGCAGTTCTTCTTTTATTCTTGCATTCATTAACAAATCATGACTTTCTTTAACAGCAGATTCTAAAGATAGTTGAATATTCTTCCCCATTTTGGGATCTATAGATTTTATTTGGTTAAAAACAGATTGAAAAGCCTTAAGTTTTATTATTTCTTCTTTATAACTAAACTCCATTACTTCCTCCTAATCGAGTGAGAGTGAGACTTTTCTCAATATTTTACTAGTTGGTTTTATTAAGTCACTCATTCTAGAAATCGTTTTACTAGGGTTTTCAATTACGTAATTTAATGAGATTGCAGCAGTTACAGCAACTATGCAACCTAACCATACTGGTCCTCCCACTAATCCACCAATCAACAATGATCCTCCAGAAACGATAGCTCCTTTTCCAGCAGTAATTAATGCTTCCTTTTTGTTTTCTGATTTAAATAATGAATAAGCCAATCCACCCCCAGCAATTGTTGCAAGTAATGGATTTGCACTTACCAATGCAGATACGACATATGCTCCTGATAGCTTTGAAATTAAAGTAAGATCAGCTTTTTTTCCTAATATTATAGTTGAAAGTAATGCTATGACTCCTCCTAATAACTCAGGGGCGTTAATGGTTAATGCATCTGCTAAAAATGGTTTCGAGATTCCAAGAGGCTGTACCATTGAAGCTAAATTGTTAAATTGCTCTGAGGACAACGAAAAAAATGGATTAATCCCTGAAATTGAGGCCGTATCTCTTAGTAAATGTTCTCCTGCCTGTAGAAATTCCGTAACAAAAGAATCATCTGCTTTAACATCCTTTACAGCATTAAAAGCTCCTAATATTGAATGTTGTCCATCAAGTAAATGATGATAGGAAGAACCACCGACATGTGAACTGTTATATACTGCATCAATTGCTCTATCATAATAATCAAAGTTATGATTGAATTTTTCTGCTGCCCAACTAGCGAGCGAATAACTCCCCATATTAATCCCAGTATCCACAGCTATAGGAATCGTGCCATTACCAGTTAAACCTAAACGAATATTCTTTAACCTCTTATCGTGTTCCATTTCATTGCTCCTTAAAAATTTTAGAAACAGTTTTTATTTTTTCAAATATTCTAATCGCATTTCAATCTACCAAGATAATAGTAATATTCGACTATTTCCATTATTATACCATTCTTCCTACAATATATATTATGGTTCTCATTATTGAAATTAAAAAAGATTTCACCCAAGCTAAACTAAGGGAAATCTTCTTAAAACTTATAGACATCTTAATTTGTTCTCGTATTCTTCTTTACTTTCATTCGATATCCTTCAAACTAACCCCATGTTCATTTTTCCATGCAATAAAACCATTTATGCTACTTCCCGTTACTATTGATGCAGCTAGAGATGGGCATGTAAACAAAGAATCTTCCTGTAAGATTAATTCACCATTAATATTAGATATTTTATTTTCTTGAATTAAAGCTTCTTTCTTGTTAAAAGACTCTTACTCAAAGAAGGTACAGTTGTTGTAGCAATTTTTGAACCTTTTAATACGACAAATCCTTCTTGCGTTTGAATTCTTTTTGCATCTGAACCTCTTGCAGCACGTATGTAATATTAGTCTTTTACTTCATTGGTTTCCTTTTCTCTAAGTACTTCGAATATCTTATGTCCTAACGTGTTTACAATAATTATTAATTACTTATGTACTCTTCCATTTCAGCTCGATCTGATTCTGAAATAGTAGACATGGTAGGTTTCCATTTTCAACTTTGTACCGATTTACAGTTGTTGCTAATTCATATAATCGACTTTCAATATATTTGATATTTGCATTATTTAAATTGTCATCTTTGCTAATAAATACGATTAATTCATTCCGAAAATCTTTTTCTCTCAAATGAGATTGTAAGAGTGAGTAGACACCGTCTGCTTCACCTATATAAACTAAGGGATTAGTGGAAGCATGGAAACGCTCAAATTTATATTCTTCCTGACCTGAAGCCCTTTATAGAGGAAACTCTATATAAATTTTCGAGGCGAAAGTAGGTTATATAAAGCTCTAAATCAAAATCTTTCCGTGCCCACCCCCTCTTACAAAAAATTTCTCCTAAATTTTAAGAAGTTCTTTTTTACATCCTTAATTTTTTCCCACACTTGTTTGTGATTACCGTAACTACTCCATTACGTACAGATATAAAGCCATTTTGTGTATTGCCACGAATTAAGGCATTTATACATTCTATAACTACCTTTGAGTAACGTGGAAGTTTGTTGTCAGTTGGCAACATCAATCATTTGTAGAATCCATTAGGGGTTTCGGAATGTGAAAATAGCCTTTTTTCCTCTACCTTCAACTACGATATTTTGCATACCCATTGATGTTAATTTATTGATTATTACACGTCGACCTTCATTCGAGATTTGTTCTTCAGTCATATTGACAAACGACTGTAATTGATGGTTTGAAAACGTTACTTTCTACATTGTAATTCCTCTAGTAAAAATGTATTTGTTTTACATGAATGAAAGTAAGCATTTCAATTTTGAATGGTCAATATATTAATGGATATGGTTGTTACTGATCATTAATTACCCTTGTTAAAGAATACCTTAGTTAGATATATATAATGGAGATAAATTCTTGGTAAGCATTACCTCTTGATTATTCAAAATCAAATGGTTGTTTTTATTTCGGCTGATACAGAGCCAAATATACGAAAACAACGGAGTGATTTTAATGACTATAATCAAATGTGCTATTGACACAAAAAATGCATTTTCAAATAAGCCTTCAAGTAATCTAATCAAAGAAATTCAAACTTCCGCACTTCAAGGACAACGTGAATATAGCATTAAGCAACTAGCTGAATATGTTGTGAAAGGCTATTCATTTTGTCCAAGTCTATTTAAAGAAGTAGACGGCAAATTAAGTAGGTCTAAAGTAAAATGGGCGGGAACTCAATTAATTGGACTTGATTTTGATGATGGTATATCACTAGATGAATTCAAAGCAATAGGCGAGGAGTATGGTCTAAAGCCAAACTTCATTTACTATACTTTCAACCATGGTGTAGAAGGTAAAGAGAAGTTCCGTGTTGTGTATATGCTAAATGCATTTATTACTGACATTCGCATATACAACTACATTCAAAAGTCGCTATCAGTTATCTTTGATAACAAACAAGATCCTCAAGCTAAGGATGTTTCACGGCTTTTCTTTGGTGGTCGAGGGCTTGCAACTGAGATAGATGAATCTGCTATGCTTAAAATTGAGCTATTGTCCCAAATGGTTTATACCAAATTGAAAAAGACATGTACCAATCAATTTAGTAGAGAGATGCGGAAGTTCTGTCAAGAAACTGCAATCAATCAGATAAACAAAAAAGGACCAGCAATTTTTGTCGAAAACATGCTCACTTCTATAAATAATAATATAGAGGTGAGCACGAACTCGACAACTTTTCACCCCGTATCTATCAACACTGTTACAAACAATCGTATTACCTTTAATTTTTCCATTACTCAAGAGGAATTAATACGCACACCAATTGATAAAAAGCCAAAGAAATACGTTATAGATAACATTACAAATAAAATGAAAGCTGAACAGCGGGTAGACTTAGAAAACCTGAAAACTCGATGTCAACTCGTTAATGCTTTGGAAAATGGTGAATGGTTGTATCATGATGAAATAACACATATCGCCATGAACCTCATTCATGCACGAGGAGGACAAAAAAAATTAATTGACTCGCTTGAATTGAATGAAAATCACATTACGACAAATAAGGTTGAAGACTTTAAATATTACTGTCAATATTTCAGTAATCATAACTATCAACCATCTAGCTGTAATCCAAGGGGAAAATGTAGTACAGGATGTAGGTTTTTCGATCAATGTGAACGAAATGGAAAGAACATACTACAACAATTGGATGTAAAAAAAGGAAAGATAAAACGTGTAGCTTCATTGCCTACAGTTCCACTTTCTGATGGAGAATACCAACTTCAAGCAGCATATAACGAATTTTTAGATGCTCCAATTGATGGATCTATACATGTAATAAAGGCTCCAACTGGTATCGGTAAATCAAAACTATACACTTCCCATAGCCTTAAGAACTGTGCTATTGCTGTTCCAAATCACCGGCTGGCAAAAGAAATCTATCAATCTATAAAAGGGACTCAACCTGAATTGGATGTTGTTTATATTTCTGAAAAACCATCGACAACTCCTATGCTAGATCAAGAGATACTACAATCGCATCAATTAGGCCTATATAACAGAGCCAATCAACTGTTCAATTCATTCACACAAGACATCATTTCAGGAAAAAAACAACCTGAGTCTGAAGAACATAAAAACGCAATTATTAAATATAGCCAATCCATCACAAAAGCATATTCAGCTTCTACAGTTATTTTGACTCATGAACGAATGATGCATCCACCTGCAATGAAAAACATAAATACATTTATTATTGATGAGGATATTATTCCTTCTGTTATTAAGACAAGCAATATTAACATAACAGATCTTGAAGTGCTACTAGCCTCACAAAACGAATCTATTGAAAGCTTTATAGATTCAGTAAAATCAACATCTAATGAGACTTACACTGATACCCCAAAACTCGAACTCAAACATGGTGTATTCACTAAATGCATTCAAAACAATTCAGCTCAATTAACCTCAAATATCATTAACTTTATCCACTCAACTCACTATATCAAACACGATAATGGCATCATTGATTTTGTACAGAACAGAAGCAACTTCCCAACTGACAAGAAATATATTATGTTTTCTGCTACAACATCAAGAACAATCGGAAAATCCATTTGGGGAGAGCGAGTAACCTTTCATGATATCGGTGAAACTGAAACCAAAGGAAGCGTAATTCTTCATTATGATCGAAGTTATTCACGTGCTTCAATGAGTAACCTAGACATTAAGTTGTTTGTTAAAAAACTAAAAGAACAAAATGAAGAAAACACCAAAGTAATTACATTCAAAAAATACGCAAAATCACTTGAAAATGAAGGTATTGATATAGCTGCAACTTTTGGTGCTACAATGGGATTAAATCAATTTTCAGGTGAAGATTTAATAATTGTAGGTACTCCCCACTTTCCTCCAAGCAAGTATCTTTTAACCGCTCTTACATTGAACCGTATCAAAATCGATGAGAGTAATGGTTTGCAAATAAATCCAACGTTAGTAAAAAGAAATGGTTTTGAATTTCACTTCACAACCTTCCCCGATAACAAAATCCTTAGAGACATCCAGTTCTATTTTATTGAAAGTGAACTAATTCAATCAATTGGTAGAGCTCGCTTACTTCGAAATGATGCAAATGTTAATTTGTATAGCAATTTCCCAGTACCAAATTGTATTCTTGAATTAGAACAAAATTAAGTAAATTTAGTCTTTGTTTACTGTTACTGATAACATAAAATTTGATAACGTAAACCTTATAAAAGGTGAATCCTATGATTATTTGGATTCACCTTTTTAGTAATTTCACTGCGATTATATATTCCCAGCCTTCGGCTATTTGAGCTTCGTTCGAGGCTTTTTTAAAATCATAAAAATTGATGCTTTCTGTGGGGGTGTAGTAGTTATTTGTTGATTAATAAGGGTTTTAGAGCTTAATTAGTAATTCTATAATAATAGCCTGCCACTATTTAATATAGTCATTTTCCATGTTTTTCGGTCCAAATGTAAAAATTCTTTTTATTTTGTGAACGAATTGTGAATATTACTTTGTATAAGCATTCGAACAATAAACACAAAAAAGAAGGGATATTTACTCCCTTCTCCTTCAACAATCTACTTACTTCCGTTTTAACCTTTTCCATATGTCCTTTTTAAATTTCATGTTCAACACGATAATTAATAGTATAAATAGAAATTGATTCTGTTAATCTTTTTCTGTAAAGCAGGTTATTTAAAGCGAGTTAATCACTTCCATCGCTTTTCTAATCTCTATATAAACATTCGGCAAGGCAAACTGAATTTCAAATGGTGAAAAATATAAATAGTGCTCATTATTCATTGCCATGATATTATTTTTCAACGCTATCTTTTGATCAAATAGTTCAATGTATATGATATTATTTCGTTTATTAAATGGAATAGAAACTGTTCCTGAGAAGAGTTGATGCGTTTCTATTATTCTACTGAGCCATTGTTGTTGTTCAGTTTCATCATACTGTTCAAATTGATTATTCATTAAATAACTTAGTAGTTCATGCCCAAGTTTTCGATGTAAAAATTTATGTTTAAACTGATTATTATAGTGACGTAAGCATTTATAGCAAGAAGAATCACAGTGATTTGGACATTCAGCTAGAACATTCATTGTTTCTCCAAGTATTTCTTGGATTTTCTCACCTGCCATTAGAGAATACCCAGCACCACCTTCAAGTGTGTCAAATACATAGATGTCTGCGTACAATTCATTATCTTCTTCTCGTACGAAACGATGTCCGACTGATAGTTCTTGTGCATCAATGTCTAAAACACGACCGGCTGCTAAGCTAAATGCTTCACCAATTGTTGTTAGAGCATTATTTAACCAGGCCTTTATTTCACCTATATCAAGCTGTTTTGAGAGATGCAGTCGAATAAATAATAAGTCTGATTTAAACCTGTTCGCTAAAAAGACTTGATGTAATTCCCCTCTACATTCAATATCTCGACCATTTGTTAAAAATGGCTTGAAGTGACTTGTCGGTGGTTCTATTCCTTCATATATAGGCTGAATAAATCCACAATCTTTACACATATTAAAACCATTTTGACGATGGACGCCACGATTCATGATGATAAGCTCATCATTTAATTTTGTAGCATATTGAATATTGCCATTGTAGAGCAACTCGAACTTTAACGATTCTTGACTATTAGTAAAGGGTAATTGTGGATCATTTGCGTAACTGTAATCTTGTTCTAAATCGAATTCCTGTAGCTCTCTACCCTTTTCTGGAGAAAAACCTGTTGGCCGCATATAAGACATACGTTTTAATTTTGCATTACATGTCGGACACTTTGTTTCAGCAAATTGCTCAAGCTTTGTAAAGTGACAGCGATCACAATACACGACTTCGTCAAGCTGATGATTCACTTCATCACTAAATGGATTTTTCAAGTATGGATTAAAGATTCCACCTACTCGATATTTCTTTTTATTCACAACAAGCATTCGGCCAGGTGCATATTCACTTAAAGCACGGTTTAATTGTAGTTGTGGTTGTTGTTCTAAGATAATCTCTTTGTTTTCTTTCTTTTGAATATAGAAACTTGTTAAATCAACTGGAAATGCATAAGATGGCAAGAATCCATAGTTAAATAAGAATTCAATGAACAATTTCGTTGCCACATACTCCTCTGCCCCTTCACCTTCAGCTACTTTTAATGATTTAATGTTTTCTTGGTATTTTGTAGGAAGCTCGTCTAGTAAGATACCCATCGCCTCACGAATAATATTTACCTTCGCTCGTGTTGGGTCATCTTCTTCAGCAACCATTTCTTCCGGAATAATATCATAAACACCTGGAATACCTTTAAATTTCTTATGATTTTGTTCAGTAAGCCAATCATCAAATGATTCAAAATTAAACGGCGGTTCTCCTTCAAAGAAATCGACTGTATATCCGAGTGATTCATTAATTTTTGTATACTTTTCATGTCTTAGTTCGTGTACTACTTCATGGAAGTAGGTTTGAATGAATAAGGCGTTGATATGACGTTGGACAATTTTTTTATTATTAATGTAAATAAGCGCATCACGTGTATCACCGCTAATCATTTTCTTAGGATTGTTGAAGTAGTAGTGATCATGTGGACTATCTTGTGCGTATGTGATTACTGTCGATAATGATGATCCACGACGCCCAGCACGCCCAGCACGTTGTTGATAGTTCTCACGTTGTGGTGGCATATTGCGGAGACTAACCGCGGTTAAAGAACCAATATCAATACCTACCTCCATAGTTGTTGTGGAACTTAATATATCTACCACACCCATACCTTTGTCCATTTCAATATCTTGGAAGCCAAGCTCATACTTTTCAGTTGTTGCAAGTGCATGGCGAACATCTTTTTGAGAAAGCTGCGCTGTATGTTCTTCTACACGTACGTTTTTAATACGTACACCATCAAGCACTTCTTGAATTGGCGAGCGCCAAAATCCTTTTAATGCATTAAACGCTTCACTGTTAGGTATCAGCTCTTTAACGTTATTACTCAAGCAATTTACACATAAGTTTTTTGCTGTTCGTAAATGAATTTCACGACAATCTGTACAGTAATACCAATTATCTTCGAGACCTTGCTTAATAATAAGCTGATCTTTTTTTAATAAGTAACGGTCATTCTGCATTTGGCAAAGACTGTATAACTCATCTATAATCTCTTGCACATTATTTGGGGTAATATATTCAATCAATTTTTTTAAACTTCGACTTAAATCTCCGTAATTACGACTCCATTCCTCTTCAGAACGATATTGTCCAAGAATTTCTTTGCGATCATTTGGTGTTAGTACAGCATCATTAATGGAGACATCTGCTAACATTTCTTTTATAAATAAAATCACAATCGTTTCAAAATCTTCTTTTGAAATATAACTTTCATGGTTCCGATGCTTTCGTTTTAGAATTGGAGCACTTAATGTCACATAACCTGTTGCTGTATCGTAAATGGAATAACCAGGATTTCCAACGACTTGGTAAATGCGTTTAACTAAAGTTTTAGATGGCTCTAACGCTTCTTCATTAATATATTCAAGGTCATTTTCGTATTCTTCTTGAAAATATTCCGCATCGTTTTG
Source organism: Ureibacillus acetophenoni (assembly GCF_900220965.1). Lineage (GTDB taxonomy): Bacteria > Bacillota > Bacilli > Bacillales_A > Planococcaceae > Ureibacillus > Ureibacillus acetophenoni. The sequence goes on along the minus strand of NZ_OBQC01000003.1, from coordinate 10,188 downwards.
TATACTTTTTCGATCATCACCATCTAAGATTTGAACATGATTTTTATTAAGTAAATAAAGTATTTTGTTATAAAAATAACTGTCCATTTTTATTCCATTTTCTAATGTTGTTGCTTGTAAAATTAGCTGACGTATAACGTCTTTTTCCATTTCTAAAGGTATATCACGTGCTAAACGTGCGGCTTTTTGACGGCCATCTGAGAAAAGTAGCACTTTGCGACCTTCATTTGGTAAATCTTCCTTACCACTAACTGGTGGTTGAATGGCAAATTGTTCACGGACAATCTCACCAAATGGCTGATCTCCTTTTGTACGTAGGTCCCGAATATTATTTTGTGATTTTTTTAAACAACAGGGACAAGTATAAAATGACTTAGCGGGAGAATAATATTTTCGTTTACGGTACTTCTTTGGTTTCTCAACTGACATGTAAACACGAATATAATTCATCACTTGTTGAGGTGGAGTCTCAACGATATACCCTGTTTTGACGTTTAGCCATAAAGGTTTTAATATATCGCCTTCAAGCGCACGATTATTTGGCTTTTCGATAAGTAAATGAATTTCTTCTAACGGTTCGCCAACAATATCACTACCTGGTTCACTCCATAAATATGTTGGAAATCCTGCATCTTTTTCACGAAACGCTTTTATAAACGCCGCACCACATAACATGTGTGTATACATTTCAAAGACTCGACTACCACATGTACATTGCTCACGGTATGCATCATACATCTTCCCTAAGAATTTTGAATTATCACAGTTCGGATTTGTACAAATATACACCCCCGATAAACCCCTAAAGAACAAATGCAAACGTGCTGGTAATAAAACGCGTCCGTTTTTAACTGCAGTATTGGCAACGAGTAATAGCTGACTAATTGCTTTTTCAGCTATTGTAAGGTCTGAAGTTGGGCAAATAACTTCAATTAACTCTTTAATAGATGTTGCATTGCCACTAATTTGCTTGATTACTCGTTCAATCGGACCATAGCCATCTAGTTGCTTATATAAAAACTCTTGGAATTCATTTTTTTCTGTTGGAAGTGTATCAAGATTTAGTGCTTTGAAAATAGGCTGTAAATGCGTTACTACATTTTGATAGTTTTTATTCCATTCAGCCACTATTGAATAATCAATATTTGCCCAATGTAATGCATCATTAGCTGTCATTGCTTTACCTTGTGGACGAGATTCCTTTTTACCTGTTATCAGCTTAAATTCACGTGATGCAGCAACTCCTGTAAGCTGCTGTGCAAAGCGTATTGGTGTTTCTTCGTCTCCTTCTTTGCCAAGTGATGCAGAAGTTAAGATTACTTTCATACGATCACGTGAAATGCCAAGTCTTGCTTGCAAACGACGGATTAGTAGAGCAACTTCAGCACCACTTGTACCACGGTACATGTGTGCTTCGTCTAGCACTAGTACAAAATTATTTGCTGAATCCTTTGCTAGCCATTCCTTCGTATCCTGCCAAATGCTACGTTCTATGGGACGCATAAGCATGTATTCAAGCATGGAATAATTCGTTACTAGAATATCTGGCGGTGTTTGCTGTATTTCATGGCGTGTTAGTAATTCAGCATCAGTAGGGCTAGTTGTATAACGATAGGTTTTTGGCATTTTGGAATCTTTAAAAGCTTGTAAATCTTTAGCATACCATTTACCACGATCTTTTAATTGATTTGCAATATCTGGATTTTTTTGCTCCATTTCTAAATAATGCTTTAAGATTGGTTGTAGCTGTAATTGATCTTTGAGCTTATTCGGAGTCCCAGCATATGGCGTTCTAGAGGTATACATTCCAAATTGTGGATTTCGGCCATATGTATGAAAACGTGATTTCACACGTTCATCACCCATCAATTTACGAAGGCGTGTCATTTGGTCACCTACAAGAGCATTCATCGGATATAAAATAAGTGTTCGTACACCACGCTGAACAAATGAAGCAGGTCTTGTCACAGCTTCTTCATAAAGTGTAGCTAGCATTGGATGTAAAAATGATTCTGTTTTACCTGAACCAGTACCTGTTGAAACAATCAGGTCGTTACCATTGCTTAAAAATGTTTCCATCGCTATTTGCTGATGGACATATGGCCTTGGGAATACACCAATATTGTATTCAGCAAGCTCTGTCATCAATTCTTTCGTACTTTGTGGAATATGCATATCTTGATATGCACTGCCAAGTTCATAAACAGGGGTTGCTTCTATATACGGTGCAGTGCGAAGCGTTCCCGGCGTTTCTAGCATGGCATGACGCTTTTTCTGTAAAACATCATTACTGATTACATAACGCGTTTCAATATATTCAATAAGCCTTTTTTGTAAGCGATCGGCCACTTTATTTAATGTGTAGTCCATTTATTTAGCTCCTCTCCTTCATTTCTAACCTTTGCAAAATTTCAATTGCATCGTCTAAATTCTCATTAGGTATATAAAAAGACTTCGCGTCTTTAAATGTTTTCGGCATACCAATTAATGAAAGTAATGCAAATTCCTCATGTGGTAATTTCATTTGTAACTCTAGTTCTGTAAAAAACAACTGCTTTTCTAATTTATACGTAAAATAACGACCTGCACGTGCGTTCAATGCATAATAAACTCTCCAAATATCTTTATCTGCTATTTGTTGTATGTGCCAACCCTTTTGGAATTTAGCAAGAAAACGATGTGTTTTATATCCACCATGTGCAAATGCCTGCTTCTTTTCCGCTAAATACAACTTATCTGTTGTAAAATTTTTCGTTACCTGCTGTCGCCCATATTTGGTAAAACGATAAATCGTGTCAAGATCATCGATTTCAGTAAATGACTGATATTGATTAAGTGTCTCTTCTAAAGTAGGTGCATATAGATAATCTGTGATCGGCAATAAAGATTTTGATTCATCAGGTTTACTAGTAATCGTAATGAACTGTGACTCATGTTCAAGAACGTAACGTACCCCTACTTTCTGCTTAGTACTGGGGAGCTCCAAATTACAAGGTGCCCAAATAGTGTAGTAGCCATCATCTAGCTTAATAATTTCTCCGATAGAAGATAACCAATTGAGTAAACATTGGGCAGGTGTGTCTTTTTTGTGCTGAAGAAATTCCTGTACTTCTTGTGGTGCATTTGCTAGTAAGCGACTTAGCACTGGTGTAAGCTGCCGAAAATGTACCTTTTCAATTCCATTTTGCTTTTGTGATGCTAGTACGCTTTTTATGTATAGCGATTTTTCTATTAAATACGGTATCCAATTCATGATTCTTCGTCTCGTTTCAGGCGAGAAATATAATGTTCAAATAGTTTATATACATGCTCCAGCTCTTTGTTATTTGAACCATCTAAATCTGAAGCAATGATACTTAACCAATTATCTAAGGCAAAAGATTGTTCAAACTGGTAACCAAACTTTCCCTCAAACCATGCTTCAAATTCTGTATTAAATGTGGAACAATCTGTTAATTCTAATTCTTCTACTTCAGTAAGATCAATTTGTGAAAAGTGCAACTTTTTAAATTTACTTGGTAGAATCATATAATTAAGATAATCTTCTGCATAAAGGAGTGGCGTACAACCAAGTGGATGAATACAATTTATTGCATCTTGCACATTATCAAATGTTAGTATAAGTAGTTGTGTTGCCCTATCACTCCACTTCATCAACTCCACATAACTCTTCAATGCAAATTCCCCTTGTGTATAGTGTAGGTTATGCAAATGAACTGAGCTTAATTTATCTTCCGTGCACGGTGCTATATGTTCAAGTGTTGCAAAACTAAACTTATTCACTTCTGGTACAACCGAAAAGAATTTATTTGCGCTATACGTATGCCCAATAAATTGTGCAAGCTCAAAGCTTTGGGGCCCCGCAATTATGAGCGGATTGCGGAATAAAATAGCACCTAATACGGTTTTATGAAGTGTTTCATAACGGTCTCGAATATGTAAGAGTTTGCGATTCGTATGGAATATTTCATGTGTTTCTTTTAGAGTGGCAAGATGTTGATTTTTAGCAACTACTTTTACACATGCTGGTGATATTTCTGTTATTTGTTGTGAATATTGATTCTGTGTTATTGGTTTTTGTATATTTATACCTTGTCGTAAAAAGTACTCTACATATGCATCTGCAAATTCTTTTTCAAGCTGAGTAAGTTTTGCAGAAAAACTTTCTTCAACAGAATGTAACAGAGTATGCTTTTGTTCTAATACTTCTTCAGTCTGAATAAGCTCTTGATTTTTCTCTTCTAATTCTTGTTCTACTTTTTCGATTTCATTTAATAACTTACTATATTTCTCTTTAAATTCTATCAATAATTTTTCAAGCGCTTCATCTGTTTGTTCCGCTATTACCTGTTGTACATAAGGTAAATCTAATAATTGGCTACGGAAAAAATTTTCGGCTTCTTCACTAAATGTTTTTGACTGAATAATTTGCTGTGCACGAATTAGACGTTCTCCTATTTCGCCACTTTTGTCTGTATAAATCTCTGATAATCGAGCTATTACTTTACGTGAAAGATCTCCAAAATCATATTGCTCTTTTAAAATTTTTAATGAATCACGCACTGCTCGTTCATCATCAGCCACGTCAATAAAACCTACAAAATTACCTTCAGTAATATCAGTTATGGCAAATTTACGATTCTGTATCGTTATTTGTTCGACATCCATCTTGTAGACTTCAACATAATTATCTTCTACTAGAGTGTAAGCTTCATCAAATATGTGTTTTAACTTTACAGGGCCGATGACATATCCATCTTTAGATGTAAATACTACATGCGGAAGTGGTTTTTCTTTGTAGGAAATTGGATTACGTAATTTTGTTTCGATTGCTCTTTTTTCAGTTTCAAAATTTGCCTGTAATGTAATTACTTCATATAGCGATACATCTAGTACTTCCCTTTTTAAAAAATATTTGCGTGAAGTCGGTACTGATGGCGAGTATTCATGGCTTTCTTCCAGTTCCCATAGCTTATATTGATGCTCTTCAGGCACTGTGAAGTAGCTAGGTACGAATACTTTCCCGTTATTTGGTAGTACTTGTTGAAGAAATTCCTCATGGAGTGGAATTAAAACGTTATCTGTTAAAGTTGCCACAACATCGATTGCAAGTCGTTCGGTTTTGTCCGTGTTGGGAAAGAATAGAGTTTTTGTTTTTCCTAAAATAATCATAATTTTCACCTATCTATGAATCTTTTCGGAAGCATATTTGGATAGCCTCTCATAAAAGTCAATAATTGTCGTTGATTCGATTCAATAATTTTCGTTAATATACTACGATACAATAAAGTATCTACTTTCACCAGTTCTGCTTGTGTTTTATAGAAAAAGAGAAGTTCTTGAAAATCTAATGTAATTTCTTGGATTGGATTTCTGAGTCTAATAGTCCATAAAAAGGGGATGGTCGCAACCATTTCATCTTTAAAGTCAAAGACTATTTCTTTACTTTGTCTTTTAGTAGAACCATTGTAATAATTTAATGGATAATCACTTTTTGTTACAAATTGCTCCCCTTTTAGATCTTTTAATCGGAAAATTACTTCCTGATTATTAATAATCCAACTTGGAGAATCTATTTCAGGTATTGTTAATTTTTCTACTCTTTTAACGGTTAAAATAGCACCACGTAGTAGAGTAACTGATAATTGATAAATACCTTGCTGAGGGAGTTGTAATTTTATAATACCAGGTGCAACCTTTTGGTGTGTAATTTGCCCATTTGGATGCTTGATTTTCAATAATTCCTGATTTTTATGTTTTCCAGTAAATGAAAGGTTTAACGTAACGTTTGTCTGTTGAACTTGAAACAATCCTGCATCTTGAATAAATTTCACAGGCTGTATTACATCAATATGATAACTTGATGGTAATAAATTTTTGCCAAGAATACGTTTGAACCAAGACATACAATCTATTGAAAATACATCATTCATCACACACTGATATAAAATAAATGTTTCGAGCGTTTCTTTTTGTAGTACATTAATATCTTGTGGAAAGAATAAGGGTTCTCTTGACAGAATATAGAACTCATCTTGAATAGTAATATCCTCGTATGGAATGTGAATAATTCTACCTGCAATCGGTTTAAAAAGAACAGGCTTTTGAAGAAGATAATATACTCCTTGATATACTTTTTTTATAGCACTATCCTTTACATTTTCAGAAATAGTTATTGTGTAAGAATCACATAATGTAACTGGTAAAAAATTCGTCTCACTATGATGCATCAAGTGTACAGAACTTAGTTGTTGCTTTGTTTCTTCAAGAGTCACATGAAAATAACTCCCCATTTTCTCTTGACGTATTGTTTGTTCTTTAGTAAGTTTTGGGAAGAGTAAAGAAAAGTGCGTTTTTTCAACTGTGTGTAGTTGCAAGCGTAGATTTCCATTACTTTGTTCCTCTAAATCAATTTCGTTTGAGATAGAAAGTCCACTACTATACAATTCACATTCTTGTCGTTCTTTCTCTCCTAACGCCTTATTATGCCTAAAATACCATACCTTCTTCTGCGAACGAACAAAATGTACTGGTTCTAAACAACAAGGACAATAATATATAGCTTTTTCAATCCCTTGCTGTGTCTCTACTAAACGATAATTTTGATCTAATGCTACAAACATAATAATTCCTCTATATATTTATTTAATAATACTATTATACTATTAATTTCGAATATTTAGGAGGTAATATATGGTTCTAAGTTGATTTTGTCATTCTTACAGCCAGGGATACACTATTTGTGACCAAGCTGACCGTTTTACACGTTCTGCTACTAAAGGGAGTGAACTTGTAAAAGAATTAATCGATCGTGGCATTGCTGTACATATATTGAATATTGGCTTACTTGATAATACCCCTGCTTCAAAATTAGTTCGTAACATCTTTTTTGCATTTGCTGAATTCGAACGTGATATGATTGTAGAGCGAACACAAGAAGGGAAAGCAATCGCAAAACAGCAACCAAATTTTAAAGAAGGCCGACCGCTTAAATACACAAAAAAACAATTAGATCATGCCATCCAATTACTAACTAATAATTCGTATAATCAGGTTGCCGCGCTGACAGGTATTTCAAAAAGCACTTTAATTAGAGAAATAAAAAGAAGAAAAATCTAATATGCGGAGGATTTTTTCATCATGGGCTATTATAAGTTTTCGTTTATGATTGATGGAGACTTATATAAACAAATAGTTAGAAACAAAAATATAGATTCCGATAGAAAGAAACATAATTTAAGAGCATTAAATTCAGTGAAATTGATAGAAGAAGGAAAGCTTCCAAAAATATCTGGAAGAGAATTTTTAAATGAATTAAGAAATAAAAACACTAATGATTAGACTAATAAATCCTTTGTTTTAGAATCCCTATAAGTAAAGGGCAGCTCATTACGAGCTACCCTCTATTTTTTGTTCTTGGAATCGGCTAATCATATCACGATGTTCTCTTTTATATCGCAAACGGCCATACTCTGCAATTTGGGCCATTTTCTCAACATCTCCACCATATGCATCATAAATCAAAGCATAAGTAGGAGCAGCTTGATTAATAAACCACATCTCTTTGTCTTCAATTGTTTGAGGTTCTATTGGAATTGTAGAGAGTGAAAGTGCATCTACACCATTGAGGAACTTATCCCAGAACCTTGCCGTTTTCCAACGACTGCGGTTTTTATCTTTGCCTTTAATCGTAAAACGAAGATAATGCTTCAAAATACCACATACAGTTTTCCCTATCGTACGTTCACCATCTTCATTTGTTGCCAACATTTCAGCTACAGATTGTGCACGTTCGTTACGTAGTTGGACTTCTGTTCTGTTCCAAAAATCAATGTCATCTGGAACGTTATAGTTGTTGTTAATACGTTCGCTTAATTTATCATACATCCTAATATGAATATCAGACTTAGAAGATCCATAATAAATCGTCAAACCCTGTCCTAATCCAGTGTTAGTTTCATAGGATTGATGAATATGTGATAAATTGAACTTAGAAACAAGTTCACTACCTTTTATCTTCTTAATGATGCCTTTTAATTTGAAGAATCCTTTGAAATCATCTACAGCTATGTCCAGGCGTGAGAAGGATGCACCGTGACCGAGCATGACTCCAAATAGCTCTTTCCATGACCATATATTGTAGCTTTCATACTCTCTGCAGCCACGACCTCTCATCTCTAGATGGATTCCCATATCTTCGTTACCATCATAGTACACTGCAATACTACCGCAACGTAATGACTTTCTATAACCATAACGTCCTGTATCTAGATAGAACTTGTTGAAATCCATCTGCAAAATGTCTGTAATAAGTTGTTTCGTTCCGACTGTTTTGAAGGTGCCTTCAACCCAGTCTACACAAGCTCTGAGACCATTTTCTAATGTATTTCCTACCCCCCTGTTAGAGTACGGGAATACAAAATCTTTTTTCTCTTTTTTCATGACTTACTAGTCCTCCTTTTGTTTGTCTGGAGGAAACGTAAGCAGTTGATATATCACTATCAAGACTAAAAATATGGTAATAGAGTTAATGAGATTGAGATCCAACAAAAAAGTAGATTCAAAGAATTGTTAATTCTTCAAATCTACTTCACTTTTAATTTATTTCTTCTATTCATTAACCTCACGAGGAGAAACTAAAATACTAAGTCCACGATCCTCTCCGTAATCCCACATTTTCACCCAAGGATATGTTCCCTCAGGTAGATAGAATGTTCGTATTTCTAAGTGTTTAATAGTCGACATATCACATTGGGTTCCATGTTCTCTTGTAGCAGGATGAATGCCTATTTCTCTGCCAGTATCATTAAAGTATTCAAATTTCAATGTAATCCCTCTCTTCACTATTAATCTAACAACGATTATTAATTTTTTATTTCCTGTAAACATGTCTTTATGTACGATATATATATCAGTGCCGATTCGGAATTTTATATTTCATTACTACCTATTTAGTAGATTTCTTCTTTTTAAATTTCGGCTTCTTATTTCCATAATTCTTCTTACTTTTAGGCATATAAGCTGAAGTTTTTAATCTTTTTCCTTTTGTTTTCATTTTTATAACTTCATTTAAACCTTTACCCTCTACATGGCAATTCACACAGAATAATTTATTTACTCCTTTCATAGGAATTTCGGTCGTTCTTCCGCATTTTGTACATCTGTATTGAATGAAATATTCAAATTGCTTTCTTTCAGCTTTTTTTCGTGCTTCATTATCTTTTTTCTGTTTTGCTGTTCGTGGTCGCTCAATGTTCCCAGAGACACCCATTTGTCCTTTAAGTCCCATGCTCTTCACCTACTTCTACTAGTTGCTTTTCTAAATTAAATAGTTTGATGTAGTTCAATTTCTTTAACTACAAACCCTTGTTGTATTTCGAACTCAAACTTTCTCATTAAGTAAGCATAAAGTTCATTGCTAAAACCATATGTATGCTGATTAGATGAGGCATTAAATTCTTGTACTTCTATATATTCATCTGCCAACGATTTATCCTCAATAAAGAATTTATAAACATTTTCACGAAAATGAGTGTTTATGTATTGGTTTAACTTTGTTTCATCTGTATATTTTTCATTTAAATCTGGTCGAATTTGCCATTCGTCATCATACAAATATCCTTTCCAATCTTGATGAAAATAGTAATATGGACTAGACTCTTCGGGTGTATTATGAATGTAACTATATTCATAGTACTGAAAATCTTGATGGTCCACATAATAATTACATGCTTTTTTAATTGCTTCATTAATATTTTCAGCAAATTCAACACGTATCCAATCTTTGTTTTCAATTTCAACTGGATAAATTAAGAATACTTTCATAGATCATTCTCCTCTAATACTAGACTTTCATTCTCTCTCATAATGCCGCCCACTTAATCATAACTATCTGTTTGTTTCTACTGTTTGTTTTCTACTCTTAATTACAACATTTAACAATTCTAAAAAATATTATAACACTAGCAACCGTTTGATGACTATAGTCTGTAGAGTTATTTATTCATTCTTTTAGTTTTAGACTAAGAGGTGATTATAAATGGAACTTAATCAGGCTTTTGGTGAAGTATTGAGGAAACTTCGAAAGGATGCCTGTATTTGATAAGCTAAAACTGAGCCACCATAGCAATTGAAAAGTGAGCCACTTTTATATGAAAATAATCCTAACTTCATAGAGTTAGGAGCGTA
>NZ_OBQC01000005.1 GCF_900220965.1 Ureibacillus acetophenoni | reverse complement strand
TAAATTGTATTATCCGGTATTAGCCCCGGTTTCCCGGAGTTATCCCAAACTATAGGGCAGGTTGCCCACGTGTTACTCACCCGTCCGCCGCTAACCTTTCAAAAGCAAGCTTTTAAAAGGTTCGCTCGACTTGCATGTATTAGGCACGCCGCCAGCGTTCGTCCTGAGCCAGGATCAAACTCTCCATAAAATGGTGAATTTGAGTTAAGCTCAAAATTCAAACTGGCATCATAATTGATGTCCAAATTTTTTGTTTCTATATTGTAGAAACGTTTAATTCATTAACGTTTTGTTGTTCAGTTTTCAAGGTTCATTTGGCGTCACCTCTTGGCGACTTAATTATCATATCAACTTTCATTTTATAAGTCAATACTTTTTAAATAAAATATTTTTTATTTATTCTAGCAAAGTTATGTGTTACTAGATATATATAATAATTAGCCCAACTTACCTGCTGGGCTTTAAATATTATAATAATATTATGAGTATGTCAACAAAATATATTAATTAGTTATTATTTTTATGATATATAGATTACGATCAGTTGAAAGATCTATAATTTCACCGGTTTTAAGTAGTTTTACTAAAGGACGTGTAGGAGAATATTTATTAATAAACATTACTTCCGCACGTTCAAGGTTAGATAATTCTACTTTCATACCTATTGGTAAATCTACAACAATACTCATTAATGCTTGTACTACTCTTATATCGAATTTACCAAACTCATTTTCCTTAATCAATTCAACTACTTTAAATGGTGACTCTTTTGCACGATAACTTCTTTCACTAGTCATAGCATGGAAAGTATCAGCTACAGCAATTATTTGAGAGAATGGTGAAATATTATCGATTTTTAATCCTCGAGGATACCCACTTCCATCTAAACGTTCATGATGTTCAATAATTGCCTTCTTCATATTATCTTTCAATGCTGGTAAATCTTTTACCATCTGATAACTATACACTGGGTGCTTTCTAATTTCAGTAAATTCACTTTGAATTAATGCACCTTTTTTCTCAATAATGCGAGGCGGGATTTTTGACATACCACTATCAGCTAGTGTCCCCGCGATTGCCATTTGTAATGTAGTCCCCTTATCATAGCCAAGCTTTTGTGCAAGAACTGCACTAATTAAACCTGTAGCAATGCTATGATGATATGTATATTCAATTGGGTTTGAATATTGATTTAAGTCGAAGAGTCGCGTTCGGTCACTTAAAATCTCTTCAACTAACGGTAGAATAATACCACGAATTTTTACAATATCTACTTTAGCTAATGACTGCCAACTAGTAAATTCCTTTTTAAATTGGCTTACAGCTTCCAGATAATGGGTTTTAAATGTATCTTCAATAATATTATATGTATCGTCTACTTTGTTTAAATTTTCTTGCGTTGTTTTTTCGTTTTCAATTCTATTCTCTTTTAAAATTAAAACCTTTTGAACTTGAAAAACTTTAAGTACATGTAATAATTCCGGAGTTATTATTGAATTTTTAGTTACTATTGGTCTTCTTGTATTAGCAAAAATATCTTCAGCTACTATTTTTCCTAAATAACTTTCATCAACTTGAACATAAGATGCATCCAACAGTTAACTACCTCCTTTTTACTAGAAAGAATAATTTATTTAATAATCAAATTATACTATATTTTTTAATTCAAAAATATGTATTATTTAGTTGCAAAAAGAAGGGCTATAGATATTGAAAATATCAATAATCTATAGCCCATTTGTAAAACTATTCTTCTACGTACGAATCATCTGTATTTTGTTCATTTTCTTCACTATTAACGTCATCTGATTCTTCATCGTTTTCATCTATTTCATCTTTTTTCACTCTAGCCACTGTTGCTACGAGTTCTTCATCACCTAAACGGATCAGACGAACACCTTGCGTAGAGCGTCCAATAACAGAAATGTCATTTACGTCCATACGGATAATAATACCGTTGATCGTAATAATCATTACATCTTCTGTCCCGTCTACTGTCTTCACAGCACACATTGGTCCATTTTTCTCTGTTATTTGAATCGTTTTTATACCAACACCACCGCGGTTTTGTAGTCGATATTCAGATTCTGGTGTACGTTTACCGTAACCTTTTTCAGTTACAACTAAAATTTCATGTCCAGGTTCGATAATTTCCATACCTACTACATAGTCACCTTCACGTAACTTAATGCCGCGCACTCCTGCTGCTGTACGTCCCATAGAACGAATATCCTCTTCTTTGAAGCGAATAAGCATTCCATCTCTTGTACCGATAATAATATCTTTCGTTCCATCAGTTAATCGAACAGAAATTAATTCATCATCTTCATGTAACCCTACTGCAATTAAACCGTTTTTACGGATGTTAGCGAATTGTGAAAGCGGAGTACGTTTAGTAACCCCCATTTTAGTCGTAAAGATAAAGTAAGCATCCTCTTGATAAGATTCTGAACGAATCATTGCTGTTACTTTTTCTTCTTTTTCTAAATTTAATAAGTTTACAATTGGTAATCCTTTTGCTGTACGACTGTATTCAGGAATTTCGTATCCTTTTGTTAAATACACTTTCCCTTTTGATGTAAAGAACAAAATAGCGTCATGCGTTGAAGTGAATAGTAAATGTTCAACAAAGTCATCCTCATTTGTTCCCATTCCTTGTACACCACGGCCGCCACGTTTTTGGCTTCTGTAGGTATTAGATGCTAGTCTCTTTATGTAACCATTATGCGTTAGTGTTACTACAGAATCCTCTCGAGGGATTAAATCCTCATCTTCTAGCATTTCAAGACCGCCTGCAGTTATTTGCGTACGGCGAGTATCGTTATACTTTTCTTTAATTTCAGTTATTTCATCACGAATAATTTGAACTAACTTTTCCTCGTCAGCTAAAATTTCTTTTAACTCTCGAATTAATACTTGAAGTTCATTATATTCATTTTCAATTTTTTCACGTTCTAATCCACTTAAACGAACAAGTCGCATATCTAAAATTGCTTGTGCTTGTCGTTCACTTAAATTAAAGCGCTCCATTAAAACTGGTTTAGCCTCATCCCCTGATCTAGATGAACGAATAATGTTGATAATTTCATCAATATGATCAAGAGCAATACGCAATCCTTCTAAAATATGTGCACGATCTTCAGCTTTTCTTAAATCGAATTGTGTACGACGTGTAATAACAACTTTTTGATGTTCTAAATAATGGTACAGTACTTCTTTCAAGCTAAGTACTTTAGGTTGGCCTTCTACTAAAGCAAGCATATTGACACCGAAGTTTGATTGCATCGCTGTATGTTTATATAAGTTATTTAAAATTACATTTGCATTTGCATCTCTACGAATTTCCATAACAATTCGCATACCACGTCGGTCAGATTCATCTCTCAATGCTGTAATTCCATCAATTCGTTTATCACGTACTAATTCAGCAATCTTTTCGATTAATCTTGCTTTGTTCACTTGGTATGGGAGTTCACTAACAATAATCGTTTCTTTCCCATTGGATTGGACTTCGATCTCAACTTTCGCGCGAACAGTAATCGAACCACGACCTGTTTCGTAAGCACGACGGATACCGCTGCGTCCCATAATCACTCCACCTGTTGGGAAGTCTGGGCCAGGGATAATTTCCATTAATTCTTCTGTTGTAATATCCGGGTTTTGGGATAATGCTATAACTGCATCAATTGTTTCTCCAAGTTGGTGAGGAGGAATATTTGTCGCCATCCCAACGGCAATACCAGAAGCCCCATTTAGCAATAAATTCGGAATACGAGAAGGTAATACAACTGGTTCCTTCTCGTTACCATCATAGTTATCTTGATAATCAATCGTATCTTTATTAATATCTCGTAACATTTCCATCGTAATTTTCGACATACGAGATTCCGTATAACGCATGGCAGCAGCACCATCACCATCTATAGAACCAAAGTTACCATGTCCATCAACTAACATATAACGATAACTAAAATCTTGTGCCATACGAACCATCGCATCATAAATAGAGGAGTCACCGTGTGGGTGGTATTTCCCCATAACGTCTCCTACAATACGTGCACTCTTTTTATATGGTTTATCTGAATAGTTTCCAAGTTCATGCATTCCGTATAAAATACGACGATGTACTGGTTTTAAACCATCTCGTACATCAGGTAAAGCACGAGAAACAATTACACTCATCGCATAACTTAGGAACGATTTTTCTACTTCCTCACTAATTTTAATACCTTTAACACCACTGCGTTCATTTTCAGCCAAAATGGTAACCTCCTTTCCTTAGGTGATTAAACATCTAATTCTGCATAGACTGCATTTTCTTCGATAAAGTTTCTACGAGGTTCTACCTCATCACCCATTAATTCTTGGAAAATTTTATCTGCTTTAATTGCATCGTCTAACTGTACTTGAAGAAGTGTACGATGTTCAGGATCCATTGTCGTTTCCCACAATTGTTCTGCGTTCATCTCTCCTAAACCTTTGTATCGTTGTACAACTGGTTTTGGATTTTGTGGTAAACGATTTAAAATTTCTTGAAGTTCTTCGTTTGAATAACAGTACTCAACATGTTTACCTTGTTTTACTTGATACAAAGGTGGTTGAGCTGCGTATACATAACCAGCCTCAATTAACGGACGCATGAAACGGAAGAAGAACGTTAGCAATAAAATACGAATATGCGCACCATCGACGTCGGCATCTGTCATAATAACGATTTTATGATAACGAGCTTTTTCTAAATCAAATTCCTCACCAATACCCGTACCAAATGCAGTAATCATTGCTCGAATTTCAGCATTGGATAAAATACGATTAAGATTTGCCTTTTCTACGTTTAGTATTTTACCGCGCAACGGTAAAATTGCTTGGAACCAACGGTCACGACCAGACTTAGCGGAACCACCCGCAGAGTCACCTTCTACAATATAGATTTCAGATTCTTCAGGATTTGTTGAAGTACAGTCAGCCAATTTACCAGGTAAACTTGATACTTCTAATGCGGATTTTTTCCGTGTAAATTCACGTGCTTTTTTTGCAGCTAAACGAGCACGAGAAGCCATCATACCTTTTTCAACAATTTTACGAGCAACTGTAGGATTTTCTAATAAGTAACGTTCAAATCCATCAGAGAATAGTGAGTTTGTAATTTGACTCACTTCTGAATTTCCTAATTTTGTTTTTGTTTGACCTTCGAATTGCGGATCTGGATGTTTTACAGAAATAATTGCTGTTAATCCTTCACGAACATCTTCACCCGTTAAATTCGTATCAGAATCCTTTAATAACCCATTTTTACGCGCATAATCATTAATCACACGAGTTAATGCAGTTTTAAAGCCTGACTCGTGTGTTCCACCCTCATACGTATTAATGTTATTTGCGAAGGAATAAATGTTTGATGAATATCCTTCGTTATACTGCATTGCAATCTCGACAGTAATACCGTCTTTTTCACCCATAATATCTATAGGATCATGAGAAGGCTCTTTTCCATCGTTTAAATGTTCTACATATTCACGAATTCCGCCTTCAAAGTGGAATGATTCAGATCGAACTTCTTCTCCACGTTCATCTGAAATTGTAATGCGAATTCCACGATTTAAATATGCTAACTCACGAACACGTGTAGCTAAAATGTCGTATTCAAACTCGGTAGTTTCTTTAAAAATTTCTGCATCTGGTTTAAAACGTGTTGTTGTCCCTGTCTCATCTGCATCACCAATCACTTGTAATTGCTGAACAGTTTTACCGCGCTCAAATTTAATTGAATGAACATGACCATCACGTTTTACATACACTTCAGTAATTTCAGATAAGGCATTTACTACAGATGCACCTACACCATGGAGTCCACCGGATACTTTATATCCTCCGCCACCAAATTTACCTCCTGCGTGTAATACAGTCATAATTACTTCAACTGCAGGCATTCCCATTTTTTCTTGAATACTTACCGGAATCCCTCGACCATTATCATCTACACGAATCCAATTGTCTTTTTCAATAGCGATTTTAATTTCCGTACAAAATCCAGCTAAAGCCTCATCTATACTGTTATCTACGATTTCCCAAACTAAATGGTGTAAACCTTTAGAGCTTGTTGATCCTATATACATTCCTGGGCGTTTACGTACAGCCTCAAGACCTTCTAATACCTGTATCTGTTCAGCATCATAAGCATGTTGAACTTTTTCTTCTTCTAAAGCCACCATATTCACCTGCTCTTTCAAACTTAGTATGCTACAAATTAACAAAACTTTTTCAAAATAACTAAAATTCCCTGAATAAACAAAATATTAGTACTCTATTGTACCTTGTTTCACATGAAACATTTTTGCATGTTGAATTGTTTCATGATGAATTCCATCAATACTTGTCGTCGTAACAAACGTTTGGACTTCACCTTGAATCGTATTTAGTAAATGAGATTGTCTATGGTCATCTAATTCAGACAAAACATCATCCAAAAGTAAAATTGGTGTTTCTTTTGTTTCTTGCTTTATTAACTCAATTTCAGCAAGTTTAAGTGATAATGCTGTTGTGCGTTGTTGTCCTTGTGACCCATATGTTTGAACATCATAATCATTAACAAAAAATTGCAAATCATCCCGATGTGGACCTATTAACGTTACGCCTCGATCGAGTTCTTTTTGCTTTATCTCAAATAATTTTTTTTCCAAATATGTAGCCATTTCTTCCGCATTCCATTCGGGATTCATACCTGTAATTGGACGATATTTAATCATTAAATGTTCAAGGCCACGAGAGATCCCCGAGTGGATTTTTTCTGCCCATTCTTGCAAAAGTTCAACGAATTGAAATCTTTTACGAATAATTTGGACTGCTGATTGAATATATTGCTCAGTATAAATATCAAAAAGCATATCATTTATCGTTGACTTACCTTGATTTAGTTTCAATAAATGGTTTCTTTGTTTTAATAACTTTTGAAATGTTAAAAGGTCATGTAAATAAACAGGAGAGATTTGACCGATTTCCATGTCGATAAACCGTCTTCTTACCTGTGGGCTTCCTTTTACTACGTTCAGGTCTTCAGGAGCAAACATGACGACATTCATTTGACCAATATAGTTACTTAATTTCGGTTGTTCGAGGTGGTTTACTTTACCTTTTTTCCCTTTTTTTGAAATAGTTAATTCCATTGGGAAATTACCGTAACGATTTTGCACGTCACCTTCTATTTTACCATAGTCTGATTCCCAACGTATCAATTCTTTATCATTACTTGTGCGGTGTGATTTTGCCATTGCTAAAACATAAATGGATTCCATTACGTTTGTTTTACCTTGGGCATTTTCACCGATAAAGACATTAATTTTGGGTGAAAGGTCTAACTTTAACGATTCATAATTACGGTAATTCGTAAGTTGTAAACGTTCAATGATCATTACTTATCTCCGTTCTTGTTTACAATCACGTATCGGCCATTACCGGGTATATTAATAACGTCACCAGCATATAATTTACGACCACGTCGTTGGTCAACTTCACCATTCACATAGACGTCATATTCATGTAAAAACCATTTAGCCATTCCACCTGAACTAATTGAGTCCGTCAGTTTTAAAGCTTGACCAAGGGTGATAAATTCAGTATCAATTACAATTTCATTCAAAGCTTGTTCATCCTCCGATTTACAATACATCTATCTCTATATCATACCTAATTTTTATGCTTTACGCCAAGATTAGATTAGAAAGACACACTTCATTCTTAATTTAATCGAATTGATGAATTACTTATACACAGGGTAAAAAATTAAAATTACCAAAAAATGTATTTTGTTATTTAGAAACAAAAAAGATAGCCGAAGAAATTCGACTACCTTCAAAAAAAATATGTTAATAAGTTCTTACAGGTAAGATCAATTGTAAAATTGCATCATCATGAACAGAACGTAAAATAAATGGACGCATTGCTCCAGTGAATTGAATTACAACATCTTGTCCATCAATCGCTTTTAGTGCTTCCATCATGTATTTTGCACTAAATGAGATTTTTAAATTTTCGCCTTCAAGGGATTGTACTTGAATTTGTTCTTCTACTTTACCGATTTCTGGTGAATTAGAAGAAATTTCAACAACATTACCTTCAAGAGTTTCGAAACGTACCACATTATTTCTATCTTCACGAGCAAGTAATGAAGCACGATCAATTGCTTGTAAAAGGGATTTTCCGTTAATAGTAATATTTGTTTTAAAATCTTCCGGAATTAAACGTGATGTATCTGGGTAATTCCCTTCTAACAAACGTGAGAAGAATAAAACATTCTCAGCTTTAAATAATACTTGCTGACTTGTAATTACAATTTGGACTGGCTCAGTTGATTCACCAAGGATTTTGTTTAATTCGTTTAAACTTTTACCTGGAATGACTACTGATTTTACATCACTTGGCAATTGTTCAAGTTTTGTTTTTCTACGAGCTAAACGGTGACTATCTGTAGCAACACAAATTAACTCTTCCCCAAGAATGTTCCAGTTAACTCCTGTTAATACAGGACGGCTTTCAGAAGTCGCAACAGCAAATACAGTTTCACGAATCACTGCTTTTAATAAATCAGCAGGGATTGAAAATTGTTGGTCTGTTTCAATTTCAGGTAATAATGGATACTCGGTTGGATCTAGACCAATTAAATGGAATTCAGATTTACCAGAACGAATATGTGTTTGGAAACCATTTGATACTTCAATTTCAACATCATTTGTTGGTAACTTACGTACAATCTCGTTGAACATTCTTGCTTGTAAAACAATTGAACCTGGTTCACTAATGTTAATTAGTTGATCTCCATTTTCCTCAATAGGAATAAACGTTTGAATGGTAATATCTGCATCACTACCAGTTAAACGTAATCCTTCTTCGGTTACATCAATTTTTATGCCGGTTAAAATGGGAATTGTCGTTTTGGAGCTAACTGCCTTCATGACATCATTTAACCCATCCAACAAACGGTCTCGCATAATATCAAATTTCATTAATTATACCTCTCTTATTAATTATATTATTTAAAAGATATTAATAGATATAGTAGTAGGCCCTGTGGATTTGTGGATAAACTAAAATTTCCTATAAAACACCTACTTATTCACATGTTAACAACTTGTTCATAAGCAAGTGTACATCTTATAGAATTATCCACAACCTTATTTTCCTAATACACTACGAATTTGTTTAATATCTTGTTGTAATTGCTGATCCTCTTTTAGCATTTTGGCGATTTTTTCATGAGCGTGAATTACAGTAGTGTGATCACGACCTCCAAACTCCTCCCCTATTTTTGGTAATGAGAAGTCTGTTAATTCACGAGATAAATACATAGCTACTTGTCTTGGAAATGCAATTTGTTTTGTACGACGTTTTGCCGCAAAATCTTCTAACTTAATTTGATAATGCTCCCCAACTACTTCCTTTATATCAAGGATTGTAATTATACGCGGTTTAGAGTTTGGAATAATATCTTTTAAAGCTTGCTGTGCTAATTCTGCAGAAATATCTTGATTTACTAGAGAGGAATAAGCAACAACTCTTATCAAAGCACCTTCTAGTTCACGAATATTTGTATCAATTTGATTGGCAATATAGTGCATTACTTCGTTTGGAATATCTAGGCCATCTGCTTTTGCTTTTTTACGCAAAATAGCTATTCTCGTTTCTAAATCTGGAGGAGTAATATCAGTTATTAATCCCCATTCAAATCGAGAACGTAAACGATCTTCTAATGTTGGAATTTCTTTAGGTGGTCTGTCACTAGAGATAACAATTTGTTTAGATTCAGTGTGTAATGTGTTAAAAGTATGGAAAAATTCCTCTTGAGTTGATTCTTTTCCAGCTAGGAACTGAATATCATCTATTAACAAGACATCTACATTTCTATATTTATTACGAAAATCTACTGCCTTGTTATCACGAATAGAGTTAATAAACTCATTTGTAAACTTCTCAGATGAGAGATAAACAACTTTAGCGTTCGGATTGTGTTCTAATACATAGTGTCCTATTGCATGCATCAGATGGGTTTTACCTAAACCAACCCCTCCATAGATAAAGAATGGGTTATAAGCATTTGCGGGTGCCTCAGCTACTGCTAGTGAAGCAGCATGAGCAAATCGGTTACCGGCACCAATTACGAATGTATCGAATGTATACTTCGGATTGAGCATTCCTGCAGAACTATCGTAATGCTCTGTATCTTTTGCTTGGATAATTGGAGCAGGTAATTCAAAGTCATCACTATCCTGATCTTTTTGAACAACAAATTTAATCAACAAATCTTCACCTGTTAATTCAGCTAAAATACCCGCGATTAGATGGACATAGTGATTCTCTAGCCAATCGCGAGCAAATGAATTCGGTGCAGCAATTATTACGTTCGTTCCTTTATATGAAAGCAACTTTGTTGATTTTAACCATGTTTCAAAGCTTGGTTTTGAAATTTTTTGTTCAACTTGAGCCAGGACATTGTTCCATAATTCTTCTAAATGTTCCAAGCCTTCGTCTCCTTTACATAAATTAAATTAAAAAATTTCATTTTATATTTTCAGTTATTACACAAAATCACATACTGTGGATAACTATTACCCATATCTAGTGCAAAACTTTGTCCACAAGTTATTAACAATTGTGGATAAATGAATTTCGAATAAAATATTCCACAAGGGAAAACACAATAATCGTAACAAAAAAATATAGTCATTTCAATAGCTGATGAAACTTATCCACACAATGTATATTTATGCACTCGACAGTTTTCCACAACAGCTTAGTATGTGTAGAAGGTGTTATTAAGTGTTGTGGATAAAAAAATCTATTAAAAATTAATACACAGTATGTGTTTATAAAAATCGGTTATAATTGTGGATAAATGAAAGGTAGTTCGTATATTATTTCAATGATTGACATTGACGATAGAATTTATATATAATATTGTGGTCTGTATGTTGAATAGAGATTTAACTTCATTCAGCACATGCTTTGTTTGCACTAAAGAAAATGACAGGTGCATCCTTTTGATCTTTTATTAAAAGCTTGCGATAGATACAGAAGTCTCACGCGAGATCCGTGGTGAGATGAATGAAGTTAAATACCTCTGGCGGATCAATAGATTGTTTTGAGTTATCTCAAAAAACTTAGTATCAAATATGCCAGACGAACTTAAATAAAAACTTTCATTTGGAGGTGTTCTATATATGAAACGCACATACCAACCAAAAACACGTAAACATAGTAAAGTACATGGTTTCCGTGCACGTATGAGTACGAAAAACGGTCGTAAAGTATTAGCTGCTCGCCGTCGTAAAGGAAGAAAAGTATTATCAGCATAAGTCCACTGAGCTTCATCAGTGGTCTTTTTTTCTTTATTGTGGTTTAAATAATAGAGAAAACGTTACCATTGTACTTTTGAGGCTAGGTTAGGTGAAGAAATGAAAAAACGTCAACGTGTTAAAAAGAATGAGGATTTCCAAAAGGTATTTAAAAAGGGAAAATCCTTTGCAAATCGTCAGTTTGTAGTTTATTGCTTACAAAAAGAAGGACAAGAAGAATTTCGAATTGGCTTATCCGTTAGTAAAAAGATTGGTAAAGCGGTCACACGTGTACAAGTTAAAAGGTACATCCGACAAGCATTTTTAGAATTAAAAGATCAATTAAGACAAGATATGGATTATGTTATTATCGCCAGGAATCCGGCGGCCAATTTAGATTTTCATGAGACGAAAAAAAGCCTAGAACATGTACTTAAAATAGCAAAAGTATTAAAAAAACAGTAATTTTCATTTGGAAAATTGAAACAATAGTAGAGTGATTTTTCATCACATGGTAAAATAGCTAAAATGCAGTGAAACTATCTATCAGTGAGGGTTTTTAATTATTACTGATTGTTAGTTGTACTACTAGTGTTAGCGTCCGTCAATTTTTTTGTATAAATCTAAAATTTTTATCATTTTAAGTTAAATTTATCGGACGATACACCGGATTAAACATAATTGTAAAAATTGAATAGTGCTTTAGGAGGAAGAAGGTTGAAGAAAAATTTTTGGGTAATTCTGTCGCTCCTATCGGTAGTATTGTTACTATCAGGCTGTACAGAATTTGATCAGCCAATATCGGCAGAAAGTAAAGGATTCTGGAATGAATTCATCGTCTGGCCATTAGTTTCATTCATCAAATTTTTTGCTGATTTACTAGGCTCTTACGGTTTAGGGATTATTGCTGTAACAATTATTATTCGTTTAGTAATTCTTCCATTAACAATTAAACAAGTTAAAAGTTCTAAAAAGATGCAAGAAATCCAACCAAAAATGAAGGAATTGCAACAAAAGTATGCTTCTAAAGATGCCATTACTCAACAAAAGTACCAACAAGAAATGATGGCTCTAATGCAAACTGCTGGTGTAAATCCTCTAGCTGGATGTTTGCCAATTTTAGTTCAAATGCCGATTTTAATTGGTTTCTACCATGCAATCAGCCGTATGAATGCAACACCTGATTTATTCCCACTAGGAACATTTTTAGTATTCCCACTTGGTGAACCAAGTATTGTACTAGCAGTCTTAGCAGGTCTAATTCAATATGTTGTACTTATGACAGGCCCTGCAATGGACAACCCTCAAATGAAAATAATGATGTACATTATGCCATTAATGATTGTAGGTTTCGGTATTGTTTTACCAGCTGCATTATCATTATATTGGGTTGTCGGAAATATGGTTTCAGTAATACAAAACCTTGTAATTTATAAACCTTGGAATAGAAATAAAGAAGCTGCTACAACAGGAGGAGCGAAAAAGTGAAACAAATTACGCAATTAGGTGCAAACGTTGAGGAAGCGCTTCACTTAGCGTTACAGAAACTTGGGGTAACACGTGAACAAGTAGATGTTGAAGTTTTACAAGAAGGTAAAAAAGGATTTTTAGGTTTTGGTGCAAAACCAGCTGAAGTACGAGTAACAGTAAAAGAAGAAGAACCGAAAGAAATTGAACAAAATGAAGTTGTTCAACCAGTACAAAATGAACCGGTTGAAACTACTGAATTAATCGAGAAAAAAACAGTTGAACTTGTTGAAAGTGAAGAAGAGCAAGAAAGTAAACAAGTTGAACCAGTTGAAACTCAAAACAATGTTTCTAAAATGCAAGAGGAAGATCCAGTTGAAAAAGCAAAGCAATATATATTTAATATTGCAAAGGAAATGGATATCCACGATTTAAAAATACATTCTGAATATGAAGGCAAACGTTTATTATTTAAACTAGAAAGTGAAAAAGCAGCTTTGTTAATCGGTAAACATGGTGCTACGCTTAATGCTTTACAACAGTTAACGCAATTAGTTATTAATAATGTTGCAAAAACATTTATTTCACTCACATTAGACGTTGAAAACTACCGGGAAAGACGCCAATCTACATTAGAAAGTTTAGCAGATCGTATGGCAGATAAAGCTGTAAGAACTGGTAGAAAAGTTGCATTCGAACCGATGCCATCTTATGAAAGAAAGATCATTCATAATGCATTAGCTAATCGAATTGATATCGAAACATACTCAGAAGGAACAGAACCAAATCGTTATTTAGTAATTGAACCATTAAAATAATTGGTAAAGTAAATATTAGAAGTTAGGCAAAACTATTTAAAAATAGTTTTGCCTTTTTTCTTTGCTTAAAAATAGAAAATCCTTTGTTTTATATATACTAACAACATCTTGATCTAATTTTAAAAAGTTTAATATGCACTAATTAACGAAATTGACATACGACATAACTAGAGTTAAGTGTAATTTACACATAACTTTGAATATGTCGTATGTGATTTCCTCCAGAAAGCCAAATTTTTTATTTAAATTTGTGTAAAAAGTTGTTTAGGGACAATAAAAAAACATACATATCCACATGTGGAAATTGCTTTACTTTCGTATTTCACTAAAATATGTTACTCTAAATTGTTAGTAAATGTTGTTCGCAAAAGTTATCCTCATGTGGATAACTTTTGCCGATTAAAAAACTAAAAATTTGTTTGCAAATAGATGTGAATAAGTTTCGAAAAATAGATGAAGTACATTTTAGAAGGAGCATATACAAATGGAATTTGATACGATTGCTGCAATATCCACACCAATGGGCGAAGGAGCCATTGCCATCGTTCGATTAAGTGGGGAAGAAGCGGTTAAGATTTCCGATAAAATATTCAGGTCGCCGAGTGGAAAAAAACTTGAGGAAGAAAAATCACATACAATCCATTACGGACATTTAATAGATCCAAGTACAAATGATGTAGTAGAAGAAGTGATGGTTTCGTTAATGCGCGGGCCTAAAACTTTCACTAGAGAAGATGTTGTTGAAATCAATTGTCACGGTGGAATTGTTTCAGTAAATCGAGTACTGCAACTTGTACTAAGAAATGGAGCAAGACTTGCAGAACCTGGTGAGTTTACAAAACGAGCATTCCTAAATGGCCGTATTGACTTATCTCAGGCTGAGGCAGTAATGGATTTAATTCGTGCGAAAACAGACCGTGCCATGAATGTTGCTTTAGGACAAATGGATGGGAAATTATCAAGATTAATTGGCGACTTGCGCCAAGCATTAATTGAAACGTTAGCACAAGTTGAAGTTAATATTGATTATCCTGAATATGATGATGTAGAAGAAATGACAATCCCAGTGTTGTTAGAAAAATGTTCTTGGGTTCAATCTGAGATACAAAAATTACTACAAACATCATCACAAGGGAAAATTTTGCGTGAAGGCTTATCTACTGTTATATTAGGAAGGCCAAATGTAGGAAAGTCATCCTTATTGAATAGTTTAGTACAAGAAAATAAAGCAATTGTAACAGATATTGCTGGTACAACTCGTGATATTATAGAGGAGTATGTCAATGTAAGAGGTGTTCCTTTAAGACTTGTAGACACTGCAGGTATCCGTGAGACTGAAGATATCGTTGAAAGAATAGGGGTAGAAAGATCTCGCCAAGTTCTTAAAGAAGCGGATTTAATACTACTTGTTCTAAATGCAGCTGAAGAATTATCAGTTGAAGATGAACGATTATTTGAAACGATTCAAAATATGGATTTTATCGTAGTGGTCAATAAAACCGATTTACCACGAAAAATTGATCTTGAAAAGGTAGAGCAATTAGCTAATGGTAGAAAAGTGGTAACGACTTCATTACTTAAAGAAGAAGGAGTAATCGAGCTAGAAGAAGCTATAGCAGCACTATTCTTTGAAGGTCAAATTGAAGCAGATGATCTAACATATGTTTCAAATACACGTCACATATCATTATTACATCAAGCCCTTGAAACGATTTCAGACGCCATTGAAGGTGCTGAAGGTGGAGTACCAGTAGACATCGTTCAAATTGATGTAACGAGAACTTGGGAAATCTTAGGTGAGATTGTAGGAGATACAGTGCAAGAAAGCTTAATTAATCAGTTATTCTCCCAATTCTGTTTAGGAAAATAATCAATTAAAAACGCCTTGGCACATTTGTGACTGTATGCAAACATTCAGTACATTAAAAACATTTGCTAAGTGAAATAAAAAAATTGATTGAAACAAGATAAGTGGGAAAATTATTATATAAGTAAACATTTAGAGAGGAAGATAAGCATGACAACGACAACTTATGAAGCTGGTACGTTTGATTGTATAGTAATCGGCGCTGGTCATGCTGGTGTAGAAGCAGCATATGCGGCTAGTAAAATGGGTATAAAAACACTCATGTTAACAATCAATATAGATATGATTGCCTTTATGCCATGTAACCCTTCAATTGGAGGACCTGCAAAAGGAATTGTAGTTCGTGAAATTGACGCATTAGGCGGACTAATGGGGAAAGTAATCGATAAAACGCATATACAAATGCGTATGTTAAACACAGGAAAAGGACCTGCAGTTCGTGCGTTACGTGCACAAGCAGACAAAGTTCTTTACCAACGTGAAATGAAACGTATTATTGAAGAACAAGAAAATTTAACTGTCTATCAAGCAATGGTGGATGAACTCATCGTTGAAGATGGTGAAGTTAAAGGTGTTATAACACAAACTGGTGGTATTTACAGAGCAAAGACTGTCATTGTTACTACAGGTACTTATTTGCGCGGAGAAATAATTTTAGGGGATTTGAAATACTCAAGTGGACCAAATAACATGCGACCATCCCTTAAACTTGCAGATAACTTACTTGATTTAGGCTTTGAGATGGTACGCTTTAAAACGGGAACACCACCACGTGTGAATGGTAAAACGATTGACTATAGTAAAACAGAAATTCAACCTGGCGATGATGTTCCACGTGCCTTTAGCTTTGAAACAACTGAATTTATATTAGATCAATTACCATGTTGGTTAACATATACAAGCTTAGAAACACATGAAATTATTAATAACAATTTAGATAAAGCACCAATGTTTACTGGTTTAGTTACAGGTCCTGGACCACGTTATTGCCCATCAATTGAAACTAAAGTGGTACGTTTTAACGATAAACCTCGTCATCAAATTTTCTTAGAACCTGAAGGTCGTGAAACAGATGAAGTATATGTTCAAGGGTTATCTACAAGTTTACCTGAAGATATTCAAGTTCAAATGCTTCGAACAGTTCCAGGATTAGAAAATGCACAAATGATGCGTGCTGGCTACGCAATTGAGTATGATGCAGTTGTTCCAACTCAATTATGGCCAACACTTGAAACTAAGGGAATTAAAAATCTTTATACTGCTGGTCAAATTAATGGAACAAGTGGTTATGAAGAAGCAGCAGGTCAAGGATTAATGGCAGGTATTAATGCTGCAAGAAGAGTATTAGGTAAAGATGAAGTAATTTTAAAACGTTCAGATGCTTACATTGGAGTATTAATTGATGATTTAGTGACAAAGGGAACAAATGAACCGTATCGTTTACTAACTTCACGTGCGGAATATCGCTTATTACTACGCCATGATAATGCAGACTTACGACTAACAGAGATAGCTTACGAATTAGGTATGATCTCAGAAGAACGTTATAATAAGTATTTAACGAAGAAAGAACAAATTGATACTGAAATTGCTCGTCTTCGAGAAACGATTATTAAACCAAACGAAACAACTCAGCAAGTAATACGATCTGTTGGCGGAACAGAACTAAAAGACGGGATTCGTGCAGCAGATTTAGTAAAACGAACTGAAATGACTTATAATTTAGTGGCATCACTTACACCACCAAATGTTGAATTTAGCGATGAAGTAAAAGAACAAATTGAAATTCAACTAAAATATGAAGGATATATTCAAAAAGCTCTATCTCAAGTAGAGAAACTTCACAAAATGGAAGAGAAGAAAATACCCGAAAATATTGATTACGATGATATTTCAAGCTTAGCAACAGAGGCTCGTGAAAAGTTAAAAGAAGTACGACCATTGTCAATTGCACAAGCATCTCGAATCTCAGGAGTGAATCCTGCAGATATTTCCATTCTTCTTGTTTATATTGAGCAAGGGAAAATTGCTCGAGTAAGTAGCAAATAGATTGTTGAGCGTTCGAGTGCGAATACTCGAACGCTCACTTTTTTAATAACTAAAAAGTTAGAACTTTTTATGCTAAAGGAGATTAAAATGAACGAACAACAATTTATCGAAGCATTAAAAGAAAAGGGAATAGAACTATCAGATGTGCAAATCGCTCAATTTAAAAAATATTATGAATTACTTGTTGAATGGAACGAAAAAATGAATTTAACGGCAATTACAGACTTAGAAGGCGTTTATTTAAAACATTTTTATGATTCAATTAGTGCCAGTTTTTATTTTGATTTTACAAAAGTTACATCTGTTTGTGATGTTGGTGCTGGAGCAGGCTTCCCAAGCTTACCCATAAAAATATGTTTCCCACATTTACATGTAACTATTGTCGATTCATTAAATAAACGAATTAACTTCCTAAACCATTTAAGTGAGCAATTAAATTTAGATCATGTTGAGTTTGTACATGCTCGTGCAGAGGAATTTGGGCAAAATTTAAAATATCGCGAAAAATTTGATGTTACAACGGCTCGTGCTGTTGCAAGGTTATCAGTTTTATCGGAATTTTGTATTCCTTTAGTCAAAAAGGGTGGAAATTTTGTTGCTTTAAAGGCAGCTGCTGGACCAGAAGAATTGAAGGATGCAAAAAAGGCAATCACAACATTAGGTGCATCTTTAAAAGAAGAGTTTGCTTATCAACTACCAGTTGAAGAAAGTGAGCGTACAATCTATATATTTGATAAAATAAAAGAAACTCCTAAAAAGTACCCTAGAAAACCTGGAGTACCAAATAAAACGCCTATTCAATAAATAAATTTAATTACCATGTTTCACGTGAAACAGTAAATAACCCCAATACACTTAAATTGTTCCACGTGAAACACATTACTGGGAAAATTACCTATATTAAAATAAATTTGCTTTTATCTTCATACATATTTTATAGTAAATACAGTTTAGTAGATTACTCATTACTCTCCCATAAATTTATATGGTAGGATAATCTATGGATGTAATAGTTTATAAATCTAGTATCAGGTATACTAGACGAATTTGATTAGAAGAATACTGTACAATTACATATATTTCGTTAATAATATAGTATAGGAGCAAGAAAGTTTCAAAAAGGTGGTGCCATTGGATGAAAAGTCCTTTTTCACGTTTTTTCGGAGGCGGGGATAAGCTAGCATCTGAGGTTAAGAGTGATGTGGAAGTAATAGAAAATAAGACTACTGAAGAAGTAGTTAAAATTACAATCGATAAAATTATTCCTAATCGTTATCAACCTCGAACAGTTTTTGATGAAGAAAAAATAGAAGAATTAGCAAGAACAATCCATACGCATGGTGTCATTCAACCGATCGTTGTTAGACGCTATAATGATGACCAATATGAGATTATTGCCGGTGAACGTCGATACCGAGCAATGAAAAAGCTTAATTGGACTGAAGTTCCTGCTATCATTCGTAATTTAAGTGATAAAGAGACAGCTTCAATTGCTCTGATTGAAAATCTTCAAAGGGAAGAATTAACAGCAATTGAAGAAGCAATGGCTTATCAACAACTGATTGAACTCCATTCATTGACACAAGAAGCACTTGCCCAACGTCTAGGAAAAGGTCAGTCAACAATTGCTAATAAATTACGCTTATTAAAATTACCTCAAAATGTGCAGGAAGCTATTTTGAAAAGGGAAATTTCTGAAAGACATGCGAGAGCGTTAATTTCTATTAAAGATGAAGAGGCTCAAAGCGAATTAGTAGAATTGATTAAAGAATATGATTGGAACGTACGTCAACTTGAAGATTATATTCAACAATTACTAGCGCCAAAAGAAGAAGAAGTTAAAAAAGAAAGACCAAAAAGAAAAGCAATTAGTAAAGATATTCGTATTGCAGTAAATACTATTAGACAATCTTTATCAATGGTTACTAAGAGCGGTATTAATGTAAAAACAGAAGAAGAAGAAACTGAAGATTTTTATACTATTACAGTAAAAATACCAAAGAAAAAGAATTAATATATACAGATGGTTCCTTTATTTTTATTTAGGAACCTTTTTTTCATCGTTTTTTTAACCTAAATACTATTTTTTTGATAGAATAATAGAAGTACTAAAAAACTTTAATTTTAAATGATAATTTTATAATTTTTTTAATAGAAATTGATAGTTGAAAGTAGGTGCAATCGTCTTGGGAAGAACCATTGCTGTAACAAATCAAAAGGGTGGAGTTGGTAAAACAACGACATCTGTTAATTTAAGTGCTTGCCTAGCTTACTTAGGGAAGAAAGTGTTACTAATTGACATTGATCCACAAGGCAATGCAACAAGTGGTGTAGGGGTTAATAAGGGTGAAACACAACATTGTATATATGATGTATTAATTGATGATGAGGATATAAAAGGTGTCATAAAAGAGACGAAGGTAGAAAATTTATCTTTAGTTCCTGCTACAATTCAACTTGCAGGTGCAGAAGTAGAATTAGTTTCTACCATATCACGTGAAGTTCGATTAAAACACGCTTTAGATGATGTGAAGGATAACTATGATTACGTTATTATAGACTGTCCACCATCCCTAGGGTTACTAACAATTAATGCATTAACTGCCGCAGATGCAGTAATTATCCCAGTTCAATGTGAATTTTATGCATTAGAAGGTTTGAGTCAATTATTATCAACAGTTCGCCTTGTACAAAAACATCTAAATCAAGAACTTTATATTGATGGCGTTGTTTTAACGATGTTAGATGCGCGGACGAATTTAGGTATTCAAGTAATTGAAGAAGTGAAAAAGTACTTCCAAGAAAAAGTTTATAAATCAATTATCCCAAGAAATGTTCGTTTAAGTGAAGCACCAAGTCATGGTGAACCGATTATTATCTATGATTCAAAATCACGAGGTGCAGAACTTTATCTAGAATTAGCAAGGGAAGTGATTAAAAATGGCTAGAGGACTAGGTAAAGGTTTAGAAGCTTTGTTACCTGCGATGGAAAATGAAAATGAAATTAAAAAACTTCCATTGCAAAAATTAGTTGCAAACCCATATCAACCTCGTAAAATTTTTGAAGACGAAGCCATAGAAGAATTAGCACAATCTATACGAGAACATGGAATTATACAACCTATCGTTGTACGGAAAAAAGGATCTAAATACGAAATTGTTGTTGGTGAAAGACGCTTTAGAGCTGCTAAACTAGCAAATCTGAATGAGATTCCTGCCATCGTGAAAGAAATGTCAGAAGAACAAATGATGGAAGTTGCTATTTTAGAGAACCTTCAACGTGAAGATCTGACACCAATTGAAGAGGCCGAAGCATATCAAAGCTTAATAGAAAAGTTAAATTTCACTCAAGAAGACCTTGCTAAACGTCTAGGAAAGTCCCGTCCGCATATTACAAACCACATTCGTTTACTCCAATTACCTGATGTAGTTAGACAAATGGTAAACGATGGCCAGCTATCAATGGGCCATGGACGAACATTACTTGGCTTAAAAAACAAGAAAAGAATCCCTGAAGTTGCAAACAAAGTAATAAAACATCACTTAAATGTCCGACAATTGGAAAATTTGATTAAAGAATATAATGAGAATGTTCCACGTGAAACACCTAAAACAAAAAAGGATATTTTTGTTCAGTCAAAAGAAACTCAATTAAGAGAGTATTTCGGAACAAATGTCCAAATTAAGAAAAATAAAAATAAAGGTAAAATTGAAATAGAGTTTTATTCAGAGGAAGATTTAGAGCGAATTTTAGAAATACTAGAGTTAGAGGAATTATGATCAAATCGAGCGCCAATCATTTGGCGCTCGATTTTCACTTCATTAAATTGTGAACTGCAATTTTCAAGGTAGATTTTCACTTATTATTAAGTTCCAATTACATAATATTCAACTACTTACAATTTAAAGGAATTTGAAGATTAACAAGTATTAACGATAAATAGAATAGGATTGTATTGATTGAAGAATAGAGGCTAATTATGATTTTATTAGGAACAATTATTAATTCGGTATTAATTATTATAGGTTCAATCATCGGAAGACTGTTTCAAAATATCCCTGAAAAGATGAAAGATACAGTTTTGCAAATTATTGGATTAGCTGTGGCCGTGCTTGGAATTCAAATGGGATTTGAAACGAGTAACGTCGTTATTGTTATTGTTAGCTTAGTTATTGGTGCAGTATTAGGAGAATGGCTTGACTTAGAGCACCAAATAAACAAATTAGGAAAATGGGTTGAATCTCTTTTTAAAAATAGGGATTCAAAGGTAAATTCAAATTCAAGTATTTCAGATGCATTCGTTACAGCAACGTTATTATTTGTTATTGGATCAATGGGAATAATAGGAGCGCTCGATAGTGGTTTAAGAAATAATCATGATGTTCTAATTACGAAGGGGATTATAGATGGTTTTATAGCTATTATATTATCCTCAACGTTAGGTCTAGGTGTGTTATTGTCGGCTGTTCCAATCCTTTTATATGAAGGAGCGATTGCTCTATTAGCTGGTTTAATTAGTATTTATATACCAGAAGCAGCCTTAAACTTATATATTCAAGAGATGACTGCAACAGGTGGTATTATGATCCTTGCTATCGGGCTAAATATGACTGGTTTAACTAAAATTCGAGTAGCCAATTTGCTCCCTGGGATCGTTGTAGTCGGTATAGTTGTTGCGATTATTTTTCCCTTTCAGTGAATAACGTTGCCAAGCTAATAGTAAAGCTCTAGCTATTTTATCACTCATAGAATATGTTGTTTTAAGTCTAGTATTTTGTAAAACGAGCATTTCCATAAATCCACCAACATTAACTATTCCCTTAATGGAGATATCACCAATTGCTGGTAATTCCTTTTTTACAGCTTTGCCTGGTAAAAGTGGCCCTTCATGTACAATAATTTGTCCAATTGATTGTTCTGATCCTAGGCATGCATCGATGGCAATTACAAATGGAGTTTTACTTAATTGTTGTAATTCTTCAACTGTTGAAGGTAGATTTACTGCATGTAATGGATCTTCTAAAGTTCCAATTACTTTAAAAGGAAAAGAGTGATAGCTTGTCAGGAAGCTTCCTGTTAGTGGCCCAAGTGAATCGCCGGTAGAACGATCTGTACCTATACAACAAAATATGATTTGCTCATGGTCAAAAGGGATATAATTTAAAAATAGATCACTTAAACGCCATACAGCACCAGCTTGTTCATGATGTACAAAAGTTCTAACTGTTTCGTTTATATTCTGCATAAATCTCTCTCTTTCTTTTAAATTATTAAAAAATGACTCTCTAAACTTACACTTATTGTTATGCAGTATATTCAAAAATTTAGGTAGTTATACAAGGAGTGGAAAAATGGCTGACGAAAATGTAATTCCGGACCCAGGTGCCTTTGTTAAAATGACAGAGAGAGTATGGGATTATTTAACGAGCGAAAAATTGTGGAATTTTATTATTGAAGCTTCAATTAAAATCCTTGCAATATTAATCGTTTCGTATCTAGTAATCTTTATAGGCAAACGAATTATTAAACGTGTGTTCTCATTAAAGGTGAAAACCATTCATCATTCTGAACGACGACAAACAACAATTGTAAAATTGTTACAAAGTGTTTTATCTTATGTTGTATACTTCACAGCAATAATTACAATTCTTTCAGCACTAGGAATAGAAATCATGGGGCTATTAGCAGGGGCTGGGATTGCCGGCTTGGCTATTGGTTTTGGTGCTCAAAGTTTAGTGAAAGACATCATTACGGGGTTTTTCATAATATTAGAGGACCAGTTTGGCGTTGGAGACTATGTTAGATTAAGTACAGCAAATATAGCAGAAGGAACAGTTGTAGAAATTGGACTTAGAACAACGAAAATTTTAGGAACGACGGGAGAGCAATTTATTATTCCGAATGGTCAAATTACAGATGTTATTAACTTTTCCGTTAACAATTCAAAAGCAATCATTGATATGCAAGTAGGATTAGAAGCAGATATTGAACAGGTAGAAAAATTAGTGAGTAATTACTTGAAAAAGTTGCCGGAACAATTTGAAGAGTTAGTAGGTGTTCCATCCTTCCTAGGAGTTCAGAATGTTGTAGGAACAGAAGTGACTATCCGTATTATTGCAGAAACAAAACCTTTACAACATTATGCAATAGCAAGGGTTATTCGACGAGATGTGAAGGATATTTTAGATAAAAATGGAATCCCTATGGCATATCCTAAAATGATGCTATATGATCGAGGGAGAGGAAATTCAGAGTCAGGAGGAGAAAATGCATAATGGAAGCAAAATCTTTTGATTTAAATGATGTTGTTGAAATGAAAAAGCAACATCCATGTGGTACAAATGCATGGAAGGTTATCCGTATGGGTGCAGATATCCGTATTAAGTGTGAAGGTTGTGGTCATAGTGTACTCATTCCTCGCCGAGAATTTGAGAAAAAAATGAAGAAAGTGATAGTAAAATCTAATTCAGAACAATAACCTAACAGTATTAAATATAAACGAATTAGACTTTTGCTCTACTTATCAATATAATAGACACTGGAAAAAACGAGTATATTAAGTTACGTAATTTAGAAAGGTCGTGTCAATGTAATGTCACTTACAGCAGGGATTGTAGGGCTACCGAACGTTGGGAAGTCTACATTATTTAATGCTATAACAAAAGCAGGTGCTTTAGCTGCAAACTATCCATTCGCAACAATTGATCCTAACGTAGGAGTAGTAGAAGTTCCCGATGCACGTTTAGATAAACTAACTGAATTAGTTATTCCAAAGAAGACTGTACCAACAGGATTTGAATTTACGGATATCGCGGGAATTGTAAAAGGTGCTTCAAAAGGTGAAGGATTAGGAAATAAATTCTTGTCTCACATTCGTGAAGTAGATGCAATTTGCCAAGTTGTACGTTGTTTTGAAGACGAAAATATTACACATGTTTCTGGATCAGTTAACCCAATTGATGACATCGAAGTAATCAATTTAGAACTAATCTTAGCGGATATGGAATCCGTTGAAAAACGTCTTCAACGTGTAAGCAAAATGGCAAAGCAAAAAGATAAAGAAGCATTAGTAGAAGAACCAATTCTTATTAAGATAAAAGAAGCGTTAGAAAATGAAAAGCCAGCACGCTCTGTTGAAGTATCAGAAGATGAACTAAAAGTAATCAAAGGGCTTCATTTATTAACAATTAAGCCAATGCTATATGTAGCGAACGTTTCTGAAGACGAAGTTGCTGATGCAGAGAATAATAAATATGTGCAACAAGTTAAAGAATACGCTCAAGCAGAAGGAGCACGTGTTATTACGATTTGTGCAAAAATTGAAGAAGAAATTTCTGAATTAGACAATGATGAAAAAGCAATGTTCCTACAAGAATTAGGAATTGAAGAATCAGGTTTAGACCAACTGATTCGTGCTTCTTATGATTTATTAGGACTAGCAACATACTTTACTGCAGGTGTACAAGAGGTTCGTGCATGGACATTCCGTAAAGGAATGAAAGCTCCACAATGTGCGGGTATTATTCACACTGATTTTGAGCGCGGATTTATTCGAGCAGAAACAGTTTCTTATGATGATTTAGTAGAAGCTGGGTCTATGCAAGCTGCAAAAGAAGCTGGAAAAGTAAGACTAGAGGGTAAAGAATACGTTGTACAAGACGGAGACATTATGTTATTCCGCTTTAATGTTTAGAATAAATAGAATTCAACTGCTATCATATTGGTAGCAGTTTTTTTAATTTAAACATAAAAGGGGAATGTAGAATGTTTACGGAAGAAGAGATTAGAAAGATTAAAGAACTATCTGAAAAGATGGAAATCGCAAAAACAATTTTACCAGAAGTGCTAGAGATTATTTATGAGAAAAAATTATTTAAAGTTTTTACACCAGATGCACTGGGAGGATTAGAGCTACCTTTAGTAGATGGGTTGAAACTTTTTCAGCAGGCAGGTGCAATCGATGGAAATGTTGGATGGGCAGTCACAATAGGCTCTGGTGGAAATATGTTCATACCACTTTTTGAAACGGAAGTTTGCAAGGATCGTTTTATACATAAAGAAGCTGTGATTGCTGGAAGCGGGAAGTTTGGAGTCGCAAGTAGAGTAGATGGTGGTTATGTAATATCAGGTGAATGGAAATATTGTAGTGGGGCTGACTACGCAACTTTATTTACAATGAATTGTAAAATAGAGGAAAGCGAGGAAATTGTAACTTGTAGCGTTCCACGTGAAACAGTTGAAATTATTCCAGACTGGAACGCAATGGGATTAAAAGCTACATCTAGCCATACGATGAAAGTAGATCAAATATTAGTGAAAGATATAGATACGTTCAAGTTTGATTTATTCCGCAATGAGTACGAATTACCTGTACATCGCTTTCCATTTAATTCATTTGCAGAAGCTTCATTTTTCTCTTTATGTTTAGGATTAATGGAACAATTTATAGATGAGGCAGATGTCTCTTTAAATCGAAAAAGTGATGTACTATCTACTGAACGCTACGAGTTGGTAAAACTTAATTTGAATGAAATTCAGTCAAAACTGCAACTTATTGAAGAAAGCTTCTACAAGTTAGTCGCTAAACTTTGGGAAAGCCACGTTTCGGGGGAAGTGTTACTTGAAGAAGAATTAAATGAATTAACTTCATATTGTAAGGATCAATCTAGCGAGTTATTGTTATATGCCCATAAACTAATTCGTTATTATGGTATGGGAGCAGTTATTGAAACAACTTCTTTAAACCGCGCGTGGCGTAATTTATGTACAGCTAGCCAACATGTATTTTTAACACCTTAACATAAATAAAACTACACACTCTACAGTAACTTTTAGTAGTCACATCCAGTGTGTAGTTTTTAATTATTTGGATATATATATAATTTGGGTAACTCAGGATCGTCTTTTACTAAACTATTGTTAGGGAACTTTTTTAACTCGTTATACATATAAAAGTCACCAACTGCTCCAGCTATTAAGAATGCTCCAAGGATTACGATTAAATACGAATCTACATAAAAACCGATTATAGTAGGTAAAACACCTGTCGTCCAAAAAGGAAGCATTAATGCTTTTCTCATGATGTGATTTTCTAATGGTTTAGTCGTTGTCGCATAAGCAACACCTAGTTTGAGATTTACTCCATAATCTAGCTCTTTAATCTTCACTTTACCGAACAAAACAAAACCAATTAAATGGAAAATTTCATGTAGGGCAATTAATAATACATAACCAATTACAAACACTATAAAAGTCCAAAAGGTAATAGATAGTGAGAACCTTTGATGGATAAGATTATTAATAATGATAAAAAGAATAGTTAACCATAAAGTAGCCCAAAGATTTGCTCTAGCCATTTTCTTCATATCTAATTCAATAATATGAGGATTTGATAGCTCATTCACAACTTCCACCTCCTATTGTTTTATTATAACTAAATTTAATAGTGAATGGGATTCGATATTCTCTCTTGCAAGAAAATATGTTCTATGTTACAATTCGTAGATGTGAGTAAATAAAATTATTCACTCCTTGCTCCCTAAAATTAGGTGAGCCAAAGTCCATAAGGAGGTGCAAAATAAAGATGAGAAAGTATGAATTAATGTACATCATTCGCCCAAACATTGAAGACGAAGCTAAAAAAGCTGTTGTAGATCGCTTAACTGACGCTTTAACTTCAAATGGTGCAGAAATCATCGAAGCAAAAGAGTGGGGTAAACGCCGCTTAGCTTACGAAATCAACGACTTACGCGAAGGTTACTACCAAATCGTGAAAGTAAACGCTGGTAACGAAGCTATCGATGAGTACACTCGTATTGCTAACATTACTGAAGACGTTATTCGTCACATCGCAGTTCGTTTAGACGCTTAATAATTATTGAAATATACAAAAATGCTGAAAAAAGGAGGTTGTATAAGATGATTAACCGTGTCGTTTTAGTTGGAAGACTAACGAAAGATCCAGAGTTACGCTATACACCAAGTGGCATTCCAATGACTCGTTTTACAGTTGCTGTAAACCGAACATTTTCTAGCCAATCAGGTGAACGTGAAGCGGATTTCATTGGCTGTATCGCTTGGAGAAAACAAGCTGAAAACTTAGCAAACTTTATGAGAAAAGGAAGTTTGATTGGAGTTGAAGGGCGTATTCAGACAGGCAGTTTTGAAGGCCAAGACGGAAAACGCGTTTATACAACAGATGTAGTTGCAGACTCAGTACAGTTCTTAGAACCTCGTAGTGGAGGTGCAGGTGCACCGCAACAACAGTATGGAGCGCAGCCATCATACGGCAATCAACCTGGATATGGTACAAGCCAACCGCAATTTGGTAACCAACCACAACAGGATCCGTTTGCTTCTTATCAACAACCTCAAAACCAGCAAAATTATACAAGAATGGATGAGGATCCATTTGCTTCAAGCAAAGGACCAATTGAAGTCTCTGAAGATGACTTACCATTCTAATTCAATCACTAGTGTAGGACGAAATACGCTAGTTAAAAACTTATAAAGGAGGAGAAAGTAAATGGCACAACGTCGCGGAGGCCGCAAACGCCGTAAAGTTTGTTACTTCACTTCAAACAACATTACTACAATCGATTATAAAGATGTTGATTTACTTAAAAAGTTCATCTCTGAACGTGGAAAAATTCTTCCTCGTCGCGTAACTGGTACAAGTGCAAAATACCAACGTAAATTAACTACAGCTATTAAACGTGCTCGTATTATGGCACTTCTTCCATTCGTAGCTGAAGATAAATAAGATGTAAACAAAGCACATCAAAGTGTAAAAACTTTGGTGTGTTTTTTTTGTTGCCAAAAAATTATAAAAACCCTTTAAGTAATATTTATAGTAAAGTAGACTAATTCAACATCAATTCAATCTATTTTTTTAGTCAAAAATACCTACGTAAGTAAAGTTTCATTACTAAAACGCTCTGACTTTATCAAATTAGTACCATTGATTTAGTAAAAATGATATGTAACAATTGTTAATATTAGATAATATTTGTATACAAATTTTAAAGAAACGGAGTAGGAGTAGTGAAGAAAGGTTTTTCATTTAAAAGTATAAGGATGAAAATTCTATTTGGGTTTTCATTAGTTATATTATTAATCGTATTATACGGTGTTTATAATTATTCAGTAATCGTTAAGAGTAATGAGGAAGCGCGTAATATCGTAGAAAAAGAGCTTCCAGTTATGATTGCAAACCAGGAAATGGCTACAACAATCGCGAATCGAATTTCAACAGCCCGTGGATATGTTCTATTTGGTGGTGACTATAAAGACCGATTCAATGAATATACAGAACAGGGAAAACAACTAGAAGCAACAATTCGAGAAATAGGTGCTTCTGAAGAATTTGATGAATTAATTAAAAAGACTGTAGATTGGCGTACGTACGTCGCAAGTGATGTCTTTGAGGAGTATGAAAAGGGGAATATTGATTTAGCTAGAGAAAACTTAGCTAGTAAAGATACGGTAGTACGGGAACTTTTAGCTGGGTATGATCAATTGGCCAAGGAAAGTAGAGATTCTATAATTGCAGCTGAGGCAGCAGTCATTGAGAATGGCGAACGTACATTGTTTATATCTACGATTGTTCCTATATTGGTAATTGTAGTTAGTTTAGCTGCAGCGTATATTACTTCCAACATCATTACAAGACCTATAATAAAAGTTATGGACCGTATGAAGTTAATAGCATCAGGTGATCTAAGTAATGAGCCGTTAGAAGTTAAATCACAAGACGAAGTAGGACAACTTGTTGATGCAACGAACGACATGAATAATAGTATTCGTGAATTATTAACAGAAATAAACGTTGTTTCAGGTTCAATAACAGGTCAAAGTGAAGAATTAAGTCAATCTGCAGATGAAGTAAATTCCGGTTCGGAACAAATCGCTGCTACTATGCAGGAATTAGCTGCTGGTACAGAATCAGAAGCAAGAACTGCCAGTGAATTAGCTACCCTTATGGGTTCATTTTCAACATCCATTCAAAATGCAAATACAATGGGGGAAGCTGTTCAGGATTCTTCAAATGAGGTTATTCGAATGACTGGTGAAGGTAGTCAATTAATGAAGTCTTCGAATGAGCAGATGAATAAGATTGACCAAATCGTTCAAGAGTCCGTTCAAAAGGTACAAGGCTTAGACGTTAAAGCGCAAGAAATCACGAAATTGATTTCTGTTATTCACGAAATTGCAGATCAAACGAATCTCTTAGCTCTAAATGCTGCAATTGAAGCAGCACGAGCGGGAGAACATGGTAAAAGCTTCGCGGTAGTAGCTGATGAAGTAAGAAAACTGGCAGAACAAGTATCTAGATCTATCACAGATATTACTGAAATAGTAACTGGTATTCAAAATGAAACAAGTTTAGTTACATCGGCTTTACAAGAAGGATATAAAGAAGTTTTACTAGGAACAACTCAAATAGAAACTACAGAGAAAACATTTGCTGGCATAAACTCAAGTATCTTAGAGATGGCTAATACTATTAATACTGTTTCAGAGAATTTAGCTAGCATTACAACAGACAGTGAAAAAATGAATAGTTATATTTCAGAAATTGCTGCTATATCAGAAGAATCAGCAGCGGGCGTAGAACAAACTTCTGCATCAACTCAACAAATTAGTAGCTCAATGGATGAAATATCTAACAGCGCAAATGATCTGTCACAGTTGGCTGAAAAACTTAATGAATTAGTTCATAAATTTAAGCTGTAGTTGAAGAAAAAAAGAGATATGTATTTGTAGCTACATAAGGTAAATAAATCTATTCCGAAAAAGAAGAGACCCCAATATAGTCGAATATGCGACTATTTGGAGTCTTTTTTCATTTTAAGGTGATGCTATATATAATATTTAACATAGGGATATATAATACTTTGGTACATTTTCTCACCAAAATCCTAATGCCCGCATTTTTGTCCAATAGTAGAAAAAGTGATACAATATACGAATGAATATATATCTGAACTTAATAAAAGGAAGGTTTTAAATGCCGAATAATAAAACTAAGGGGCTTGCTCAAGGTGCAATGATGGTTGCCCTATTTGTAGTATTAATCGCAGTTGCATTATACGTGCCTCTTGTAAGCATTATTGCTACATTATTTGCACCATTGCCACTCGCTTGGTATAGCGCAAATTATGACCGAAATCAATCAATATTTGTTGCTATTATTGCTTGCTTTCTAACTTTCTTTATAGGTGGATTGCTTATACTACCTTTCTCTTTGATCTTTGCATCAATAGGGGTTGTCATAGGGATTTCATTAAAACTGAAGAAAAGCAAATTATTTATTTTAATGTCAACAGGTCTGACGGTTTTAATTACTTTTGCAATTGATTATTTAATAACTTTAAAGTTGTTTGAATTCGACTTTATTGAACAGTCTATGCAAATGATGCGTACTAGTTATGAGCAATCTTTGAAACTTACGCAAAGTATGACAGGACAATCTGCATTGACAGAAGAAACTCTAGATTTATTTTTTGTTACATTGGAAACAACAATTCCTGCATCAGTTACATTAGCTGCATTTGCATTAGCGTTTATTATCATTTCGATTAACTTACCAATTTTAAGAAGACTAGGTGTAGTCGTACCAAAATTTAGTGCATTAAAGGATTTAAGACTTCCGCGCTCTATTCTTTGGTATTACTTAATTGTATTGTCTATTAGTTTATTTTTAAAACCTGAAATTGGTACAACACTATATGTTATTTGTTTAAACCTAAATATGATTTTATGGGTATTACTAACAATTCAAGGTCTTTCATTTATCCTGTATCTATTAGATAAAAAAATCAAAGTAACTAACTTTTTAAAAGTTCTTGTTATCCTATTGGCAATTCCTTTATATAACTTTGTTATCTTAGTTGGAATAGTGGATTTAGGTTTCGACATTCGCTCGCTAGTGAAAGATAAGATTCAGAAGTAAGGAGCTGATCACATGGATACTTATAAGAAAAGACCGATACGACATCCACTTCTGTATTTATCGATCATTGGATTACTAGCAGTAATTTTATTACTCACTTGGAATATTTGGATTGGAATTATCGTCGCAATAGTTATGGCGATTGGCATTGTCTATGCATGGACAGTTGAAAAGAAAACATTTGAAAACATAGAAAAATATATTGAATCCCTATCACATCGGTTGAAAAAAGTAGGCGAAGAAGCCCTATTAGAAATGCCGATAGGGATATTACTTATTAACGATAAATATCACATTGAATGGGCAAATCCATTTATGCTAAACATTCTTAATGTAGATAGCCTGTTAGGAGAAGAAGTTTTCTCACTGTCAGATGATTTACGTCAATTACTAAAGACAGATGAAAAACACGAATTCATTGTTTCAATTGGTGAGAGAAAATATCAAGTCATCTATAAACAAACAGAAAGACTGTTATATTTCTTTGATGTTACTGAACAATTACAAATTGAAAAA
This sequence comes from Ureibacillus acetophenoni, assembly GCF_900220965.1. Lineage (GTDB taxonomy): Bacteria > Bacillota > Bacilli > Bacillales_A > Planococcaceae > Ureibacillus > Ureibacillus acetophenoni. The sequence continues at coordinate 177,278 of NZ_OBQC01000005.1, read as the reverse complement.
AAATATTATGCAGATCGTACAGTGATCGCAATATTATTTATCGATAACTATGATGAAATTACACAAGGAATGGATGACCAAACGAGAAGTTTAACGAATACATTAGTTACTTCGATTATTAATGAATGGGCAGCTACATATGGAATATATGTTAAACGAATCTCTTCAGATCGATTTTTAGCTATTCTAAATGAATCCATCTTAAGTGAAATTGAAAAAGGGAAATTTGCTATTTTAGATGACATACGTGAAAAAACGTCACAAAAAAATCTTTCATTAACATTAAGTATTGGTGTTGGAGCAGGTTCCTCATCACTTATTAAACTAGGCGAACTAGCACAGTCAAGCTTGGATTTAGTATTAGGCCGTGGAGGAGATCAAATTGCGATTAAGCAACCTAATGGTAAATTGAAGTTCTACGGTGGAAAGACAAATCCAGTTGAGAAGCGAACTCGTGTAAGAGCAAGAGTGATTTCCCATGCCTTGCAAGATCTTATTCAGGAAAGTGACCAAGTGTTTATTATGGGGCATAAAAATCCTGATATGGATTCCATTGGTGCGAGTATGGGAGTCCGTAAGATGGTTGAAAAAAACAAAGTCAAAGGCTACATTATTGTAAATTTTGATGAGTTAAATGGTAGTGTGAGTCGCTTATTTAATGAGATTGAAAAAAGCCCCGAAGTCTATGAGAATTTTATATCACCTGAAGAAGCAAGAGCAAAAATGACTGAAAAATCGTTATTAGTCGTGGTCGATACGCATAAACCAAGTCTAGTGATTGATGAAAACCTTGTTAAAGACTGTGAAAAAGTTGTAATTATCGACCATCATCGCAGAGGGGAAGATTTTATATCAAATCCAACCCTTGTCTATATGGAACCATATGCTTCCTCAACGTGTGAACTAGTAACAGAGCTATTAGAATACCAGCCAGAAAATAATAGAATATCGAAACTTGAGGCAACTGCGCTTCTTTCTGGTATTATTGTTGATACTAAAAGCTTTACTCTTCGAACTGGAGCAAGAACATTTGAAGCTGCATCCTATTTAAGAACATATGGTGCAGATACAGTTTTAGTTCAACGTTTACTAAAAGAGGATGTAAACACATATATCGAACGATCAAAAATAATTCAAACTGTTGAATTTGTGTACCCTGGAATGGCTATAGCTCACGGTGAAGAAAGTCGATTCTATGATACAGTACTCATTGCACAAACAGCAGATATCCTACTTGCCATGAAGGATGTATCTGCATCATTTGTTATTGCACATCGTCCTGATGGTTTAATAGGGATTAGTGCAAGATCACTTGGAGAAATTAACGTTCAGCTAATAATGGAGAAACTTGGAGGCGGCGGGCATTTAACGAATGCGGCTTGCCAGATTGAAGTTGAAACGATTACTGAAGCGATTCAGTTATTGAAAAAAGCAATTATTGAGTTATATGAAGGGAGTAATGAGGAATGAAAGTAGTTTTTTTGAAGGATGTTAAAGGAAAAGGGAAAAAAGGCGAAGTAAAAAACGTGGCAGATGGTTATGCACAAAACTTCTTAATTAAAAACGGCTATGCGGTAGAAGCTTCTAAACAAGCTTTAAGCCAATTAGAAGGTCAGAAGAAATTAGAGGAAAAAAATGCTGCAGCTGAATTACAAGCAGCAAAAGATTTAAAAGAAAAATTAGAGCAGCTGACAGTGGAAATTAAAGCGAAGTCTGGTGAAGGTGGAAAATTATTTGGTTCAGTATCAACGAAGCAAATTGCAGACGCACTTCAAAAAGCACATGGTATTAAAATTGATAAACGTAAAATGGAAGGCGAAGGAATTCGCTCATTAGGTTATTCAAATATCCCAGTTAAACTTCACCAAGAAGTAAAAGCAACTTTAAAAGTACACGTAACAGAAGAAGCGTAAGGAGAGAATGGTATGACTGATACCATGATGGATCGGATTCCGCCTCACAATCATGAAGCAGAGCAGTCTGTATTAGGTGCAATCTTTTTAGATCCAACTGCATTAATTACTGCCTCTGAGATATTAATTCCGCAAGATTTTTATCGGATTAGTCATCAAATGATTTTCCAAACGATGCTTGATTTAAGCGATCAAGGAAAACCAATTGATTTAGTTACGTTAACAGAAGAATTATCTAGTAAAAAAGAGCTTGAAGATGTTGGTGGACTTTCCTATTTAGCAGAACTTGCAAATGCTGTACCAACAGCTGCAAACGTTGGTCATTATGCAAAAATCGTAGAAGAAAAGTCCATTCTACGTCGTCTAATCCGTGTTGCTACAAGTATTGTTGAAGATGGCTACACGAGAGAAGATGAAGTAGAAGCACTGCTTTCTGAAGCTGAAAAAAAGGTCATGGAAGTTGCTTCTCGTAAAAACGCGGGAGACTTCAAACATATTAAAGATGTACTCGTAAATACGTACGATAATATTGAACAGCTTCAAAATAGAAAAGGTGATGTTACAGGAATTCCTACAGGGTTTAAAGATTTAGATAAAATGACTGCTGGGTTCCAACGTAACGATTTAATTATTGTTGCTGCCCGACCATCCGTAGGGAAAACGGCATTTGCCCTTAACATTGCGCAAAATGTTGCTATAAGAGCCGGTGAAAATGTAGCTATTTTCTCACTTGAAATGGGAGCCGAACAGTTAGTTATGCGTTTACTCTGCGCGGAAGGAAATATTGATGCCCAAGCTTTACGTACAGGTGCTTTAAGCACAGAAGACTGGGGTAAGTTAACAATGGCTATGGGTAGCTTATCGAATTCAGGGATTTTTATCGATGATACGCCAGGGGTACGAGTTAGTGAATTAAGAGCAAAATGTCGACGTCTCGCACAAGAGCACGGCCTTGGGATGATATTAATTGACTACCTACAGTTAATCCAAGGAAGTGGAAAACCAGGAGAAAACCGTCAACAAGAGGTATCCGAAATTTCACGATCACTAAAAGCATTAGCCCGTGAATTGAAAGTACCTGTTATTGCTTTATCTCAGTTATCACGTGGTGTTGAACAAAGGCAAGATAAACGTCCAATGATGAGTGATATTCGTGAATCGGGAAGTATTGAGCAAGATGCGGATATCGTTGCCTTCCTTTATCGTGATGACTACTATGATAAAGAAAGTGAAAACAAAAATATGATTGAAATCATCATTGCTAAGCAACGTAACGGTCCAACAGGTACTGTTACCCTTGCATTTAAAAAAGAGTTTAATAAATTTATTAATATTGATTGGTCGCAACATCCTGGTGGCGAGCCTATGAGAGAATAATAAACAAAGTTAATAGAAACACGAACATTTCTAATTTAGTATATTAGTATGTTCGTGTTTTTTTACGTTCTTCATTGACTACGATAGTAATCATTGTTACAATGTTTGTGTTTGATAAAAGTTAATAAATGGGTTGAATAAAACGAATTATGATATTTGATATTAGGTATATATAAAGGGCGCAAATTTGCGTCTACGGAGGTGCTCATATGACATCTGTAGTAGTTGTTGGAACACAATGGGGAGACGAGGGTAAAGGAAAAATAACAGACTTCCTATCTAAAAAAGCAGACGTAATTGCACGTTTCTCAGGTGGAGATAACGCTGGCCATACGATTAAAATAGGCGGAGAAACTTATAAACTGCACTTAATTCCGTCGGGTATTTTTTATAAAGAAAAAACGTCCGTAATGGGTAACGGAATGGTCATTAATCCTAAATCCCTTATGAATGAATTAAAAGGTTTACAAGACCGTGGCATTGATACATCCAATTTACGAATCTCAAATCGAGCGCAAGTTATACTTCCATATCATATCTATCAAGATAAAGTAGATGAAGAATCTCGTGGTGACCAAAAAATTGGTACAACCATTAAAGGTATTGGTCCATGTTATCAAGATAAAATTGCGCGTATCGGTATTCGAATAGCTGATCTTTTAGAGCGTGAAGTATTTGAACAAAAACTTCGTGAGAACTTAGAAAAGAAAAACCGTCTTTTTGAAAAGTATTATGAAGTGGAAGGATTAAAATTTGAAGATATCTTCGAAGAATACTATGGTTACGGACAAGAGCTAGCAAAATACGTGACTGATACTTCAAAAGTTTTAAATGACGTATTAGATGATGGTGGACGCGTTCTATTCGAAGGTGCGCAAGGCGTAATGTTAGATGTTGACCATGGAACTTATCCATTCGTTACTTCTTCAAATCCAGTTGCAGGTGGTGTAACAACTGGTACGGGTATTGGACCTTCTCACGTTTCTCGTGTTGTTGGGGTTTGTAAAGCATATACATCTCGCGTTGGAGATGGACCATTCCCAACAGAGTTATTTGATGAAATGGGTCATCACATTCGTGAAGTAGGTCGTGAATATGGTACAACTACTGGACGTCCTCGCCGTGTTGGATGGTTTGACTCAGTTGTAGTTCGCCATTCTCGCCGTGTGAGTGGTATCACAGATTTAGCACTAAACTCTATAGACGTATTATCAGGCTTAGATACAGTTAAAATCTGTACTGCCTATGAATATAATGGAGAAATTATTACTGAATATCCGGCTAGCTTACATGTACTTGAGGCATGTAAACCAGTGTATGAAGAACTACCTGGTTGGTCAGAAGATATAACAAGCGTTCGTACTTTAGAAGAACTACCAGAAAATGCACAAAAATATGTTGAACGCATCGTTGAACTAACAGGTATTAACTTAATGACCTTCTCAGTAGGACCTGCTCGTGAGCAAACCAACGTGGTAAGTCCTATTTGGGATTAAAAATTAACTGTTTATACTTAAATATTTATAAGCAGTCTACACCTTATTCGTTCTGCACCGAAAGCTTGCGACAGGTGCAAACTAACGTGGTAAGAGAAATTTGGATATAAGCAACTTTAACTCCTTAGGAAGACTTTCTTAAGGAGTTTTTATTTTAACCACGTTAGTTCTGTGCGAAAGAGAAGCGACAGCAACAAACCAATGTGGTAAGTCCTATATGGGATTAAAAATTAACTGTTTATACTTAAATTTTTATAAGCAGTCTACACCTTATTCGTTCTGCACCGAAAGCTTGCGACAGGTGCAAACTAACGTGGTAAGAGAAATTTGGAAATAAGCAACTTTAACTCCTTAGGAAGACTTTCTTAAGGAGTTTTTATTTTAACCACGTTAGTTCTGTGCGAAAGAGAAGCGACAGCAACAAACAAATGTAGTAAAAGAGATTTGGGAATAATAGAAACTAACTACTAATGGAATTTTCCATTAGTAGTTTTTTTTCCTATCCATCTCAAATGCTTCGAATTAACAAAACAAAAAATTAGTATATTGAAAGATTATTTATGACTAGTGCTATACAGGTTAACATTAAATTTGGTAAAATATATTTACTGAATATTCTAAATATATAAGACCCCTAGAGCATACATATAAGATACACTTCGATCTAAAGTAATGCCTACCAATAAGAGCTAACTACTTTGAGGCGAAAATTTTATGTATTTATTTAACAAAGTGCCGATTCATTTATCCTAAATCTTTCATATTCATAGATAAATAGAATGAGTATTTAAAGGAGTGTATCTATTTGAGACGAGCAATAACAATCATCATTTTAGCAGCCTTATTTATCCCTATATCCGCATCGGTTTTATCTTATGCTGAAGAATATGTACCAAAAGAAAGGAATGGGTATTTAACGAGTATCGCCCATCGCGGAGCTTCAGCTTATGCACCTGAAAATACGATGCCCGCCTTTACAAAAGGGGTCGAGATGGGAGCCGATTATATTGAAATTGATGTTCAAATGTCTAAAGACAGTATTCCAATCATTATACATGATCGCACTTTGAATCGGACAACAAATGGGAAAGGGAAAGTTTCCGACTATACATTAAAAGAGTTAAAATTATTAGATGCTGGAAGTTGGTTTGGGGAAGAATTTACAGGTGAAACAATTCCTACACTTAATGAGTTTTTGGGTGAATTCGGTGGCAAAATAAATATATTAATAGAGTTAAAGTATCCCGAGCTTTATCCAGGGATTGAAGAACAAGTTGCTAATGTGTTAAAGGAACATAAATTGGTGAAACCAGACAGTATCGAAATCATTATTCAGTCTTTTAATCATGAATCCATAAAAAGGTCTAAAGAATTACTACCTGAAATACCTCACGGAGTGTTAGTTGGGAAAGATTGGAGAAGGATTTCGAGCCAGCAACTAGAAGAATTCGCTACTTATGCAGACTATTTTAATCCTAGTTTTAATATAGTTACTGCGGAGCTAGTGGAACTAGTACATCTTACAAATATGACAATGTATGCCTACACGGTTAGAGATCAATCCGAAGCAGGAAGGCTTTATAGTCTTGGAGTGGACGGAATAATTACTGACTATCCTGACTATGTAAATTTAATTGTACAAAAGTAGAGAGGGAATAAAATGGATCTGTCTTTGATCAAAATATCTATTTATGTATAGAAGTGCAGACTAGTATACGATAGTGTACAAGGTCTTGCACTTTTTAATTTTGTCTTTTTGTTCATCTAGTAGGATTTTCCTTATCTTGAGATTTAAAAGCAGTCTAGCATACCATCAAATACGACTCCTCACTAAATTATTTGCCAACAATATTACCCCTTCTATTAAATAATCCTAAACAACACTCTTATAGTCTACTTATTAACAATAGAATGTGAAGTATAGAAAAATAATAGTTTCTAATATAAGATTTCAAACTAGTATAATCCTTTAATTTTGTAACAAAAAATAAGCAAATAATACATTTACGTTACAAAAGGCTCAAACTATACAACTCTTTTTGGGATTATGGTACAGTTTAGAAGTGAGAAAATATACATGGTAGATATAACCATTTTTATATTTAGCGGACTTTGGAAGGGGCTTTATTATGAGTTCGAAGTGGAACAAAAAAAGAGACTTTGCAAAGCAACAAACAACTAGTCTTTTACAAAATCATAAGGGTTTAATAAAAACCGCAACTATAAGTGCAATTCTATTATCAAGTGTGACATTCAATTTAGCTTTTGCTAAAGGTTCAGAAGATCATGGCTCACTAGATAAGGTATATCATATTTACTTAGCAGATAATTATGTTGGAGCAGTTTCAAATGCTGATACTGTTGAAGAGATTATCGAGGAAAAAGAAAAAGAAGCGAAATCAAAATATACTGAATTCTCTGTGGATGCAAAATCTAGTATTTCTATCATTCCAGAGCAAGTATTTTCATATAAGACGAACGATGAAGAAGTAATATCAGCTGTAAAAGAACATTTAGTAGCAAAAGCTGAAGCGTATGCTTTAAGTGTTGATGGTAAACCTGTTGTTTATTTAAAAGATAAAGAGGATTATGAAAAAACAATCCAGTTACTTAAACTTCAATTTGTTACAGAAGAACAACTGAAACAGTTAGAAGCTAACAAACAATCAGGTGAACAATTACCAGCTTTACAAGTTGGCCAAACTAGAGTACTAGATATTAAAATGGAAGCAGTTTCAGGAACTGAAGCAGAAGTAGTACCAAGCAAAATATTAACACCTGAAAAAGCTGTTCAATTTTTACAAACTGGTACATTAGAAAAAGAATTATATTCTGTTCAAGCAGGAGATGTTCTTGGTGGCATTGCGGTGAAGCATAATTTAAAAACTGCTGAATTGTTAGCGTTAAATCCCGGTTTGACGGAAGATTCACTTTTACAAATCGGTCAACAAATTAATGTGACGGTTGAAAAACCATTAGTTAATGTTCAAGTTGTTCAAGAAAAATTACTAAATGAAAAAATAGACTATGAGAAAATCATTGAAGAAGACAAGACAATGTATAAAGGTGAAAAAGTAGTTAAACAGGAAGGTGTTCCAGGTGAAAAACAATCTGCCTATTTAATTACTGAAGTAAACGGTAAAGTAACAGAAAAAACAGTGACAAATGAAGTCATTATTAAAGAACCTGTTAATAACATTGTTAAAGTCGGAACGAAGGTAATGTCATCTCGTGGAACAGGTGATTTTTCTTGGCCAGCTGCTGGAGGCTACGTTTCTAGTAATATGGGCTCTCGCTGGGGTGCATATCATAGAGGAATTGATATAGCTGGACCTTCAAACTACAACATAAAAGCATCTGATAATGGTGTTGTTACTGCTGCAGGTTGGGACGGTTCATACGGATATCGTATTATCATTAACCATAATAATGGCTATAAAACTTTATATGCACATCTATCAAGAATTGATGTAAAAGTAGGGCAAATTGTACCTAAAGGTTCTGTTATTGGAATTATGGGTTCAACTGGTAACTCAACAGGTACTCACTTACATTTTGAAGTTCATAAAAACGGATCAATTGTTAACCCACTATCATATTTTTAATAACTTTGAAGTTCATGGACAGTTCGTATTATTAGAACTGTCTTTTATTTATATAAGGGTCAATATTATTGAAATCACATGAGTTATTTCGTTTCGTGAAATGTTATTGTGACATATTTCATTGCGTTAGGGATAATATTTCCCAAATGTATTTTGCTGATGATAAGATATGGTTAAAGTATAAACTTACTATTTAGATGGATTATTTCCCAGAAAATAATTATATATTGTCTGATATAATAATATGAGAAGTTTTTTAACTTCATGCATCGTACATTTCTATATTTGCTAACTCATTGCAATAGAATGTAAAATTTAGTTTATTAAAAATGCTATAGTTTGATTGGGCAGGTAGAAGATCACAAGTCCACAATTTAACTAAGGCTAATTTATTAATGTTTTAATGAAAAATAAGGAATTTGAATATATAGATAAAAAGAATACAAAGGAGAATGAATATGACGAAAACAATTTTAGTTGTAGATGATGAAAAGCCGATTGCAGATATATTACAGTTTAATCTTATTAAAGAAGGTTATCAGGTAATATGTGCTTATGATGGCGATGAGGCGTTACAGAAAGTAGAAGAGTCTCAACCAGATTTAATGTTATTAGATATAATGCTTCCTAAAAGGGATGGAATGGAAGTATGTCGTGAAATTCGTAAAAAGTATAACTTTCCTATTATTATGCTGACGGCTAAGGGATCAGAGATAGATAAGGTTTTAGGTCTTGAAATGGGCGCAGATGATTATGTTACTAAGCCATTTAGTACTCGTGAATTAATTGCACGTGTGAAAGCGAATATGCGCCGTCTTCAAGTAAACACAACAGCACAAGATGTAAAAGAAGAGTCAAATGAAATTGAAGTAGGCTCATTAGTCATTCAACCGGATGCATATTTAGTATTAAAACGTGGGGAAGCAATTGAACTTACTCATCGTGAATTTGAACTGATTCACTATTTAGCAAAACATATCGGACAAGTAATGACGCGTGAACATTTACTACAAACAGTATGGGGCTATGATTATTTTGGTGATGTTCGAACTGTAGACGTTACTGTCCGCAGATTACGTGAAAAAATTGAGGATAATCCAAGTCATCCAAACTGGATTGTTACGCGTCGAGGTGTAGGTTATTATTTGCGAAATCCTGAGCAGGAGTAATATAAATGCAAAAAGTAAGCTTCTTTAAATCAATTCATGTAAAGCTCGTACTAATATATGTACTTTTAATTATTATCGCTTTACAAATCATTGGTCTTTATTTTTCGCAAAAATTGGAGGAAAACTTAAAAGATAATTTTCGTGACTCTATTATTCAACGAATCGATCTTGTTCAATATAGTATTCGCAAAGAAATGTTAAAAAAGGATAGGGATCCTGAAGTTTCTCCTACAATTCAGCAAAGTCTATATCCTATTATCCGTGAATTTGCAACAGGGGATATTAATGAGATCCGTGTCATCGATGATCGGAATAAAGTTTTAGCAACTTCTGATATTAGCAACCAGTCAATTGTAGGGCAACGGGGAAATCATGAAATTGTTAACCAATCCATAGCGGCAAAGACTGAAATTGATAAAATTGCACTCGATGCAGAAACAAAAAAGCGAGTATGGATATTAGCTACACCAATATTTGATTCGGTTGGGCCAAATGGTAAAATTATTGGAACAATTTATATTGAGTCAAATATAGAAAATGTCTTTGACCAAGTAAATGATATTAACCGTATTTTTGCAGTTGGGACAGCAATTTCTTTAGTCATAACAATCATTCTAGGAATTCTAATTGCTAGAACAATAACTGGACCAATTTCAGATATGAGAAAACAAGCTCAAGCAATGTCTAGAGGGAACTTTTCAAGAAAAGTTCGAGTATATGGTGATGATGAAATTGGCCAATTAGCTATTGCATTTAACCATTTAACAAACCGTCTTCAAGAAGCTCAATCTACTACGGAAGCTGAAAGAAGAAAACTTGCTTCTGTACTAACGAATATGACGGATGGGGTAATCGCTACCGATAGAAAAGGAAGAGTCATTTTAATTAATGATCCTGCTTTAAGTTTTTTAAAAATCTCCAGGGATACAACATTGAATCGCCCAATCGCTTCAGTCCTTGGTTTAGAAAAAGAATATAGCTTTGAAGATCTAATAAATACAAAGGAATCAGTCAATTTAGATATCAGTACGTTTGAGCATCGTCTAATTTTACGTGCAAACTTCTCTGTAATTCAAAAAGAAACAGGGTTTGTAAACGGACTGATTACCGTATTACATGATATAACAGAGCAAGAAAAGATCGAAATGGAAAGACGTGAGTTTGTATCAAATGTTTCTCACGAATTACGTACGCCACTTACTACTATGCGAAGTTATTTAGAAGCTTTAGCTGATGGTGCTTGGAAAGATGAACAAATTGCACCTACATTCTTAAATGTTACTCAAACAGAAACAGAACGAATGATCAGACTTGTAAATGATTTATTGCAATTATCGAAAATGGATAGCCGAGAATACACATTAAACAAGGAATTTGTTGAATTTAATAAATTCTTTAATCGTATAATTGACCGTTTTGAAATGTCTAAATCACAAAAGGTAGAATTTAAGAGGTACTTACCTGAAGAATCCTATTTTGTAGAAATAGATACAGATAAATTAACGCAAGTAATTGACAACATTATTTCGAATGCCATGAAGTATTCCCCAGATGGTGGAAATATTCGATTTGGTGTTACTGTACAAGAAAACCTATTAAAAGTAATGATCTCAGATGATGGAATGGGTATACCTAAAGAAAATGTGGGAAGAATTTTCGACCGATTCTATCGAGTTGATCGTGCAAGAGCTCGGTCAATGGGTGGAACAGGATTAGGATTAGCAATTGCGAAAGAAATGATCGAAGCTCACGGAGGAAACATTTGGGCAGAAAGTGAGGAAGGTGTTGGTACTACTATTTTCTTCACATTGCCGTATGAATTAGATGAGGCGGGTGAATGGGATTGAAACTTGTTGAACTAGTAAAATCAATTGTTTTAACATTCTTAGTCCTATTAAGCCTAGTTTTAACTTTTTCAATTTGGAATTACACTCCGAATTTACAAACAATCGATGAAACGAGTGTTAATCAGATAAGTATTGGATCAGAAAAGGCCATGTCCGATGTCATCAAACCATTTCGAATTCTATATAAAGATAATGGAGAGTTCCGAGGTACTATAAATTCTTTAAGAATTGAACAAGTTTTATCAAATCTAACGGGTTGGAAATTATCTGAAGTAAGATTTATACAAGGGAATTTAACTGAGCAAAAAGTGAATAGCTTAACGAATGAAGATCAACGAATTACTCTTTTTTATGATGCCGAGATTCCGATTAGGATTATGAATTCAGTTCTGTTCCATACACAGCATGAACTTCCTGAAGCTACTTTTAACCGCCTAATTATTGATTGGAGCTCGTTACAATTAGAAAACAAACTTACAATTGATTTTGTTAATAGCAAAAATGGAACTCATTATAGTACAACTATATCGGTAGATTCTAATCATTTCCTTGATACATTTATTAATCCAGCAACAAGTTTAGGAGTGTATCATGAAATTGGACGTGGAAATTCGCTATCCTTGTATGTACCGGAAGATCCTACTGAAATAAAAAACTTAACTTATACAATTGGTGAAGTTTCACCTAATACCTTTAAAGATATATTGTTTATTGAACCTAGTATTGTCCAAAGAAGCATAGACAGTACTTCGACTGAAAAGTATCTAGATGGTATGGCCTTCATGACGATTGATACGAATAGCAAAGTTTTAAACTATGTGAATCCATCTTCTGAAAGTGTTGGTGAAATACCTAACACTAAACTACTTCTAGATAGCTTTGAGTTTATTAATGACCATGGTGGATTTACAGGAAACTATCGATTTAAAAGTATGAATAATACAAGACATATTGCTGAGTACCAGCTTTACTTACAAGGTCTCCCGGTTTTTAGTAGTATTACTTCTACTAAAATCTCCACTACATGGGGGGATGACCAAATATTCCGATACCGAAGACCGTATTACTTTTTAGATACGAATATTCCTTCAGAGAAAAATATCGTTATACTTCCTTCAGGGCTTGAAATGATCGAAAAAATAAAGCGATCTAAAAATTTAAAGTTGGAAAGTATTGATGAGTTATATATAGGCTATTACTTCTCTCAACTAAATGAAAGTGGATATACCCTTGAACCAAGATGGTTTGCAATCATTAACGAAAACTGGATTGGTTTAACATCGGAAATATTAGGAGGGGATGAATATGGATTGGAGTAAATCAAAGTCAATATTCATCATAGTCTTCCTTATATTGGACATATTCCTATATTCACTTTACTTAAACCGATATACTGAAGCGCAAAAAGTAGAGGTATTAGGTGAAAAAACAATTGAAGCAAGATTAAAAGATGATAATATTACTTATGCAGAATTACCAAATATAGAAACAGCACCTTATTTGTATGGTAGTGTAAAGCACTTTACAGAAGAAGATTTGCAAATTCTTAATAATAATGAAGTAACGATTGAAAATGATACAAAAATTATTGTAAATTTAAAGGATCCTATAGCAATAGAAGATATTAATAATCCTTCAAACTATGTTGAATTTTTACAAACAAATATTATCGATAGTCCTTCTTATATGTTATGGGATGTAGATGAGGTAAATCAAACAGTTACATTTTTTCAACGGACCAATAATCGAACGATTTATTACAATAATCATGGTATGGTCAAACTCTATTTGAATACTGGCAATGAGATATTTAAATATGAACAAACCTTATTTATTGATTTAGTAGAGAATGAAGAGCTAGAGGAATTATGGTCACCAATTCAGGTAATCCAATTACTTTATTCTAAAAACTTGTTAAAACAAGATTCATCCATTACACAAGTAAAGCTAGGATATTCAACACTTGTACAATATACTCAAACTCAAGTTTTAGTACCAACTTGGGAAATCCGCGTAAAAACAAAAAATGACAAGGAAGAGGAGTATTTCGTCAATGCCGTTGAAGGAAAAGTAATTGAACTACAATTAGATCAAACAAAAGTAGAAGATGATGAAGAATAGGGAGTAATAGTATGCGTTTTAGTGTTTTAGCAAGTGGCAGTTCTGGAAATGCAATCTATGTAGAAAATGATGAACATGCATTTCTAGTAGATGTAGGCTTAAGCGGCAAAAAAATGGAGCAACTATTTGCTAAAATTGATCGAGATATGAAAAAATTGTCTGGAATCCTAGTTACTCATGAGCATAGTGATCACATTAAGGGGCTCGGCGTAGTTGCCCGTAAATATCAAGTTCCTATTTATGCAAATGAAAAAACATGGCTAGCAATGGAAGATCATATTGGCAAAATTCCTGACGATCAAAAATTCATATTTAATATGGAATCTGTGCAATCATTTGGTTCGTTAAGTATTGAATCATTTGCAGTTTCACACGATGCGATTGATCCAATGTTTTATGTATTTCATGAAAATGACCGTAAATTAGTGGTTATTACTGATACAGGTTATGTCAGTGATCGAATGAAAGGTATTATTCGTGGTGCTGATTCATTTGTGTTTGAAAGTAACCATGATATAGGAATGCTTCAAATGGGCCGTTATCCTTGGTCTATTAAACGTCGAATCTTAAGCGATGTTGGACATGTTTCCAACGAAGATGCAGCGATAGCGATGAGTGAAGTTGTATTTGAAAAGCCGACACAAATATATCTATCGCATTTAAGTAGAGATAATAATATGAAAGATTTAGCTCGAATGAGTGTTACGCAAACACTACAATCATGTGGCATTATCACAGGGGAATACGTACATTTACACGATACTGATGCTGAGGAACCTACATTGTTAGTAACTGTATAGTTGTATTACCTAGGGTTCTGAATACAGCCATTAAAGGTAATGATATATAGATAATTAAATTAATAAGCTAGTAAGAACTTTGTGGTCTGCAAAGTTCTTTTTATTTTGGCGGATAAGTTAATATAAGTTCTAAGGTAATCCGCATAAGAAAAGACATCACCTCAGGCCAACACGATGTTGGTCACAGCTCTTTTACTGCATCGAAAGAGAAGCGACAGATGCAAAGCCGTTGCCACAGGACGTGGCGCTCTTAGGCTTTGTTCATTAAATTTGGGTCGAGGTGTGTTTTTCTAAGTTTTATTTTATTTTCATGTAATTTTAATGTTCAATTTGTATCATAATGACAGAAGAAAGGAAAGGATGAATGGATATGAGTTATAACAACGAAAATGAAAATAAAAACAATAATGAACGAGATTTCTCAAATGATCAATTCAATCAAAATAATTCATTTAATTCGACGAACTCCTATAGCAGTAACATACAATATTCTTCAAGTCCAGAATTATCTCCCTTACAAGAACGGTTAAGAAGGGAAGAAGAAGAAAGTAAAAGAAGAGAGAATAGAAAAGGAACAAAAAAGGGTGGATATTTTATCAGTGGATTAGCAGGGGTTATCGTTGGCGCATTAATAATGTGGTTATTACTACCTTCCATGGTTGGCCAACTACCTAATGGATCGTCGAATGCTAATAACGAACCAATCACGCCTATTGAACAAACAGCAACTGAAGTAACAACGGATATTACATCTGCTGTTGAAAAGGTTTCGGATGCAGTCGTTGGAATTACTAATATTCAAGAAATTACAGACTTCTGGAATCAACGCTCTATGGAACGAGAAGCGGGAAGTGGTTCAGGAGTTATCTATAAAGTGGATGGAGATAAGGCTTTTATCATTACAAACTATCACGTTGTAGAAAAAGCAAAACAATTGGAAGTCACATTGGCTGATGGTATGAAAGAAGAGGCAACACTTGTTGGTAGCGACATTTGGACAGACTTAGCGGTTGTATCAATTAGTAGCGAAAATGTCGATACAGTTGCTGAGTTTGGTGACTCTGATGTATTAAAACAGGGTGAAACAGTCATTGCGATTGGAAATCCACTTGGATTAGATTTCTATGGTTCTGTAACAACAGGAGTAGTTTCTGGTAAAGATCGCGCGGTACCTGTGGATTTAAATGCAGATGGTGTGCAAGATTGGGAGACAGAAGTTTTACAAACAGATGCAGCGATCAATCCAGGGAATAGTGGAGGAGCATTGATTAATATTGCCGGTGATTTAATTGGTATTAACTCTATGAAAATTGCCGAATCTACAGTTGAAGGATTAGGTTTTGCTATTCCAATTAACTCAGTAATCCCTATTATCCAAGAGCTTGAGGTAAATGGTGAAGTTAGAAGACCAACAATGGGTATTGGACTTTTAGATTTAACAGAAGTACCAGCCTTTTATCAACAACAAACATTAAAACTACCAGAAGAAGTGACTACAGGTGTTGTTGTTTCTGAAGTTGTTAAAGGCTCACCTGCAGATAAAGCAGGAGTTCAACAATATGATGTTATTGTTGAAATGGATGGAGAAAAAATTGAGAACTCTATCGATTTAAGACAACACTTATATAACGAAACTGATATTGGTGATACATTAATGTTAAAGGTGTATCGTCAAGGGAAAATAGTAGAGTTAGAATTAAAACTAACTGAAGGTACAAGTGTATAAGTAATGTCTGTGGGATATCAACAATATGGTAACAACTTGTGAATAACTTATAAACATGTGAATAATTTTTTACACAACGGGTAGTGAAAGAAAAGCCTTCTCTTTCCTACTCGTTTTTTGTCTGTTACAATAGTTTGTGGATAATTTGATGCGAATGTGAATAACTCTGTGGAAATCCTATATGTGGAAGGAGGTTTTTCAACATGGAGAAGTATAGCTGCGAAAACCACATTAATCAGGCTTTAGACATGTTTGTTGCGGAAACAGGAGAGTTTCCTATAATGGATAAAGTGAATAATGAAGAAAACTTATCCCCAAAATGTTCATATTGTGAAGAACTAGCGATATATCTTGTATCAAGAAAATAACTTTACACAATATATAGAAACGAGTTGTGTATAGTGTGGATAACTTTGTGGATAAAATGTTTGTAAATAAATTGTAAATGTTAATAAACTGTGTACTGCTAAATTTGCAATTTTTAAACTCAATAAGAATACAGTAGTACTCTGGGTCCAAGTGTTTTGATAAATTGGACCCTTTTTATTATGATAGTGTGGCTAAGTTTAGAAGAACAAAAAAGGTGGATAAAGTGTGAATATCACAATTATTTCAGTTGGAAAGTTAAAAGAGAAATATTTAAAAATGGGCATCGATGAATACGTAAAGCGTCTTGGAGGCTATGCGAAAGTAGAATTAGTTGAGGTACCAGACGAAAAAGCACCTGAGCAGTTAAGCGAAGCGGAAATGGAAATTGTAAAGAAAAAAGAAGGCGAAAGAATCCTATCAAAAATCAGTGATGGTGTGCATGTCATAGCTCTTGCAATTGAAGGGAAAATGAAAACGTCTGAAGAGATGGCTGCTGATATCGAATCATTAATGACGTATGGTAAAAGTAAAATTGCCTTTGTTATTGGTGGGTCACTTGGCTTACATGAAGATGTTATGAAACGTGCGGATGAAAAGCTCAGCTTCGGAAAAATGACCCTTCCTCATCAGCTTATGAAACTAGTATTGGTAGAGCAGATTTATCGGAGCTTCAGGATTATTAAAGGGGAACCGTATCATAAATAAGTGTGGATTAAAACAAGCCATTCAGCTATAAGGCTGAACGGCTTGTTTAAACTAAGGGTAATTAACTTACCAGATTACTTGAAAGACCCATCAAATAAAAGCAGGAAATCCAAATGGATTCCCTGCTTTTTAATATGAAGTTCCTTGTGTCTAATGGTTGTGTTAAAAGAAAGAAACGCTAACAAAGATATTATTTATCTAATTCAATTCCAATAGCAGAGCCATTTCTGTTGTCATCCGCTACTCCTTTAAAAATACCTTTCTCATGATCGATGGAGATACTTTGAACATTACCAATGGATGTAGGAGCATCACCGAATGAATGACCCATCTCATTTAGTTTCTTAATTACATCTGCTGAAATACCCTCTTCATAACGATAAGAATTTATATTATTTGTATAGATGCGCGGCTCTAATACTGCATCTTCTAGGCTCATGTCGTACTCAATGTAATTAATAATTGTTTGTAATACAGATGTGATGATTGTTGGACCACCAGGTGATCCTACTGTTAGGACTGGCTTATCTTCGTCAAATACAATTGTAGGGGTCATACTACTTAATGGACGTTTATTTGGTTGTACCTCGTTAGCCCCACCAGGAATTGCATCAAAATCCGTTAATTCATTATTAAGCATTAATCCATAGCCAGGTACCATAATACCTGAACCAAAAACTTGCTCAATCGTTGTTGTATAAGAAACAACATTTCCGTATTTGTCTGCTACGGTAAAGTGTGTTGTTTGTCCAGGTTCTTTGTCGTCTGGTTGATCAGTAACTTCATAGTTTGCAGTGCTATTCTCATACTTCCATGGATCCCCAGCTACTGGGTTTTCATTCACTTTGTTTAGGTCAATTAATTTACTTCTTTCAGCAAGGTAATCTTCGTTTAGCAATCCGCTTACAGGTACTTTCACAAATTCTGGGTCTCCCGCGTAAGCTGCACGATCGGCATATGCTAGATGCATTGTTTCAGCTAGTAGATGATATTTTTCCCAAGAGCTTATGTCATATTGAGAAAGGTCGAAACTATCTAATATGCCTAGCATTTGTAATAGGAAAACACCACCTGAACTTGGAGGAGGCATACTCGCAATGTCATAGCCTTGGTATTTACCCCAAATAGGCTCATCAATCGTAGCATTATAGTTAGCTAAATCTTCTGATGTCATCGAGCCACCAAACTCTTGTACTGTTTTAGCCAAAGCCTCTCCAATTTCTCCGTAATAGAAGACATCAGCGCCTTTTTCACCAATTAATGTTAATGTTTTTGCTAAATCCTTTTGAACAAGAAGTTCACCTTCTTGAAGGGGGTTGCCATTTTGGAAAAATACATCCTTTGCAGCAGTACGCAACAGTTTGTCCTTGCTATTTGCAATCTGCGATGCTAGATAGTCATCTACAGGGAAGCCATCTTGTGCAAGGGTAATGGCAGGATTAATTAGCTCCTGCATTGATTTTGAGCCCCATAAATTATGAGCAAGATCTAAACCTTGTAGTGTACCAGGCACACCAACTGATGTTCCTTGCTGTACACGCTCAGCAAATGGAATTGGTTCACCATTCTCATCTAAAAACATATCAGGTGTTGCGCCAGCTGGAGCACGCTCACGACTATTAATGATGGTTGTGTCCTTTGTTTTACCATCATAAACCATCATGAAACCACCACCACCTATACCGGACATCATAGGCTCTACCACATTTAAGGCGAATTGTATA
Organism: Ureibacillus acetophenoni; assembly: GCF_900220965.1. Taxonomy (GTDB): domain Bacteria; phylum Bacillota; class Bacilli; order Bacillales_A; family Planococcaceae; genus Ureibacillus; species Ureibacillus acetophenoni. The sequence continues at coordinate 158,426 of NZ_OBQC01000005.1, read as the reverse complement.
GCGATGGCAGCATCAATAGCATTTCCACCTTCTTCAAGTACATTTACTCCAATCTGTGTAGCTAATCCATGGGAGGTAGATACCATTCCACCATTTGCAGTTGCCACAAGATTATAATTGTCGTAATCAGTGTTGTAATTTGCTGCAAATCCTTTTACAGGTAAAAGTCCAACAACTAGAAATGTGGCTACGAGAACAACTGTAAAGTTCTTTAGTAACTTTTTAATTTTCCTCTCCTCCTTTTTTAACTTATGAGACGAATTTATTACGCCCATAATTTGACATTAGAATGTCTACTAAAATATATATTCTTTTAGTTCTTAAAAGATTCCATTTAAGTGGAAATAAGTATTTATTTGGGAGAGTGTTTGGTTTTGATGTAATAGGTTAAATAGATTTCTACAAAAAGTAATAGAAGATGTAAGGTTACATGAGAATCGAGACTAGCTAGAGTGAAATCGTAAAATTAAATATCTTGTTTAATAGTAAACATACTCTGTATTAAAAGCATTGCTGGACACAAATAACGAACAGAAAAAACCCACCTCAAAAAAGGTGGGTTACTAAAATCTTATTTCGTATAGTTATCGAAGTAGCCTTGGATATAGACCATTGGAGTACCTTTGTCTCCACTACCAGAAGTTAAATCGGATAATGATCCAATTAGGTCCGTAAGTCGACGAGGTGTAGTACCTTGTGATTCCATTGCACCTACTAGGTCTTCTTCTTTGTTTTGAATAAATTCAGAGATAGCTTGTTTTAACTCTTCTCCACGAAGATGAGAGAAGTTGTTATCTGCCAAATATTTCAATTTCACTTCGTTTGGAGTACCGTCAAGCCCTTTCGTATAACCAGGTGAGACAACAGGATCTGCAAGTTCCCAAATCTTACCGACTGGATCTTTAAATGCTCCATCTCCATAAACCATTACTTCAACAGTTTTACCTGTTGCTTCTTTTAGTTTTGTTTGAATGCCTTCAACGATTGGTTGACAGTTGTTTGGAAATAGTTTTACGCTGTCTTCTGTTGCTTTATTTGATCCAAGTAGACCGTAATCTTCATTAAATCCACTACCATTAATTGATTGGGATAAAATATTATCAAGGCCATAAACTTTTTCAGCACCGTTATTTGTTAAAATACGTTTTGTTCTAATACGTGAGTGAATGTCGCATGTTAAAACGCTCTTTGTATAGTCAAGAATCGTTTTAGGATTATTTGAGAAGATCACTTCACATGTTGCGCCTTCAGCTTCAACTAGAGATTTATAGTAGTCGATGTAATCAACACCAGTGAAAGTATGTTTGTTATAACCGAAATGTTCACGGAATTGAGTTTCAGTTAATACGTCTGTCCACGGGTTGACACCTTTAACATCTAGCTCATCTATATCTACTAAATGATTTCCTACTTCATCAGATGGGTAGCTTAACATTAAAACGATTTTTTTAGCACCTCTAGCAATCCCACGTAAGCAGTTAGCAAATCGGTTACGACTAAGAATTGGGAAAATAACACCTACAGTATCGTCACCAAATTTAGCTTTTACATCTGTTGCTATATCATCAATTGTTGCATAGTTTCCTTGTGCACGAGCGACAATAGATTCAGTGATTGTTACAATATCTCTATCTTCAATAGAAAATTCTTCAATTTTTGCTGCATTTAATACCGTATCAACTACGATTTGTTGGATATCATCACCATTATTGATGATAGGACCACGAAGCCCACGAACTACTGTACCAACTGCTCTTGTCAATTTAATCTCTCCTCTAAGTGAGTATAACTTATGTAGAATTTTTTACTCATGATTATCTATTATAAGTTTACCTTCAAGTAAGATATAAGTAAAATTAATATAAATAATATGTGGTATAAGGAGTACTTATATGATTGGAAACTTAGATTTATATAGAATATTTAACGTCGTAAGTAGAAATAAAAGCTTTTCCAAAGCAGCACAGGAATTATATATGACACAATCTGCAGTAAGTCAGGCTATTATGAAGCTTGAGAATGAGTTAAAAATTCAACTTTTCTATCGAACATCTAAGGGAATAGTGTTAACAAATGAAGGGAAATTATTATATGAATATATTAATTCGGCTTTAGGAATGATTAACGTTGCAGAAGAAAAGATATTAGAGATCAATAAATTAAATACTGGACAGTTACGTATCGCGGTTGGAGATACGATCTCTCGATACTTTTTATTACCTTATTTGGAGGATTTCCATGCAAGATACCCGGGAATTAAATTAAATATATTAAATGGAACTACATCAGAAATTTGTGATTTTATAAAATCCGGAAAGGCCGATGTGGGGATATGTAATTTACCAATCGATGACGAAAATATTCAAATCATCCCTTGTAAGGAGGTTCAAGATATTTTTGTGTGTGGGGAAAAATTTAAAAAAATCGCGGAAAAGCGAGTTAGTTTAGAATTTTTAATGAAGATGCCACTAATATTTTTAGAAAGAAAGTCGAACTCACGAATGTATGTAGAGAATTTCTTCAAAAAGAGAGGTTATCAAATTTCACCTGCATTTGAACTTGGCTCACATGATTTAGTTTTAGAATTTACACGGATAAATCTAGGTATTTCTTGTGTCGTAAAAGAGTTTTCAAGTGCTTATTTAGAAAGCGGAGAGTTACACGAAATAAAGCTAGAAGAGGAGATTCCAAGAAGAAGTATAGGAATTTGCTATTTAAAAAATGTTCCGTTATCCCGTGCTGCTGGAAAGTTTGTTGAAAGGATACATAAAGTCTAAGGGTATTAAATGTGCTAAGAAAATTAGGCAACTAGATAATAAAAGGGGCTATTCAAAAATGAACAGCCCCATAACACATTATTTAGGTTGTAATGTCACTTCAACAATATCTCCATAGTGAATAATGGTATAGTAATTTTCTTCTTTTGTTACCTTTAAATCTTCTCCAATAATGTCTAATTCAATAGGAGAATATATTTTTATCTCTTGCATACCTTTAGTTCCTAATGTTAGGTTAATTGAATTATCTTTAGTTTCAATAGAAACTGGACTATTAGTTTTTACGATATGAATCGTATCAAAAATTGTAGTTTCATCAACAAATTCAACATTAATCGGTTGTTCAACTCCAAGATAATAGCTTTCATTTCCTTCATAATAGAACATGCTTGATGTATTTATTTTTTGATCTTTAAATTTTTCACCGGGCTCAAGCTTTATTCCAAGAGTATGTTTATATTCGTTAACATGTTCAGGTACATTTGAGTAGTCAGGAACTACAGTAATCTGACTATCTGTGACTTGTACATCAACCTTTGTATAAAACGTATTTAACATTGCGCGGGCCATTTGTTCCTCAGTCATAAAGGTATATGAATATTGACCTCTAAAATTATTCATAAATGTAATCTCATCTAATACCTTTTGGTAAACTTCTGTCCCTGGATCCATACTATGCTCAACATGTTCAAAATACGTAAGTGGAACATCATATTTAGCCAACCCCTCCCAAGCTTGTGGGAAATTTAGGCCATTTGGTGCTGGTGAGAACAACATAAATTCCTGGAAAGCTTGATTATTGGTACTATCAGGGAGCATAAAAGGAATAACCATTAAAAATTCCTTTCCATCCCGTGGAGCAGTTTTTACGTTAGGTGGGTTAAAACCAAAGTTCCACCAAATTCCCATTTCTTTTTGATTATTGAATGATTGCAATGCATTTTTATTAATACGCCAAGTATGATGATTAACCCCTGTATCTGTATCCCAAGGAATTCCAAGATCATTAAATGCCTTCTTATGAAGTTCCATTTCACGTTTTTCTGCTTCATCCGACATATATTCATTTAAATACATATGTGGGATAAGTGGGATATGTTTGTTTTGTACATATTGAATATTTTTTTGGAACTCCTCTTTATAAGGGAATAGTGGGTCGTCAATTGCATATGGACTACCATATTCTAAATGCCCGGTAATTAAATCCTTCTTACCGTCATTATTCCAATCAATAACAGCTGGTACTGCAAAATGTCCAACCTTTACAGTATTAGTACCAAAGAAGTTTTTTGTATTTCCAGTAATCGGTCCCTCATTCACTAAATTACCTTGGCTATCGCGAAGGACAAGTGAAATTTCACCATTTCCATCTCCGACTAGTAAATCTTTCTTGCCATCTTCATTCCAATCAATAGCAAAAGGAGCAGCGTACTCATTAACTTGTAAAACACCATCTGTTGTTTTAATAGCAATTGGTGCTTCAAGTTCAGTGCTTCCTTCTTTTAAATTTTCATAGAAATAAAGTTGACCATTTGGAAGTCCGACTAATAAGTCAGCAATGCCATCCTCATTCCAATCTGTTACAAATGGTGATATTGCACCACCTAGGTTAAGTAGATTTCCATCTACTTGGAATGAAACAGCAGCCTCAAAAGTTTGGTTACCTTTATTTGCAAATAAGAACACGTTGCCATTTCCGTCACCTACGAGTAAATCATCATGTCCGTCATTATTCCAATCATATACATGTGGAGCTGCATTTTGATTTACATGTATACCTTCTAGCATTTGTGGTTCCTTAAATGTTAAATCCGTCGCTTTACCCGTATTCTCTAGGTAGTAAACATTTCCATTGTATGAACCAATGAATAGATCTTGCTTAGAATCTTGGTTCCAATCATTTATTGAAATATAAGCACGATATGGTTCTGTAATAGGTGATAAAAGAGAGTTGTAACCTGGGTAACTTTCAAATTTCAAAATATCGCTTTCCGTTTTTATAGCTTTTCCAGCAGAAAAGAATGAGTTTTCTTCAACATTTACAAACTTAGGATCTGAATTACTTCCTATATTTTCGATAAATCGAAGGGATTCATACCATCGTCCACCACGATAACTTCCTCTTACAACGGAAAATGTTGGAATTTGATTATGAACTTCAAGCAAATCAGTAAATCTAATCATATCTTCTAGAACAAAGGAATAGAGCGATTCATAATGGGCTTGCCATGCAAGTCCTGGTCTACCATATGGGCCGTAAGTTTTTTGAATTGCGAACCCATGTTTTTCCTTTGATACAAATTTTAATAATTCGTTTCTAAACAAGTAATTTGCACTGGCATATCCAAAGTGGAAATATTCCTGGTCATTTTCAGGCACTAGGTCAAAGCGTGTAATAAACTGTTCATTTGGTAAGAAATTGTTAGCCCAGATTACGTGACCATTTCCTGTATCATTTACAGTAAGTAACGATAAGTCACCTTTTTTCACCAGTGGTGTAGCTGTGTTTACAACTGCAGCCTCTTTAAAATTTATATGAAGTTCTGGGTCAAGTCCCTCGTACTGATCATAAACATCACTAAAGGACTTCCAAACAGTTTGTAGACCTTGTAAGTTTAAACGAACTTCTGGGTAAGTAAATGTTAATTGATTATCAGTTACTTCTTTGAGTTGTTCAATTCCGGTAAAATTTGAAGGAAACTCTTGTGCGTATTCATGAGATAAAAATAAAGTTCCTCCATTTTCTACGTATTCGATAAGTTGCTCTTTAATAGGAGAGCTCTCAAGATTTAAATTTCTATCTAAATAAACTAAATCGTATGAGTCACTTGTGGAAAATTCATCTAGTGATTTTACCTCAACATTGACATCTGCAACTAATGTTTGTTGGAAGTGATGTAAAATACTTTTAGAGTTAAATTCCTCTCCGTTAAACAAAATCAATAATTGAACTAAATTATTCGAAGGGTCAGAAGGGGTGTTTTTAATATTTTCTTCTGGATTTTTTACGAAGTTATTAATTTCTTCATTATTCTGTGTACAGCTAGCTAATATAGTAGCAAAGATTAACAAGATTATTGCTGCAAATTTTATTTTCATTTGTAGAACTCCTTTATAAATTAAAAAACAGATAAGAGGAAAGAGGATAATAATGAAATGTATGACATGACTTATATGTCTTTCCAAACTTTCGTTTTCCCATTCAATTGTAAAGTTAAGATACTAAAAAATCTAATTTATTATTTAGATTAGATTTATATATGGAAATGCCATTTTATAAATTTGCTCCTAAGGTGACACAAAATGGTTTTAAACTTAACCCACTTTAAGATCTTCTTCACTTGTTGTAATAAGAAAATGGAATTGACAAGTTGAGGAATTCTATTAAACTAAAAATAAGTTTTATCCTCAGTCTTTTTCTTATATGCTCCTTTGCAAATCTTCTTTTGCCTTTTAATATCTCCATATTAAATTAGATTAAACTCACTTTTATTACCCGAATTACTCATTAATATTTTTCTAGTGAAGAAATAAGTAATGGAGATGTGTTAAGTAACGATTAATATTTGTAATTTAGTAACGGTGTAAATTCCCGTAGTTATATATTAGCAAATGACCATTAGATAGGAGGATAGATACTATGGGGTTTGAAGAAGTATATCAAACTTTTATGAATGACCATTTACAGGCAAGAACTGGTGAACGACTGCGACGATTACAAGAAGGTCATAATCATGCTGAAATGTTGTTTTTAAAACAGGTGTGGTGGCCATTATTTAACCATTTCCGGTTTCTACATCCAGAATATGAAGTTAATGATTACAAAGATGGAAAAAGATATTTGGATTTTGCCTATATTCGTCCTGCCATCCGTATTTGCTTTGAAATAGATGGTTATGGTCCTCACTTAAGGAACATAAGCAGATGGCAATTTTCCGACAGCTTAGAACGGCAAAATCAATTGGTAATTGATGGATGGACGGTGATTCGCTTTTCTTACGACCAAGTAAAAGAGCAGCCTCGTCGATGCCAACAAATTGTACAGCAAGTGATTGGCAGATGGTTAGGGGATGAGATGGATCAGACCACACTGACCATAGTGGAGAAGGAAGTACTTCGGCTAGCGATCCGAAAAGGAGAAAACATAACACCTAAAGAAGTCGAGAAGTATTTGAACCTAAGTACGAAGACAGTAAGAAATATACTTTCTAATCTCGTAGATAAAAAGATGCTTGTTCCCGCATCGGGGACTGTGAGAATTCGTTCTTATCGTTTGGGTGATCAAATTAAAAGCCCAATCTAGTAAATAGGGGTAAAATTTACCCCTATTTAGTAAACAACCCTAAAAATAGTTAAAATAGGGGGAGAATTTACTCTTATTGACTTTAAAAAGGTGAAAAAGGGCGATATTTTAATACTTAACGGTAAAATTTCCCCTTATTCGCTCCGAAATAATCCACATTTTGAAAATAACGGTAGAATTTACGCTTATTCTAATATTAAAATGCAAATCTATGCTTGCCAAACAGATTATTTAGTGAAAATCCCTATATTTTTATGAACCGTAACACCCCCCACTCGTTAACTGAGTGGGGGGTGTTGATTTCATTACGTTCTTAATTTTCTTCCCTGAGGGCATCTAGGAATAGTTGTCCAAGATTACCTTTTCCTTCGAAACCTAAATCACGTAGGCCATTGTCAATCACCGTTAATACAGATAGAACCTTATCAGTGAAGGCATTTTCGCCCATATGGCCAATACGCAAAATCACATCTTCATATTGTGCTAAAGAAGTAGCGATGTATAAGTTGTAAGTTTCTTGGATGTGGTTTTGTAGTCGTAATGCGCCTATTTCTGATGGAATGATGACTGCCGTTACCGTATTAGAGGCTCCTGATTCTACAAATAAAGATAGTCCATAGTCTTGAACAGATTTTCGCACGGCTTGTGCAATTTTTGCATGTCGATCATAAACCGCTTTTTGCCCTTCATTTAAAATATTGTCTAATGCAACTTCTAATGCTTCAACAGTGCTTGCAGGCATTGTATAAGGTAATGTACCTTTTTCGATATATCCATTGAAAATTTGTAGGTTTGCATAATATGAAGCAATCGGTGTTTTACGGTTATTCATCGATTTTTTAGCGTCATCACTAATGGAAACAATCGCTAATCCTACAGGTGCTGAGATGGCTTTTTGAGTTCCACCGCAGCAAATATCGATTTGATTTTTGTCAACATCAATTGGTTCCCCAACCATTCCAGCAACAGAATCAACTACTGTTAGAATTCCATATTCTTTTAATAAGGGTGAGAGTTGACTAACATCATTTAAAATAGCCGTTGGTGTATCACAATGAACAAATGTTGCATATTTGAAGTCATGATCTTTTTCTAAAAAATCACGAACTTCTTCAACTGGAATGGATTTTTGATAGTCAAAGCTTAATACAACAGGCTCTCCACCATACATTCTGACAAAATCCTTAAACCCTTCTCCGTATATACCGTTATCAAGTACAAGGACACGGTCACCAGGCTCAGTTAAGCTTGCACAAGCAGCTTCTAAAGCGAGGATCCCTTCTCCAGCTAGTAACAGTACTTCATTTGTAGTGCCCATAACCTTGCCCATCTTTTGGCATACTTCATGATAATATTGTATAAATTCTTTATCAAAATCAGTGTTATTTGTCTTTTTAGCTAAAGCTAAGCGAACATTCTCTCGTACATCTGTTGGTCCTGGTGCATAGCTCGGTTTAAATCTCATTTATATCGACCCTTTTCAATCAGTATATTTATGGGATTAGGTTAACAAATTGTTGATATCTTTAAAAGTATCAGATTATTCGAAAGTTTAGGTGTCACATTATAAAAGTGTTATTTATTATTTGAAAAGTTAGGTGGATTATTCTCAATTGAAAACTACAGAATTTATTAAAACTTAGCCTTTGGAAACTGGTAATAGTGAACAAAGAAAAGCCACGGGTAGGTTACTTTACTCTTAAGTAAGGTATACCTGACCACGTGACCCTATAATGGTTAGACTTTATTAAAAATATTTTTCTTTATAACTAAGTAATTCTTAATGGCAAAATTTAAATAATATAGATTAGCTCTAATTTCAAACTCTTCCCTCGACTTAGGCAACTCTGTTTCACGTATGGATTCTTCATACTTATCTAAATGTTGTAATGCAATAGTTGTATCTCCCGAATCTACATGTTGACTAATGTTCAAAAAGATATTAGCAAGCATTCCTCTTTGTTTAACATTTAACTCTGATGTAGAAACAATGCTTATAATAGGAGCCATCTGATTTAGTATCTCCAATTGGTCTTCCCGCATTTCAAGATAGAAATAATCTTTATTTTCTTTTCTTAAAAGATGATTTTCTACATCTTGAATGACAATGTTTTTAGCTTGGTTAAGAATATTTTCTACTTCAAGTAATTCTTTTCCATCCCAGTTTCGTTCACTATTCTTTAAAAATGCTGAGAATTCGTAGAGTATAACACTAAACTTTTTTTCAATTTCAGTTTTATATTTTTCAATTTCTTTTTTAAAGCTTGGCATAATACTGTTTACAAGTAAGGCAATACCAATACCGATGAAAATAATATAGAGTTCATTTAATAAGTTTTCTAGGTTGGCTTCCTTTACTACATATATATGTAAAACAATTACGATACTCGTAATTAATCCTTCCTGAATACGGAGTTTTACAAGAATTGGAACAAAAAATAAAATAAATAAAGTTAAAACGATTGGATTGTATCCTAATAGTTCAAAAAATATAGAGCCAAGAAGTAAAGATAAAAGAGAAGCGAAAAACTTTTTCTGAATGGAATGTAATGTCTTTTTCTTTGTTGTTTCAATACACATAATAACGATGATCGCTGCGAATGATGCAAATTCCAATTCAAGCAATGTCGCAATCCAAATTGCCAATCCTGCTCCTATTGCAGTCTTAATCGTCCGATAACCCATTCCAACCATAAGCACCATCCTGTTGTTCTTTTGTATTTGTTAGACTTGAAGATATTAATTATAGAGAAATATTGGGACTTAAAAGTTTCAGGACAGTGAATATTAATGCAAAAGTATATGTATCCTTGTCCATTTTTCTGTATACATTTATTATACAATTTGTGATGGAGAGTTTGTAAAATTACCTCTTTTTAACGTGTTTCCCATAAGAAGATGGAGACGGTTCATATTATTATGAACGTCTCCTAAACTGATTATATGGACAAACTACTAAAGGACCCCCAATTTTCTTGAACAATAAACTGTGGGTAAGTGGATATGAAGTTAACGATAATCATAGCATTATCAAGGTTAGGGTATTTGCCAAATAATAAATTATCACCGTATCGAATTGCAGTTAGTGCAAGTGGTAACTCACGTCTAAAGATTTCTGTTCGTTTTGCAGAAGTTTTATAATCAAATTCTCCTTGGTCTATATATAAATAAACATAGAAATATAGAAAGCCTTCATAAAATAACCACTCACCTATGACTTCATCTCTCATTTTGCGATTTACTTCATCCCATGCATATTCGTTTCCTATCGTTAAAAATAAATTTCCGGTATTATCAGAGTGGGTAAGGGTGTAGCGTCTTGGAACGATAGGATGTGAGGCAGTTATGCCATCCTTAAATTTAACAGAGAGTTTTTCTGGATTGAACTTACTCGAAGTTAATCACTCCAATCTATTTTTGTAACAATATGCGGATGTATGCTAATTAAATAGTCAAAAGTCATGAGTGAAGGAAATTTGATTAATACTAATAAAGAATTCAACTATTTTTCTTTTAAAACACATCAATGTAATAATAGTAATGGGGATTTAACGTCTAATAAGAATAACTAAAGATGAATTTCTAGGAGCAACATGAGGAGGCAAATTGGTGAAAAAACTAGGATTATTATTACTGTTTATAGGTATCATATTAATTGCAATTTTTATGTTTACGGATATACAAATGTCTTTTAATTTCTGGCTAATTGGATTTTTGGTCGGTATGCTAGTTTCAGCTGCAGGTATGGTACTGTTAATTATTGATTTAGCAAAAGCTATTAAGGCAGAAAAATTAGCAAAGAAGAATAATTAAGTTTTAAATTTTTTTTCATAGAAAACAGTCTAATTCGTATCATTAGACTGTTTTTTATTTTGGATTAAATTGAAAGAAACCCCTTACAAAGATATGTGACACAATTATGACACAAAATGTATACTTTTTTAGAACTGAAATGATATATAATAGGGACATTAATTTTCGTAAATTGATATAAAAATACCTGAAATAAATATATATATCTTATATTTTTACTTTAAATACGAATTATAATTGAAAAAAATAATATATTGTTCGTTATTTAATGTTTTGGGTTAAAAGATTAGGAGTGTTTATTAAATGAGTAAATTTAACAATAAGTGGCTTCGTGCTGTAATTCCAGCATTGCTAATTCACTGTAGTATTGGCACAGTTTACTGTTGGTCTTTGTTCAAGGGGGATATTGCCTCTTACATGGGAAATACTGTCGGTGAAGTGGAATGGGCATTTAGTTTAGCAATTTTTGTCCTTGGTATGTCTGCAGCTTTTGGTGGAAAGTTCGTAGAAAAAGATATACATAAGTCATCATTATTAGCAGCACTATTTTTTGTAGTAGGGATGGCTGGAACAGGGTTCTTTATTTATCAAAAATCATTAATTGGTGTTTATATTTCATACGGAATTATTATGGGAATTGGGCTAGGAATTGGCTATTTAACTCCTGTAAAAACTTTAATGCTATGGTTTGAGAAGCAAAAAGGATTAGCGACAGGACTTGCTGTTGCAGGTTTTGGTTTAGCAAAGGTAATTGCAAGTCCATTAATGGAAGCATTACTTGGAGAAAGAAACAGCGATGGGATTTTAGTAAATCCTACAAATATTTATACGATGTTTTATATTTTAGCAGGGTTATATTTAGTGATGATGTTTATAGGACATTTACTTTTAAAGAAACCAGATGGATATGAGGAAGAAAGTATCCAAAGTACGAGATTTAGTTATAGAAAAGTATTGAAGAATAAAACATTTATCGGAATTTGGCTTATGTTTTACATTAATATTACTTGTGGATTAGCTTTAATTTCTCAAGAAAAAGGTATGTTAGTGTACATAGGATTTGGGGCAATTGGCTTAGTTAGTTCGTTAACAGCAGTTTTCAATGCGGGTGGACGAATTGCTTTCTCTTCATGGGGTGACCGTTTAAAAGATCGTAACTCAATCTATAAAGTTATTTTTATCTCTTCTATTATAACTATTCTACTAACGATTATGTTTAACGGTATTAACCCTACTATTTCGGCGTTCCTAGTTATTACTTTACTTTGTATCGTAAATGCAGGTTACGGAGGGGGATTCTCATCATTACCACCATTACTATCTGATCGTTTTGGTATTGATAGCATTTCAACTGTGCATGGATTAGCTTTATCTGCTTGGGCCTTTGCAGGGTTAAGTGGTAATCAGTTAAGTGCTTTTGTTCTAGAAAAAACACAATCCTATGACATATTGTTATTTGTTATTATGGCTCTTTTTGCTATCGCAACTTTAATTAGTATATTCGTTGTAAAACCTGAAAAAGTGTTTTTTGACAGTAAAGAACAATTAAATAGAAAAGAAGAAGTAGTAGCAAATTAATTAATGTAAAAAGGGATGTCTTGATATAAGGCATTCCTTTTTCATTTCTTACAAAAGTTTGTCCTTTAGGGAAATTGACCATTTCATAAATCATACATGTTATGATAGAAACATTATGCTTTTTAAGGAGAGACCAAAAACTATGAATATACCAATATTATTTGAGGATAATCATCTGCTTTTGGTGGAAAAACCAATTAATGTCCCAGTTCAGGAAGATCGTAGTGGAGATCCTGATTTGTTAACGATATTAAAAGATGACTTGAAAGTTCGATACCAAAAACCAGGCAATGTCTACTTGGGACTTGTCCATCGACTGGATCGCCCGGTGGGTGGTGTTATGGTGTTTGCGAAAACTTCAAAAGCAGCTTCAAGACTATCGGACCTGCTACGGAAAAATGTAATTGAACGAAATTATATAACAGTTGTTTATGGAACACCAAAGAAGAAAAGGGGTCAACTAGTACATTATCTTCTAAAAGATAGTCGGAAAAATAAAGTGTCTGTTGTTTCACCTAATCATCCAGAAGGGAAAAAAGCTGTGCTAGATTTTGAAGTTTTAGAATCAAAAAAAGGTTTCAGCTTACTTTCTGTTAATCTTCATACGGGGAGACCTCATCAAATTCGAGTTCAATTGTCTAGTATGGGCAACCCTATATACGGTGATCAAAAATATGGAGAACGTTTTAGTAAAGTTGGGCAACAACTTGCACTTTGGGCTCATAAAATTCAGTTTGAACACCCGGTAAAAAAGGAACCTATAAAAGTAGAATCAATACCACCTAGTAAGAATCCATGGAATTTATGGGAGAAAGTTAAAATTAGAAAGCCAGAGAAGGGTACCGAAGTTTCACATGAAACAGTTGATGAGAGGCAGTTAATCTTCAAGTAACTATCATTGGAAAAAGATGACGTACTAATGCAAAAAGAATGTGTTTTCCAAACTTGTCTGGAGCACATTCTTTTATTCATTCTATTAATGTTTAAAATGTATACCGAGAAACTTGTTCATCCCCAATAATAAGCCCTTCTACCTCACTAAATCCCATTTTTTCATAAACAAGTTTTGCATGAACATTCGTTGGCTCATAAGAAAGTGTAATTGTTTGATGACGATCTTCTTTCATATTCTTAATATCTTCTATTACTAATTTTACTGCTTCTTTTCCATATCCTTTCCCTTGATATTTCTCATCAATCATCATACGGTATATCCAGTATTCATGGTCATCTTCGTCAATACCATAAAGTGCGAAGCCCACCATTTCTTCGTCGTTATAGATTCCTTTTGCATGGAAATTTTCAAGAAAATTTAACTGTGCCAACGATACTGCATTTGTCGCAACAAAATTTCGTTGATCTTCTCTTACTTTTAGTGAAATAGCCTTAATCCAGTTATCCTGTGTGATCGGTTTTAAATGTAACATCCCTTTTCCCCTTTATTATTCAATTGTTTAATAATTAAAATTTCAAAATTTTTTAATTATAGAAAAGTTTTAACAGTTAGTAAACTATTAGTCAATAAGATTTTTACCTAATCCGAATTATTAAACAACGTCTACTGCGACTTATAAATTTATTGCTTTTATTTCCTACCAATCACTAACAAATAGTATACTTGTAGTAATAAATCTCCTAAAGGAGGGGCAGTATGAGACACTTCTACATAAAGCAAAAGGTGTTTAGTCTAAAAGGCAAATTTACCGTAAAAGACCAAGAAGAAAATGATGTCTATTATGTTGAGGGAAGTTTTATGCGAATTCCTAAAACTTACTCCATTATGAATACTAGACAAGAGGAAGTAGCCCTTATTACAAAAAAAACGTTTAGCTTTTTGCCAAAGTTTTATGTTGAGGTAAATGGTCGAGATATATTAACCATTAAGAAAGAGTTTTCGTTTTTAAAAGCACGTTATACGATTGATGCGGCGGGAATTGATGTGCAAGGTAACTGGTGGGACATGGAATTTGAGGTGTACCAACATGGTGAATTAGTTGCTCAAGTAAGTAAAGAATGGTTCACTTGGGGAGACAGTTATAAAGTTCAAGTAATAAATGAGGAAATGGAAACAATCATCATAGCGCTTGTTGTTGCAATTGATTGTGTAAAAGCTGATCAAGCAGCAGCATCATCATCAGCATCCTTTTAAAAATGAAGAGGGTTCGTATTAATTTATAAAACAGTGAAGAAATCATCATACTGTTTGAGGATGATTTAGAGAGTTTGAAGGAGCGATTAAAATGACACAATCATTAAATGGAAAAGTTGCATTTATAACGGGTGCAGCAAGAGGAATTGGTAAGGCAACTGCACTTCATTTAGCCAAAGAAGGCGTAAATATTGGTTTACTAGCAAGAACAGAGGCTACGTTAAAAGATGTGGCAACAGAGATCGAAGGCTTAGGAGTAAAAGTTGCTTATGCAGTAGCAGATGTTTCATCAAAGGACCAAGTAGAATCAGCGATTGCATCCTTAACAAATGATTTAGGTCCGGCTGATATTCTAATAAACAATGCAGGTATTGCGAAATTTGGTTCGGTGTTAGAAATGGATCCAGAAGAGTGGAAAAAAATGATTGATGTTAACATAATGGGTACGTATTATGTTACACATGCAGTATTACCTCAATTAATTGAAAAAAATGGTGGCGACATCATCAACATTTCATCAACGAGTGGACTAAATGGAGCAGCCACTTCAAGTGCCTACAGTGCCTCAAAATTTGGTGTAATTGGTTTTACTGAATCATTGGCGCAAGAAGTACGCCGAAACAATATTCGTGTTTCTGCTTTAACTCCGAGTACAGTGGCTACAGATTTAGCTAAGGATTTAAGTTTAATTAAAGAAAACGATGAATCAAAAATAATGCAACCAGAAGACATTGCAGAATTCATTGTTAACCAATTAAAACTTAATCCACGTATCTATGTAAAAACGGCAAGCTTCATCGCGACAAATCCATTTTAGCACTCAATTAAAATAAGAGCCCCTACTTATAAAGGTAGGGGTCATAATTATTTATACTTCAACTTCACTCATTAATGCATGTATATTGTCCTCGGTGTCTTTAAAAAATGCCATCCAAATCTCTGTATTTCCCATTTTCCCTACAACATGTGGTTCATCAATAAAAGTTACTTCTTTATTCAATAGTTGTTGAAACGATTCTTTAATATCACTAACTTGAAAATAGATGACGGAACTCGGATGATTGAACTCCTCAGTTTCCGGAAGAGATAACAATATCCTCAAACCATCGCAATTAAAGAATGCTAAACGGTCCGTGTTAAATAAAAGTGAAAGACCTAATTTGTCTTTATAAAATTCTAGTGCCCTATTTAAGTCTTTAACAGGTACTCCTATTTGTCCAACTTTTTGAATTAATTTAGCCTCCACACAAAGATCCCCTTTATTATCGTAATCAATATAAAACATTTTACCAAATAATAGAAGATGTATAAACAATAGAATCACTTAAAAAAATAGGGAAATACTACATACTTGCTTATTTAATTGTAGCAGTGATATTAATAGTAATAGTTAAAAGACCAACTTAAGCAACGAACAATTCTCGATGAAAATAAAGGAGGAGTTAAACAGTGTTTGTACGAAGAAAAACAGTATATTTTGCATTGACTTTAATGCTGTTCATATTGGTTTTAGCAGCATGTGGTACATCAAATGAAGAAACACAACCTGCAGAAACGAAGGAAAATAATTCAACAACTGAATCTGCTGACAAAGGAAATTATCCTTCAGAAGTAACAGAGAACCCTATTGTGACAATTACAATGGATAATGATGAAAAAATTGTCCTTGAATTAGAGCCGAAAGTAGCTCCAAATACAGTTGCTAATTTTATCTTCCTAGCTGAGGACGGCTATTATGATGGCCTTACTTTTCACCGAGTAATTCCAGGATTTATGATTCAAGGGGGAGATCCCTTAGGAAATGGAACAGGTGGACCTGATTACTCCATTGATGGAGAATTTTCTAGCAATGGCTTTGAAAATAACTTGAAGCATGAACGTGGAGTAATTTCCATGGCGCGGTCTCAAGACCCAAACTCTGCAGGTTCACAATTCTTCATAATGGTAGAAGCAGCACCGCATCTTGATGGTGACTACGCTGCGTTTGGGAAAGTGATTGAAGGTATGGAAGTTGCAGATAAAATCGTATCAGTAGAACGAGGTAAAGCAGATAAGCCACTAGAAGATCAAGTGATGAAAAAGGTGGAAGTTGATACAAAAGGCTATGATTATCCTGAGCCAACAACTCGACATTAGCAATTTCTCAGAAATACGAGGTAATAGAATTTTACGAGGGCCGCTTCAATTACAGGAGCGGCTTTTATTTTTTACAAATATTTTCATCGAGCTTTCTTATAACCTAATTAAATCAAGTTACTATCAATATGATACGATAGAATAAATAAAAGTGATTAAAACGAGGTGATATCCATGTTCATAGATAAGGTGAAGAACCAACTCATACAAAATCAGCCCTTATTTATAGGTGAAGAGTCCGCATTCCGATCAGCTATTTTAATACCCTTAGTGCAAGTTGATGGAAAATGGCATATTCTATTTGAGGTTCGTTCATTTACTATGAGAAAACAGCCAGGAGATATAAGCTTTCCAGGGGGACGAATCGATAAAGAAGATTTAACTCCTATGGACGCAGCCATTAGAGAAACAACAGAAGAACTAGGTGTTACGCCAGATACGATAAAAATTATTGGACAGCTAAGTCCCTATATTGCCTCATCTTCATTTGTTATTTATCCATTTGTTGGTACTGTTGATTACAATGAAATAATCCACTCATATAACAAAGCTGAAGTTGAAGAAGTATTTACAGTACCAATCGAATGGTTATTAGAAAATGAACCTTATATGCATAAAGTGGCAGTACAACCCATCCCTTCGGAGGATTTTCCATTTGATAAAATAATGAATGGTTCAAATTATCAATGGAGAACAAGGGCAATGGAAGAATGGTTTTATGATTATGGAACTTATACGATCTGGGGTTTAACAGCTCGAATTTTAAAGTACTTTATAGAAAAAATAAAATCAGCTAGCTGATGTAGTTTCTATTGAAATCATCAGCTTTAATCATTATTCGATTATAATGAATTTTAAACTCCAAGCTATAACCTTCAAGCAGTATCTTCCACCTATCATTCAAACCGTATTTTAAAAATAGAACCATATATTCATTTTTATATTGCATAATATTGGTTATATATGTAATTTTGTTTGATTTAAATCATAGATTGAAAGTGATATAATGAAGTGGCAAGACAAGTAGATAAAAAAAGAGTTCTTATTAGCGTATATTTTTTTCTTCATTTCTGAAGCGCTTTCATTATTATATAATAGTAGATTTAAAATTTTTATAAAGAATGTTATACTGTAATATGGTTTTAATAGATATACAGAAAAGGTGCTATCTTAGGTCGCACCCTGCTTATTACACCTAAGTGAAGGCCTACATCTTTTTTGCAAATATAGGGGAGATAAGGAAGGTTATTATGAGTAACAGAGTTGAAAAAACAGATGTTGTTTTAATTGGTGCGGGAATTATGAGTGCAACTTTAGGAACACTTCTAAAAGAATTAGCACCTGAATGGGATATTAAAGTCTATGAATCTCTTGATAAACCAGGTGAAGAAAGTTCAAATGAGTGGAACAATGCAGGAACAGGGCACTCTGCACTTTGCGAGCTAAACTATACACCTGAGCAAAAAGACGGCTCAATCGATATTAAAAAAGCGATTAATATTAACCAACAATTCCAAGTATCAAGACAGTTCTGGTCTTATCTAGTAAAAAATAACTTAATTACAAATCCAGAAGAATTCATCATGCCACTACCTCATATGAGCTATGTATATGGTGAAAAAGATGTAAACTTCTTGAAAAAACGTTTTGAGGCACTAACAAAAAGTCCATTGTTTGAAGGAATGGAATATACAGAAGATCCAAAAACATTACAAGAATGGCTTCCATTAATGATGGAAGACCGTAAGTTCAATGAACCAATTGCGGCGACAAAAATTGATTCAGGTACGGATGTGAACTTCGGTGCATTAACGCGTATGTTAATGGGTCATTTAAATAATCAAAACGTTGAGATTAATTATAAACATAGAGTTGAAGGTATCAAACGTACAAGTGACGGTCGTTGGGAAATTAAAGTACATGACCTTGACGGATGCAAAATGCATTATATCCATACTAAATTCGTATTCATTGGTGCAGGTGGCGCAAGCTTACACTTATTACAAGATACTGGTATCCCTGAATCTAAACACATTGGTGGGTTCCCAGTAAGCGGATTATTTATGGTTTGTAACAATCCAGAAATAGTAGAACAACACAATGCTAAAGTGTACGGTAAAGCAAAAGTTGGTGCTCCACCAATGTCGGTACCACACTTAGATACAAGATATATTGATGGTAAAAAATCATTATTATTCGGACCATTTGCAGGATTCTCGCCTAAGTTCTTAAAAACAGGTTCTTATATGGATTTATTTGCATCCATTCGTCCTAATAATATACTTACATTATTAGCAGCTGGTGCAAAAGAAATGCCATTAACAAAATACTTAATTCAACAAGTATTATTATCTAAAGAGCAACGTATGGAAGAGCTACGTGAATTTATTCCAAATGCGAAGAGCGATGATTGGGAAATTATCGTTGCGGGTCAACGTGTACAAGTAATTAAAGACACTGATAAAGGAAAAGGAACACTTCAATTCGGTACAGAAGTTATTACTGCTGAAGATGGTTCTGTAGCAGCGTTATTAGGTGCATCACCAGGTGCTTCTACCGCTGTACAAGTTATGCTTGAAGTAATTAAAAAATGTTTCCCACAAGAGCACAAATCTTGGGAACCAAAAATTAAAGAAATGATTCCTTCATATGGAATCTCTCTTGCAGAACAACCAGACTTATTCAGAAAATTACTTGCAGAAACTGCTGAAGTATTAGGTTTAAGTGAAGTTAAAGAAGAAACAAGAGAATTAGAAGAAGTGAAGTAATTTTCTTCTCGTAAGTGTAAAGAAAGTACAATCCAAGGAAATGGATTGTACTTTCTTTTGTTATTCAAATTAAGCTAAACTCTCCACACGCAATAACTCATTTGACCAGTTAAGAGCTTCTGTATAAAGGGAACAAACCACTTCCTCATCAATACCGAGCGAGTGGCTCAGGCTACTTGCTTTAGCCCACTCACCCTTTTCTATTGAAAGATTAAAGTCGAGTGCTCGTTTATAATCATTAGATATCCCTCTTAAGGCATTTGAAATTTGATCATCCAACGGTAATTTAGCTAAAATTTCATCTATCGGCACACCTAAAAGTGCATCAATTAACGAAAACATACCGGTCATAAAGAAACCAGACGGTGGTAGTGAAGGATTGATGTACACTCCCAATGATTCACACATTTTAGCCCGAACTAAACTAATTCGGATAATTTCATTTGAAAGTCCGCTTTTCTGATTTTGGTAATCTCGAACAGAAAGTACGTAGATCCATTTCTGAAATTCTTGCAGTCCAAGCAATACGATTGCTTGTTTAATGGATGAAATTTTAGCAGTTCTTCGAAAAACACTTGTATTTATTAACTTTAATAACTTATAAGATAACGATATATCCCTTTCAAC
Organism: Ureibacillus acetophenoni; assembly: GCF_900220965.1. Taxonomy (GTDB): domain Bacteria; phylum Bacillota; class Bacilli; order Bacillales_A; family Planococcaceae; genus Ureibacillus; species Ureibacillus acetophenoni. The sequence continues at coordinate 138,275 of NZ_OBQC01000005.1, read as the reverse complement.
GAATTGCGCAATGGTGTCTATTCTCGGTTCAGTTGAAGTTAATTGGTTCAATATCTCGATGTAAGAATAAAAATATAATGGAATATCATGAGTTGAAACGATAACAGGTTTAGAGAAAAAATAACCTTGAAAATAGGAATACCCTCTATTAGTGTAATCTTTAAAATCACGACTAGTCTCAACTTTTTCTGCTAACAGTTGAATGTTATAAAGATTAGCAATCTCTTCAATTTCACTAAACATCTTTAGAGGAGTATTTTGAATATCTACTTTAATAATATCTACATATTCTAGTACACGATAAAGGAATGGATTACTTTTATGAAAAATAAAATCATCTAACGCTATTTTGTAGCCGAGTTCTTTTAATTCTTTACAGATTTCTAATAACTTTTCATTAGGTACAACGGTTTCAAGTATTTCTACTACTATTACTTTGGGTGAGAAATAAGTGGGTAACCTCATTTCTAATAGATTTTCAGTAAAGTTGATAAAACAGGGCTTACCATCTGCAACTTCTTCGATTCCAATATTGATGAAGCTATTAATAATAACATCAGTGGTTGCCTGATCTCCGTCTATCATTGGAAACGAATTCATTTCACTATTGCGATACAATAGTTCGTAAGCGATTACATTTCCAGCAGCATTAAAAATTGGTTGCCTTGCTACAAAGACTCTCAAGTTGAATGATCCCCCAATATCTCTTATTCTTTGAACAGTTTCCCTATATATTCCTATAAATGTAAACACGTATAATAATTATAGAATAAAAGTAACTTTTGGTTAAGAGGAATTTTCTGAAAAATAGGATTCTTTACTTATATTTAAAGTAAAATATCTCATTTTTCACAATTCTCCTATGTAAATAGTCGCTATGAAACTGCGTCATTAAGTATTATTGACTCATTTTTAAAGGAGTATTTTGTATTTTGGTAAATTTATTTATATATGTTTTTATCTCAATAATCGGAGGGATTTTGGATGAGAAAGTTGTTTAAGTTATTAGTTGGACTAGCATTAGTTATAAGTTTTCTACCTTTTACATTAACAGCAGAAGCTAGTGAACAGGAAGGCTATTATTCAGTATTATTTAGTAAAAACAGTATACCTCAAAACTTTGAAACTGAAATAGAAAGCTTAGGCGGGGAAGTTGTTTATTCTGTACCTGAAATCGGTTTTGTACAAATCAAGGCACCAACAACTGCTTTTGGTACTGTAAAAAGTTTAAATGGAGTTAGTGCTGCTAACCCATCAATCTCTTGGGATTTACCACAAACTGAAAAAATTAGTGAAGATGTTGTTAATCCTGCAGATGCAGCACTTTGGGGTCTACAATGGGATATACAACGAATTACAAATAACGGTGAGAGTTATAAACTTGGGACTGGTTCCCATGATGTAGTAGTTGGTATTATTGATACAGGTATTGACCGTGATCACCCAGATTTAGTAGGAAACTTATTACCTGGTTCTAAAAATTTCGTACCAGCAGGTGGATTCCAAGGAACTGAACCTGAAGAAACTGGTAACCCAAATGCATTTGATGATGTTAATGGACACGGAAGTCATGTTGCAGGGTCAATTGCAGCAAACGGAGCAATGTTAGGTGTTGCACCTGATACTGGAATTAGAGCATATCGCGTTTTTGGGAAAAGTTCAGCAGAATCTGGTTGGATTTTTGCAGCAATGATTGCAGCTGCTAACGATGATGTAGATGTAATCTCAATGAGCCTGGGTGGATTTGATATTCTTGGTCAAGCGTTTTATGTTGACCCAGTTACAGGGGAAAAAATAAACCTTGGAAACGATGTAGCGGACTTTAAAGCCTACAAACGTGCAGTAGACTATGCATTAAGCAAAGGGTCACTAGTAGTAGCTGCATCTGGGAATGACGGAATTGATATTTCAAACAAGAGTGAAGTAATGGACTTCTTAAATGCCGAGTATGGAGGGAATGGACTTTCCTTCACTGGTGCTGGTTTTACAGTTCCAGCTACTTTACCAGGAGTTATCACTGTTTCAGCAACTGGACCAAATGATCAGTTTGCAAGTTATGCAAACTATGGTTCTGGTGTAATTGACATAACTACATCTGGTGGTGATTCACAGTTATATGTAGAATATCTGATTTCAGGTAAATTTGATGAATATTTGGAGCAACGTTTATTTGAAACAGAGTTTAACTTAAGTACAAGTAATGATGGTGGTTGGTATTGGTCTACAGGAACTTCAATGGCGACACCAAAAGTATCAGCGGTAGCTGCCTTATTAATTGATAAGTACGGTAAGATGTCACCAGCACAACTTGAACAACTTTTATACAGAGTAGCTGTCGATCCTGTTAAAGGAAATGATAAAGCCTATTTTGGTAATGGATTCTTAAATGCATATAAAGCATTGCAATAAATAAAGCAAAAAAGCACCAGTGATTTGGTGCTTTTTTACTTTTAGGTATTATGTTTTATTTAAAAATTGGCAATTTTCTAAGAACTATACAAACAGGTAAAGCTATAATAATGCCTAATGCATTTTGAGTAAGGTCACCAGGGATTGAAAGAAGTGGTTGAATCCAGTTTCCATAAAGAATCCCCTCACCAACGTAGTAAACGGCAATCATAAATGGGATAGAAATAATTGTTGCTAACAAATTAAAACCAATACTATTTCCATTACGTCCGTTCATCCAGGAAATTTTCCCTACGATATAGCCTTGTAATCCTCTTGCAACAATTGTGATGGGCGCCCAAATAGCCCAACCACCAAGAATATCAAATAACCCCATTCCAGCAGCACCTGCTATTGCCCCTTTTTTAGGACCAAAAAGAATAGAAGCAATAAAGAGCATTGCAGTACCTAAATGAACTAACCCTCCATGACCAAATGGAAGTTTAATGTTAATAAATACTGTTGAAACAAATACGAGCGCGATTAAAAATGCAGTAATAATTACATCTAATGTTTTTGCTCGTGTAGTTGAAATTGAATAACTTTCTGTTTTTTGCATGTTCAATTCTCCTTGCTAAAGTAATTTAAAATAACATTAGCAAAGGACTGATATTAATAAAAGTATCACTTTATTTAAATTATTTAAGGTCAGTTTGAAGATTTAAATATTTTAAGTACTTGGCACGAATATTATTTTCTTATATTTTATATTTCTCTGCCAATTTGGAAAAACTAATAGAAAGGAGGCTTTAAAATGAAAAAATACTTTTTATTGTTCTTTTTATCATTTTCCACCCTGCTAGTTGGATGCGGAGATGATGAAATGCCAGAAGAAGGCGAAAAAATAGAAGAAATTGAAGAAGAAGATGAAATTGGTGATGGTGAAATTGACGACGAATAAATTTAAGTTGTTAAATAGAGTATTTCGCAAAAAGATAAGTTTATGTAACTCAAATTAAACGAAAAAATTCTACTCATTTGGACAAACTATCCTTGAAGAGTATAGAGGTCTAGTATTAGGATTTCTATATTGTTCAACTAATCCAATGAGGAGGATGGCAATGTCAAATGTAAACATGAACAATACTGGAGTGAATTGTGAAAACACAGTAAATGGTAAGGCATGTAAATTAGATAATGCTCAAGTAAATCGCAATCTAAATGCTACTTCCAAATACAACAACGTTGAATTTGGTGCTGAATTTAACCCTAATCGACAAATTGGTAGCCAAAATCAATCTGCACCATTTTCCAGTAATGAGTTCGAACCTAATAGACAACAAAAACCTGTAAGTGAACGTACAGCGTGGAATTAGGTTCTGTTTGACTGCTATTTGAATCATTGTAAACTTTGGGCTAAAAGGGAATAATCCCTTTTAGTCCTTACAGTTGTCTAATTTTGCATCACATAAATACATTTTTTTTGAAAAAAATAAAGTAGTCACACAAAACGAAGTTACACTTGTGGGACAAAAATAAAAGGAGGTGGACAAATGAACACAATATATAGAATTGCATTATTTTTAGTTATTGTGGGTGCCATTAACTGGGGACTTATTGGATTATTTGACTTTAATCTAGTGGATGCCTTATTTGGTGTAGACACGTTTTTATCCAACTTAATTTACTCAATTGTTGGACTTGCAGGGCTTCTATCTTTACCAATTCTTGCGAAACGTTTCGCAGAAGAACGTATGGATGGACCAGCAGTCTTCACAGAGCCAAGACCCCAAATGGAGGCTGGCGATGAGTTCGAATTTCCTGAAACGGATCGAAGAAAAGCGAATCGAGCTAACGATGACGATACCATTGTTTAGTTAATAATAAATCCCTCCAAGTTGAAGTTTTTCAGCATGGAGGGATTTTCCTTTTTAGATAAAGAATGACCTTATGATAGCGTGTAAAATGCACACAATACATATGAAGATTAGATTTTGTCTATTCTTCATTAACTCTCAAGTGAGGAGGATATCTGAATGCCAAATGTAGAAGTGCGATGTTCTGTTTCGAACTGTGTTTTCCACAAAGAGGGTAATTTATGTGGAGCAGAAAAAATCGAAGTAGATATGGACTACCATTCGAATGATCGTATGCAAGAGTTTGCTTCTGATTTTGACTTCGACAATGTAAAAGAAGAAGCAAGTAGTTCTCGGGATACTTGTTGTAAAACATTTGAACCTAAGGATCACGAGAAATAAATTAAGCAACTTCTCTTAATGAAGTCAATAAGATTTTGGCAGTTGGGTAATACACTTTGAGACCAAGTAAGGGACAGAGGAATTTCCTCATCCCTTACTATACATACGTTAACCAGAAAATATGCATTATAGATATACCCGTATACATCACACTTATTATTACTAAGGAGAATAAGAAAGGTCTTTGAAACCGCTCATTACTTTTGTAGTATACGGCGAAAGAAATCAGTATGATGAAAATCGAAGTCAAAAATTTAAAACTCAAAAAGAGAGTTGGACTAATTGTTAATAAGTAATCCATTAACGGATTTAATTCGATAATTAGGTTATATACGTAACCATAGTTAGTGGCAAAGCCGTCAAATAAATTTAATAGTGAAACAAATATCCCTAAAGCCAAGATTAGGCCTTTATTTCTCAATATATCCGTCCTTTACTTTAAAGGTAGAGAGCTATATCCATTATTTACCCAATCCCATGTGAATATACAGAACTTGACCAATAACAATTTTAATCGACAATGTTAAAACAAATTAATGACTTATTAATAATTTCCATGTTCGATTTTTACAAAAATAAAACCCACGAGATAATATCCCGTGGGAAAACATTAATGGATTAAGTATTCCTCTTTCAATTCTGTAATATCGACTTCAGATCGTTCTTCTAACGATTTCCGTAAATGAACAGTTGCTGTTTTTTGGTCTTCATGAAGTTTATCAATCCAAACGGAGACTCCGTTGTAGGTTACTTCATATTCTTTTGGCGAAGCAACAATTTCTTGCGCTCGTTGATAGTCCATGAAGCTACCTCCTATTTATTATTTTTTGTATTGTTCTTTGCTTTTCTTACTAATTCACCAAGCTCATCTAACTCTTGGGAAAACTCCTCATTCACTTTGTTAGGTGAAATTTTTAAATTTTTTGGCGTTTGTGGCAAAGATCTTGTATTATTACTTTTACCTTGGCTATCATCTCTACCCATATTAAGTCTCCTTTCAAATATAAAATCACTCTTAATATGGCTTAAACGAGGTTTATTTAATCACGAGTTGAAAGTATTTAAACAACATGTAAAAGGCAGACCATCAAATAAAAGGTCTGCCAATAATTATTATTAAAAACTAACTCCGGTTTGAACGGAAAGAATCTGAACTTGCGCCTGCCATTCAGTAATTAAGCTACTAGCTTCAGACAATCCTTGGTTTGCCATTTCAACTAAATCCCTACTTTGTTCTTCTAACGCTGTGATCATCACTGTAAATGCACCTAATTGGATTGTTGCTGCTTCCACATAGATAGCGTGTAAGTCATTAATGATTTCATTGTCTGAACTAATTCCTTCCAGTGCTATTACAAATTCGTTATAGGATGGTACAACATTATAATATAGTTCATCATACATAATGGAGTCATTCACATAGTTATTACCTGATACACTGCCATATGCTTCAATAATACGAATCTCTTCTGGAGCGAGCAGCATAATTTCATCAATATAGGCTTGGAATGCTAAAGCTAAATCGTCATTTTCTGTAGTTGTATTGTCTTTGTTTTGGTTGTCTGTAGTATTATTAGTTGTATCTTTTTCATCTTCAACCTCTTCCTCTTCTACTACTACTTCTTCTTTGTCTATATTTGTTTCTTCATTCGTTTGGTCTTTACTTTTTTGAGTATCTTCCTGTTTTTCAGGCTCTTTTACTTGGGGCGTTGGTAAGCTATTACAAGCAGTTAAAGCACTAGCTAACGTCAGTACGAAAAGGTATATAAGTAATTTTTTCATATGTCTCCATTCCCCCGAAATTCTCGGGAAATTTTTATAAGTACATACGAATATAGTATTCAACGACCTGACGAAAGATGACATATATTGTCGAATAGCTCATAAAAAAACATCTCATATTGAAGTAGTCAAAATGAGATGAAAATAGAGTTGTATTTACATATACAGTGCTGCTAGGAAAATACCTAATGTTTCTTCATAAATTTCGTCAAACTGGCTTAATGGTAGTGGATTAACCCCTGTTCCTAATTCAACAGTAAAGCCAGGACGACGCCAATCTTGAATAAACCAATCTTTGTAACCTGCGTAGCTTTCGATTGATTTCACAGGAGTATACCCGCTTACTCTAGCAAACTCATTTACAAGTATTTCAGCTTCAGGTGGCTCCATGTTCTCATAGCCCCAGTAAATTACTTGACCTTGTGTATGGAACGCAAGCACTCTTGCAAAATCACGTCTTCTTGTTAACTCAGCCATAGCAATAGCTTCAGGTTCTGTTAGAGGAGCTTCACCACCATAATCTCTAGGACCAGGTGTTTTTGGATTGCGTTCTCTTTCAGCTTCCCAGTTTGCAGGGAACTGATCATTTAAATCTACCCCATTAAAGTTCGCTTTCCAACCAGAAAAATCCATACTTCCATTATTCCATTCAATAACTCTGCTTCGGTAAGGTTCAGCTTCCGATGGCCCGTTAATTACTAAATTTACACCGTCAGGGTTAACCATTGGTACAATTGATAGCGAAGATTGTTGGTAAAGTGGAAATGTATTTAAGCCACGGATAGGCGTTTGATTTGTTAGAGATATTAAATAATCATTTAAAAAAGTCATAATGACGGGTGTTGTAATCCATTCGTTCGCATGGAAAGAACCGTTGTAATGGACACGTTTTGGTCCATTCCCAACTAATACCTCAGGAATCGTTCGACCAAGTACACTGTTTCCAATAGAAGCTGATTGAATGAAAGGATAGATTGTTGCCAAATTTTGGAGATCATTAAGCATGATGTTATATTCATAATTTTGTCGCCCATTTACGACTCGCCATGTTACTCTTTGTGGTATTAAAATAATTTCGCCTATTTGTAATCGGTTCGGGTCAAACGTAGGGTTAACAAGAAATAAAGAATCAAGGGGAACATTTCGTCTTCTTGCAATGGACCATAAAGAATCACCTGGTTGTATTTGATAATTTACTGCAACATATCCTGGAATTCGAACTCTTTGACCAACTGTAAAAGTTTGTGGATTAACATCCCAGTTTGAATCAATGATTAATTGAAGAGGTAATTTGAAAAGCTGGCTATAATACCAAAATGTATCTCCTCTTCTCGCATAAACGTCCACCGTATACCTCCCTTAGTCGATTCATAATTTTCGTATGGTGAAATTATCATTAAGTAAAGCCCAATTTTGCGGATATGGATATCCTAACGCCCAATAACTAATTCCCCTTAGATTATATTGTTTTGCCATATCAAATTTTGCTTGCGCACTACGAGCATCTTCAAACCATACTTCATGACCTTGGCCACTTTCATCTGTATATCGGAAGAATGGTGACTGTGCAACTTCATCGTATTGAATTACAGCACTATATTGTGTTGCTCTTCGAACTGCTTCTTGTGCGCTAAAGGTTTCAGCTACATCTCCTTGTTTGTGAGGAATCTTCCAATCCCTAGCGTAAATTTGAAACCCTAAGAATATCTTATTGGCAGGCATGACGGATAGTGCATATTCAACAACTCTTCTCATTTGATTTATAGGCGAAATTGCTTGTGGTGAAGCACCTCTCCAACCCCATTCATAGGTCATTAATACAACAAAATCCGCAATTCGTCCGTGAGCTTCGTAATCATGCGCGGTATACAATAAACCTGTTTGTGTTCCACTCGTTTTAGGTGCTACTGCTGTTGAAACGAAGTATCCACGTTCATGTAAACGATCTACGGCTAACTGTAAAAATTGATTATAATTTTCACGGTCTTCTGGTGGCACATATTCAAAATCGATATTTACTCCTTTATACCCCTTTTCATCCATTATCCGAAGAATATTCGTTATGAGTGTTTCTCTTATTTGTGGATTAGATAAAACAGCGTGAGCTAGATTTGTACCTGTACTTGTTGCAGATAGATTTGTAATAGCTAACATGGGCACTGCATTTTTTGATATAGCAGCTTGTAGCATTAAATCATCATCAAATGGCTCTAAAGTACCATCTTCTTTAATCATATAAGCAAATGGGCTGAAATAAGTTAATAAGTGACCAATTTGTTGGAGGGTATTAGCGGCATCTTGATCTTTTTGGTATGAATAGGCATTAACTTCAATGACAGGTTTACTTCTTGGAATAACTAGTTGGCTTCCAACATAGATAAGATTGGGATTAGTAATTTGGTTTTCCCTTATAATTGCGTCTACAGTTGTACCGTATAGCCTAGCTATTTGGGATAAATTTTGTCCTGATTGAACGATGTGGATTAATGGTGGAATATAAAGAGTACTACCTGGTAAAAGAGAATTTGGATTAACTGTTTGATTAGCTTGTAGAATTGCATTCACTGAAATACCATACTGACTTGCAATTGACCAGAAAGTATCACCAGGTTTAATTGTGTGAAAGGTCCCGGCTACTGGTATGACAATTGATTGACCTAGTAATAAGCGATTGGGGTTTGGTAATTCGTTTATACGTTGAATGGAATCGATCGTTACATTGTAAAGTCTCGCAAGCTGCCAAAGCGTATCGCCCCTTTTCACGACGTGAATTAACAATACATAGCCTCCTCTAACCAATGATGAACAGTGTAATATATGTCTGTGAGCTTGAGAAAATTAAAGATGGAAAACGGGACTTTAGGAATATCCTAAAAATTTCCTATATAAACTTACCTAATAATATATTAAACTTTTACTTAAGTGTAAATTTTTGTTTACTATAGACTTATTACACTAATTTGGAAATACAGCTATGATTAAATAGGCAACTGTTTAATGGAGCAGTGAGGTAAAGAAATTAAGGAGGATTAAGATTGAACGAAGATAATCAGTTTCCAAACCAGGGTGGAAATCCAAATCAGGGGCAAAATCCAGGTCAAGATGGAAACGCAAACCAAAACTACGGTAATGCAAATCAGAACCAATTTGGACAGAATCCAAACCAACAAAATGTTGACCCAAATCAGAATCAATACATGAACCAAAACTCAGGTCAATATACAGAACAGGACAAATATTGGAATCCAAACCAAAATCAATACCAAGGTCAGAACCAACAATTTAACAATCAACAGCAATACCAAGGTCAAAACCAGTTTGGAAATCAAAATCAATACGGTAACCAACAAAACCAGCATGGATATCAAAACCAATATGGAAATCAAAATTCAAATCCGAAAAAACCAAAATCTAAAAAATTTGCAGTAACAATTATTAGTGCAATTTTTGCTTTATTATTAATTGGTGGCGGTGCATTTGCATTCTTCAATATGCAAAAGTCTACAAAAGACCAACTACTACTTGCTGAATTAAACTCATGGAAACAACTAAAGAGCGCATTCGAAAATCGTTACCAACCAGAAGTTGAATGGGCTAAAAAAGCAGAAACAACACCAGCAGAATATACATATACAATTGGAGCAGACATCAACGGCGATTTTTATAGTTATGAAGAAGAGATGGCTGTTGAAATAATAAATAACTCAACTCTTTCTTTAGAAGTTCAATTAGACCCGAACAAACAATTATTAAAAGCTGATTTGGGTGCAGATGTTAATGGAGTGAAGATTGAAGACATATCTGCTTATGTTACAACAAAAGAATTAATGTTCGGATTCCCATTCACTGATGATATTCTTCAAATTAAAGACGAAGATTTCGGTAATTTTATGAGAACATTAGATCCTTATTATGAAGGCACAGAGACATTAGGATTAAATGATTGGATGGGCAAAAATGTCTTTTCAAAAGAAAATCAGGAGTATTTAGTAAAAGAATATTTATTATTCTTCTATAACTCAATTCCAGAAGATGCGTTTAAAGAAGAAGCTGAAGATATTGATGTATTTGGCGATAACTTAAAAGCGAATAAGATTTCATTAGAATTAAGTGGCGACCAAATTAAAGACATTTTAGTAAAAGTACTTGAAAAGGCTAAAGATGACCCGAAATTTGAAGATATTATTCTTGAAACAGTGAAAAACGCTACAGGTACAGCAGGATCTTTTGATGATGAGTTTGATATTGATATTAACGAGGGATTAGACTCAGCTATTAAGGAGTTAAAAGACACTGATATCCCAACTGGCATTAGTTACACAGTTTGGATTAGTAATGATACAGTAGTTCAAAGTGATTTAGAAATTGGTGAGTTTAAAGCAGAAGGTACTCGTCTATTTACTAATGAAAAACAACAATGGGATTATACATTTGAAGTGGAGGGCGAAAAGCTATCCTTCGTTGGTGATTTAACTTATAAAAATGGCGAAATTGAAGATGAAGTTACATTGTTAGATGATTACGGTACTGGTTTTACTTATGAAGGTTCAGAAGAACTTAATGGTGGAGAACGTTCATTCTATCGTACATTGTATTTCCAAGATGACTATGATGAAATTGAACTGTTCTGGGAAGGTGACTCTTCTTACAAAGGCGACTCAATGGAAGGTGAACATCGATTCGGTATTGAATCGTACGAATTCGATATTGCTATATTAGTAGATGAAACTGGTTCATTTATTAAAAATGTAGATATTCCAACGGATAATCTAGTGAATCTTGGAGCAATGGATTCAGACGAAATTGAAACGTATATGATGGAAGACTTCCTTACAAAAGCACAAAGCTGGGCAATGGAGCTATACTTTGAGCTTGGACTTTTTTAATGAATGGGTGATTACCCCGTGAGAAATATTAAAAATATATTATTCTTCATTCATCAATATGTAAAACAGTTACAGAAGAAGTGGAAATCACTTCTTCTGCTTTTTGTATTTCCAATACTTATCATTTCAATCGTTTCTTTTATGGTAATATCGTTGATTGATTCACCATCCGATTCAAAAATTGCCATGGCATTAGTGGACGAGGATCAGACAGAAGAAACGAAAATGATTAGTAGCTTCTTGAAAACAAGCTTTAGTCAAGATGGATCGGTTGAATTAACAATAATGAGTGAAGAAGAAGCAATAATACAAATCGAAGAAAATGAAATTAGTGCATATATTGTTTTGCCTAAACAGTTTACTGAAAGTATGTATAATGGTAATTCATTAACTATTCCTATTGTTGGAAATGCGAATCAGAAGACAGATAGTTTTATAGTGAAAGAATTAGTTGAAAGTTTTACAAGATACATAGAAACTGCACAAGCAAATATTTTAACGGTTTATGATTATGCGAGAAAAACAGACATGTCTAACGATACATACCAAAACTATCGATACGAACTGTTTATAGAATTCACACTCTTTACGTTAGCTAAAGATCAATTAGTAAAAGAAAAAACCATTACCAATATTGCGACATCATCACCAACACATTTCTTTACCCTTTCTGGGTGGTTTCTAGCCTTCACTATATGGTTATTTGGTTTATATACAATATTGCGTAAAGATGAGTCTCCATCCTTAATAATCCGACTAAAATTATTAGGCTTAACAATTTGGCAAAATGTACTTTCTAGAATAATTGTTTCATTTGCATGTGGTCTATTTTTAGCTTGGGTTGGGTTTTTAGTTATAGCGAACTATTTTTCATTAAACTTATATGTGGTTGATTATTTAAGATTAATGCACTATACAACTTTATACGGGCTCCTAATACTATTGGGGATTTCAATCATTGATGTATGGATTAAATCGGTGAAAATGGCGATGCTCATCCAAATTTTATTTTTATTTTTTATCATCATTACAAGTGGTTCAATTATTCCTTCAATTTACTTGCCACTATCTTTACAGGATGTTTTACCTTACATCTTTTCGAATGAAATATTCAATTGGATAACTGATATTGCTCTTGAGGATAGAAATTATGCGGAATTTACTCGACTAACTATTACTACAATCACCGGCTTTGTGTTGCTATGGCTATCAACGACCGTTAAAGAGAGGTGGGGAAGTTGAAAGGAATTTTATATGCGAGAGTTTTAAGAGTAAGAAAAGATTGGAAAAGTCTCGTCTTCTGGATGCTTTTCCCCCTGCTCTTAACATTCTTAACGTCCAAAATAGTTGGTTTTTGGGGCGAGGATTCAAAAATCCCTATTGGTATCGTTGTTGAAGAAGAATCACTGTTATCCAACGGCTTAATTGAAAAATTAGAAGAGGTCTCATATATAGATGTAAAGTTACTAAATGAACGTGAAGCGATAAATCAATTAGAAAAACATGAGTTAGATAGTGTGTTTGTACTTCACAACCGATATGAGGAAATGATTCTGGATGGGAAAAGAAATCAATTAATTGATGCTTATTCATCTAATCGTTCCTACGCTTACTTTGCGGTAAAAGAGCTAATGACTTCATTTGTACAAGAAGATGTATCCCGAATGAGGGCTGCATATGAAGTAAAGGATTTGTTTAAGGAATACGGATCGGATGAAGAGTGGAATTGGGAGGAAATTGTACAGGTCAGTGTAGAAAAGCAAGAAACACAGCAGCTATTACAAACAAACTTTTCTTACCAAAATCAAACAATAGAGATAGAGGAAGATGAAGTATTACCAGTCTTTAATATCTGGGGGATCTGGGCATTCTTTAGTTTGATTTCGACCTTTTTTATTTTTGATTGGGTTATTAAAGAAAAACGAGATGAATTACATATAAGATGGCTATTTACATCTATAAGCTTTAAATACTACGCAATAATAAGTTTTGCCCTTTATACAGTTATTATTGTACTAGTAGATTTACTCTCTCTGTTTATATTAAACCAGGTTCTAATGCAGCCAAATTCAAGTGCATTTTGGATTTCGTTCTTATTCTATAAGTTTGTCATTAGTTTACTAGCCTTTTTAGTTGTGAATGTATTTAAACAATCATTAATGTACTATGTAAGTACATTTGGTTTTGCTTTAATTTTGACATTGTTGAGTGGAGCGATTATTCCAATTGATGGGCTAACAACTCAATGGAGTTGGATAAAATACTTGAGTCCAATAACGAGTTTAATAGCCGAGCAAATTCCATTTGTGTGGTTAGTCATTCTTTTAGGTTGGTTCTGTATTTGGTATATGAAGGGAGACAAGTTACATGCTTAAGGTAATAGATTTAGAGAAGAGCTATGGAAAGAAGAAAATTTTACACCAAGTCTCCTTTCAACTAAATAGAGGAGAAGTGGTTGGATTAGTTGGAGAAAATGGTGCTGGGAAATCCACCATGTTAAATATTCTAGCTACTATAACTAAAGCCTCTAAAGGCACAGTACAATTGGGCGATTTATTATATGGACGAAAAATTGAAGAAATTCGTAAAATTGTAGGTTATGTTCCACAAGAAATCTCCCTATGGGAAGAATTCACCGTTGAACAGAATATGTTATTTTTTTCGAAGCTTTCCTGGAAGAAGAGAACAAAAGAAGAATGTCGACAGCTCTGTCTTGATATGCAGCTAGAGCAGTGGAAAGAGCCTGTGAAATCTTTGTCAGGCGGCATGAAACGCAAGTTAAACATAGCCATTAGTTTGCTACACGATCCATTGTTAATCTTACTAGATGAACCAACAGTTGGTATCGATATGAAGTCAAAAAACGAAATTGGTAAGTACTTAGTTAAATTAGCGAAAGAGCAAGGTAAAATCATTTTATATACGTCTCATGATATGAATGAAATTACGACGTTTTGTGATCGAGTGTATGCGATTGGGAAGGATCCGTTTTATATAAATCTGTTAACGAACAATGGTGTTCAGGTTGAGAAGTTATAGAAATATGAGGGTTATAAAAATAGTTTTAAGGACATAACGTATTATTAGTCAAATATGTTATGTCCTTTACTTTGTTAATTTCTTTGCAGTCCCGAAATCGGTGTATTTAGTAGCTAATCTTATTGAAAGTTTTTCCACTCTGATAAAGTGTACCTGCTAATGCTATAATAAAGCATCTTCTAACGTATTTGCCTATTTTAATTAATCTCCTATTATTATTTAATAATTTGGACCTTTCTAATAGCGCTATTTTCAATTTGTAGAATTTTAAAGGTTAGATTGTTTAATTCTATTACTTCTCCCTCTTTTGGCAATTCTTTAAACTCATTTAAAAGGTATCCCGCAAGAGTATCCTCATCTTCTGGAATTTCAGTATTAAAAATAGAATTTAAGCGATAAAGAGTTATTTTACCATCACAAATAATTTCAGTTTCCAATAGCTTTTCAACAAGCGGCTCGCCTTCTAAATCTGATTCATCTTCAATTTCCAAACCAAGCATAGCCTCTATGATATCTTCATGGGTTAGAACACCTTCTATACCACCATACTCTTCCAATACAATTGCCATATGTTTTTTTTCTTTTGTCATTTTGTTTAAAACTGATTCAATTGAGTGGAATTCGAAGACAAATAGTGGATTAGTATCACTAAATGCTTCTAATGGTTTTTCGGGCTCTGCTGACCACGATATTAATTGTTTAGTATGAAAGATAGCAATAATATTATCGATATTCTCATTATAAACTGGATAACGGGTGAAAGGACTTTGTATTACGACGTCCCTTACTTCTTGAAAAGTAGCCGTACTTGGAAAGGCGATTATGTCTACTCTTGGTGTTTTTAATGCATCTTTTACATTTAGGTTATAAAAATCTAATACGTTCTTTATTCGATTAGATTCTGCTTGATTAAATGTTCCTTCTGAATCTGCTATATCAACCATTGTTCGTAATTCTTCTTTTGATATTGATACATCATTTGTCTGACCCTTTGAAAGTGCTTTTGTAATAAAACCTGTAAGCTGATTAAGTACGAATGTGATTGGTTTAAAAATAATTACAAAGAATCGAATGAATGGATACACAAGAAATGCAATACGATCTGGAAATGCAGCAGCAACTGATTTGGGAATGACTTCCGAAAAAACGATGATAACAACAGTTAAAATAGCCGAAGCTATTCCTACATTAAATCCATATTGTATAGCAAGCGTTGTGACTAAGGTTGGCAGCAATATATTCGCAATATTGTTGCCTATTAGAATCGTCGTTATAAATAAGCTCGGTTTAGATACTAAATCTAATAGCCTTTTAGCTTTTTTATCATTATTATTGGCCCTAGTCTGTAGTCTCATCTTATTGGTAGCTGTCAGTGCCGTTTCACTTCCTGAGAAGAAGAACGATACAAATAATAGGAATATAATTGCAATGATCAAAAAGGTTCCTCCCTTATAAATATACATTCTATTATACTTATTGAAATATGCGTTGCAAAATTAAATATCTTTTCAGTATAAAAAAGGGGATATCTTTTGAACATGATATCCCCTTACTAATTTCACTTTTTTATAGATACACCTTAATGTGCTTTCCTATTTTTTCATGATAAAACCTAAATGTCTTCCGCTTTTCTTATCTTGTCTGTAAGAGAAACCTTCATCACTGATAAATGTACAAGTAGTATCAATCGTTATATTTTCAGCAGGAACTCCTGCAAGTTCCAATTGTTTCATTACGGTTTTTTGATTATCAATGTGAAATTTATTAGTGTCTTCTTTGTAATACATAAATTCATCTGCATAGCCTAAATCTCTAAATCGTAAATAGACATCTTCATCCACTTCAAATTTCTCTTGGCTTAACGCAGGTCCTAAGATGACTTGGAATCCTTTAGGATCACAGCCTTCTTCTTGAACTAAATGGTTGAACAATTTTAATGTAATTTCTTTTACGGTCCCTTGCCAACCCGAGTGAATTACTCCAACAAGCCCATTATCTTCATGATGGAAAATAACAGGTACACAGTCTGCTGTGAAGGTACTTAAAAGAATGTTTGGCTCATACGTATAAAGTGCGTCTGTGTCGGGAATAGCAGTTGTTTGTTTTGTTGCACCACGGCCTTTATCATATAAAGTCACTTTATGAAAATTGGCACTATGTGTCTGGTTTGCACAAACAAAATCTTCAATATTACATTGAAGTAAATTCGCCAGTTGCATCCGATTATGAAGAATATCTTCCTCATTTTCACATACGTGTAGCGCCATATTATTAAATTCAAGTTCTACTGGATTCTTTAACGTAATCCCTGCGAGTAAATTCTCATTGTTAATATACATTTTTGTATTCATGGTCATCACCTAACTTTACTATATACAAGAACGTGGCAGATGTCCTTCATTTAGTAATAATAATCATTTAACACACTTTGAATTTGTTGGTTAAGCGCGTTTACGTCAACACTTTCTACTTGGTTGTCCTTCAATTGGTATTTTTCTTTTAGTTGAATAATTCTAATGACACTTTCATTAATTCGTTCTTCAGAAATTTCTCCATTAACAACAGCTGCGTGAATTGTATCAAAAACTTTAACGACCTTGTTGTAATCATGGGCGACCATTATAATATCACTGCCTGCTTTAACTGATTGAACAGAAGCAACACCAATATCGTAATGATCTGTAATAGCCTGCATGGTCATATCGTCTGTAATAACCACACCATCATAGTTTAATTGGTTACGTAATAGATCAGTAATGATAACCTCTGACATCGAAGACGGATTTACCGAATCCAATTGAGGAAGTAAAATGTGCGCGATCATCACAACATCTGCACCTTCTTGAATTGCTTGTTTGAATGGTAAAAGCTCCAGCTCTTCCAGTTCTTTAAGGGACTTGTTCACTCGAGGTAACTCAAGATGAGAGTCCGTAGATGTGTCTCCGTGGCCAGGGAAATGTTTGACGACTGCAATAACGTTTTCCGATTGAATCCCTTTCATTGTTTGGATTCCAAGACGGCTAACAATATCGGCGGAATTTCCAAAAGAGCGATCACCGATTACTGGATTATTAGGATTACTATTTATATCTAGAACAGGTGCAAAGTTCATATTAAATCCAAATGATCTAACTTCTGTTCCTAGTAGCTCTCCAATTGCATATGAAAAATCTGAACTACCAACATTTCCGATATTTAAACTCGTCGGAATAGGTGTTAGGTTGCCAGGGAGTTTTGCTACGCGACCTCCTTCTTGGTCAACTCCTAAGAAAATAGATAATGGATTTGCTGTATTTTCTAATTTGATTTTATTCACAAATTGAATTGTTTGGTCTGCTGAAAGGAAATTCTTCTTATTAAAAATAATTCCACCAACGTGGTACTGATGAATGAGATCTTCAGCTGTTTGATCGTAATTTGCTCCATCAACACCTGCAAAGATCATCTGACCAATTTTCTCTTCTAGAGACATGCTCTGGAGTATTGTCAGCACCCCCTCGGAAATTGGTGGATCAGTAAATACAGAAATATGGTGTACAACTGGGTCCGGTTCTTTTTCACTCGGGTTAGGTAGAATCCATTTTAACTGATAATCTGAGTTCACTTGATATACTAATATGATTTGATCAACATTTTCATCTTTGTTATATCTTGTTTCATCTGGTTCGCCTTGCACTTTCTTTACATCAGATAAGTGAATTTGTTGTAATGTTTCGTTATACGAGCGTAAGTCATAGGCAAGTGATTTTTGAAATCCGACAGTTACGCCATTTTTATATGTTGCGTATTCTCCAAGAGTTGTTTTTTCAAAAGTAGTAGGCTCTCCAAAGGCATCGTTGAATTCTTCAATTTGAGATGTACCTACTTGGAAAGGACCATCTTGGATTTTGCCTTCAGTGGCTAAAGTTACGATACGGGAAACAATACTATCTACTGAAGCAACATCTTCATCAATCGTATCATCTGGAACGGATGGATTGTTACTTGTTTGTTCATTTGTTGAGTTTATATTTATATTTATATATATATAGATACCTGCACTGATAATTACAAGAACAATCAGCAGATATACGGCTTTTTTCAAAATAACCAAGCCTCCTATGTCGTGTAGGATTAGACGAGTTGGGCCAGTAATTATTACAGAATATTTATTTAGTGCCTACTAAACCTTTGAATAGTTCAACTGCGATTTCGATATTTTCATCACGGAAGTCATATTCGTACGTATGAATAGGAGCATAATTTTCTCCATTTCCTATATAGCAAAAAGTGCCTTTTGTTTTCTTTAAATAATATCCATAGTCTTCAGATGCGCGGTACGCTTTTGGCAGCTCATAGATAGGTAGTCCGATATCTTGGCACACTTGGCGAACCTTATCAGAGCTTTCTTTATGGTTTGCAGTTTCAGGAAAAATATCATTATATTTAAAAGTTATTTCTATTCCTTGTTCAGTACATAGTTTTGTCGCAAGTTCTTCGATATTCTTTTGAAGTCGGTCTAACTCTGCTTCTTTTTCCGCACGGATTGTCATTCTTAGTGCTCCTGTATGAGCTTGAATCCCGTAATTCTCAGAACCAACATCAATTTGAATAATTGTACAGAGAACTAGCCCCTCATTATTTTCAGATGATGTAAACTGTGGAATGGCATCAATAATTTTAGCAATTGCAAATGATGGGTTTTTACCATTCTCTGGTTCACTAGCATGAGACGGTGAACCAACCATTTCAATGGACATTCCTCGAGAAGCGCAGTGGGCAGTGCCATCAATCACACCTACCATCCCTGCTGGGAATCCTGACATATTATGATATCCAAAAATTTCATCGATTTTTTCATCATCAATCATTTCTTGAGCTTCAATGGCACCTTGACCAGTTTCCTCCGCATGTTGGAATAAGAAAAACACATTATGCTTAGATCCCTTTTGGTCTACTTCTAAAGCGAATCCAGCTAGTGATGCGGAATGCCCGTCATGCCCACATTTATGGGAAACTCCGGGAATTTTTGATCCATATGGTAAATCGATTGTTTCAGGTATTGGAAGTGCATCAAAATCTGCACGGAAGGCTACATTTCGTTTTCCTTCACCAGCTCGGTAGACAGCATAAAAATATTTCCCTTTATCAACGATATCTAGGTTAGTCGTATGTTCTTTTAAGAAATTCATTAAATGTTGTTTTGTCCACACCTCTTGATAGGAAAGTTCAGGATGTGCATGTAGTTCATGACGTAATTTTATAGCTAATTCTAAATTTTTCTTTTCCATTGAAATCGCTCCTATACTTGTATTCTGAATCTTTCTGCAATTAGTATTGTATCACTATCAAATATAGGAGGGAGAACTAAATTCATAGAAATAAAAAAGCCTCCATTAGTTTGAAAACCAATGGAAGCTATATCGTAATTTAATTATTCATCGTACTGTGATTTTTACCATACATAAAGTAAAGTGCGAGACCGATTAAAAACCATATTCCACATGCAATCCAAGTACTAATCGCCAATTGTAAAATTAAGAAAACACATGCTCCAAACGATAGAATTGGAATGATAGGGAATAGAGGCACTTTAAAACCGCCAGATGGCATATTTTTATTTTTTCTTAAGAAAATTACACCAACCGATACGATGATAAATGCAATTAATGTCCCCATATTTACAAGTTCAGCTAAAGTACCTAATGGAATAAAACCTGCGCAGAATGCAATTAGTATTGCAAATATCCATGTATTCTTAACAGGTGTCTTATGTTTACGATCTAAATCAGACATTATTTTAGGTAAAAGTCCATCTCGGCCAAGGGCATAAAGAAGTCTTGTCCCACCGAAGATCATTACTAGTATAACAGTCATCATTCCAGTGACTGCACCAACAGAAATGATACCTGAAATCCAATCTTGGTTCACCATTTGTAAAGCAAAGCTTACTGAGTCTGTTACATTTAATTGTGTATAAGAAACAATACCTGTTAAAACAAGTGATACAGACACATAAAGGAGTGTACAAATAAATAATGAACCGATAATTCCTATAGGCATATTTCTTTGTGGATTTTTAACTTCTTCAGCGGCTGAAGATACTGCATCAAAACCAAGAAAAGCAAAGAATACTAAGGCGGCACCGCTCAGAATACCTTCAATACCAAACGGCATAAAAGGTTGCCAATTCTCAGGTTTTACGTAAAACATACCTACTAATACGAAAAGAAGGATTACCCCAACTTTTACGAAGACCATAATTTTATTGATTTTAGTAGACTCTTGGATACCACGGGTTAATAAAAAGGCAATGGCAAGCACTATAATTACTGCAGGTAGATTAATGTAAGTACCGTTTGCAGGATCAAAGGGGCCAGTAAACATTTCTGGAATGTGTATGTTCAATCCTTCGAGAATATTAACAAAATACGCTGACCAACCCGTTGCAACAGATGCAGAGGCAAGCCCATATTCGAGAACTAACGCCCAGCCAACTAGCCATGCAATGACTTCGCCAAAAATAATATAACCATATGTGTAAGCACTACCGGTTACAGGGATGGTAGATGAGAACTCTGAATAACACATCGCTGCAAGGGCACAAACAATAGCGGCAATGATAAATGAAATTACAATGGCAGGTCCTGAATGAGTAGCAGCAACTGTTCCAGGTAGAATGAAAATCCCTGTACCAACAATTGCACCTACACCTAGCATTACTAGATCAAATCCGCCTAAGGTTTGTGGCAGTCTTTCAGTATTGCCATTTAATAATTGTGAAACGTCCTTTTTTCTAAATATATTGCTCAATATAAAACACCTATTCTTTTTAAATATGTAACGAAACGATTTTATACTTTAAAGCACTGAAGGTCAAATATTTATTAGAATACTATTTTAATTTTCTATAATTTATTGGAAATTTAGCGAATTACTCAGTTCTTTTTATTCAAGATAAGATTGACAAATTGTAAAATTCTGATAATAAGAAAATTTAAAAAATATTTGTTAGTTCACTGTTATTAATGCCCTCATTTTTATCTTTTTACTCTGTACATATTTGAAGAAAACAAAAAAATAGCGCCGAGTGATCATTCACTCAAGCACTATTCATCATTAAGCTAAAGTTTTATCTTTCTTCGCTTGAACTAACAAGCCGCCGCCTTCTTTTAAGTATTTGATCATGCCTTCGGTAGCGCGGTATGTGAGGGCACCTGCTGTTGTCGTTGGATTTGAGACACCAAAATGAGGAAAGGCGCTTGCACCACAAACAAACAGATTATCCATATCCCACATTTGAAGATAACTGTTAACAGCACTAGTTTCAGGGTCTGCACCCATAATCGCTCCACCTCCATTATGTTGACCATTTAAAAAGCCACTGAAATGGTCTGGTAAAGGATGCGGTATAATATGGGATGCGCCCATTTCTTTTAAAATTTCAATATGTTTTTCTTGGATAAATTCAGTCAGAGCACGCTCGTTTTCTGAATAATCCCATGTGATACGAATTAATGGGTCGCCATTTACATCTTTATAATTTGGGTCTAAATCAATGTAGTAATCCTTATATGGTAAAGCAGCTTTTTGACTAAAAATTGATAAATCACGATTGGAATAAAACAGTGAATTCTTTTTAAATTCTCTTCCCCACATTTGAGTACCTGGTGGTGTCGGATTATTTCCAATTGGAGCACTACCAAAGTGACGAAATTCTATTTGTGCACCATGTAAGAAGTTTAAATTACTATGATCAAATAAATCACCTGTAAAATCTGTTATTGTCATTCCATGTGCACCGGTATATGCATAGTTATTAAATTTTTTATCATCAAATAAACCAATAGTAGTCGGATAACCATGGTGATCAGTAAAGTTTTTACCAATGACACCTGTGCCAGTTACCGGGTCGTATGGTTTTCCGATATTTGATAAAAGTAATAAACGAACATTATTAAATACATAACTTGATAATACGACAAGATCTGCTGGCTGCTCGAATTCTTCACCTGATCTTGTATCTTGATATAAAACCCCTGTTGCTTTTTTGCCATCATGTAAAACACGAATTACTTTTGCATGTGATCGAAGTTCAAATTTTCCAGTTTTTTGAGCAGTCGGGATCACAGTTACAAGAGGATCAGCTTTTGCACCATATTCACAATAATTACCGCTACAAAAACCACAGTATTGACAAGCATTTAATGTTTCACCATCAGGATTTGTATATGTTTGTGAAACAGTGGCAGCTGGCGTAACAAAAGGTTTATATCCTAATTGTTTGGCTACTTTTTCAAACATTTTCATTCCTTCACTCTTTTTAAGTGGAGGATTGGGATATGGATTTGAACGTTGTGGGTAATTAGGGTCAGGTTCTCCTGAAGCACCTACCATCTTTTCGAATTTATCATAATATGGATCCATTTCATCATAAGTAATTCCCCAATCTTGAATTGTCATGTTTTCAGGAATTTTACCTTCTCCGTATTTTTCAATTGTTTTTGTACGAATTTCGAAATCATATGGATAGTAACGGTGTGTTTGCGCTGCCCAATGGCTTCCACCACCACCAATACCATTTCCAATTACTATAGATGATTTTTGACGAATAGGATTCGCTTCTTGATCAAGAGTATTTCTTAATGTGAATGTTTCATGAGTTAAACTTTGATTTCCTTCTGAACGAACATGATATCGAAGTTCATCGTGCGTAAGTTGATAATCTTTTAGATTCTTTTCCATACCTTTGTCAAGGCCTACTACGTTAAAGCCTGCTTTTGTAAGTTCAGCTGCAACAATTCCACCCATCCATCCAACGCCTACTGTGACAACATCTACTTTTGGTAATTTAGTTACCATATAAGCATTTCCCCCTAATGTTTAATATGAGCACTTAAACTTATTGGATCTATTTTGACAAATTCTTTTGATTCCACAACATGTGTGTAACTCATCTGTGCGCCAGGGAATTCTTTCATCTTCCAGCCTTCCATGTTTTTATTCCCACCATATACTGGATCAGAGAAACATCCTTCAAGTGTTAATTGTCTAAGTAATGCAAAGAACGATGAAGACGAAGTAAGTTCCATTTCAATGCTACCGCTTTCAAAATCTCGTAGAATTGCAATTTGTTGTTCTTCGTTTAAACCGTTAAATGCCGTACTATGTTTTTCTTGACTAACCTCATTTAATTTTCTAACGCCTTGAAGCACAATTTCACTTCTAGTAAGTGGTGACTCACCTGGTTTAAATGGTCTAACCATATAATCATCTGCATTTCTTCCCCAAGGAGACGCTAGTTGTTTATCGATGAAGAATGGTGCTCCGAGTTTAATTGCACCAGGTCCGTGTTCATCTTCAGGATAAATTACTTCTGTTGCCGCGCTTAAAGCTAGAAAATCCTCAACACGAGTAAAGTACTGTAGTGCATCTATATAATCTTGAGTTTCATGCGTTTCGTGTTGAGTTTCTTCACCGGCAACTGGCACTTCAACCTCCACAGGTACCTCAACTTCCACTTCTTTTGTTACCGTTTCCGTTTTACTTAAGAACGTACCCCCTAAAGCTCCCCCCAGAACGAGACCACCAACTGTTAAACCAGAATTTTTAAGGAATTCCCTTCTGCTCGTAGGTTTCTCCAAGATTGGATCCTTTTTTTGTTCTTCAGACATACATGTCCCCCCTCTGTTTAATAAAAAACACAACAATTCCTCCGACTAGTGAGTTGCAAGTGGGAAGATTGCTGCGAAATTGTAAGCGATTGAGTATACGAATGTGAAAAGTAGTGTAAAGGAAACAAATACTATGCTTTTTTTCCCTAACCAAAGATACACAATGATTGCAAGACCTAGACCAAAGCCTAAAACCGAATACCAAGGAAATACACTTTGCGTTAAATAGGTGACATGAGCAAAAATAGCCAATAGAAAAATACTCGACAAAGCTTGTAGGACGGCACTTAATTCTTCTTTTCCATGTTGAGTCAC
Source organism: Ureibacillus acetophenoni (assembly GCF_900220965.1). Taxonomy (GTDB): domain Bacteria; phylum Bacillota; class Bacilli; order Bacillales_A; family Planococcaceae; genus Ureibacillus; species Ureibacillus acetophenoni. The sequence goes on along the minus strand of NZ_OBQC01000005.1, from coordinate 113,954 downwards.
TTCATTTCTCCTTTCACGCTTTAGTTAAATGAAATCTCCAATTTAATTAATAGTTTAGTAACCAATGAACATATATATGACTTAAAAATTAAAAAATAAATTGTAAATTTGTATCCAATGTATGAATATAAAAGCGCTTTCATTCATTTAATGGAATATAATATATTCATTTTTCCTAAGTGTCGATAATACTATTTCCTTAAAGCGGGTGATAGAAAATGAAGCAAAGAAGAGAGCAAACCGTTATTGAACATCTTGAGGAGTTAAGAAAAAGGTTAATTATTATCTTTATTACTTTTGTCTTCACGATTGCAATAGGCTTTTGGTATGCGCCAAAACTATTAAATATATTGAAACAGCAACCATCAGCCCAGGGGGTAGATTGGAATTTATTTAGCTATACTGATGGCATTTTAATTTACTTGAAGTGTGCCTTTATACTAGCCCTTCTGTTTACGTTACCAATTGCATTACTTCAAATCTGGTTATTTGTTAAGCCAGGTTTAACTGAACATGAAGCAAAAGGTACAATCTTTTTTGTACCAGTTTCTTTCTTACTATTTTTAATAGGACTAGGGTTTAGTTATTTTATCTTATTTCCACTAATGCTAGATTTTTTATCTTCAATTAATACTTCCATTGGGGCAACGGAGACATATGGGATTAATCAATATTTCACTCTGTTGTTCAATTTAACGATCCCTATAGGGGTTGTCTTTGAATTGCCGGTAGTTATTTTGTTTTTAACAAACCTAGGAATTGTGACACCTACAAAGTTACGTAAGATGAGAAAAGTTGCTTATTTCATATTAATTGTCGTAGGTGTTTCTATATCACCACCTGATTTTATCTCAGACTTTTTAATTATCATTCCTTTATTGTTATTGTTTGAACTTAGTATTTTGGTTTCAAGTTGGTCTATAAAAAGACAACGTGCAAAAGAGATGAGTAAGGAAGTTGTAAATAACGGGTAATAAAGCATTTTAATATAAATTTAAGGGGGAATTATAATGCCAAATATCGGGATATCGGGGTTAATTATTATATTGGTTATTGCTCTAATTATTTTTGGACCAAAAAAGCTACCACAATTAGGAAGGGCAGTTGGGGAAACATTAAGGGAGTTCAAATCCTCAACAAAAAATATTGTAGATGATGTGGCTGATGATTTTAAGATTGAGGATTCAAAAGAATCCAAAAATGAGAAAACGACAAATATAAACTAAGTTTAATAGAAGAAAGCAAAATAGTGCCGAGTGTAATAGACACTCTAGGCACTATTTTGCATTTTGCTAGATTTATTTTATTTCGCTTGTACTAACAAGTCATCCTTCCCGGCAGTTCTTAAGAATGAAGTGGGAAGAGTACTCCGAAATTGTATGCGATTGAGTATACGAATGTAAAAAGTATTGTAAAGGAAATAAACGGAATAACCCTTTTCCTAAACAATAAATAAGCGACGATCGCAAGAATAATCCCAAAGACAAAAACAGAATACCATGGGAAAACACTTTGAGTTAAAAACATGACATGAGCAAAAATAGCCGTTAAAAGTATGCCCAGCAAAGCTTGGAAGACTAAGCTAAGCTCTTCTCTATAATGTTGATTCATACCATTTCACCCCTTATGCATTGTTCTATAGGTAACTCCAATCTAATTACTAGTTTAATAACTTGTAATAGGGAGCCCAACCCAAGTATACCAGATATTTTTAAAGTTGGAAGTTATACACCAAAACGGTGAGCAATCGTTCATAATTATGGAATCTTTAATATTAAAATTTTGTAAATCGTACCAGTTTGCTTGCTTATTCTGTTATTATCGTAACTAATATTCTTTTTAATATGGAGATGAGTATGAAAAAATTATCATTAAAAACACTATTTGAAATCTTATTTATTTCTACAAGACTTGGTTTAACATCCTTTGGAGGACCAACCGCTCACCTTGGGTATTTTCATGAGGAATATGTTCGTAGACGAAAATGGATTGATGAGAAAAGTTATGCAGAGTTAGTAGCTTTATGTCAGTTCTTACCTGGTCCTTCAAGTAGTCAAGTTGGGATTGGTATTGGCGTCGTTCGTGGAGGTATAATTGGTGGAATTATTTCCTTTTTAGGTTTTACAATGCCGTCTGTCATAGCATTAATCATTTTTGCGTTAGCGGTAGATGGTTTAAATCTAGGGGAAGCTGGCTGGATTCATGGTTTGAAATTAGTAGCTGTTGCGGTTGTGGCACACGCTATTTTAGGAATGGCTAAGAATTTAGCTCCTGATTTAACGAGAAAAGCCATTGTTTTATTTGGTCTTTCTGTAGCTTTGTTGTGGGGAACAGCCTATGCCCAAATAGGAATCATTTTATTTGCTGCTGTAATTGGATTTTTCATTTATCGTTCGAATCAAGAAAGCGGGGGGCCTTCGACGCATTTCCCAATTTCTAAAAGGTTCGGGGCAATTTGTCTTACATTGTTCTTTGGATTATTAATTGTCCTACCAGTTTTACGAGAAGTGACAAAGTTAGAATGGGTTGCGGTGTTTGATAGTGTATATCGCGCGGGTTCTTTAGTATTTGGTGGTGGACATGTCGTATTACCATTACTAGAAAGCGAATTTGTTCCATCGGGTTGGGTGAGTGAAGAAGCGTTTCTTGCAGGATATGGTGTAACACAAGCTGTACCTGGACCATTATTTACATTTGCCGCTTACTTAGGCGCTGTTATGAATGGATGGGTTGGAGGTTTACTTGCTACCTTAGCGATCTTCTTACCAGCATTTTTATTGGTGTTTGGTGCTCTACCATTCTGGAATCAACTACGTCAAAATAACAAAATTAAAGGGGCATTCATTGGCGTCAATGCAGCAGTAGTAGGGATCTTAATTGCCGCATTTTATAAGCCAATCTTTACGACTTCTGTCATAGCTCCAGTGGATTTTGCGTTTGCCGCGATTTTATTTAGCATGCTTCAGTTTTGGAAATGCCCACCTTGGATTGTTGTGGTCACTGGAGTTGTCGGTGGTGTGGTTTTACAAGGAGTTAATTTCTAAGATAAAGGACGATTGCGTTTTAGAGTTCATATAGGCGGATGAAGGACATTTGAAGGTGGAAATTAGTTTGAAATGTCGTTCATAAGGCGGATGAAGGACATTTGAGGGCAGAAATCGGTTTGAAATGTCGTTCATAAGGCGGATGAAGGACATTTTAATGTGATGTTCCGTCTGTGAGGTCTTTTACAGCCTCTTTAAAGGACAAAATTCGAAGGACATGCGAATGAATTGTCTTTTATAGACCATCTAAAGGACAAAACTTGAAGAAAATGAGGTGGAACTGTCCTTTATAGGCCCTCTAAAAGACAAAACTCAAGGGAAATCCAACCGCTGAATTATCTTTTGTAGCCATTAAAAAAATGACTCAAGCGTGTACTGCGCTTGAGTCATTTCTGCTTAAATCCCTCTTATCGTCCTTGCCAAATATGATAAAGATTATTATTTTGTCCTCTTGCGAAAACGTCTGTACGGTTAGGTCCCCACGATACAGCGGCAGGAGCGCTTGTTAAGTTTCCGCCAAGGTTTTCCCAATCACTCCAACGGGATCCGTTCCACGCTCTTCTATAAAGTCTATTGCCTGTGCCTCTTACAAATACTTCTAAACGGTTTGCTCGTTTTGATGAGACAGTAGGTGCACTTGTAAGTGTGCCACCAAGGTTTTCCCAATCGCTCCAATTGCGTCCGTCCCACCATTTATGAATGAGATTATTGTTTTGTCCTCTTGCGAACACATCTATACGGTTAGGTCCCCAGGATACAGCAGCAGGTTCTGAGTTTAAGTTTCCTCCAAGATCCACCCAATCCGTCCAACGAGATCCATCCCAAGTTTTTTGGTAAAGTCGATTATTATTGCCTCGAACAAACACATCTAACTGATTGGAACGGCGTGAAGATGCCGCTGGTCCACTAGTTAGTACACCGCCAAGGTTTTCCCAATCATTCCATCGACTACCGTCCCACCACTTGTGGTAAAGAGCATTGTCAGTTCCTCTTACAAATACATCAATTCGATTAGGTCCCCACGAAACTGCTCCAGGCGGGCTTGTTAAAACACCACCAAGACTTTCCCAATCGCTCCATGAACGTCCATCCCACCATTTATGGTAAAGAGCATTGTCGGTTCCTCTCGCAAATACATCTAAACGATTTTGTTGCCAAGATGAAACTGTAGGAGCACTTGTTAATACTCCACCGAGGTTTTCCCATTCTGACCAATCATTATCTGGGCGAGGCCCTGGTCCCGGTCCAGGACCAGGTTGCCCTCTTCTAATTTCATTCAATGTAATTTCTATCACTCTTGTTAATATACGATCAATTGTTTCTAATGGAAGATTTAATGATTCAATCAGTATATTGATCCAAGGAGTGTCTCTTTGGAATAATCGGTAAATTTGACTCGCAGATTGGTTTGTATTTGCCTGGTTAATTGTATAGTTTACAACAAAGAAGAATAGCGCATCTGTCAATTGTCTGCTTACGCCTGCACGTTCCATTTGAGAATATAAATTACTATGTTCGGAACGAAGTGTTTGCAACACTTGTTGAACAGTTGGTCGTCTTGTTTGTTGAACATACATTGGTTGATTCACTTGCTCATAATAATTCACTGGAACTTGATTGTATTGATCATAATAATTAACCGGAATTTGATTCATTTGTGCATAGTAATTCGTTGGAACTTGGTTCGCTGGATAGTAACCAGGAACAGTTCCACCATAGTAATATGGATAACCATTATTCATGTACATTCGCCCATATGCCTCCGTTTTTCTTTTTAATGTATGCAAATGTACTAGGTTGATAGGGGCAAACGCCCTTATTGATTTTTTGAATTACAGTAAAAAAATGGTTTTCTATTACTTTGAAAACATTCACAATAGTATTGTAGGGTAAAGGGAATGTAAAAAGGGGGATATCAAATTGAATTATGAAGACATTCAGAAGGATTTATCAGTAAGAACGAAAAAAGGCGTGTCAATGTATTATGTAGGAACCGTTTATTGGTTATTGTTAGGTATCATTGGATTTATTCAGATGCATCCAAAATTATTAGGTTTAATCTATTTAATTGGCGCAGGTATGATTTTCCCTTTAGGAATACTTGTTTCTAAGGTAATGAAAATTGATTTATTCGCAAATAACAATCCGTTGTCTACACTAAGTGGAGTGCTAGGTGGAATGCAAGTATTATTTGCACCGATTCTAATCATTATTTTTATGGAAAAAGTCGAGTGGCTACCATTTTTTGTTGCAGTATTAACCGGAGCACATTTTCTTCCATTTGCTATTCTATATAAAAGTAATGCCATTTTCTTCTTAACATTCGGTGTTGTAGGCTTCGCATCGATTGTTGGATTTTTCTTTATGGAATCCGTTTATCTAATTCTTCCATTTGGCTTAAGTGTCATCTATTTAATAACAACTTTATTAGTTAACGGGGAATTAAAGAAAATGAAATCGGTTTAATATTGACTACTATAAAAGTCATTCACAAACAGGAGGTCAAAGATGGAAAAAACAATTGTAGAAAAATTAAACTTACAGAAATACAAATCAGTGGCAGTACTTAATCTTCCTGATGGTGCTGATTATTTCAAGCAATTATCAAACTTTACTACGAAAATAGAAGACAATGAAAAATATGATTTAATATTTACATTTGCTTTAGATATTAAAGCAATGAAGGAAATCGTGTTTGAAGTGATTGAGAAAAGCCTCCTTTTACCAAAGGGGTATTTATTTATTGCTTATCCAAAGAAAGGGAATAAAGTCTATGATACTTTTATTCATCGAGATGAGATTTTCCCTTCTATTGGAGTGGACGAGGATGGGTACGTTGGGGATAGTACTATTAAGTTTGCACGTATGGTTGGACTAGACGAAGTATTTACGGTCGTTGGTTTAAAGGAAGATACAAAAGGAAAGGGTGTAACCTCAACGAAAGCGAGTCAATGTGTTGATGATTATATTGATATAATTCCACAAATAGAAAAGGACTTAGAAGACACACCAGATCTTTTAGCATTTTATAAAAGTTTAACACCTGGTTATCAAAAGGATTGGGCACGTTATGTATATAGCGCTAAACAAGAAGCAACAAAAGCCAAAAGACGTGAAGAAATGAAAAAGATCCTTAGTGAAGGATACAAAAGTAGAGATTTATATGTACGTAAGCAGTAGCAAGGTGCTCACCTTGCTTTTTTTAGTGTAGAAACAGTAAATTAAAAACTATTATTATTTCAAAAGCAGATTCTATAATTTATGAATAAATGCATATATTTTTCATATTTCTAAAAATACTGAAAAATCATACTTTACTAAAATTTGAATATGTTTTATTATTGTGGAAGTTACTACTTATAGCGAAGATATGAATCTGTAATATATTATCAGAATATTTTATATATTATAATAATTAATAAAATATTCTTTTGAGAAATATATTACTATTTTTATCTTCTGATAATGATAGGGGGAAATGTCATGAGAAAAAACAAACTGAAAAGATTTGCTTCGATTTTCTTAGCAACATCTTTAGTAGTTGGAGCTTTAGCAGGTTGTAGCTCTGGGGGGTCATCAGGAGGTTCATCAAGCTCTGATAATTCAGACGTAATTAAAATCGGAGCTAACTTGGAGCTAACTGGACAAGTAGCTTCATACGGATCTTCAATTTTAGCGGGGGCGGAATTAGCGGTAGAAGAAATTAATGCAAACGGTGGTATTGACGGTAAGAAAATCGAATTGATTAAAGCCGATAACAAATCAGATAACGCTGAGGCAGCATCTTCTGCTATTAAACTAATTACACAAGATAAAGTTGTAGCAATGGTGGGACCTGCAACTTCAGGTAACATGCTTGCAACAGTTCAAACTGCAAATAAATATAAAGTTCCTGTTGTTACTGGTTCAGGTACAGCAGAAAACTTAACTGTAAATGATGACGGATCTATTAACGACTATATATTCCGTACATGCTTTATTGACCCATTCCAAGGTGTTTCTGCAGCAAACTTTGCAATTAATGAATTAGGGGCTAAAAATATTGCAATTTATGCAGATAACTCTTCGGACTATGCAAAAGGTTTAGCAAAATCATTTAAAGAGCAAGTTGAGAAAAATGGAGGAACTATTGTTACGGAAGAAGCTTATGTAGCTAAGGATGTAGACTTCAAATCAACTTTAACAAATATTAAATCGGAAAACCCAGACTTTATCTATATCCCAGGATATTACGAAGAAGTTGGGTTAATCGTTAAGCAAGCTCGTGAATTAGGTATTGATGTACCACTTATGGGTGCAGATGGTTGGGGAGCTCCAACGTTATTAGAGTTAGCTGGTGCAGAACCATTAAACAACACGTATTATACTGATGCATTCTCATTACAAGATCCAGATGAAATGATTCAAAACTTCATTAAAGCATTTGAAGATAAAAACGGTGAAAAACCAAACGGATTTAACGCTCTAGGCTATGACACAGTTTACTTTATCGCAGATGCGATTGAGAGAGCTGGTTCTACGGATGGAGAAGCAATTAAAAACGCTTTAGAATCAACAAAAGATTTCAAAGTTGTTACTGGTACTTTCTCAGTTGATGAAAAACACAACCCAATTAAATCAGCGACAATTATCGAATATGTGGACGGCGAACAAGTATTCAACTCTAAAGTTAATCCTTAATTTTAACTTCATTCAGACTAGTCTCAATTTCTATTACTATTTTCGGTGAGATAAGTGTATAAGATAAACAGTTTAGTGGAGAATTGAATGAAGTTAAAAGCCTTTGGCGAATGCCACAGATTTTATAAAGATAATTTTTCGAGCAATGCTTGAAAAAATCTGGTGCACATACGCCAAGGCGAATTTGATTGTTCAAAAGGGGGCGTGCCGAGCCTCCTTTTTTTCCTTTCAAAGTTCAAAAGAAGTATTTCTATGAAACTATGAAAATAAAGGAGTGTGAAAATGATGGAATGGCTACAACAATTAGTGAATGGTGTTTCACTTGGGAGTATATATGCGTTAATCGCCTTAGGCTATACGATGGTATACGGAATTATAAAATTAATTAACTTTGCCCATGGTGACGTATTCATGTTAGGAGCATTTATCGGTTTCTATGCAGCAATTAGATGGGATATAGGGTTTATACCAGCGCTAATACTTGCTATGGTCATTTGTTCAATTATTGGGGTTATTATTGAGCGTGTAGCTTACAAACGATTACGTGGTGCAACACGTATTGCAGCACTCATTACGGCAATTGGTGTTTCATTATTCATTGAATATACGGTAATTTTCTTCCGTGGTGCAAAGCCGGAAGCGTATCCAGAATTATTAAAAGAAAGTTATATCGATTTATTTGGTGCAAGTATTAGCTCAAAATCTGTATTAATTATTGCGGTAACGATTGTCTTGATGCTTCTTCTACAATTTATCGTTCATAAAACGAAAATCGGAAAAGCGATGCGTGCTGTATCTCATGATGCAGATGCTGCAAGATTAATGGGAATAAACGTTGATAACACAATTTCTGCAACATTCGCTATCGGATCTGCATTAGCAGGGGCAGCAGGCGTTATCTTTGGTGTTTACTATACAAGAATTGACCCGTTAATGGGTGTGTTACCAGGACTAAAAGCATTCATTGCCGCTGTTCTAGGTGGTATTGGAAGTATTCCGGGAGCAGCTGTAGGTGGTTATGTTCTTGGAGTCGTTGAGACAATTGTAAGTGCAGTCGGTTTTTCGTTATGGCGAGATGCAGCAGCATTTGTCATCTTAATTTTAATTTTAATCTTAAGACCAGCGGGAATCTTCGGTAAAAATGCCCGTGAGAAAGTGTAGGTGAGAAGCAAATGAAAAAATCTAAAGCTTTCTTTGGTTATAGTATATTAGCTCTAGTAATTTATGTAGTGGTACAAGTATTGCTAACAACAGGAATGCTTGATGCGTACTATGAAAATATTCTTATTACGATGTGTATCCATATAATGCTTGCTGTAAGTTTACATCTTGTTATTGGTATAACGGGTCAATTCTCAATTGGACATGCTGGATTTATGGCCGTTGGTGCTTACGTGAGTGCTATTGCAACGATGAATTTCGGATTACCTTTTCCAATTGCAATCTTAATAGGTGCGATATTTGCAGGATTAGCTGGACTTCTCGTAGGGGTTCCGACGCTAAGACTTAAGGGAGATTACTTAGCAATTGCGACATTAGGATTTGCTGAAATTATTCGTATTGTCTTTATTAACCTAGATTATGTAGGCGGTGCGGCTGGAATAGTTATTAACCAGATGACGAATTGGACTTACGCCTTTTTCGGTGTAGTTATAACAATACTTGTCATTTCTAATTTTACAAATTCTCGTCACGGACGTGGATGTATATCTATTCGAGAAGACGAAGTTGCGGCAGATGCGATGGGTATTAATACAACTTATTATAAGGTAGTTGCGTTCGTTATAGGTTCGGCTTTTGCTGGGGTTGCTGGGGCAATTTACTCTCACCAATTCTTCTTTATCCAACCAACAGCGTTTAACTTCTTAAAATCCTTTGATATTTTGATTTTCGTTGTACTAGGTGGTTTAGGAAGTCTTTCTGGATCGGTGATTGCAGCCATTTTATTAACGGTAGTATCGTTCTACTTACAAAACTTCCCAGAGACTCGAATGATTATTTATTCGGCAGTATTAATTATTATCATGCTTTACCGTCCAACAGGATTATTAGGAACGAAAGAAGTGACTCAACTATTCAAGTTTGGTAAAAGAGGGGGTTCTAGCGCATGACAAACCTTCTAATTAAAGCAGACAATGTCGGTATCCAATTCGGTGGATTAAAAGCCGTACAAGGTTTCGATATGTATTTAAATCAAGGAGAGTTAGTTGGGCTAATTGGTCCTAATGGGGCGGGTAAAACAACGACTTTTAATATGTTAACAGGTGTATATCAACCTACTGAGGGGTCTATTACGTTCGATGGTAAAAATCTAAAAGGGCTTCAGCCATACCAAGTAACGAAGCTAGGGATTAGCCGTACCTTCCAAAACATCCGTCTATTTAAAGACATGACGGTGTTAGATAATGTAAAAGTAGCAAACCACAATGTTGCAAAGCATTCAATCATTTCTTCTATTTTCCGTTTACCTAGTCATTTTAAAGGGGAAGCGGATATGGATACTCAATCAATTGAATTTTTAAAGATTTTCGGACTGGATAAATATAAAGATGAGGTGGCAAAAAATCTTCCTTACGGGATGCAACGTCGTCTTGAAATTGCGCGGGCTCTAGCTGCAAAACCGAAACTTTTATTGTTGGACGAGCCTGCAGCAGGGATGAACCCACAAGAAACTCAAGATTTAATGGACCTTATTGCATTTATTCGAGAGGAATTTGACTTAACAATTTTGTTAATTGAACATGATATGCATTTAGTAATGGGAATTTGCGAAAGAATTTATGTTTTAGATCACGGACAACTTATTGCAGATGGCCTACCTGAAGAAATTCGAAGCAATCCAAAGGTTATTGAAGCTTACCTTGGTGAGGAGGTTGTTGAAGATGTTAAAAGTTAATAACATCGATGTATTTTATGGCAATATCCATGCCTTAAAAGGGGTCTCCTTAGAGGTAAATGAAGGTGAAATTGTTACGTTAATAGGTGCGAATGGAGCAGGAAAATCCACGTTACTAAAAACGTTATCTGGTTTATTAAAACCAAAAAATGGAGAGATCACTTATCAAACGAAACAAATTGGCGGAAAGCAAGCTCAAATGATTGTGAAAAGTGGGATTTCCCATGTTCCTGAAGGACGACGTGTATTTGCAAACATGTCAGTTGAGGAAAATCTAGAGTTAGGTGCTTATTTAAGAAAAGATCGTGAAGGAATAAAAAAAGATTTAGAAAATGTTTTTGAGCTTTTCCCAAGACTTTACGAGCGTCGTAAACAGCAATCGGGTACGCTTTCTGGTGGTGAACAGCAAATGCTAGCAATGGGCCGTGCCTTAATGGCCAAGCCTAAATTACTGTTGTTGGATGAGCCATCAATGGGGTTAGCACCTTTAATCGTAAAGCAAATCTTTGAGATTATTAAAATGGTGAATTCTCAAGGGACGACGGTTTTATTGGTCGAGCAAAATGCGAACATGGCATTGTCCATTGCCAATCGCGCTTATGTTATTGAGACAGGAAAAATAGTGCTGAGTGGTACTGCGAAAGAACTTCAAGAAAGTGAAAAGGTGAAAGAGGCTTATCTTGGAGGAGTGTAAAATTAGAAAGCGATGCTTAAGTCTGGGGGACTTGTGCATCGCTTTTATGCAGTGCAGTTTGCGTGACATTTTTCTATGGGATCAGTGAATTTTGTCATACATAATCAGTTTGCGTGACATTTTTTTTTGGAATCAGTGAATGTTGTCACGCATAATCAGTTTGCATGACACTTTTCTTTGGGATCAGTGAATGTTGTCACGCATAATCCGTTTGCATGACACTTTTCTTTGGAATCAGTGAATGTTGTCACGCATAATCAGTTTGCATGACACTTTTCTTTGGGATCAGTGAATGTTGTCACGCATAATCAGTTTGCATGACACTTTGTCCTGGAACCAGTAAATCTTGTCACGTATAATCAGTTTGCATGACACTTTTCTTTGGAATCAGTGAATCTTGTCACGCATAATCCGTTTGCATGACACTTTTCTTTGGAATCAGTGAATGTTGTCACGCATAATCCGTTTGCATGACACTTTTCTTTGGAATCGGTGAATCTTGTCACGCATAATTCGTTTGCGTGACACTTTTCCGGAGATTCCCGAAATTCTGTCCAATAAATCGATTCTACGAGACACTTTTCTAGGGTTTCCCGAAATTCTGTCCAGTAAATCGATTCTACGAGACACTTTTCCGGAGATTCCCGAAATTCTGTCCAATAAATCGATTCTACGAGACACTTTTCTAGGGTTTCCCGAAATTCTGTCCAGTAAATCGATTCTACGAGACACTTTTCCGGAGATTCCCGAAATTCTGTCCAATAAATCAATTCTACGAGACACTTTTCCTAGGTTTCCTGATAATTTGTCTCGTATAACCATTGTTTATTTTCTAAATCTAGTAAATACCTCTTAATTTACTTCTTCGGTTTATAATTCAACAACCCAAACAATTCCGTACGCTCTTTATCCGTTAAGTCTCGCCATTGCCCCACTTTTAAATTGCCAATATGGATATTCATAATTCGGATTCTTTGTAACCTTTTCACACTATATCCTAAAGCAGAACACATTCGGCGGATTTGACGATTCAGTCCTTGTTCTAAAATGATTTTGAACACATGTGAAGAAACTTTCTCTACTCTACAAGGCAAAGTTTTAGTATCTAAAATCTCTACACCCGAAGACATTCTCTTTAAAAATGAATCTGTAATGGGTTTATCCACTTGTACTACATACTCTTTTTCATGATGGTTTTCAGCACGCAAAATTTCATTGACGATATCTCCATCGTTCGTAAGCAATAACAACCCTTCTGAGTCTTTATCCAATCGACCGATATGGAAAATTCGTTTTTCATGGCCAACAAAATCTACAACGTTTCCTTTTATATGTTTTTCAGTAGTACTTGTAATGCCAACCGGTTTATTCAACACAATGTAAACAAGTTGTTCTTCTTTTTTAACGGGTTTACCGTCTACGCAAACGGTATCTCCGTCTTCAACTTGACTACCAACTGTCGCAAGCTGACCATTAATCGTTACTTTTCCTTCTTCAATTAATTTATCTGCGCCTCTTCTTGAGACAATTCCAGTTTCGCTTAAATATTTATTGATTCTCATAAAATCTCCTATAGGGGTATTTAAAATTAAGTATGGATCAGAATATCCTTTACTAACCATTGTTAACAGGTTCTACATTAATATAAACCATTTTACATTAATCCTATGAACTTTCTTCTCTTTTTGTCGAAAAGTTTTCTAAGAAAAATAGTAATTTTTAGATATATTCTAGCAACTTTCAAAATATATATATATAAATACCTTTTACATAGCTTGGGGAAGTTTGAGTACTGAATGCATGCTAAAAGGTGTTAGAAAGAATTTGTAAAGGGGAGATTATTTTAATGTCAGTACTAACAATGGCTTATGCTTTTCCTAACACAGAAGGCGCAGTAGTAAACTTCAAAGAAAAGTATGACAACTATATTGGAGGGCAGTGGACTCCGCCTGTTAATGGGGAGTACTTTGATAATGTGACACCTGTTACTGGGAAGGTGTACACAAAGGTTGCACGTTCGACTGCAGAAGATATTGAACTAGCAATCGACGCTGCTCATGCTGCAAAAGAATCTTGGGGGAAAACTTCACCAGCAGAAAGAGCTGTTATTTTAAATAAAATTGCGGACCGCATTGAAGAAAACTTAGAATTGTTAGCAGTTGCTGAAACTTGGGAAAATGGTAAAGCAGTTCGCGAAACATTGAACGCAGACCTTCCATTAGCAATTGACCATTTCCGTTACTTTGCAGGAGCAGTTCGTGCGCAAGAAGGTGGCGTTAGCCAAATCGATAACGATACAGTTGCATACCATTTCCATGAGCCGATTGGGGTGGTTGGACAAATTATCCCTTGGAACTTCCCACTATTAATGGCTGTTTGGAAATTAGCACCAGCATTAGCTGCAGGTAACTGTGTTGTTTTAAAACCAGCTGAGCAAACTCCTACATCTATTTTAGTATTAATGGAGTTAATCGAAGACTTATTACCACCAGGTGTTGTTAATATCGTGAATGGATTTGGTTTAGAAGCAGGTAAACCATTAGCTTCAAACCCACGTATCGGTAAAATTGCATTCACTGGTGAAACAACTACTGGTCGCTTAATTATGCAATACGCATCTCAAAACATTATCCCTGTAACATTAGAACTTGGTGGTAAATCACCAAATATTTTCTTTGAAGATGTAATGGATGCAGACGATGAGTTTTTAGATAAGGCAATTGAAGGGTTTGTATTATTTGCTCTTAACCAAGGGGAAGTATGTACATGTCCATCACGTGCATTAATCCAAGAATCTATCTATGAAAAGTTTATGGAGCGTGCTCTAAAGCGCGTTGAAGCAATTAAAACAGGTAACCCTCTTGATCCAACTGTAATGATGGGTGCTCAAGCATCTACCGAGCAAATGGAGAAAATCCTATCTTACTTAGATATCGGTAAACAAGAAGGAGCAGAATGTTTAATTGGTGGAGAGCGCAACCAATTAGAAGGCGATTTAAAAGATGGTTTCTACATTAAGCCAACAGTATTCAAAGGCGATAATAGTATGCGTATTTTCCAAGAAGAAATCTTTGGTCCAGTAGTGGCTGTTACTACTTTCAAAACGAAAGAAGAAGCACTTGAAATCGCAAACGATACGTTATACGGCTTAGGTGCTGGTGTATGGACTCGCGATATTAATACAGCGTATCGCTTCGGTCGTGGCATTGAAGCTGGTCGTGTATGGACGAACTGTTACCATGCTTACCCTGCACATGCTGCATTCGGTGGATATAAGATGTCAGGTGTAGGTCGTGAAAACCACAAAATGATGTTAGAACACTATCAACAAACGAAAAACTTACTAATTAGCTACAGCCCAAATAAACTAGGTTTCTTCTAATAAAAAAAGGGGGCTAATAAGTGGTAGAACGAGTACTTGCAACGGAAGAAGCAATTGCCCTTATTGAACAACTGAAAGCAAAACACGGGCCTGTCATGTTTCATCAGTCAGGAGGTTGCTGTGACGGTTCCAGTCCAATGTGCTATCCAGATGGGGATTTAATCTTAGGAGATCAAGACGTCCTCTTAGGTGAAATCGGTGGTGCGAAATTTTATATGCACAAAAATCAATTTGATTACTGGAAACATACACAACTCATTATTGATGTAGTTGACGGTCGTGGCGGGATGTTTTCATTAGAAGGTGTGCTTGGAAAACGGTTCTTAACAAGGTCTCGTGCGTTCACCAAGAGTGAGTTAGTGGAATTAAATTTAATATGATTTGTTGTGACTGTTAAATCAGTTCAGGAAAAGACAATCCAGATTAATAATGGATTGTCTTTTTTCTTTGTTTTTTGAAACTATTTTACATTTACTATAGTCTAACGGAAAATAGCTTTTTAAGGAGGTGTACTAGTAGTTGAGGGAGGAACAAGAAGAACAGCTTAAAGAAGCAATGGACCTTTATGGAGATTACATAGTGAGGCTTTGTTATACATATGTACGAAATTGGCTGACAGCCGAAGATTTAGCGCAAGAAACGTTTATAAAATTTTATCGAGCAATACCAAAATTCCGTCAACAATCAACGGTGAAAACATATTTATACCGAATTGCTGTGAATGTTTGTCATGACTATTTGGCCAGTTGGAAGCACAAACGAGTTGTCATTACGAATACCATTCAGAAGCTACTTAGTGCTGAGAAGACAACAGAACAAATAGTTCTACAACAAACGGAAGACGAAGCACTAATTGAGGCTATAGAAAACTTACCACCAAAATACAAGGATGTCATCGTCCTCTATCACTTTATAGAAATGTCTCAGGATGAAATTAGTGAAACTTTAAATTTACCATTAAATACAGTGAAAACACGGTTAAGACGTGCACGCCAAAAACTAGCATTTACGTTAAAGGAAGGAGAGGATTTTGATGGACCGCATTAAAAAAGTAATGGATGATGCGTATAGGGAAGGTAAATTTTCAGATGAGAAAAAGAGCGAAACATTAGTAGTTATTCAAAATAGGAAAAAAACATTTCAACCGGTTCCCGTTGTTGCTACCCTGTTTATCACTATTCTCATACTCTTGATCTCTACGATGATTCCCCCAACGGAACAAGTAGAGTATGTTAGTACTGAGAGAGCGGATGTTAATTTAGAAGAGGCGTATATGGAACGCATCCATTTAGGATTTAATATTACAACAGAAGAACAACTAGAAAATTATTTATCAGAAAGTGACTGGTTGTTACAACGTGCTTTGGAAAGTGGTAATAGTGTTTTTTATCACTCGCCCCAATTGAATCAGTGGGAACGAAAAGACTTAGCCACACTTCTGCATTATCTTTATATTTGGCGAGATACGTATGGTTCAAAAGCTCTTCCTTTTGATACGACGGTTACAACCTTTTATGACGTATTACGTGAAGCTCCTTTCTATGTGAAAGTGTTGAGTGACTTTTTTGACGATGAGCCATATATGACCTCTATGGAGGAAATAGGGGAAATTCCAGTCACTAATTTTGGTGCAATGTCACAAGGTAATCAAATAGGTTTAATTATTACAATTATTTTCTTTATCATTCTTTTTGTATGGAATACAAAAAGTAGGGTGAATTTACTTTTCAGGTTGATTCCTATTGTGATTATCTTAATGTGCCTTATTCCTTTTGTTTCACCAGTGAAAAATGACTATGCCTATGATGAAACTTCTATAATGCAGGTAGCTCAAAAACAATTAGATTTGGATGGCGGTTTATTAGAAAATGCGGCAACGTTTAATAATGCGCGCTATGGGTTAATTTCTGTAAATGCTAAACGCTATATGGTGACATTTATAGAAGATGAACACGGCTACAGTTATTCAAGGTCTGTAGGTGGTTCAGACTGGGTAATGGAAGACCTCAACATGGGAAATGGAACTATGGAATATATATTTGGTTTTTTTAAAGGACATCCTTATTCGAAGGTAAAACTCGTTGGTGATGGTGGTCAAGAAGTAGAGATTCATGTAACACCGGGAGAATCTGTAATAAAAAAAGTGGAATTGACAAATGACTCTTACCGTTATTATTACTACGACGATAAAGGAAACGAAATCCAATAAGCTAAGAGCCCAGTTTATAAATCAAAAAGGCCGTATTTGAATGGTTTCATTCAATACGGCTTCGTTTTTTATACTATAAATTATATTGCTTTATTATAATAAGAAGCTTTCTTGCCTTTATTTTTTTTAACAGCAAGTACTTCTTCAACTCTTTTAATATATTCATGATCATTTGATATTCTTGTTAAGCTTGTTAATAAATAGGGTCTCAAACCAGAATTTATTTTTTTGTATCTTACGAGATTGATTAAATACTTTGCCATTTTAAAGGATTTAAGATGAGTGTGTCCTTTTTTGAACTCCTTCTTCGTATTTACAACCATAAATTCTTGCTTTCGCCCTTTGTAGAAAGGGGTAATAATAAATTCATCTTTCTTGAAGATTTGATTCATATTATCTTCATCCCTTTTCTCGAATATTTAAGAAAATACATAAAGAATATCTTTTAAAAAAGAGAATATTAAATAAGCGTTTTCAAATTGCTGTGCATCAACTCCAAATTCAATCAAATTTCAGTGAATCCTTAATACAATTGTATCTCGAAACTAGGGAAATTAGTTCAAAAATGTGTGTAAATATTTTGTAAAATCAAGGTGTTTGTATGGGATATCTAAAGTTCATGATAAGACATTGTAAATTTAATAAATGCAACAAACCCTTGTGAAACTATTTTATGAAATTTTCGTAGAAAGGTTATAGGAGTGATATTACGTGGATCAACAACAATTTATAACCGCATTTCAAGGAAATTATGAAAGAGCAAGTCTTTACTTTAGTAATAGCTTTGATCGACAACTACTTATTTCTTTAGCTTGTAAATATACATTAGCGAACAAAACCTTTAGTGGTGTAGCTTTAGAAAATATATGTGCAGAAATCGATAATGCTAAAAGTCGTGAATTTTCTTTTCAACTAGGGTCTCCATCAAGCTACAAACTGGCCGCTTATCTACAAGATGAAAAAGATATACAGCAGGCAATCCAACACTTAATTGACAATGACAAAATACTAAAATCCAATAAGTTTAAATCTAACCATTATCGTGTTCTCGCTTCTTTATTTCTTCAAGACGACCGAAATCTTCATGCAAAAAGAGCAAAACAATTATTTGATGAGATGAATGGACATCAACCCTTTTTAACGTCTAATGAAGATATACCATATGTTGTTTTATTAACAAGAGAAGAAAATGATATTGTACAACAAGCAAAAACGATGGTTCAGTACTACAAAGAATTAAATAAACATCAATTCCAAATGGGAAACCATCTTCAAGCATTAGCGCAAATCCTTACAATTTATAGTATTGATTATTCTGATACGTTATCCCAGTACGTAGTAAAACTAAGAGATGAATTGGTGGATAACGGAGTAAAAGTGAAGAAGTATCATTATCCATTTTTAGGTTTATTAGCACTAGCTGCGACGGATGATTATAAAATAAATGAAATTGTTACATTACATACCGAGTTATGTACTTTAAAAGCTTTTAAACAGGCAAAGGATTATGCACTAATTGTTGCTATCCAAAAAGTAATCAGGGATTTATTAGAACTTCAATCGTTAGTAGACCTTTCCAATGCTTCGAAGTTGGATATGTTAGTTGAAGTTGCTGAAATTGGAATAGATATTTTCTCTATATTTCCAAGTGGCGTAGGCTCCATTATTGGTGATTTATTTAATTGATAGATGAAGGGGGTTCATTATGAATAATAACGAGTTTATTGAGTTGTTTGAAAAGAACTATGAAAAAGTCAAATCCCATTTAGGTTGGTCAGTCGATAAGCGAGTTGCTGTTATGATAGCAAGTAGTTATTCTTCAAAGGGTAAGAGTTTTAACGAACAAACCTTTAATGAAGTAATTCAAGCGATTAAACAACAAACGAAATGGTACCACACACTAAGAGTTAGTGGAAACCTCCAATATTGTATAGCCATGATGTTGGATGGGAAAGGCGATACCAATTCTTTAGTAAATGAGTTATTAGTAAATGAAGAACTACTAAAATCTGTGAAATTCACACGCACACAATATAGCTATATAGCTGCATTATTTTTACCAAATGATGAAGCAAATAAGAAAACTATTGCTGAAAATGCCCAAAAGTTATATAAAACGATTCGAAAGCACCATCCGTTTTTAACTTCATATGAAGATGTACCATTTGCTGTGTTATTAAGCAGTGAAGTTGATGATTCTGAAAAACGTGCAGCTATTATGAATAGATATTATAAAGAGTTACGTGAAAATAATTTCTATATGGGAAATGAGTTGCAATGGCTTTCACAAATTTTAACCTTCTATGGCACAGAGTATGTTGAACAGCTTGTGCCATATGTCATAGAAATTCGAAAACAATTAAATGATAACGGAATAAAAATTAAGCATATCCATTATCCAATTTTAGGATTCTTGGCAATAGCAGGTACCAATACAGCTCAAATTAATGAAATTAGTAACCTGTTTAAAGAGCTTTCGAAACTAAAATTATTACGATGGTACAAAGACATCATTCTTAGTATTGCGGTTCAGAAATATTTATGTGACTTAGTCAATGTCAATGAATCATTGGAAATGAGTATAGTGACGTCTTTTGAAATGTTACTCCAAGCAGAACAGGCAATGATGATAAGTGTAACAATGGCAGCGGTAGTAGCTTCGTCATCAAGTTCCTCCTCTTAGAAATGTATATTATTTGTTTTAGAACAAATAGTGATAAAATGGTATCAACAAGTACTGTTTGAGGGGTGTGGAATTTGAAAGAAACGAAACTATGGATCAATGGTAAATGGGTTGAAACGAAAGATACCTACACACTTACATCACCATATGATGGGCAACCAATTGCAAGCGTTGCCAAAGCCTCTACATCGGATGTAGAAAGAGCCATAGAAGGTGCACATAAAGCTTTTCAATCATTTAAAAAGACAACAGCCTATGAGCGTGCTGAAATATTATATAAAGTTGTAGATATAATGCGTGGAAGAAAGCAAGAGTTTGCTGAAATTTTAGCGAAGGAAGCAGGAAAGCCACTATCAGCTGGTCTCACAGAAATTGACCGGACGATTGCTACGTACCAGTTTTCTGCTGAAGCAGCAAAACAATCTACAGGGGAAACTGTTCCTATGGATGCAGCACCAGGCACAAAAGATCGCATCGGGTTTACAAAACGAGTACCACTAGGTGTAGTATCTGCCATTACACCGTTTAACTTCCCGTTTAATCTAGTTGCACATAAATTAGGACCTGCTATTGCAGTTGGAAACACTGTCGTATTAAAACCTGCAAATCAAACACCTTTAAGTGCTATTGTCATGGCAGAAATTTTTAAAGAAGCAGGATTACCTGATGGTGTTTTACAAATCGTAACAGGATCTGGAAGTGAATTAAGCGATTCATTAATTACACATCCATTAGTGAAGAAAGTAACCTTTACTGGTAGTGGAGCAGTTGGACTTAAAATAAAAGAAAAAGTCGGTTTACGTAAAGTAACTTTAGAATTAGGGTCAAACGCTGCACTAATAATTGAACCTAGTACACCCATTGACAAAATCATTTCACGCTGTGTAGGTGGGGCCTTCGGATTTGCCGGTCAAGTTTGTATATCATTACAACGTATCTATATACACGAATCGATTTATGATCAGTTTACCAATGCATTTGTAGAAGAAACGAAGAAGTTAACAGTAGGAAATCCATTAGATCCGGCAACAGATGTTAGCGCCATGATTCATCCAAAAGAAGTAGAGCGTATGAAAATTTGGATTGAGGAAGCGAAGGAACAGGGAGCAAAAGTGGCAACAGGGGCGGAATTTACAGAAAGATGGATGACTCCAACTGTGATGACAAATGTAAAGCCTGATATGAAAATTGTCTGTTTAGAAACATTCGCTCCAATTGTTTCGCTTGTTCCTTATAAAACGTTAGATGAAGCCATTGAATATGTAAATGAATCTGATTTAGGGTTAAATGCAGGCATTTATACAAACGTACTTACAGATGCTTTAAAAGCTGCAGATGAGATGGAAGCCGGAACGATCGTTATTAACGATATACCTACATTCCGCGTAGATAACATGCCTTATGGTGGTGTGAAAAACAGTGGTTATGGTCGTGAAGGAATAAAATACGCTATACAGGAAATGACTGATTTAAAATTCATTACAATTAAAACAACATACTAACGGTATTAATCATCAAAGAGTAAAGGAAGTAAAACAGTGGAAAATACAGTCCCGATGGAGAGATCTCGTACAATTCAATCACACTTAGTATTACCGCCAGATGCAAATCACCACCTTTCTATATTTGGAGGAAAAGTGTTAGCATATATCGATGAGGTCGCTGCTATTGCCAGTATGAAGCATGCTAAAAGTGAGATTGTTACAGCAGCATTTGATTCTGTTGAATTTAAGTCGCCGGCATATGTTGGTGATATCCTTGAATTAGAAGCAGTTGTAACATCAACTGGTACGACATCTATGGAAGTTTATGTAAAAGTAAAAACGATTAATTTCCGTACAAGGGAAGAAAAAATTACGACGGAATCGTTTGTTACTAATGTTGCCATAGACAGTAAAGGTAAACCTATTCCAGTACCGAGTGTCTACCCAGAAACAGAGGAAGAAAAGGTGTTATTTGAAAGAGGTTTACTAAGAAGACAAGAACGTATGAAAAAGCGTAATAAATGATTTACGGGAGATCGTTAACAATCGATCTCCCTATAACGTAAACTAAAATACTACATAGTATTTGATTAAAAGAAATTGAAAAGGAAGTCATAAAAATGTGGAAACATCGTACAAAATTTGTTCTTCCAACAATGATTATTGTTGCGATTGCGTGTACATACATATTGTTCAACTATTATAGTGAAGTGGAATCTTATCATAAATTCATATTAATTGTTGCAGCAACACTATTCTCAGGTCTTATCTCAGCATTTCTTTTCCCTGCAGAAGAATTTAAACATAAAGAGGGTAAAGAAGGACAAAAAAAATAACACAACAAAGCAAATCCGACTAAAGGTAGAATGTTTAGTCGGATTTTTTACCTAATTTTTCAAAATTTTGATTTTTATAGACTGATTCTCTATAAAGTTGTCAATCCTACATATGTAAAACGACAGAGTACTTTCTATTTGCATTTTTTTAGAACCGTTACTATAATAAAGTCAAAGATAGTCAAAGTCAGGACATCTAGTGAGGTGAGGTATAAAAAAATGAGGAATATATCTGACATCATAGAAGGGTATTTAAAACAAGTTATCGAAATAGGTGGCAAAGGACATGTTGAAATTAAAAGAAGCGAATTAGCGGATAAATTCCAATGTGTACCTTCGCAAATCAATTACGTTATTAATACACGCTTTACCGTAGAAAGAGGTTACTTAGTAGAGAGTAAAAGAGGTGGCGGAGGATATATCCGTATTGTTCGTGTAAGGCCAAATTCTAAGCTCGATTTATTAGATTCGATGATTGACCAAATTGAAAACGGTGCAACACAAGCAATGGCAGAAGATATTATCTATCGACTTATAGATGAGTCTGTCATAACGAAAAGGGAGGCGAAGCTCATGATGGCCGCCCTTGATCGATCGACTCTAAGATTGGACTTACCTATTAGAGATTCATTAAGGTCTTACATTATGAGAGCAATGTTAGCTACCTTAAAATATGATAACCAGTGAGGTGACGGTTATGATTTGTGAACATTGTAAAGTTAGAGAAGCGAGCGTAACGGTTACACAAATTATTAATGGTCAAAAGAGTGAACGACATTATTGTGAAGTATGTGCCGGTCAATTCCATCCATTTCATATCGACTTTAATAAGGATGATAATCTACAACTTGCACAACTCGTTTCAAATTGGTTTGGTTTACCTATTTGGAAAAATGAAACGCAAGAAAAACAAACTCAAGCTGCACAGACAGCGACAACATGTCCTACATGCGGATATTCATTTCGCCAATTTCTAAACGAAGGAAAGCTTGGATGCTCCCAATGTTATGAAACATTTAGTAATAAACTTCCGCAAGTTTTAACAAAAATCCAATCTGGGACAAAACATACCGGAAAAATACCGGGAACAACGACTAATAATCACTTATTGCTAAAAAAGCAGATCGATAAGATTCGTGAAAAGTTACAACAAGCAATTGTTGAAGAACGGTTTGAAGATGCTGCCAACCTGCGAGATGAGATTAAAGATTTAGAAAGAAAGCTTGAAGTTGGGGGTGTTGATACACCATGAATCTCGAACATTTTTTAAAAAATGAAGCCCCAAGTTGGATGAGTAAAGATGGAGTCGATGCTGATATTGTTATCAGTACAAGAATTCGATTAGCTCGAAATCTAGCTGGCTATCGATACCCAAGAAGTTTTTCTGAACAAGAAGCAAAGCATGTGGATGACGTTGTAACAAATGCGTTAACTAATATAAATAATGTGATGTTTTCGCATTTTACAATTAAAGAAATGCCAGCACTACAAAGACAAGTGTTAGTAGAAAAACATTTAATAAGCCCGCTTCTTGCTAAAAAAGAGAAGTCCGCCTCAGTGGTTATTTCTAACGATGAATCAATTAGTGTAATGGTTAATGAAGAAGACCATCTTCGAATACAATGTTTAGCACCAGGTTTTCAATTATTAGAAACCTACGAAATTGCAGATAAGCTTGATAGTTACCTTGAAAAACACTTACCTTACGCTTTTGATGAAACATTCGGATACTTAACTTCCTGTCCAACAAATGTTGGAACAGGCTTAAGAGCTTCCGTTATGATGCATCTTCCTGCATTAACGATGTCCAACCAAATGAAAGTTATAACACAAATGTTAACAAGATTAGGGATGGTTGTTAGAGGAATTTACGGTGAAGGTAGCGAAAACTTAGGTAACATGTATCAAATTTCTAACCAAGTGACACTTGGGAAAACTGAACAAGAAATATTAGAAGATCTACAAAATGTTGTTTCCCAAATTATACAAAATGAAAGAAAAGCAAGACAGTCTCTTATGAAACAAGCGCCCATTGCACTTGAAGACCGTATACAACGTGCTTTAGGGACATTACGATATGCACGTGTTATGACAAGTGATGAAGCGGCGACATGTTTATCCAATGTACGCCTTGGGGTAGACTTGGGGTTAATAAAAGGTATACCTATAAGCATATTAAATGAATGTATGATCTTAATTCAACAAGGATTTGTGCAACAGTATGCAGGTACAACTTTACAAGCAACAGAAAGAGACCTGTTCAGAGCAAAATTATTACGCGAAAAGTTAAATTCGGTAGATGAAAACTCGAAGGAAAAAGGAGAGGAAAAATATGATGTTTAATCGTTTTACACAACGTGCACAGAAAGTTTTACAACTAGCACAAGAAGAAGCTATTCGCTGGAAACATGAATCCATTGGAACAGAACATATTCTTCTAGGCCTTATTCGAGAAGGCGGTGGCATTGCGGCAAAAGCTTTAGAAGCAATTGATGTAAGCCCGCAAATTATTGAATCAGGAATAGAAGAGCTAGTAGGTAAAGGTACAAAAGATGTTGGTCCAATAGTGCATTATACACCTCGTGCGAAGAAAGTAATCGAATTATCTGTCGATGAATCTCGTAAACTAGGTCATGCTTACATTGGAACAGAGCATATTTTGTTGGCACTAATTCGTGAAGGCGAAGGTGTTGCAGCTCGTGTACTTGCAAATGCAGGGGTAAGCTTAAACAAGGCTCGTCAACAGGTATTATTATTACTTGGTAACAATGATACAACTCAAAGTGGTGCAAACCAAACTCAGTCAGTTAACACACCAACATTAGATGGATTAGCACGTGACTTAACTGCTATTGCAAGAGAAGGCTCTCTTGACCCTGTAATTGGTCGTAGCAAAGAGATTACTCGTGTAATTGAAGTGTTATCCCGTCGTACGAAAAACAACCCAGTATTAATCGGTGAACCGGGTGTTGGTAAAACGGCAATTGCTGAAGGTCTTGCACAACAAATTGTGAACAATGAAGTTCCAGAAATTTTACGCGATAAACGCGTTATGACGTTAGATATGGGTACTGTTGTTGCAGGTACAAAATACCGTGGTGAATTTGAAGATCGTTTGAAAAAGGTAATGGATGAAATTCGCCAAGCGGGTAACGTCATTCTATTCATCGACGAGTTACACACACTAATTGGTGCAGGTGGAGCAGAAGGTGCCATCGACGCATCTAATATTTTAAAACCATCTTTAGCTCGTGGTGAGTTACAATGTATCGGTGCAACAACGCTAGATGAGTATCGTAAATATATTGAAAAAGACGCTGCTCTAGAGCGTCGTTTCCAACCAATTCAAGTAGATGAACCGTCAGTAGAAGAAACAATTCTAATCATTAAAGGATTACGCGATCGCTATGAAGCACATCACCGTGTAAAAATTACTGATGAAGCAGTAGAAGCTGCTGCAAAATTATCAGATCGTTACATCTCAGATCGTTTCTTACCAGATAAAGCGATTGACTTAATTGATGAAGCGGGTTCAAAAGTAAGATTACGTTCATTTAACATCCCGCCAAATTTAAAAGCATTAGAAGACAAATTAGAAAATGTTCGTAACGAAAAAAATGCTGCGGTATCTTCTCAAGAATTTGAAAAAGCAGCAGCACTTCGCGATACAGAACAAAAAATTAAAGATGAGTTAGATCAAACTAAGAAAACGTGGAAAGAAAAACAAGGTAAAGAGGAATCAAAAGTTACAGTAGATGATATCGCTCAAGTTGTTTCTATGTGGACTCGAATCCCTGTAGCGAAAATTGCTCAAGAAGAATCTGCAAAACTTCTAAATCTTGAAGAAGAATTGCATAAACGTGTCGTTGGGCAAGGGGAAGCAGTAGAAGCAATTTCTCGTGCTATTCGTCGTGCTCGTGCGGGATTAAAAGATCCAAAACGTCCAATTGGTTCATTTATTTTCCTAGGACCTACTGGTGTAGGTAAAACTGAACTTGCTCGTGCCCTTGCTGAAGTAATGTTTGGTGACGAAGACGCTATGATTCGAATTGACATGTCTGAATACATGGAAAAACATTCAACTTCTCGACTTGTAGGTTCACCTCCAGGGTATGTAGGGTTTGATGAAGGTGGTCAATTAACTGAAAAGGTTCGTCGCAAACCATACTCTGTTGTGTTATTCGATGAAATTGAAAAGGCACATCCAGATGTATTCAACATTTTATTACAAGTGCTAGATGATGGCCGTCTAACGGACTCTAAAGGGCGTAAAGTAGACTTCCGCAATACAGTGGTCATTATGACATCAAACGTTGGTGCAGAGGCTCTTAAATACCGTAAACAATTAGGATTTGGAGCTGGAGCAAATTCTGCTAATAAATATGATGACATGAAGAGCACGATGCTTGAAGAATTGAAAAAAGCATTCCGTCCTGAGTTCTTAAATCGTATTGATGAAATGATCGTCTTCCATTCACTAGAAAAGGATCAATTAAAAGAAATCATTGCTTTAATGGCATCTTCATTAACAAAACGTTTAAAAGAGCAAGATATCGAACTAGAACTTACAGATACTGCTCTTGAAAAAATCGCTGATGAAGGTTACGATCCACAATATGGTGCACGTCCACTACGTAGATCACTACAGAAACATGTGGAAGATAGACTTTCTGAAGAACTTTTAAAAGGTAATGTCTCAAAAGGTCAACACGTTGTCATCGACTATGTTGAAGGTGAGTTTGTAGTAAAAACTAAAGATGTAGTACAATCTATATAAGTTAGAAAAGGTGTCTCGTATAACGCGGGCACCTTTTTTATTCATGAAACGTTAATAATGAGGAGGACATATGGCGAAAAAGAAAGTAAAGTTTTGTTGTAATTCCTGTGGCTATGAATCACCAAAATGGATGGGTAGATGTCCAGGTTGTGGTGAATGGAATACGTTTGTGGAAGAAGTTGAAATTGTAACGAAGGGCCCTAGAGGTGCATTCCAACATTCTAGTGACACAGTGGTGCAGAAAGCTACACCGATTGTTAAGGTGCAGACAGAGAAAGAAACAAGAATTGAAACTGGAATGGAAGAACTAAATCGTGTTCTTGGTGGGGGGATTGTTCCTGGAGCTCTTGTTCTAATCGGAGGAGACCCAGGTATCGGAAAATCCACTTTACTAATGCAAGTGTCAGCGCTGTTATCCCAAAAAGGAAATCGTGTATTGTACATATCTGGGGAAGAATCAATGCGTCAAACAAAGCTTCGGGCAGAACGACTTGGTGTAACATCCGAAGAATTATATATTTACTCAGAGACAAACTTAGAACTCATCCATCAAACAATCGAAGAAGTGGCGCCGAAGTTTGTTGTGGTCGATTCAATCCAAACTATTCATCATCCTGAAGTAACGAGTGCAGCGGGCAGTGTATCACAAGTGCGGGAATGTACAGGTGAACTTATGCGTATTGCTAAGACGAAGGGGATTGCTATTTTCTTAGTTGGACATGTTACTAAGGAAGGTCAAATTGCAGGTCCAAGATTGTTAGAACATATGGTTGATACGGTTCTCTATTTTGAAGGGGAACGCCATCACACATATCGAATATTAAGAAGTCATAAAAATCGCTTTGGCTCTACAAACGAAATCGCTATATTTGAAATGATTTTTAACGGTTTGAAGGAAGTTAACAACCCTTCTGAATTATTTTTACAGGAACGATCACACGGAGCTCCGGGGTCAACCATTGTTGCATCGATGGAAGGGACAAGACCTATATTAGTAGAAATTCAATCCCTTGTAACACCAACGAGCTTTAATTACCCGAAACGTATGGCAACGGGATTAGACCATAACCGAGTGCAATTGTTAATGGCTGTTTTAGAAAAAAGAATGGGAATGCTTTTACAAGCCCAAGATGCATATATTAAAGTAGCGGGCGGAGTAAAATTAGATGAACCAGCTATTGACTTAGCAGTATTAACTTCAATTGTATCAAGTTATAAGGAACAACCTGTAAAATCAACGGATTGTTTTATAGGTGAAGTTGGGTTAATCGGAGAAGTTAGGCGTGTATCCCGTATTGAGCAACGTGTCCAAGAGGCACAAAGATTAGGGTTTAAAAGAGCGTTTATACCGGCATCAAATTTAGGTGGCTGGGAGTATCCAGAAGGTATTCAAGTGATCGGAGTGGAGACAATTAACGAATCGTTAAGAGCTTGTTTTAATGATTTGTAAAGAAATATTAAAATGCCTATACAATTTCATATGTGTATGGGCATTTTTAGTTTTAATTATGGGTAGAAATTAATATAGGATTCGTAAATTAGGAAAGATGGCATTCGTACTCCCTGTATTTTTACCTAAATATTGATTTGTCGGGGGTTACACTTCGCAAACAAATTGGGGGTTACTGTATAATATTATTAAAAAAAGGAGGTGAATGAAATGTTAAAGAAAATTATACAATTTGCATTCTTATTTATCGGTGGAGCGTTAGGTTTTGTCTTTTTACCGCCATTATACGAATTTATAAATTTATCCTCTAATCCTTGGCTTAACAATCCATATGTTTCGGTAGGAATAGGTGCATTATTGTTATTTATTTTATCTTTTGCATTATCAGACTACTGCGTAAAATTGATTCAATGGTTGGAAGAAGTGTTATTTAAAATACCAGCTGCAGATTTATTATTTGGTACTCTCGGTTTAATTGTTGGTTTAATCGTAGCATACTTAATTGGGTTTGCCATTGAACGTATTCAAATACCAATTATTAACGATATTTTGCCAATTTTATTATCCATTATTTTAGGTTATCTAGGTTTCCGTTTAGGTTTTACGAAACGTGATGAATTAAGCCAGATGCTTTCAAAATCAGGGTCAGGGTCTAAAAGGAAAAGTGGAGAACAAGGTCTACTGCAGCAAAGTGAACAAAAGACGTTATACAAACTGTTGGATACTAGTGTAATTATTGATGGTCGAATTGCTGATATTTCCTCAACAGGTTTTATTGAAGGTATTCTTGTTGTGCCGCAATTTGTCCTAACAGAGCTTCAACATATTGCTGACTCGTCTGATACGTTAAAGAGAACGCGCGGACGACGTGGGCTAGATATTCTAAAAAAATTACAAGATGAACGTGCAACTAAAGTAATTATTACTGAAGAAGACTTTGAAGATGTTCACGAAGTCGATTTAAAATTAGTTCGGTTGGCAAAAAAAATGGATGCTCAAATACTAACAAATGACTTTAATTTAAATAAAGTTTGTGAACTACACAAGGTACAAGTTCTAAATATTAACGATCTTGCAAACGCAGTGAAACCAGTTGTTATTCCTGGAGAGGATATGCAAGTCCTAGTTATAAAAGATGGTAAAGAGCATAATCAAGGTGTTGCATATTTGGATGATGGCACTATGATTGTTGTTGAAGGTGGGCGTAGCTATATTGGCCAATCCATTACAGTAACGGTAACTAGTGTGTTACAAACTTCTGCTGGACGTATGATCTTTGCTAAACCAAAAGATGAAGTAGCATAAATGTTACAATATGAGAGAAGTCAGATTTAGTAGGAAGTGGAAATGAAGTGCGTTATGAAGTTGTATTACCTGCAGCAGGTAGTGGTAAGCGTATGGGCGCGGGGAAGAATAAGTTATTTTTATTACTCCAACAAAAGCCGATTTTAATCCATACGTTAGAAGTATTCCAAAATGATGACAATTGCACAGGCATTTGGTTAGCTGTTAAACCTGAGGAACGTGAATATATTCAACAATTGCTTGATGAATATGGCATTACAAAAGTGAAGGGTTTACCAAATGGTGGTGAAGAACGACAACATTCTGTCCATTCTTGTATAAAGGAAATGGAACAAGTAGACATTGTACTCGTCCATGATGCTGCAAGACCGTTTATAACTCATGAAATTATAGCGAGCCTTGTGGTTTGCGCAATGGAAAAGGGTGCTGCCATTGCTGGGGTAAAAGCTAAGGACACTATGAAAAAAGTGCGTGATGGTGTGATTATTGAAACAGTAGATCGTGAGGATTTATGGATGATTCAAACACCCCAAGCCTTTCGTTTTGAATTATTGTATGAAGCTGAAGATGTTGCGGAAAAGGAAGGTTTTTTAGGTACCGACGAAGCAATGCTTGTTGAACGTCTAGGTCACCCCGTACATATCGTTGAAGCGAGTTACGATAATATTAAAATGACTACTATAGAAGATTTAGTGTTGGGTGAAGCGATTCTTAAAAAGAGAGCCTAACACCCATTAAATAAGAAATTTTAAAGTCCCATCAACGCAAACAGTTGCTGGGATTTTTTTAACTTGTTTTTAAAAATGTAAAATTGCCAAACAGCCGAAAGTGAGATACGACTTATCTGATATTAAGTGCATTTTGCACATAATTCCAAATATGTCGTATCTTAAATACGGCATTTAACAAAAAATTAATTTTGAAACAAATATGACTAAAATATACCCTAGATTAAACTGAAGACGAGATTAAAAATTGATAATAGTAGTTCATCGTTTGTTAAATTTTTGAGCATTGCTTACAATCCAACAGAATGGGAAATATGTTAATATATGAAATGGAATATTAGATAAAATTTCTAAATGAAAAGGATGGTGAATGTTGCTCGAGTCTTCTTTAAGAATCGTTGCAACAGTAATATATGTTTCGAATTGGACAAGGATTTGATGTTCATGCATTTGCAGAAGGGCGTCCATTGATTTTAGGTGGAATTACAATTCCTCATGATCGTGGTCTAATAGGACATTCTGATGCGGATGTATTATTACATACAGTGACGGATGCAGCGTTAGGAGCGATAGGAGAAGGAGACATCGGCCGACACTTCCCGGACACAGACCCAGAATTTAAAGATGCGGATAGTGCGAAGTTGTTAGAGTACATTTGGAAGATCGTTGAAGACAAAGGATATGTACTAGGGAATGTAGATTGTACAATTATGGCGCAACGTCCGAAAATGGCACCTTATATCGAACAAATGCGAGCTCGAATTGCAGAACTGTTAAACGCTGAACCTTCTCAAGTAAATGTGAAAGCAACGACTACTGAAAAGTTAGGCTTCACAGGGCGTGAAGAAGGAATTGCTGCAATGGCGACGATTTTATTAATTAAGAAGTAAGGGTAAGCGTACGCTTAGTGGGAATTGTATGATTCCACACGAGTGACGAAAAACAACTATAAACGGAGTAAACCAACTTTCATTTACCACAACTCAGTGGTAAAATTGACAAAGCATTTTACACATTTAGGAGGCACTAACTATGACAAAGGAAGTTCGCGTTCGTTATGCGCCATCTCCAACAGGCTTTTTACATATTGGAGGAGCACGTACAGCGTTATTTAACTACTTATTTGCAAAACATCATAACGGAAAATTTATCGTACGTATAGAAGATACTGATATTGAACGTAACGTTGAGGGTGGAGAAGCGTCACAGCTTGATAATTTACGTTGGTTAGGAATTACTCCTGACGAATCAGTAGATATTGGTGGACCATATGCTCCATATCGTCAAATGGAACGTCTAGATATTTATAAAAAACATGCTGATGAATTACTTGAGCGCGGTATTGCTTACAAATGTTTTTGTACTTCAGAAGAATTAGAAGCTTCTCGTGAAGCCCAACGTGCAAAAGGTGTAGCAGCACCAACGTATGATGGAAAATGTCGTCATTTAACAAAAGAACAAGTAGCTGAAAAAGAAGCTGCTGGGATCCCTCATACAATTCGTATGCGTGTACCAGAAAACACTACTTACAAATTTACAGATTTAGTACGTGGTGAAGTAACGTTTGAATCAAAAGATGTTGGAGATTGGGTTTTAGTAAAAGCGAACGGTATCCCAACATACAACTATGCCGTTGTATTAGATGATCATTTCATGGATATTACACATGTATTCCGTGGAGAAGAGCACTTATCTAATACACCAAAACAAATGATGATTTTTGATGCATTTGGCTGGGAATATCCGCAATACGGTCATATGACATTAATTGTAAACGAAGACCATAAAAAATTATCAAAACGTGATGAATCGATTATTCAATTTGTATCTCAATATAAAGATCTTGGATATTTACCAGAAGCAATGTTTAACTTCTTTGCTCTACTTGGTTGGTCTCCAGAAGGTGAAGAAGAAATCTTCACGAAAGAACAATTCATCGAAATGTTCGATGAAAAACGTCTTTCTAAGTCACCATCTATGTTCGATAAAAATAAACTAACATGGATGAATAATTTATATATTAAAAAAATAACTTTAGAAGAAGCAGTAGAGCTTTCTTTACCTCATTTACAAAAAGCAGGTTTACTTCCGGAAGAGCTTTCTGAAGAACAAAAAGCGTGGTCTACAGCTTTAATCGCTCTTTATCATAATCAAATGAGCTATGGTGCTGAAATTGTTGAATTGTCTAGCCTATTCTTCAAAGATGAGATTGAATATGATGAAGCATCGAAAGAAGTATTAGCTGGTGAACAAGTTCCTGAAGTGATGGCTTCGTTTAAAGCACAACTTGAAGGCTTAGAAGTTTTTGATGCTCCGTCTATTAAAGCAGCTATTAAAGCGGTACAAAAAGAGACTGGTCATAAAGGGAAAAATTTATTTATGCCAATTCGTGTTGTGACTACTGGTCAAACACATGGTCCAGAGTTACCAGATGCAATTGCATTAATCGGAAAAGAAAAAGCGATTGAACGTGTTGCAAAGTTCGTTCGTTAAAATAGTAAAGTTTGACTTTTAAGGTGCATACGGTAAAATATATTTACAAAAATGTTCAAATAATTTATTTAACGTAATAGTAATTAATTGAAAAAGTTAATATAACATAAGCGTTGAGAAGGAGAAGTACGTAAAAAATGTTTTAAAGAGAGGGTCATCACCGGCTGAAAGTGACCTAAACCTCTATTTTACGGAAATGCACCTTTGAGCACGATGCTGAAATTTAGTAGGCAAGTCGGATCGTCCTCGTTATTGGACGTTTGAGTGGAAGGCACTTTTGCTTTCAATCAGAGTGGAACCGCGTATACTACGTCTCTGTCATTTTTAAATGATAGAGGCGTGTTTTTTTTAGGAGAAGTTTTAGTAAGGAGAAAGAGGGTATAAATAATATGTTAAGTAAATTTCCCTCAAAATAACTCCAAACGCATTTAATTGAATTTATTAATAGTAACTCCAGGAGGAGGAGAAACCATATGGCAATTCAAATTTTTAATACTTTAACGAGACAAAAGGAACCATTCGTTCCAATTGAGGAAGGTAAAGTAAAAATATATGTTTGTGGACCAACAGTTTATAATTTTATTCATATAGGAAATGCTCGACCTGTTATTGTTTACGATACAGTAAGACGTTATTTCCAATATAAAGGATATGATGTGAAATATGTTTCAAATTTCACAGACGTAGATGACAAAATTATTAAAGCAGCAAATGAATTAGGTGAGGAAGTATCTGAATTAACAGAGCGATTTATAAACGCCTACTTTGAAGATATCACTGCTCTTGGTTGTAAGAAGGCTGATGTACATCCACGTGTAACGAATCATATGGATGATATCGTTGATTTTATTAAAGTGTTAATAGAAAAAGGCTATGCTTATGAATCGCAGGGTGATGTTTATTATCGTACACGTAAGTTTGACGGATATGGTAAGTTGAGTCATCAATCAATCGATGATTTAAAGGTTGGTGCTCGTATTGAAGCGGGAGAAAAGAAAGAAGATCCCCTTGATTTTGCTCTTTGGAAGGCAGCGAAACCAGGCGAAATTCACTGGTCTAGCCCTTGGGGAGAAGGTCGTCCAGGTTGGCACATCGAGTGTTCTGTTATGGCTAGAGAACATTTAGGCGATACAATTGATATTCATGCTGGTGGTCAAGACTTAACATTCCCTCACCATGAAAATGAAATCGCGCAATCAGAAGCGTTTACAGGAAAGCCTTTTGCCCGCTACTGGATGCATAATGGGTACATTAATATTGATAATGAAAAAATGTCAAAATCCCTTGGCAATTTTGTTTTAGTTCATGATATTAGACAACAACTAGACCCACAAATTTTGAGATTCTTTATGTTGTCTGTTCACTATAGACATCCTATTAACTTCGCTCAAGATTTAGTTGAAGCTGCAAAGGCAGGATTAGAGCGTTTACGAACAGCTTACTTAAATGTTCAACATAGACTAACAACTACAACAGATTTGTTGGACAATGGCGATGAGTGGATTACGAAAATTGCAGAAGTGAAACAGCAATTTGAAGATGCTATGGATGATGATTTTAATACTGCTAACGGTATTTCTGCTTTATTTGAATTAGCTCGTGTTGCGAACACTTATGTAAATGAAAAAAATACTGAAGAACGTGTGTTAAACGAATTTATTGAAACGTTTGACCAACTAGGCGAAGTATTAGGTATTCAATTTAAAGTCGAAGATGAAATACTAGATGAGGAAATTGAGGCGTTAATTGAAGAGCGTAACAATGCTCGTAAAAATCGTGACTTTGCTAAATCAGACGAAATTCGTGACAAACTTCTTTCGATGAATATTGTTCTAGAGGACACTCGTCAAGGGACACGTTGGAAACGAGGTCTATAATATGTCGCAATTGCGAATTGAGGATATAAAGCAGTTGAATGCTTTAGCATTAGCATATATGGGAGATGCTGTTCTTGAACAAAAAGTTCGAGAACATCTTCTTCTTATGGGACGAGCTAAACCAAATCGATTGCATAATGAGGCAACGCATTATGTTTCAGCGAAAGCCCAATCCATGATTGTCCATAGACTAATGGATGAAGGATACTTAACAGACGAAGAAATTGCAGTTTTCAAAAGAGGAAGAAATGCAAAATCAGGATCTGTCCCAAAAAATACAGATATCCAAACTTATCGAAACAGTTCGGGTTTTGAAGCGGTTTTAGGCTATTTATATTTAACTAAACAAGTGAATCGCGTATATGAAATTATTGATTATGCTATTGAAATTGTCGATCAATCGAAAGGGGCAACAACATGACAGAGCAAAATGGTGAAATGATAGCTGGTAAGAATCCTGTATTAGAAGCTCTTCGTTCAGGTCGTGAAATAAATAAATTATGGATAGCTGAAGGTGTTAAAAAGACGGGTATTTCTGAAGTGTTAGATTTAGCGCGTGAACGTGGGGTACTTGTGCAGTTTGTTCCAAAGAAAAAGGTTGACCAATTATCTAGCGCCAACCATCAGGGTATAGTAGCTTCGGTAGCAGCGTACGATTATGCAGAATTAGATGATCTATTTAACGCAGCAAAAGAAAAAAATGAGGACCCTTTCTTTCTAATTTTAGATGAGTTAGAAGATCCACATAACTTAGGGTCAATTATGCGTACAGCTGATGCAATTGGTGTTCATGGGATTATTATTCCTAAAAGACGTGCAGTTGGTTTAACGGCTGTTGTAGCAAAAGCATCCACGGGTGCTATTGAACATGTACCTGTTGTAAGAGTAACCAATTTAGCACAGACAGTAGATGAGTTAAAAGACAAAGGGATATGGATTGCCGGAACAGATGCAAAAGGATCTGTAGATTATCGTAAGATGGATGCTACATTACCACTAGCTATTATTATTGGTAGCGAAGGGCGTGGGATGAGCAGACTTTTAAAGGATAAATGTGATTTTTTATACCATTTACCGATGGTTGGACACGTTACATCGTTAAACGCATCTGTAGCCGCAGCATTGTTAATGTATGAAGTATATCGAAAAAGACAAGAACGAGTGGAAAAATAAACTTCATGCAAACGATTCTCATAGTTGATGGCTACAACATGATTGGCGCCTGGAAAGAGTTGCGACCACTTCGTGATTCAGATTTTGAAGAAGCCCGTAATCGTTTAATTGAGTTAATGGCTGAGTATAAGGCAGCAATGGGATTTCGAGTCATTGTTGTCTTCGATGCTCACCTTGTCCCAGGTATTGAACAATCTTACGTTCGTAATGCTGTTGAAGTAATATATACGCGGAAAAACGAAACTGCAGATGAAAGAATAGAAAAGTTAACAAAAGAATTAAAAGGACGCAAAAAACAAATTTATGTAGCAACTTCAGATATGACAGAACAAAACGTTATTTTTGGTCAAGGAGCACTTCGTAAATCTGCAAGAGAATTAGAGATTGAAATGCAAATTATTAAATCTAAGATAACCTCTGATGTTAAGACAATTAAAGAAGAACGACCTGCTAATAAGATAAATCTACCAAAAGATATTGAGCTAGAATTCGAGAAATGGAGAAGAGGTTTAAAATAACTCATTGACCTTTATTTTCCAACTCCGGTATACTGATTTAAAACGACTCTTAGCGTTTCGAGGTGAAGCCGTTGCTGAAGAACAATCAAATGCAAGTATTACAAAGGTTTGACGATATGACAGATGAGCAACTTGTTGATTTGGTACATCAGGGTAGCACTGATGCGTTAGATTATTTAATTACGAAATATAGATTGTTTGTTAAGGCGAAGGCACGTTCCTATTTTTTAATAGGTGCTGATAAGGAAGATATTATTCAAGAAGGAATGATAGGTTTATATAAATCGATACGAGATTTTAAGGGGGACAAGCTGTCATCTTTCCGAGCATTTGCAGAACTATGTATTACTCGTCAGATAATTACAGCTATTAAAACGGCTACCCGTCAAAAACATATACCGCTTAATTCTTACGTATCTCTCGATAAACCAATCTATGATGAAGAATCCGATAGAACGTTGCTTGACGTAATTACTGGTTCAGAATCAGAGGATCCAGAGCACTTAATGATTCATCGTGAAGAATATTCTCACTTAGAGGAGAAGATTGGTGAAATATTAAGTGAACTTGAGCAACAAGTTCTAGCACTCTATCTCGATGGACAATCCTATAATGAGATATCAGAAGAATTGAATCGACATGTGAAGTCAATTGACAATGCCCTACAGCGTGTGAAACGGAAATTAGAACGTCATTTAGATATAAATCAGACAAACTAGTAGTTTGATAGAAATGAATAGATTCTCGTTTACAAAGATATGACCGAATATTGACACGACTCGCTTTAGGTGATAGTCTTTAAAAGAAATATTGTAAACGAGTGATTTATATATGGCTAAAAAAGTAGTGTTAAGTTGTGGGAAATGTGGTTCGAGAAACTATTCATTTCCGGAGAAAACTGATTCAACTAAACGACTTGAATTGAAAAAGTTTTGTTCACATTGTAATGAGCATACTGTTCATAAACAAACGAAGTGACAATGATTATATAAGTGATAATGGTTTATTTTGAATAGTTAAAGTATAGAATAGACGGGTAATTCGGAGGTTAAGCTATAATGGGCAAGTTAAAACAGTTCTTCCATAATGTAATGTCAGAAATGAGAAAAACTAGCTGGCCAAAAGGTAAAGAGCTAACAAAGTATACTGTAGTAGTAGTATCTACTGTTATCTTCTTCGCACTATTTTTCATGCTAGTAGATTTAGGAATTTCAAGTTTAGTTCGTTGGTATTTTGCGTTATAATGGTTTTGATATGAATATTTTGAAATAGCCCGTGAAACGGGTTTTTTTCATTTGTTTTATAAATAATAAATAAAATGACTAATATATGAGGGTTCGTATATAGGCAAAAGGAGGAATGGACGTTTAGTCCTGCTGATTATGGAGAAAAAATGGTATGTAGTTCATACTTATTCTGGTTATGAAAATCGAGTAAAAGCAAACCTTGAAAAACGTGTTGAAACAATGGGGATGCAAGATAATATTTTCCGTGTAATCGTTCCTGAACATGAGGAAACTGATTTGAAAGACGGAAAAAAACGTACTGTAATGCGTAAAGTGTTCCCTGGTTATGTTCTAGTTGAAATGATTTTAACAGATGAATCATGGTACGTTGTACGAAATACACCAGGAGTAACAGGATTTATTGGTTCTTCGGGTGGAGGAGCAAAACCTACACCTTTATTGCCTGAAGAAGCGGATCGCTTATTACGCCAAATGGGTATACAAAAGAAATCTGTTGGTGAAATTGACATAACAGTTGGAGAAACTGTAGAAGTATTAGAAGGACCTTTTGCTCACTTCCAAGGAAGAGTTGAGGAAGTTGATGTTGATAAAGGAAAACTAAAAGTTGTTATCGATATGTTCGGTCGTGAAACGAAAATGGAACTTGATTTTGAGCAAGTTCAAAAATTATAATTATATTCATGCATATTTTTACTTGCTAATGTAATTCAAAAGTGATATCATTTCATAGGTCAGACTGTCAATTTGATAGTCTGCGTTGATAGTTAATGTTATCGGCAAATAGCTGACAGACAGATATGAGTGGGAGGGGTAACCCAATTACCACATCACGGACTTAAGGAGGTGTGTCTCGTGGCTAAAAAAGTTATTAAAATTGTAAAACTTCAAATCCCTGCTGGTAAAGCAAACCCAGCGCCACCGGTTGGTCCTGCGTTAGGTCAAGCAGGTGTAAACATCATGGGATTCTGTAAGGAGTTCAATGCGCGTACAGCTGATCAAGCTGGATTAATTATTCCAGTTGAAATTACAGTGTTTGAAGACCGTTCTTTCACTTTCATTACAAAAACGCCACCTGCAGCAGTATTACTTAAAGTAGCAGCAGGTATCCAATCTGGATCTGGTGAACCAAACCGTAAAAAAGTTGCAACGGTTAAACGTGATAAAGTTCGCGAAATTGCTGAACAAAAAATGCCTGACCTTAACGCTGCATCAGTTGAAGCTGCAATGTTAATGGTTGAAGGTACTGCACGAAGCATGGGTATTACAATCGAAGACTAATTCCCGAAACACTTGATGATAAAGGCTTTTGTTAATGAGGTTGCGTAAAGTTCTTAGGACTCGCAACCTCTATTCGTGGGAGGAATATCCGCTACAACCACAATCAAGGAGGAAAATTATAATGGCTAAAAAAGGTAAAAGACTGCAAGAAGCAGTGAAATTAGTAGACCGTTCTAAAGTATATGAAGCTCAAGAAGCAATCGCTTTAGCTCAAAAAACTAGCACAGTTAAGTTTGATGCAACTGTAGAAGTAGCTTTCAAACTTGGTATCGATACTCGTAAAAATGACCAACAAATCCGTGGTGCAGTTGTACTTCCAAACGGAACTGGTAAAACTCAACGCGTATTAGTATTCGCTAAAGGTGAAAAACTTAAAGAAGCAGAAGCAGCAGGTGCTGACTATGTAGGCGATGCTGAGTACATCAACAAAATCCAACAAGGTTGGTTTGATTTTGATGTAATCGTTGCTACACCTGACATGATGGGTGAAGTTGGTAAACTTGGTCGTGTATTAGGACCTAAAGGTTTAATGCCAAACCCTAAAACTGGTACTGTTACTTTTGATGTAACTAAAGCAATCCAAGAAATTAAGGCTGGTAAAGTTGAATACCGTGCTGACAAAGCTGGTATCATCCACGCTCCAATTGGTAAAGTATCATTCGATACTGAAAAATTAGTTGAAAACTTCCTTGCTGTATTTGACGTAGTTCAAAAAGCTAAACCAGCTGCAGCTAAAGGTACTTACATGAAATCTGTGAATATTACAACTACTATGGGGCCATCTATTAAAGTGGACTCTACTAGTGTTAAAGCATAAATTTTAAATATTTTATATAAATAGTTGACAACAGTCCTCTTGTTTGGTAAGATGGATGTCGTTGTGAATCATCCATTTGTACCGTAGACAGTAGGGGTGCTAAGACGCTTAATCATCCTACCGAGGACATCGGAAATCAGATTCTTTTTAGATGATGAATTTCTGCCTCTATGTCTACTCTGACGTAGAGGCTTTTCTTTTGTCGGTATAAATGACATTCTAATAGGAGGTGTCAAAATGAGCAGTGTAGCTATCGAAACTAAAAAAGTTCAAGTTCAAGAGATCGCTGAAAAATTCCAATCTGCATCATCAGTAGTAGTAGTTGACTACCGTGGGTTAACTGTTTCTCAAGTAACAGAATTACGTAAACAATTACGTGAAGCTGGTGTTGAGTTCAAAGTTTACAAAAACACACTAACTCGTCGTGCTGCTGAAATCGCAGGTTTAGAAGGAATCAACGAAGTATTAACTGGTCCTAACGCAATCGCGTTTTCTAAAGAAGACGTTGTAGCTCCAGCGAAAATCATTAACGAGTTCGCTAAAAAGAACGACGCTTTAGAAATTAAAGCAGGTATCATCGAAGGTAACGTTTCAACGGCTGAAGACGTTAAAGCACTTGCAGAACTTCCATCTCGCGAAGGTCTACTTTCTATGCTTTTATCTGTACTTCAAGCTCCAATGCGCAACTTCGCTCTTGCTACAAAAGCAGTTGCAGAACAAAAAGAAGAACAAGGTGCTTAATACAAAGCGCTTAAATATTAAACAAAACATAAGGCAATCGGCCTAAATTAAAACCATTCCATAGGAGGAAATTATAATGAGCAAAGAGCAAATCTTAGAAGCTATCAAAACAATGACAGTTCTAGAATTAAACGATTTAGTAAAAGCAATTGAAGAAGAATTTGGTGTAACAGCTGCTGCTCCTGTAGCAGTAGTAGGTGGCGGTGCTGCAGCTGCTGCTGAAGAAAAAACTGAATTTGACGTAGTACTAGCATCTGCTGGTGACCAAAAAATTAAAGTAATCAAAGTGGTACGCGAAATCACTGGTCTTGGCTTAAAAGAAGCTAAAGAATTAGTTGACAACGCTCCAAAAGCATTAAAAGAAGGCGTTTCTAAAGATGAAGCTGAAGAAATCAAAGCTAAAATCGAAGAAGTTGGCGCTTCTGTAGAAGTTAAATAATTAACCTTTTCTAATTATTTATAAGGCTTCAACTGTTTAACATCATAAAAATGTTACGTTTGCAGCCTAAAAGCTCGTCTTGTTTTGACGAGCTTTCTTCATTTCCCCGGTGTTAGAGTTCATAACCACTACCTAAAAATCGATTAATCGTGATTTAGGTAGAAAAGAAGGGCGATAACACCCAATTAGTCTAACTATCAATCAGTAAGAGAACGATTCTTTTGCTGATTGTAGTTAAACTTTCATCCCGAGGAGGGCGTAAATGTCTGAACATTACTATTCAAAAAAGCCTCAGATCGAAAGTAATCCACGCCATTTTAAATTTAATTTACTAGGAAATTCACTACAATTTGAAACGGACCGTGGGGTATTTAGTAAAAGCGAAGTAGATTTTGGATCCCGTACGTTAATAGAATCTTTTCAAATGCCAGAAACTGATGGTGCAGTTTTTGATATTGGTTGCGGTTATGGACCCATTGGTTTAGCGATTGCAAAACAATATCCAGATCGTATTGTCTATATGATGGATGTAAATGAAAGAGCGGTTCTGTTAGCGAAGAAGAATGCGGAAATGAACGGAATTCAAAATGTACGTATATTTGAAAGTGATGGAGTAACATCTGTTGATCGAGAGATTGAAGCAGCAGCAATCCTAACTAATCCACCTATTAGAGCTGGTAAGGAAGTTATTTTTAAGTTTTATGATGAAGCTTATGAGAGACTTGTGCCAAACGGAGAGTTATGGGTTGTTATTCAAAAGAAACAGGGTGCACCATCGACGGTTGCACATTTAGAAGAAAATTTTGCTGAAGTTGAAATAGTTGAGAAAAAGAAAGGCTATTGGATAATAAAAGCAAAAAAATATGGCAGAAATGTATAAAATATTGACTTGACAAATTGCCTGTGATAACATAATAAAATGCAAAATTATTATTTTGTGGGAGTATGCCCATTTGTATTTTGTTCTAATTTGGTGGGTATACTTGCCATGAATAAGTTTAGTTTAACCGAAAATGAGGTCGAAGAAAAGACTCGTTTTCTTTTCGTCTTTGGAAATCATACACTAAAATTATGATTTTGCAAAGACCTATTATCGCTTTAATGAGGGGTGAATAAGTTGACGGGTCAACTAGTTCAGTACGGACAACACCGCCAGCGTAGAAGCTTTGCGCGTATCAAAGAGGTGCTAGAACTTCCGAATTTAATCGAAATCCAAACAGCATCTTACGAGTGGTTCCTTGAAGAGGGATTGCGTGAAATGTTCCGTGACATTTCGCCAATCGAAGATTTTACGGGTAATCTTTCACTTGAATTCATCGATTATACTTTAGGAGAACCTAAGTATGATGTGGATGAGTGTAAAGAAAGAGACGTAACTTATGCAGCGCCATTGCGCGTAAAAGTGCGTCTGCATAACAAAGAAACAGATGAAGTAAAAGAGCAAGATGTCTTTATGGGAGACTTCCCGTTAATGACAGAGGTGGGTACTTTTGTTATTAACGGTGCTGAACGTGTTATTGTTTCACAATTAGTGCGTTCTCCAAGTGTTTACTTCCATGACAAGACAGATAAGAATGGTAAAAAAGGTTTCGGTGCAACTGTTATTCCAAACCGTGGAGCATGGCTTGAGTATGAAACAGATGCAAAAGATGTTGTTTATGTACGTATTGATCGTACACGTAAACTTCCTGCAACAGTTTTATTACGTGCTTTAGGCTTTGGTTCAGATCAAGAAATTATCGATATTTTAGGGGATAACGAATACTTGCGTAATACCCTAGAAAAAGATAATACGGATAGTACTGAAAAAGCATTATTAGAAATTTATGAACGTCTTCGTCCTGGTGAACCGCCTACGGTTGAAAGCGCGAAAAGTTTACTATATTCACGTTTCTTCGATGCTAAACGTTATGATTTAGCTAATGTTGGACGTTATAAAATGAATAAAAAACTTCACATTAAAAATCGTTTGTTCAATCAAACGATTGCAGAAACTCTTGTGGATCCAGAAACGGGAGAAATTTTAGTTGAGAAAGGTACAATTCTTGACCGTCGTAATTTAGACCGTTTAATCCCTTATTTAGAAAACGGCATTGGATTCCGTACGTTATCTCAAGTGGGTGGCGTATTAGAAGAAGATGTAACGGTTCAATCTATTAAGATTTTTGCTCCAAATGATGAAGCTCAAAAAGAAATTAGCGTTATTTCTAATGCTTATGTAGATGAAGAAGTAAAACATTTGGCTCCAGCTGATATTATTGCTTCTATGTCATACTTCTTTAACCTATTACATGGCATCGGAAATACTGATGATATTGACCATTTAGGTAACCGTCGCTTACGTTCTGTAGGTGAATTGTTACAAAACCAATTCCGTATTGGTTTATCTCGTATGGAACGTGTTGTTCGTGAGCGTATGTCTATCAATGACACAGCTTCAATCGTTCCACAACAATTAATTAATATTCGTCCAGTAATTGCTTCGATTAAAGAGTTCTTTGGTAGCTCTCAATTATCACAATTCATGGACCAAACAAATCCTTTAGCAGAATTAACACATAAACGCCGTCTATCTGCATTAGGACCTGGTGGTTTAACGAGAGAACGTGCAGGTATGGAAGTACGTGACGTTCACTACTCTCACTATGGTCGTATGTGTCCGATTGAAACGCCAGAGGGACCAAACATTGGGTTAATTAACTCGCTTTCATCATATGCAAAAGTTAATAAGTTCGGTTTCATTGAAACTCCATATCGTAAAGTGGATCCTGAAACAGGTCGAGTAACTGAACAAATCGACTATCTAACTGCAGATGAAGAAGATAACTATATCGTTGCCCAAGCAAACTCACCATTAAATCCAGATGGTTCATTTGCAAATGAAGAAGTATTGGGACGTTTCCGTGGTGACAACACAGTATTCAAAAGAGACCGTGTTGACTATATGGACGTATCTCCAAAACAAGTAGTATCTGCTGCGACAGCTTGTATTCCATTCTTAGAAAACGACGACTCAAACCGTGCATTAATGGGTGCGAACATGCAACGTCAAGCTGTTCCTTTACTAAACCCTGAAGCTCCATTTGTTGGAACAGGTATGGAACATGTGAATGCTCGTGACTCAGGTGCTGCCGTTGTTTGTAAACACAAT
Source organism: Ureibacillus acetophenoni (assembly GCF_900220965.1). GTDB lineage: Bacteria > Bacillota > Bacilli > Bacillales_A > Planococcaceae > Ureibacillus > Ureibacillus acetophenoni. Next base: position 70,052 of record NZ_OBQC01000005.1, on the reverse strand, counting down.
GGAATTGTTGAGCATGTAGAAGCTCGCTCAATTCATGTACGTCGTATTGAAGAAATCGATGGTAAAGAAGTTAAAGGTGAATTAGTGAAATATAAACTTCAAAAATTCACACGTTCAAACCACGGTACTTCAATTAACCAACGCCCAATTGTTAAAGTTGGCGATCGCGTTAAACCAAAAGACATTTTAGCTGATGGTCCTTCTATGGAACAAGGTGAACTTGCTTTAGGGCGTAACGTTCTTGTAGCGTTCATGACTTGGGAAGGATTTAACTATGAAGATGCCGTTATTATGAATGAAAGACTTGTTCGTGATGACGTTTATACATCTGTTCATATTGAAGAATATGAATCAGAATCTCGTGATACTAAACTAGGACCTGAAGAAATTACACGTGATATTCCAAACGTTGGTGAAGATGCTCTTCGCAACTTAGATGATCGCGGTATTATACGAATTGGTGCTGAAGTACGCGACGGTGATATCTTAGTAGGTAAGGTAACACCTAAAGGGGTTACTGAGTTAACAGCTGAAGAACGATTACTACATGCAATCTTTGGTGAGAAAGCGCGTGAAGTTCGTGATACTTCATTACGTGTGCCACATGGTGCAGGCGGTATCGTACTAGATGTTAAAGTCTTTAACCGCGAAGATGGTGACGAATTACCACCAGGTGTTAACCAATTAGTTCGTGTATATATTGTTCAAAAACGTAAAATTCGCGTTGGAGACAAAATGGCCGGACGTCACGGTAACAAAGGGGTAATTTCAAGAATCTTACCTGAAGAAGATATGCCATTTATGCCAGACGGAACGCCAGTTGATATCATGTTAAACCCACTTGGGGTACCATCTCGTATGAACATCGGACAAGTTTTAGAGCTTCACTTAGGTATGGCATCTCGTTTATTAGGTGTACACATGGCTACACCAGTATTTGATGGTGCGAACGAAGAAGATGTTTGGGATACAATGGAAGAAGCTGGTATGAACCGTGATGGTAAAACGATACTTTATGATGGACGATCTGGAGAGCCATTCGATAACCGTGTATCGGTAGGGGTCATGTATATGATTAAACTTGCCCACATGGTTGACGATAAACTTCATGCTCGTTCTACTGGACCTTACTCACTTGTTACGCAACAACCGCTTGGTGGTAAAGCACAATTCGGTGGACAACGTTTTGGTGAGATGGAGGTTTGGGCTTTAGAAGCATACGGTGCTGCTTATACACTTCAAGAAATTTTAACAATTAAATCGGATGACGTTGTAGGACGTGTTAAAACATACGAAGCAATTGTTAAAGGTGAAAGTGTACCAGAACCAGGTGTTCCTGAATCATTTAAAGTATTAATTAAAGAACTTCAATCTTTAGGTTTAGATGTGAAAATGTTAACTGTAAATGACGAAGAAGTTGAACTTCGTGATTTAGATGATGAAGATGATCTTCAACCAGCAGATGCATTAAACATCTTACCGCCTAACGATAAAGAAGAAGATAAAGTAGAATCATTTGAATAAAATTAGTATGCATCGGGCAGTGTATTCTGTCCGGTGCTACAAAATTATTTCATTAAAATAGTGCAAAAGAATTCTTTTGCAATCGATGTCGAGCTTCGAAAACAAGAGTCAAAGGACTTATACTAAAGGGAGGTAGGCTCCTTGATAGACGTTAATGAATTTGAATATATGAAAATTGGTTTAGCTTCACCAGATAAAATCCGTTCATGGTCTTATGGGGAAGTTAAAAAGCCAGAAACAATTAACTATCGTACATTAAAACCAGAAAAAGACGGCCTTTTCTGTGAGCGTATTTTTGGACCAACAAAAGACTGGGAATGTCATTGTGGTAAATACAAACGTGTTCGTTATAAAGGTGTCGTTTGTGATCGCTGTGGAGTTGAAGTAACTAGAGCAAAAGTACGTCGTGAACGTATGGGTCACATTGAACTAGCTGCACCAGTTTCTCATATTTGGTATTTCAAAGGTATCCCAAGCCGTATGGGCTTAATTCTAGATATGTCACCTCGAGCTTTAGAAGAAGTGATTTATTTTGCATCTTATGTAGTAATCGATGCTGGAGGTTCTAGCTTAGAAAAGAAACAACTTCTTTCTGAGAAAGAATACCGTGCATACCGTGAAAAATTCGGCAATAGTTTCGATGCTGCAATGGGTGCAGAAGCAATTAAAAAGCTTCTTGAACAAATTGATCTAGAAGATGAAACAAATGTATTAAAAGAAGAGTTGAAAACTGCACAAGGTCAACGCCGCACTCGTGCGATTAAACGCCTTGAAGTGATTGAGTCATTCCGTAATTCTGGTAACAAACCAGAATGGATGGTATTAGACGTACTACCAGTAATTCCACCAGAGCTTCGTCCAATGGTGCAATTAGATGGTGGTCGCTTTGCTACGTCTGATTTAAATGACTTATATCGCCGTGTAATTAACCGTAACAATCGTTTAAAACGACTTCTTGATCTTGGTGCTCCAAGTATTATCGTTCAAAACGAAAAACGTATGTTACAAGAAGCAGTAGATGCTTTAATTGACAATGGTCGTCGTGGCCGTCCAGTAACTGGACCAGGTAACCGTCCATTAAAATCTCTTTCACATATGTTAAAAGGGAAACAAGGTCGTTTCCGTCAAAACTTACTTGGTAAACGTGTAGACTACTCTGGTCGTTCCGTTATCGTAGTAGGACCAAACTTAAAAATGTATCAATGTGGTCTTCCAAAAGAAATGGCTATTGAACTATTCAAGCCGTTTGTTATGAAAGAACTAGTTGAACGTGGCCTAGCACATAACATTAAAAGTGCAAAACGTAAAATCGAGCGTCTGCATAACGAAGTTTGGGATGTGTTAGAAGACGTTATCCGTGAGCATCCTGTGTTATTAAACCGTGCACCAACTTTACACAGACTAGGGATTCAAGCTTTCGAACCTACATTAGTTGAAGGTCGTGCGATTCGTCTTCACCCACTAGTATGTACAGCTTATAACGCTGACTTCGATGGTGACCAAATGGCGGTTCACGTGCCACTTTCTGCAGAAGCACAAGCGGAAGCAAGACTTCTAATGTTAGCTGCACAAAACATCCTTAACCCTAAAGATGGTAAACCGGTAGTAACACCTTCACAAGATATGGTTTTAGGTAACTATTACCTAACTCTAGAACGTAAAGGTGCCCGTGGTGAAGGCTCTGTCTTCTACGGTCCAAACGAAGTATTAATCGCTTACCAAACGGGTCATGTACATTTACACACTCGTATTGCGGTTAAAGCTAGCTCATTAAATAACCAAACATTTACTGAAGAACAAAATGAAATGTTCTTAATTACAACTGTTGGTAAGGTAATTTTCAACGAAATTCTTCCTGAAACATTCCCTTATATTAACGAACCAACAGCATACAACTTAGAACAAAAGACGCCAGATAAATATTTCACTCAGTTAAGAATTGACGATGAGTTATTAAAAGAAGTGGAAGCAAGTGAAGGATACAGTGCACTTTCTGAACAAGAAAAAATCACTATACAACGTCAAGTAGTATTGAAAAAGCACTTTGATGATGCTCCAGTTATTAACCCATTCCGTAAAAAATTCTTAGGTAGTATCATTGCGGAAGTATTTAAACGATTCCACATTACAGAAACGTCTAAAATGCTTGACCGTATGAAAGACTTAGGATTTAAATACTCGACAAAAGCAGGTATCACAGTAGGTGTATCTGATATCGTAGTATTACCTAACAAAGGTGAAATTTTAGAAGAAGCACAGAAAAAAGTAGATAAAGTAACTGTACAATTCCGACGTGGTTTAATTACGGAAGAAGAACGTTACGATCGTGTAATATCTAGCTGGTCTGCAGCAAAAGATGAAATTCAGTCTAAACTGATGGACTCTCTACCTAAAACAAACCCAATCTTCATGATGAGTGACTCTGGTGCTCGTGGTAACGCATCTAACTTTACTCAGCTTGCAGGTATGCGTGGATTAATGGCCAACCCGGCTGGACGTATTATCGAATTACCTATTAGATCATCATTCCGTGAAGGTTTAACGGTATTGGAGTACTTCATTTCTACGCACGGTGCTCGTAAAGGATTAGCTGATACAGCGTTAAAAACAGCTGACTCTGGTTACCTAACTCGTCGTCTTGTTGACGTTGCACAAGATGTAATTGTTCGCGAAGACGATTGTGGAACAGACCGTGGCTTAACAATCGGTGCGTTAAGAGAAGGATCTGAAATTATCGAATCTCTTGATGAACGTATCGAAGGCCGTCACGTTAAGAAAACAATTCATCACCCTGAAACAGGTGAAGTAATTGTGGAACGTAATGCCTTAATTACTCAAGATATTTCACGTCAAATTATTGATGCAGGTATTGAAGAAGTAACAATACGTTCTGCATTCACATGTAATACAAAGCATGGCGTATGTAAAAAATGTTACGGTATTAACTTGGCAACAGGAGAAGAAGTTGAAGTTGGGGAAGCGGTAGGTATTATCGCTGCTCAATCTATCGGTGAACCAGGTACACAGTTAACGATGCGTACATTCCACACTGGTGGGGTTGCTGGTAACGATATAACACAAGGTCTTCCACGTATCCAAGAAATTTTCGAGGCTCGTAACCCTAAAGGGCAAGCAGTTATCTCTGAAATTAAAGGTAACGTAATTGAAATTGACGAAATACGTGAAGGTTTAAAAGAAATTACAATTCAAGGTGAAATCGAAACTCGTAAATACCAAGCACCTTATAATGCGCGTATTAAAGTACAAATTGGTGAAACTGTTAACCCAGGTCAAATATTGTCTGAAGGTTCAATCGATCCAAAACAACTCTTAAAAGTAAAAGATGTTGCTACTGTACAAGAGTACTTATTAAAAGAAGTACAAAAAGTATACCGTATGCAAGGGGTAGAAATTGGTGACAAACATATCGAAGTAATGGTACGTCAAATGCTACGTAAAGTACGTGTAATTGAAGCTGGCGATACTGATTTATTACCAGGTTCATTACTAGATATTCACCAATTTACTGAAGCGAACAAAGAGGTTATCGTTTCTGGTAAAGTTCCTGCAACTTGCCGACCTGTAATTCTTGGTATTACAAAAGCATCTCTTGAAACAGAATCGTTCTTATCAGCTGCATCATTCCAAGAAACAACTCGTGTGTTAACTGATGCTGCTATCAAAGGTAAACGCGATGAACTTCTTGGTCTGAAAGAGAATGTAATTATCGGTAAACTTGTTCCTGCTGGTACAGGTATGCAAAGATATCGCCAAATTCGTATTAAAGAAGATTCAGTAGAAGCTCAAGAAGAGTTAACATCTGCTGAATAATTACAAAAAAATATTCCAAGGAGAAATAATCTCCTTGGAATTTTATAAAAAACATTTGACAGTTTATTTTAGTAATGATAATATACTTAAGGTTGATAGTTAACTGTCTGTACTTCGGAGGATATGAAAATGTCTTATGAAAAAGTCAAACAGGCTAGTAAAACAATCATAGGGACAAAACAAGCAATGAAAGCAATCAAAGCTGGTCAAGTAACAGAACTTGTCGTTGCACTTGATGCAGAAGCCCGAGTAACCGATCCTGTACTTATTCTTGCAAAAGAAGTCGGTATACCGGTAAATCTCGTTAAGTCAAAAAGAGAACTTGGAAAAGCATGCGGTATTAAAGTCAGTGCTGCAATTGTTGCAATTGCTCGTTAATGGTTTTTGTGTTCGAAACACAAAGACTTGTTTTTTACCCAAAAAATGAACCACCTGGATATGTGGATTTACATGAATGAATGAAGGGAGGAAAAACCGATGCCTACAATTAACCAATTGGTACGTAAGCCTCGTAAATCAAAAAGCACGAAATCAAATTCACCAGCGTTAAACAGAGGATATAACAGTTTCAAAAAATCTCCAACAAATGTTAAATCACCTCAAAAACGTGGTGTATGTACTCGTGTTGGTACGATGACACCTAAAAAACCGAACTCAGCGTTACGTAAATATGCTCGTGTTCGTTTAACTAACCAACTTGAAGTTACTGCTTACATTCCTGGTGAAGGTCATAACTTACAAGAACACAGCGTAGTATTAATCCGCGGTGGACGTGTAAAAGACTTACCAGGGGTACGTTACCATATCGTTCGTGGTGCTCTTGATACTGCTGGTGTAAACGGCCGTATGCAATCACGTTCTCTATATGGAGCAAAACGTCCAAAAGAGAAAAAATAATTTAGTTTCCTAAAACTTTAAGAGAGCCTTTGTTATTCATACAAGATTTTGAATTCATATGAAACGTGCGCACGGTTCAAAATCAAAGTATAAATTTCGATAGGCAACTTGATTATATAAATTAGATAATTTTCGAAAGGAGGAAAACACATGCCTCGTAAAGGTCCTGTTTCCAAACGTGACGTGTTACCAGATCCAATTTACAATTCAAAACTAGTAACTCGTTTAGTCAATAAAATGATGATTGATGGTAAAAGAGGTACTTCTGAAAAAATCTTATACGGTGCGTTCCAACTAGTTAAAGAACGTTCTGGTCAAGAGCCTTTAGAAGTATTCGAAGCAGCTTTAAACAACGTTATGCCAGTACTTGAAGTACGTGCTCGTCGTGTTGGTGGTTCTAACTACCAAGTACCAGTTGAAGTTCGTCCAGAACGTCGTATTACTTTAGGTCTTCGTTATTTAGTTAACTATTCTCGTCTTCGTGGTGAAAAAACTATGGAAGAGCGTTTAGCTAACGAAATTCTTGATGCATCTAACAACACTGGAGCTTCAGTTAAGAAACGTGAAGATATGCACAAAATGGCAGAAGCAAACAAAGCATTCGCACACTATCGCTGGTAATTTAGACTATGTACTAGATGATAAGGCTAGTACTAGTTTAACATCATTTTACTTATTAAAATTGATGTTAACTGCCTAAGCTAATTTCAAGATTTCGTAAAGAATATGATTTAATCATTCACATATATGAAATCTTAGTTAAAATTATGCTTAGGCATATTTGCAATATAGTCTAAACCAATTTGGAAGGAGAAATTTTCCTATGAAACGCGAATTCTCACTAGAGAATACACGTAATATCGGAATCATGGCTCACATTGATGCTGGTAAAACAACAACAACAGAGCGTATCCTTTATTACACTGGTAAGATTCATAAAATCGGTGAAACTCACGATGGTGGAGCTCAAATGGACTGGATGGCGCAAGAGCAAGAACGTGGTATTACAATCACTTCTGCTGCTACAACAGCTCAATGGAAAGGTCACCGCGTAAATATCATCGATACTCCAGGACACGTAGACTTCACTGTAGAAGTTGAACGTTCTTTACGTGTACTTGACGGAGCTGTAACAGTTCTAGATGCTCAATCAGGTGTTGAGCCTCAAACTGAAACAGTATGGCGTCAAGCTACAACATACGGTGTTCCACGTATTGTATTTGTAAACAAAATGGACAAAATTGGTGCAAACTTCTTATACTCTGTTGGCACTTTACATGATCGCTTACAAGCTAATGCACATCCAATCCAATTACCAATTGGTGCGGAAGATCAATTCGAAGGTATCATTGATTTAGTTGAAATGAAAGCTATCTTCTATGGTAATGACCTTGGAACTGATATTACTGTAAGTGAAATTCCTGAAGAATATAAAGCGCAAGCTGAAGAATATCGTGAAAAATTAGTTGAAGCAGTTGCTGAACTAGACGAAGAACTTATGGAAAAATACTTCGCTGGTGAAGAAATCACACTAGAAGAATTAAAAGCTGGTATCCGTAAAGCTACATTATCAGTTCAATTCTACCCAGTTGTTTGTGGTACTGCATTCAAAAACAAAGGTGTTCAATTAATGCTTGATGCTGTAATTGACTACCTACCTGCTCCTACTGACGTAGCAGCAATTAAAGGTGTTAATGATGATGGTGAAGAAGTTGAAAAACATTCTAGCGATGAAGAGCCATTCGCTGCACTAGCATTCAAAGTTATGACTGACCCTTATGTTGGTAAATTAACATTCTTCCGTGTTTACTCTGGTGTTTTAGAATCAGGTTCATACGTACAAAACTCAACAAAAGGTAAACGTGAACGTGTAGGTCGTATCCTTCAAATGCACGCAAACTCTCGTGAAGAAATTTCTAAAGTATTCGCTGGTGATATTGCTGCTGCTGTAGGACTTAAAGATACTACAACTGGTGACACTCTATGTGACGAGAAAGACCATGTTATTTTAGAGTCAATGGATTTCCCAGAACCAGTTATCTCTTTATCTGTTGAACCAAAATCAAAAGCTGACCAAGATAAAATGGGACAAGCTTTACAAAAACTTCAAGAAGAAGACCCAACATTCCGTGCTCACACTGACCAAGAAACTGGTCAAACAATTATCTCTGGTATGGGTGAGTTACACCTTGATATCTTAGTTGACCGTATGAAACGTGAATTTAAAGTAGAATGTAACGTAGGTGCTCCTCAGGTATCTTACCGTGAAACATTCCGTACTTCTGCACAAGTAGAAGGTAAATTCGTACGTCAATCAGGTGGTCGTGGACAATTCGGTCACGTTTGGATCGAATTTTCACCGAACGAAGAAGGTAAAGGTTTCGAATTTGAGAACGCTATCGTTGGTGGGGTTGTTCCTCGTGAATATATCCCAGCAGTAGAAGCTGGTCTTAAAGATTCACTTGAAAATGGTGTAATTGCTGGATTCCCATTAATCGATATTAAAGCAAAACTATTTGATGGTTCATACCATGATGTTGACTCGAATGAGATGGCATTTAAAATAGCTGCTTCTATGGCACTTAAAGGTGCTGCGAAAAAATGTAATCCAGTTCTATTAGAACCTATTATGAAAGTTGAAGTAGTAGTTCCAGAAGAATATCTTGGTGATATTATGGGTAACATCACTTCTCGCCGTGGTCGCGTAGAAGGTATGGAAGCTCGTGGTAACGCACAAGTTGTTCGTGCAATGGTTCCACTTTCAGAAATGTTCGGATATGCAACTACTTTACGTTCTGCAACACAAGGTCGTGGTGTATTCTCAATGGTATTTGATCACTATGAAGAAGTACCAAAATCAATTTCTGAAGAAATTATCAAAAAAAATACAGGCGAATAATTAATATTTGAAATTTCGTCTTGTATAAAGTATAAATAATTTGTAAGCTATGATTGTTTGGTAAGGAAGTATTTTCTTGCCAAACAGTTATAACATAAAAAAAATAATAAAACAGATTATAGGAGGCTATCTCTAATGGCTAAAGAAAAATTTGACCGTTCGAAAACGCATGCTAACATTGGTACAATCGGACACGTTGACCATGGTAAAACTACATTAACTGCTGCAATCGCTACAGTTCTTTCAAAAAGAATGGGTGGAGAAGCTAAGTCATATGCTGACGTAGATAACGCACCAGAAGAAAAAGAGCGTGGAATCACGATCAATACTTCTCACATCGAATACGAAACTGAATCACGTCACTATGCACACGTTGACTGCCCAGGACACGCTGACTATGTTAAAAACATGATCACTGGTGCTGCTCAAATGGACGGCGGTATCTTAGTAGTATCTGCTGCTGACGGCCCAATGCCACAAACTCGTGAGCACATCCTTTTATCACGTCAAGTAGGTGTTCCTTACTTAGTAGTATTCTTAAACAAATGTGATATGGTTGACGACGAAGAATTATTAGAATTAGTTGAAATGGAAGTACGTGACTTATTATCTGAGTACGATTTCCCAGGCGACGATCTTCCAGTAATCAAAGGTTCTGCTTTAAAAGCTCTTGAAGGTGAACCAGAATGGGAAGAAAAAATCGTTGAGTTAATGAACGCTGTTGACGAGTACATCCCAACTCCAGAACGTCAAACTGACAAACCATTCATGATGCCAGTAGAGGACGTATTCTCTATCACTGGTCGTGGTACAGTTGCAACTGGTCGTGTAGAACGCGGTCAAGTTAAAGTTGGAGACGTAGTAGAAATCATCGGTCTTGCTGAAGAAGCTAAATCTACAACTGTAACTGGTGTAGAAATGTTCCGTAAATTATTAGATTATGCTGAAGCTGGAGACAACATCGGTGCATTATTACGTGGTGTTGCTCGTGAAGATATCCAACGTGGTCAAGTATTAGCTAAACCAGGCTCAATCACTCCACACACAACTTTCAAAGCTGAAGTTTACGTTTTATCAAAAGAAGAAGGTGGACGTCACACTCCATTCTTCTCTAACTACCGTCCTCAGTTCTACTTCCGTACAACTGACGTAACTGGTGTTATCAACTTACCAGAAGGCGTAGAAATGGTTATGCCTGGTGACAACATTGAAATGTCTGTAGAATTAATCTCTCCAATCGCTCTTGAAGAAGGTACTAAATTCTCTATCCGTGAGGGTGGACGTACTGTAGGCGCTGGTGTAGTAGCTACAATCCAAAAATAATTTAGCTTTTTAAAAGCTTTAAAAACCAACTCTAGGGGACGCCCTAAAGTTGGTTTTTTTTATTTGTAAAATCTAAATAAGCCTTCTCGAGTTTAATGATAAATGGAAAAACATGTTACAATGTAAAAAGTGAGAGGTGATATTTGTGGATTTTAAAATTTTACTTATAGAAGATGATCAATCAATTTTTGAAATGATTAAGGAAAGATTTCAACAATGGGCTATAGATGTAGTGGGTCCAAAGGATTTTCAAAAAGTGATGGATTATTTTTTTGAGGAAAAACCGCAATTAGTAATTATCGATATTCAATTACCAGCGTTTGACGGATTTCATTGGTGTCGTGAAATTCGAGCTCATTCAAAAGTACCTATTATATTTTTATCATCTCGTGATCATCCAATGGATATGGTTATGGCAATGCAAATGGGTGCAGATGATTTTGTACAAAAGCCTTTTCATATGGAAGTGCTCATTGCTAAAGTGCAAGCCTTACTGCGTCGTACTTACGATTATTCAGAAGAGCAGACAGATATTATAAGATGGAATGATGCAATAATTGATTATTCAAAAGGAATAATAAGTATTAATAATCAAAGTATTGAATTGACAAAGAATGAATTATTTATATTAAGAGTACTTGTTCAACAAGTAGATCATATTGTTTCGCGAGACGAGTTAATGAGAAAGTTATGGGACGATGAACGGTTTGTAAACGATAATACATTATCAGTAAATGTGAATCGGTTAAGACAAAAACTTGAAGAAATTGGACTTGAAAATGTCATTGTTACAAAGAAAGGTCTTGGCTATATGGCTGTAACACAGAAGAGGTGACGTATGCTTTTCTTATATATAAGGGAACGATGGGCTTGGATTGTTTTCTTTATTTTATTATTACTCATAATGAATGTTTTATTTTATCTTGATATAGGATTATCAGGAATCTCTATTGGATACTTCAACCTTATAGTAATTTTTTTGTTCTTATCTTTCTTTGGTTGGCGCTATTTTAAAGAAACTGCTCAATTTAAAAATTTCCTGGGAAATGTATTTGAGAATAATAATTTAAGTGATTTGAATGCTGAAAACCTATCCCCATACCAGCGAAAATATATGGAACATTTTATTCGCATATTGGAGAAAAAAGAAGCCTTATTAAATGAAACGAAGATTAGAGTGTTAGAAGACACAGAAGATGTACTTGCATGGGTTCATGAAATGAAGACCCCATTAACCGCTATGAAGCTAATGGTTGAACAAGTTGAAGATTTGAAAATCCAACAAAAAATCGAAAAAGAATGGGTACGAATAAATTATTTACTTGATCAGCAACTACACAATACAAGATTAGCTACAATTGAAAAAGATAATCGGTTTGAAATAGTTGAGTTAAAGTCAGTTGTCTATAAGGAAATAAAAGATTTTCAGTCTTGGTGTATGGAAAAAGGCCTCGGGTTCCAAATTGATGGTTTGGAGCAAGAAGTTATTACTGATCGAAAGTGGTTGTCCTTTATCATTAGACAAGTATTATCTAATGCCATTAAATATAGCTATGAGAATACAGAAATTCATCTTTTTACAGAAATAGATGATAAAGAGCACCTATTGTTACATATTCAAGATCATGGAATTGGTATACCTGTGGAAGATATATCTCGTATATTTCAAAAGTCATTCACTGGTACAGTAGGTCGAGAATCCTTTCAGTCTACCGGTATGGGCCTTTTTTTAGCAAATGATGCGGCAAAAAAACTCGGCATAAAAATAATTGTTGAGTCTAAGGTAAATGAAGGTTCGATTTTCACGTTACAATTTCCGAATAAAAATGAATATCAAGAAATTCTCGGTAGATGACAAAATTGTCACCTACCATTTTATTTTGTCATCTAAAACGAGCGTAGAAATCCATGCTAAAAGTTAAAATGAAATTAGCTAAAAGAGAGGAGTATTTCTATGGCAGTTTTAATTGGAAGAAAAGTAAGAAAAATATATGGAAAAAAGTCAAATGCACACGAAGTTTTAAAAGGTATAGATTTAGAAGTAAATGAAGGAGAGTTTGTAGGAATCATGGGTCCTTCTGGTTCTGGGAAAACGACTCTATTAAATGTTTTATGTTCAATCGATTTTGCAACAGAAGGTATTGTTGAAATCGACGGTAAAAACTTAAGAAGCATGAAAGAAAAAGAGTTAGCGAATTTCAGAAGAGAAAAACTAGGTTTCATCTTCCAAGATTACAATCTACTTGATACTTTAACGGTTAAGGAAAACATATTACTACCGTTATCAATAAGTAAACTTCCTAAAGTAGTAGCTGAAAATCGTCTGAAAGAACTTGTTGGCTTACTTGGCATAGCAGATATATTGCACAAATACCCAAATGAAATATCAGGTGGTCAAAAGCAAAGAACTTCTGCTGCACGTGCTCTTATTGCAAATCCAACATTAGTTTTTGCGGATGAGCCAACAGGGGCGTTAGATTCTAAATCTGCTACCGCATTACTAACTAATTTAGAAAATATTAATCAACAAAAGTCTGTAACAATTATGATGGTTACTCATGATTCCGTTGCAGCAAGTTTTTGTTCTAGAGTACTATTTTTAAAGGATGGACAGATCTATACAGAGCTATATCGTGGAGACAAAACACGTAATCAGTTTTTCCAACAAATTTTAAATACCCAAAGTGTATTGGGTGGTGATGGATATGACTCTTAGTAAACTTGTTCTAAGAAGTATGAGAAAGAATTTAAAACACTATTATCTATATTTCTTTGCCTTAATATTTAGTGTTACACTATGCTTTTCTTTTACTACGTTATACACAAATCCGTCAGTCATTGAAACATTAGAAAAAAGTGGGACAGCCAGTACAGGTTTTGAAGTTGCTAGCTATATACTTTATTTTATTGTAACGTTTTTTGTATTGTATGCGAATCATTTATTCATGAAGAGAAGAAGTAAAGAAATTGGCTTATATCAATTGATAGGAATGACGAAGGGATTAGTTGTAAGGCTGATCGCATTAGAAAACATCATACTATTTATACTAGCTGTTGGAGTAGGGATGGTATTAGGCTTTTTAAGCTCTAGAATATTTGCAATGATTCTTCTAAGGTTAGTAGAACTTGAGGCAGTTGTAGATCTTACATTTTCAATTGAAGCATTAACGCAATCGACTATTGTCTTTACAATACTTTTAGTTGTAATCCTTATTCAAATGATATGGATGATTAGAAGAGTATCTTTGTTATCACTATTTAATGCATCCAAAAAGGCTGATGAACGCATAAAACCATTTGGAGTATTCCAAATGATTATGGGGATTATAGGCATTGCGCTAATATACTATGGTTACTATAAGTCGACACAATTGTTTAATATTGCAGATCCAGATGCTGCGACTAATCTCTTTATGAATATGCTACTTATTTTAGCATCGACGATTTTTGGAACGTTTTTATTTTTCCGATTCTCAGTATCATTTATTATGAATTTGTTACGTAGTAGAAAAAAGGGACATTTAAATGTTGTCGATGTTCTCGCAATATCACCTATAATGCATCGAATGAAATCGAACGCAAAATCATTAACTTTAATTACAACATTAACAGCCCTAGCTATTGGGATAATGGGTCTATCATACATTTCTTATTATTCCTCTGAAAATAATGCAAGACAATCATCGCCTTACGATTATATGATCATTGATAATAAAGGTGTCGAGTTTCTTGAATTATTAAACAAAGAAGGCATTAGGTATGAAAAAGAAGATTACCTTATGTCTGAGGTAGATTTAAATATTGAAGAATTGATTAGCAATGGCTTAAAAGATAGTCCGTTATTTTTCACTGATGAGATGAAAACAAGCGTAATCTCTTTAAGCGATTTTCAAAAGAAAGTACCTAATGTAGAAATTAATGATGGTGAAGCTCTTTTGACAAGCTATGTTAATGTACTATCTGAAATTATGCCGTTACAGAAAGAAAAAAATATTGTAGCTAAAACGGAAGATTTGGAAGTAACTTTATTTGTTACTGATATACGTGAAGACTTCTTATTATATAGTGCAGTTAATACGGGTGGTCCTGTATTAGTTGTTACGGACGATTTGTTTGATCAAATTAGTGCTAGTGGGAAAGAACGGACTCAAATTGGAATTAATCTTAAAGATAATAATGATTTAGAAAAAGCAGAAGCTATTTATGAAGATTTAGCAGATGCAAGAGGTTTTGAACTTGAAATCGTTGAAGGGCACCCGTTTACACACACACCTTCCTCATATGAAGAGCTTAGAAAAGAAAATATCGCAACATTTGGTATGACTATTTTTGTAACTGCTTTTTTAGGCCTAGCTTTCTTGCTTACAACGGGAAGTATCTTATACTTTAAACAGATGGCGGAGGCAGAAGATGAGAAAGAGTCTTATACAACGTTACGAAAAATTGGATTCTCAACTTCGAATATTATGAAAGGGATTTACGCAAAACAGCTATTTAGTTTCGGTGTACCTTTATTCATTGGATTGTTGCATAGTTACTTTGCTGTAAAATCAGGTTGGTTTTTGTTTGGAACAGAATTTGAAACACCATTAATGATCATAATGAGTTTGTACATTTTAATGTATGGAGTATTTGCAGTACTAACTATCCAATATTATAAAAGAGTTGTTAATAATTCATTATAATAGAAGAAAGTCGTTATAATTTCTCGAATTTAGGGAAAATTATAACGACTTTTATTTACATTGACTTTATTTCAAAAAGTGATTACACTCTAGTACGTTAGTAATTTAGCAGAGGAAAGTATGGGGTTTAATGATGAACGCAGTATTAATAGCAGTACTCGTAATGTTAGTATTAAGCTTACTACGAATCAATGTTGTGTTGTCTCTAGTCATTGGTGGAATCGTAGGTGGTTTAACAGGTGGTATGACGTTAACAGAAACAATTGAAGCTTTTCAAAATGGATTAGGTGGCGGGGCACAAGTTGCCTTAAGTTATGGTTTATTAGGTGGTTTTGCTGTCGCAATATCCAAAACCGGAATTACAGAATTATTAATAGATAAAATACTAAAAGTTGTAGGTCGGAATGGTGAATCCCAAAAGAGAAGTTTAGTAAAAGTATTAATATTTCTCTTATTATTATTAATGGCGATATTTTCACAAAATCTAATCCCAATTCATATTGCATTTATTCCACTATTAATCCCACCGATATTAAAGATACTTAATATGTTGGAAGTGGATCGTCGGTTAATCGCATGTATTTTAACTTTCGGTTTAATCACACCATATATATTTTTACCTTATGGATTTGGGTTTATCTATCAAGAGATTATTGCAAAACAAATAGGCCTAGCAGGATTACCAATAGATATGGCAGATATTCCAAAGGCGATGGCTATTCCTGTGTTAGGAATGGCAATAGGACTGGTATGTGCTTTCTTTATTTACAGAAAACCAAGGGTCTATAAAGAAGTTAATATAATGGAAGAAAAAATTGAGATTACTATAAGCAAAAAAAATGTTTTATTTACCATTCTTTCATTAGTAATTACGGTTGTCGTTCAAATCTCTACAAATTCGATGATTGTAGCTGCTCTTGCTGGTATTCTAGTATTGTACATAACAGGAGCATTAAGATGGAAAGCGGCAGATACAATTCTATCTGATGGTTTCCGGATGATGGCGTTTATTGGGTTTGTCATGATATCAGCAAACGGCTTTTCAGCTGTTATCAATGAAACTGGTCATGTAGAGCTGTTAGTGAACGATACATTAGATATATTGAATGGCAATGTCAGTTTAGCGGTATTATTGATGCTAATCATTGGTTTAGTTGTAACGATGGGGATTGGTTCCTCTTTTGCGACTATACCGATCATTGCAGCAATCTTTGTACCTCTATCATTGGAATTAGGTTTAAGTACATTAGCTATTATCTCGTTAATTGGTACGGCAGGTGCACTAGGTGATGCAGGCTCTCCAGCGTCTGATTCAACTTTAGGTCCAACATCAGGATTAAATGCTGATGGACAACATAATCATATTTGGGATACATGTGTACCGACATTTATCTTCTATAATATCCCGCTAATAATCTTTGGATGGATTGCAATATCCTTTGTTTTATAAATAAAATCAGAAGATGATAATAGTAGCTACTTGTAAACGTGGCTACTATTATTTTAGGTAATCAAAATAGATTAAATTACCAGTATAAAATAATAACAAAACAATTGATTACTGTGCTCATATTATATATACTGTAAAAGGTCTTAAGAAAAGATATGCAGATAAAGCAATGCAACCATAACAATAATAAAGAATTTAGCAAAAAGTACTTGCTTATTCTTTTTTTATTGTATATAATGTTGAATGTTGGTCTTTGACTGCGATGAAGCGGGAGGTTGCCGACACACCCGGCCGCTTTGCCATGGCGGATGTGTGGGAAATTTCCGTGGAGAATGTCTAGAAAATAGGCGAGAAGGAGGGAAAATAATGGCAAAACAAAAGATTCGTATTCGTTTAAAAGCGTATGATCACCGTGTTTTAGATCAATCTGCTGAGAAAATTGTGGAAACTGCTAAACGTTCAGGTGCAAGTGTATCAGGTCCGATCCCGTTACCAACTGAAAAGTCTGTGTACACAATTCTTCGTGCGGTTCACAAGTACAAAGATTCTCGTGAACAATTCGAAATGCGTACGCATAAACGTTTGATCGACATCATTAACCCAACACCACAAACTGTTGACGCGTTAATGAAACTTGACTTACCATCTGGCGTTGATATTGAAATCAAACTTTAATGGTAAAAACAAATAGAAACTTTTTAAATATCACAGGAGGTGTGACAAATGACTAAAGGAATCTTAGGTAGAAAAATCGGTATGACTCAAGTTTTCGCTGAAAACGGAGATTTAATTCCTGTAACAGTTATCGAAGCTGCTCCAAACGTAGTACTTCAAAAGAAAACTGTTGAAACTGATGGCTACGAAGCAATCCAAATTGGTTTCGAAGATAAGCGTGTTAAACTTTCAAACAAACCAGCACAAGGTCACGTAGCAAAAGCGAATACTGCTCCTAAGCGCTTCATTCGTGAATTCCGCAACTTAAATACGGAAGAATACGAAGTTGGTCAAGAAGTCAAAGTAGAAATTTTCGCTGAAGGCGATGTAGTAGACGTAACAGGTGTAACAAAAGGTAAAGGTTTCCAAGGTGCTATTAAACGCCACGGACAATCTCGTGGACCTATGTCTCACGGTTCTCGTTACCACCGTCGTGTCGGTTCTATGGGTCCAGTTGCTCCGAACCGCGTATTCAAACAAAAGAAATTACCTGGTCAAATGGGTGGAAATGTAGTTACAATCCAAAACTTAGAGATCGTTAAAGTGGATGCAGAGCGTAACTTACTACTTGTTAAAGGTAATGTTCCTGGTTCTAAAAAAGCATTAGTTACAGTGAAATCAGCTGTAAAATCTAAATAATTTCCCGAAGAAAGGAGGAAACAGGAATGACAAAGGTATCCGTACTTAGTCAAACAGGTGCTTCAGTAGGCGAAATCGAATTAAACGATGCGATTTTTGGAATCGAGCCAAATGAAGCTGTATTATTCGACGCAGTAATCGCTCAACGCGCTTCTCTACGTCAAGGTAATCATAAAGTAAAAAACCGTTCAGAAGTTGCTGGTGGTGGTCGTAAACCATGGCGTCAAAAAGGAACTGGTCGTGCTCGTCAAGGATCTATCCGCTCTCCACAATGGCGTGGTGGTGGTACAGTATTCGGACCAACTCCAAGAAGCTATAGTTATAAATTACCGAAGAAAGTTCGTCGCTTAGCTCTTAAATCAGCTTTATCAGCTAAAGTTGTAGAACAAAACTTCCTTGTTCTTGATGCATTACAATTAGATGCACCAAAAACAAAAGACTTCAAAGCAATTTTAGGTAACTTAAACATTGCTAAAAAAGCATTATTTGTTACTGCTGAACTAGATGAAAACGTAGCATTATCTGCTCGTAACATCCCTGGTGTAACTGTTTTAACAGCTTCAGGAATCAACGTTCTTGATCTTGTAGGTCACGAAAAAGTTGTATTCACTAAAGCTGCAGTAGAAAAAGTTGAGGAGGTGCTTGGATAATGGAAGCACGTGATATTATTAAACGTCCGGTCATTACTGAGCGTTCTTCTGAGCTTATGGCTGAGAAAAAATATACTTTCGAAGTAGATGTTCGTGCGAACAAAACGGAAGTAAAAGATGCAATTGAAGAAATCTTTGGAGTAAAAGTTGAAAAAGTAAACATCATGAACTACAAAGGTAAATTCAAGCGCGTAGGTAAATTCGGTGGTTACACAAACAAACGTCGTAAAGCGATTGTTAAATTAACTGCTGATTCTAACGAAATCGAAATCTTTTAATAACTAAAGATTTTTAGATCTGAATTGAACTTATAAAGAGGAGGGAATACACATGGCGATTAAAAAGTATAAACCAACCTCAAATGGTCGTCGTAACATGACGGCATCTGACTTTGCGGAAATTACAGCATCTAAACCAGAGAAATCTCTACTTGCTCCTAAAAAACGCAAAGCTGGTCGTAACAACCAGGGTAAAATTACTGTTCGTCATAATGGTGGGGGTCATAAGCGTCAATACCGTATTATCGACTTCAAACGTGTGAAAGACAGCATTCCAGGACGCGTTGCCACTATCGAATATGATCCAAACCGTTCAGCTAACATTGCTTTAATCAATTATGCTGATGGTGAAAAAACATACATCTTAGCTCCAAAAGGATTAGAAGTAGGTCAAACAATCGTTTCTGGTCCGGAAGCTGATATTAAAGTAGGTAATGCATTACCACTTGCAAACATCCCAATGGGTACTACAATCCATAACATCGAGTTAAAACCTGGTAAAGGCGGACAATTAGTGCGTTCAGCTGGTACTTCTGCTCAAGTACTTGGACGTGAAGGTAAATACGTAATCGTTCGTTTACAATCTGGTGAAGTACGTTTAGTTTTAGCTACTTGCCGTGCTACTATCGGTCAAGTTGGTAACGAACAACACGAACTTATCCACATCGGTAAAGCAGGTCGTACTCGTTGGTTAGGTAAACGTCCAACTGTACGTGGATCTGTAATGAACCCTAACGATCACCCACACGGTGGTGGTGAAGGACGTACTCCAATCGGACGTAAGTCACCAATGACACCATGGGGTAAACCAGCTCTTGGTTTCAAAACTCGTAACAAGAAAAATAAATCGAATAAGTTAATTATTCGTGGTCGTAAAAAATAAAGTGATGTAACTACGGTTCGCTAGTCGTACCGTGGTGATGTCACGGAGGGAGGTTCCTAAATGGGTCGCAGTTTGAAAAAAGGACCTTTTGTCGATGATCACTTAATGAAAAAAGTGGAAGCACAAGAGAGTTCAGAGAAAAAACAAGTAATTAAAACTTGGTCTCGCCGTTCTACTATCTTCCCGAACTTCGTTGGATTAACAATTGCTGTATACGACGGACGTAAACACGTTCCTGTATACGTAACAGAAGATATGGTAGGTCATAAGTTAGGCGAGTTCGCGCCAACACGTACTTATAAAGGTCACGGTGCGGATGACAAAAAAACAAGACGCTAATTTTGAGAGGAGGTAAATTCGAATGACACAAGCTAAAGCTATCGCTCGCACAGTGCGTATCGCTCCTCGTAAAGTACGTCTAGTTGTAGACTTAATCCGAGGTAAGCAAGTAGGTGAAGCAGTTGCAATTTTACGTCATACTCCAAAAGCGGCGTCTCCAGTCGTTGAAAAAGTGTTAAAATCTGCAGTTGCGAACGCTGAGCATAATTATGAATTAGATGTAAACAATTTAGTTATTTCTGAAGTATTTGTTGATGAAGGTCCAACATTAAAACGTTTCCGTCCACGTGCACAAGGACGTGCAAGCGCAATTAACAAACGCACAAGCCACATTACTCTAGTGGTATCTGAGAAGAAGGAGGGTTAATCCGTGGGTCAAAAAGTACATCCAATAGGATTACGAGTTGGTATTATTCGTGACTGGGAGTCAAAATGGTACGCTGAAAAAGACTATGCAACTCTTTTACACGAAGATATCAAAATTCGTAAATATATCGAATCTGCTTTAAAAGAAGCTGCTGTTTCTAAAGTAGAAATCGAACGCGCTGCAAACCGTGTAAACATTACAATTCATACTGCGAAACCAGGTATGGTAATTGGTAAAGGCGGTACAGAAGTAGAAAACTTACGTAAATACTTAAGCGATACAACTGGTAAACGCGTTCATATTAATATTATTGAAATTAAAAAAGCTGATCTTGATGCTCGTTTAGTAGCAGAAAATATCGCTCGTCAACTTGAGAACCGCGTATCATTCCGTCGTGCTCAAAAACAAGCAATCCAACGCACAATCCGTGCTGGTGCAAAAGGAATTAAAACACAAGTATCTGGTCGTTTAGGTGGCGCTGATATCGCGCGTGCTGAACATTATAGTGAAGGAACTGTTCCACTTCATACTCTTCGTGCAGACATCGACTATGCTCACGCAGAAGCTGACACAACTTATGGTAAATTAGGTGTTAAAGTATGGATTTACCGTGGTGAAGTCCTTCCTACGAAGAAGAACTCTGTGGAAGGAGGCAAATAATTATGTTATTACCAAAACGCGTAAAATATCGTCGTGAACACCGTGGTAACATGCGTGGTGAAGCGAAAGGCGGTAAAGAAGTAACTTTTGGTGAATGGGGCTTACAAGCTCAAACAGCTAGTTGGATTACTAACCGTCAAATCGAAGCAGCTCGTATTGCTATGACACGTTACATGAAACGTGGCGGTAAAGTATGGATCAAAATCTTCCCACATAAGCCTTACACGAAAAAGCCTCTAGAGGTTCGTATGGGTTCCGGTAAAGGTTCTCCTGAAGGTTGGGTAGCAGTAGTAAAACCAGGAAAAGTTATGTTCGAAGTTGCTGGGGTTTCTGAAGAAATCGCTCGTGAAGCACTACGTTTAGCATCACACAAACTTCCTGTTAAATGTAAAGTAGTTAAACGTCAAGAAACTGGTGGTGAATCTAATGAAAGCTAATGAACTTCGTGAACTTGCCACATCTGAGATAGAATTAAAAGTAAAATCACTGAAAGAAGAGCTTTTCAACCTTCGCTTCCAATTGGCGACTGGTCAATTAGAAAACACAGCTCGCATTCGTGAGGTTCGTAAAGCGATAGCTCGCATGAAAACTGTGATTCGTGAAAGAGAAATCAGTGCAAATAACTGATAAAGGAGGTTGTAAGGTATGACTGAGCGTAACCAACGCAAAGTTTACACAGGCCGTGTTGTTTCTGACAAAATGGATAAAACAGTAACAGTTCTTGTTGAAACACACAAGAAACACAAATTATACGGTAAACGTGTAAAATACTCTAAAAAATTCAAAGCTCATGATGAATTAAACGAAGCGAAAATCGGTGATATCGTTCGTATCATGGAAACTCGCCCACTTTCAGCTACAAAACGTTTCCGTTTAGTTGAAATCGTAGAAAAAGCGGTTATTATTTAATAACATTTTCGGATTTCTAATTTCCGAAGGGAGGTAACCTAAATGATCCAACAAGAAAGTCGTATGAAAGTTGCTGACAACTCAGGTGCTCGTGAAGTATTAACGATCAAAGTACTAGGTGGTTCAGGACGTAAGACTGCGAACATCGGCGATATCGTCGTTTGTACAGTTAAGAAAGCAACACCTGGAGGCGTTGTCAAAAAAGGTGACGTTGTAAAAGCTGTTGTTGTTCGAACTAAATCTGGTGTACGTCGTAAAGACGGTACTTATATCAAATTTGACGAAAACGCATGTGTAATTATCAAAGACGATAAATCACCTCGCGGAACACGTATTTTCGGACCTGTTGCACGTGAACTACGTGATAGCAACTTCATGAAAATCGTTTCTCTAGCTCCAGAAGTTCTATAACTTCTTAATCGAAGAAGTATTTTACTTCTGAAGATCTAGAGTGTTAGGAAATAAAAATAGATTTACATGACAGTACCAATCAAGGAGGTGCGACACATAATGCATGTAAAAAAAGGCGACAAAGTAAAAGTTATTACTGGTAAAGACAAAGGTAAAGAAGGCGTTGTATTAGCAGCGTTCCCTAAAAAAGACCGTGTTCTTGTTGAAGGTGTAAACATTGTTAAAAAACACGTTAAGCCTAACCAGTTAAACCCACAAGGTGGAATTGTAAGCCAAGAAGCTGCAATTCACGTTTCGAACGTAATGCTTATCGATCCTAAATCTGGCGAGCCGACTCGTGTAGGTTATAAAATCGAAGATGGCAAAAAAGTTCGTGTTGCAAAAAAATCAGGTGCAGTAATCGACTAATAAGTAAACTAAGAAGGGAGGTACGAACATGAGCCGCCTAAAAGAAAAATATTCAAAAGAAGTTTCTCCAGCTCTAATGAGCAAATTTAATTATAAATCTATTATGCAAGTGCCTAAAGTTGAAAAAATCGTTATCAACATGGGTGTTGGTGACGCTGTTCAAAACTCAAAAGCACTTGATGCTGCTGTAGAAGAATTAACGATTATTACAGGTCAAAAACCAGTTGTAACAAAAGCGAAAAAATCAATCGCTGGATTCCGCCTACGTGAAGGTATGCCAATCGGAGCAAAAGTTACATTACGTGGTGACCGTATGTATGATTTCTTAGATAAATTAATCGCAATTGCACTTCCACGTGTACGTGACTTCCGTGGTGTATCTAAAAAAGCATTTGACGGTCGCGGAAACTACACATTAGGTGTAAAAGAACAATTAATTTTCCCTGAGATCGATTACGATAAAGTTTCAAAAGTACGCGGTATGGACATCGTGATCGTAACGACTGCGAATTCTGATGAAGAAGCTCGCGAGTTATTGACACAATTCGGTATGCCGTTCCAAAAGTAATAAAACAAGGAGGGCGAGAACGTGGCTAAAAAATCAATGATCGTTAAACAACAACGTAAGCAAAAGTTTAAAGTTCAAGAATATACACGTTGTGAGCGCTGTGGCCGTCCACATTCTGTATATCGTAAATTTAAACTTTGCCGTATTTGTTTCCGTGAACTTGCATATAAGGGACAAATTCCAGGCGTTAAAAAAGCTAGCTGGTAATCCCCTAATTTGGGAAGGAGGTAAAATATATGACAATGTCTGATCCAATTGCAGATATGCTTACTCGCATTCGTAATGCGAACATGGTTCGTCACGAAAAATTAGAAGTTCCTGCTTCAAATTTAAAGAAACAAATCGCTGAAATTTTAAAGCGTGAAGGTTTCATCCGTGATGTAGAGTATGTTGAAGACAATAAACAAGGTATCATCCGTATCTTCTTAAAATACGGTAAAGATAATGAACGTGTTATTACTGGTTTAAAACGTATTTCAAAACCTGGACTACGTGTTTACGCTAAAACAAACGAAGTACCAAAAGTATTAAACGGCTTAGGTATCGCTTTAGTATCAACTTCTCAAGGTGTTTTAACTGATAAAGAAGCTCGTGCTAAACAAGTTGGCGGAGAAATCTTAGCTTACATTTGGTAATATGCTATAAACGAATGGAGGTGCAACTAAATGTCTCGTGTAGGTAAAAAACCAATCGAGGTTCCTGCTGGTGTAACAGTAACGATCGCAGACGATAACACTGTTACTGTTAAAGGACCAAAAGGCGAACTTACTCAAACTTTTAATCAAGATATTAAAATCGAACAAGAAGGTAACGTGATCACATTAACACGTCCTTCTGAATCAAAAGAACACCGTACAATCCACGGTACAACTCGTGCATTACTAGCTAATATGGTAACTGGTGTTTCTGAAGGATTTACTCGTTCACTAGAACTTATCGGTGTCGGTTATCGTGCGCAATTACAAGGGAAAAAACTTGTATTAAACGTTGGATATTCTCATCCAGTTGAGTTCACACCTGAAGAAGGTTTAGAAATCGAAGTTCCTTCAAACACAAAAGTGATTGTAA
Organism: Ureibacillus acetophenoni; assembly: GCF_900220965.1. Lineage (GTDB taxonomy): Bacteria > Bacillota > Bacilli > Bacillales_A > Planococcaceae > Ureibacillus > Ureibacillus acetophenoni. The sequence goes on along the minus strand of NZ_OBQC01000005.1, from coordinate 45,549 downwards.
AAGGTATCAATAAAGAACGTGTTGGTGCATTATCATCAAACATCCGTGCAGTACGTCCACCAGAACCTTATAAAGGTAAAGGTATTCGTTACGAAGGTGAACATGTTCGTCGTAAAGAAGGTAAAACAGGTAAATAATGCTAGATAAGCGTTAGAAAGGAGTGACCTCACAGTGATTACGAAACAAGATAAAAATCAAGTTCGTAAAAAACGTCATGCGCGTGTTCGTACAAAAATTTCTGGTACTGCAGAACGTCCACGTCTTAACGTATTCCGTTCAAACAAGAACATTTATGCGCAAATTATTGATGATGTTGCAGGTGTAACAATTGTTAGTGCATCAACTCAAGAAAAAGGTTTTGAGGGTGCTGGTAACAATGCTGAAGCTGCAGCAAAAATCGGTGAAATTATCGCTAAACGTGCTGTGGAAAAAAATATTACTAATGTAGTATTTGACCGCGGTGGTTACTTATATCATGGACGTGTGAAAGCTTTAGCAGAAGCTGCACGTGAAAACGGCTTAGAATTTTAATAAGAAGGAGGGACATACTTCATGAGTCGAATTGACGCAAACAAACTTGAATTTGAAGAACGCGTAGTAACGATCAACCGCGTTGCTAAAGTTGTTAAAGGTGGACGTCGCTTCCGCTTCTCAGCACTAGTTGTTGTTGGAGATAGAAACGGTCATGTTGGTTTCGGTACTGGTAAAGCACAAGAAGTTCCAGACGCAATCAAAAAAGCAGTTGAAGATGCGAAGAAAAACTTAATTGAAGTACCACGTGTTGGTGGAACTACTCCACACGAAGTACACGGTCGCTTTGGCGCAGGTAAAGTTTTAATTAAACCTGCATCTGCTGGTACAGGAGTTATCGCTGGTGGTCCAGTACGTGCTGTACTTGAACTTGCTGGTATTACTGATATTCTTTCAAAATCTCTAGGTTCAAGCACACCAATCAATATGGTACGTGCTACAATCCAAGGATTAAAAGAACTAAAACGCGCAGAGGAAGTTGCAAAACTTCGCGGTAAATCAGTGGAAGAATTATTAGGATAAGGGGGGAATCATAATGGCTAACAAACTAGAGATCACCCTTACTAAATCTGTTATTGGTACAAAACCTGCTCAAAGAAAAACAATTGAAGCTTTAGGTTTGCGTAAATTAAACCAAACTGTTGAACATGCTGATAACGCAGCTGTTCGCGGAATGTTAGACAAAGTAGCTCACTTAGTTACTATTAACGAAAAATAATTATTATCCCTAAACATTGAACAAGGAGGTGCCACCCATATGAAACTTCATGAGTTAAAACCAGCGGTAGGTTCTCGTAAAGAACGTAACCGTGTTGGTCGTGGTATCGGTTCTGGTAACGGTAAAACTGCAGGTAAAGGTCACAAAGGTCAAAACGCCCGTTCTGGTGGCGGCGTACGCCCTGGATTCGAAGGTGGTCAAAACCCACTTTTCCGCCGTTTACCTAAACGTGGCTTTACGAACATTAACCGTAAAGAATACGCTATCGTGAACATTGATACATTAAATCGTTTTGAAGATGGCATTGAAGTAACACCTGCATTATTAGTTGAGACTGGTGTTGTGAGTAATGAAAAAGCTGGCATTAAGATTCTAGGTAATGGAACTCTTAATAAAAAGCTTACAGTAAAAGCTCACAAGTTCTCTGCATCAGCTAAAGAAGCTATTGAAAATGCTGGTGGAACAACAGAGGTGATTTAATGTTTCAGACAATCTCTAACTTCATGCGTGTTCGAGATATAAGAAATAAAATCATTTTCACTCTATTAATGCTTCTCGTTTTCCGTATTGGAACATTTATTCCAGTACCTAACGTAGATGCGAGTGTATTACAAGTTGCCGATCAATTTAATTTAGTCGGTTTCTTGAATACATTCGGTGGTGGAGCATTGGCGAACTTCTCAATCTTTGCATTGGGAATTATGCCTTATATTACTGCATCTATTATTGTTCAGTTATTACAAATGGATGTAGTACCAAAGTTTTCCGAGTGGGCTAAACAAGGTGATGTTGGTCGTCGTAAACTGGCACAGTTCACACGATATTTCACAATTGTATTAGCATTTCTCCAAGCATTTGCAATGTCATTTGGTTTCAACCAAATGTACGGTGGATCATTAATCACTGATACAAGTGTTTTATCTTACTTAACAATTGCAATTGTTTTAACAGGTGGTACTGCTTTCCTATTGTGGTTAGGTGAACAAATTACTGCTCACGGTGTTGGTAATGGTATTTCGATCATTATCTTTGCCGGGATTGTTGCTGCTATCCCAACTGCAGTAAACCAAATTTATGCACAACAAATCGAAGGTGCAGGAGAACAACTTTTCATTAAGATCATTATCCTTGCTCTTCTAGTAGTAATTCTTTTAGCTATCGTTGTTGGTGTAATTTACGTGCAACAAGCACTTCGTAAAATTCCAATTCAATATGCTAAACGTGTTGCTGGTCGTGGTGCACAAGTTGGCGGACAGCAAACGCATTTACCTTTAAAAGTAAATGCTGCAGGGGTTATTCCGGTAATCTTTGCAATGGCATTTATTGTTACACCTCAGACTCTAGCTATGTTCTTCGGTCAAAACAGTGTAACAACATTCATTTCCAATACGTTTGACTACACTAAACCTGTTGGTATGTTAATATATGTTGGTTTAATCGCTGCATTCACTTATTTCTACGCATTTATTCAAGTGAACCCAGAAAATTTAGCAGATAATCTGAAAAAACAAGGTGCTTACATACCTGGTATTCGTCCGGGTAGTGATACTCAAAGCTACTTAACAAGAGTTTTATACCGCTTAACATTTGTAGGCGCTCTATTCTTAGTAGTTATTTCTGTGTTACCGATCCTATTTATTAATTTCATGAACCTACCTGCCTCAGCGCAAATTGGTGGAACTAGTGTAATTATCGTAGTCGGTGTTGCATTAGAAACAATGAAACAATTAGAGTCACAATTAGTTAAACGTCACTATAAAGGCTTTATGAAATAATGTTGGTAAATAGGAAACGTCATCTGTTTCCTATGCCAGCTGTATAAGGGGGAGACTAAACGTATGAATATCGTTTTAATGGGTCTGCCTGGTGCTGGCAAAGGTACTCAAGCAGATAAAATTGTTGCGAAGTACGCTATCCCTCATATTTCTACAGGCGATATGTTCCGTGCCGCTATTAAAGATGGCACAGAATTAGGATTAAAAGCAAAATCGTTTATGGATCAAGGAGCTCTTGTTCCTGATGAAGTAACGATTGGTATCGTTCGCGAACGACTTAGCCAAAAAGATTGTGAAAAAGGTTTCTTACTTGATGGATTCCCACGTACAGTACCACAAGCGGAAGCATTAGATTCTATTCTTACTGAACTTGGTAAAAAGATTGATCATACAATTAATATCCAAGTTGAAAAAGATGAACTTGTTGCTCGTTTAAGTGGTCGTCGTATTTGTAAAGTTTGCGGTGCTTCGTACCATGTTATCTTTAACCCTCCTCAAGAGGAAGGTAAATGTGATAAAGATGGTGGCGAATTATACACACGTGCTGATGATAATCCTGATACGGTTGCGAACCGTCTGGAAGTAAATATGAATCAAGCGCAACCTTTGCTAAACTATTATGAAGCAAAAGGTGTTTTAACGAATATTAACGGACAGCAACATATTGATAAAGTATTTGCTGATCTTGACGCTCTATTATTACAGGGCAGCCGCAGCTAATACCCGGCATTAGGCGAATAATATTGCTTTTCGCGCGTGAACTGCGGTGCAACAAAAAATTTATGAGAGTTGCAAAAGCATAATGTGCCCGGTATACACTTTTAAAAAGTGTAATGCTTATTTTAGATAGGATGACACTAAAAAGTGTGTTAAGGGTTTCGTGGAAGCATCTGTGTAAACGGGTATGAATCTCTCATCCAAGACATTCCGGCTATCGTTAAACAATAAGGATAATACATAATCTACTAGCTAGATCTTGTTTATCCGTGGATTGTGTGAAGCGAAACCAGACGAGCGTCTTTCGAACATCTCTCATACAATCCATGCATATGTTTATGGTGTTGCTTCTTTTGAAGAAAACAATTGGATGGTTTCTCTAATAGAGAATCGGAAAAGATGCATATAGAAGGGAGATAGGGTTGATGGCGAAAGACGATGTAATTGAAGTCGAAGGAACAGTAGTTGAGACTTTGCCAAACGCGATGTTTAAGGTAGAATTAGAAAATGGGCACACGGTTCTTGCGCACGTATCTGGAAAGATTCGTATGCATTTTATCAGAATTTTACCTGGAGATAAGGTTACTATCGAGTTATCTCCTTACGATTTAACTCGCGGTCGTATCACATACCGTTTTAAATAATCTTTTGCACTCCGGAATATTAAGGAGGTTGGGTTAGATGAAAGTGAGACCATCTGTGAAACCGATCTGCGAAAAATGTAAAGTAATTCGCCGACGCGGTAAAGTAATGGTAATCTGTGAAAATCCTAAACATAAACAAAAACAAGGATAATTAAGAAGGAGGTGCACTAATAGTATGGCACGTATTGCTGGTGTTGACATTCCTCGCGACAAACGCGTGGTAATTTCATTAACTTACATTTACGGTATTGGTAAAACAACTGCACAAAAAGTATTAGCAGCTGCTGATATCTCTGAAGATACTCGCGTTCGCGATTTAACTGAAGATGAACTAAACCGTATTCGTGAACAATTAGATTCTTACAAAACAGAAGGTGACTTACGTCGTGAAGTTTCTTTAAACATCAAACGTTTAATGGAGATCGGTTCATTCCGTGGTATCCGTCACCGTCGTGGTTTACCTGTTCGTGGTCAAAATACGAAAAATAATGCGCGTACGCGTAAAGGTCCTCGTAAAACTGTAGCGAACAAGAAAAAATAATAAGTAAAGGGGGTTCCTTTTAACATGGCTCGTAAACAACAAACTCGTAAACGTCGTGTGAAAAAGAATATCGAATCTGGTATTGCTCACATCCGTTCTACATTTAACAATACAATTGTAACGATTACAGATATGCAAGGTAATGCAGTGTCTTGGTCTAGTGCTGGTGCGCTTGGTTTCAAAGGCTCACGTAAATCTACACCTTATGCTGCGCAAATGGCTGCTGAAGCTGCTGCAAAAGCATCCCTTGAACATGGTCTGAAGACGTTAGAAGTAACTGTTAAAGGTCCTGGTGCTGGTCGTGAAGCAGCAATCCGTGCTCTTCAAGCAGCAGGTTTAGAAGTAACTGCAATTAAAGATGTTACTCCAGTTCCACATAACGGTTGCCGTCCACCAAAACGTCGTCGTGTGTAATGGGTGCGTCTCAAGTATTTGAGTACATCATGTTTGTGCAAAACGATAACTTGTGCAATTATTAATAGTATATGATGGTATGAACCTAATACATCCGATGTTTTGAAGGAGGGTAAATTGAATGATCGAAATTGAAAAACCAAAGATTGAAACTGTTGAGATCAGCGAAGATTCTAAACATGGTAAATTTGTTGTCGAACCGCTAGAACGCGGATATGGAAACACTTTGGGTAATTCTTTACGTCGTATCCTTCTGTCTTCTCTACCTGGAGCTGCTGTTACAAGCATCCAAATTGACGGAGTGCTACATGAGTTTTCAACTGTTGAAGGTGTAGTTGAAGATGTTGCATCTATTATTTTGAATATTAAAAAGCTTGCACTAAAAATCTACTCTGACGAAGAAAAAGTTATTGAGATTGATGTGAAAGGTGAAGCAGTTGTCACAGCTGCTGATATTACACATGATAGTGACGTTGAAATTTTAAATCCAGATCTATATATTGCAACAATTGCTAAAAATGGTCATTTACGTATTCGTATGTATGCACGTCGTGGCCGTGGATATACTCCAGCTGATCAAAACAAACGTGAAGATCTTCCTATCGGCGTGATCCCGATCGACTCTATTTACACTCCAGTTTCACGCGTTAATTTTCAAGTTGAAAACACTCGTGTCGGACAAAACTCTGACTTCGATAAATTATCACTTGATGTGTGGACTGATGGAAGCATTGGTCCAAAAGAGGCGATTTCGCTCGGCGCAAAAATTTTAACTGAGCACCTCAATATCTTCGTTGGTTTAACGAACGAAGCACAAACGGCTGAAATCATGGTTGAAAAAGAAGAGGATCAAAAAGAAAAAGTTTTAGAGATGACGATCGAAGAACTAGATCTTTCTGTTCGTTCTTACAACTGTTTAAAACGCGCTGGTATCAATACGGTATTAGAGCTTGCTAACAAGTCAGAAGATGACATGATGAAGGTCCGTAACCTTGGTCGAAAATCACTAGAAGAAGTAAAAGCGAAATTAGAAGAGCTTGGTTTAGGATTACGTAAAGAAGACTAAGCAACTTTTCTACTCGAGATCTAAAAGAAGGAGGGAACATCTATGGGTTACAGAAAACTTGGACGTACAAGTTCTCAACGTAAAGCGTTACTACGTGACTTAGCTACTGATTTAATCGTTAACGAACGCATTGAAACAACAGAAGCTCGTGCGAAAGAATTACGCTCTGTTGTGGAAAAAATGATTACTTTAGGTAAGCGTGGAGATTTACATGCTCGTCGTCAAGCTGCTGCATTCATCCGTCGTGAAGTTGCAACAACTACTGATGAGAATGGTAACGAATCAACTACTTTCGCATTACAAAAGTTATTTAACGATGTAGCACCACGTTACGCAGATCGTCAAGGTGGTTACACACGTATCCTTAAAAAAGGTCCTCGCCGTGGTGACGGTGCGCCTGTAGTTGTTATTGAATTAGTTTAATTCAATTGCAATTCTTGCGATAGGGGTGTCCGGTTCACCGGTTGAATCCGGACCCTTTTTTTAAAATGATTTATACGACAATAAAATGGCACTGAGCGTTAAAATGAGCGGGTCCTTAGTGATGGCGTCTCGTCTAGCTCTACCGCACCTCATTCAATAAGAGCTTGGAAATGAGCAGCCAAGCTTTTAAACATAAATGTTGTTCTTGCGCATTTCTCTGAATGAGGTGCGCGCTTTTTTATTTATTTAATAATGGGAGTGAGTACCAGTTTACTATACTCTTGCGACACTAATATTTGAATACATATGTAAAAATAAGATACGTTCCATTCTAGATTATTATCTGATTGTTAACGTACCTTATTTTTGTATATGTAAAAGTATGATATATATTTCCTTAACAAAATTAGATATGATGAATTTAGATTAATAGTAGAGTTAGCTGAGAGGAGACTTAGACGTGAGTGAGATTCTGTCGTTTAATAATGTAAGTTTTTCATATACTCCAGAAGTAGAAGACGCACGTAAAGCAGTTCAAAACGTATCATTTACCGTTAATGAGGGCGAATGGATATCAATTGTTGGACATAACGGATCTGGGAAATCTACCATGGTAAAAATAATTAGTGGACTTCTTTTCCCTCAAGAAGGAGAAGTTCGTGTGATGAAAAATGTTCTTTCGGAGGAGAACCTTTGGGAAACTCGTACACAAATCGGAATGGTTTTTCAAAATCCTGATAACCAGTTTGTTGGGGCAACAGTACAAGACGATGTTGCATTTGCTTTGGAAAACAACGGTATTCCACACGAGGAAATGGTAAAAAGAGTACATAAATCATTGAAACAAGTAAAAATGGATACGTTTTTAAATCATGAACCACATCATCTATCTGGTGGACAAAAGCAACGAGTTGCGATTGCAGGTGCGCTAGCAATGCGTCCAAAAATTCTAATACTCGATGAAGCGACAGCAATGCTCGATCCACAGGGACGTGCTGAGGTACTAAATACGGTACAGGAATTACGAAAAGAAACAGGGTTAACCGTTTTATCAATAACACATGATGTTGAAGAAGCTTTATTAGCAGACCGAATTTTATTTATGAATGATGGGAAAAAATATGCGGAAGGTTCTCCACTAGAAGTCTTCTCACTTGGTGATAAGTTAGTGGAATTTGGTTTAGAATTGCCCTTTGCGATGAGAATGACGAACTTGTTAAAAGCAAATGGTGTTCAATTAGTTGGGGAACATATGACAGAAGAAGAGTTGGTGAATGATCTATGGACATCAAACTTCAACAAGTAAGTTTTGCTTATTCTATGGGAACACCATTTGAAAAGCGTGCTTTATTTGATGTAGATTTAATGATCCCAAGTAAGACATATCAGGCTATTATAGGACATACTGGTTCAGGAAAATCAACGATATTACAACACTTTAATGGCTTATTAAAGCCTTCTGAAGGTGAAGTACATATCGGAGATCGAGTAATTGTTGCAGGGAAAAAAGCAAAAGAATTAAAGCCTATACGTCAAAAGGTAGGTATCGTTTTTCAATTCCCAGAACATCAATTGTTTGAAGAAACTGTGCTAAAAGATATAATGTTTGGGCCGATGAACTTCGGTGTTTCTGAAGAAGAAGCTAAAAAACGTGCAAGAGAGTTAATTAGTCTTGTTGGCTTACCTGATTCTGTTCTAGAAAAGTCTCCTTTCGATCTTTCAGGGGGACAAATGAGACGTGTTGCGATTGCAGGGGTACTTGCATTACAACCAGAAGTGATTGTTTTGGATGAACCAACAGCAGGACTCGACCCACGTGGACAACGTGAAATTATGGACATGTTCTATCAACTGCATAAAGAGCAAGGGTTAACGACGATACTTGTTACACATAGTATGGAAGATGCTGCGAAATATGCGGACAACTTAGCAATTATGCATGAAGGACGTTGTGTTCTAACAGGAACACCCCGTGAAATATTTGCAGATGGAAAAACGCTAGAAAGTTACCGTCTAGAATTACCACGCATTATTAAATTTCAACAAAAAATTGAGAACTTAATAGGCAAAAAACTCTCTAAAATTTGTTTAACTGAAGAGGAATTAGCTTTAGAAATTGCTAGTTCAGTAAGAAGGGAGAGTGATGAGCAATGATGGAAAAAATGATTTTTGGTCGTTATATTCCTGGTGATTCATTTGTTCATCGACTTGACCCACGTTCTAAATTAATTTTTGTATTTGCTTTTATCATTGTCGTGTTTATTGCAAACAATACAATTACGTATGGTTTGTTATTAGCGTTTACGCTATTTATTATTTTAATGTCACGGATTCGTTTATATTTTTTAATTAACGGATTAAAGCCTGTTTTGATTTTATTAGTATTTACGTTCTTAATCCACATTATCTTTAATAGAGAAGGAAATATTGTCTTTGAATGGGGCTTCTTTAAAGTATATGAACAAGGGATAAGACAAGGGATATACATTTCCATTCGATTTGTCGTTCTAGTCTTTGTAACGTCCATTTTAACGTTAACAACATCACCAATTTCTATTACTGATGGAATTGAAGTATTATTAAATCCATTAAAGAAAATAAAGCTTCCAGTTCACGAATTAGCTTTAATGATGTCTATAGCACTAAGATTCATTCCTACTCTAATGGATGAAACGGACAAAATTATGAAAGCACAAATGGCTCGTGGATCTGATTTAAGTGCTGGACCATTAAAAGATCGTATTAAGGCGGTTGTCCCGTTACTAGTCCCTCTATTCGTTAGTGCCTTTAAACGTGCTGAAGACTTAGCTACAGCGATGGAAGTTAGAGGCTATCGTGGTGGAGAAGGACGTACACGTTATCGAAAATTAAAATGGGATTGGCGTGATTCCACTAGTTTAGTTGTATTAGTTGCCTTATCAGCATTATTAATCTATTTACGTACCTAAAGGGGTGATGATGTTTGCGTCGTTTAAAAGCTACGATTAGTTATGATGGCACTCATTTTTCAGGCTATCAAGTACAGCCAGGCGAGCGAACAGTTCAGCTCGAAATAGAAAACGTATTATCTAAAATGCATAAAGGTGATAGCGTACGTATCACAGCGAGTGGTCGTACGGATTCGAAAGTTCATGCTTCTGGACAAGTTATTCACTTTGATACGAATTTATCAATACCTGTAGATCGTTATCAAAAGGCATTAAATGTTCAACTTCCTAGTGATATTCGAATACTGAACGTAGAAGAGGTACCTTCAGACTTCCATGCTCGTTTTAGTGTAAAAGGGAAACGTTATCGGTACATTTGGAGTTGTGAGCAAGTTCAAAGCCCTTTTAGAAGGCATTACACTGTAGATACGAAGGGTGTTAAACCTAATATAGAAAAAATGAAAGATGCTGCTCAATATATAATTGGCACCCATGATTTCACCTGTTTCTGTGCCGCAAATACAAGTGTCGTTGATAAAGTACGTACAGTCCATTCATTGGATTTAAAATGGCATGAAGATGAGTTACATATGACCATCGAAGGTAACGGCTTTTTATATAACATGGTGAGAATTATTGCAGGTACACTTTGGGAAGTCGGTATTGAAAAACGTGATCCGAACCAATTAAAGGAAATTATAGCATCGATGGACCGTGGGAACGCTGGCAAAACCGCACCACCACACGGTTTATTTTTAGAAAAGGTATTTTATTAAGTTAAAAAAAATAAGAAGCAACTTCACCAGGTGTTCATATTTTTTCTTGACTTAGTTTGAAAAATATTATAAGATGACATATGGTATTTTCATTACCAACCACGAATAAGCCCCGAATCTTATAAGTGATTATATAATGAAAAATAACGGTAATCGAATCGATTAGGAGGATATATAAATGCGTACAACATTTCTGGCTAAAGGTCATGAAGTAGAGCGTAAATGGTTAGTAGTTGACGCAGAAGGCCAAACTCTTGGACGTTTAGCTTCTGAAGTAGCTTCAATCTTACGCGGTAAACATAAACCAACATTTACACCAAACGTTGACACAGGTGACCACGTGATCATCATCAACGCAGAAAAAATTGAATTAACAGGTAACAAATTAGAAGGTAAAATCTATTACCGTCACACTCAATTCGCTGGTGGTTTAAAACAACGTACAGCTGGCGAAATGAAAGAAAAATACCCACGTCAAATGCTAGAATTAGCAGTTAAAGGTATGCTTCCTAAAAACTCTTTAGGTCGTCAAATGTTCTCTAAACTTCACGTATACGCTGGAGCAGAACATCCACATGCTGCACAAAAACCAGAAGCTTACGAGCTTCGCGGATAATTAATTAGAGGAGGATATACACTTGGCACAAGTACAATATATCGGCACAGGTCGTCGTAAAAGCTCAGTAGCTCGCGTACGTTTAGTACCAGGCGAAGGTAAAATCGTTATTAACAACCGTAGTATCGAAGACTACTTACCATTCGAAACTTTACACTTAATCATCAACCAACCATTAGAAGCAACTCAAACTAAAGGTAGCTATGATGTACACGTAAACGTAAACGGTGGTGGATTCACAGGTCAAGCTGGTGCAATCCGTCACGGTATCGCTCGTGCGTTACTACAAGTTGACCCAGATTTCCGTCCAGCACTTAAATCTGCAGGTTTACTAACTCGTGATCCACGTATGAAAGAACGTAAAAAATACGGTCTTAAAGGTGCTCGTCGTGCGCCTCAGTTCTCAAAACGTTAATATATCTACGTTTCAAGACTCTTTTCTCTTCGGAGGAAAGGGTCTTTTTTTGAGTAGAAAAACGCTTTTGGTCACATTTTGGTCACGGAAATGTTTTTTGGTCACTTCTGGTCACCTACACTTATAGTTCAATATACTTTTGGAACTTCTGCGCGGTTTGCTCTTTTAACGTATCTGTAACGTGTGTATAGATGTTCATGGTCATTTGTATATCAGAGTGACCTAAACGTTCTTGAACCTCTTTTATACTTGCACCAGCTTCGAATAAAAGGGAGGCGTGAGTGTGACGTAAACCGTGAATAGTTATTCGATGAAGATTATGGTTTTTTATTACGATATCAAGCTTTTCATTAGGATAAGCCAAGCGTATTGGAGAACCATCTTCGCGATTAAAAATAAGTTCTTTATAATCAGATTTAATTCCCTTTGCCATAACCCATTCTTTTTGCTTTAAACGCCATTTTTTAAGTAGTGAAAGGGTTTTATCATCTAGGCTGATTAAACGTCTAGATTCCTTTGTTTTTGACGTTTGAAAGATGAATTGACCTTTATTATGGAAAAGTGTTTTTGAAAAACGAATAGATCCTGATTTGAAATCTATATCATCCCATGTAAGAGCTAGAATTTCTCCCTTACGCGCTCCTGTATATATTGCAAGGTGAAAGAATACATAATCTCGAAATGATAACTCCTGTTTAGTTAAGGTAAGGAAATTCCTTATCTCTTCCTTTTTCCAATAATTTCGCGCATCCTTTTCATTTTCTTCGGTGATGAACTCACTTTGTTGTCTTGGTATGCTTACATGCTCCATAGGATTCTTTTGTATAATATCCATTTTTAAGGCATACTTGAAAACTTGGTTAGCTTGTATCTTAATGTCATTAACAGAATTAATGGTCTCAGCTATATCATTAATTACTTTTTGGCAGTATGTCTTGGTAATATCCCTTAGTTTTAATTGACCAAAGCGAGGTAAAATATGCTTACTGAATTTTGATTCAATACTCTTTTGGGTACTAATTTTAATCGTTTTAACGTGTGTAGAAAACCATTCTTCATAAACGTCTTGATAGGTAAGTTTATTATGATTTAGTGATATACCGTTTGCTAGTTGTTGTTCAAGTTCCAAAGCAGCTTGTTGTGCCTCTTTCTTCGTTTTAAACCCTCTTCGTTTAGCCTGTTGTCTTTTACCTGTTTCAGGATCAATTCCAGTGTCGATAATAAACAACCACATTTGTCCTTTTTTAGTATTGTACTTTTGGAATGATGCCATTTATTTTCTCCTCTCTATTAATAATGACAATAAAAAATTAGCGTAATTTTTTTCCGATTGCCCCTAATATTTTTACTCTTCCGCTTACTCCTTCTTGAATTAAGGAATTAAATGCTTCTTCAATCTTGTTTGTTGGATGAGTATTATATTGTTCTATTGCTTCCTTCAACCATTTTCTTTGATTCGCCCGATCTGTTTTTTCATTGTCTTTACAGGCATCTGAGCAATGTTGATTATCGGGTCTATTAGGAATAAACAGCTTATTACATTTCCTCCATTTACAATGAATTATTTTTTTATCTTCTTCTAAATCAAGTGCAACTCTTAGGTAGATTGCTGCTATTAGTGACTTAAAACGCCAACCTTTTGAAATAGAATGGTTCTTCGTATCCGCAAATACATGTGGGTGTACATCAGATAGCATCCTATTTAAACTTTCAAATGTAATAAATGATTGTGTGTCTTTATTAAAAAGTTCTCTCGCTTCTTTTTGTTTAGCACCTTTATAAGTTTGATTTGTTACATCTTCTCTACGTATTACGTCTTTCTTGAACTCAATTTGTTGTTTATAACTACGAATGCCTTTTATTAAGCCCTCATCCTCATGATACAAGCTAATATTTTGTACAATTTCTTGAAAAGTCCGAACAGCTTCTTGAATAACAATTAAAGGTTCACGCTTCCTTTCACCTCCACGTCTTTTATTATTGTTATACAACTCTTCTGTACTGGGATAATTAAGTTCTAAATTATGATTATTAAATATATTGATGATTGTTTCTTTATTACCGTAGATGGCTGTATCTCGTAAGCCTAATAGCCCCCATACATTTACGAACCTTAAAATTTCTTCTTTACTATCAGGATCAATCCGACTTAATGCTATGTGAGGAGCTATTTCTATTTGCCCACTAGGAATGTCTGGTCTTTTATTTGGTATAGCATAATTCAGTGGATCATAATCAATTCTTTCACCTCCTTTTATTTGAACAATAAATTCAATTCCATTTATATCTTCAATTTCAAATTCAGATTTCCACCAGATTGAGTTGTTAGTCATAAATGTACCTCGCTTTTTATTATTTACCCTTTTTATATATTAAAAATGTAAATATTGAATGTTAACCTAACATTACAACAACAGAAACAATAATTCAAGTTTTGTTTTGTAAATTAAAAAGGAGGTACTTCAATGAAGAAGAGAAAAGCTAATCAAGAAATCAGAAATATGATTAAATCAATGGGTTATAAGCAGTGGGAAGTAGCCGAATTATTGAAAATCGATGAAAGTGTTTTTTCAAGGCTTTTACGAAAGGAATTGGAACAGGAAGAGAAAAGGTGGTTAATTTTGGAGATTAGTAAGCTAGGTGATGTTTGTGAACTTCAAGATTGAAATACCCGAAGACAAGATATTGATTAGTAAGGGTGACCTAAGAGCAGTATTAAAAGAGATGATGGAAGAAATCAAAGCGGAAAAAGATGATAAGGATATTATGACCATAAAGCAAGCAGCAGAGTTTCTTAAGGTGAGTGTCCCAACAATACGAAAATTGATAGATAGCAATGACATTCCCTATTTCCAAAGAGGACAAGTAATTCGTTTGAATCGAGGAGCAGTAAAGGCGTGGATTCAAAAAAATTCTGGCGAACATACACCGAAGGTAAATAACTTATGATCTTGGATTTATTGCGGTCTGACGGGAGTATCATAGTAAACAAAAGATTGTCTCGATTGATTGGTTTGGATGCTGCTGTGTTATATGCTGAATTGATAAGTAAACAGCAGTATTTTGCCCAAAGAGGCTTATTAACGGAGGATGGTTTTTTCTTTAATACGATTGAAAATATGGAGCTAGATACTACGCTTACTAAATACCAGCAAAAAAAGGCAATTGATAAATTAGTGGAGTTAAAGTTAATAAAGAGGGATAACAGGGGTTCTCCCCCAATGCGTTTTTTTAAGATAAATGAAGATGAGACAGTGATTATGGAGATATTAAAGGAAAAAAACTTACCTTTTAAAAGTAAAAAAACTGAACATTTAAAAGGTAAAAAACTGAACACTAATAATAATAAATTAAATAATACTAAAATTAATAATAATAAAGAAAACATATACCTCATTTCTGAAGAAAATGAGGCTTTCGCCTATTATGCACAACGATATATGGATATGTTTAAAACAGATCATCCAACAATGAATGATGAGAAAATGAGAGAGCTAATTTCAAACTACGAAGATTTAAGCCTTACTTTAGATATCAATGAGGATAAATGGTTGGAAATAATAGATTACCATTTTGAATACTTATCGCCTATGAATAATGGTAACATCTTATCGTTCTTAGCGTTAAATGGTGGAAAAAGTTGTGTCGTTCGATATTTAGAGGAATTGGAGTATTCGTTTTAAAATTAGGTAATTCGTTAACTATAACTTTATTAAGGAATTAGATATAAGTACATCACGATTTCATAAACAAGGTAGTTTTCTTTAATTATTTAGGTAAATCAGGGTCAGGAAAATGCAGGGGGGTGCTTGAATGGGAGGAGTAGGAAGTGGTAGATATGGAGCTGGGTATGTAAAAAGTAAGGATATTGTAGAAAATAGATTAACGTTCTCTATCAGATTCTTTTCTAAAGCGTTCAATGATACTGGGCTATCATCATTTACTCTTCATTCACCTACTAATTCTAGGAAAGTACTTGGGAGTGGTATTGTTAATCCAGATGAAATGTATATCAGCCTTAGTTATTCAAATTTAGAATTACGAATTTATGTAGATCAAACTCCCTGTCATTATGGGGGTGTTAGATACTGGTTCATATGTTCATCATGCGGTAGAAGAAGCAGCAAATTATATGGTGATAATATTGGATTAGCGTGTAGGACATGTTGTAATTTAAACTACTATTCCCAACAACATACAAAAACGGATAGTTACTATTATCAACGGAAAGCTGAACAAGTCGCAAGAAAAATAGATAAGGAGTATAAATATAACTTAAACCGGCCTTTTCCTGCTAAACCTAAATATATGAAATGGATTGCATATCAGAAATTGTGGTGCAAGTTTAAAAAATATAGTGAATTGTCCTTTCAGTACTGGTTACGTGGAGCTTATAAGTTCTTAGATTTAAATAAAGATTTCAAACAATAAGTAATCAGTAAGTGGATTTAGTGGGTATAAGTAAAGGGCGACTTATGTTTAGAAATAGTAAAATTATTAGTAATAATATCCTAGGACTCTTTCACTTGTTGTGAAGAGTCTTTTTATATAGAATAAAATTAAACATAATTTACAATTTTAGTAAATGAGGGGTGACTTTTTTGTTTCCTATCCAGAAAATAATGAAAGAATGGCTATCTAATAAATGTGAAAATGATGAGCATGTAGAACGAAATTTACGAAAATTAATTATACAAGACAAACAATTACTAAGGGAAATAAATATTTTAATCCAAAACGGTACAGTAAGTGAAATCCAAGACTATGTAATAATTGAGATACAAAAGCTTATAGATAGTTTTATTGAGAGTAAAAATTTAATAATAAACCTTTGTAAAAGATGTAAAAGTAAGGATTTATTCAATACTCATAACATCGAGCATCATATTTGCAAAAAGTGTTCAAGGGATATATTAAAGGTATCGTATAAAAATATCACTGAGGGAAAAAAATATAATCCTGAACAAAGGAATGTATCGGTACATAATACTTCGATATGTAATTCTTGTGGTTTTCCCATTGATACATTAGGTCGCTGTGGTTGTAGTGATTAATTGCGGTTACAAATCTAGTGAAACCGCCATAATGGGTTAGTATATTAATAATTTAAATTAGGGAGACGCTTTATGGAATCAACTTGGTTTTATGTTTATAAAGGGAAACAGAATGGCCCCATTGAAGAATCAAAGTTGTTAACGTTATTTCTTGAGGGAGTATTAGATAAAAACACGTTAGTATGGACAAGTAATATGAATGATTGGAAAGCAGCTGGGGAATGTGATCAACTAGCATCACTTTTTTCTACTATTACACCTCCACCATTGCCATTAGAGGTTTCGAGTAGTACGACTTATAAGCAAAACGGTTCTCAGACTTATTCGAAAAGTAGACCTTGGATTAGATACTTAGCTAAAATGTTTGACTTGTGCCTCTTTTTTGTAATTCTATCATTAATATTACCAAGTGAAGTTTTGTATGAAGCAAATGGTGTTATTTTTGGATTGATTGGTTTATTTTTATGGATATTTATTGATTCTATTTTACTTACGTTATTTGGAAGTACTTTAGGGAGATATTTACTTAGAATAAAGATAACAACTAAAAACGAGAATAGAATTAATCTTTCTACAGCCCTAAAGAGAAGCACATTTTTATGGTTTAGGGGATTGGGGTTGGGTATTCCTATAGTAAGTTTCTTTTGTTTAGCAGAATCCTATAGTGATTTAAAAGCTTATGGAATAACCTATTGGGATCGCAAGAATAATTTGAAAATTACTCATGGAAAAATAGGATTCCTAAGGGTGATGTTAGTATTATTATTACCATTAATCCTTATCTTACTAGGCACATTTGCAAAAGGAAATATAGGGGCAAATAGTGCTAGTGGAGATTCAGAAGAGAAATTGAATAAGGAGTATACAATTGGAATTAACCGGGAGGAAGGAATTTATTTAGTTGAGGATGAAGTAAATGTAGAAAATACTGACTCCAATGGTAATCAAGAAGTTTCAATTAACGGTATGAATATTCAGAACAGCGAGCGAGAAGACATTTCGGAATCAAGCCAAGATAAAATAAGTACATTCGAAAAACCTTCTTTAGACATGGATGGTTATGGTTGGGGAAATTCTACGAATTTTGAGAAAAGAGAACTAATTAGTACGTTAATGGAAAACAAGGGTAAATATTTATCGCAAGATGATATAGATTTAATTGTTTTATTAGTAGATGTAACTTATGCACAGTATGGAGAAAAGTATAAAACAGTTGCGGAAGTACTTAAAGAGTATTCTGAATCAAGTCAAAGCAAAGAAGATTCCTTTGTGGAAACAGCTATGGATATAGATGGTTATGATTGGAGCTATTTGACGAATTTTGAGAAAAGAGAATTTATAAATACGGAAGCAGAAAACAATGGTGAATATTTATCTCAAGATGAAGTAGATTCAATTATTTATTTGATAGACGGTTATTATGAAAATGGAAGGAAATATAAAACTGTAAGAGAAGCGGTTATAGAGATATCCGAATCAAGTCAAAGTAACGTAAGTACCTTAGGAGCGTCCACTATAGATATAGATGGTTATGATTGGAGCTATTTGACGAATTTTGAGAAAAGAGAATTGATAAGTACTGTGGCGGAAAACAATGGCGAATATTTGTCACGTGGTGAAGTAGATTCAATTATTTACTTAATTGATGGATATTATAAGAATGGTAGGAAGTATAAAACTGTTGGAGAAGTGCTAAGAGAATTATAAAACCATAGACTTTAATTTGTAGCTAAAAGATTTTGATAATTAGAGGCTGATATAAGGGGATCAGGAAATTATTGAGGTGCTTTCGATAATTTAACAATGGGGGATGTAAATGTCGTATCTCATGCATAAGAAAATTAATGATTTGAATAAAGAATTGAATTTATTGTTTCCAGATAAAAAGGTATTTCGATTACAGGATTATTTTAAAAAACTAAGTAATGCCATTTACAACTTTATGGTAAGTTTTCCGGAATATAAAGATTTATTTAAAAGTGAAGACATAAATGTAAAAAATAAAATTAGTTATTATCTAAGCACACAAGGGTTTAAATATTTTGAGACTCTAGATTTAGTTCCAAAAGAAGATCTATTCTTAGTAGAAAATAAAATGTTTAGACATAATAAGGCACTTTTTAGAGAACTTATTAGGGAAACAGATTTTAATATAATATTTGTTTTAGAAATGTTGAAATGTAACGGTTATTATTTAGCTATTTGGCTCAGTACATCGCTAGATAGTAAGAGCTTACCTGAACCAATAGAAAAGTTAACCGAACATGATTTGATTACTTTTGACGATATGATTGAAACAAGAAGAGTTAAATATAGTAATGGGACATTACATTATCAAATATTAAAACAAAAGGTAGGAGAATATTTCTACCTTCTAGTTAGGGATACAAGTACATATAGAACCCTAAAACTATCTTCTAAACAGCCTTCTAGCCTGTTTGAAAACTTGATAAAAAAGGGTTTTGATGTGTTTAAAGAAAAAGAGTTAAATTTCCTTCATAAATTAGCTATGTATGACACCAAAAACCCACAAGGGTATACACTTACAATAAGTGAAACTGGTACTTTGAAAAGAATGGTGAAAAAATCTAATAAGTTTAAAGATGTTCAGGATTTTTATAAGTATTTTGGTTTTAATAATTTAAGTGTTATTAAAGGAGTGCCTCGTAATAAAAAAATCTTTGAAATAATCGAGGCTAATATGGATGATACAGGTCATGTATTTTTTGAGGATAAGCAAAGCAAAGATTACAAAAAAATATATCATTTTGCTTACAATAATTGTGGGATCACTATTGAGAAGTTAATGGAAGAATACGGATTTAAGTATATCGGTAATCAAGATGGACAAAGATATGAGAGACTTCTTGAACGCATATTGAAGTTTCGTGTTGATGAAGAACTTTCAACTGCTAATAAGAAAACGAAGGTTTATATACCATCGGGTACAAAATTATATAATTTACTTAGAGTTGATTCATCCATTCAAAAAATGAGTTTTAAAGATTATTTAGAAAACTATTATAATGTAGAGCTTGTTGGAAAACCCAAAAATTATACTCCAGTTCTTGAAGAGATAGATGGTCGGGACGATTTTAAAGAACTCGAATTAATTAGAATGGTTGAGGAAAATTGTAAACTTGTTAGTAACGATAACAAAATTTATTTGGAATCAAAAACTTTACCTCATAAGAAAATTTGGTCATATGCAACCCAAATTAATTATGACGAGGATGAGTTATTAAAAGAATGGGGCTTTGAACGATTATCTAAAAGAGAAGCAGAAGATTATTTAAAAAATATTCAATCACCAATTAATACAAATAGAGCTTTTCTTCAACTGCAGGATGATGATGTTGAAATTGATAAAGTAGAGGATTTCCTGCTTGGTAATATTAGAAAATTACAGAGTAATTTGAACACTACTAAACAACCAGTAGAACAGATAGCACGATCTAGACAACTAGTTGTTTTACTAAAAGAATTATACGATTATACTTGTCAAATTTGTGGAAATGAAAATTCTGATCAGATTCCGCAGATTATTACTAAAGAAGGTAAGAAGTATGTTGAAGTGCATCATATCGTTCCGTTACATGAAGGCATAGGTGCTAATGATGAATCAGAGGAGTTTCTTGATAGTTATAAGAATGTCATAGTGTTGTGTCCACATCATCATAAAGTGATGCATTATGAGTATGGTGGTTATAAAAAACTACTTGAAAAAGAGGGGGAACTATTTTTTTTAAATAATACTGATTCAAATCGTTTAATTCATATTAGATTAAATAAACATTTGGAACCAAGCTTTGAAAGAACGCTACAGAAAATTTAAAAGAGACTACCATAGAAGCGTAGAGTAAACAATTTTTGCTTTTAATAAATAATTCTTAGAATTTTTCTATTAATAAAATAGAAAAGGTCTTATCCTAATTAAAGACCTTTTCTCTGACTTTTGAATTAATTCTTTCCTTGGAATTTCACTATGGGTCAAATTTTCTTTAAAAAGTGATGTCCTTAATGGTGTATGCTTTCAATAAATTGGTCACCTTTTGGTCACGAAACATATATAACGGTATATTATTAAATTTCAATTATGCTAATAAAAAACATTTAAACCTTGAATAATAAGGACTGTTTTATTCCATGTATCTTCATATTATAAGTACACATAAAAGAACGTAAAAAATACGGTCTTAAAGGTGCTCGTCGTGCGCCTCAGTTCTCAAAACGTTAATCATCTGTATTCAACGTTTTACAACCCTTTCTCGATTTTCGAGAGAGGGTTTTTTTATTATCTTAGAACTAAAATAGCCACTGGATTATCATTCTTATATTAACTACTAACGAATGACTATCCAGTGGCTTTAAAAGCTAATTGTTTGTATGTTCAACCTTTTTACGTGGCTTTGGCTTGTGATACAATCCAAGTTCTTTTTTATCTTTTACTAATGATTTATATAGCGAAATCATCATTAATATCATTACAAAGGAAAATGGAAAGGCAGCGATAATTAATGCATTTTGCAATGCTTGTAACCCACCACTATAAATAAGGACTAAAGCAACGATTGATTGTGCGATTCCCCATGTTAATTTTACTGCAGTTAATGGATTAAGGGATCCGTATGTAGTTTGCATCCCAAGTACAAAAGTTGCAGAATCTGCTGATGTTATAAAGAAGATACTTACTAACGCAATTGCAACAATAGATAAAATTGTGGACCAAGGTAATTCGTTAAAAATAGCAAACAATACTTCTTCAGTTGCTAATTGAGAAATGTCGTGAGATACAGCTTTCTGAACTTCAATTCCCCCTGTACCAAATACCGAAAACCAAACAAAACATACAAGTGTAGGTAACAATAAAACCCCTATAATAAATTCTCGTATTGTTCTTCCCCTTGATACACGAGCGATAAATATACCTACAAACGGAGACCATGAAATCCACCATGCCCAATAAAAGACTGTCCATCCATTAATCCATGTACGATTCTCTTCATCTAGTGGAGCCATACGGAAGCTCATCTGAACTATATTTTGAATATAACCACCAAGAGAGTCTGTAAACATGTTTAACGTAAGGAGGGTAGGTCCTATGATAAACATTAAAAGCAAAAGAATAACGGCTAACACCATGTTAGCATTACTTAAAATTTTAATACCTTTCCCTAATCCAGTTGATGCTGAAATGGAAAACAATATTGTTACGACTGCTACAATGATGAATTGAACTGTGAAATTACTTGGTATACCAAATAAGAAAGAAAGTCCTCCATTTATTTGTGTTGCACCAAAGCCTAAAGTTGTTGCAACCCCAACAACTGTTGCTACAACGGCTAATACATCAATAACGGTTCCCCAAATACCTTCCATTGCCTTTTTGCCTAGAATTGGTTTTAAGGTAGAAGATATGAGCGCCGGTTCACCCTTGCGGAAATTGAAGTAAGCTAAAGCTAATGCCACTATTGCGTATATAGCCCAAGCATGAATACCCCAATGGAAAAATGTATAACGCATCGCTTCTTTATAGGCTGTGTCTGTTCCAGGTTCAGCTAATGGAGGATTCATAAAGTGAGACAATGGTTCCGCTGCACCCCAGAATACAAGTCCAATTCCCATACCTGCACTAAATAACATTGCAAACCAAGATACTCTAGAAAACTCAGGTTCCTCATCGTGTTTCCCAAGTTTTATAATTCCAACTGGGCTGAAAATAAGAAAAAGACAAAAGATCACAATGATCGTAACTAAGATTAGATAGTACCAGCCGAAGGACGTTGTAAGAAATGCTTGAATATTCCCAGTTGTTTTTTCGAAACTTTTTGGTGCAATAACACCATATATGCATGCAAGGAGGACGATTGCAACAGAAATCCAAAATACATTTGAAACTTTTTTCATCACGAATTCCTTTCTCGGTAGAAATTTTAATTTGTAATTTCATTATGAAATTTACCCTATGAAAGTATCAGGTTTTGTTCAGCTTTATTGTTCCCTAAGTGTTTTGCTTTATAACTAATGAAAAATAATGTTAAACAATTGCGACAGAATATGTTCAATTGAATAATAAGTTGGAAAACAAAAAAACCTGAAGGGAAAAACCCTTCAGGCTAGCGTAATTATGCTTCTTTTTTCTTTTTATCCTTCTCTAATAAGACAATTAAACTTGGCAATAAAACCCCTCTTATTAAGAAGGTATCGATTAAAATACCTACCGCTACGATAAATCCAAATACGAATAGTAATTGAATTGGTTGAGTCATTAGAACCGCAAAAGTGGCTGCTAAAATAATTCCCGCTGACGAAATTACTCCGCCAGTACTTGCTACTGCGATTTGAACTGCTTCTTTAACAGAGTGTCTTTCTCTTTCCTCTAAGAACCTAGAAACTAATATGATATTATAGTCAATCCCAAGGGCTACTAGGAAAATGAATGCATACACTGGTACACGATTACTAATTGTATCGATTCCAAAGAATAGGTTCGTTAAGAACATACCTAAACCTAATGCTGCAAAGAAAGAAACAAGAATCGTTCCCATCATGTAAATTGGCATTTTGATGGATTTTGTTAAGAAAATAAGCATGATAAAGATTAAAATTGTTTCTAATAATACAATGACAATTAAGTCTCGATCGTTTAAGTTTTGATCATCAAGGGAAGATGCTGTTTCACCTGCGAAATATAAAGTACCGTCAATATTACTTGCATCTAATATTTCATCAGCTTTTTCCTGAATTAATTCTAATGCATTAATCGATTCGATTGCATATGGGCTATTTTCAAATGTTAGACTGTAAGTCAGTACCTTTCCATCTTCTGTTTGATTATCTATTCTTACGGTATCAACATAATCCTGGTTCAATAGCTCGTCAATTAAGGCTTGACGGTTTTCTTCTGAGATTTCTGTATTAGACTCTACAAGTACAGTCGTTGCAGCAAGATCCCCAGGTGCAAATTTTTCTTCTAATGCTTCATAACCAACCCTAGAAGGCATATCTTCTGGGAAGGATTTAATTAAGTCAAACTCGTATTTTAAATTAACATTATAAGATGCACTTACTAAAATAAATACCCCGATAATTAAGATTGAAACAACGGGTTTATTCGTAACAAATCGGCCGATTTTACTCCAAATAGAAGTTGGTTTTACCGTCGTATCGCCTACTTTTGGAACAACAGGCCAAAATGATTTTCTACCGAATAATGTAAATAACGCCGGTACAAGTGTTACCGAAGATACCATAATCACTACTAAGGCAGCACCAAAGATAGGTGCGAAGTTTTTATAATCACCTAAGTTGGCGAAGATTAAAATAAGCATAGCTAGTAATACTGTACCACCGGAGTAAAAGACAGGTAATCCGGTTCCTCTCATAGCTACCTTCATTGCTGAATGCTTATCTTCGTTATGTTTTAACTCTTCTCTATAACGAGAGAAAACAAATAATGAATAATCAATTACGGCAGCAAATAATAAGACGGACATAATTGACACGGATTGGGTACTCATTAGGAGTCCAGCTTTACCGAATAGTCCTAGCAACTGGGTAACAACTTGATAAACAAACACTGCAGCTAATAACGGAATTAGTGCAATTAATGGTGAACGATAAATAACGATTAATAATACTAAAATAATCCCAACAGTAGCTAAAATTAATACTACGTCTGCACGAGTAAATAAATCTGTAGTATCTACAGCGATTCCCGCAGGTCCAGTAATGGATAATGTTAAATCGGTTTGATCGTTAACAATTTCTGCAATGTCTTGTAAAATAACTTTTACTTGTTTTGTGTCTAAATTTGAGTCTAGATTAGCAGGGATGATTGCTGTCGTACGATCCTCAGAAAAGAATGCATTTGTTGCTGGTTCTGGTAACATTCCCATTGGAACAATTTCTTTCAAACCATCAAAATCTTTCCCGATAATTGCATCAGTTATTGTAACTAAATCTTGTAATTGGACCTCATCATCTGATTGAAGAACCAATATGGCTGGTAATAGTTCACTATCACCAAAATATTCTTCAATTTTGTCATTGGCAATGACAGATTGCATATCCTCTGGAAGAGTTGCAACTGATGTTACTTGATACTCTCTTACACTAGGCACTGCGACTGTCAAAATGACCATAGCGAGTATCCAAATAATAAGAGTAATCCAAGCTCCCTTTCTAGTTGAAACCCAATCTGTGACGTGTTGCAATGTTTTTCTCATAAATGTTAAGTCCTTTCATAAAAGTGACAGATGTGTAACTTTGGTGCAAAAATAAGCGGAATAATTTCCGCCTCTTAATTATTACCCAAAGGTTACACCAGTGTCAATTTAATTGTTTTTGAACAATCCGTGACATATAACACCTTTAATCATCTCAACCCAATCGGGAAGAGGAATATTATTTTGATTAGGAATATTTACTGTTTCAAAAATCATTCCTAATATAAGATTATTTGGGAGCTCTTCCTTGAACGCTTGTTCCTTTTTTCCTAGTTCAACAAATTGTTGAAGTGATGAATATAACTCCACAATAATCCCACTTATTTTTTGTTTATTCATTTTAATTTTTTTGTTAATAATAGGGATTTGCATTCCCATCGTTCTAATCTCATACAGGCTCAAATCTGCAAAAATCATATCAAACAGAGCATCGAACTGCTCTTGAAACGTTTTCTTTTCTCCGATAGCTTTCATATCATTTAAAAACTTTTCTAATTCATAAACCATATATTCACTTATTAGTTCTTCTTTATTTTCATAATATTTATAAATTGCAGCTCTAGAAACATCTAGGTAGCTCGCAAGTACAGTAAAAGTAAATCCTTCGTAGCCATGCTTAAGTAGTAAATGCTTTACTGCGTGATATAATTCTTCTTTTGTAAATTTTCGTTCACGTGCCAAGTTGTTCACCTCACCTTTAATAATGAACTTTCATAAGGAAAAATCAAGGATTTCTCATAATTTGTTTAACAAATTCATGTTAGAAGTGTAGGAACAAATGACGGAAATTATTACTAGATCGATATAAGCTAACATCTTTGACTTTCACTTATCCTTGTAATTAAAATGGTTACATGTTAAGTATATAAAACTACTAACTGAATTTGGAGAAATAGAATGTCATTAAAAAACAGCAAGAATCAAAACAGTAAGAAAAAGACTGCAAAAATAAACTTAATAATTATCGTGGCTGTTGCCTTAATTGCCATAGTAATTGCATTTGCATTTGCAAATAATGGTGAGGTTGCTACAAAAGATTATGAAATCAATTCACCTGCTAGAGTCGGGGCAGTTACATTAACGGTTGGCGATATAAAAACAATGAGCGATTTTTATCAAAAAACGATTGGTTTTAATGTATTGAAGGATGAAGGTGAGCGAGTTTCCCTCACTGCTGATGGCAAAAATCCTTTACTTATACTAGAAGAAAAGAAAGATACATTGGATAAACCGTTCGGAACTACGGGTTTATATCATTTTGCTCTGTTACTTCCTGATGAAAGGACATTAGGGCAATTCCTTATTCATTTAAGTGATTCGCTATATTTACAGGGGGCAGCTGACCACCAATATAGTAAAGCACTATATTTAGCAGACCCTGAAGGAAACGGTATTGAAATATATGCAGATATCCCATCAAATGAATGGATCCGTGATGGTAAAGGTGGGTATGTTGGTGGAACCTATCAGTTAAATGTTGCTGAACTGTATAATCTAGCGAAGGATGATGAGTGGACTGGTTTACCTGAAGGTACAAAAATGGGTCATATGCACTTACAAGTTGCAGATATAGAGAAAT
Organism: Ureibacillus acetophenoni; assembly: GCF_900220965.1. Lineage (GTDB taxonomy): Bacteria > Bacillota > Bacilli > Bacillales_A > Planococcaceae > Ureibacillus > Ureibacillus acetophenoni. The sequence goes on along the minus strand of NZ_OBQC01000005.1, from coordinate 19,125 downwards.
CTGAAACATTTTATACAGAAGTGCTAGGATTTGATATTGTTGCAAAAAGTGACAGTCATCTTTTTGTTTCCCTAGATGGTTATCATCATCACATCGGAATGAATACTTGGTTAGGAAAGGGAATTCCATCTCCACCAGACAATGCAAAAGGGTTGAAGCATTTTAATGTATTATTGACTCAACCAGAGTGGACAACAGTGAAAGAAAACTTAACAAAAGAAAATATTTCTTTTAATGAAAATGGCAATGAAATCGAAGTGAATGACCCGGCAGGAATTAAACTGCATCTTATAAATAAATACGAATAGTCCTTGAATTACGAATGATCTAGCACGATAAGATCATTCGTTTTTTATTATTAAAACTTTACATGTAAAAAACTACTTTAGACCATGTTAACAAAAAGGAGGGATTGACATGGCTCGAAGAAATAGAAATAAACTATTAGTACCAGAAGCAAGAGAAGGATTGGATCAATTAAAAGCAAAAGTTGCTGGCACAAATAATCCTGAACAAGCGAAGTTTGAAATTGCAAAGGAAATTGGCGTTCCGTTAAAAGAGGGCTATAATGGAAAGCTTACTTCAGAAGAAGCAGGTAAAGTTGGCGGCCGATTAGGCGGAAACATGGTGAAGGAACTTGTAAGAATGGCACAAGAAAATTTGAACAAAAAATAATGATTAAAGGGTTCATCGTGTAATCGATGAACCCATTTTATCTTACTGAAATAAATCCCAAAAACAAGCAGCTGCTTTTGACGTTGGTTCACCCTTTAATTTCATTAAAACTGGTTCTACATTAATTTTAAATTGATGTAGTTCATAAGCTTTAAAATGTTCGAAAAGTAATGATTGGTATTCCATTCTTGGAATAATGGAAATACCTAGACCTCTGTTTACAAAAGCAACAACCATCTGTATATCTTTACATTCGATGATAATGTTTGGATTTAAATCATGCTTATTAAATGAATTTATTATATTCTCATAAAACGAATGTCCTTCCATCGCACCTAACATGATAAAGGGAAACTCGGCAATTTCTTCTAAAGTAGGTTGCTCTGAGATTGAGGTAGTCCATTCATTAGGAACGATTAAAACGGCTGGTTGCTCTTTTAGCGATTTATATTCATATTGTTCTGTATTACTAGGTCGTATAATTAATGCGATATCAATTTCTTTATGATTTAACTTCATTAACAACCCTTCTGAGTCCCCTGAGTAAATATTCGTTTTGATTTGAGGAAACTTGTTTCGGAAGTCTGCAATATAATCAATTAGCATGTTTGAACATGCAGATGAAACGCCAATTCTTAAAGTACCAGCTGTTCCTTCTTCGATTTCCTGTATTCGACGTTGAACCTCTTCCATCTGGCCCAAGACTTGCTCTGCATATTGATAGAGTAGTTCACCGGTTTCAGTTAATTGCCATTTTTGTCGATATCGATGAATTAAAGTTGTTCCTAATTCTAATTCCAACTTTTTTAATGCTTGACTCAGTGGAGGTTGGGCAATATTCAAAAGTTCCGCGGCTTTTGATATACTTCCTTGTTTGACAATCTCTTTATAATACTGTAATTGACGTATATCCATGTTTCGACCCCGTTATATAGTTTTAGATATGACTTTTATATAAAATATATATTATTAATATATCATAATGCATGCTAAGATGAATATAAGATTACTGATTAGAAAGAAGGATTGTATGAATCATATAAATAAGACAATGAAACGGCTTACTTTGTATGTTGTAGGTTTGTTTTTCCTTTCCCTTGGTGTTAGTTTTTCTATACAAGCTGATTTAGGCGTATCACCAGTTTCATCATTAGCTTATGCGTTTGCTCTTACTTCAGGATTCTCTGTGGGGATCATGACAATAGTTGCAAACGTTTTATTTATTCTCATACAAATCATTTTAAGTAAACGAATTGATTTGATAGATTCGCTTGTACAATTAATTATTTCATTTATGTTTGGTTTCTTTATGGATTTTACATTATTCCTTGTGCAATTATTCCCCAATCCTGAAACACTACTTATAAGATGGCTATTTTTAATTATTAGTTTATTTATAGTTGCATTGGGATTATTAGGTTATTTCTCAGCCAAATTCCCATTGATGCCATATGATGCACTTACTTATGTAATTAGCGATAAATTTAAGTTGAAATTTAGTAAGGCGAAAATTTTGAGTGATCTATTAAATGTATGTATTGCAGGTTTAGTATGTATTATTTTTATTCAAACTTTAGGTGCTGTTGGGATTGGTACAATCGTTGCAGCGTATTTCATTGGTAAAATTTTAGGTTGGATTATGCCACGTTATCAAAAGTACTTACTTAGTTGGATTGATAAAGATAAAGAAGAAGCAAAGAAAGATGCATCAGACGAAGTGACTGTGCAAAGTGAAGTCTCGAAAGTATCATCATAATATAAAGACTCTTCCGGAATAGGGAGGGTCTTTTTTACGTGTAAATGACTACTACATTTAAAGTTATCTCATACTATCAAAGAGGTGGATTAGATGACGATTGTACGACTAGGTTACGTGGCCATGAGTATGGAATTAAAAAATGCCTCTCCATCAAAAACAATGACATTTTCTGCTTTTCAAAAAATCGCAGATCGAGAAGCAGCTATTCGAAAGTTAGAGAGGATTGCCCTTACCAATTTAGAAAATACACTCCGTTTACTTAGACATAATGCTTTTAATGAAATTCATTTTTACCGTTTAACTTCAAGAATTATCCCACTTGCTAACCATGAAGAAATTCCAGATTGGGATTATATGAAACCGCTCAAGGAAAAGTTGCGGGAGATAGGGGATTTTGCAGACGAACATCAGATGAGGTTAGATTTCCATCCAGATCATTTTGTTGTGTTGAATTCTCCAGAGACAACTGTACTTAAAAATTCACTTAAAACATTAAAAATGCACTACTTTTTGTTAAAAGGAATGAAGATTAACCCGACTCATCGATGTGTTCTTCATGTTGGAGGAAATTACAACGACACGGAACAAGCGCTAGAAGGGTTTATTGAAAACTGGATGGATATTCCGAGAGGCATTCAGAAAATGATTATTCTTGAAAATGACGATACTTCATTTACTTTAAATGATACGCTTTATTTGTGTGAAAAGTTAGGGATCCCTCTTGTGTTTGATTATCATCATCACCTTGCCCATCATCAAAATCCAAATTGGCAAGAAAATTGGGAGAGAATTGTAACTACTTGGAAGGACTCAACTTTACCAATTAAAATGCATATATCCAGTCCGAAAAGTGAGTCTGAGTTCCGTCATCATTCTGATTATGTAGATGTAGACATGTTTTTCAGATTTTTAAATGAAATAAAAGGAACAGTAAATGAAATTCACTGTATGATTGAGGCGAAAAAGAAAGATGAAGCACTTTTTAGTTTAATGAAGGATATTCGTCAGCGAAACGATGTTGAAGTGATTGATGGCTCAAGTTTTTATTTAAAGTAATGTGTGTAAATAATGGTAAATGGCGAAAATAAATTAGAAAATATGATTATGAGGGGAAGTGGTTTTGTTGAAGAAGGTATTCTTTCTATCTTTTTTATTACTTGTACTTACAGGTTGTAATCCCCCAGAGCCAGAGGTAATTGTTGGCCAAAATAATGATCCAATCATTGAAGTATCAAAAATTACTGAAAAGTCAGTAGTTATCGCTCAAAATTTAACTATTCCTTGGGCCATAGAAAAGATCAACGATACGTTTTATATTACAGAACGTCCAGGAACAATAACAAAAATTGAAGGGGGACAAGCAGTTCGACAAAGAATAGAGTTAAATAAACAACTCTCCCAATCAGCTGAAGCAGGCTTAATGGGCTTTGTTCTTGCACCTGATTTTTTAGAATCCAATCGTGCCTATGCTTATTACACTTACGAAGATCAAACTGGTCAATTTAACAGGATTGTATCTTTGCTCTTAGAAGGCAATGTATGGAAAGAGGAAAATGTACTTCTTGATAAAATCCCAAGCGGCAGAGTTCACCATGGTGGGCGATTAAAAATTGGACCAGACGGAAAACTCTATGCGACCGCAGGAGATGCATTAGAGTCATCTTTAGCACAAAATTTAAATTCTTTAGCTGGTAAAATTTTGCGAATGAATTTAGATGGAACGATTCCAACTGATAATCCGAATTCCAACTCTTATATTTATAGTTATGGACATCGTAATCCACAAGGAATAACGTGGGCACCTAATGGAACGATGTATGCAAGTGAACACGGAAATCGTGCAAATGATGAAATAAATAAAATCGAAGCCGGATTAAATTATGGTTGGCCAGTCATTGAGGGGGTTGAAGAACAAGAAGGAATGGTAACACCAATTTTTACATCTGGCAGTAATAACACATGGGCCCCTTCAGGAATGGCCTACTACAACGGTAAAGTGTATGTTGCAGCCTTAAGAGGAAATGCAATTCTAGAGTTTAATCTTGAAACTGGTGAACAAAATCATGTTGTAACTGGTCTTGGTAGAATCCGTGATGTTTTCATTGATGGAGATATTTTATATTTTGTTACAAATAATACAGATGGCCGTGGAAACCCGCAGTCAAACGATGATAAATTATATAGCGTTTCACTTAGTAACTAAACACTTATGTTTGGGATCAATGCCATACCATAGATAACTTAATCTATGGTTTTTTTATGGCTTTTTTACCAAATAGGAAGTGCTGTATTAGGTACTATCCCCACAGTTCGGTCTTTCACATGGTACGTTATCCTTGTTCTCCTAAATATGAATATTTATGTATGTTGTCAAACATCTACTTACATTGTGTATTTGTCTATGAATCAAATATCACAATACACAAGTCAAACTCCCATTAATTCTTTTAGTCAAATCCCCTATAACTAAAATTCATAAAAAATATTAGAAATGATACTATTCCCGCGACACTAACCTATTTCAATTACTGGATGTTGAATAAGATAATCTGGAAGCTACAACTATATTCTGGATTAGTAGTGTACTTAGCTCACGAAATCTTAAAAACGATAATGAGTTATTCAAGGGCTAATCACTAGTAAAAGAATGATAGATAGTAGTGAAAGTTAACAAAGAAAGGAGGGATAGAATGGAGGAAATTTATGATTTCGTTTATTCAACTCCAAAAGTAGAAGTGAGAACATCGGAAATAGGACCTATTAATATCGATCAATTATGTGACGGAGCATTAAGAACTTACTTTGAAGACTTATCTGATAATACGGTGGATTTACTAGTTAAAGTAAGAAACGGCTCAACCGCTTGTTTAATGACGTTAGTAATTGAATTGAAAAACGGTAATGTAATTGAAAGAGCTGTACCAACCCCTCCATGTGAAGGTCCAATTGGATTTTACGCAATGGCATTAGATAACGTGAAAAAAGTTTCTGTCCGTTGTTCTGGATGTACGTCAGGCGAACTATGCGAGGGAGAGATTCAATTTACTCGAACATTTTGCGTAAGTTCCGCAGAAGAAAAAAAAAAGAAGATCTCTGTAAAAAACACAGAAGAGATTCCTACGGATACAGAGACAATCAAGTCGATATTCAATCTTATTGCAGTTGTAACACTCGCGAATATACTTAATTCTAATCTAGCGCAGAATCAAGAATCACATTGTATAAGAGGTTTACCAGAAAGAAGACAAGAAAGCCCCGTAAAAAGACAAGTGAGAAAGACTAAATGTAGGCAGGAATATAAATTAGAAAAAAGACGAAAAAATCGCTATAGAAGAGTAAAGAAAATAAGTAGCTATTTTGAAGATGATTTATCTGAACGTTTGTTAATTTACCTATAGTAATGCCTATTAAATCAACTCATCTTCGGGCTAACTATTCTATTAGACGATTGACTCAAATAAAAATTTTACTAGTAATTTAAAAAAATTAGTATAAACGCCTCCATTGTAATTTTACAAATTAATATACTGTAGTATCGAAAGATTAAGGAGGTGAAACTATGTCAAGATATAATGATTGGGATGGTAAACACAAACATGAATGTGGTTGTAATGGAGACAAAAAACATCACGACAAGTTAGATGATCTACTAGACCTGTTGAAAAAGCTTCTTAAAGATAAAGAAAATGATAAACAACCTAAGAGTTGTCAATCAGTATTTGCATCATTTGACACAAGCTCAGGTCGATTAATCGCTGTAACTCCAAATGGCGCAGCGTTTGGCTGTGCTTTTGTACCAGGGCAACAAAACGACCCGGCAGCACCTACGATTGCACAACTTACTGCTTGTCTATACAGTAATGGATTTAAGATTGTAGCAGATGGGTTTAGTCAACCAAATGGAATTAGTAGTGTTATCTTCGTGAGATGTAATTAAACAATAAATGGGTGGATCAGTTTTGTCTACCTTATGAAGTTAAGAGTAAAAAAGGTGACCTCAAGGTGGTTAATTATTAACGGCCTTATGGGTCACCTTTTTTATGGGATATATTGTGAAGCATTATGTTAGTAGAAGGATCTCCATGAAATGTCCTCCTTTTTTATCAAACTGAACTTTTAATGATGGTGGTGATGATGTCCACCTTGTTCTCCTTTGATTTGACAAAGGATCGATTCGTCATGTGTGTGCGCGGTTGTTTCGAGTTGAATCGTAACGTGTTGAATTCCGAGATGTAAAAGGTCATGTTCAATTTTACGAAGCATCTCTTCACTTTCAGCAATGGTCATTGCATCATCTACCACTGCATGACAGGACATTGCATTTAAACCGCTAGTAATACTCCATATGTGCAAGTCATGGATACTAATGATTCCATCCGTTTTTTGGATACACTGAATCACCTCATCCATATTTGTGTTTTCAGGTGTACCCTCCATCAAAACATTCACCGCTGATTTTGTAACATAAAAGCCACTACGCAAAACGAGCGCTGCCACGATGACACTTGCTAGTGGATCTGCCCACCCAAATCCGTAGAACATCATTAGTAATGCGGCAATAATGGCTCCAACCGATCCAAGCATATCCCCCAACACATGTAAGTAAGCTCCACGCATATTTAAATTCTCTTCCGTATCTGCACCCCGATGCATTATCCATGCAACAAGAATATTAACCAGAAGTCCAATAGAACTAATTATAAGCATTCCTGTCGTTGCAACTTCCGGTGGATTCGCAAAACGTTCAATTGCTTCGTAAAAAATAAATGCTGCAATGAGCATTAATGTAATACCGTTTAGTACAGCTGCTAAAATTTCAAAGCGTTTATATCCAAAGGTCTTTCGTTGATTGGCAGCTTTTTCACCTAATATGAAAGCAAGAAGTGCGATACCAAGAGCAATCGAATCACTTAACATATGGCCAGCATCAGAAAGTAAAGCGAGGCTATTCGTTAAAAAACCTCCAATAGCTTCAACAATCATATATGCAGTTATAATAATAAACGAAATTAGTAATACTTTCTTATTCGCACCATGAGTATGATCATGATGATGGTGATGATGATTTCCCATGGGTTTCCCCCCATTCAATTAGTATCTTTCCACTAAGTATGTGTTGCATGATCAATAGCTTGTTGAAGTAAGTTCATAATATGATCATCGTCATTTGAGTAATAAAGCGTTGTACCTTCTCTTCTAAATTTCACGAGGCGTAAGTTTTTTAAAAATCTTAATTGATGGGAAACAGAGGACTGGCTCAAATTAAGTTTCTCCGCAATTTCATTTACAGAATGTTCTTCTGAACAAAGGAAATTAAGTATACGAATCCTTGTTGGATCACTTAATGCTTTAAAAGTTTGGGAAACAACAAATAATGTTTCCTCATCTAAATCACTAGACTGCACAGGTTGAACAGTGTCGTTCAGTATATCTTGACTCAAAATCATCACCTGACCTTTTTTCTTATATGAGCATATGTTCATATATTATTTATATGCAAATTTTCAAAATATGTCAACGTAAAAATGAGTTTTAACAAAATAAATAACTATTACTTGTCGTTATATCGTATAATGCGATATAATCGTCTCAAACGATTAAGTGGGGGTTACTATGATTAATGTAATAAATAGATGCTTTACAGATATATATTTTCAACTTCATCCCGTTCAAAATGACGCAATATCCCATCAGAGTGTCCGTATATTGCAACTAGTACATAAAAAGAAATATATAATGATTCGAGATATTGCAGAGTATTTGTTGATATCACATAATACCGCCTCTGAACATGTAAAAAAACTAGTGAGCAGTGGATGGTTATATAAAGAAAGGTCAGAAGAGGATCAACGTAAAGTTTATCTACATTTAACACAATCCGGTTTAAGTGTTTTAAAGAAGAACACAGAGTTAGATGAGGAAAAGTTACAAAATGCACTTAATAAGTTATCCGATGAAGAAAAGATGCAAATTGTTCGTGCCTTTCAGTTACTAAGTGAGGTATCGAAATAAATGTATTTAATAATAAAGATATTAAGTTCTGCAGCTATTATTGGAATCGTAACCGAACTAGCAAGACGATTCCCTTTATATGGAGGAATTATTGCTGCTTTACCATTAATAAGTATCCTAAGTATCATTTGGTTAACTGTACAAGGGGAGTCTGCCAATACTATCAGTAGATTTACTGGTGGGGTAATAGCAGGTCTTCCTGCCACAATTGTAATGTTAGTAATCATTTATATAGCATTTAAACATTCAATTCACTTATCAATTGCTATTATATTGGGAGTTGTAGGTTGGGGGATATCATTAATGGTACAAAAATATATACTGGAAGCCTTCTTTTCATAGAAAATTGACTGAATCATTATAAGAAAAAGTACAATCCAAAAATAAGGGATTGTACTTTGCTTTACATAACAAAACGCTCATATTAAATTTTAAATGGATTTTTCCATTCCATTAAAACGCCATAGTTCAAGGATTCTTCATCATCTAAATAATTTTCAACGACAGCGATAGGCATACGACCTGCTCGAAGTAAAAACGAGATAACAGGATCATGGATTTTACCTGCAAGAACAGCATCAACATATTCTTTGGCAGTCATTTCATTTGCGTGCTTATGATAGCCAGGCATTCGTCCGCCACCTAACAGCCGATCCAATCCTAATTCAACGACAATTTGATACATAGATTGCATCATAATTTTACCTAAACCTAAAGAGCGGTAGGCCGGTCTTACACTAATATCAACAATATAAAGTGTATTTCCATTTGGATCATGATTGTTAATATATCCATTGTCTGTTGCTTCAGCCCAAGTATGGTCTGGCTGTGCAGGGTCAAAGTTTACACACAATCCCGTTAATGAACTAACAATTTTTCCATCTATTTCAATGCAAAGTGCTCCTTCAGGAAATAGAGTAACATGATTCGTTAATTGTTCCTTATTCCACCAAAGATCAGATGGAAAAGGTGGGGGAAAGCACTCTGTTTGTATGTCGATGAGATCATCAAAATCATTCGTTTCATAATTTCTTATAAGAATTCGTACTGGTTTACCATCAGAAAAAAGTAGCTGTTCACTTCGATACAATGTAGCGCCTCCTTATTTCCAATCTGTATATAAGTCCGTTCGACGGTCCCTCCAAGTAGTTACAGAACCTTTTTCACGAACTTCATATAAAAGATCTAGGTCAAGATCTGCAGTAACCAACATATCGTCATTAATTTCCCCTTCAGCAAGCAGACCCTTTGGAGGGAATGGTACATCATTTGGCGTAATGATTGCTGCTTGGCCAAAGTTCATGCGCATAAAGTCGACAGTTGGAAGTCCACCTACTGTTCCTGTCAAAACAACATACACTTGGTTTTCAATGGCGCGGGCATGACTTGTGTATCGAACGCGGTGGAAACCATGTCGGTCATCTGTGCAAGAAGGACAGAAAATGACATCTGCACCTTTTGCTTTTGCCATACGTACGATTTCAGGGAATTCAATGTCGTAACAAGTTAGTATTGCGATACGACCTTTATCTGTATCGAATACCTCTAGCCCATCACCTTTTGACATGTTCCATTCATGTACTTCCGTAGGTGTAATATGAATTTTATCTTGTGACACAACTTTTCCATTAGGGTAAAACATATGAGCTCGATTGCGAAGTTTCCCTTCTACATTGACAACATGTGTACCAGCAATAATATAAACGTTGTATGCTTTCGCAAACCTTGTAAATGTTTCATGATATTGTTCTGTAAAAGGAGGTAAATCATTAATTGTTAGTGCTTCGCCATTTGGCCCTTTTATCGATAACAATTGTGTAGTGAAAAACTCAGGAAATAAAATAAATTCAGTATCAAATTCTAGGGCGGCTTTTATATAATGTTCACACTGGTTAACAAAGTCCTCAAATCTATCAATTGTATGTAAATGATATTGCACTGCAGAAACACGAATTTTCATACAATACCTCCTAATTTATCATTTTGAAATATCGTAGCATAAAACAGGTAGAATTTAGAAGTTTTTAACACTCAATGACTATACTATGATGTTCAATTCTATATTAGAAACAGCCAAGGCTTCTCTTATAAAACATAATTGACCATTTGGTATACAACTGTATACAATTAAATTGCATATACAACCGTATACACCGTTGGAATGAAAAAAATCTAGAACAAAAAGATAACGGTCTATAACTATTCATAGAAAGAAATTAGTATTACTATAAACTAGTGAAAACTGAGACCACTAAAGAAAAGGTGTAAATTATGCAATCTGCAATTAAACTCACAAAATACTTAAAACCATATATGGTCTTTACAATTATTGCTCCATTGATGATGGTGCTAGAAGTTGCAATGGATTTATTACAACCAACCATAATGAAACATATTATAGATGATGGAATTGCAAAAAATGATACAGGGTACGTTGTTACAATGTTTGGATTAATGATCCTTTGCGCTGTACTAGGGTTAATTGGGGGAGTAGGATGTTCCATTTATGCAACTAAATCTGCAGTTAATTTTGCAACGGATATTCGAAAAGACTTATATGAAACCATTACGTATTTCTCGAGTAGAAATAAAGACCATTTTACTCTTGGGAAATTAATTACGAATATTACTAGTGATGTTGAATCGTTACAACGGGCACTAACAATGCTTTTAAAAATATTCGTGCGCGGTCCTTTAACTTTTATAGGTGCAATTATTATTGTTTTCTTTACAGCTCGTGAACTATTTCCTGTACTACTTTTTGTAGTTCCAATTTTAGCCTTTTCTATTTATTTTTTTACGAAAATTTCTGGAAAGTTATTTTTAAAAGTACAAGAAGCAATTGACCAAGTGAACACAAAAGTACAAGAAAATTTAGCAGGTATACGAGTAGTTAAAGCTTATAACCGAAAAAAGCATCAAATTGAAAAATTTACATCAGTAAATGGATCATTAATGCAAAGAAATATTAAAGCCGACCAAATTATCGGTATTTTAGGTCCATTAACGATGTTTGTTGTTAACATTGGAATCATTATCGCATTGTGGCAAGGTGCTATTAAAGTAGAAAATGGGACAATCCAAGTAGGGGTCATTGTTGCGTTTATTAACTATTTAATGATGATAATGGGTGGCTTGATGAGTTCATCGGCAGTTTTAATGAATATAGCTCGTGCGATTCCGAGTGCCAATCGAATTGTAGAAGTACTAGAAGAGACACTAGATATAAAAATTACCGATAATGCTTTATCTACTCAGTTAAAAGGCCAAGTAGAATTTGATAAAGTTAGCTTTTCTTATATTGAAGAAAATGAGCCAGTTTTAAAGGAGGTTTCCTTTAAAGCTCTTCCTGGTGAGACTATAGGAATTATTGGTGCTACAGGTAGTGGAAAATCAACCATTGTTAAACTAATCCCAAGGCTATTTGATGTTACCAAAGGTGAAATCCGTATTGATAATATCCCGATTAAGCAAATTGATCTTCAAACATTACGTAGTGCCATTGCTTTTGCACCGCAAAGAGCTACTTTATTTTCAAAAACAATCGATGAGAATATAAAGTACGGGAAAGATGATGCGAGTAGCGAAGAGATTATAGAGGCTTTAAAGTCTTCTCAAGCTTATGAGTTTGTGGAAAAGCTAGATGCAAAGGAAAATCATTTCATTACTCAAGGGGCAACTAATTTGTCTGGTGGGCAAAAGCAACGTCTTGCAATGGCTAGAGCATTCGTTAGACAACCAGCAATCTTAATACTAGATGATACTACATCTGCAGTGGATAGTATTTCTGAAAGAAAAATACAAAAAGCAATTAGAGAACAGTTTAAAGACAGCACGAAGTTTATTGTTTCTTCAAAAGTTTCTTCCATACGTTATGCTGATCAGATACTAGTTTTGGATGATGGGGAAATTGTAGGGCTGGGTACTCATGATGAATTGATAAAAGATAATAAAGTCTATCAAGAAATTGTCGATACTCAACAGGTTAAAGGAGGTATGTTAGATGAGTAATTCAGTTCAACCTCCTGTTTCACAAACTGCAAGACCACCTGAACCTCGGAATGTTTTAAGACATCCTGGTGGGCGATTTAACGGTCCTGCAGAAAAAGCGAAAGACCAAAAGGGAACAATTCAACGAATATGGACTTATTTAAAAAATGAACGACTTGGTTTAATTAGTGCCATCGTCTATGTTATTCTATCTTCCTTATTGAGTTTGCTAGGACCATTATTAATAGGGATTATTATAGACAAATATATTTTGGTAAACGATATTGAAGGCACCATTCGAATGGTTCTTCTACTTACTGCCATTTATGTGGCGGGTGCAATATTTACCTGGTTACAAACTTTTGTAATGATTCGTGTATCGCAAAAGACGATCTGGAGATTACGTCAGAATTTGTTTGAAAAGTTTCAATTGCTTCCTTTAGCAACCTTTGATAAACGTCAACAAGGCGATTTAATGAGCCGAATGACAAATGACATAGAAAATTTAAATGCAGCACTTTCACAAAGTGTGGTTCAAATTATTTCAACCATATTAACCGTAATTGGTTCTGCAATTGCAATGTTTTACTTAAATTGGACACTAGCAATTGTTACCATGCTTATTATCCCATGTATCCTATGGGCAGCTAAACAAATTATTAAACGCAGTAGTAAAAACTATAGAGAGAAACAAAGAGATCTAGGGCAACTAAATGGATTTGTTGCAGAAACAATCTCTAATTCAGATATTACAACGTTATTTGGAAAAGAAGTCCCGACTATCGAGCAATTTAATGAGGCCAATGAAAAGCTAAGAAAATCAGCGATGCGTGCAGAAATTGTGACTGGGTTAATGGGTCCGGTAAACAACTTCATTAATACTTTAGGAATTGGAATAGTTGTAGGTGTAGGTGCTTTATTGTCTATTAATAACCTAGTAACGATAGGAATCATTGCTTCATTCATTACTTATTCAAGACAATTTTTACGTCCGATTAACCAATTATCCAACTTATTCAACACATTCCAATCTGCTATAGCAGGGGCTGAACGAGTATTTGAAATAATCGATGAACAAGAGGAACCGAAAGATAGCCAAAATGCAATTACGAAGAAAAAGTTTAATGGAGATGTAAAGTTTAGAAATGTAGATTTCCATTACGGCATAGAAAAACCTGTTCTTCGCAACATTTCATTTGAAGCAAAGGCAGGAGATACAATTGCCCTTGTTGGACCTACTGGATCAGGAAAAACGACAATTATCCAGTTGTTAAATCGCTTTTATGATGTGAGAAATGGTGAAGTTCTTATTGACGGTGAAAATATAAAAAATTACCGAATGGAAAATTTAAGAGATCATATTGGTGTCGTTTTACAAGATACTTATTTGTTTTCCGGTTCTGTCCGTGAAAATATTCGTTACGGAAAGCTGGATGCTACAGATGAGGAAGTTGAGCAAGCCGCAAAAATAGCATATGCCCACAACTTTATTAAATATTTACCAAAGCGTTATGATACTATGCTTGTTTCAGGTGGGATGAATTTAAGTCAAGGTCAACGTCAGTTAATAGCAATTGCGCGGGCGATATTAGAAGATCCAGATATATTAATTTTAGACGAAGCAACATCTAGTGTCGACACGATGACAGAAGTTCATATTCAAAAAGGGTTAAATAATTTGATGAAGGGTCGCACAAGTTTTGTTATCGCACACCGATTAAAAACAATCGAAAATGCCGATAAAATACTTGTTATTAAAGACGGGACAATACTAGAGCAAGGAAATCATGAAACATTAATGAAACAACACGGATTTTACTATAACTTACAAAATCAACTTCAAATACAAGAATAAATTCACAAGCTGTCCAATAAACATAAGTTGGACAGCTTTTTACTTTTAGAAAAAGGTTAGAAAAGGGTTATTTTTTATTTGAAACTATGAATATTTTTTCTATTATTTCATAATCAAAACTTTACGCATACAAGCCCTTTTTCTAGCGTATAGTAGTGCAAAAGGTTGCAAAAGGCGGTGTACAAGTTTGAAGCGTTGGATTGCACTAATTGTTATTTTATTAGTTTGTTTAGCGGTGGTCGTATATGAGACAAACGCATCTGACAGAAAGTTTTTCCTACCTGAACCATTAGGTGGGGTAAAAATTGTTGTTGATGCTGGTCATGGAGGGGTGGATGGTGGTGCTTCTTCTCAGGCTGTAATCGAAAGTGAAATTACACTGTCGATTGCTAAAAAAGTTGAACACCAACTTAAACGTATGGGTGCAGATGTTGTCATGACAAGAACAACTGATGGTGATGTGTTGGACGAGCACGCTCCTAGTGAGGAATTTGCTACTTTAAGAGAACGTAAGAAACAAGATATCTTTTTACGTGAAGAAATTGTTAAATCAAATCAACCAGACATTTTTATCACAATTCATGCAAATGCAATTCCTGAAGAAAAATGGAGAGGTGCGCAAGTTTTCTACCACCAAACAGGACATCCTAATAGTGAATTGTTGGCAAAATCAGTTCAAGAGTCCATTAAGAGCACATTACAAAATACAGACCGTGAAGCTTTAGCAATCAAACAAATTTATTTACTGAAAAAGACAGAAGTTCCAGCAGTTTTAATCGAAACAGGTTTCTTAAGTAATAATGAGGAAAGAGAACTTCTATCCGATGAAAGTTATCAAGAGAAGATGGCAACTGCAATCGTAAATGGAATTGAAAATTATGTGAATCTAGAGTTTGAGTAGGAAAATTAGAAAGCCATTCACCCAATAATAAGGTGAGTGGTTTTTTTCTTCATTTTGATTTAAATACTTGTTGAAAACGTAATCATTTTCGATAAGATTTCAAAAACACTATGCTATACTAAAAATAGAAAAGATTATAGGGGTGTTGGACTTGATAAACGAACAACAAGTTAGACAAATATTAGGCGAATTAGAAGATCCGTTTTTACATAAGACTTTAGAACAAACAAATGGTGTTCTAAATGTAAGTATAAAAGAAGAGAAAAAACACGTAAGTGTGAAAGTTGCTATAGCAAAAACAAACACACCAGAACAAATGCAACTACAAATGAAAATAGTTGAAATACTTAAAGAAGCTGGAGCGGCATCAGTTGGTATTCGTTTTGAAGAACTAGCTCCAGAAGTTCTAGAAAGCTTCCGTGGCAAAGCAACAACTACTGAAACTCACGATATTTTATCTCCATTATCTACTGTACAAGTAATTGCTATTGCATCAGGTAAAGGTGGAGTTGGGAAATCAACCGTTTCTGTTAACTTAGCTGTAGCATTAGCTCGTTTAGGTAAAAAGGTTGGTTTAATTGACGCTGATATTTACGGTTTTAGTGTTCCTGATATGATGGGGATTCAAGAAATGCCAGTTGTCAAAGAAGATCGTATTTATCCTGTAGATCGCATGGGTGTAAAAGTTATTTCAATGGGATTCTTCGTTGAAAACAATGCTCCGATTGTATGGCGCGGACCAATGCTTGGAAAAGTATTAGATCAATTCTTCCGTGATGTGGAATGGGGAGAATTAGATTACCTATTATTAGATTTACCACCAGGTACAGGTGACGTTGCACTTGATATTCATCAAGCATTACCTACATCTAAAGAGATTATTGTTACTACGCCACATCCAACGGCTGCTTTTGTTGCTGCACGTGCTGGAGCAATGGCTTTACAAACAAACCATGATATTCTAGGTGTTATTGAAAATATGGCATGGTTTGAGTCAAAAGTAACTGGTGAAAAGGAATATGTATTTGGTAAAGGCGGAGGTCCAAAACTTGCAGATGAATTGCGTACAGAGTTACTAGGACAAGTTCCCCTTGGACAACCTGACTGGACAAAAGAAGATTTTGCGCCATCTGTATACGATACAGATCATTCAACAGGAAAAATTTATTTAGAAATCGCTGAGAAAGTAGTAAAGCAATTAGAAGAAAAATAAAGTAAAAAGCGGATTGCATTTTTGCAATCCGCTTTGTTTTTAACTACTAGAACCGCCGCCTTCACCTTCGCCTTGGCCGCCTCCAGAACCACCTTCGCCGCCGCCTTCACCGCCGCCTTCTTTACCGCCGCTTTTCGATGCTCCCTCACCCGATTTTCTAATGAGCTCTTGCCATTTCGTTTGTAATAGAGGGTCTTCTATCGTTTGCATTACAACCTCCTCCATTTGTTTACGAAGGGTTGAGCTCTTTAATATGGTTTCTAATTGTTTTTGCATGTCTGGCTGTCCGAAGAATTTAACTAAATCTTCTTGGAAAGTAGCATTTTTAATAAGGTCTTTCATAATATCGGTTTGCTGTTCCTTCATACTTTTCGCAATGGATTCTTTAAATTTAGGATCCTCAAACTGTTTTTTCCAAAACTCTGTAGCTTCTTCAGATAATAATGTGTCTTTTATTGCAGTTTCCACCTGATCATGTTCAAGTATAATTAAATCACGTATACTTGGGTCTTCTAACATCTGACGTAGAGCTTTCTTTCCATCTTCTGTCTGAATTGAATCGATCATGATTTTCTTTATCTCATCATAAGACATCGTTTGGGTTGGCGTATCGGAACAGCTTGCTAAAAACAGTAATACAACTGACAGGATTAGTAGTCGTTTCAACATTATATTCAGTCCTTTCGTTTAAAGGCTCTCTTTCAATTATTGTTCACATTTCTGAGCATAATATGTATTGCTTTGTTTATATAGATTAGCTTTTTTTAAATACGATTGTTAAAATATACAAGGACAAATTAAAAAAGGGGACAGGTTCATCGTGACTATACGAAATTGGATTAAATTCTTCCTCATGTGTGTACTCATTGGTGGCATCGTTACAGGTGTTGCTGGTATTTTTATAAGATGGAATTTCTTTCAACCTTATTTAGCGGCAGGCGAAATAGGCGAATTTTTTGCTGCATTTAGCTGGATGATTCTTTTAGGTATAACAATGAGTGTAATAGCACAAGCTGGATTTTTTGCATATTTAACATTGCACCAAGTAGGTGTAGGTATTTTTAGAACACTCACTTTATGGAATTGGGTTCAAGTTTTATTAATTCTTTTCGTACTATTTGATCTTATTGTTTTTAGATTTCATCCAAGTGCACAAAGTGTACAAGACTGGCTATTCTATGGTGGATTAATGGTCTTTTTAGTTTTTGCATCGATAGCAACAGCAGTAAAAAAAGTACAATTAACAAACAAAAAACATATATTAGTTTCTTCGCTATTTTTTATGATTGTAGTTACATCATTAGAGTGGATTATTGCGCTAATGGGTCGCCAAGGTAATATAGATACATATGTTGCACTGTTATTATTCCCACTTGTCGCAGTTAATGCATACCAATTGTTGGCACTGCCAAAGTACAATGCAAAATCAGATGAGGATCGAAAGAAACTAGAAGAACGTAAAAAAACACGTAAAATTGAAGGGCAACAAAAAGCAAAAGCTTGAACAAATTAAAGGGCTAGTACAAAAATAAAATGTACTAGCCCTTTTTAATTTACTCAGGCATTTTCTTTGATTTTATTGAATAACCAAAAATATTTTCCTCTATGGACATAAACTTCTGAGAATACAAAAGCTTAGTTAGTGATTCAAAATTTGTTTTGGATTCTTCATGTAACGGGATTGAAATGATCGCACCCTTTTCATTATTTAATGGATCATCTTCTTTATAAAGAGTCGTAGGTGATAACATATTCACTTGTTCATTGAATATAGATTGTTTTAATTCATCCGTATAATTGTAATCTGATGTCATAAACCATAAAGGCTTGCTTTGAAGGTGTTTTTCGTAAATTGCTACATCTTTATTAAACAATTCCGTTGTGTAGTCTTTGGCGCCTTCCCCTCCAAGTAAGCCTATAGGGATATTCTTATTCTTTATGACATCAATATATTTTGGAGAGCGTTCAATCCAATCAGCTTTCACCATTAAAAGTGGATAAGGTTGTTTTAATGATTCTAACCATTCAAGAAATCCATCATGTGAAAAAGAAACTTCTAATATGATCGATTGTCCATAATTTCCTTTCGATATTATCACTGGTTCATCGGATATTTGAAACACAGAAATAATAGAATCTCTTTGGGGGAAAACAAAAAAGAATAAAACTAGAGCTATAGCAAATGCTAATACTACTTTGCGAATCATTCATATACTCCTTTATTATTGGATTTGAATTAATAAAACATGTCCTTAAAAAAACTTATGAAATTATGTTGACTTTCATGAATAAACGATGTTAGTATAGAAAAGTCGCCGCTGACATGGCGATAGAAATTAAAAAAAGTTGTTGACATCTACTTCGGTAAGATGTTATGATATAAAAGTTGTTATCGAGAGATGACGAATAATGAACCTTGAAAACTGAACAACAAAACGTTAATGAATTAAACGTTTCTATTATAGAAACACAATTTTGGACATCAACATTGATGCCAGCATGAATTTAGAGCTTAACTCAAATTCTACATTTTATGGAGAGTTTGATCCTGGCTCAGGACGAACGCTGGCGGCGTGCCTAATACATGCAAGTCGAGCGAACCTTTTAAAAGCTTGCTTTTGAAAGGTTAGCGGCGGACGGGTGAGTAACACGTGGGCAACCTGCCCTATAGTTTGGGATAACTCCGGGAAACCGGGGCTAATACCGGATAATACAATTTA